>NZ_BDCD01000005.1 GCF_001613325.1 Nocardia yamanashiensis NBRC 100130 | reverse complement strand
GCGGTGCGGGGGCGGCGATCGTGAGTCCGCGTGCGGATGCCCCCGGTGAGAGCGGCGGGCCGTCGGGGAATTCGCCGCGTGCCGAAGGGGATCCGTCCGGTGACGCGGCGGCGCGCCCGTCGGCCGGGGCCTCACAGCCTGTTGCGCCTGCCCGCGGCGGGACCGGGGAATTCGTGGTGCAGGAGATCGCCGCGCCACTGCCGCCGCGGCCGAATGTGGTGGTGCCGGCGTGGCGATCGCGCTTGCATGTGAATTCGTCGGTGTTCCGCCCGATCTCGGAGGCGAGCGCACGACTGGAATACGCCGATGCCGGGAAGCTGTACAAGGAAGCGGTGCGGAACATGCGGGCCGGGAACGCGTTCGGGGAGGGCGAGAACGCGGAGACAGCCGCGGTCGATCCGGGGGCCATGGTCGATGCCGTCGGAGCCACCACCGAGCCGGAGCAGGCTCCGATGCCGGACGGGCCGGGGAACGACGGAAGCGATGCCGGCGCTACGGCATCAGACGTCGCCGGGACCGCGGCCGACGACGAGGTGCTGGTGTAGCGGCGGGATCGTCACGAGATTTCGTTCGGCAGTGACGTCGCAGTGCGCAGACGGCCCGGCCGGGATTCGTTCCCGGCCGGGCCGTTTCGTCGCTGCGGTGGGGTAGTTCCGCGCGGGTCAGGCGAATTGCTGCCAGCCGAGGCGGATCACCATGGCGATCACCACGACCAGCAGCACGATGCGGACGAAACCGGCGCCGCGCGCGAGGGCCATGCGGGAACCGACGATGGAACCGGCGACATTGGCCACCGCCATGGCGAGACCGAGGGTCCACAACACGTGGCCGGTAGCGCCGAGAAAGACCAAGGACCCGAGATTGGACCCGCAGTTGACGACCTTGGCCATGGCCGCGGCGCGGACGAATTCGGTGCCGAGCAGAGTGGCGAAGGTGATGATCAGGAAAGTGCCGGTGCCCGGGCCGAGGATGCCGTCGTAGAGACCGATGAGGCCCGCGGCCAAGCCCAAGACCAGCAGGGTTTTACGGCGAGTCGGCGGATGGGTGGCCATAGTGACGCCGATCGCGGGGCGAGCGGTCACGAAGATGGCCACACCGACCAGCACCACCATCACGATCGGGATGAACAACGCGCGGTCGATGAGCCCGACCGCGGCCGACCCACACGCGGCAGCGACCGCCGCCAGAGCGGCCGCGGGCAGGAGCTGTTTCCAATTCAGCGGAACCTTGCGAGCGAACGTGATCACCGCGGCGCTGGTACCGGAGAAAGCCGCTAGCTTGTTCGTGCCCAACGCGGTCTGCGGAACCACACCGGGCAGCACCACGAACAGAGTCGGCAGCACGATCAGCCCGCCACCGCCCACCACCGCGTCAACCCATCCGGCCGCCGTCGCCGCCGTCAGCAATACCGCCCAGTCCGCAAGACTCACACCGGAACCCAACCAGACCGCGCCAACTCCGGGCAAACCGCCGCCACTGCCCGTCGTCCCCCGCCGCTGCTGCTCGCCGCCGGGGGACCCGCTGCTGCTCGCCGCCGGGGGACCCGCGGCTGCCGGTGACTATTGGCGGCAATCTGCGGACTGAAGCCGACTTGGCTCGTCCCCGGGGACGACGAGCGATCGGAACTGTTCACCGGGATGCCGACGAAGGAGCCCCGGTCGCTCGGGTTTCCGTTCGGAGCGGACGCCGGCGGCCGCGCGGAATCCGGGCATGCCGGGCGCAGCTACTAGTGTGGGGTGGTGCGCCGGTTCAGTCTGTGGCTGCGTGGCAAGCCCATGGTTTCCGATTCGCTGCTCGCGCTCGGACTGTTCGTCATCGATGTGCTCGCGGTGGGGGAGAGCCGTAACAAGGTCGCCTACCTGGTGCTGAGCGTGTTCCTGGTGCTGCCGATGATCGTCCGGCGCACCTACACCAAGGCTGCTGCGGTCGCGATGGTGCTGCTGTCGACGACCGCCGCGCTGGTGAACTGGGCCGGCCATGACAGCGAATCGGCGCATCCGGCGTTGCTGGGGCTGGGCATCATGCTCTACACGCTGGTCGCCTATGTGGGCCGCCGTGAGGGTCTGGCCTATCTGGTCCTGCTGGCGCTCGACTCGTTCATCGCCTACATCACGATCGGCAAGCCGATTGGCGCGGACCTCGCCTTCATTGTTCTTTTCTATGCCCTGTGCTGGACCCTGGCCGAGTTCGTCGGCGCTCGTCACGCCTACGACAACGAGGTCGCTGCCCGCTTGGCCGTCGCCGATTACGACCGCGAACGCCGCGCCCACGATGCGGTCGCGGCCGAACGCACCCGCATCGCCCGCGAACTTCATGATGTGGTCGCGCACGCTGTCAGCGTCATCATCGTGCAGGCCGACGGTGCCCGCTTCGCCCTGCGCCACGACCCGGACACCGCAGAGAAAGCGCTCGCCACCATCGCCGGTACCGGTCGCGACGCTCTGCGCGAGCTGCGGCGGACCGTCGAGTTGCTGCGTACCGAGCATGCCCCCGAACAACTTCCGCAGCACGGGACCGCCGGTATCGCCAAGGTCGTGGAGATGATGCGCAATACCGGATTGCAGGTCTCCTTGGAGTTGACGGGCGAAATCGACACCGTCAGTCCGGAAGTCAGCCTCGGTATTCACCGGATCGTTCAGGAGTCGCTCACCAATACCCTGCGCCACGCCGGTCCTACGCCGTCCGCGCGCGTGACCGTCGCCCGTCGCGACACCGATGTGCTGGTCGAGATCGTCGATTCCCGTGGGCTCGCTACCGAACCGACGCCGAACCCCGAGCCGCGCAATGGTTCCGGGCCGCGCTGGCATACCCCCGCCAGCCTGGAGGCCACCGCGGGCGTGCCCGCTGGGCAGGCGATGCCGGGGGCGCGCCAGTCCGATATCCCGGGCCCGCCCGCCCCGGCTCGCACGCAGGGGACCGGCGGCGGTCGCGGTCCGGCCGGAAGCGGATGCGGCCCGGCCACTTCCGGCTCCGGCGCCGCCGGAACGCTCGGCCCCGCGCTCCGAATTCCCGGCAGCGGACTGGGATTGGTCGGCATGCGCGAACGCATCGCCGTGCTGGGCGGCACGTTGTCGACCGGACGGAATCCTCAAGGCGGCTGGTCGGTGCGCGCCACCATCCCGCTGGATCGCACCGACATCGACTAGACAGGGACGCGCCCTGAGCCGTTTGCCTAGACCGGGCGCGCCCGGCTACCGAGCCGCCGACGGCTCGCCGAGCCGCAGTCAGCCGCCGAGTGCGCGCATGGCGTGCCGGATCAGCGAATCCAGATATTCGCCTTCGGGCATGCCCAGATGAAACGCCAAGCGGTGGTAGATCGGCCCGTAGAGCAGATCCAAGGCGATGGCCGGATCAGCGTCGGCGGGCAGCTGCCCCAGGGCTTTGGCGCTGCGGATCCGGCGGTGGAATTCCTCGATGCGCGGCTGGATCAGGCGGTCGCGCAGTTCACCGGCCAGCTGCGGATCGGATTGCGCGGCCGCGATCAGCCCCGCGAACAGCGACGTCTCCGGCGGCGACAGCATGGCGATGACATTGGCGAGCTGGGTGCGCAGATCGGTGAACAGATCACCGGTATCGGGATGGGTGGCCACCTCGTCAGCGGTTTCGTCGATGAGCTCGACCACGACCGCGCCGATGGACGGCCACCACCGGTAGATCGTCTTCTTGCTGACCCCGGCCCGCGCGGCGATGGCCTCGATGGTCAACCGGCCGTACCCGAGCTCGGCGCACAGCTCCGCGGTGGCCGCCAAGATCGCGCGGCGGCTCGATTCACTGCGCCGTGCCGCGTTCGGTGCGTAGGCCATCGCGACAGGGTACCGGGAACGGATCGTGTCGTCTCCGGGAAGGGGTCGCTCCACTCCCGCTGTGCGGCCGATAGATTGATGAGCGTGCCGATCACTGTGCTGGTAGTCGACGACCAAGAGCTCATGCGGGCGGGATTGCGAATGGTGCTCGGTGCGCAACCCGACATCGAAGTGGTGGGGGAGGCCGACAACGGTGCCACCGCCATCACCCGGACCGCCGAACTGCGCCCGGACGTGGTGCTGATGGATGTGCGGATGCCGGTCATCGATGGGGTGCATGCGACCGCGCGCATCATCGAATCCGGTTGCGGGAGCCGGGTTCTCGTCATGACCACCTTCGATCTGGACGAACACGCGCTGGGCGCGCTGCGGGCCGGGGCGAGCGGGTTCCTGCTCAAGGACACCCCGCCGGAGGATCTGGTCTCCGCGATCCGCAGCGTCGCGGCGGGCGATGCGGTGGTCTCGCCCAAGGTGACCAAACGGCTGCTGGACCGGCTCATCGCCGACGCGCCCGGCGCGGGCCGCGACCCGTCGGTGCTGGACGCGCTCACCGCGCGCGAACGCGAGGTGCTCGAGCACATTGCCGCCGGACGCTCGAACGCGGAGATCGCCGCGGCGCTGTTCCTGTCCGAGGCCACCGTGAAAACCCATGTCGGGCGGGTGCTGACCAAGCTCGACCTGCGTGATCGCGTGCAGGCCGTGGTGCTGGCCTACGAAACCGGTCTGGTTCGTCCCGGCAGCGCCTGAGTGTGAGGCGGGACGCAGGCGGGAGAAAAACCGGGGGCTCGCGCGTTGGGGAGGGTAGATCGATCGAAAGGATCGCCGCCATGCCCGCCGTATTGTTCGCGCTGTACTTCATCGCCGAGATCGCCACACTCGTGGTGTTCGGACACCTCATCGGGGTGTTCCCGACCATCGCGCTGCTGATCCTGGGTTCGGCGGCCGGACTGGTGCTGGTGCGCTCGCAGGGCCGCAAGGTGTTCGAGGGGTTCCGCAAGGCCGCGCGCGGCGAGGTCGAGCCGACTACCGCGGTCGCCGACGGCGCGCTGGTCACCGTGGGCGCGGTGCTGATGTTCGTGCCCGGTCTGCTGACCTCGATGCTGGGTCTGCTGGCGCTGGTGCCGTTCACCCGGTTCGTGCTGCGGCCGGTGGTGGCGGCGTTCGCGGCGCGGCGGCTGAGCCGGGTCGCCACGGCGGTCGGGCCCTACGGGTACCGCAATGTGGTCATCGACCCGGACGGTGAGGTCATCGACGCCACCGTGGTGACCGAGTGGTACGACGACGGGCAGGGCAAGAACGGCGGCTTCCGGGCCATCGATCCGCGATAAGTCTTCAGATAGCCGACGGCTATCGGTAATTGGCGGGCTGGGTGTCCAATGGGCGCCCAGCCCTTTCCTATTGGACCCAGGTCACAGTGGGCCGGTGCGGTTGCGGGCGGGCCGCGCGCGTGGGGCAGACTGGAAACTCGTGAGTACCCAGTTGCTTGTCGGCGGTCGTGTCTACAGTTCCAGTAATCCCGACGCGACGGCCATGGCCGTCACCGACGGGGTGGTGAGCTGGGTCGGACTGGACCGGGCGGGGCGGGCCTTGCACCCGGACGCGGAGATCGTGGAACTCGGCGGCGCGTTCGTCGCGCCCGCGTTCGTGGACCCGCACGTGCACGTCACCGCGCTGGGATTGAAACTCACCGGACTGGATCTGTCCGCGGCGGCCTCGCTGCGTGAATGCCTGGACCTGCTGGCGGCTTTCGCGGCCGCGCACCCCGGCGGCGCGCTCCTCGGCGACGGGTGGGACGAGACCACCTGGCCGGAAGGACGGCCGCCGTCGGTCGAGGAAATCGAAACCGCCGCACCCGGCCGGCTCGTGTATCTGGTTCGCGTGGACGCACATTCGGCGATGGCCTCCGCCGCACTGCTCGACACGGTCCCCGGGATCACCGAAGCCACCGGATTCACCCGCGGCGAACCGTTGCGCGCCGACGCCCACCACCGCGTGCGGGCCGCCGCCCTCGGCGCCCTGGACCGCACCCAGCGCGACCGCGCCCGCCGGGCCGCCCTGGATGCCGCCGCCGCGAACGGCATTGTGGCCGTGCACGAATGCGCCGGCCCCGACATCTCCGGCGAAACCGACGTGCGCGAACTCCTCGACTTCACCCACGGCGTGGAAGTGCGCGCCTACTGGGGCCAGGCCGTGCGCACCGCCGACGAAGCCCGCACCCTGCTCAAGGAACTGGGCGTGCACGCCCTCGGCGGCGACCTGTTCGTCGACGGCTCCATCGGCTCGCACACCGCCCTGCTGCGCGCCCCCTACGCTGACCGCGACACCACCGGCACCGCCTACCTCGACGCCGACGCGATCACCGCGCACATCCTGGCCTGCACCGAAGCGGGCATCCAGACCGGCTTCCACGTCATCGGCGACGCCGCCATGGACGCGGTCGTCACCGGCTTCGAACGCGTCGTCGCCGGGCTCGGCGGCCCCGCCGTCGCCTCACGCGGCCATCGCCTCGAACACGCCGAGATGATCGACGCCGACCAGATCGCCAAACTCGCCCAGTGGGGCGTGATCGCCAGCGTCCAACCGGCTTTCGACGCCACCTGGGGCGGCCCCGACGGCATGTACGCCACCCGCCTGGGCGCCGACCGCGCCGCCACTTTGAACCCCTTCTCCGCCATGGCCGCCGCCGGCATCTCCCTGGCCATCGGCTCCGACGCCCCGGTTACCGCGCTCAGCCCCTGGGAAGCCATCCGCGCCGCCGCCCACCACCGCACCCCCGGCCACCAGATCTCCCCCCGCGCCGCCTTCGCCGCCGCCACCCGCGGCGCCTGGCGCGCCGGCGGCGTCCGCGACGGCATGGCCGGCACTCTCGTCGCGGGCGCCCCCGCCTCCTATACCGTCTGGGAGGCAAGCGATCTCGTGGTCGCGGCCGCGTCCGACACCGTCCAGCGCTGGTCCACCGACCCGCGTTCCCGGGTCCCAGGCCTGCCGCCCGTGCACCCCGACGCCACCTTGCCCCGCTGCCTGCGCACCGTGCACCGTGGGGTCACCATCCATGGCGCCTGAGTCCCACCCCGAAAACGCCTCCACCCCAACGCAACCGGCCGCGACGCCCGACGTCGTCACACCGGACGCTGCCCCGCCCGAAGCCGCCGCAACGGCTGGCCGTCCGTCCATCGCGAACGTGGCAAGTCGATATCCGGTGTTATGGCGCGCGGTGGCGGCGGTGGTCGCCGGGCTGTTGCTGTTCGCGAGTTTTCCGCCGCGGACGCTGTGGTTCCTGGCGCCGGTGGGGGTCGCGGTGCTGGTGCTCGCGGTGCGCGGAAACGGGCGGCTGCGTGGGGGATTCGGGTACGGGTTCCTGGCGGGGCTGGGGTTCTTCCTGCCGTTGCTGCCGTGGACCGGGATCTATGTGGGGCCGGTGCCGTGGATCGCGTTGTCGACGGTGTGCGCGGTGTACATCGGGTTGTTCGGGATGCTGGTGCGGCTCGTCGGGCGGTTGCCGGGGTGGCCGCTGTGGGTGGCGGCCGCCTGGTCGTTGACCGAATGGGGGCGGTCGAGCTTTCCGTTCGGCGGATTTCCCTGGGGGCGGCTGGCTTTCGGGCAGGCCGACGGATGGTATCTGCCCTTCGCCATGATCGGCGGGGCGCCGCTGGTGAGTTTCGCGGTGGCGCTGACGGGCACCGCGCTGGCGGCGCTGATCTTGCGCGGGCTGCCGGAAACGGGCGCTGTGGGCGTGTCGGGCGGTGTGTCTGATTCTCCCAGATGGGGGGCTTCGCGTCCCACATCGTGGACGCGGATTGTTGCTGCGGCAATGCTTGTGGCTATAGTTCCCTTCACCGGAGTGATCCTCCGGACCGCGCTGCCCCGCCCGGACGACGGCAACCGGCCGATCACGGTCGCCGCCATCCAGGGCAGCGTGCCGCGCCTGGGCCTGGACTTCAATTCCCAGCGCCGCGCGGTTCTCGACAATCACGTCAAGCGCACCGAGGAACTGGCGAAAGCCGTTGCCGCGGGCCAGGCCCCGCAGCCGGACGTGGTCATCTGGCCGGAGAACTCCTCCGATATCGATCCGCTCCGCAACGCCGACGCGCGGGCGCTCATCACCCAGGCCTCACGGGACATCAAGGCCCCCATTCTGGTCGGGGCGGTACTCGTCAACGACGACCGGACCACCACCAATTCGGTGATCGTGTGGAACGGCGCGGACGGGCCGGGGGAGCGGCACGACAAGAAGATCATCCAGCCCTTCGGTGAATACCTCCCGATGCGCGGCTTCTTCCGGCACTTCTCCGACTATGCCGACCGGGCAGGCTATTTCGTCCCGGGCTCCGGCGACGGCGTGGTGCACGTGCGGCCCGCGAACGGCGGCGCGCCGGTGGCCATTGGCATCGCCACCTGTTACGAGGTGGTCTTCGACCGCGCCTTCCAGGAAGCGGTGGAGGCGGGCGCGCAGATTCTGGCGGTGCCGTCCAACAACGCCACCTTCGGCGACAGCGAGATGACCTTCCAGCAGTTGGCCATGTCGCGTATCCGCGCGGTGGAACACGGCCGCGCCGTGGTGGTCTCGGTGACCACCGGCGTGAGCGCGATCATCACCGCCGACGGCGCCATCCAACAGCAGACTGAACAGTTCGTTCCGGCGGCGCTGGTGGCGCAACTGCAATTGCAAACGGACACGACACTCGCCACTCGTTTCGGCCCCGCGCCCGAACGGATCTTGTGTATTCTGGCCGCGGCTGCCGCTGTGGCGGCAGTGATTCGGCGGCGGACGCGTACCCCTGCGACGCCGGCCGGCGACCAGGTGAGCCGGTAACCATCCGGCGGGACAACATCATCGGATAGACCGCGGGCACGTGCGACGAGGGCCGTCCCGCGGCGGCGATTCTCGATTCGCCAGCGCATAGCCAGAGTGCTGTTCGGTCAGCCCGTTTTGGCGCGTTTTGCCCGAGTTAGTGCGGTTTCTTATGCGAGTTGCGACCTTATCGCGAGGTTAGCCATGAGGTAACTAGCCTAATATTGCGCTCCGCCACCGCTGTTGGTTGCGAGCAACTCGAGATCACCACCGATCCACTGGGCGGGGTGCTCCGAATCATAGGGCGTGGATCACGTCCTACGGCTCGCGCGTGCGCGCGTCTAGCCACCGTGATCGGTCTTCGGGGCTCGGGGAGTTGCGTCAACAGCGGCAGAACGGAGTGTTTGATGAGTTCATTGGCCACCGATCGTGTCGACCAATGTTCATCTGGTGAATTCTCGGCTCAACCATTCGCGCTCTCTCCCGCGCAGGCCGCGCTCTATTACGCGCAGCGCATCAGGCCCGACATCCCGCTCACCATCGCGCAATACGTGGAGATCCACGGCGACCTCGACGTGGGCCGGCTGCTCTATGCCATCGAGCGGTTCGGGTCCGAGACCGAGGTCGGGCACGTGCGCCTGCTGGAGATCGACGGCGAACCGCATCAGGTGGTGGACCCCACCTGGCGGCCCGGCTGGAAGCGCCTGGACCTGCGCGAGGAACCGGACCCGCGCGCGGCCGCGCTGGCGTGGATGAACGACCACGCCAGCTCGCCCATCGATATCGAACACGATCCGCTCACCATCAATGTGGTGCTGCGGACCGGGGATTCGGACTGGATCTGGTACACCCGCGGGCACCACATCGTCATCGACGGCTACGGGGCCATGAACGGCACCACCCGCGCCGCGGAGATCTATACGGCGCTGGAGAACCAGACCGAACCGGTCGTCTCGCGCGCCACCCCGCTGGCCGCCATCTACGCCGACGAGGGCCGCTACCGCGAGACCACCCGCTTCCGCAACGACGCCGAATACTGGCGCGAACAGCTGGCAGGGGTCGGCGAGCCGATCACGCTGTCGGGCAACGGAATGCTCGCGCCCATCTCCGACTCCGGCCGGCGCACCGCCACCGCGGTGCTCGGACCGGAACTGGAAGCGGCTGTCGAAGCCGCGTCGAACACCTTCGGCAGCAATAGTTCAGCCGTGTTCGTGGCGGCGCTGGCCTGCTACGTGCGGGCCGTCACCGGGCACCAGGACGTGGTGCTGAGCCTGCCGGTGTCCGCGCGCACCACCGTGGCCTTGCGGCGCTCCGGCGGCGTGGTGTCCAACGTGGTGCCGATCCGGGTGCGCTTCACCGGAGCCGACACCCTCGCCGATACGGTGCGGGCCGTCGAACTGCAGATCACCGGGGCGCTGCGGCATCAGCGGTATCGCAGTGACGACATCCGCAGAGAATGCGGATACTCGCGCGATGCCCGCGGGTTCTTCGGGCCCATGGTCAATCTCATGCTGTTCCACAGCGAATTGAAGTTCGGCAGCCTGGTCGGGGCCATCAATGTGCTCTCCACCGGGCCGGTGGAGGATCTGTCGATCAACCTGTACAACGGGGTCGGCAACCGCATCCACATCGACTTCGAGGCCAACCCGCGCCTGTACGGGGACGCCGAACTGACCATGCACCACGGACGGTTCGTGGACTTCCTGCGCCGGCTGGTGCTGGCCGCGCCGCAGACCCCCGTCGGGGACCTGCCGGTGCTCACCGACCTCGAACGCGAACGCGTACTGCACGAATGGAACTCGACCCAGGTCGCGCGGCAGGACGGCACCCTGGCCGGGCTGTTCGCCGACCGGGCCGCCATGTGCCCGAGCCGGGTGGCCCTGGACTTCGAGGGCGACACCCTGACCTACGCGGCGTTCGACGAGCGCGCCAACCGGCTCGCCCGCGAACTCATCGCGCGCGGGGCCGGACCGGACACCGTGGTGGGCTTGGCGATTCGCCGCAGCCTGGACCTGCTGGTCGGCATGTACGGCATCGTGAAGGCCGGAGCCGCCTATCTGCCCATCGATCCGGACCATCCGGCCGATCGCATCGAGGCGATTCTCGAGCAGGCGCGGCCGCTGTGCGTGCTCACCGCGGCTCGCGACGAGCTCGAACTGCCCGCGCTCGCACCGCGATTCGATATCGACACCGCCGATCTGTCCGATCGTGGCGGACGGCCGGTCACCGACGCCGACCGCATCACGCCGCTGCGCGCCGACCATCTGGCGTATGTCATTTTCACCTCCGGGTCGACCGGTAAGCCCAAGGGCGTGGGCGTCAGCCATGCCGCCATCGTCAACCGGTTGCGCTGGATGCAGCACGCCTACCCGCTCGACAGCAGCGACGTCGTGCTCCAGAAGACCCCCGCCACCTTCGACGTGTCGGTGTGGGAATTCTTCTGGCCCTTGCAGATCGGCGCCCGCCTGGTCATCGCCGCCCCCGACGGGCACCGCGACCCCAGCTACCTGGCCCGCGTCATCGCCGAGAAGAACGTCACCACCGCCCATTTCGTGCCGTCCATGCTCTCGGTCTTCCTCACCGACACCGACGTGCGCGGCTGCACCGGCCTGACCCGCGTCTTCTGCTCCGGCGAAGCCCTGCCCGCGGCCACCGTCACCGAATTCCACGCCGCGCTCGGCACCGGAGCCGAAGCGCCGCAACTGCACAACCTCTACGGCCCCACCGAAGCCGCCGTCGACGTCACCGCCTGGCACTGCGCGCCCGGCACCACCGACGTCCCGATCGGCTCCCCGGTCTGGAACACCCGCACCTACGTCCTGGACGCCCGCCTGCAACCGGTCGCCCCCGGCGTCGTCGGCGAGCTGTACCTGGCCGGCGTGCAACTCGCCCGCGGCTACCTCGGCCGCCCCGGCCTCTCCGCCGATCGTTTCGTCGCCAACCCCTTCACCCCCGGCACCCGCATGTACCGCACCGGCGACCTGGTGCGCTGGCGCAGCGGCGGCCGCACCGGCGTGCTGGAATACCTGGGCCGCAGCGACTTCCAGGTCAAGATCCGCGGCCTGCGCATCGAACTCGGCGAAATCGAGAACGCGCTGCTGGCCGACGACCGCGTCACCCGCGCGGTCTGCGTGGCCCGGCGCGGGCGCGGCGGCGACGAACTGATCGCCTACGCCGTGGCGGCGCAGGGCATCCTGCCCTCCGGCGGCGTGGCGGCCGGAGCCGATACCGCGAACGGCATCGGCACGGCTGCGCCGGATATGCACGGGCGCAAGCAGATCGGCGCGGCGGGTGCCGCCGACGGACCGGCGGGTTCGATCACACGTCGCGGCAATGCTGCTGCGGCCACCCCCGCCTCTGGCGGTACCGGCACCGCGGTGGCAGGAACCACCGCCGAGGCCGCCGATCGGGCGGAACTCGCGGCCGAACTCACGGCGGTGCTGCGGCGCACACTGCCCAGCTACATGGTGCCGTCGGCGATCATGGTGCTCGACGAACTACCGCTCAGCGCCAACGGCAAGGTGGATCGCAAGGCCCTGCCGGAACCGGTCATCGGGGTGCGGCGGCCGGCGCGACCGGCCGAGGCGGGGCCGCGGAATGCGGTGGAGCAGCAGGTCATCGGGGTCTTCGCGGAAGTCCTGGGCGTCGACGAGATCGAGGTGGCGGACAACTTCTTCGACCTGGGCGGTAACTCGCTGTCGGCGGCGCGGGCGATCGCGCGGGTGAACGCGGCCGTCGGGGCCGCGCTGACCATCCGGGATCTGTTCGAATCGCCGACCGTGGCCGCGCTGGCCGCCCGGCTGGCATCCCCGCAGAGCGAGGCGGCCTCGCCGAAACTCGTAGCGGGACAGCGTCCGGAGCACGTGCCGCTCTCGCTGGCTCAGCAGCGGCTGTGGATCCTGAACCGGTTCGCCGAGCACGCGGCCGCCTACAACATGCCGCTCGCGGTGGAATTGACCGGGCCGCTGGATGTTCCGGCCCTGCGCGCGGGGCTCATCGATGTGCTGGAGCGGCACGAGAGCCTGCGCACGATCTTCCCGGACACGCCGGAAGGGCCGTGCCAGCGGGTGCATCCGGCCTCGGAGATCCCGCTGACGCTCGAACCGGTCGACGCGCTCGACGCCGACGTCAACCAGCTGGTGACCGAATTCGCCGGATACGGCTTCGATCTGCGCAGTCAAGCGCCGATCCGGGTGGCGCTCTACGCGACCGGACCGGACACCCACGTATTCCTGGTGGTGCTGCACCACATCAGCGGCGACGGCTGGTCGGTCGCACCGCTGACCCGCGACATCATGGTCGCGGTCGCCGCCCGCGCGGCCGGGCAGATGCCGGACTGGACGCCGCTGCCGGTGCAGTACGCCGACTTCGCGCTGTGGCAGCGCGAATTGCTCGGCGACGAAGCCGATCCCGCGAGCGCGCTCTCGCGGCAGCTCGCCTACTGGCGGGCCGCACTGGCCGATCTGCCCGACCAGCTGGACCTGCCCCTCGATCGCCCGCGGCCCCGGCAGCGCTCCACCGACGGCGGGCGCGTGGAGTTCACCATCCCGGCGCAGCTGCGGCGCGATCTGGCCGCGCTGGCCGCCGAACGAGGCGTCAGCACCTTCATGGTGTTGCACGCCGCCCTGGCGGCACTGCTTGCGCGATTGTGCAATTCGACGGATATCGCCATCGGCACACCCATCGCCGGGCGCAGCGATCCGGCGCTGGACGATCTGGTCGGCATGTTCGTCAACACCCTGGTGCTGCGCACCCGCATCGACCCGGCCGCCGGCTTCGATCGCATGCTCGCCGAGGTTCGCGACACCGACCTCAACGCCTTCGCCAATGCCGACGTCCCGTTCGAACGCCTCGTCGAGGTCGTCAACCCCGAACGCTCCGCCGCCCGGCACCCGCTGTTCCAGGTCATGCTGTCCTACGACAGCAGCCCCGAACTGCGCGTCGACCTGCCCGGCGTAGCGGCGCGGGTGCTGCCCATGGCCATGGACATCGCCAAATTCGATCTCCAGCTGACCGTGCACGAACCCGTCGGCAGCGGCGCCGAAGACGCCCCGCTGACCGCCGAATTCGGTTACGCCGCCGATGTTTTCGACCACGCCACGGTCGAGGCGCTGGCCCGCCGCTTCGCCGCGCTGCTGGCCGCCGCGGTCGCCGACCCGGCCGTCCCGGTGGGCGACCTGCCCATCCTGGACGCCCGCGAGACCGCGAAACTGGTGCCCATCATGGGGTCTCCGGCCGAATCGGCCAGCACCCTGGCGCGCCTGCTCACCGACACCGCCGAACGCGTCCCCGACGCCGTCGCGGTCCGCTACCAGGGCCACGACACCACCTACCGGGAACTCGACGAACGCTCGAACCGGTTGGCGCGCGTGCTCATCGAACACGGCGCGGGCCCGGAGGTCGTGGTCGCCATCGCGCTGCCGCGCAGCCTGGAGAGCATTCTCGCGGTGTGGTCGGTCGCCAAGACCGGCGCCGCCTACGTGCCCATCGACCCGGACTATCCCGCCGACCGCATCGCGCACATGCTCGCCGACTCCGGCGCCATGCTCGGGCTCACCAATGCCGAACGGCGCGCGGAAATGCCGGACTGGCCCGGAAGCCGTGGGCGGCACCGCAAGTCGTACGTGGACTGGCTGCTGCTCGGCTCGGACACCCTGGCCGCGGAATGCGCCCAGCAGACCGACGGCCCGGTGACCGACACCGACCGGCACCATCCGCTGCGCACCGGCGGCCCGGCCTACCTCATCTACACCTCCGGCTCCACCGGCAAACCCAAGGCCGTCGTCGTCACCAACGCCGGCATCGCCTCCCTCGCGCACGAGCAGATGCATCTGTTCCGCGTCACCGATGCCGCACGCACCCTGCACTTCTCCTCACCCAGCTTCGACGCCTCGGTGCTGGAGCTGCTGCTCGGCTTCGCCGCCGGAGCCACCATCGTGGTCGCGCCCGCCGGCATCTACGGTGGCGCCGAACTGGCCACGCTGCTGCGTGAAGAGCGGGTGACCCATGCCTTCGTCACCCCGGCCGCGCTGGGCACCGTGCCCGCCGCGGACCTGCCGGACCTGGAAGCGGTCATCGTCGGCGGCGAAGCCTGCCCGGAGGACCTGGTCCGCGTTTGGACCGATCCGGAGGCGCGACCGGCCGGAATGCCGGTGCGGCGCATGCACAATATGTACGGCCCGTCCGAGGCCACCGTCGCGGCCACCGCCACCGGACCCATGGTGGCCGGCCGCCCGGTGCCCATCGGCCTGCCCGTGCGCGGCATGCGGCTGTTCGTGCTCGACGGCCGCCTGCACCCGGTCCCGCCGGGCGTGGCGGGCGAGCTGTACCTGTCCGGGCCCGGCCTGGCCCGCGGCTACCTGGGACGGCACGGGCTGACCGCCCAGCAGTTCCCGGCCAACCCGCACGGCCGCCGCGGCGAACGCATGTACCGCACCGGCGATCTCGTGGTCTCCGACGGCGTCGGGCAGCTGCGCTTCCTGGGCCGCGCCGACGACCAGATCAAGATCCGTGGTTTCCGTGTGGAACTGCGCGAGATCGATCACGTGCTGCGCGACCATCCGGGAGTCACCTTCGCGCTCACCGTCGTCCACCACGACGAACGCGGCATCCCGCGCCTGGTCTCCTATCTCACCGCCGACACCGACCTCGACATCCCGGCGGTCCTGGACACCGCGCGCGGCCGGCTGCCCGGCTACATGGTGCCCTCGGCGGTCACCGTGCTCGAGACGCTGCCGGTCACCCCGTCCGGCAAACTCGACCGCAAAGCCCTGCCCGCACCGGATTTCGTGGCCGCGGCCCCCTCCCGCGCCCCCGAAACCGAAATGGAGCAGCAGGTCGCGCAGGTATTCGGCACCGTGCTCGGCGCACCCGTGCACGGCGCGGAGGACAATTTCTTCGAGATCGGCGGCAACTCGCTGCTGGCCACCCGGCTCACCGCCGCCCTGCACGCCGAATTCGGGGTGGAACTGCCGGTGCGCGCCATCTTCGAAGCCCCCACCGTGGCGGGCGTGGCGGCCCGGCTGGCGGAAGCGCCCCGGACGCAGCGGGCGGCGCTGGCTGTGCACACCCCGCGTCCGGAGCGCGTGCCACTGTCGCTGCCGCAGCAGCGACTGTGGTTCCTCAATCGATTCTCCCCGGAATCGAGCGCCTACAACATCGCTTTCGTGCTTCGGATCGACGGCGATCCGGACCTGCCCGCCCTCCGCGCCGCCCTCGGTGACGTGGTGGAACGGCACGAGGTACTGCGCACCGTCTTCCCCGAAGACGAACACGGCGCCTACCAGAAGGTCCTGGACACCGCGCGCTGCCTGCCGGTACTGGAAGCCGTCGAGACCGACGATGTCGGCGCGCGCAAGGCGCTGCGATCGCTGGCCCGGCGCGGCTTCGACCTGGCGCACGAGATCCCGCTGCGAATGACGTTGCTGCGCACCGGCAATCGCCGTCACCTGCTCGGCATCGTGCTGCATCACATCGCCGCCGACGGCTGGTCCCTCGGCCCGCTCACCCGCGACCTCGCCGTCGCCTACACCGCCCGGCACGGCGGCGTCGCACCCGCTTGGACGCCACTGCCGGTGCAGTACGCCGACTTCAGCCTGTGGCAGCGCGAATGCCTGGGCCAGGAAGGCGATCCCGACAGCGCCGCCGCCATCCAGCTCGCCTACTGGCGGACCGCGCTCGCCGACCTGCCCGAGGAAATGCCGCTGCCCTACGACCGGGCCCGCCCGGCCGAACCCACCCAGCGGGCCGGCGCGGTGCGCTTCGAAGTCCCCGAAGACGTGCAGCGGCGACTCGCCGAAGTGGCGCGCGCCCACGGCGTCTCGCTGTTCATGGTGCTGCGCTCCACCATGGCCGTACTGCTGCGGGTGGTCACCGGCGGCCGCGACATCGTCATCGGCACCCCCGTCGCCGGGCGCACCGACACGCGCCTGGAAGAGCTCGTCGGCATGTTCGTCAACACCCTGGTGCTGCGCTCGGACGTCGACCCCGACCGCAGCTTCGCCGAACTGCTGCAAGCCGACCGCGATACCGAACTGGCCGCGCTCGCGCACGCCGAGGTGCCGTTCGAACGCATCGTGGAGGAGATCGGCGGCGGCGCCGGCGGGCTGCGCCCGGCCCTGCAGGTCGCGCTGACCGTGCAGGAACCCGCACCCGCGCTGCAACTGCTGGGCCTGGGCCTGGCCGCCGAGGAACTCGATATCGCGCTCGCCAAGTTCGACCTCGAACTGCGGGTGCTGCCCGGCGCCGACGACGAGGACCGGATCTACGAATTCGTCTACGCCGCCGAACTGTTCGAGCAGCAGACCGTCAGCACCCTCGCCGATCGCCTGGTCCGGGTGTTCGACGCCGTCACCGCCGATCCGCGGATCAAGGTGCGCGATATCGACGCCCGCACCGAGATCGAACGCGAACTGCTCACCCCCGCCTGGGGACCCGCGCCCGAACCGCAGTGCAGCCTGGCCGCCTACTTCGCGGCCACCGCGCACCTCAACCCGGACCGGGTGTTCCTGCGCTACGAGGACACCGAACTCACCTACCTGCAAGCCGACGTCTACTCCAATCGCCTGGCCCGCGCGCTCATCTCGCGCGATCTGGGCCCGGGCGACCGGGTGGCGCTGGGACTGACCCGGTCGGTGGAATCGGTGCTGGCCGTACTGGCCGTCGCCAAGGCGGGCGCGGCGTACGTGCCCGTCGACCCCAACTATCCGGCGGATCGGGTGCGGCACATGCTCACCGACTCCGGCTGCCGGGTCGGGGTCAGCCTCACCGGGCACGCCGACCGGCTGTACCAGGCCGGCGGCGACCATGCCATCGAATGGCTGCTGCTCGACGACGCCGAACTGCTCGACGAACTCGAAGCCCACGACGACGGCGCCGTCACCGACGCCGACCGCACCACCACCCTGTGGACCGCCGACCTGGCCTACGTCATCTACACCTCCGGCTCCACCGGAAAACCCAAGGGCGTGGCCGTGACTCACGGCGGCCTGTCCAATTTCGCCGACGAGATCCGCGAGCGGATGCGGGTCGATCGCGAATCGCGCACCATGCACTTCTCCTCGCCCAGTTTCGACGCCGCCGTGTTCGACCTGCTGCTGGCGGTCGGCTCCGGAGCCACCATGGTGATCGTGCCGCCGCACATCTACGGCGGCGACGAACTGGCCGAGCTGATGGATCGCGAAGAGGTCAGCCACACCTTCATGACCCCGGCCGCGCTGGCCACCATCGACCGCGAGCGGTGGGCGCTGCCCAACCTGCGGGCCGTCATGGTCGGCGGCGAGGCATGCGGGCCGGAACTGGTGGCGCGCTGGGCGCCCGGGCGCATGATGTTCAACGGGTACGGGCCCACCGAGACCACCGTGGTCATCACCATCGCCGGGCCGATGATCCCCGGCGAGACCGTCACCATCGGCAACCTGGTGCGCGGCGCGCGGGCCCTGGTGCTCGACGAACGCCTGCACCCGGTCCCGGTCGGCGTGCCCGGTGAGCTGTACCTGGGCGGACAGGGTTCCGCGCGTGGGTATTTCGACCGGCTCGGGCTCACCGCCACCCGGTTCGTCGCCGACCCGCACGGACCCGAAGGCACCCGCATGTACCGCACCGGCGACGTGGTGCGCTGGACCGCCGACGGGGAACTGGTGTACTTGGGGCGCAGCGACCACCAGGTCAAGGTGCGCGGATTCCGGATCGAACTCGGCGAGATCGACGCCGTGCTCACCGCGCACCCCGCGATCCGCTTCGCGCACACCGAGGTCCGCGAGATCGCGGGCGTCCGCCGCATCGTGTCCTATGTGCTGCCGGTCGCGGCGGACCTCGCCACGGTCGCGGAGACGGGACGGGGCACCCACACCCCCGCCCACGGGCTGCCCGCGATCAGCGGGGCCGCGGCCGGACGGGACGGGCACGCAGCGGCGGCGCTCGATCTCGAGGAACTGCGCGCGCACTGCGCCGAACACCTTCCGGCGCATATGGTGCCGAGCAGCCTGACCCTGCTCGACCGGATCCCGCTCACCCCGGTCGGCAAACTCGACCGCGACGCGCTGCCCGAACCCCAGGCCGTGGTGGCCGTGGTGTCACGTGACCCCGAGACCGACACCGAGCGGCTCGTCGCCGAGGTGATGGGCGATCTGGTCGGGGCCGAAGCGCTCGGCGCCGACGACAGCTTCTTCGAGGTCGGCGGAAACTCGCTGCTCGCCACCCAATTGGTGGCGCGCCTGGCCGCCGCGACCGGGGTACGGCTGGAGGTGCGGGCGGTGTTCGCCGCGCCGACCGTGGCCGGACTGGCCGCGCAGCTCGACGCCGGGACGCCCTCGGGGGATCTGCTGCCCGAACCGCGCAAACGTACCCGGCCGCAGCGCATTCCGCTCTCGGCCGCCCAGCGCCGGCTGTGGTTCCTGGAGAAGTTCAACGCCTCCGGCGACCACGGGGAAGCGTTGGGCGCGTACAACATTCCGGTGGCGCTGCGGCTGCGCGGCAAACTCGACGTGCAGGCATTGCGTGCGACCTTGCATGCGGTGCAAGCCCGGCACGAGACGCTGCGCACCGTGTTCCCCGAACTCGACGGCGAACCCTGCCAGCGCATCCTCGACGCCGACGAGGCCGCCATCGGGCTGCCGGTCCGCACCGTCGACGCCGCCCAGGTGCCCGCGGAGATCCGCCGCACCGCCGCGGCCGGATTCGACCTGGCCAACCAGGTGCCGTTGCGGGCCGCGCTGCTGCGCCTGACCGGCACCGGCGCGGACGAGCACGTGCTGGTGCTGGTCGTGCACCACATCGCCATGGACGGCTGGTCGCTGCAACCCCTGGCCGCCGATGTGGCCGCCGCCTACCGGGCCCACACCGCCGGCCAGGAACCGCAGTGGCCCGCCCTGCCCATCCAGTACGCCGATTACACGCTGTGGCAACAGGATGTGCTGGGCCGCGAGGACGATCCCGAATCGGTGATCAGCCGCCAGCTCGACTACTGGCGGCGCGCCCTCGACGGCATCCCGGAACTGCTCGCGGTGCCCGCCGACCGGCCGCGCCCGCCGGTGCCCAGCTATCGCGGCGGCACCGTCGAATGCAAGATCGACGCCTTCACCCACCGCGAATTGCAGGCCCTGGCAGCCGAACACGGCGTCACCATGTTCATGGTGCTGCACGCGGCACTGGTGGCACTGTTGCACCGGCTGACCGCCGGGGACGACATCACCGTCGGCACCCCGATCGCCGGACGCGGGCACCCCGCGCTCGACCGCATGATCGGCATGTTCGTCGGCACCCTGGTGCTGCGCACCGACGTCGACGGCGGCGCCGGATTCGCCGACCTGCTGCGCGCGGTCCGCGACACCGACCTGGAAGCCTTCGCGCACGCCGACGTGCCGTTCGAACGGCTCGTCGAGGTGCTCAATCCGGCCCGCTCGCAAGCACATCACCCGATGTTCCAGGTCATGCTGTCGGTGCAGAACCAGCCCGTACGGGTACTGGAGCTGCCGGGCATGCGCATCGAAGCCGACGACGCCGACCCGGGCATCGCCAAATTCGATCTGCAGTTCACCCTCACCGAATCCTGGACGCAGCGGCGCGAACCCGACGGCATCACCGTGTCGGTCAACTACGCCTCGGACCTGTTCGAAGCGGTCACCGCGCAGCGCCTGGCGCAACGGTTCGTGCGCCTGCTCGGCGCGGCCGCGGCGAATCCGGCCACCGCCGTAGGGGATCTGGAACTCCTGGACGAGGCCGAATGGTCGGCGCTGGCGCCCGTGCGCGGCGCCGAAGCCGGCCTGCCCATCACCTTCCCGGAGGTGTTCGAGGCCGCCGCCAACCTCAACCGGACCGCCATCGCGGTGCGGGCGGCGGGCACCCAGATCTCCTACGACGCCCTGGACCGCTGGACCAACCGCCTCGCCCGCGTCCTCATCGGCTACGGGGTGGGCCCGGAAGTGCTGGTCGCCATGGGCATTCCGCGCTCGGCCGAATCGGTCGCGGTCATGCTGGCCATCGCCAAGGCCGGCGCCGCGTTCGTGCCGGTCGACCCCAACTATCCGGAACAGCGCATCAGCCATATGCTGCTGGATTCCGGTGCGGCCGTGGGCATCACCCTGTCCGCGCACCGCG
The DNA here is from genome assembly GCF_001613325.1 of Nocardia yamanashiensis NBRC 100130. GTDB lineage: Bacteria > Actinomycetota > Actinomycetes > Mycobacteriales > Mycobacteriaceae > Nocardia > Nocardia yamanashiensis. Next base: position 174,876 of record NZ_BDCD01000005.1, on the reverse strand, counting down.
AACGCATGCCCGACGGCGCCAACTGGACCGTGCTGGACGCGCCCTCCTTCCGGCGGCGCGTGCTCACCACCTCCGACGCCCCCATCACCGACGACGAGCGGACCAGCGCCCTGCGCATGGACAACCCCGCCTACGTCATCTACACCTCCGGCTCCACCGGCATCCCCAAGGGCGTGGTCGTCACCCACGGCGGCCTGTCCAACTTCGCCGCCGAAACCGCGCAGCGCTTCGACGTGCGGCCCGGCTGCCGCGTCCTGCACTTCGCCACCCCGAGTTTCGACGCCGCCATGCTCGATCTGCTGCTCGCGCTCGGCGGCGCCGCGACCCTGGTCATCACCCCGCCCGGGGTGGTCGGCGGACAGGAACTGGGGCAGGTGTTCCAGGAGGAAGGCATCACGCACGCCTTCATCACCACCTCCGCCCTGGGCACCGTCGATCCCACCGGCGTCACCGCGCTGCGGCACGTGCTCGTCGGCGGCGAAGCGCTGCCGCCGGACCTGGTCACCCGCTGGGCGCCCGGGCGCAAGCTCTACAACGTGTACGGGCCCACCGAGACCACCATCGTCACGGTGATCTCGCAGCCCATGACGCCCGGCGGGCAGATCACCATCGGCGGACCTATCCGCGGGGTCGGGGCCAGCGTGCTGGACGCGCGCCTGCACCCGGCGCCCGGCGGCGTCACCGGCGAACTGCACCTGGCGGGCGCGGCCCTGGCCCGCGGCTACCTGCGCCGGCCCGGGCTCACCGCCCAGCGGTTCGTGGCCAACCCGTTCGGCAAACCCGGTGAGCGCATGTACCGCACCGGCGACCTGGTGCGCTGGCTCGAAAAGGGCGGGCGCGCACGGGATATGGAGTACGTGGGACGCACCGACCATCAGGTGAAGATCCGCGGCTTCCGCATCGAGCTCGGCGAGATCGACGCCGCGCTGGCCCGGCACGCGGCGGTGGAATTCGCCACCACCATCGGCCATCGCACCCCGGCCGGCTCCACCGCGCTGGTGTCGTATGTCAAGCCGCGCAACGGGACCGCGCCGACCGTGGCCGAACTGACCGCGCACGTGGCCGAGCTGGTGCCCAACTACATGGTCCCGCAATCGATCATGCTGCTGGACCGGATCCCGCTGTCCCCGGTCGGCAAACTCGATCGCAAAGCCCTGCCGGAACCGGTGTTCGCCGCCCGCGAGGGCTACCGGGCGCCGTCCACTCCGACCGAAGAAGCCCTCTGCGCGGCGTTCGCCGACGTGCTGGGCATCGAATCGGTGGGCGCGGACGACGGTTTCTTCGAGCTCGGCGGCAACTCGCTGCTGGCCACCAAGGTGGTCTCGCAGGTACGGGCGGCCGGTATCGACCTGCCCGTGCAGGCCATGTTCGGCGAATCCACCCCGGCCGCCATCGCACGCCGGCTCGCCGACGCCGACGGTGATGCCGGGGCCGCGCTGCTGGCCGCCCTGGAAGCGCTGCTGCCGTTGCGCCCGGTCACCGACGGTGCGGTGCCGCCGCTGTTCTGCGTGCACCCGGCCATCGGATTGTCCTGGTGCTTCGCCGGATTGGTCTCGCACCTGCCGCACGAGCGGCCGGTGTACGGGCTGCAGGCGCCGCACGTGTGCGGCGAGGAAAGCCATCCGACCATCACCGAAGCCGCGAAATACTATGTGGCGCACATGAAAGAGGTGCAGCCGCACGGCCCCTACCATGTGCTGGGCTGGTCGCTGGGCGGGCTCATCGCCCACGAGGTCGCGGTGCAGTTGCAGGCCGGCGGCGACGAAGTGGCGCTGCTCGGGCTGATGGACAGCTACCAGCTCTCGGACCGCTGGCTCGAGAGCGCCGTCCCGTCGGTGGCCGACATCATCGGCGAATTCGGCTCCGACCTGCTCGGCGGCGATACCGACGTGGACCCGCGGATGAACCTGCACGAGGCGGCCGAACTGCTGCGCAGCCGCCCCGGCCCGTTCGCCGCGCTCACCGTCGAGCACCTGGAACGGCTCTACACCGGCTACACCAACGGCGCGGTACAGGCGCACGGCTTCCGGCCCCGCGTCTTCGACGGCGATCTGCTCTTCTTCACCGCCGCCGACGACGAGATCAACCTGGCCGACCCCGAGCGCTGCGCGTCCGCGTGGGAGCCGTACGTCACCGGCACGGTGCACGACCAGAAGGTGCGCTGCCGGCATTCCGGAATGACCACCCCCGAAGCGCTGTCCGTCATCGGACCGGTACTGCGGGATCACCTGGCGGAGCTGGCCGCTCGCGCCGGACGGGAGGAAACCCGATGAGCCTCGCGGTGGAAGTCACGGGACTGGTCAAGTACTACGGCAAGATCCGGGTCCTGGACGGGATCGACCTCGAGATCCCGTCCGGCACCGTGATGGGACTGCTCGGCCCCAACGGCGCCGGCAAGACCACCACGGTCCGCATCGTCACCACCCTGCTACGCCCGAGCTCGGGCAGCATCCGGATCGCGGGCATCGACGTGCTGAAGGATCCGGCGCGCGCCCGCACCCGGCTCGGCCTGTCCGGGCAGTACGCGGCGGTCGATGCCAACCTGTCCGGGTTCGAGAACCTGCGCATGGTGGCCCGGCTCTACGGCATGAGCCACAAACGCGCCGCCGAACGCGCCGAGGAACTGCTGTCGGCGCTCGGGCTCACCCACGCCGCCGGCCGCCGCGCCGGCACCTACTCCGGCGGCATGGCTCGCCGGCTCGATCTGGCGGGCGCACTGGTGTGCCGCCCGCCGGTGGTGGTGCTCGACGAACCCACCACCGGGCTCGATCCCCGTGGGCGCCTGGACATGTGGCGCGTCATCGGCGAACTCGTCGACGACGGCACCACCGTCCTGCTCACCACGCAATACCTGGAAGAGGCCGATCTGCTGGCCGACCGCATCACCGTCATCGACCGCGGGCGGGTCATCGCGCGCGGTTCCGCCGACGAACTCAAGACCTCCATCGGCGGCGACAAACTCACCGTGACCCTGGCCGCCGGTCAGGATCCCGCGCCCGCACTGCGCGTGCTGGCCGGGGTCGGCGTCGGCGAACCCGGCCACGACGCCAACACCGACCAGGTGTTCGTGGTGGTCGGCGACGGCACCCGCACCATGGTCGAGGCGCTGCGCCGCCTCGACGACGCGGGCGTGTGCGTGCTCGACGCGCACGTGCACCGCCCCAGTCTCGACGACGTATTTCTCTCACTCACCGGCAAGTCCGCCGAACGCGTCCCGCCGGTACGCACCAACCACGATGTGCAAGAGGAGATTCTGTCTTGACCACCGCAAACGCCACCCCGCCGGCCCCGGCCGCGACGGGGAGACCTGGCGCGTCCGGACCACTCATGTTGCTGCCGCGGGTCTTTCGCGACAGCGCCACCGTCGCCTACCGCAATCTGCTGACCATCCTGCGGGTGCCGACTCTGCTGGTGACCGCGACCATCCAGCCGCTGATGTTCGTGTTCCTGTTCGCCTACGTCTTCGGGGCGTCGCTGGGCGGCAGCCAGTACCGGGAGTTCCTGCTCGCCGGAATCTTCACCCAGACAGTCGCTTTCAACGCCGCCTTCACCACCGTCGGCCTGGCCAACGATCTGCACAAGGGCATGATCGACCGGATGCGGACGCTGCCGATGTCGCGGCTGGCGGTGCTGATGGGCCGCACGCTGTCGGACACCGTGGTCAATATCCTGGCGCTCAGCGTCATGGTGGGCTGCGGGTATGTGGTGGGGTGGCGGATCAACGGCGGAATCGCCGATGCCGTCCTGGCTTTCGCGGTGATCCTGCTGTTCGCCTTCGCTATGTCGTGGGTGGGCGCCATCACCGGGCTCATGTCGCCGAGCGTGGAAGTCGCGCAGAGCGCGGGCTTGATCTGGTTGTTCCCGCTCACCTTCATCTCCTCGGCGTTCATCTCGGGAGAGTCACTGCCGGGTCCGCTGCGCACGGTGGCGGAATGGAATCCGATCACCGCGGTGTCGGCGGCCGGGCGCAAGCTGTTCGACAACGGCTCTCCGCCCACCTTCGTGCCCGCCGACGGCTGGCCCGCCGAGCATTGCGTGGGGTACTCGGTCATGTGCTCGCTGGGCATCCTGGCCGTCGCGGTGCCGCTGGCGCTGCTGCAGTACCGCAAGGTCGCCAGCCACTGACCCGGGACTGATCGACACAGCAGAAGGCCCCCTCTCCGGCTCGGGAGAGGGGGCCTTTCTCCGGCTCGGGAGAGGGGGCCTTTCTCGTCTTCGGGGTCTCTAGCCCCGGCGGCGGCTCTTGATCAGATCCATCCGCTCCTGGAGCAGCTCCTCGAGCTCCTCCTTGCTGCGGCGCTCGAGCAGCATGTCCCAGTGGGTACGCGGCGGCTTCACCTTCTTGGGCTCCTGCGTGGTGCCCTCGAGCAGGATGCCCTCCTGGCCGTTGCGGCACAGCCAGGTCGGGGGGATCTCGGCGTCATCGGCGAAGGGAACGTCGAATTCCTCACCGTTCTCGGTGCGGTACTTCGCCATCCGACGCGGCGCGAGGTCGTGGTCGCGGTCGGTCTCGTAGCTCACCGCTCCGAGACGACTGCCACGGAGTACGCGATCTGCCATGAGTGCGGTCCCTTCTCGCCTGTCGGCAACGTTCTAGATCAGTGATACTGCGACGGCGTGGTGTCATGCCCGGTCGTGATGTCCGGTCATCATGTCAACGCCGCCGCGCACGTTTCGGTTCCCCTGCGGAGAACCCTGCCATTCTACCGGTCGCGCACCGATGCTCGCGCCCGGCGTGCCCACCACCCGCGCGAGCGCCGAAACCATTAAGGTGACGGACCATGTCGCGCACGCGCCTGCTGTCCTGCCTGTGGTGCGGGAGGGAGATCGCCGAATCCGAACTCGGCCGTCGTCGTCGGTATTGCCGTCAGTCCTGCCGGCAGCGGGCGTACGAACATCGAAACAGCGTGAAGGGCACTGGTATTCCCGAGGATTCGGTGGTACTCAGCGCCCAGGAGGTCGCCGACCTCTCCGATCGCTGGTTCGCGGCCCGCTGCGCCGCCGAGGACGTGGCCACGGCGGTCGCGGAGGGAGCCGACACCATCGAATTGACCGAATTGGCGGCGATTTTGGTGAAACTCACGCGCGATGCCGAGCGGCTGCGCTGATCAGGTGCGCGGGGATCGGCTGGGTGATGTCGGTGGCCGAGACCGCATGTGACGGTGCGGCGGCCGGGTTCGCCCGGGTGCCGCGCCCACGCACCAGATAGACCAGCCCGGTGCCCGCGGCCATGACGGCGGCGAGGGTCGCGAACGCGGCGAGGGTCGCGGCGTCGGGGTGCACGAGCGACTGCCCGCGCAGCGCCTGCCACAGCAGCATGCCCACCACTCCGGCGTAGCCGAGCGTGAGCACCCAGATCAGATCGGCGCGGGCGTGCTCGTTCCGCAGCCACGGCACGCGGGTGCGGCCCAGCCAGGCCAGGGCGAACACGGCCAGCAGCAGCAATTGGATGCCGTGCAAGCCGGCGAAGTGCGGGATGCGCATATCGCCGCCGACGGTGCTCCAGCCGGTGATCGGCATCCCGCCCACCCCGTCGCGCACGCTCGGCTGCCCGTCGACGATGGTGTGCCCGGCCACCAGCTCCACCGGCCGCCCGTAGGCGTCGGTGACCTGCTGCTTGCCGCTGAAGCCCATGAAATAGCCCAGGAACATGCCCGCCACCGCGATGAACAGCCCGGCGTGCACCGCGCGGCTGGTCGGGCGATCCAGGATGCGCTGCCACGACAGCACCGCCACGATGATCACGTTCGCCAGGAACAGCCCGGGCACCCCGGACTGGAACACCTTCTGCCCGATCTGGTTGTAGGCGTCGGCTTGCAGATTGAAATGGCTGAAGGTGCCGCGCGCGGCCTGCATCACGATGAATCCGACGTCCACGATGCCGGTGACGGCGAAGACGGTGCCCATCCACCAGGTCAGCCGCCGCCCGCGATGCGGGAAGGACAGCAGCCAGGCCAGGGTGCCGGTGTAGAGGACGAACGCGACGGCGAACTTGAGCGGTTTCACCCACACCGATTCGCCCAGCAGCATGCGGTCGTCGACGGTCATGGCGAGGAGGCAGAAGACGGCGAGGGCGGCCATGACGGCGGTGCAGAACAACAGCGGGCGATGCGGGTGGCGGGACCGGTCGGTGCCGGGGGTGAGAGGCGCGGTGCTCATGTCGGTGACGTTATGGTCGCCGATCCGCGCGGCGCCTCACCCGGCGGTGCGGTTCGCCCGTAGTACCCGGGTATGAGAACGGCCCCGGCGGGGTGCGCCGGGGCCGTGCTGGAAACGCTTGTGCGGGAGGCGGTTCCGGGAACCCCTCATTCAGTTCCCGGAGGCCGGGGTATCAGTCGACGGGGGCGCCGACGTCCATGCCGCGGCCGGCCAGCCACGGGATCGGGTCGACGGGCGCGCCGGGGGCGGTGTGCACCTCGTAGTGCAGGTGCGGGCCGGTGGAGTAGCCGCGGCTGCCGACGGTGGCGATCTCGTCACCGGCGCGGACCTGCTGGCCGACCTGCACCAGGATGTCCTGCATGTGGCCGTAGACGCCGATGGTGCCGTCGTCCTGCTGCACGCGCACCCACAGGCCGAAGCCCGAGGCCGGGCCGGCTTCGATGACGGTACCGTCGGTGACGGCGCGGATCGGCGCGCCGAAGCCGTCGCCGAAGTCGATGCCGTTGTGCGCGGCGCCCCAGCGCTGGCCGAAGCCGGAGGTGAGCGGACCGGCCACCGGGCGCACGGTCTTGGGGCGGGCCTGCTCGACGTGCAGGTTGTTCAGGAAGTCCAGGACTTCCTGCGGGACGATCTGGGGCATCTGCGCTTCCACCGGGGTGAAGGCGAGGGGAGCGGCAACGGTGGTCGCGGTGTTCGCTACTTGATCGCTGACGGGTTCGCCCGCGGCGCTCGGGTCGGCGGCCGCCAGCACTCCGAGGGAGGAGGCGACGACTGCGGAAACGGCCACTGCACGAGTTGCGGCCGTCCGGTACTTGCCGGCCTTGCGGCTGAGAGATAACGGAACGGTTACGGGCATGCATCGAAGGTATGCCAACTCAGCTGCTGTTCAGAAACCCTGTGACGACCACCACATCGGTACAAAAGCCCAGTTGATATGTCACGACACGATAACGACACGCCGGTGATTCTGGAATGACGTAGGGAAATGCCCGGGCGTGCTGTATTGACCCCGGCGGGGGTCCGCGGGCACTCTGTTTAAGTGCCGACTAACGGAGTGAAAGTGTTGAGCGCGCTCGCCGACCCCACTCGGCGGGCCGTGTTCGAGGCTTTGCCACAGGGAAACAGGTCGGTGGGGGAGCTCGCCGAAGCACTGGGGGTGACCAGTTCGGCTATCTCTCAGCATTTGAAGGTGCTGCGGGATGCGCGCCTGGTGATGGTGCGGCCCTCGGGTAATCGCCGCCTGTACTCACTGGACCCGCGCGGGCTGGCCGATGCCCGCGACTACCTCGAGCAGTTCTGGCCCAGTGCCATCGCCGCCTACTCCGCCGCGCTGTCGACCGCCCGCACCGACGCCCCGGAGCCGTGAGCCCGCCGGGGTCGTTCCGCGCCCGGCGCGGCCCTGGCCGCGATCTCCTGAACGCGGGGCGGTGTGCACTGCCCCGCGAGTTCCTTTGCGCTCGGACCGATTCCGGCGTCGGGGGCGGCCGTTAGGGTGGCGGCATGAGTGCGACCGTCGACACCGCAGTGCCCCGCCGCAGGCAATTGCCCGGGTGGTCGGTGCCGCTGGTGTTCGTGGTCGGCGCGGTGTCGATGTACGCGGGCGCGGCGCTGGGGGTGTTCCTGTTCGATACCGTCGAGCCCGCCACCGTGGCCTGGCTGCGCGCGGCCGCGGCGGGTCTGGCGCTGCTGGCCTGGCGGCGGCCGTGGCGGCAACCGTGGACGCGCCGGGCGGTCGCGGTGGCGGCCGGATTCGGCGTTGTCACGGTCGCCATGAATATCGCCTTCTATGAAGCGATCGCGCGGATCCCGCTCGGCACGGCGGTGGCCATCGAATTCCTGGGGCCGATCGCGGTGGCCACCCTCGGCTCGCGGCGCGCCCGCGACGGGCTGGCTGTACTGCTGGTGGCGATCGGCGTGATCCTGCTGGCCGGGGTCACATTGAGCGCGGACGCGGCCGGCGCCGCCTTCGCCCTCGGCGCGGCGGCCATGTGGGCGGGCTACATCCTGCTGGGCAAGCGGGTGGCCGATGCCGGTGCGGGCATGGATTCCCTGGCCGTCGGCATGACCATCGCCGCCGCCGTGCTCGCCCCGATCCTGCTCACCCGCCAAACCCGCATCGACGCAAGCGTTTTCGCCGACCCACGCATCTGGCTCCTCGGGGCGGGTGTGGGCATTCTCTCCAGTGCCGTCCCCTACGGTCTCGATCAGCTGGTGCTGGAGCGGGTCGGTCGCGCCCGCTTCGCCCTGCTGCTGGCGCTGCTCCCGGCGACCGCGACCGTGGTCGGCGCGATCGCCCTGGGGCAGTGGCCCACGTTCACCGAAGTCTTGGGCATCGCCTTGGTGATGCTCGCGCTCACCGTCAACGCCTGGCCCGCCGACCGGACGCCGACTCCCGGGTAGCGGCCGGGCTGATCAGCCGATCGGTGGGGCGAGGTACTGCAGTGTGTACCCGTCCCCGGCCGGGGTGACGCGGGCGATGCCGGGGGAGTCCAGGTGCGCGCCGGCGACGAAATGGTCCGGGCGGCTGAGCTGTTCGAGCAATCCTGCCCGCGCCGCCCGGGCCTGCGCCTGGTCGCCGTCGTACTCCCACGTCACCCGCGGGCGATCGAACTGCAGGGTGGGAACGTGCACGGTGTCGCCCCACACCAGCAGGCGTCCGGCGCTGCCGCGGATCTCGAAGACGGTGTGCCCGGGAGTGTGGCCGGGTGTCGGGATCGCGGTGGCCCAGTCGTGGATCGGCATCGGTGCCGAGACGGCGACGACCCGCTCGCGCAGTGGTTCGAGCCGGCCGTCGAATACGGAGATGTCGCCCGCGCCCATCCAGATCCGCTCGAGTTTCCCGAATGCCTGCGTACCGTCCGGGGCGATCAGCCCGCTCACGTGATCCTCGTGCCGGTGCGTGATGCCGACATCGGTGATCGTCGCCGGGTCGATGCCCGCTTCCTCGAGCGCGTCGTAGATCAATCCTATGGTGGGGTCGTGCCAGACGTTCGACCCGCCGGTGTCGATCAGCAGTGAGCGCACGCCGTCATCGATATAGAAGGCGTTGACCGCCAGCCGCAGATTGTCCTCGACCAGCGGCACCGCGGCCGGGAGTTGGTAGAACGTGCGCCCGTCCTCGTCGCGCAGTCGGGTCGGCGGCATGTCGATGTACCCGTCCCGCAGCGAAATCACCTGCAGCTCACCGAATTCGAAGCGGGCATGGTGCCGGCCGCTCGAGACGAAACGCATGGGAACCTCCATCGGGTTGAGCACATACCGCATGTCTTCGATAGAAGACGTGATCTACTTTAGGAGAAACATACACTGTGGGCGGCGACGCATCCATCGATCGAGGAGCACGATTGGCCGAGCACGGCGCGGACGAGGCACCGCAGAGTGATGATCTGGCGGGCGCTTTCGGTATCAATGTGCGGCGCCGCCGCGAGGAGGCGGGCTTGACCCTCGAGCAGCTGTCGATCCAGTCATCGGTGAGCCGGGCGATGCTGTCGAAGGTCGAGCGCGGTGAGAAGAGCCCGACCATCGGCGTCGCCTCGCGGATCGCGCACGCACTCGGCGCCTCGCTCTCGGATCTGGTCGGCGGTCCGGCCGGTGCCGCGTCGAATGTGGCCGTGGTGCTGCGCAAGAACGAGCGCCCGGTATTCCGTGATCCGGATACCGGGTTCGAACGGTATATCGTCTCGCCGGTGCCGGGTGCGGGGGCGGGCGAGCTGGTCGTGCACTATCTGCCCGCGCAGGTCTCCACCGGTCTGCTGCCGGCGTATCCGCCGGGCACCGAGAAGCAGCTGGTGGTCCTGTCCGGCACTCTCACGGTCGCGATCGGCGGCATCAGCGAAACCCTGCACGCGGGCGATTCGGTGTATTTCCAGGCCGACGCCGACCACGGCTTCGCCAACCGCACCGACGCGCCGTGCGAATACCTCATGGTCATCTCACGCCGGACCTGACACGCGCCGCATGCCGGTGGGTGCTCAGCCCACCCGCCGATACGCCTGCTGCCCGCGCCGATCCAATCCCGTTCCGGGCCAGGGCCTTTTGCGCAGTTGCTTGTCCACCGCGTTGAGCACCTCGGGCACCCCGATCTTGAGCAGTCCCGCATCCACCTCGTGCCCGTCGGGATCGCCGGTCTGCCCGGCCCACAGCACGGCGTGCCGGCCGAGCAGATGCGGCGGTGGGCCGTTGCGGCTGGGCGGGGTGGGCCCGAACAGCAGCACGGTGCGGGTGCCGAAAGCCGTGGCCAGATGCGCGACCCCGGTGTCCCCGCACACCACGAGCGCCGATTCGGCGACGGTGGCCGCGAGTTCGATGAGGTTCTGCTGCCCGGCCGCCACCCGCGCGGGCGCGAGCCCGGCGCGATGGGCGACTTCGAGGGCGATATCGCGTTCGGAATCGTCGCCGGTGAGGATGACCTCGCGCCCCTGCACCAGCAGATGCCGGATGACGGCGGCGAAGCGGTCGGCCGGCCAGCGCCGGGCGGCGGCGCTCGCCCCGATGTGCACCACCACCGCATCGCGATGGCTGGTGGTGGCGACCGGCGGGACCAGGCCGAGATTGCGGCGGTCGGCGGTGATCCCGTCGGATTCGAGCAGATGGCACCAGCGGTCCACATCGTGCATATCGGGCTGCCAGTCCGGTCCGGCCAACTCCGGGAAGGCCGGATTACGGTAGGTGAGAATGCGTGCGGGCCGGGTGCGCACCAGCTCGACGATCCCCTCGGCCCCGGCGCCGTGCAGGTTCACCGCCAGCGCGGGCGGCGCGCCGTCCCAGCGCATGCCGGTGGCTTCGCCGACGGGCACCATCTCATCGACGGAGGCGATCAGATCGACGATGGGTTTGAGCCGGTGCGGCGCGGCGAGCGCGATGTGATCGTCGGGCCTGGCCCGGCGCAGTGCGCGCAGCGCGGGGACCGCGGTGAGCAGATCACCCAGTCCGCGTGCTCGCAGCACGAGTACAACCGCCACCTGAGTTCTCCTAGCCGACTGACCGCCCACGAACCGTTGACCCTCCAACATCGAAGAGCCCTGGGTGTGGACTACCCGAAGGCTTTCCCGGTGAAACCCGGCGGTCGGCCCGATCAGCTGCCGGTTTCCTTACTACCGGCTGTCGTTGCACCGTGGTGATCAACTACCGTGTGCGGTATGGACTTCGTCTACAACCTGGTGGTAGTCGCTCATCTGCTGGGTATGGCGGCCGTGGTCGGCGGATACGCCGCCGCCCAGCCGCGCGTGTCCGAGCTGATGGTCTGGGGCGCGCGGGCCCAGCTGCTGACCGGCATCATCCTGGTCGGCCTGGCCGAGTCGATCGATTCGCTCGGCAAGGACCCCAATATGACCAAGATCGTTGTGAAGCTGGTGATCTCGGTCGCGGTCGCCGGCCTCGCCGAAGTCGGGCGCGCGGATGCCAAGCGCGGCAAGGCCGTGCCGTGGATGACGCACGCCGCGGGCGGACTGGCGATCGTGAACGTGTTCGTCGCGGCCCTCTGGCACTGACCTCCGTCTGGCTCACAGCACCAGGAAGCGGATCGGTTGTGCCAGCGCGGTATCGGTGTCGCCGAGGTGGTGCAGCAGGTAGCTGCCGGAGGGCGGGAGCTCGACGGCGACCTCGTCGCGGGTGCGCCCCGGCGGCAAAATGACCTGGCGTACGGGTGTCGAGGGGGGAACGGTGTGCGTCGTCGCGCCGGAATCGGGGTAGACGGCCAGGCGATGCCGGTTGATCGGGTGTTTCGTGCTGTAGTGCACGATCAGATCGCGACCGGGTTCGTAGACGGATCGATCCAGCAGCAGCCGATCGAAGGGCGCAGCGTCGGCGGCGGTCAGACCGGGCGTGCCGTTCTCGGCGTAGCCGCGCATCCGGCGCAGGAACGCGGGGTCGGCCGGGGCGGTGACCGTGAAGTCGTACCAGCCCGCTCCGGCCGCTTCGGTGTCGAGGGTGAAGAGTCGATCCACGCACCGGCCGGCGGGAACCTCGACCGGCCACGGGCCGTCGTCGCGATAGGCGTTGGCGTGCAGCACGAATGCCGCTGCGGTCGATCCCTCGTTGCGGAAGGTCACGGTGAGCTGCCGGTCTGCTGTCGCAGCGGTGGTGGCCGTGACTTCCCACGCACCCGAAATCCGGTGCAGGCCACCGGCGAAGCGCCGCTGGAATCCGTCCGCACCGTAGACCGTGTAATCGTAGTAGCCGGAAGGGGCGCGCAATTCCCGGATGACGGTGCCGCCCGGGCCGACGTCGAACAGCTGCGGCGTACTCGAGGCGGTGAACGCGTTCGGATGGATCGCGTAGTGCGTCGCGGCGGTGCCCTCGTTGCCCAGGACGATGGTCACCGTGCCCGCGGCGGGGTGCTGGCGGGCGGTGACGCGCGGCCGATACGGCAGCGGGATGCGGGACCTGCGGCCGGGATCCTGTTCGGGCAGCCGCTGCGGGGTGGGAACCCGCTGTGGCACGCCGTTTTCCGGTTGGGGCGCCGCCGCGCGTGCCGCGGGCAGGGTGGGCGCGGCGGTGCGGCCGAAGTCCAGCAGCGCGGTGAGGTCGCCGCACATGGCGCGCCGCCACGGGCTGATATTGGGTTCGGCGACGCCGGTCACCCGTTCGAGGAAGCGCAGCACCGAGGTGTGGTCGAACAGTTCGGAACAGACCGCCTGTTTGCTCCAGGGGGACACCGCGAGCAGCGGAACACGGCTGCCCAGACCGATAGGCACCGAACCGAAGTACTCCTCGGGCGTGCCCGGCGGCGGCACCGGAGGCGGGATGTGATCGAAGTAGCCGTCGTTCTCGTCGTAGTTCAGCAGAAAGACGGTGCTGTTCCATACCTCTGGGTCGCTGCAGATGCTGTCGAGCAACTCGTGCACGATCGCCTGTCCGTTGCGCGGTCCCATACTCGGGTGTTCGGAGAACCGGTAGGGCAGCACGATCCAGGAGACCTTCGGCAACCGGCCGGCCGCCACATCGGCGCGAAACCGGTCGACGACGGTGCCCTCGGGTTCCCGCAACAGCCCGCGCAGCACCAATTGCCTTTCGTAGTCGGGCAATTCGTCGATTCCACGGCGCAGGGCGGCCTCGAGCTGCGGCCGGCGTTCCGGGCGCTGCCGCAGCACGTCGTAGTAATAGGGGAAGTTCTCGAACGCCACCCCACGTCCGGCATCGGTGTATTGCAGCGCGGCCCGTGCCGCCGCCCGGAACGGGGCGAAGTATTCCAGGGAGTTGTCGCCGTAGTTGTCCCACTCCTGATACACCTGCCAGCTCACGCCCGCGCGTTCGAGCCGTTCGGGGTAGGTGGTCCAGGACAGCCCGAAGATCGCTTCGCGCACATGCGGTGAGTACAGGTCCAGCAGCCGGGGCGGCAACCGGCGCATCCAGCGGATGCGGCGGGCGCTGCCGAACAGTTTCGGCTGCCAGTCGAAGGCGAAGTTCTCCAGCGCCAGTGGATTGCGCACGGTGCCGGTGAACAGATACATGCGATTGGGGTCGGTCGGGCCGTTCACCGAACAGTGGTAGAGGTCGCAGATGGTGAACGCCTCGGCGAGCTGGTGATAGAACTCGAGCGAGTCGCGGTCGTAGCGGACCATCGTGCCCGGGCCTTTGGCGGGAACCCATTGGTCGTAGCGGCCTTGGGCATAGGCGTGGTGCCCGGTGCGCGCCGAATGATCGGTGCCGTCGATATTCTCCAGCGCGGTGGGGTAGGGCAGTACGAAACCGTCGCCATCGGGTTGATGGAAAACCGAACGGCCACTGGATAATTGCAGCGCGTTCAGATCCCCGTAGCCGCGCACTCCGGCGAGCCCGCCGAAATAGTGATCGAACGACCGATTCTCCTGCATGAGGATCACGACGTGTTCCACCGCGCCGAGCCCGCCCGGCGGCGCGGTTTCGGCCCAGGCTCGGCTCAGGCTCTGCGGTAGCAGCGAGTGCGCTTCTGCCATCCGCGCCTCAGTTGTGCAGGGCGTAGGCGAGCTCGGCGAGTTGTCCCAGGGTGCAATCCAATTGGTCGTATCCGACGGCTTCGAGCGCGGTCGAGACGCTCGGGGTGATCAACGGTCCCGAGAACACGATGCTCGCGGTGACGGTGGTACCGGTGTCGCACGGCTGCAGCCAGTAGCTGAAGTCGCACCGGACGCCGTCATGCCCATGGCCGCGCAACGAAATCTGGTTGGGCGCCGCGATTTTGGTCACCGTCCACTCCACCTCCTCGCTCATTCCGTGCAGCAGCACCTCGGAGACGAAGGTCGAACCCTGGACCAGCCGCCGCGGCGGGGTGCCCACGAAATCGCGGTGAATACCGAACCAGTGCTCCCACGTGCCCGGGGAAACAATGGTCTCATACAGGGATCCCAGGGTTCCCGGGACATCTTTGCTCAAGAGAATGGCGCCCATCGCGCTCCTTACGGTGTACCGAACAGTCGAAAAGTGCTGCGCCGATGCAGTATTTCGGCCGCCTCACACCGCTTCCCCCGCGCCGATGCGGTCGATCTTGGCATACGGCAAACGAGAGCACAATACGAGAAAATCACAGGTCAACCGTGCTATTGCAAATGCAATCGCAGCGTGGCCTCCGGGTCCGGGGTGAATCGGCTGCGCAGGGTTTCAGAGCACGAAGACCGAGGTGCCGATGCTGCGACCGGACTCCAGGTCACGGTGGGCCTGGCGCGCTTCCGAGAGCGGGAAGCGCTGATTGATATCGACGCGAATGCGGCCCGCGGCGACATGGGAAAACAGCTCATCTGCGAGTTCGGCTCGTTCGGCGGGGTCGGCGATGTAGTCGGCGAGCGCGGGGCGCGTCACGAACAGCGAACCCCGCACCGCCAGCTGCATGGCGTCGATCGGGGGGACCGGGCCCGACGAGGTGCCGAAGCAGACGAGCAGCCCGCGCCGTGCCAAGCATTCCAGTGAGGACTGATAGGTGGTTTTCCCGATGCTGTCGTAGACCACGGGCACGCCCCGGCCGCCGGTGATCTCGCGGACTCGTTCGGCGAGGTTCTCCCGGGTGTAGACCACGACGTGATCGCAGCCGTTGGCCCGGGCGATCTCGGCCTTGTCCGCACTCGACACCGTCCCGATCACGTTGACGCCCAGCAGTTTCGCCCACTGGGTGAACAGTGAGCCGACGCCGCCGGCGGCCGCGTGCAGCAGCACGGTGTCTCCGGCGCGCAACGGGTGGATGCGCCGCAGCAGGTATGCGGTGGTGAGGCCGCGCATGGTCATCGAGGCGGCGGTGTCGAAGGCGATCTCCCCGGGCAACCGGATCAGGTGCTCGGCAGGCAGGACGCGTTCGGTGCTGTAGGCGCCGAGGGGGCTGCCGGTGTAGGTCACGCGGTCACCCGCCCGGAATTGGCTGCTGCCCGGGCCGACCGCCTCGATCACGCCGGCTGCTTCGACGCCGATACCGGCCGGCAGCGCCGCCGGGTAGAGGCCGCTGCGGAAATAGGTGTCGGCGAAGTTCAAGCCGACCGCTTCGTGCCGAATCCGCACCTCGCCCGGCCCCGGCTCGCCGACTTCGGCGCTCTCCCAGCGCAATACCTCGGGCCCACCGGTCTCGTAGAAGCGGACGGCCTGTGCCACGGTGCATCTCCTTCCGGACGCCACCGCGGCCGGTCGGCGATCGGCGCCATGGGGTCCGGCGGATGCGCTCACCCGACCGCGACGCCCTGCTCTTGCGCTGGTCGAATCGTTGTGTCGCACGAGAGTAGGGCCGGCCCCGGCCCCAGGCCAGCGTCCCGCTCACCGTGATTCGTCCACCGCGCCGCAGTGCGCCGAGGCAACGGTGCGGGCCGAGCGGGAACCGCCGCACCGCGCACCGTCCCAGGAGCAGAGGCGATCGCTCAGTGTGCCGAGTTCGCCCGGTACGCCAGCGATTTGGTGATCTCGGTGGCCACCACCGCGTGCCCGGCCATGGTCAGATGGATCTGGTCGGCGCTGAGCCAGTCCGGGCGTTGCCCGGCCGGGTGCGCCCAGAACTCGGTGAGGATCGCGTCGTGGTCCGCGGCCACGCGCCGCACCAGCTCGGCGAAGCCCTCGAACAGCGGGCGGAACGCGATGAACTTGCCGCGCAGCGCATCGGCGAGGGTGAACATCGACAGCCGCGCCCCGGTGCTCGCCGCGAGGGTGCACAGTTCGTCGAGTTCGCGTTCCACCTGTGCCAGATCCGCGTCGCGCCGGAACAGGTCGTTGCCGCCGCAGCTGATGTGCACCAGATCCGGTGCGAAATCGCGGAGCGCGTCGAGTTGTCCGGCACGGACTTCGGCGATGAGCGCGCCGACCTTGCCGGTATTGAGGTAGGCGCTGCCGGGATGGGCGGTCGCGAGCGCGTTGGCGACCCGATCGGCCCACGGGATGTCGCGGTAGCCGGGCCAGGAGTCCCCGGTGCCCGCGGCGGTGGAATCGCCGATGACCGCGAAGCGCCGCCACGGCACGTACTGCAGGAGAGCGGCGGCGGTGAGGTCGTCGAGCAGCATGGGGTCATCGGCCTCGGTGAGCGCGCCCGCTGCGGCGGGTGCGTCGATGCGGGCGGGGGTCAGCTTCGTGTTCTCGGTTGCCGGCGCGGTGGTGCCGGTGGCGGCGATGGCGGTGTGGCTCACAGGTTCTCCTCGGATCGGGCGGGCAGCGCGGCGAGCACGGCGGCGGCGAGGGCGATGCCGGCGCAGACCGCGAACAGGGTGTGGAACGCGGCCAGGGGGTCGGTGGGCGAGGCGGCGAAGACCGCGGCCAGGACGGCCACGCCGAGTGCGCCACCGGCTTGGCGGGCGGTGAGGTTCATGCCGACCCCGGCGGCGAAGCGTTGCGGGGGCAGCGATCTGGCGGCGATGGTGCCCAGCACGGTGACGATCAGGCCGATGCCGCCGCCGCCGAGAATCCCGGCGGGAATCCAGCCCTTCCACAGTTCGGGGGTGGTGTCGAACATGCCGGTGCTCATATAGAGGGTGGAGGTGGCGAACATGAGCGCGCCCAGCACGCCGAGCCAGCGCTGTGCCGCCTCGGGTGCGCGCCCGGCGGCCACGGCGGTCACCATCGAGGCGAGCGCGCCGACGGTCATGGCCGCCGCCGACTCCAGCACCGAGTAGTGCCAGATCGCGTCCAGCCACAGCGGTCCGGCCAGCAGCCACGCGAACATGGTGGCGCCGAAGACGAATGCGGTGGCATTGACCAGCGCGTAGCGGTGACTGCGCCACAATCCGACCGCGATGGCCGGGCGCGGATGGCGCCGGGAACGCCACAGCGCGAACACGATCAGCGCCAGGCCGCCGAATCCGCAAGCGAGCGTGCGCGGATCGGTCCATCCCCACGGCTGTCCCTGGGTGACGGCCGCGACCACGCCGCCGATGCCGAGCGCGGTGGCGGCGGTGCCCAGCAGATCGGGCAGGCCGTCACCGTGACGAACCTCCCCACGGGTGAGGCTCAGCCCGAATCCGAGGAGCAGGGCCACGATCGGCACATTGATGAGGAAAACCGAACGCCAGCCGAACCAATCGACGAGCGCGCCGCCCGCGGCCGGGCCGACGGTCGCGGCGAACCCGCCCGCCGCCGTCCACGCCGCCATGGCGACGCCGATGCGTTCGGGCGCGGTGGTGCTGAGCACGACCCCGAGCCCGGCCGGAATCAGGAACGCGGCACTCGCGCCTTGCAGGAAGCGGCCCGCGATGAGCCATTCTGCACCGGGTGCAAATGCGCACAGCAGTGACGTGAGCGCGAAAGCGGCCAGGGCGTAGAGGAATACGCGCCCGCGCCCGAGCGCGTCGGCGAGCCGCCCGGCCGGGGTGAGCAGTGCGGCGAACGCGACGGCGTACCCGCTGACCACCCAGGTGAGGCTGGTGGCCGCGGTGCCGGGGAAGTCGCGGCTGATGGCGGGGAAGGCGATGTTCACCACCGACAGGTCGAGGAAAGCGACGAACGCGGCCCCGCAGGCGACGAGCAGAGCCCGGCGTGCCGAGCGGGCGGAAGCGTCCGCACCGGTTGCGCCCGCGCCTGCCCCGTCCGGAGTCGGCGCGGACGGGGCCGGGGCCATCGGAGCCGCGGCGGCGTTTCGGGGCGGGTGGGCGGTGGATGGCGCGGGGGTGTGCCGCGCGGATGTCTCTGTCATGGGGGAACTTTCGAAGCGAAGCCAGAAGTGTACGAACGATCGTGCGTATTGTTGAAAAGTACGACCGATCGTTCGTATTTGCAAGGCCGCGGTGTCATGATGGTGGGGTGGCCGATCCGATCCAGACCTCCGAACAGCAGATTTCCGATCAGAGATTGCTGAAGGGCGCGCGTGCCCGCGCCACCATCGCCCGCCGCGCGGCCGAGGTCGCCTCCGTGGAAGGGCTCAACGGGCTCAGCCTCGGGCGGCTGGCCACGGATCTGGGGGTCAGCAAGAGCGGGGTGGCCACGCTCTTCGGCAGCAAGGAGAACCTGCAACTGGCCGCGGTGGAATCGGCGCGCGAGGTGTTCATCGACGTGGTGTGGCGCCCGGCGGTCTCGCAACCGCGCGGCATCGAGCGGCTACGGGCCTACATGGAGCACTGGTTCGTCTACATCGGTGAGCCGGCCATGCCGGGCGGTTGCTTCCGGGTTGCGGGCATGGCCGAGTTCGACAGCCGTCCCGGCCCGGTGCGCGATGCCCTGGCCGCCGATCACCACGACTGGCTGGCGGTGCTGGAGAAGGAGATTCGCCGCGCCCAGGAGCAGGGACTGCTCACCGGGCAGCAACCGCACGCGCTGGCATTCCAGCTCGATGCCCTGGTTTCGGCGGCCAATACCGCCTCGCAGATGGGTGACGAGTCCGCGATCCCGACCGCACGCGGGATTGTCGACGCGCTACTGGGCGACGGCGCGTAATCGGGCGGCGCACTGCGAGTTTGCATCGACTGCACCACGGCATCGGACCGGACGGTTTGCAGTGGATGCGTGAATGCAGTTCGCCCCCAGTTGGTTTCACGTAGAACGAGGCGCGTACATGATGAGCGCGACACCCGCCAGGCAGACCAGCGCGCCGATCACATCCCAGCGGTCGGGCCGGAAACCGTCGAGGGCCATGCCCCACAGCAGTGAGCCCGCTACGAACACCCCGCCGTAGGCCGCGAGGATCCGCCCGAAGTTGGCATCGGGCTGCAAGGTGGCCACGAACCCGTACAGTCCGAGCGCGAGCACCCCCGCGCCCATCCACGCCCAGCCCCGATGCTCGCGCACGCCCTGCCAGATCAGCCACGCCCCGCCGATCTCGGCGACGGCGGCGAGCGCGAACAGCGGAATCGAGCGCAGCACGGTCATGCGGTCACCCTAACGGCGATCCCCGGGAAACCGGCCGGAGCGCCCGGGCGTCGCAGGGCTACCGGCCGGACCGCCTCCTCATACGCGGTCCGGCCGGCCCCGGTCAGCTCTCGAACAGCTGCTGCCCCAGGTATCCACCGGGCGCGGGCACCCCGGGCGGAATTGCGAAGACCGCCGAACCGACCGGTGTGGTCCACCGGTTGAGTGCGTCGAACTCGGCCAGGCGCGCCTGCACCGGCAGGAACTGGGCATCGATATCGCGCTGACAGGACACGAACAGCAACCCCGAATTCGACACCTGCCCGGGGGCGGGCGCGTCGTCGTAGTTGTAGCCGCGCCGCAGGAACCGCTCACCATCGTGCTGATGGTGCGCCCGCGCGATATGCGAGGACGGCGGGATCACCGAGATGCCGTACTGGTCGACGGCGGTGAAATCCGGGTCGTCGAATTCGCTGCTGCCCCCGAGCGGGGCGCCGTTGGAATCGGTGCGGCCCAGGGTGATCGCCCGCCCGTCGGCATCGAGCTCGTCCCAGCTGTCCAGATCCATGGCGATGCGCCGCAACACCATCGAGGTGCCGCCCGCCAGCCACGGCCGCGCGCTGCCGTCGCACCACACCAGGCGATCGAAATCCGGTGTGCCCGCGGCGATATTGACCGTCCCGTCGACCTGGCCCATGAGATTGCGCATGGTCGCGCCCTTGGGTGCGTTACGGAAGCCGCGCTGCACCCAGCGCACGCCCACCAGCGATTTCACGTGCTTGCACAGCACCCGCACCGCGTGCGAGACCGTGGTCGCCTCATCGGAGCAGATCTGCAACAGCACATCGGCGCCGGTGTAGGCCGGGTCGAGCTTGTCGATCCGGAACGGCGGCAAGGGTTTCAGCCAGGACGGACGCTGCGCCTCGAGCCCCGCCACGGTGAACAGTCCCGGCCCGAACCCGGCGGTCACCGTCAGCCCGGCCGGGCGCGCGGCCAGTTCCGGTTCGGTGTCGGCGAGCGCGGGCCGCCCCTGGGTCAGGCGCGCGGCATCGTCGGTCCAGATCTTCAGCAGCCCGATGACGTCGTCGCGATCGAGGCCCGGCAGCAGATCGAACCCGACGAACGCCACATACCCGGCCGGTTCGGTGTCGATGCCGGCCTGATGCGCCCCGTAGAACGGCACGGTGTGCAGCCCGGTATCCCGATCGTGCTCGCGATGGGTGAGAGTGGCCGCACCCCAGCCGATTCCGGCCGCCCCGGCGACCCCGGCGACGGCCGCGCCGCCGCCGAGCAGCCGCCGCCGCGACACCCGCCCGGGATGCGTATCGACCGGCTCAGCCACCGTGCGCGGCGGTGCCGGTGGTGGGCGCGTAATTCTCCTTACCGCCCGCGAAGTCGCGCACCTGCGCGCTGACGGTCATGGTGGACCCGTCGGAGAAGGTCAGCGTGATCGGCGTTTCCGCACCGGTCCGCAACGGGCCCTTCAGATCCATGAACATCAGATGCTCGGCGCCCGGCTTGAGGGTGGCGGTGCCGTGCGCGGGAATGGTGAGCCCGCCTTCCTTGGGGCGCATGGTCTTGTCGCCGCCGGGCGCATCGGCGACCACCTCGTGGATCTCCACGCGCGCCGACACCGGGCTCGAGGCCGCCACCAGCTGCACCGGCCGGTCGCTCTTGTTGGCGAGCTGCCCGAACGCCGCCGACATACCGCTGTCGGCGGCCTTGATCCACTGATCGCTCATGGTGACTTGATCGGCGGCCTTGGCATCGGTGGTCGAGGCCGAGTCGGTGGACGAGCACGCGACGGGCAGCAGCGCCAGGGTGGACACGGCCGCGGCCATCCCCAGTCGGCGGGCGAAACCGCCGGTGCGCAGGCGGAAGCTGTGGCAGTGCGGGAATTGGGACATGACGGAACTCCGATTCGTCAGAAAGACAGGGGAATCCACCTCGAGGCAGCGGCCGTCCGCGCGAGCGACCACCGTGGCGTCGGCCCCGAGCGAGGGATCGTGACGGCACGGACATGACCGCGCGCTGGACGGGACGAACCGGGGCGGGCCGGTGACGGGACGACGCCGCCGACCGAGCGGTGCCCGAGATCCGGTCAGGGATCGGGCTCGTGCCGGTGCCGTGCGTGCGGTCCCGTTATCGGTTCGTCCGGTCAGGCCGGAACGAGGTGAAGGAACGAAGCGGTCCGCGCGGGCGGTCCCCGGCGCGCGATGGCGGGACTGACGAGCAGATGCCGGATCCGCGCGCGCTCGTCGTGCCGGACGCGACGGGCCCGCTGCACGACCGGGCGCGGGGCCCGGAACAGGATCAGGATGAACCGCCGCACACTGGTCAGCGCACGGCGCAGCCCGGCCTCGGCGGCGCGAATCACGCACGCGCCGAGCGGGATGGCCAGCGCGTGCGCGGTGAGCATGATCGGGGTGAGGCCGTGATGCTGGGCGTGGCCCGGTGCCATCGTCAAGGCGAAGTGCCCGACGGTCTGGCCCCCGGCGAGCATGCCCATCACCGCGAGCAGCGGATGACGGAGCCGGATCGAGGCGACCACGACGCCGATGACCGTGCAGGCCGCGAACAACAGGGTCAGTGCCGGACCGTCCGGGAACGCGGTCCCGCCGCCGAGGGCGTGGGCGAGAATCGCGACCGCTCCGGACGCGGCGCCGACGGCAGCGCCGCGCAGGGGCGCGGTGTGATCCGTCGGTGAGCGCACCCGGACATGTTACGGCGATGCGTTTCGGATCCGCGGTGCAGGTGCCGTGAGCGGCGTCTCCACAGGATCTTCACACGCGATGCCGACCATCTCCACGCCGACCTCCTAGGGTCACCTGCATGGAACACAGTCAGCGCACCGGCCGGCGCATCCTCGTGGTGGAGGACGAGCCGACCATCGCCGAGTCGATCGCGGCTCGATTGCGTGCCGAGGGTTTCACCGTGGATCTGGCCCACGACGGGCCGGCGGGGGTGGCGGCGTTCGAACAGGTCGACCCGGATCTGGTGGTGCTGGATGTGATGCTGCCGGGTTTCGACGGGCTCGAGGTGTGCCGGCGGATCCAATCGCGGCGGCCGGTGCCGGTGCTGATGCTCACCGCGCGCACCGACGAGACCGATGTACTGGTCGGGCTCGGCGTCGGCGCGGACGACTATCTGACCAAACCGTTCTCGCTGCGGGTGCTGACCGCGCGGATTCACGCGCTGCTGCGGCGCGTGGAGCGCACCGCCGTGCCCGCGGCGACCATCGTGGCGGGGGATCTGCGGATCGATCTGGATCAGCGGCGGGTATGGCGGGCCGAGACCGAAACCCAGCTGACGCCGCTGGAATTCGAGCTGCTGGTGCATCTGGCGAAACGGCCGCGCACCGTGCTGGCACGCGAGCGGCTGCTCAGCGAGGTGTGGGGGTGGGCGGATGCGTCGGGGACGCGCGCGGTCGACAGTCATATCAAGGCGCTGCGCCGCAAGCTCGGCGCGGACCTGATCCGGACCGTGCACGGGGTCGGTTACGCCCTGGAGTCGCGATGAGGATCGTCGCGATGGTGCGGGCGGCCGCGGGGGCGATCGCGGACTGGATCCGCGGCTGGCTGCCCAGGCCCCTCGACCGAGTGCGCTCGATCAAGGTCAAGCTCGCCATCCTCATGGTCGGCGCGGGCGCGGTCGCGTTCGGTTTCTTCGCACTGCGCATCGGCTGGCTGCCGCCCAAGACCACCCTGGCCGCCATGCTGCTGGCCCTGGTGACCTCGCAGCTGCTCGCCCACGGCATGACCCGCCCGCTGCGGGAGATGACCGCCGCGGCCAAACACATGGCGCAGGGCGACTATTCGCGCCGGGTGCGCGCCACCTCCCAGGACGAGGTCGGCCAGCTCGCGGAGGCGTTCAATCACATGGCCGCCGACCTGGCCGCCGCCGATCAGCAGCGCCGCGACTTCATCGCCAACGTCTCGCACGAACTGCGCACCCCCATCACGGCTTTGGGCGCGGTCCTCGAGAACCTGGTCGACGGCGTCGCCGAACCCGATCCGGCCACCCTGCGCACCGCCCTCGCCCAGACCGAACGCCTGAGCCTGCTGGTCACCGAACTGCTCGCGCTCTCGAGCATCGAAGCCGGCGCCGTCCATCTCGACCGCGAACCCGTCCCGCTGCAACCGCTGCTGAAAGAGGTTGTCGCCGAAGCCGAAGTGATGGCCGCCGCCGTGGACCGCGCCGTCCGCTTCTCCATCCACCTCGGCGATCCGGGCCTGCTCGTGCACGCCGACCGCGCCCGCCTGCACCAGGTCCTGCTCAATCTCCTGGACAACGCGACTCGCCACGGCCCCGCCCACGGCGAAGTCCGCATCCACGCCCACGCCGCCCGCACCGGCACGGTCATCGAAGTCCAGGACGACGGCCCCGGCATCCCCCCGGCCGAACGCGCCCGCGTCTTCGAACGCTTCACCCGCGGCGGTCACACCAACGGCGGCACCGGCCTGGGCCTGGCCATCGCCCGCTGGATCGTGCACCTGCACGACGGCACCATCGCCGTAGCCGACCCCGGCTCCCGCATCCGCATCACCCTCCCGGCCCCGTAACCCCTTCCCACCCAACCCTTCCCGTCCCGCCGAGTGGCCACGGGCCGCTCCCGCATACCTACCGAAGGATGTCACCCATGCCGGATACTCCGGAACCTGCCGATCCCAGTCCCACACCCGAGTCCGCCGAGCGGATCCCACCGGACCCAGAGATGGGCTCGCCGAGGCCGGACAGCCCGGCCTCCGCGCCAGATACTGCGGCACCAGATACTGCGGCGGCCCGCACACAGAATGGCGATGCCACGGAAGCGCTGCCCGGCCACCCACACGGCGGCGGACGCGCCCCGAATCCCGAACCCCGCGTGGACGACTCCCCGGCGCGATCCAACGGAGCCGGCGATTCCACCCCGACAGGTCTGCCCGCTGACACCGCAGCCGCCCATGCGGTACTCGCGGCCGCTCACGGTCCGGCAGCGGCGGAGCCGAGCGTGGTCGCGACCGTCGCTCCGGGCAGCACCCCGGGCACCGATCACTCGGCGTGGCCGGCGGCCTGGACAGCGGGCACCGGGCAGCCCTCGGTGCCGATCGAGTCGCTGCCGGTCGCCGCGCCGCATTGGCGTATGCCGGTAGCAGCCGGCCCCGCAGCCCAGGGAGCTGGCACGAAAGGCCCCGGCGTCGGGGCGTTGCCGTGGCCCGTCGTCACAGCTCACCAGGTACCGCCGCGTTCGGTACGAGTCCCGATGCCGCGCGGCACCCTGCCCGCGATCGCGCTCACGGGTGTGTCCGCGGCCGTGCTCGTTCCGCTGGATCGCCCGGGGATCGGGTGGCTGCTGGCCGGATCGGTCGCGGCGGGTGCGGTTTTCGCGGTGGATCGTGCGGCCCGGCGGCCAGGTGCGAAGCCGAGCCCGGACGCGAACGAGCCGAAACCCGATGCGCCCGAGAACGATCCAGCTCCGACCGACGCCACGGGACCGGAATCGGCCGGGCCGATTGTCGTCGACGATTCCAGAGCGGACGCGGCGATTCCTGCCGACGCTCCGGAAGTAACTGGTTCGAGCATCGCTGGTGACAGGAGTGTGGCTAGGCCGTCCGTCGCCGATGATCCGGGAACAGCTGGTTCGAGCGTCGCCGATGACTCGAGCGTAGCGAGGCGGTACGGCGCCGATGAGTCGGAAGCAGCTCGATCGAGTGTTGCAGATGACGGGAGCTCAGCCGGGTCGTGCGTGGCTGATGATCCGGGAACAGCTGGATCGAATGCCGCCGAGGACAGGGGTGTAGCGGGTCCTGATGCCGTCGGTGGCGGGGGAGTAGCCGGTGCTGAAGCGGTCGGTAGCGAGGGAGCGGCTAGGCCGGGCGATGCCGATGAGTCGGGAGTGGACGGGGCGAACATCACGGGCGGGTCGAGGGCTGCGGGCGTGATCGGTTCCGGTCCGGAGTCCGGTCATCCGGACGATGCGGTCCTGGTAAGTCCTGCTGCGGTGCGGCGGGAGCGGATCGTGTGGACGGCGCTGGCGTTGATGTTGCTGGCGGTAGGGGTGTTCCGCGATGCGACTTGGCTTTTCGTGGTGTGTGCCGTGGGGGCGGCGGTGGCCGGGTCGCTGGCGGTGCTGGGGCGGCGGTCGGTGTACGGGATCGTGTTCGAGGTGCTCGCGGTGCCGATCTCGGCGCTGCTGGCGTTGCCGTGGGTGGCGCGCGGGGTGGAGCGGGTGCGCTGGCGGCGGCGGGAGGCGGCAGCGGTCGCGTCGGGGCGGATCGTGTGGTCGGTGCTGGGGACCGTGGCGTTGCTGATCGTGGTGGTGCCGCTGCTGGCGGGGGCGGACGCGGTGTTCGCCGAACTGGTCGCGGGTTTGATGCCGCGGTTCGAGGGCGAGGCGGTGGCGCGCTGGGTGATCGTGTTCGTGCTGGGTGCGATGGGTGCGGCGGGCGCGTTGTATCTGCTGGCCGGTCCGCCTCCGGGGCCGCGCGCCGAGGACGGTGGGCGGACGTTCGCGCGGCTGGAATGGGCGATCCCGGTGGGTGCGCTGTGTGTGGTGTTCGCGGTGTTCGTGGCCACGCAGGTGGTGGTGTTGTTCGGCGGGGACGGGTATGTGCAGCGGACGGCGGGGCTGACCTACGCCGAGTACGCGCGCAGCGGGTTCTGGCAGCTGTCGATGGTGACCATCGTGACGCTGCTTTTGATCGCGGCCGTATGGCGTTGGGCGGCACGGGAATCGGCGGCGGACCGGGTCTGGCTGCGCGGGCTGCTCGGTCTGGTCGGCGGGCTGTCGCTGGTGATCGTGGCCTCGGCGGCGCATCGGATGTGGACCTATCAGCAGGCGTACGGGTTCACGGTGCTGCGGCTGCTGGTGATCGGGTTCGAATTCTGGATCGGTGTGGTCTATCTGCTGGTGCTGGCGGGGCTGGTGTCCCTGCGGCGCGGCTGGATGACCCGTGCCGCGGCGGGGACGGCACTGGGTCTGCTGGTCGGGTTGGCGGTGCTGAATCCGGAACGGTTCATCGCCGACCGCAATATCGACCGGCGCGAGGCGGGCAAGTCCATCGATGCGCACTATCTGAGTGAACTGTCGGCCGATGCGCTGCCGGCCATCGATCGGCTGCCCGAGCCGCTGCGCTCGGATCTGGCACGCGCGATCCGCGACCGGCTCTCCCCGGACAGCTGGCAGGGGTTCAACCTCTCGCGCTACTCGGCCCGTAACTGAGGAGTCAGTGGCCGCGCCGCCGTGCCAGGCGCGCGGCCACGTCACCGATCAGCGCGTAGGGAATCGGCTTGTCCAGCGGGAACTTCAGCGTCCCTTTACCCGCGCGATACGGTGCGATGGCCGCCTCGAACGCGGCATCCCCGTCCGGCACCGGATACACGCTGAGGTGCTTCTTCCACCCGGCGAAATACACCACCGAATGCCCGTCGATCTGTACGGCGGGCACGTCGTAGCTGATGGTCTCGGTAGCCCCGGGCACCGCCTGGTGAATGGTGGTGCGCACCTGCTCGAGCAGCGCCCGCACCTCGCCGGGAAACCCTTGCAGGTACTCCTGGACCGTCTCGGCCATGACTGCCACCTTCCGTATCCGGCCGGGCTACAGCGCTTCCGGGGCTCGACGCTACCGCCGCCACGCCGGCACCCGGCCGCAGCCGGGCCGGGCGTGTCAGCGCAGCCGGTCCAGCAGCCCGGTCGCCAGCCCCAGCATCCCGTCCACCGAATCTGTCACGTACATCAGATCGATGAAGAAATCGTCGAATCCGGTCTCGGCGGCGACCTGTTCGATCGTGTCCGCGATCGCCTCCGCGGTGGCCCCCGCCGCCACGTTCACCCGCACGATGGTCCCGATCGCCCCCGGATCCCGCCCGGCCGCCTCCGCCGCCTGATCCACCACGGCGCGCAGTTTCAGCAACTGCTTACCCCACCCCGGCGGCCCCGGCACCGGCGCCACCGGCAACCATCCGTCCGCGCGCCGCCCGACCCGCGCCAAACCGGCGGGCGTGAACGACCCGAGCCAGATCGGCGGCCGCGGCCGCTGCACCGTCGCCAAGGCGCTGCGATGCTCCGGCACCGTCACGAACCGCCCCCGATACCCGGCGGGATCGGTGGTCCAGATCGCTTCCAGCGCATCGAGAGTCTCCTCCAGGCGCGCCCCGCGCCGCGCGAACGGCACCCCCGCCGCCTCGTACTCCTCCGGCGACCACCCGATCCCGAACCCCGGCACCAGCCGCCCACCGCTGACCACGTCCAGGGTGGTCAGCGACCGCGCCAGGAACGCCGCCCGATGCAGCGGCGCGATCAGCACATTCGTGCCCAGGCGCACCCGCTCGGTGACCGCGGCCGCGATCCCGAGCAGCACGAAAGGATCCAGCACGGAATCGAATTCCTCGGGAATGGTGTCCTTGCCCGCGTACCCCACGCTCGGTGCGGTCGCCGCCAGCACCCGTTCCCCGACCCAGAGACTGTCGGCCCCGGCGGCTTCCAGCGCGGCGGCGAATCGTGCCGCCTGCGCCCCCTGCCGGGCCTGCGAACCGTGCTGCGGGAGCGAGAATCCGATCTTCACGCTCTCCGTGATACCAGAGACACGCGGGTGCGACACGCGGCGCGGTCGCGCAGGATGGGTCGGGTGGGTGAACACAAGGACCGCATGCTGCGCGGTGAGCTCTACCGCGATAACGATCCCGAACTCCTGGCCGAGCGCCGCCGCTGCCAGGAGTTGCTGGATGAGTTCAATGCCACGCGCGCAGGGGAGGACGCGCAGCGCCGGACGATCCTGGAGAATCTGCTCGGGGAGATCGGGGAGGGTTCCTGGATCATGCCGCGCTTCCAATGCGACTACGGGCATCTGATCCGCCTGGGCCGCAACAGCTTCCTCAACTACGACGCGATCGTGCTGGACTGCGCCCCGGTGACGATCGGCGACGACGTCTCGATCGGCCCGCGCGCCCAGCTGCTCACGGCCCTGCATCCGATGGACGATCACGAACTGCGCCGGCAACGCTGGGAGACGGCCGCGCCCATCACGATCGGCGACAACGTGTGGCTCGGCGGCGGGGTGATCGTCTGCCCGGGAGTGAGCATCGGCGCGAACACCGTCGTCGGTGCGGGCAGCGTGGTGACGCGCTCGCTACCGGAGAAGGTCTTCGCCGCGGGCAATCCGGCCCGCGTGATCCGGGACCTGTGAATCCCGCCCGGCCCCCGATACCTCGGCGTCGTACCGGATAACGTGAAAGTCTCTGTCCGGCAACGTTTCCGGACCTTGGTCGAATGCACCGTCCGGGCACCGGAGTTCGGCACTTCGCACCGATGACACACACCCCGCGGGCGCGCTACCGTCTGAGACAACGCGCCCGCGAGGTGGCGGGCGGACTCGGCAAAGGAGCCGACCATGACGCAACCGCACCAGCATTCGCCCGCCCTGCCCGCGCGGAACGTCCCGCTCCCGCCGAACGCCCGCTTCCCGATCGGGCCCGCCATCTTCCCGCGCATCCACCTCGACCGCGGCACCGCCATCCGGATGAGCGACGGCACCGTCCTGTCCGCCGACATCACCCGCCCCGCCGACCGCGACGGCCACGCCATCACCACCCCGCTACCGGCCGTCATCACCCTCACCCCCTACAACAAAACCCTCATGACCCGCGCGAACCTGGTCATCAACGCCGTCTCGATCGCCGCACCACTCGTCTACCGCCTCGTCCCACCCTCCCCGCACGGCCGCGCCGGCGGCCGGGAAATGCTGCGCGCCCTCGGCGGCGGCGCCCTCGAATCCGTGCGCGCCAGCCGCACCCTCATCTCCCGCGGCTACGTGCACATC
The DNA here is from genome assembly GCF_001613325.1 of Nocardia yamanashiensis NBRC 100130. Lineage (GTDB taxonomy): Bacteria > Actinomycetota > Actinomycetes > Mycobacteriales > Mycobacteriaceae > Nocardia > Nocardia yamanashiensis. The sequence goes on along the minus strand of NZ_BDCD01000005.1, from coordinate 145,705 downwards.
GCCGTCGACGTACGCGGCACCGGCACCTCCACCGGCCGCCTCGAGATCATGTCCGACCGCGAACAACGCGACCACCTCGAAGTCCTCGCCTGGGTCCGCGAACAGCCCTGGTGCAACGGCGATCTCGCCATGACCGGCATCTCCTACCTCGCCCTGACGGCACTCCAGACCGCCGGACACCGCCCCGAAGGCCTCAAAGCGGTCTTCTCCCTCGTCGGGTCCGAAGACCCGACCCGCGACCTCATCCTGACCGGCGGCACCCAATCGATGTTCACCCTCGCCTGGTTCGCCGGCGTTAACGGCCTGAAATGGCTACCCTCTATCCCCGGCCTGGTGAAAACCGGCGCCGCCGCCCGCTACCTGCGCGACCGCGCCGCCAGCCCCTTCACCCGCCTCGGCGACATCACCGGCGCCATCCTCGACGACGGGCACCGCGAGCACTTCTACCACGACGACGCCCGCCTACGCCGCCCCCGGCTCGAGAACTTCACCGCCGCCACCTGGATCCACGCCGGCTGGCACGACGTCTTCTCCCGCTCCGCACCCGCCCTCTACGAACGCCTCGGATTACCGCCCGGCGCGGCACAACTCGTCATCGAGGACGGCTACCACGTCAACCCCGGCAGCGGCTTCGGCGCCGAGGAGAACCCGCAACGCCTCGACGAACTGCAGTGCGCCTTCTTCGACCGCTGGGTGAAAGGCATCGACAACGGCATCGACGCCTACGGGCCCGTCACCGTCCGCCAGATCGGCGGCGGCTGGGTCAGCCGCGACAGCTTCACCCCGCCCGCCGCCCGAACCCATACCTGGTACCTCTCACACGAACCCAGCGGCGCGGCCCCGCACGCCGCGAGCGACGGCTCCCTCACCGCCCACCCCGACCGGCACCCGCGCCGAATCCGCCTGCCCCGCAAGCGCCCCGGCCTCGCCTCCCAGACCACGAGCTGGATCCTCTGCGGCCTCCCCACCTTCCTCGGCCGCGACTGGTCCGTCGACGACCGCGCCTACGAAACCGCCGCCCTCACCTTCACCAGCCCGCCCCTCGACACCGACACCCTCCTCACCGGACCCCTGAACCTGCACCTGCGCGTCGCCGCCGGCGGCACCGAAGCCTTCTGGGCCGCCACCGTCTGCGACGTCGCCCCCGACGGCACCTCCTCCGTCCTCGCCCGCGGCGCCCTCCGCTCGACCCGTCGCGCCATCGACGAGAAGAACAGCCGCTACCACGACGGAGCGCTCCTCGTCCCCGACCATCCACTCACCGCCGAAAGCGTCCTCCCCGTAAAGCCCGGCGTCCCACACGAACTCGACATCGACATCACAGCCACCGAAGCGATCCTCCGCGCCGGGCACCGCCTCCGCGTCACGATCACCCGCGCGAGCTGGCCCCGCTACTTCCTCACCCCCTCCGTGAACCGCCACATCAAAGACCAGAGCCTCCTCCTCGACCCCCGCCACCCCAGCCACCTCACCTTCCTCGCCACCGACCTCCAAGAACCAGCCCCCACCGAACGCCCCGCCTGAGAATCGACCTCGGTACACCACCGTGGCAAAACCGGACAAAACCCACGGTGAGGTACCAAGGTCAACACCCGCCGGGGGAGCGGAGCGGCGGAAGTGGCTGTGGCGCAACGGGGAAGCCCGTACCGTGGGGAGATGGAGCCGGTACTCGTCACCGGTGCCGCCGGGGGACGACAGGGGTCGACCGGGCGGCATCTCACAGCGCAACTACTCGGACGCGGCATACCCGTGCGCGCCCTCGTCCATCGCGACGACGAACGCGCGACCGTCCTCCGCGCCCTCGGCGCGAAAGTCCTCGTCGGCGACCTCCGCGACCTCGCCGACGCCCGAACCGCACTCGAGGGCGTCCGCGCCGCCTACTTCACCTACCCCGTCATCGACGGCCTCCTCGACGCCGCCGGCGCCTTCGCCGTCGCCGCCCGCGAAACCGGCCTCGAACGCGTCGTCGCCGTCTCCCAGCTCGCCGCCGGACCCGACGCCTTCACCCCGCGCATGCGCCAGCACTGGGTCGCCGAACAAATACTCGACTGGGCCGATATCGGCGCGAGCCATCTCCGCGCCGCCGTCTTCCACGAAAACCTCGCACTCATCGCCGACACCGGCGACCCGAACACGCTCACCCTCCCGCTCGGACCCGAGCACACCGAACTACCGCTCGTCGCCGCCGCCGACGTCGCCCGCGTCGCCGCCGCCCTCCTCGCCGACCCCGCACGGAAAACCGAACCGGTCGTCCACCTCACCGGAGACGTCCAGGCCATCGGCACCGCGGCCCGCACCCTCGGACGCACCTACCGCGACATCGACCCCGACACCTGGCACGCCTGGGCCCTCGAGTACTACGGCACCCGCCACGCCGCCGACCACCTCACCAAACTCTGGGAGATCTTCCGCCTCCTGAGCGAAGGCACCGGCCTCTACCAAGTCACCCCCGCCATCCACGAACTCGGCGGCCACCCACCCATCACCCTCGCCGACTACGCCATCCACCGCCCCGGCCACTAGCACCACGAAAACGACAGCGCCGCCGGAAGATTCCGGCGGCGCCGCGACTATTCGACTACCCGATCACTGACCGGCAGCCGCCCGCTTCGGCAACTTCCAATCCGGACGCGGGAAGTGACAGGTGTACCCGTTCGGGTAACGCTCCAGATAATCCTGATGCTCCGGCTCGGCCTCCCAGAAATCAGCCGCCGGCGTCACCTCCGTCACCACCTTGCCCGGCCACAGACCCGACGCCTCCACATCCGCGATCGTGTCGAGTGCCACCGCCTGCTGCTCGGCATCGGTATAGAAGATGGCCGACCGATAGGAAGTACCGACATCATTCCCCTGCCGATCCTTCGTCGTCGGATCATGAATCTGGAAGAAATACTCCAGCAGCGCCCGATAGTCCGTCACCGCCGGGTCGTACTCGATCTCGATCGCCTCGGCATGACCCGGATGATTGCGATAGGTGGGGTGATCGTTCCGGCCACCGGTGTAGCCGACCCGCGTCGCCAGCACACCGGGCTGCTTACGGATCAGATCCTGCATACCCCAGAAGCAGCCACCCGCCAGAATCGCCTTACGCGTGTCGGTCACGCTTCCTCCTTCGTGAAAAGAGCCTTGTACTCGGAATAGCCTTCCGCATCGAATCTATCGAGCGGAACGAAACGCAGCGCGGCCGAATTGATGCAGTAGCGCAGCCCGCCCTCGGCCCGCGGACCATCGGTGAACACATGCCCGAGATGACTGTCACCGTGCGCCGACCGCACCTCGGTACGAATCATCAGATGCGACAGATCCCGCTTCTCGACCACATTCGCCGACTCCACCGGACGCGTGAAACTCGGCCAGCCCGTCCCGCTGTCGAACTTGTCGACCGACGCGAACAACGGCTCACCGGACACCACATCGACATAGATACCCGGCTCGTGATTGTCCCAGTACTCGCCCGTGAACGCCCGCTCCGTACCGTTCTCCTGCGTCACCCGATACTGCTCCGGCGACAGCGCGTCGACCGCGGCGGGGTTCTTGATGTACTCCTTGGCCATTGGACCTCCTCGTGGTGGCACACCGATACAACGCGAGGCCCGCCGCGATCCGTTCCCCGCACCCACCCACGTCAGACTTTCGTCACCATCGCGATTACCCGGCAGGTAATGGATCACCCCGCACCCCGTTCGTAGGATCGGACCATGCGTACACAGACGGCCGGGGATCTACTGCGACACTGGCGCACCACCCGGCGGCTCAGCCAGCTCGAACTGGCCGGCCGAGCCGAAACCTCCACGCGGCACCTCAGTTTCATCGAAACCGGCCGCGCCGTCCCGAGCCGCCAGATGATCCTGCACCTGTCCGACGAACTCGACATCCCCCTCCGCGAACGCAACCGCATGCTCCTCGCCGCCGGCTACGCACCCGTCTACACCGAACCCGACCTGGACACCCCCGCCATGGCACCCGTACGCAGCGCCATCCGCCAAATCCTCACCGGCCACGAACCACACCCCGCCCTCGCCGTCGACGCCGGCTGGAACATGGTCGACGCGAACGCCGGCATCGGGCTCTTCCTCGCCGGCGTCGACCCGCGACTGCTCGCCCAGCCCGTCAACGCCCTGCGCCTGAGCCTGCACCCGGACGGGCTCGCACCCGCCATCATCAATCTCCCCGAATGGCGCGGGCACCTCTTCGAACGACTACAACGGCAGATCGACGTCAGCGGGGCACCCGAACTCATCGCCCTGCTCGAGGAACTCCGCGCCTACCCCGGCGGCGAGGACGCACCCGGACTGCCCGAACCCGACCAGGCCGTCGTCCCGCTGCGACTGCGGCTCGAAGGGCAGGAACTCGCGTTCATCAGCGTCACCACGGTCTTCGGCACCCCCATGAACGTCACCGTCGCCGAACTCGCCATCGAAGCCTTCTTCCCGGCCGACGCCGTCACCGGCGCGTTCCTGCGCGAACGGATCGCCCTCCCGGCCGAATAGCCGAGTCAGCGACGCGACCGGTCGGCATCGGCCAGAATGGGTCGTCATGGACCTCACCGCGCACCTGGGCGGGCTGCTCGGCGACACCATCACCCGGCTCGACACCATCGGGCACAACCACGAATGGACCCTGCACCGCGCCGAAACCGCGCGCGGGACAGACCTCTTCGTCAAAGCCCTCGACCAGGACGGCGACCCCCGCGTCCTCGAAGCCGAAGCCGCCGGACTGCGCTGGCTGGACGCGGGCGACGCCCGGCTCGTCCCGCACGTCCTGGCCGCCGACGATCACGTGCTCGTACTGCCCTGGCTGACAACCGAACCCGCCTCCGCCGATGCCGCCGAAGCCTTCGGCCGCGCCCTGGCCCAGCTCCACGCCGCGAGTCCGCCCGGCTACGGCGCGCCCTGGCCCGGCTATATCGCCGAACTGCCCCTGGACAATTCACCGAGCGCCGGCGAATGGGGGAGCTGGTACGCGGAACGCCGCCTCGCGCCCTACCTGCCCGCCGCCGCACCACATCTCGGCCGTGACGGGGTCCGGCTCGTCGAACAGGTCATGAACCGGATCGCGGACCTGGCCGGGCCACCGGAACCGCCGAGCCGCATTCACGGCGATCTGTGGTCGGGGAATGTGCTCTGGACCGGTGGGGGAGTGCGGCTGATCGATCCGGCCGCCCACGGCGGGCACCGGGAAACCGACCTGGCCATGCTCGCCCTGTTCGGATCGCCCCAGCTCGAGCGCGTCTTCGCCGCGTACGTCGAGGCCGCGCCGCTGAGTTCCGGCTGGCGGCAACGCATTCCATTGCACCAGCTGCATCCGCTGCTGGTGCACGTCGTCCTTTTCGGCGGGATGTATCGCGGGATGTTGCTCGCCGCCGCGGCCGCCGCCCTCGCGATCTAGCCGTACCGGAGCTGCGTCGTGGCAGGTCAATCTCCATCTATTACATACTTTAATGGAAATATGCGCATCTACGCATGTGTGGCTCAGTTAGTCGGGGTGGCGCCAGAAATAGGCGAACTGACCTAAAGAACAGCCTGGGGGAGGGGAGGCCTCCGCCGCGCCGGCTGATTTCTGTCGGAGGGGTGGTCTAGCGTTTGCCGGGTGGAGCTGCAGCGGATCCATCACGTCGCGATCATCGCCTCGGACTACGAGAAGTCGAAGGCGTTCTACACCGAGGTGCTCGGGCTGAAGGTGCTGGCCGAGCATTATCGGGCCGAAAGGCGCTCGTACAAACTCGATCTGGCGCTGCCGGACGGTGGGCAGCTGGAGCTGTTCTCGTTCCCGGAGCCGCCGCCGCGGCTCTCTCGCCCGGAGGCCGCCGGCCTGCGGCATCTGGCGTTTCTGGTGCCGAATGTGGGGGAGGCCCTGGCGGAATTGGCTGGTCATGGCGTGCGGGTGGAGGAGGTGCGGGTGGACGAGTACACCGGCAAGCGCTTCGCGTTCTTCTCGGATCCGGATGATCTGCCGCTCGAGCTGTATGAAGCGTGAGCTGTGGCCGGCCTGGGCTGGACGGATCTCTGATTAGGAGATGACACTATGCGCATCTACGCATGTTTTCCTCCATCTCAAAGACACTCGCCTCACCACTCGATCAACGTTCCGATTCAACCGAATCGACTAAAGAGCTTCTAATAGGAGAGGGCTGACCCTCGCACGGTCGCTTACGCCGTGATCGTGTCGAATTCGATTGGCAGCGAAGCGGGTCCGCGCAGGTTGACGTGCGGCCGGTACACGGGGGGATCGCTGATCAGCCTTGCTCCGCGCACCCGTTGCGCGAATCGTGCGATGGCGATGCGGGTTTCGAGCCGGGCGAGCGGCGCTCCGAGGCAGAAGTGCGTGCCGAGTCCGAAGGACAGGTGCCGATTCTCGCGCTCCAGTTCGAAGTTCGCGGGTTCGGGGAATACGTCGGGGTCGCGATTGGCGGCCGCGAGCAGTGCGATGACGACTTCGCCCGCGGCGATATCGGTTCCGCCGATGCGCATGTCCTCGCCGGCGATGCGCGGCACCAGCTGTACGGGCGGGTCGTACCGCAGGGTCTCCTCGACCACGGCTCCGGCGAGCGCGGGATCGGCGCGCAGCGCGTCCATGAGTTCGGGCCGGCGCAGCAGTGCCAGCACGGTATTGGAGATGAGGTTGACGGTCGTTTCGTGTCCGGCGATGAGCAGTAGCCCGCAGGTGGAGATGAGTTCTTCGTGGGTGAGTTTGTCGCCGGCGTCCTCGGCGGCGATGAGCTGGGAGAGCAGGTCGGGTCCGGGTTCGCCGCGGCGTGCGGCGGCGAGCCGGTCGAAGTAGTCGTCGAGTTCTTCGCGTGCGCTGATCATTTCGGCGAGGTCGTTGCCGAAGCCGGGGTGGTTGGGTGCGGCGGGGTCGAGGAGGCGGGCGAGTTGGGCGGAGAGTCGCCGGAGTTGGGGTTCGTCGTCGAGGGGGATGCCGAGGAGTTCGCAGATGACGGTGATGGGCAGCGGGTAGGCGAGGGTTTCGACGAGGTCGAAGCGGTCGCTGCCGGCGAGCCGGTCGTAGACCTGGTCGGTGAAGGCGGTGATGCGTGGTTCGAGCCGGGCGATGACGCGGGGTGTGAAGGCTTTCTGGACGAGGCGGCGCAGCCGGGTGTGGTCGGGTGGGTCGAGGAAGAGGAAGGACGGGTTGCTGCGTGGGGCGAGCATGCGGGCGGGGGTGCCGCCGGGGTCGGGTGTGTTGCCCGTGGCGGCGAGGAAGCCGAAGCGCAGTTTCGGCATGGACATTTCGACGCGGGAGCGGGGGTCGCGCAGGAGGGTGTGGCAGTCGGTGTGGCGGGCGATGAGGACGATGGGTGCGCCGGGGAGGCGGAGGGGTCCGTGGTCGCGGAGTTGTTCGTAGAGGGGGTAGGGGTCGGGTCTGGTGCCTTGTTCGAAGAGCTGGAGGTAGGCGCCGGTGGGTTCGGTTGTGGTCATGGTTGTCTCCTCGCCCGGACGTACAGACCGGTCGGCCCCCTGCCCGGTGTGTCTCTGGTTTCGGCGAACAAGCCTTGGGGTGCCCAGTGTGGTTGTGCCGCAATCATTTGCGTGGTTCGTATCGTGGTCTTGCGGTGCCGCGCGGTTATCCGTTCCGGGTCTCCCATACGATGGGGCGCATGACCAAAGTGCTCCTGAAGACCTCCGCCGGGGATATCACCCTGGAACTCGATGAGGCCAAGGCGCCCAAGACCGTCGCGAATTTCGTCGACTACGTCAAGGCGGGCCACTACGCGGACACGGTGTTCCATCGCGTGATCCGGGGCTTCATGGTTCAGGGCGGCGGCATGACTGCGGATATGGCGCAGAAGCCGGCTCCGAACAAGGTGACCAACGAGGCGAACAACGGCCTGAAGAACGACAAGTACACGGTGGCGATGGCCCGTACGTCGGATCCGCATTCGGCGAGCGCGCAGTTCTTCATCAACACCAGCAAGAACGATTTCCTGAACTACCCGGGCCAGGACGGCTGGGGTTACGCGGTGTTCGGCAAGGTTGTCGAGGGCACCGATGTGGTGGATCAGATCGAGGGTGTGCGGACCGGCAACAAGGCGGGTCACGGTGACGTGCCGACCGAGCCGATCACGATCCTGTCGGCCGAGCTGGTCTGATCGGTCGTTTCGTAGCGAACGAGTACGCGCCGGGTTCGAATCGAACCCGGCGCGTTGTGTTTTCGTCGTTCAGGCGTCGAGGACGCGGACTTCGTGCTTGGCGACCGGGGGCAGTACGGACCAGGGGAAGTTGATCCAGCGGTCGGTGCGTTTCCAGACGTATTCGCAGTCGACTTCGGAGTGCGGTTTCTGGTAGATGACCGCGCAGCGGACTTCGGCGACGTGGTCGGCGCAGAAGTCGCGTACGAGTTTGAGGGTTTTGCCGGTGTCGGCGACGTCGTCGGCGACCAGGACGGTGGCGCCGGTGAGGTCGACTTTGCTGGGGACCGGCGGCAGCATGACCGGCAGGTCGAGGCGCTGGTTGACGCCGGTGTAGAACTCGACGTTCATGACGTGGAGGTTTTTGACGTCGAGGGCGTAGCCGAGGGATCCGGCGACGAAGAGGCCGCCGCGGGCGATCGAGAGGATGAGGTCGGGTTCGAATCCGTCGTCTGCGATGGTCTGGGCGAGCTCGCGGCTCGCGTCACCGAATAGTTCCCAGCTGAGTTCCTCGCGATCGCTCATTCCGGCGATCTTACGGTGCTCTCGCGGTGCCGTTTCGGGGGTTCGGGGGCATGGCCCCCGTTTCCCGTCGTTCAGGGCTGGTGGGTGATGGTGTACCAGAGCAGGGCGAGGGTGCCGAGGGCGAAGAGCGGTACGACGACAAGGGTTTCCATCTTGTTGCCGGTGCGGTCGATGAGGGGTAGCCGGGTGCGGATCTTGAGGGGCCAGAGCAGCCGGCAGCCGCGGTCGGTGAGGCAGTCGCCGATGAGGTGGGCGAGGGCGCCGAGGCCGACGGAGAAGGGCAGCCAGGCGGGTTTGTCGCTGATCCAGTGGTCGATGGCGAAGGTGCCGCAGGCGGCGAGGATGACGACGGTGCCCCAGGCTTTGATGCTGTCGCCGGTGGGTGCGAGGTTGAGGGCGCGGATGGCGAGGGCGAGCAGGAAGAAGACGAGGGCGAGGGTGAAGTTGCGGCCGATCCAGTGTTCGCCGGCCCAGGTGCCGTAGGTGACGAGGGCGACGAACAGGAAGCTGTGGGTGCCGTGGCGGTGTCCGCCGGAGATCATCGATATGGCTTTGCAGGCGGCGTGCGAGACGGGTCCCAGGACGTGGGAGATGGTGCCGTTGGGGTGGTCGGCGTCGGGGAGCAGGGCGGCGCCGGCGGTGAGGAAGGTGCCCATGACGAGGTCGACGCCGCCGATGGCGCCGGATTGCATTGCGGGGTATGTCAATACGGTGAGCGGGAGCGCCGCGGCTGCTGCCGACCAGGCGAGGGCGCCGCTGGTCGCGTGTGAATGTCCTAGCACCGCGTGAACGTTAGCTGAATTAACGGTTGGGGCCGGGAGGTCCGGGTGTGAGGTGAGGAACGTTCGGCGGCAACGGGGTTCGCGCGTGCGGGGGCGCCGGTGTGTGGTGCTGGTCGGCCGGTCATGGTGCTCACCTCTCGTTGCTTTCGAGGGTACGACATTCGAAAGTGGCTGTGGCGGAGTTCGTTTGGTCCCGAAGGGTCGGTTTCGGCGGCCCCTGTACGCCGTCCGAATTCTGGTGAAATAGTGTCGGAGCCGAATACGCTTTTCCGCTCAGAGAGGAACGGACATGTCGGTAGCGTCCGCCGTGAAGGATCAGATCCAGCAGGTCGGTGGGGGATTCATGTTCTCCCGCGAAGCCAAGGCCTTCGCCGCGGAGGTGGGGGTGCCCGGCTTCCTGCCCGCCTACACCCGCGGCCGCGCGGGCGCGCTGGGTGAGGTGCCCGCCGAGATCGTGGTGGCGGCGTTCGGTTTCTTCCCGGCCGGTCCGGTGCGCGCGGCCTGGGAGGCGACGGCGGCGACTTCGGCGGCCAAGGGCGCGGAGGGCTATCTGCGGGCCTGCCAGGATTTCGGGCGTCGCAAGCTGGCCGGTTTCGCACCGGCCGAGCGGCTGGCCGAGCTCCTGGAGAAGGTGGTGTCGGCGGCGGATCCGGCGGGGGTGCCGTTGTTCGCGGGCTGGCGGGCGCTGCCGCGGGCGCAGGACGCCCCGGCGCGGATTTTGCACCTGATTCAGGCGTTGCGGGAGCTGCGCGGCGGTCTGCATCTGATGGCGGTGCGCGCGAGCGGTCTGACGCCGTTGCAGGCGGTGCTGATCGCGGGTTCGCCGCTGGCGTCGGGTCCGGATCAGGCGCGCAGTTACGGCTGGGCGGAACCGTTCGAGGATATCACCCCCGAGTTGAAGGGCCGCTGGATGCAGGCCGAGGCGCTCACCGACGAGCTGAGCCTGCCGGTGTTCGCGGTGCTGGACGAGGCGGAGGGCCAGGAGCTGGTGGCGCTGCTGACCGCCTGTCACGAGGCCGTGTTCGCCCGCCGCTGAGGCGCTTGCGGGGCGGTGCTGTCACCGCCCCGGATGGTTTCAGCGTTGTAGGAACTCGAGGCTCACCCGTTCGAAGGCCTGCTTGGCTTCGTACATGACCCAGTGCCCGCATTTGGGGAACACGTGCAGTTCCGCGTCGGGGATGACGCGCAGCGGTACCAGGGCCATGTCGAGGGGGCATTGCCGGTCGTCGGCGCCCCAGGCCAGCAGGGTCGGGCATTTGACCTGATGCAGCAGCGCCCAGTAGGGCGGGGTGTGGGAGTTGGTGAGGAATTGCTGTTGGATGGCAAAGGCTTCCGACCCGTACATGGCTTTGAGCGCGGCATGCGATTCGGGATGCTCGGCGGTTTTCCAGCGTTCCTCGATGAGGTCGTCGGTGAGCATCTTCGGGTCGTAGACCATGCATTCGAGCCAGCGCAGCAGCCCGTCTCGGCTGGGGGCGTCGGCGAACTGCTGCAGCAGCCGGGTGCCTTCGCTGGGGGTGGGGCCGAACAGTCCGGTGCCGACCCCGCCGATGGAGATGATCTTCTCCACCCGGTCGGGGTGTTTGACGGCGACATTGACCGCGACGACGCCGCCCATGGAATTGCCGATGAGGGCGGCCGATTGCAGGCCCAGGGCGTCCATGAACCAGATGACGGAGTCGACGGCGGTCAGGACCGGGTGTCCGGGGACGGGGTCGCTGACGCCGAAGCCGGGGAATTCGAGTGCGTAGCAGTGGAAGTGCTCGGCAAGGACGCCGAGGTTGCCGCGGTAGTTGCGCCAGCCGGTGACGCCGATGCCGGAGCCGTGCAGCAGGATGAGCGGGGGTCCGTCGCCGGCTTCGTGGTAGCGCAGGATGCCGTGGTCGGTGCGGATTTCCCGCCGGGTGCTTTCGTATGTGATCTCCACCCGCTCCACACTAGAACAAGTTTCAGTTTCTGTCGGGGAATGTTCGCTCGCCGAGAACCGCACGGCCCATACGCATTTCGCTCGCACACACCCGCCGCGAGCGCCTAGTCTCGAGGGCTGGACCGTAGGAAGGAACCGGTATGGCGCAGGCGGGAGTGCTGCGGATCGCGCAGCTGAACATGGGATCGCTGCTGGAACCGCACTGGGAGCGGCGACGGCAGGAGATCCTGGCCTGGTTCGACCGGCTCGACCCGGACCTGGTGTGCCTGCAGGAAGTATGGGAGGACACCGCCGAACCCGGCAGCAATACCGCCGCCTGGCTGGTCGAGAACGCACCGCAAGTGCACTGGCACTGGTGTTTCGGCGGATACCCGCTGCCGTTCCTGCCCGACCGCCCGACCCTGCGCTTCGGATCGGCGGTGCTGAGCCGCTGGCCCATCGACCGGCACGAAGTGATCGCGCTACCGGTCGATCCGTCCCCGCCGGACCCGCACCCGTCCTGGACCATGCAGGCCGAACTGCTCTACGCCCGCACCGGCGGGGCGGATGTGTTCAGTACCCATCTCGCGCCGCCGCCCGCGCAGGCCTATCAGCGGGTGCGGCAGGTGCTGGCGATCGACGAGGCCATCCGCGCCCGCCACGAACCGGCCAGCACGCCGCTGCCGCCGATCCTGTGCGGGGACTTCAACGCCAAACCCGAATCCGACGAGATGCGGTTCCTGAACGCCAATGCCGTCATCGAGGGTCGCAGTACCCATTACGTGGACGCGTGGTCGACGCTGCGGCCCGGTGAGGCCGGGCGCACCATGGACCCGCTGACCAATCCGCAGGCGCGGTTCCTGAACGTGCCGCCGCAACGCATCGACTATGTGCTGGTGGGGGATCCGTTCCTGCGGCCCGAGGGCGCGGGCCGGCTGCTCGAGGTCGATCTGGCCTTCCACGAACCGCTCACCGGCATCCTCGCCAGCGATCACTACGGTCTGGTCGCCGATGTGCGGTGGCCGCAGAAACCGGCCCGATAAACGCCGTGCGCCCCGCGAACCAGGTGTTGGTTCGCGGGGCGCACGGGGGAGCGGTCAGGCCAGATCGAAGCGATCCAGGGTCATCACCTTGTCCCACGCCTTGACGAAGTCGGCCACGAACTTCGGCTTGGCGTCATCGGTGGCATACACCTCGGCGATGGCGCGCAGCTGCGAGTTCGACCCGAACAGCAGATCGACACGGCTGCCGGTCCACAGGGTCTTGCCGGTGGCCCGGTCCACGCCCTCGTAGCTGCCGTCATCGGCGGCCGACGGCTTCCACTCGGTCGCCATATCGAGAAGGTTCACGAAGAAGTCGTTGGTGAGCACACCCGGGGTCGAGGTGAGCACACCCTGCTGCGAACCACCGTGATTGGCGCCGAGTGCCCGCAGGCCACCGACGAGCACGGTCATCTCCGGCGCGGACAGCGTCAGCAGGTTCGCCCGATCCACCAGCTGATATTCCGCCGGCAGCCGGTGACCCTTGCCCAGGTAGTTGCGGAACCCGTCGGAAGTCGGCTCGAGCGCCGCGAAGGACTCCACATCGGTGTTCTCCTGCGTGGCGTCGGTGCGCCCGGGCGCGAACGGCACCTCGATCTCGACACCGCCGGCCTTGGCCGCCTGCTCCACGGCCGCGACACCGCCCAGCACCACCAGATCCGCGAACGAGACCCGCACATTGCCGGTCTGCTCGGAATTGAACTGTTCGGCAATGCCTTCCAGCGTGCGCACGACCTGCGCGAGCTCGTCGGGGGAGTTGACCTCCCAGCCCGACTGCGGGGCCAGACGCACCCGGCCGCCGTTGGCGCCACCGCGCTTGTCACTGCCGCGGAACGAGGCCGCCGCCGACCACGCGGTCGAAACCAGCTGCGCCACGGTCAAACCGGAGGCCAGGAGGCGGGACTTGAGGTCGGCGATCTCGGCCGCGCCGATCAGCTCGTGATCGACGGCCGGGATCGGGTCCTGCCACAGCAGCGTCTCCGAAGGCACCAGCGGGCCCAGGTAGCGCACCACCGGGCCCATATCGCGGTGGGTGAGCTTGTACCAGGCCTTGGCGAACTCCTGCGCCAGCTCTTCGGGATGCTCGAGCCAGCGGCGGGTGATCTGCTCGTAGATGGGATCGAACCGCATCGACAGGTCGGTGGTGAGCATGCCGGGCGCGATGGTCTTGCCCGCGACATGCGCGTCCGGGACGGTGCCCGCGCCGCCGCCGTCCTTCGGCGTCCACTGGTTGGCGCCGGCGGGGGACTTGGTCAGCTCCCACTCGTAGCCGTAGAGGGTCTCGAGGAACGAGTTGTCCCAAGTGATCGGGGTCGGGGTCCAGGTGACCTCGAGCCCGGAGGTGATGGCGTCCTTGCCGACACCGGTGCCGAAGCTGGAGCGCCAGCCCAGGCCCTGCTCCTCGAACGGGGCGGCTTCGGGCTCGGGGCCGACGTGATCGGCCGGGCCGGCGCCGTGGGTCTTGCCGAAGGTGTGCCCGCCCACGATCAGCGCCGCGGTCTCCACATCGTTCATCGCCATCCGCGCGAACGTCTCACGGATATCGACCGCGGCCGCGAGGGGATCCGGATTGCCGTTGGGGCCTTCGGGATTGACGTAGATCAGGCCCATCTGCACCGCGGCCAGGGGGTTTTCCAGGTCGCGGGTGCCGCTGTAGCGCTCATCGCCGAGCCAGGTGTGCTCGGGACCCCAGTACACGTCCTCCTCGGGCTCCCACTGGTCGACGCGGCCGCCACCGAACCCGAAGGTTTCGAAGCCCATCGATTCCAGGGCGACGTTACCGGCGTACACGATCAGGTCGGCCCAGGAGATCTTCTGCCCGTACTTCTGCTTCACCGGCCACAGCAGCCGGCGCGCCTTGTCCAGGCTGGCATTGTCGGGCCAGGAATTCAGGGGAGCGAAGCGCTGCATGCCCGCGCCCGCGCCGCCGCGCCCGTCCTGGATGCGGTAGGTGCCGGCGGCGTGCCAGGCCATGCGGATGAAGAACGGCCCGTAGTGCCCGAAGTCGGCGGGCCACCAGTCCTGCGAGGTGGTCATGACCGCTTCGATATCGGCCTTCACCGCCGCCAGATCCAGGCTGTTGAACGCGGCAGCGTAATCGAAGTCGGCGCCCAGGGGGTTGATGACGTCCGGGTTCTTCTGCAGGATCTTCAGATTGACCTGGTCGGGCCACCAGTCCCGGTTGCTGCCACCCTCGGTCGGCGGCTTGAGGCGGGACGTCACGGGGCAACCCGCGGCGGGTTCCGTGCTGGCCTCTCCGATGGGCGGGTGTTCAACAGACACGGCGGTTCCTTTCGGGGGAGTAGTGCGATCGGGCTGCGATCACGACTGCGGCACTTGCGTTTTCGAGCATTCGGGGCACAGGCCCCAATAGATGACCTCGGCTTCGTCCAGGACGAACCCGTTGTCGTTCGAAGCGGTCAGACAGGGGGCCTCGCCGACGGCGCAATCGACATCGGTGATGGTCCCGCAGGAACGGCACACCAGATGGTGATGGTTGTCCCCGACCCGGGTCTCGTACCGGGCCACCGAACCCATGGGCTGAATCCGGCGCAACAATCCCGCCGCCGTCAGCACCCGCAACACGTCGTACACGGCCTGATGCGACACCGTGCCCAGCACGCCGCGCACCTGGGTGAGGATCGAGTCGGTGTCGGCATGCGGGTTCGCGTGCACGGTGCTCAGTACGGCGACGCGCGGCGCTGTCACCCGCAACGACGCCGCACGCAGCATCCGCTCGAAGTCCGAACTACTGGACATATCCCGAAGTATGACTCATTCAAGTCTTGAGTGGAGCCGTTTCAACCAACCATGCTCGAGTCGTTCGGCCACCGTTCATTTGGAGGAAGCGACGAAGCTTCGCCCGGCGCTTGTAGTGTCCGAGCGCGCCCTGCGGCGAGCCAGCGCCAGCGTCGCGAGGGAGACGACGACGATGCCGGCGCCGAAGAGCTGGATCGTCGGCGCGGCGCCCAGATGACGGGCGGTGTACCCCGCGGCGATCGCGGGCAAGGAAATGGCCGCATAGGCCACGAGGTAGAACGCCGCGATCACCTGCGCGCGATGATCCGGCGGGGCGGCCGCACCCAGCAGGCGCAGCGCACCGAACATCCCACTGCCCATACCGAATCCGATCACCACCCCCGAGCACAGGAACGCCGCCGCCGAACCACTACCGGTCACCGACACCGCCAAGAGAAGAATGCCCGCCGACATGATCGCCATACCCCACCCGATCTGGGACGCCGGCGTGCGCTGACGGGTCGAGATCGCCGCCGCCGTGCCCGCGCCGCCCATCACCAGAATCGCCACACCCGCCGGGAGATAACTGCCGGTGTGCAGCAGGCTCGGGACGATCGCCCCGACCAGACCCAGAAACAGCCCGATGATCGACCACGCGCACGCGATCGCCAAACCCGCCACCGTGAACGGGGCCAGCACCGCCCGCGGCACCCCCGGCGCGGTGATCCGGAAACCACTGCGCGACACCACCGTCTCCGGCATCAGCACACTGCCCGCCAGCAACAGCGCCGCGAGCACGGCCAGCAGCACGAACGGCGTCACCATCGGAGACGGGCCGTACTGCACCAGCAGCGCGCCGACCAGCCCACCGGAACCGACGCCGAGCGAACTGGCCACCACGTTGTACAAGCCCGCCCGCGCCGGATCCGCACCGTCATACAGCTCCAGCAGCGCCGCACCCGCGGCACTGATCACAATGCCCGTCGACAAACCCTGCACCGCTCGCGCCAGGAACAGCCACCCGACACCGGAAGCGCAGGCGAACAACACCATCGAAGCCGTCAACCCCGCCAGTCCCGCCGCGATCACCGGACGCCGGCCCACCGCATCGGAGACACGGCCCAGCATCAGCAGGGACGCCAGCACACCGAAACAATAGGTGGCATAGATCCATGTCACCGTCGAGGTGTCCAGCCGCCAGGTCGTCGCATACAGCTTGTAGATCGGCGACGGTACCGCCGAGGCCGCCAAACAGAACCCGATCACCGTCGCGGCCAAGCCGAAAGCCACCGGGCGGGGGAGCCGCGCGCGGCCCGAAACTTCAGTCCTAATCACAAGATTCAGCCTGATCGCGCAGCCGCACACCCACGAGTGGCAAAAATGACCACCTTGATGAAAATTCTGCCAGTACTCTGGTGGAGTGAGCACCCCCGGAATCGTCGCGGTCGCCGTCACCGACGGCATGCCCATGCTGGAGATGTCCATCGCCGCACAGGTATTCGGCATCCAGCGCCTCGACATCGCCGACCCGTGGTACGAGCTGCGCATGTGCGCCGCCGACCCGGGGGAGACCCGGATCACCCACGGCTTCGTCCTGGACACCCCCTACGACCTGCACGCCCTGCACGACGCCGACATCGTGATCGTGCCCGGCCTCAACCCCGACAACATCGCCGCCGACATCGTCGACCCCCGGCTCAACGACGCACTCCTGACCGCACACGCCCGCGGAGCGCGAATCGTGTCACTGTGCACCGGCGCGTTCGCCCTGTCCGCCGCGGGCCTGCTCGACGGGCGCCCCGCCACCACACACTGGCGCTACGCCGACCTCATGCGCACCCGATACCCGCAGGTCCGCCTCGACCCGTCCGTGCTCTACGTCGACGACGGCGACGTCCTGACCAGCGCGGGCGTTACCGCCGGCATCGACCTGTGCCTGCACCTGGTCCGCACCGACCTCGGCGCCGACGTCGCCAACCAGGTCGCGCGCCGCATGGTCGTGCAAACCCACCGCGCCGGGGGACAGGCCCAATTCATCGAACAGCCCATGCCACGCTCCGGCAGCGACGGCTTCGGACACGTCCTGCAATGGGCCACCGAAAACCTCGACCAGCAACTCACCGTCACCCAACTCGCCCGCACCGCCGGCCTCAGCACCCGCACCCTGGCCCGCCGCTTCACCGAATCCACCGGCACCACACCACTACGCTGGCTGCACTCGGCCCGCCTGTCCCGCGCCCGCCAACTCCTCGAATCCACCGACCTCCCCATCGAGCGCATCAGCCAACTCTGCGGCATGGGCACCGCCGGCAACCTCCGCCACCATTTCATCCGCGAGGTAGGCGTAACCCCCATGACCTACCGCCGATCCTTCCAACGCTGACTATCGGATGCAGCCGAACACCATTCACGAGGAACCGCCGAACCGATTCAGGTAGGCGATCGCCGACGCGAGCCGAGCCGTATCGTCGCCGAACTTCCCCAGACCCAGATTGCATGACGGGCACAGCAGCCCACGCACAGCGCCATCGGCATGATCGTGATCGACCGATAGGGGAGACTTGATAATGGGTACGCCGTCCTGCCGCGGTCTGCCGCCGACCCCCGACACCTCGATCTCGTCCTCATGGATGCCGCAGATCGCGCAGCGGTAACACTGAGCCAGGCGCATGGAATCGTATTGCTCAGGAGTGATTCGGTATTTGGCCCACAGGTTGGCGCGGCGTGCTTCCGTCGGCCCTTGCCGCGAGCGGCGTGCGCGCTGATAGCACTTCATACACAGTGGGTTTCGCTTGGCCCGAGCCATCGCAGAACGTGCCGTCAGTTACGGGAGGTCAACTTGACATAGTGTTGATTATCGGCATATTTACGGCGGGGGCTGGAGCGGGGAAAACTGTTGTATTGCAGATGGATTCGGTGACTGTTCGGTGAGTTCTGCTGCCAGGCCGTGACTTCTGTATTGGTTGGTGTGTGTGCTGCTGTTGGAGGCTGCAGGATGGTGTAAATCGGTGCGGGAGTTTATTTTTCGTTCCAGCGGCCCTTTGGTGGAAATATTCCTGTTCTGGGTGGTTGGCTGGATTGGGGCTGATTGGAGGTTCGGCTGCCGCTCCCCTGTGGCCCGGATCTTCACCCTTGATACGTCACTGTGACGGAATATTCGACGGTCTGGCAAGGGATGTGGTGACCGCGTACCTGTCCATCGCCACGGTGTATATGCATTTGGACGCGTATCAGACCGACGGCACGGTATGTGTTGCCGTTCTGTCGTTCGGTGGGTGCTGCATGATCGGGGCTGAGCTAGCGTGGGGTGGGGCGTTCATCGCAATGGGTGGGGCCTCTCCCCTGCGATTCCTGTACTCCCCCAACATTATTCGTCACAGTGACGGAATAAGGGCTGGTGTCCGGTCATCCGTGATTGCGGCGATATACGCCCATCGCGCCCGGATGCAGGGGTGCGACACCGGTGCCGATGAGTGAGCGGGCCTCGAGGAACTGGGTGCCTGCTGCTTCGGCCGGTACCAGGGAATCGGGGTGGGTGAGGAGCAGTTCGGTGAGGGCGGCGGCGGTGGTGTCGGGCAGGCTGGGGCTGGCGATGAGCAGGTTCGCGACGCCGATGGTGTGTACGGGTGGGGAGTTCGGGTAGGTGCCGGCGGGGATGAGGACCGGGTCGTAGAGGTAGCCGAAGCGGTCGCGCATCGGGTCGGCCAGGCCGGTGAGATCCAGTAGGCGGATTGCGGGGTCGGCCAGGGCGGGGGTGGGGACGCCGCCGGCCCACAGGAGGGCGTCGAGGCGGTCGGTGGTGAGGGCGGTGACAGCGTCTCGTAGCGGTAAGTGGCTGATGGTGACGTCGGTGCGGGTGAGACCGGCGGCCAGGAGCAGTTTTTCGCCGGTGTGGGTGGCGCCGGATCCGGATGCGCCCAGGTTGACGCGTGTGCCGCGCAGGTCGGCGAGGGTGGTGAGGGGGCCGGTGGCGGCGACGGCGAGTTGGAGGTAGTTCTCGTAGACGCGGCCGATGGCCGGTGGCGGGTCGGGGTTGTCGTCGAGGGAATCGGCCAGGATCAAGGCTGTGTCGGCTTCGCCGCGTGACAGGAGGGCCAGATTGTCGACCGAGCCCGCGGTGGCGATGACATCGATACGCAGCCCCGTCGATGCGGCGATACGTGAAAGTTGTTGCGCGAACGCGTGATAGAAGCCGCCCACCTCCCCCGCCGCCAGCCGCACCGGCGACTGGGCGGAATCATCGGAACAGGCGGTGAGCCCCAGCGGGCCCGCCAACCCGGCCAGCGCGGCGAAAGCTGTTCCGGAGCGCAGGAATCCGCGCCGTGACAGCAGGCGGGTACCGGAACCGGTGGGAATGCCGGAAGCTGCGGACATGGCAGCCGATTGGTCGCCGCTCATGAGCTCTCCCCCACCGGCAGACCGATGATCACTGCCAGCCCGTGCGGTGTCACCGGCTCGACTGCCAGGCGGCCGTGTACGGATTTCACCAGGGCCGCCGCGATTGGCAGCCCGAGACCGGAACCGCCGATCCCGTGGGCGGTGCTGCCCCGGAAGAAGCGGGTCGTGAGGTCGGCGAGCTCGCTGTCGGGTACGCCGGGACCGTCGTCGGCCACGATGATCGTGACCTCGCCCGGTGCCGGGGTGACCGTGATGCGGGTGTGCGCGCCGGGGCCGGCGTAGCGGGACGAATTGCTCAGTGCCACATCCAGGATTTGTGCCAGCACATCGGCGGGGACACTGGACACGGCCTCACTGCTGGAGCCAGGGAGACCTTGGCCCTCGTCGGCTCGTTCGACAGAACCGTGCCCGGCGCCTGTCCTTCCAGCGAGACCGTGCCGCTCGCCTGCTCGGCCGGCGAGCCCCTGTCCGTTGCCTGCGTGGTCGGCGGGACCGTGTCCGTTGCCTGTGCGGTCAGCGAGTCTGTGCCTGTCGGCCTCCTGCCCGGCAAGTTCGTACCTGCTGTCTGTCTGCCCGTCGCGGCGATCGGCAGCCGGGACTGTGCCTTCGAGTGACAGCGTCATACCGGCTTGGTCGAAAGCCGTGTGCCAGGCGTCGATCCGGTCCGCGGCGACCGCGCGCACATCGCAGGGTTCGACCCGGCGGGCCGGTGTGACCGCATTGCCTTCCGCGACCGCGAGGGTCAGCAGGTCGTCGAGCAGCGCGGTGAGTCGCTCCACTTCGCGGGTCGCTCCGTGGAAGGTGGCGGCCGCGGTCGCGGGAATCGCGGGCTCGAGGGAATCGAGGCGGATGGTCAACGCGGCGAGCGGATTCCGCATCGCGTGCGCGGTGTCATCGACCAGGCGGCGTTGCGCGGCCGCGGAATCCCGGACGGCCAGGGCCATGGTGTCGACCGATTCGGCGACGGCACGCAGTTCGGGCGGGCCACCGTGCCGGCGTGTCATGGCGGCGGTGGTGCGAGGTTTGGGTAGCGACGCGGTCAATCCCGCCACCGCCGCCGACAGCCCGGCCAGGGGGCGAAGCACCCAGCGCGACAGGATCAGCGCGAGTGCGGTGAACACGGCCATGGCGGCGAGTGCGCCCAATGCCACGATCGCCCACACCCGCGCGATGTCGGTGCGTGCGCGAGCGGTCGACACGGTGATCAGGACCGCGCCGTCGACATGCACGTCACTGCCGACCGGCCGGGCGATCAGCAATGTCGAAGGCCCCCACGGCAAGAGCCGCGCCGGGGTGGCGGGGCGTTGATTGCGGCGGGCGGCCGCCACCGCGGCGGCGATCGCCGGATCGGCGGCATCGACTCCCGCGTTCACGATCGGCAGCCCGCGCGCATCCACCACCAGCACCGGTTCCCCGTACAGGTCGTGGTACCGGTTCACCTCCGCCGCCAAGCCCCGATTGTCGCCGAGCGCGCCCGCCGTGACCGCCAGGGCCGCGAACCGGTCCGCGTCACCGATGCGGTCGCCGGCCAATTGCTGGGTGCGGCTGGTCGCGGCGGTCAGGCACAGCGGTACTGCGAACGCCAGCACCGCGAGGGTGGCGAACACGGTCAAGGCGGTCAGCAGCCGGCGACGCACCGCTCATTCGCCCCAGCGGTAGCCGTAGCCGCGGATGGTGGTGATCAGTCCCGGCCGGTCGAGCTTGGCGCGCAGCCCGGTCATGTGCACGTCCAGGGTGCGTGAGACCGCCACGAACGCATCGCCCCAGATGCGATCCATCAACTGCTGCCGTGAGACCGCCGCTCCCGGGCGTTCCACCAGCGCTTCGACGAGTTCGAATTCCTTGGCGGTCAATGTCACCGGGATTCCCGCGATCTCGACCCGGCGCGCTTCGAGGTCGACTCGCACATCCCCGGTCTGCACGATGCGCTGGCTCGCCGGCGCCGAGACGGCGAGATGGCGGCGCGTCACGTTCTCGATGCGTGCCAGCAGTTCGGCGATCCGGGGCGGTTTCACCACGTAATCGTCGGCGCCGCCGCGCAATCCGCGCACGATGGAGCGTTCGTCGCTGCGCGCGGTCAGGATGACCACCGGGACCGTGCTCACTTCTCGCAGCTGCCGCAGCACCGTCAACCCGTCCGCGTCGGGCAAGCCGAGATCGAGTACCACCGCGTCGTAGCCGCGATGCGCGGTCAGCAGATCCGTCCCGCGCCGCATCCGATCGGTGTGATGGCCGCGCGCGGTGAACGCTTCGACGAGCGCGTCCCCGACCCCGTCATCGTCTTCGACCACCGCCAAACGCATGGGCTGATTCTCTCCTGCAATCGAAACCGACTGGTCACCGGGCTCGGGGGTATGGACGGTCGCCCGGCGTCGGCACGCCGGGCGACGATATCGGCGGAGGCCGTCCCGCCGTTCGGGTCTTCCTCGAACAGCGGGACGGCCTGTCGTTCCAGGACGGCCCGGACGAATCCTGACGCCGGGGTGCCGTCAAGCCCACCCCGGCCCGCCGCTCAGCGTGCCGCGACCTTCTCGACCGTCACCGCCGCGACCTCGTCACCGGCCCGCGCCGCCTGCGCTTCGGCGTCGATCGCCGAATCCGCGGAGGTTTCCCGCATGAAGAAGTAGGTGAGCAGCGAGATCAGGATGCAGCCCGACACGTACCAGAAGTACAGCGATTCGTGCCCGGCCTTCTTCAACGCGAGCGCGATCATCTCCGCCGTGCCGCCGAAGATCGCCACCGTCAGCGCGTACGGCAACCCGACCCCGAGGGCGCGGATGCGGGTGGGGAACAGTTCGGCTTTCACGATCGCGTTGATCGAGGTGTAGCCGGTGATGATGACCAGCGCGGTCAGCATG
This sequence comes from Nocardia yamanashiensis NBRC 100130, assembly GCF_001613325.1. Classification (GTDB taxonomy): domain Bacteria; phylum Actinomycetota; class Actinomycetes; order Mycobacteriales; family Mycobacteriaceae; genus Nocardia; species Nocardia yamanashiensis. The sequence goes on along the minus strand of NZ_BDCD01000005.1, from coordinate 123,329 downwards.
AGCAGGAATGCCGGGATCGCGGAGGTGGTGTGCCCGAGGATGGTCATGATCGGCACCGTGCACACCGTGCCCGCCACTCCGAACGCGATGAGCAGTTTGCGCCGCCCGATCCGGTCCGAGAGCGCACCGGCGAGGGGTTGCAGCACCACGAACACCAGCAGTGCCACGAAGTTGATCCACGCCACCGTCGATTTGGCGATGCCGGAGGTGTTGACCATGTATTTCTGCATGTAGGTGGTGTAGGTGTAGAACGCGACCGTGCCGCCGAGGGTCAAACCGACCACGAGCAGGCATTCGCGCGGATACCGCAGCAGCACCTTCAGCGACCCCTGCCCCGACTTGCCTTGCGCGGCATCGCTTCCGGTGCGCGCGGATTCGCTGCGGAAGGATTCCGATTCGTCCATGCCGCGTCGCAGCCACATCACCACGATGGCCGCGCCCGCGCCGATCACGAACGGGATCCGCCAGCCCCAGGCGTACATTTGCGCGCTGGTCAGGAACTGCAGCAGCACGATCTGCACACCGAGCGCGATCAGCTGTCCGGCGACCAGGGTCACGTACTGGAAGCTGGAATAGAACCCGCGCCGTCCCGCCGAGGCCACTTCCGACAGGTAGGTGGCGCTGGTCGCGTACTCCCCGCCCACCGACAATCCTTGCAGCAGCCGCGCCAGCAGCAGGATCACCGGCGCCGCCAATCCGATGGTGGCGAAGCTCGGTGTCACCGCGATCAGCAGCGATCCGGCCGCCATCACCGTCACCGACAGCGTCAGCGCCGAGCGCCGCCCGAACCGGTCGGCGTAGCGGCCCAATGCCCAGCCGCCGATGGGCCGCATCAGGAATCCGACCGCGAACACCGCCGCGGTGGACAGCAACTGTGCCGTTGCATCCCCTTCGGGGAAGAACGCTTTGGCGAAATACACGCTGAACGCCGCATAGACGTACCAGTCGTACCATTCGACGAGATTGCCGATCGAGCCGCGCAACACGTTCGCGACGACCCGGCGTTCCCCGCCCGGCGCTGTTGCTGTCACTGGGTTCTCCTTCACTAGCGTGATGCCTCATCGCATCCGCACCCACTGTGGCGGGCGACACACGCCGGTTGAAGAGGTCTCGGGGTTTCCTAACAGTCCCTTAGGACGGAAGCCGGCGGGCGACAGCGTTCGGATACCGCTTCCGGGGATCGCGACGGTTGCCGGGCGATCGCTCGAACAGTGTTGCGGCGGAACGGATTCCGGAGGATCGAAAAGGTGTGGGCGGGGCCGGTGGGGAGCGGTAGCGTGCCGGGCATGGCGACCAAGAGCAATTCGTATCTCGATCAGGTGGTGGCGCAGCAGGCGGTGCTGGAGGAGGAGTTGGCGGGGTCGGGGCCGGCGGGGAGCGGGCGCGGGGTGATGGCCAAGCGCGCCAACCGGGTCGGGCCCGCGCGGGAGACACCGGTGCAGGGGCCGGTGGATGTGCGGGTGAGCGGGTTCTGGCGGTGGCGCACGGTGCTGGTGCCGCCCAACGCGTTCGTCGTGCACACCCGGCGCGGACGCAGCGAACCCCTGCACATCGGGCTGGGGGTGTCGTTCCGGTTCAACCCGGCCACCGACTCGTACCTGGTGGTGCCGGGCGCGATCCAGACGATCCTGATCAACGCCTACTGCATTTGCTCGGAATTGCAGGGCGTGCTGGTGCAGGGGTACGTGCAGTGGATCATCGACGATTTCGCCACCGCCTACCGCAAACTCGATTTCTCCGACGCGCAGGATCCGGTGCGGTTGGTGAACGTGCAATTGCGGGAGCAGGCCGAGGCCGCCATCAAGGACAAGGTGTCCACCCTCGGGGTGCGTGATGTGCTCAGCGACAAACAACCCATCATCGAGGAATTGACCGCCCGGCTGCGCACCGTCGCCGAAGGGGACGGGGACGGGCGCGCCGATCGCGGACTGGGTTTGCGGATCGTGACCGTGCAGATCAAAGAAGCGGTCGTCAGCTCGAACACGTTGTGGGAGAACCTGCAAAAGCCCTACCGCAGCGAACAGAACCGGGTGGCGCGCCTGGCCGAACTCGACGCCCAGCAAGCCGTCACCGCCCGCGAGATGGCGGCCGCGCGCACCAGCGAACAGCAGCGCATCGAGAACGAACGCGAACTGGCCGACCTGCGGGCCCGGCACGAAGCCGCCCGCTTCGATCGCGAATCGGCCGAACAATTGCGGCGCACCACCCGCGAACACGACGACGCGGCCACCGTCGCCGAACTCGCGCAACAGGCGGCATTGACGGCATTGCGGCTCGAACGCGAACAGCACGGCGAACGCGCCGAGAACGCCCGCCTGGCACAGGAATTGCGGCGGCTGCAGGTCGACGCCGAACTCGCCCTCACCCACGCCCGCGCCCGGGCCGCACACGAGGAGGCACTGCTGGGGATCGAACGCGAACGCCTCGGCATCGACAACGCCAATCAGCGCAGCGCGAGCACCGTGCAAGCGCAACTGGTGGAAGCACTGCCCAAGATCGTGCACGCGTTGCCGGCGCCGGCGGAGCTGAAATCGGTGCAGATCGGCGGGGACACCCTCGGATTGGCGGGCCTGATCACCCAATTGAGCGAAATCCTGGCCCTCGTCCGCCCGAACGGGCAACCGTGACCGGCGGTTGCGGCAATCTCCGGATTCGGCGGGTACGGGGGCGGGCGCGGCTCTACCGTCGGTGCTGAACCTGGTGGTGGAGTGGAACGAGAACTGCGATGAGTGAACCGATGACCTCCTGTGCGGCCTTTCAGCGCGTGGCCGCGATCGACCCGGACGCGATCGCGGTACGCGCGATCGGCGGCGAGGTGGAATTGAGCTGGGGTGAATACGCCGCGCAGGTGAAAGCCGTCGCGGCCGGACTGGCGGCGCTCGGGGTCGGGCGCGGGGACACCGTGGCGTTGATGATGGCCAACCGGGTCGAGTTCTATCCCCTGGAAGTCGGCGCCCAGCACACCGGCGCCACCTCCTTCTCGGTGTACAACACGCTCTCGGCCGAACAGTTGCAATACGTGTTCACCAATGCGGGCAACCGGATCGTCATCTGCGAAGCCCACTACGTCGAGCGGGTGCGCGCCAGCGGGGTGCCCATCGAAACCATCGTGTGCGTCGACCGCGCCGTACCCGGCACGCTCAGCGTCGCGCAATTGATCGCGTTGGGGCGCAAGGACTTCGACTTCGACGCCGCCTGGCAGGCGGTCACGGGCGAGGATATCGTCACCCTCTGCTACACCTCCGGCACCACCGGCAACCCCAAAGGCGTGGAGATCGCCCACGCCAACCTCGCCTTCGAATGCCACGCCTACGCCTCGGTCATGCCCGTGGAATTCGGTGACCGCATCACCTCCTTCCTGCCGACCGCGCACATGGCCGACCGGGTCACCGCGCTCTACCTGCACCAGTACTACGGCACCCAGATCACCGTCGTACCCGACCGCACCCAACTGCCCGCCGCCCTGGCCGACGTGCACCCCACCATCTGGGGTGCGGTGCCGCGGGTGTGGGAGAAACTCAAAGCGGCCGTGGAATTCTCCGTCGCCAGCGAAACCGACCCCACCCGCAAAGCCGGACTCCAATGGGCCCTTGACGTGGCCGGACGCAAAGCCGTCGCGCAACTGGCCGGGGCGGCCCTCGATGAGGTGCAAGCCGCCGAATGGGCGAAAGCCGACGCGGCGGTGCTGTCCAAGCTGCGCGCCAAACTCGGCCTGGATCAAGTGAAATGGGCGCTGTCGGGGGCCGCGCCGATCCCGCCGGAAACACTCGGGTTCTTCTACGGGCTCGGCATCCCCATCTCCGAAGTGTGGGGGATGTCGGAGCTGACCTGCATCGCCAGCGTCAGCCCGCCACAGACCGCACGACTGGGCACGGTCGGCAAACTGCTGCCGGGGCTGGAATCACGCATCGCCGAAGACGGGGAATTCCTGGTGCGCGGACCACTGGTCATGCGCGCCTACCGCGACGAACCCGGCAAAACCCGCGACGCGCTCGACGCCGACGGCTGGCTGCACACCGGCGACATCATCACCGAAGACACCGACGGCTACCTGCGCGTGGTCGACCGCAAGAAAGAACTCATCATCAACGCCGGCGGCAAGAACATGTCCCCGGCCAATATCGAGAACAGCATCAAAGCCGCCACCCCGCTGATCGGAGCCATCGCCACCATCGGGGACGCACGCCCCTACAACACCGCGCTCATCGTCATCGACGCCGAAACCGCACAACCCTATGCGGCACAACACCATCTCAGCGACGGGTCCGCGGCGGCGCTGGCGGTGGACAAGGAAGTGGTCGCCGAGATCGCGCGCGGCGTCGCGGCCGGGAACGCGAAACTCTCCCGCGTCGAACAGATCAAACGATTCACCATCCTGCCGGCGTTCTGGGAACCCGGAGGCGACGAGATCACCCTCACCATGAAACTGCGCCGCAAACCCATCGCCGCCAAATACGCCACCGAGATCGAACGCATGTACTCCCCCACGCTCGCCGACGGAGTACACGAACCCGGCAGCGGGGAAGCGGTGACCGGCTGACATCCGGCACCTCGATCGTGCCCGCCGCCGGTACATCGGCGGCGGGCACGCGCGCATCAGCTGTGCGGCATGAGCCACGCAGGTGCGCCCGGACGCACCCGGGAGCCTCCGTCGGGTGCGGGGTGCGCGCGGGCGATCGGCGTCGATACCAGCCCTGGATAACAGAGCATCTGCTCTGTTATGGTTCGGGTATGCCCCGCCCCCGCACCCACGATCCGGACGCGGTCCTCGATGCCGCCGAAGACCTCGCCGTACGCTCCGGCGCCGCCGCGGTCACCATCCGCGCGGTCGCCGCCGCGACCGGAGCATCCAACGGGGCGATCTACCACACCTTCACCTCACGCGCGGAACTGCTGGGCCGCACCTGGATTCGCGCCGCCGGACGCTTCCTGGACGTGCAAGCCGAACTGGTCGACGCACAAGCCACCCACACTGACCCGGCCGATGCCGTGGTCGCTGCCGCCGACGCACCGGTGGTGTTCACCGAACGGTATCCGGCCTCCTCGGCGCTGCTGTTCAGCGTGCGGCGCGGGGACTTCCTCGGCGCGGAACTGCCCGAACAGGTGCGCGGTGAACTCGACCGGCTCGACCGGGCGCTCATCGATCTGCTCAAACAACTGGCCACCACCCTGTGGGGGCGCGCGGACCGGCAGGCCGTGGACACCCTCACCATCTGCGTCGTCGACCTGCCCACCGCGGTACTGCTCGACCGCCGCCGCCTCACCGACCCGGTCGCCCGCACCCAGCTGCGGGCCGCCGTACGCGCCGTCCTCGAGATCGGACCCGCCCCGCGATCACCTCGAAACCCCTGACCCGCACCGGCACTCGCCCCACCCGAACACCGAAGGAAATTCCGATGACCGTCACCCTGAGCTACCGCGACAAGATCGCCGTCCTCGACCTCGGCGACGAGGAGAACCGTTTCTCACCTGACTTCCTCACCGAGGTCAACACGCACCTCGACAGCGTGCTCGCCGACGGCGCACACGCCCTGATCACCACCGGCAGCGGCAAGTTCTACTCCAACGGCCTGGACCTGGACTGGCTCTCGGCCCACGGCGACCGCGCCGAATGGTATGTGGCGCAAGTACACGCGCTGTTCGCGCGCCTGCTCACCTTCCCCACACCGACCGTCGCCGCGCTGCCGGGACACGCGTTCGGGGCGGGCGCCATGCTGGCCATCGCGCACGACTTCCGGGTCATGCGCGAAGACCGCGGGTTCTTCTGCTTCCCCGAAGCCGACATCCGGATTCCGTTCACCGCCGGCATGGCCGCGCTCATCCAAGCCAAACTCGCACCCAAGGCGGCGGTGGCGTCGATGACCACCGGACGGCGCTTCGGCGGACTCGACGCGCTCGCCTACGACATCGTGGACGCCATCGGGCCGCTCGAAGAGCTCACCGATACCGCGGTCGCGCTCGTCGCGCCGCTGGGAGTCAAGGATCCGGGCACCATCACCGCCATCAAGAACGTCATGTTCGCGCCCGCGGTCACCGCGCTCACCCTGCCCTGAACCAATTCGGCCTGCCCTGAACCGAACCCGGCCTGCCGCAAGCAGTTTCGCCGATACTCGTGCGGGGTCAGCGCAGGTGGTCGACGGCGTAGACGGCCAAGCGGACGCGATTGTCGCAACCGGTCTTGTCCATCAACTGCGCGATATGTTTCTTGACCGTGGTCACGCCCAGATGCAGGCGGTCGGCGATCTCCTGATTGCCGAAACCCTCACCCACCAGCAGCAATACCTCGCGTTCGCGCGGGGTCAACTCGGCAGCGGGCGCCCGCTGATGCGCCGGTGCGGCCACCGCGCGATCCACCAGCCGCCGCAGCAGCGACGGTGAGAACAACAACTCACCGTCGCGCACCCGCCGGATCGCGGCCAGCAGATCCGCCGGCTCGGTGTCCTTGACCAGATACCCCGCCGCACCCGCCGCCAACGCCGGAAACAAATGCTCGTCATCGTCGAACGTGGTCAGCACCAGCACCTTCGACTCCGGACGCGCCGCCACGATCTGCCGCGTCGCCGCCACCCCGTCCAAACCCGGCATCCGCAAATCCATCAACACCAGATCCGGACGCAACTCCGCCGCCGCCCGCACCGCCGCCACCCCATCGGCCGCCTCACCCGCCACCTCGAGATCCGGCGCCGCCTCCACCAACATCCGCAAACCCGCCCGCACCAGCCGCTGATCATCCACCAGCAGAATCCGCGTCATCGCACACCACCCGCCGGGGACGTCGGCGCACCGCCGGAAGAAAGCGGCCAACCCGCACCCGAACTCGCGGCGGAATCGACTGTGGTTGTGGACTTCGAACCCGCGGCGGGACCGACTGCGGCAGTGACGTCGCCGTTAGCCGATGCTGGAGCGGCAGTGGGTAAGTCGGCCAGGACCTGCCATTCGTGGCCGACCGCGCCGACGGTCAATGTGCCGCAGGCGAGTTCGGCGCGCTCGCGCATCCCGACCATGCCGTGCCCGAGCGGCGGGTGTCCGGTGCGGGACAACGTCGGTGGTGAGGTGTTGGCGGGCAGATCGCGATCGGGGATGCCGCTGCGTACCTCGAGGCGGATGCCGGATTCGCTGGGAGTCAGGGTGATTCGCACCGGGCGGCGGCGGTCGGCGTGCTTCATGACATTCGTCAGGGACTCCTGTGCCAGCCGCAGCAATGTCAGCCGCGCGATCGCATCCAATCCCTCGACCGGGGCGGACAGGTCCGATTCCACCGTGAATCCCGCCGCGCGCACCCGCTCCACCGCCGCCGCCAGTTCCCCGCGCACCGCGGCCGCATCCACCAAGGTCACCTCGCTCAATGCCGGATCCCGCAAGGCCGCCAGCAATCGCCGGATATCGGCCAGTGCGCCGGTCGCCGTCTCGGCCACATCGTCGAGCACCTGCGCGACCGGCGGATCAGCGACGATCACCTGCCGGGCCACCTTCACCCGCAACACGATCGACGCTATGTGATGCGCCACCAGATCATGCAATTCCCGTGCCAGCGCGATGCGCTCCTCGGCCCGCGCCCGCGTCTCACCCTCGGCCGCGCGCGCCCGCAACGACGCCGTCAACGCTCGCTGCCCCCGCAGATACAACCCCAGCAGCACCGGCAACGCCACGAACGTGCCCGCCTCCACCACCGCGCTCACCAACCCGAACGACGGTGAATGCCCACCCCACCTGCCCACCACGACCGCAACCGTCCAGCACACCGCCGCCAGTGCCGTCGCGCCCGACCCGCACCGCACCACCACCTCCACCAGCGCCACCGCTCCCAGAAACGGCACCAGCCCCGACAAACCCCACGCCGGAATCAAGAACAACGGCACCGCCAGGCCCGACAACACCAGCGAGACCGGCAACGGCCACCGCCCACCTACCGCGAACACTATCGCCGCCGACATCGCCAGCAGCCAATAACTCAACGGCACCCGATACTCGCCCGGAAACGTGCTCGCCATCAGCAACACTGGAGTAACCACCAATGGCAGTACACGCCCGGCTTGCCACACGTCACGGAAACCACGGGGAAAGCGCACCCATCCACCCTAGAGAACCCAACAAACCACCCACCCTGCGACGCGTACACCCACCGCCTCGCGAGCACCGACCAGCGGCAACGTGAGCTTTTAGCAGAGGGTGCAAGGGTGCGCAAGGTGCTTGGGGGCCGGAAAACGGGTTGGGATGCGGCCTCTCGGAGGGAGTCGGGGGCGGGGGTGGGCGGCGAGGGTGGAGGGATCACCGACCCGAGGAGAATTCGTGCTCTCGAGACGACGACTGCTCGTCGCCGCCACCGCCCTGCCCGTCGCGTTCGCTGCCGGCGGATGTGCACGGGGTGCCGGATCCACTGTTGCGGACGGTTCCGGGGGTACCCGGCCGTTGCCGATTCCGCCGGTGGAGCACGGGAGCGTGGATGCGGCGGGGGTGCGGCGGTTCGCGTTGACCGTGCAGGCGGGGAATTCGGAGATCGTGGCCGGGAAGTCCACGCCCACCTGGGGATACAACGGGGCGATGCTGGGGCCGACGTTGCGGGCGCGGCGCGGGGAGACCGTCGCGGTGGCGGTGCGCAACACTCTCGGTGAGGCGACCAGTGTGCATTGGCACGGGATGCATGTACCGGCGTCCTGCGACGGCGGACCGCATCAGATGATCGCGCCCGGCGGGCAGTGGAATCCCAGCTGGCGCATCGAACAGCCCGCGGCGACGCTGTGGTATCACCCGCATCCGCACGGCAATACCGAAAAGCATGTGTACCGGGGGCTTTCGGGCTTGTTCCTGATCGATGACGAGGACAGCGAGGGCTTGCCGCTGCCGCGCGAGTACGGGGTGGACGATATTCCGGTCGTCCTGCAGGACAAGACGCTCACCGCGGACGGGACGCTGGATGAGCGGCGCGGCAACAGTTTCGGGTTGCTCGGGACCACCATGGTGGTGAACGGGATCAGTGGCGCGCATCTGGAGGTGCGGACCGAACGGGTGCGGTTGCGGCTGCTCAACGGATCCTCGAGCCGGGTGTTCCAGCTCGGATTCTCCGACGACCGGCGATTCGATCTCGTCGCGACCGACGGCGGACTATTGACCGAACCGGTCGCGCTGCAACGGATCACGCTCAGTCCCGGCGAGCGCGCCGAGATCGTGGTCGCGGCGCGCGGGAGCGACTCGGTGGTGCTGCGCGCGCTCCCGGTCACCATGCGGGCCGGGATCGACCGGCCCGAACGGTTCGGGTTCGACGACACCTTCGACGTGCTCACCCTGCGCGCGGGCACCCGGTTGCACAGTTCCCCCGCGCTGCCCGCAGCGCTCACCGCCGCACCGGCCGCCCTCACCGCCGCCGCGGTCGACCGCACCTTCGACCTGAAATGGTTCATGATCAACGGTTTGAAAATGGACATGAACCGTATCGACATGACCATCACCACCGGCGCCACCGAAGTGTGGGCGGTGCGCAATCTCGAGGACTGGCCGCACAATTTCCACGTCCACGACACCCGGTTCCGCATCCGCGCCATCGACGGCGCCCCGCCGCCACCGGAACTGGCCGGGTTCAAGGACACCGTCTACACCGAACCCGGCCGCACCTACGAACTCGTCATGCATTTCCCCGGCCCCGCCGACCCCACCTACCCGTACATGTTCCACTGCCACCTGCTGCACCACGAGGACGCGGGCATGATGGGCCAATTCCTGCTCCTGGACCCCGGCCAGCAGGCGACACCGATGACCATGCCGGCCGATCACGCGGGCATGGAAAACGGTGGGCACGGCGGACATTGACCGCCGCGGCCGCGACGATCAGCAGGCAGCCGTCCCGCCGGAGCAGCCCTCAGCGGACCGGTACCGATGCCGCGCGCAGGTGGGGCAGCAGATGCGCGGCCACCTCGCCGGGGCGTTCGGCATGCAGGAAATGCCCGGCTCCGGCGATCGAGGCATGGGTCGCCCCGGCCCGCTCGGCCAGCACGCGTTGCAGGTCCGGCGACAGGCAGCCGTCACGGGCACCGGCCAAGGCCAGGGTGGGCAGCGCGGGCCACGGCGCCACCAGCAGGCGCTGGAATTCGCGGGTCGCGGCACGGTGCACGGTGAACAGGGAACGGTAGTAGCGGGTCGCCGACCACGCCATCAGCGGATCGGTGAACACCGCCGCGGTGGGCGCGAAGTCGGTGTCGGTGAACGCCCAGCCCGGTGACCAGCGCCGCCACAACGCCCGCACGAACGCCGCGTGATCACGGGTGAGCAGCCGCGGGGACGCACCCGACTGCATCACCGGAATATAGGAGGAGAGCAGGGTTTGCCGGGGCAGATACCGCAGCGCGGCCGCGGGCATGCCGTCGCCGAACGGCGGGATCGCCAGCAGGGTCAGGGAAAGCCACTGCGGCGGGGACTGCTTGGCCAGGATCGTGGCCGCGAACGCACCCCAATCGTGGCCGACCAGATGCGCGGGCGGGGACCCCAGCTCGCGATGCCAGGCAGCGATATCGGCGCTGACCGCCATCAGGTCGTAGCGGGCACGCCGATCGGCCGATTCGCGGGTGTAGCCGCGCAACCACGGCGCCAGCACCTGATATCCGGCCTCGAGCAACGCCGGGATCACCGCGTCGAAACTGTGCGGGGTATCGGGGAAACCGTGCAGCAGCAGCACCAGTGGCGCGTCGGCGGGCCCGAAATGGCGGGCCGAGAGCGTCAGTCCGTCACGTCGCAGGGTGCGTACGCGCGCCTGGGAATTCGCAGCCGTCATCTCATCAGTCCTCACATCGGTCAGCGCGCCACTCATCGAGGGGCCTCGCTGGTGTGCCGGAGTATGCGTGCGCGCCCCGGCCGTCATCAACAGTGGGTGCCGCCAGGTGGGACACGCTGTGCTGCAACCGGATTCACCGGCCCTTCCACACCGGCGGCCGCTTCTCCACGAAGGCGCGCATACCCTCGCCCGCGTCCTCGGACGACACCGCCGCCGCGGCCACCTGACCTTGGCGGGCGAAGGCTTCGCTGGTCGACCAGTCCGGGGCCTGCTCGATGATCTGCTTGCTGGCATCCACGCTCAGCGGCGCGTTCACCGCGATCCGTTCCGCCAGCGCCAACGCGGCATCCAATGCCTGACCGGGTGCGGCGACCTCGTTGATCAACCCGATCTGCGCGGCACGCTCGGCCGTGATCGGGTCACCGGTCAATGCCAGCTCCATCGCCACCGCGCGCGGCAGTCGCTGCGACAACCGCAGCACCCCGCCGCCGATCGCGACCAGACCACGCTTGACCTCCGGAATGCCGAAGATGGAATCGCTGGCGGCCACGATCAGATCCGCCGCCAGCGCCAGCTCACAGCCACCGGCCAGCGCCGGACCCTCCACCGCGGCGATGAGCGGTTTGCGGGGCGGGACGGAGATGATGCCGAGGATGCCGCGCTTCTCGGTGACCGGCACCTCCCCGCGCGCGGCGGCCTTGAGATCCATTCCGGCACTGAAATATCCGCCCGCACCGGTGAGGATCGCGATGCGTGCGTCCGGGTCGGCGTCGAAGGCGTCTATGGCGCGCTCGAGGCCCAGCGCGGTCGCCAGATCGACGGCATTGCGGGCCTGCGGCCGATTGATCGTGATGATCATGATGTGGCCGCGGCGCTCCACCAGCACCGGCGCCGGCGGCGGCGCGGGCAACGGCACCGGCTGCTGCCCGGTGACCGTCACCTGATCCCCGTCGACGGTCACCGGCAAACCCAGCAGGTCCTGATCGGTCGCGGCCGCGAGGAGCCCGGAATCGGTGCCGCGCACCAGTACTCGCGCCCCCTGCGGGGTCAGCAGGCTCAAGATCACCGCTTCCGGGACGCCGTCGCGGTCATAGGGCAGCGTGTACGCCTCCACCACCGCCGGACCCGCGTACCCGGTGCGGGCCGGGCGCGCCGGCGGATGCTCGATCACCGGCCGCAGATGCGCGAACCCGGTGCGCGGCGGCACCGTCGAATACACGCCGATCGCATGCTTGGTCAGATACCAGCCCAGCGAGGTGGCCAGCCCGAACGATCCGGGCTCGGCCCGCAACCGCCCCACCAGGCTCGCCACCGCGTGCCCACCGTAATTGTTGCCCGGACCGCCCCCGAAAGTCAGCCCGCCCGTCACCGTCAGCGACCGCTTGGGATCCTCGGCCGCCAATCCCAGCTCCCGCGCCGCGATCTGCACCGCCACCGGGAAACACGCGTACAGATCCACATGCGCGACCTCCTCGATCGTCACCCCCGCATGCCCCAGCACCGCCGCACCCAGCGCCGCGATCGCCGGGGAAGCCGCCAATTCGGCGCGCTCGCTGACGAACCACTCATCGGTGCCCGACGCGCCCGCGTGAATGAACACCCACTTGTCCTGCGCGATCCCCGCCGCCTCGGCCGCCGCCACACTGCACAGAATCAACCCCGACGCCATGTCCACCGTCAGGTTCGCGCACTCGAGCTTCGGATACGGGGCCGCGATCATCCGATTCTCCGGCCCCACCGTGCCGATCTGCTCGGCGGTCAACTCCTGCGGCTGCCACGCGAACCGATTGCCCGCCGCCACCGCCGAGAACCGCGCCCACAACTGCGCCACCGCCCGCGCATGCTCACTCACCGTGCGCCCGAGCCGATGCCGGTTCGCCGACTCGAGCAGCGCGTACATCGTCGTCGGCGCCAGCAACCCCGCCGCCGTCTCCGCCGCATTGTTGGCCGGTTTGTCGATCCCCACCGTCCGTGTCGGCGCCACCGCCGAATCCTGTGCCGGCCACGCCAATTCGATCCCCGCACGCTGCGCCGCCGCCTGCGTGGCCCCCGCCTCGGCGCCCGTCACCAGCGCGATCTCGAACTCCCCGCCCGCGATCGCCGCCGCGGCCTCGTTGATCACCAACTGCCCGCCGTCACCCCCGAACGGACTCGACTGCACCGTCACCACCTCACCCGCACCCACCGCGGCCGCGACGATCGCCCCCAGATCCCGGTACTGCCACGACGTCGGCGCCACCGAGAACACCGCCTGCGCGCCCGCCAGCAGCCGCCGCGCAGGCTCGGGCAGCACACCCGTCTCGGCCGGGCCGGCATCGGAATCCGCGCCCGGCGAACCGGATTCGACATGCGCGTCGTCGCCCGGACCGGTGGTGGCGGCCGCGTGATCCGGAGACGCCCCTGCGCCCGACCCGGCCGAGCGGGATGCCGTCGCGGCAGAACGATCGCCAGGCGTGGTGCCGACAGCCGACGGTGAGGAACCCGCGGCGACGGGGGACGTGGCATCCAGGGCCGCGCGGCGCAGGGCACGCACCGCCAGCTCCGAAGGATCCACGAAAGCGGGATCCTGGACACGGTTGACGACCTGCCCGACACCCACCAGGACCGGGGTGTTCGGTGCCAGCATGCGGCCCGAGGCGTGATGCAGCACCGGCGTGCGCGCCACGACAGGACCGGTGAGCTGAGGTGCCGCGGCCGCGACCGCGGCGGGCAGCGTTGCCAGAGATTCGCGCAATGCGTCACCCAGACCGCGGGTGACCGTCGCGCCCAGCGGGCCGTCGATCGGCGGACCGGCCAGGCCCGCATCCAGATACACGACCGAACCGGCGGCCGCGGGGACCACCGTGATCCACAACCCCAGGCGCAGACCCTGCGGGCCGGTGCCGTGCAATTCCAGACCCGCCGGTGTCACCGCGGCGACCGTCCAGGCGATATCGGCGGGGATACCCATGAACTTGGCCACCTGCGTGAACTGCGCGCCCCCGACCGCCTGACCCGGCGGATCGCCACGCCAGCCCGCATGGAATGTCACCCACTGCGGGATCCGGTCCAGGCCCGCCAGATACGCGGACACCAGATCCGCGGCCGAGTCCAGGTCCTGGCGGGCGTGCGCGGCACGCGTGTAGTCGGCGAGTCCGGCAGGCGGCACATGCGCCTCGGCGGCCCCGCCCGCCGCGCTCGCCGATGCCGTGGGCGCCGGTTCGGATGCGCGGCCGGTCAATCCGGCCACCACGTCCCGCACGATGCGCGGATCACGCCGCATCGCCCCCAGCAGTTGCCCGCCGGCCCGCACCTGTTTGCGCACCGCCCGCCCCTGCTCGAACACCGCACGCAATCGCTCGAATCCCGGCACCGCGTCCACCGTCTACCTCCTCGTCGAGGGTCAGAGCCTCACCGTAACGCGGCCACCGGCCACCGAGATCGATGAATTCGGCCGCGTAGCAATCGCTTACGGCTATAAATCCGCCGGATCAGCGGTGGCCGACGGTGCCGCGCCGGCGGCGACAGCGCGAGCCAGCTCCGCGCGGGTGGCGATGCCGAGGACGGAACGGACCGACGCGGACGGCCCGTACGAAAACGCTGGGCCCCGGACGGATCCGGGGCCCAGCAGGGAGTTCGAGGGTCGTCGATCAGAGGCGGATGCCCAGGAGGGCGTCGACCGCGTCGCGGACCAGCCCCGGCGCCTCGGCATCCGGGCCACCGTAGTTCAGTGCCTGCTGCGCCCAGGCGTCCACGGCGGCAAGGGCTTTCGGAGTGTCGAGATCATCGGCCAGATGCTGACGCAGGCGGGCGATCGTGTCCCCGGCGGCCGGGCCCGAGGCCAGGGCGGCGGCCGAGCGCCAGCGGTCCAGGCGTGAAAGGGCTTCGGCGAGCACGGCATCGGACCATTCGCGGTCGGTGCGGTAATGCCCGGCGAACAAACCCAGGCGGATGGCGGCCGGATCGGTGCCGGCGCGGCGCAGCTTGGACACGAACACCAGATTGCCGCGCGACTTGGACATCTTCTCCCCGTCCAAGCCGATCAAGCCCGCGTGCACGTAATGGCGGGCGAACCGGCGGCCCTTGACCAAGGCTTCGGCGTGCGCGGCGGAGTATTCGTGATGCGGGTAGATCAGGTCGCTGCCGCCGCCCTGCACATCGAACTCGGTGCCGACCCGGTTGAGCGCGATCGCCGCACACTCGATATGCCAGCCGGGACGGCCCGACCCGAACGGCGCCGGCCACGACGGCTCACCCGGACGCTCGGCCCGCCACAACAGCGCATCGATCGGATCCCGCTTGCCCGGCCGATCCGGATCGCCGCCGCGTTCGGCGAACAGCACCTCCATGGTGGCCCGGTCGAATCCGGACTCGTACCCGAACTGCTCGGTCGCATCGTGGCGGAAGTAGATATCGGGGAACTGCGCGTCCTCGACCACGTACGCCGCACCGCAAGCCAGCAGCTTGTCGACCAGTTCGACGACTTCCTGCACCGATTCGATGGCCCCGATGTAGTCGCGCGGCGGGATCACCCGCAGTTCGCTCATGTCCTCCCGGAACAGGTTGATCTCGCGCGTGCCCAGCTCCCGCCAATCGATGCCGTCGCGCTGGGCGCGCTCGAACAGCGGATCGTCGACATCGGTGGTGTTCTGCACGTAATGCACCTCGTGCCCGGCATCGCGCCAGACCCGGTTCACCAGATCGAAGGTCAGATAGGTGGCCGCGTGCCCGAGATGGGTGGCGTCGTAGGGGGTGATGCCGCACACGTACATGGTGGCGGTCGCGCCGGGAGTGACCGGACGCACCTGCTTGTCGGCGGTGTCGAACAGACGCAACGCTGGTCCGGATCCGGGGACGGTCGGGACAGCGGTATCGGACCAGGACTGCATGGATCGAGGTTAACCCCGCAGGCGCGCCGCACCCCGCCCGCCCCCAGCCAGACGAATCGGGCACCACCGCGCAGTGGCGGGTTCGACCTGCACTTTAGTGAAACGACGAATACCGTCAAGGGTTGAAATCATGATGCTGGCAACGTTTTCGGACTGTTCGCTCACAGCGATAACCATCCGATTGCCCCGCGGCAGGGGGTCAGAACGCGGGCCAGGGGATCGGCCGCTGTGACCCCGGCAACGGCATCACCGGATCATCCAGCAACGCCCGCCCGCGCGCCTCCAGGGCCTCGATCTCGGCGTCGGTGATGTGCTCACCCAGGCGCCCGCCCAGCTCCCCGGGCAGCGCCTTCACCAAAACCGTGATGTCGGTGAGCAATTCGGGCGGCACCGGCGCACCGGCCCAGCCCCACAACACCGTCCGCAGTTTCGGTTCGGCGTTCAGGCAGATCCCGTGATCGACCCCGTACACGCCGCCGTCCGCGCCCAGCAGCGCGTGCCCGCCCTTGCGGTCGGCATTGTTGATCAGCACATCCAGCACCGCCATGCGCAGCAACCGCGGATCATCGGCATGCACCAGCGACACCGGATGCCCCGCCGGATCCAACGCCCGCAACACTTCCCGATACCCGTCGGGGATCTCACCGGCCGGGCACAGATCCACCAGATCCGGCACCGCCGGATCCTCTTCGATATCGATCCACCGCTGCACCATGCCCGGACCCAGCGGGCCCTCGCGCAGCACGGTTTCGGGAATCACGCCCCAGCCCAGCGCATCCGACACCAGATACGAGGCCACCTCCCGCCCGGCCAGGGTGCCGTCCGGGAAATCCCACAGCGGCCGCTCCCCGCGCACCGGCTTGTACACCGCCCGCACCTCGCTGCCGGCGACATCGCACACCAGCGTCACATTCGAGGCCGTGGTGACCTGCCCGATCACCGTCAGCTCGCCGGTGCGTAGCGGGTCGCTGCTCATCACTCAGTCCTCGATGCCGGTGGCGCCGAAGATGTCGCCGCGCTTGTAGCCGTTGGTGCGCACACACATGTGCCCCTGCGCCGAGAGCGGTTCCCCGCACAACGGGCACGGCGGCCGCCCGGCCGCGATCACCCGCGTCGAACGCAACGCGAACTCGCGCGCCTGGATCGGGGTCAGGAACACCCGCACCGCGTCCGGGCCCTCCTCGGTGTCATCGAGCACCACCGATTCGTCGACCTCGGTCTCGGTCAACGCCAGCAACTCCACCACGACCGCGTTCGCGTCCGCGTCCCAGCCCAAACCCATGGTGCCGACCCGGAATTCGGCGTCGATCGGGGTCACCAGCGGGGCGTTGTCGGCGACCTCGGCCGCTTTGGGTGGCACCTCGGTGCCGAAGCGCCGCGCCACCTCGTCCAGCAACAACCCCATCCGATCGGCCAGCACCTTGACCTGCTGCTTCTCCAGCAGCACGCTCACCACGCGCGGTTCCTGCACGGCTTGCAGGTAGAAGGCGCGGTCACCCGGCTCGCCGACGGTGCCGGCGACGAAACGATCGGGGGTGCGGAAAATATGGATTGCTCGGCCCATTGCACCTCCTGACAGCTCACTCACACTATGAATCGGGGCGTTCCGCTACCCCATTATCCGTACTCCCGGTGGTACCCGTTTCACCTCCGGGCACCGGCCCCGAGCGCGATTCGCTACCGGTTCGCGGCGAAATCGCTGCCAGCGTGGACAGGTCCCCGCCGGTGTCGTTGACCCGCCACACGTAGGGGGCCATCGGGGTGTAGCGGACGACACTGATCGACGCCGGTTCCACCACGATCCGCTGAAAGCCGTCGAGGTGGATACCGAAGGCGTCGGCCAGCACCGACTTGATCACATCACCGTGGGTGCACGCCACCCACAGCACGTCACCGCCGTGTTTCTCGGCGAACACCCGATCCAGCTCCCGGATGGCCGCCACGGCGCGAAACTGTACCTGCGCCAAGCCTTCTCCACCCGGGAACACCGCCGCCGAGGCCTGCCGCTGCACGATCTTCCACAGCGGTTCGCTCACCAGTTCCGACAGCGCGCGCCCGGTCCACTCGCCGTAATCGACCTCGAGCAGGCGTTCGTCGGGTTCGGCCTCGATCCCGAGCTTGTCGGCCAGGGGTGCGACTGTTCGCTGACAGCGCAACAGCGGCGAGCACACGATGTGGTCGATCGGCAGCGAACCCAGCCGCTGCACCAAGGCTTGGGCTTGTTCACGACCACGGTCGGTCAGATCGACGCCCGCGCTGCGACCGGCCAGGGTGTGGGCCGTATTGGACGTGGACACGCCGTGCCGCAAGAGGATCACCGTCACCGTGACAGCCTAGTCGTCAGGTCGCCGAAACGACGCCGGTCGCCAGCAAGCCCATCACCGTGAAGCCCAGGACGATGCGGTAGCCGACGAACCAGTCCAGGGAGTGGCGGGCCACGAACTTCAGCAGCCACGCCACCGACGCGTACCCGACCACGAACGAGATGACGGTGGCCACCAGGATCTGCGCGCCCGAGGCATTGAGGCCCTCACCGGCGGGCTCGAAGGCATCCGGCAGCGAGAACAGGCCCGAGGCCACCACCGCCGGAATCGCCAGCAGGAACGAGAACCGCACGGCCGCCTCACGAGTCAGCCCGCAGAACAGACCGGCCGCCGACGTCGCACCCGAACGCGACACGCCCGGAATCAGCGCGAGGCATTGCGCGAAGCCCATGATCAGCCCGTCCCGGGTGGTGAGCTGATCGATCGGGCGCTTCTTGCTCGAGTAGTACTCCGCGGCCGCGATCACCAGCGCGAACACGATCAACATGGTCGAGATCAGCCACAGATTCCTTGCGCCGGTACGGATCTGGTCCTTGAACAGGAACCCCAGCACGCCGATCGGGATGGTGGCGATGATCACATACCAGCCGATGCGATAGTCCAGGCGGCGCTGGGCATCGGGATCCAGCGGCGGCTCCTCACCGGTGTAGGCGGGCAGCACCACCGTCGGCGCGTCCTGCCAGGCCACCGGCACTGGTTCGCGCTTGGTCGCCTTCCAGTACAGAGTCGTGAACCAGGCCACCAGAATCCGCCAGATGTCCTTGGCGAAATACACCAGCACCGCCGCCTCGGTGCCCAGCTGGGTGACCGCGGTGAACGACGCGCCCGCGTCGTCACCGAAGAACACGCCCGACACGATGCGCATATGCGCCGACGAGGAAACCGGCAGAAACTCCGTCAAGCCCTGCACCAGACCCAAAGTCAGGGCCTGCACCCACGTCATCGCCTCGCCCACAAACCCTCCAGAATCGGTCAATCGTCGGCTGCCGGTGGACAATTCGCCCACCCACGGCGGTGTGCCGCGGCTCTCTCGGCCGCGTGCGCCGTGAACACCGCAGCGACCCTACCGTCTGGGCGGCGAACCCCGACACCGGAACGGGTGAACACTCCAACCCGCCCATGCCGGATGACGGTCATAACCGGGGAACCGTGACAGGTGCGCTTAGGCTGACGCGTGTGACGAAAGTGCAAGCGCGGTGATGGAACAGCGGACGGTGGGCCGCAGCGGACTGCGAGTTTCCCGGCTGGGCCTGGCCACCCACACCTGGGGCAGGGAAACCGACGCCGAGGACGCCGCGGCGCAACTCGAGGCGTTCGCCGAAGCCGGCGGCACCCTCGTCGACACCTCCCCCGCCTACGGGGACGGCGCCGCGCAACACATGCTCGGGACGCTGGTGCGTGAAATCGGGCGTGAGGAACTGGTTTTGAGCGTGCACTCCGGACGCGTGCCGCTGCGCTCGGATCCGGCCGCCGGGCCCGCGCCCACCCCGCTGCGCTGGAGTGTGGACGCCTCGCGGCGCACCATGATGCGCCAGCTCGACAACAGCCTCAGAACCCTCGGCACCGATCACCTGGATCTGTGGAACGTGGCCGCCTGGGATCCGCACACGCCCCTGGAAGAGATCGCCGGCACCCTCGAATACGCGGTCCGCACCGGGCGCGTGCGCTACGCGGGCGCCAGCGGATACGACGGCTGGCAGCTGGCCACCCTCGCCGCGGCCGCCCCCGTCACCGCCGGATACACCCCGTACTCGCTGCTGGCGCGCGGACCCGAACACGAATTCGTGCCCGCCGCACAGCATCACGGCATCGGCGTGATCGCCACCGCGCCGCTGTTCGGCGGCATCCTCACCGGCAAATACCGCGACGGGGTGCCCGCCGATTCCCGGGGCGCCGACGAAGCCACCGCCGCCGAGATCACCGCCGGGCTCGACGATCGCGCGGTGCGGGTGGTCGATGCGGTCGTCACCGCCGCCGACGGGCTGGGCACCTCACCGCTGGCCGTGGCCATGGCGTGGGTGCGCGATCAGCCCGGCATCGCCAGCCTGCTGGTCGGGGCCCGCGATATCGGGCAGCTCACCGGGGTGCTCAATGCCGAAACCCTCGAGCTGCCGCGCGCCATCGCCGCCGCCCTCGGCGATGTGAGCGCGCGCACCGAATGACAGCCCGGGACCTCCCCGACCGGGGAGACGCGCGTGCACGCCCGGAAACGGCCAGGCTAGCCTTGCCTGCATGAGGTGTCGTGTGAAAGCCCGCTCCAGCCTGCTGCGCAATGTCGTGATCGCACTGCTCGGTGCCGGTCTGGTCGCGGGCAGCGTGGCGTGCACCTCCAGCAGCGGCGGCAGCGGGCCGCACGGGCCGGTCACCGCGACCGTCGGGGACCTCGATCCGGTGGCCATCGGGCCCGAACCGGCGGCCGTGCTGCCGGCGACGGTGACATCGTTCGACGGCAGCCAGGTCACCGTCACCGACACCAGCCGCATCATCGCCGCCGACCGCTACGGCACGCTCGCGCAGACCGTGGTCGCGCTCGGGCTGGGCTCGAAACTGGTGGGGCGCTCCAACTCCGCCGCGTTCCCGGCCGTGGAGAAACTGCCCACCGTGTCGAGCGGGTCGGGGACGCTGAGCGTGGAAGCCGTTGCGGCACTGCGGCCCACGGTGTTCCTCACCGACACCACCGCCGTCACCCCGGCATTGCGGGACCAGCTCAAAGCGCTGGGCATCACGGTCGTGTACTTCGATTCCAAGCGCACCATCGACGGGGTCGTGCCGCAGATCGAAGCGGTCGCCGCCGCGCTCGGTGTGCGCGAGGCCGGGACCAAGCTGGCGCAGCGCACCAGCGACGAGATCAAAGCCGCGACCGCCTCGGTGCCCCAGCAGGATTCGAAACCCAAGATCGCGTTCCTGTACCTGCGCAGCTCCGCCATCACCATGATGTTCGGTCCCGGCTCCGGCTCGGATTCGCTCATCGCGGCCATCGGCGGCATCGACGCGGCCACCGCCTCGGGTGTCGAGCAGGAATTCGTGCCCATCACCTCCGAAGCCATGATCGCCGCCGCCCCCGACATCATCCTCACCATGACCGACGGCCTCGCCTCGGTCGGCGGCGTGGACGGGCTCGCCAAGATCCCCGGCATCGCCCAGACCCCCGCCGGACGCGATCACCGCGTCATCGACATGGCCGACACGGTCCTGCTGTCCTTCGGCCCCAACACCGGCCGCGTGGTCGCCGCACTCGTCAAGGCCGTCTACGGCCAGACCAACGCATGAGCGACCCCGCCCCGCGCACCACCGACCGACCCGACCCCACCGCCGCATCCGGTAGCGCGGATACCGCCGCGGCGGGCCACTCCGATACGGCCGCAGGCGAATCGGACGCCGCCGCCGGCGTGGTGGCGGCGACCGAACCGCATACGGCGCAGGCCGGTGCGATGCCGGGGCGGCGGCGCGAGCGCGGGTGGTCGCGGGTCGCAGTGATTTTCGCGGCGGTGCTGGCCGGGCTGGTGGTGCTGGCGTTGATCTCCGCGACCATCGGGCAGGTGCCGACCAGCGCGGCCGAGGTGGCGGGCAGCGTATTTCATCGGATGGGATTGGACTGGGGGCCGATGCCGGCGCATCCGGCCGGGTATGTGACGTTGTGGGAAGTGCGATTCCCGCGTGTCGTGCTGGCTGTTCTCGTCGGTGCCGCGCTCGCTACAGCGGGTGCATTGTTGCAGGGCGTGTTCGCCAATCCCCTTGCCGAACCCGGTGTTATCGGTGTGTCGGCGGGTGCGGCGGTCGGCGCGGGCACCGTCATCGTGGTCGGCGGCGCGTTCGCGGCCGCCTGGTCGGTGGCCGCCGGTGCGTTCGTCGCCGGGCTCGGCACCACGGTGGTGGTGTATCTGCTGTCGCGATCGAACGGGCGCACCGAAGTGGTGACGCTGGTGCTGACCGGTGTCGCCGTCAACGCCTTTGCCGGCGGGCTCATTTCGTTCCTGCTCTTCAGCGCCTCGCCCGCCGCGCGTGATCAGCTGGTGTTCTGGCAGATGGGCAGCCTCAACGGCGCCACCTGGCAATCGGTCGCGGTCGTCGCGCCGCTGACGCTGCTCGGCGTGCTCGCCGCCCTGGCCATGGCCGCCAAACTGGACCTGCTGGCCCTCGGCGAATCGGCCGCCCGCCACCTCGGCGTCGACGTGGAACGCCTGCGCCGCAACGTCATCGTCGTGGTCGCGATCCTGGCCACCGCCGGGGTCGCCTTCACCGGCATCATCCTGTTCGTCGGGCTCATCGTCCCGCACCTGGTGCGCATGCTCGTCGGCCCCGCCCACCGCGTCCTCATCCCGCTCTCGGCCCTCCTCGGCGCCCTGGTCCTGGTCGCCGCCGACATCGGCGCGCGCTCCCTGGTCCACAGCGCCGACCTGCCTTTGGGCATGATCACCTCACTGGTCGGCGCACCCTTCTTCTTCTGGCTGCTGCGCCGCACCCGCGCTCGTTCCGGAGGCTGGGCATGAGCGGTGTGAAACGCAGCCTCGGAACGGTTTTCGCGCGCGCGCAGGCGCTGCCCGAACGGCCCGCCCCGGGATCGGTCACCCTGCGGGCACGCGGGGTCAGCGCCGAACGCGGCACCGGCCGCAAAGTCCTCGACGGCGTCGACTTCGCGGTCGCGGCCGGGGAGATCGTGGCCCTGGTCGGACCCAACGGGGCCGGAAAGTCCACGCTGCTGGCCGCTTTGGCGGGCGAGCTGGACCTCACCGGAGGCACCGTCGAACTCGACGGGCAGTCGCTGGCGCACTGGTCGCACCTGGACATGGCCCGCCGCCGCGCCGTGCTGCCCCAATCCCACACCGTCGGTTTCCCGTTCACCGCCCGCGAGATCATCACCATGGGCCGCGCCCCCTGGGCCCGCACCGCTCGCCAAGCCGACGACGAGCAAGCCATCGCCGCCGCCATGGCCGCCACCGATGTCGAACACCTGGCCGCCCGCCCCTTCCCGGCCCTGTCCGGCGGTGAACGCGCCCGCGTCGCCCTGGCCCGCGTCCTGGCCCAGGACGCTCCGACCATCCTGCTCGACGAACCCACCGCCGCCCTCGACCTCGGCCACCAGGAACAAATCCTCAAACTCGCCCGCGACCGCGCCACCGCCGGCGCCGCCGTCGTAGTCGTCGTCCACGACCTCGGCGTCGCCGCCGCCTACGCCGACCGCGTCGCCGTCCTGGACTCCGGCCGCATCGTCGCCGACGGCCCGCCCCGCGAGGTCCTCACCACTGCCTTGCTCACCCGCGTCTATCGCCACCCGGTCGACGTGTTCGACCACCCCGAAACCGGGGCGCAGCTGGTCCTTCCGGTCCGTGGCTGACATCCGGTTCGTGCGCGCCGCGGGGACCGAGGTCGGAACCGGCGGACACGGCTCCCACCGCAGCCACGGGAGCCGGGATCTGCGGCATCCGATGGCGCAAGCCGGGTAGGTGCGGCACCGACCACAATTGCTGGGCAATTGCCCAACTGTTGCGTTAGGCTGGATGGCGTTCGTGTTCGTACCGATCGAGGAATGGAGGTGGGGTTGATGACCGCGCGCACTGCCGTTGCCGCACACCGGAACTCCCCGGCCTCCCCGGCGACGGCCTGACGGTCCTTTCCACCGGCCCCGCGAAACCTCTTCGCGCGACGGCCGATTCCCCGAACACGAAAGCACTCACCCCATGACGACACGTCACTGGTCCACGCGCACCGAAACCCCCACCGACATCCCCGCCGTCCGCGAAATCGTCCTCGCCGCCTTCGACACCCCCGAAGAAGCCGACCTGGTCGATGCCCTCCGCACCGACTCCGCCTGGCTCCCCGGCCTTTCCATGGTCGCCACCGACCCGAGCGACACCCCCATCGCCCACGCCCTGCTCACCCGCTGCCACATCGGCGACACCCCGGCCCTGTGCCTGGCCCCCGTCGCCGTCCTCCCACAGCACCAGAGCACCGGCGCCGGCCACGCGGTAACCACCGCCTTGCTGCACGCCGCCGCCGAACAGGGAGAACAGTTCGTGGTGGTGCTCGGCCACCCCCACTACTACCCACGCTTCGGTTTCCGGAACGCCCTGGCCAACGGCATCCGCCTGAGCATCGACATCCCCGCCGACGCCCTCATGGCCCTGTCCCTCACCAGCGCACCCCTGCCCACCGGAACCGTCCGCTACGCACCACCATTCGGCATCTGAACCGGTAGCCCGGCACAAGCGAAGGGGGCGGGCCTATCGGCTCGCTTACGTCGGCCGGCCGGATCATCTCGATCCGGCCGGCCGTTCAGCACATCACCCGGCGATCGCACTCATCGGCCAGGCTGCGTGTGCACCTGGCCCCAAGCGATCCGCAAGAGTCCGTTCACGATCCAGATCGCGACGAACAGTGCGCCGGCGAGGGGTGTCCAGGCGAAGGCGAGCAGGAGCGCGGCTGCGCCGAACCAGATGAGTTCCAGGAGGGCGCGCCGCCAGCCGGTTTGCGGGTAGCGGGCGTCCTTGGCGGCGCCGAAGAGGGCCCAGATCGTGATGAACAGGGCCGGGGCGGCCAGGGCGGTGAGGATGCGGATCGGGAGGGGGGCGTCGAGGGTGGCGCCCCACCAGGCGGCGGCGGCCAGGACGGCGAGTTCGAGCAGGAACATCAGGAGCAGGTTCGCGCCCCTGAGTACGGTCATCGCCACACCAGTTTCAGTACCGCCGGGGTGAGGAGCATGCGAATCACCGTGGCGTCCAACAACAATGCCGCGATCATGCCGTAGGCGATGTACTTCATCAACACCAGGTCCGAGAAACCGAAAGCGCCGGTGACGACGATGAGAATGGCGGCGGCGGAGGTGATGACGCCACCGGTGTGGGCGATGCCGTAGCGGATGGCCTCGGCGGGCGCGGCGCCGTCGGCGCGGGCCTCGGCCATCCGCGATTGTAGGAACACCTCGTAGTCGGTGGACAGGCCGAACAGCACGGTCACGATCAGCACCAGGACCGCGAACATCAAGGGGCCGGGGGTGAAATCGAACAGGGACGCGCCGTGGCCTTCGACGAAGATCCAGGTCAGGATGCCCAGCGTGGCGCCGAGGCTCAGCGCGCTCATGACCACGGCTTTGACCGCCAGCACGAGCGAGCGGAAGGCCGCGTACATCAGCGCCAGGGCGGCGGCGACGAGAATGACCGCCAGCAGCGGCAGGCCCTTGATCAGGCCCAGGATGCTGTCGCGTTCGAGCGCGGGCACACCGGCGACCATCACCTGCACACCGCCCGGTTCGGGAATGGCGCGCAGGGCCGCCATGACGGTGTCGGCGTCGCGTTTGTCGCCCAGCCCGCTGGCCAGCACCGTCACCCCGTCCTTGGTCGGCGCGGCGGGATCGAACGGACCGGTCATGTACTGCTTGGTGACCTGATTGGCCTCGTAGCGGATATCGGAGAGCTGCTGCGGATTCGCGTCCACCACAACCAGTTTCAGCGGTTCGGTGCGGAAGGACGGGAACAGCCGGTCGAAGTCCTGCTGCGCCACGCGCGCCGAATTGCCCGCAGCCAGATAGCGTTCGCTGAGCCCGCCGAACTCGATATTGCGGAACGGGATGATCAGCACCAGCAGCCCCAGCACGATCGGCACGATCACCAGCACCGGTTTGCGCATGGCGAACAACGCCAGCCGCGAGAAGAATCCGTTGTCGATCTGCTCGGCGGTGCGGATCGAGGCCAGCCGATGCCAGCCCCACAGATCGATGCGCCGCCCCACGATGCTCAGCACCGCCGGCAACGCCGTCACCGACAGCACCGCCGCCAGCAGCACCGAGGAGATCCCGCCCAGCGGCACCGACCGCAGCACCCCGTTCGGGTAGATGAACAGCGCCCCCAGCGACACCGCGATGATCGCCGCCGAGAACAGCACCGTGCGCCCGGCCGTCGCCACCGTGCGCGCGGTTGCCGCTTCGACGCTGCGCCCGGCCGCCAGCTCCTCCCGGAACCGGGTCACCGCGAACAGCCCGTAGTCGATGGCCAGCCCCAAACTCACCAGGGTGACCACCGCCGAGGCGAACACATTGACCTGAATGTGGTCGGTGAGCATCCGCATGATGCCCTGGGTGCCCAGAATCGTCATGCCGCCGATCAGCACCGGCAGCAGCGCCCCCACCACGCCGCCGAACACGAAATACAGCAGGATCGCCACGATCGGCAGCGCGATCAGCTCCGCGCGCTCGATATCGCGCTGCATCCCGGTATTGATGCCCTCCACCACCGGCTGCATGCCCGCCAGCTGCACCGTCGTCCCACCTGGCCCGGAACCTGCTGCGCCGGAGCCGAATTGGTCCTTGATCGCCATATAGTTCTCGACCGTGTCAGTACCGCCGTCGCCGCGCAAGCCGATACTGGCGAAGGCATGGGTGCGGTCGGCGTCGGCGAACTGGCCCATCATCGGGCCGTCGAAATACGAGTCGATCTTCAGGATGCGGGCCGATTCGGTGGTGCGCAGCCGCTCGAGGTCCGCGGTCACCGCCGAACGCACTTCGGGGCTGTCCACGGTCCGCCCCGCCGGCGCGGTGTAGAGCACGATCAGATCGCTGTCGGTATCGCGCCCGAACGTCGCATCGGCCAGCTTCGAGGCGGCCACCGATTCACTGGATTCGTCGAACCAGCCCTCCTGGGTCAGATGATCGCCCAGGTCCCGGCCGTAGAACCCGGAGGCCAGCACCGCCAGGGCGAACACTCCGAACACCAGGTACCGGTTGCGGTGGATCAGGCGCCCCCACCGCAGGGATCCGGCCTCGAGCATTACCCGCAGGCCGCCGTGGTGTAGTCCGCCGAGCGCAGGATCCCGCACAGGTCGGTGCGCGAGATCTTCCAGCGCCCGTCCTTGTTCACGAAATGCACTACCGTGGTGCGCACATTGCTGCCGGTGCCGTCCTTGTCCAGGCTCAGCGTCGCGGTCAGGGTGCCGTCGTGGTTGTCGAACACCGGATCACGCACCCCGTACACGGCCTTCGGATTGTCCTGCAGCGCTTTGTACATGTCCGGGATGGCGTCCTTGAACGCCTCCCCGTCCTCGATCAGCGCGGTCCGGTCGCTGTCGGGCAGCGCCGGATTCAACGCCGCCTTGATCTGCGCGTCCAGTTCCGCGGCGGTGGGCAGCGGCGGGCGCTGGGCCGAGGAGACGGCGGCCGCGGCCGAGGACGAACTCAGCGCCGCGTACGCCGAGGAGCGCGCGGCGGCGACCGATTCCTCGTCGGAGGAGCCGCCGCAGGCGGTCACGGCCGCGACCAGCACGGCGATCATCGATGCGGCGGCGGCCGGTCGTCGGAATGCCATCAACTTCCTCGGATGCTCGAACTGCGGTTGTGTGCCGTTAGTTTGTCATGCGAGCGAAGAGATGTGATCTTCGTGTCACATGCCGTCGATGACCGCGCCCAGGCGGCCCAAGAGCGCGCGCACCGTGGTGGCCTCGCGCGGCTGGGCCGCCGGCACCGGTACCGCCAGGGGTACCAGGTCGCGCACCAGCGCCACCACCGACCGTTCGTCGTCCAGATCGACGTCGGTGACCTGGGCGGTCGCGACCGCGACCACATCCTCGGCGGCGGGTACCGCGGTCTCCAGATCCTCCCGGTAGATCTCCAGCGTCAAGGTCGCGCGCACCGTCCGGAACGCGAAGGACCGTCCGTCCCCCACCGCGCCGAACCCGTGCGCCCAACGACCCACGGTCACGTCTTCGACGATGAAGCCCGAAGTGTGGTCGCCTACCAACACAAACTCCCTGTCACAGCCCGCTGTTGCCTTCCACCGTAACCGCTGTCACCGACACCGGCCCGAAACCCCATGTCACGTCATGCAATACGGCATCGCGTGCGGGAATCCCGGTCGCGGCGCGCCGCCGCGCATACCCCCGCCGACCGGGCCGGGTCAGGGATCATGGTCAGATTAGAGAGCACGCATGATTACGTCGGTAGGTAAGTCGGTTAGGTAAGGAGCTCGCTGCATGCGCCGTCGCGGCTGGATGACCTCTGCCCTCGCGGGCGCGGCGACAGTGGCCCTGCTGGCCGGCTGCTCCTCCGGCGACGGCGTCGAGGACAAGGCACAGCGCGATCCCGCGACCCCGGCCAGTGCGCCCGCGGCCGCCGCGCCCGCCGGGACCGTGAGCGCCGATTCCGCCATCACCGAACTGCTCGCCGTGCCCGGAACCGGGACCCTGGCCCTGGTCGGCGGGGATCGGACCCAGCTGCGACTGCGGGCGGCCGACGGGTCGGTACGCACCCTCGCGCTGCCCGGACCCGCCAACGAGCTCGCCGCCGGCGCATCGCACGAGGTGCTGGTCGCCGTGCCCGGCAAGGTGCTGCGGGTGAACGCCGACACCGCCGCCATCGGTGAGATCGCCGTGGACGGGGACGTGCGCTCGGTCGCGCTGCGCTCCGACGGCAGCCTCGCGGTCGGGCTCGGCACCGGCAAGGTGGTGCTGCTGGACGCGGACGGCACTGTGCGCCACACCATTTCGGGATTGGTCTCCGCCGACGTGATCGACGCGCGCGAGGACGCGGTCGTGGTGCTCGATCGCCGCCAGACCACCGTCACCGCGCTGAACCTGTCCGACAACCGGCTCGGGCTGACCCTGCGCGCCGGCGAAGGCGCCACCAACATGATCGGCGATCACTACGGCCGGCGCATCGTCATCGACACCGCGGGCGGCGAACTGCTGGTCTACACCGCCGATCCCTTGGTCCTGCACCAGCGTTTCCCGGTAGGCTCTTCGCCCTACGCACTCGCCTACGACGATCGCTCCGAGACCGTGTGGGTGACGCTGACAGGCACCAACGAAGTCGTCGGCTACGACCTGTCGACGGGTATACCGGTAGAGGTAGGGCGTTTCCCGACAGTGCGCCAACCCGACACCGTGACCATCGACAATGCCACCGGCGACCTGTTCGTGGGATCCGCGACCGGTGACGGTCTGCAACGGATCGGCGCGGACCAGCGGAAGAGAGGGCAGTGATGGCTCGGGCCTCACATTCTGCGCGACATTCGCGCACCTTACCGGCGGGCTGGGAGGAATCCAGCGACGAATGGGAATACGTCCCCCTGCGACTACCCCCGGAAGTCAACCGCGTGACGACCGCCATGCGCCTGGCCATCCAGGCCGAATACGGCGGCTGGGAACTGTCGCGGGTCCGCGCCTATACCGACGGCAGCCGGCGGGTACTCCTACGCCGACGAAAAAGCTCCCTGCTAGCCCCGACCCCTGAGGCGGTGATGTAACCCGCATGTCCGAGCGTCTGTACGCCCTGTTGCTGAAGGTGATGTTCCTGTTCCCGCCGGAACGCATCCACCATCTGGCTTTCGCGGCCATGAAACTCGCCACCCGGTTCGCCCCGGGCCGCGCGGTGACCGCGAGACTTCTCGTCGCCGACGACCCCATACTGCGCACACGCCTGTTCGGCGTGGATTTCCCCGCGCCCTTGGGCCTGGCCGCCGGCTTCGACAAGAACGCCGAAGGCGCAGACGCCTGGGGCCCCCTCGGTTTCGGCTACGCCGAGATCGGCACCGTGACGGCACAGGCGCAACCGGGCAATCCGGCCCCGCGCCTGTTCCGCCTGCCCGCCGATCGCGCGCTGATCAACCGCATGGGGTTCAACAACTTCGGTGCGGCCGCCGCGGCCGAGCATCTGGCCCGTCGGCTGCCCGGCGGGGTTCCGCTGGGCGCCAACATCGGCAAGACCAAGGTCACCGCACCCGAGGATGCGGCCGCCGATTACGCCATCAGCGCCGAACTGCTCGGCCCCCTGGCCGATTTCATGGTCGTCAACGTCTCCTCCCCCAACACGCCGGGTCTGCGTGACCTGCAAGCGGTGGAGTCGCTGCGCCCGATCCTGCAGGCCGTGCTGGACTCGGTATCGATCCCCGTCCTGGTGAAGATCGCACCCGACCTGTCGGACGAGGACATCGACGCCGTCGCCGACCTGGCCGTCGAGCTGGGCCTGGCCGGCATCGTGGCCACCAACACCACCATCCGCCGCGATGGCCTGGCCACTCCCGCCGCCGAGGTCGAATCCCTCGGCGCCGGCGGTCTTTCCGGCGCCCCGGTCGCCGACCGCTCGCTCGAGGTCCTGCGCCGCCTCTACGCCCGCGTCGGCGACAAACTGGTCCTGATCTCCGTCGGCGGCATCGAAACCGCCGACCAGGCTTGGGAGCGCATCCTCGCCGGGGCCTCACTGCTGCAGGGCTATACCGGTTTCATCTACGGTGGCCCGTTCTGGCCCCGCCGCATCCACCGCGGCCTGGCCGAGAAACTCCGCGCGCACGGCTACTCCAGCCTGTCCGAGGCGGTCGGTGCAGGGCATCACACCCGCGCCTGACCCGAATCACCACTCGATGCACCCCGTGCGAATTCGCATGGGGTGCATGTGTTTTCCAGGCGATCCCCCGCGCTGACCGGGCTCACGGATGCCGCGATCGCGCCGCCAGTGCCGCCGCCGACCGCCCGCCCCCGGAGGCCCCGGGCAATTCGGCGTCGAGCGGAACCACCACCCCGGTGTCCTGGTGCATGCGCTCGGCCATGCGCCGAGCCAGCACGAGCACCGCATGCTCCACCCCGATGCCGAGCCGGGCCGCGCGATCGGCCGCGGTGGCATGCGCGCCGTGATCGTCGACGATGTCCGGGTCGGAGAGAATCTCGTCGAGCTCCATCCCCGCCCACGCCTGCTCCCAGGTCAGCCGGTGCTCGGGCAGCCAGCTCAACCGCCACACCTCCCCGGTGAAACCGTGTGCGCGGAAAGCGAATTCGGGAGTCAGATCGCTGACCATGGCGCGGCTGCTGATATCGATTGTCACGGGGGTCCTCCTCGGGCCGTCCACGCGAGCGCGGCGCTCACCGCATCTCGCGTCGTGCTGCTCCCGTCGCCGACGATTGCCCGCGGCGGAGTTGTGTCATCCCTCATCGAATTCCGGGCGGTTGGTATTTCTAGAATTCCAGCATCCACCCGAATTGCCGGAATTACGATCATCGATTCCGCCGTCTCCCCTCCAGCACCGCCATGGCCTCCTCCACGGCGATCCCCAACTCCCCCGCACTGGCGATGGCGCGGGCGGCGAGAATCACATCTCGCTGGTAGTGGTTCCCCGAAAAGATCTCCGCAAGCTCCATTCCCGCCAACGCCTGCGCCCGCGTCAGCAGCCGCTGCGGCAACCAGCTCACCCTCCAGTCGTACTCCCACCCGTCCGCGACCCGATGCGCGGACTCGAAGGTCAGCTCGCTGGTCATCTGCCAGTCGGAGTGGAAGATGGTCACGACGCGTCCCCCCGCTCGAGTCTTCGCTTCTGCAATACCGCCATCACGTGCCGCACGGTGGTGCCCAACCGCGCCGCCAGCGCATCGGCGTGTTCGCCCGGTTCCTCGAGCCCGCTGCACAGTTCGGTGAGTTCCATTGCGGCCCGGGCCTGCTCGCGGTTCAGTCGCGGTTCGGGTTGCCAGCTCAGCTCCCAAGCGGGCTCGTGGCCGTCGGCGCTGCGGCGCGCCCACTCCGGTGTCAGGCTGCTGGTCATCGATCGGCTGCTCTCGTAGATCATGACGGTCTCCTCGGGTTCGGGAGTCGTCACTGTCCTGTTGGCAGTTTTTCCGGAATGACCGAATCGGCCGCTCCCGCTACAGGATTCGGCCGAGGCTTGGTGCGAGCCAGAGGACGGCTGCGACGACTGGTCGATAGGTCGGATTTCTCAGGTGCTCACGGCCGTGTGCGGAATCCGCCGGTGTTGATCTCCGACTCCGGATCCGTCTTGGCACGAAAGGCCTTCCGGCACCGGAGGAAACGTCGCGAGGGGAGAATCGCTCCGAACATCAGGACCTCCCTGACTTGCTGATCGGGCTGCCGCCCTACCCAAGGATGGCATTTGCCTTCCCATTTCGGCAATTGCCGCCGCAAGATGGAAATTGCCGATTAGCCTCCGTGATAAACCACGAATCGTCAGGAGTGGGTGAATGACGACGAACCGCGATACCCACGGCGATCCGCCGCTGCCGTCGGTATCCGATTCCGGCGTTCAGGCCGCGTACGCGATCTTGTTGAAGCTGCGCAAACGCACTGGCCTGCGGTCGAATCGACTGCGCAACACCGAGATCGACGTTTCGGAACTGCTGCGGCTGCCGGTCGTGCGCCGCCAGGCGTATCTATCGGAGACCTCCGCGATACGGGTGCTGCCGGCCATCGTCGGGCAGGTCGCCTGTCAACTCCCGGTGACGCAACGCTTGATCGTCGACAGTGAACTGTGCCTCGGCCTGTTCGCCGACGCGCCCCCCGAGCATCTCGACGTCGAGCGTCTTTACGCGGCAGATCTCGGACCTCGTCGCCAATATCTGACCGAACAGTGGGACAGACTGCATGAAGCGCTGGGCGCCGATGAGATTCCACCCGCGCCGACCGAACGCGCGCTGCGTGACGGCCGGATCGAGTTGGAGGCCTTCAACGCGCTGGCTGCCGCGCTCATCGACGGGGACGTGCCCTCGATGCGTGAGAAGGACACCGTCACGGTTATCGGCGATGCGGTCATGGATCACAACATCATGGTCGAGGAGATGCCTCGCGACGGGATGGTGCTGCCGGGAAACCTGCTCGAACACTCCGGCGGCAAGGGATTGAACCGGGCAGTCGCACTTGCGCAACTGGGCTTGGACGCCCGATTGCTCACCGTTCTGGGTAATGACCACTACGGCACCGAGATCCTCGGTTATCTGTCGAAGCGGCGGGTGGACGTCAGTCTGGTCGACGTCAAGCTGGGCCGGACTCCCGTCACTACCGTGATCCGGACATTGACGGGCCAGCAGGCAGCGATTCCCTTCAAACAGAGCCGAGTACGACTCGTCGAATCCGTTTTCGACCTGACCTACAACCGGCAGGCGATCACCGACTCGAAGGCTGTGATAATCACCTTCGAAACCCCCATGGACGTGGTGGAGCGCGCCCTGCGCGTAGTCGATTCGGTGCCCCGGACGGATCGGCCGGTGCTGCTGATCAATACCTCGCCACCCAGTGTGCTGCCGGTCGCGGCCCGTCAGTTCGTGAAAGGGGTCGCGCATGTGGTTGGCGCGCCCAAGGACCTTGCCACCATGTGGCCGGTCGGTAGTTCCTACCTAGACACCGTCACGGAATTGCTGAAGCGGGTGTCCGGTGCCGTGTGCGTGATCGAGGGTTCGGTGTACACAGTCCATCGGCCTGGTCGCAGTACCTTCGTCATGCACCTGCCCAACGTCCCGCCGGAGCAGTTGCCATACTCCTCGGCGGCCTTTACCGCGGCTCTGGCCTATCGATTGCTTGGCAAGGATGTGCCAGCTGAGATCGACGACTTCCGTTGGGCTGCAGCAGCTGTCGCGGCCACCGAGGCCATGGCGAAGGAAGCCTCCGCCGAGGATGTTCCGAATGTCCCGGACTGTATGCCGACCCGCGATCGGATCACCGCGGCGGTGTCTCGCATCGAGGTGCGAGTGCCGGAAACCACCTGAAGTTCCATCTCGACGGCGCGCCGGTCGGGCGCTTCGCGTGTCCGATGCGATCGAGCACCGTCGGCTATATGATCGCCGGGGCCACGGCCCCAGGGATCTGTCGGGTTGCAACGGACCGTAATCGGAGGATGGGTTGGGGCGCACCAGCATGCGGCGTGCGGCATTCGACAGTCGCGGTTCGATGGGCGGCCCAGCATTCGTCGACGGCATTACGACATCAGCCGCCTGGCAGGAAACTGCTGATACCGCGCACTGGTTCACGCGGATCGGACAGCCACGAATCCGTATGCGAGTGGCCGAGGTGCATGGTGACACGACCGGCCACGCACTGATCTTCGGGGAGGGGCCCGCGCTCGAGGGGTGCCTCGTCCGCATCCATTCGAGGTGCTTGTTCGGTGACGCCCTGGGGTCCGATGACTGCGATTGTGGTCCGGAGCTGGCCTTGGCGATGGACATGATCCACGCGCACGGTAGTGGCATCCTCTTCTATCTCGAGCAGGAGGGCCGGGGCGCGGGTTTGCGGACGAAGGCGCGCGGCTATCAGCTGAGCCAGGATAGGGAACTCAATACTTTCGAGAGTTTCGTGCGTCTGGGATATCCGCCTGATTGTCGCAACTATCACGACGCTGCCGAGTTCTTGCAAAAGCTGGGACTGACAAGGATTCGTTTGCTGACGAACAATCCGGAGAAGGTCGCTCAGCTGACCGGAGCCGGGCTTTCCGTTCAGCAAGTTCCCCTGCGGACATCGCCACGCAGCAAGCGCGCGCGACAGTACCTGGAGGACAAGCGCGTGCACCGGGGCCACCGGCTGCCCCGCACCTGGTGGATGTGGCGGATCGTCGACGGGCTGTTCGAGCTGGCGATCATCACGACAGTCAGCGTCAGCTGTGTTGCCGCGGCCCAGTTGATCACCCGCACCGACCCACTCCCGATGGTCGATGTCGCCTCGGTGGCGTTCGGAATCGTGGCAGGTGGTTGGGTTCGATCGCGAACGCGCCTGTTGCAGGCCAGGTTTCGTCTGCTTTGTCTCCGTTTTTACGGGCTTCGTGCCTCGAATGTGGACTGACGACCGACAATGAGTTTGGCGCCGGCTCGCCATCGATGACCGCGCTATCTGCATGGTTGGAGTTGCCTTGAAGGACTTCGAGTCGACCGCTCACCTGATGTCACGGCGTGGGCAGGACCTCTCGGTGTGGGTCCGGGATCTGTACGAGGACAGGCAGGACGGCAGTCGCATGGTCACCGGTCATGTTCTGGTTTTCGGTGGTGAGGCAAAGGACGGCTGTCTGGTTCGCATCCACTCACGCTGCCTCTACGGTGACGCCTTGCAAAGTGATGACTGTGATTGCGGGCCGGAACTGAAGCTCGCGATGGATCGAATCCAGGCCGATGGCGGTCGTGGTGTGCTGATATATCTCGAGCAGGAGGGCCGTGGAGCCGGCTTGGAAGTGAAGGCCCAGGCGTTGGCGCACGGCGAGCGAACGGGTGCCGATTCCTACACCAGTTACGCCGCGCTTCGGCATCCCGTCGACTCGCGTTCCTACGCGCAAGCCGCGACTGCACTCAAAGAGTTGAAGCTGCGCTCCGTTCGTTTGATGACGAACAATCCCGAGAAACTGTCGGCGGTACGCAAGGCAGGGATCGAGGTCGTTCATGTTCCGCTGCTGACGGTGCCGCGCAGCGAGCGGGCGCGCAAATACATGGAATCCAAGCGGCGGATGGCCGGGCACGACCTGCCCGAGGCCGAACTGCCCGACCCGTCCTGGGAACAGCGCGCGCAGGCGGTGATGTGGTGGTTCGTGCGCCCGGTCTGGGATCGGATCACCGGGGTGTCCGCCGATCGGCCGATGTAGCCCGAGACACAACTGTCAATGTATGGCTACGATGAGTGAGCCGCGCCACACCGGCGCGCCACAATGAGCGTGGGTCGGGTTGGTCGTTCTCTCGGACGTCAGGGGTTCGCGCAGGTTGGATGGGTGCGCGTGGCGGGTGAAGCGAGAGGCACATCGGGAAAAGGGATATGACGACAGACATCGGCTATACGCACAAATCGGGCAAAACGGTCTTCACGATTCCGGAGGCGTTTCAGGAGACGGTGACGCTGCGGCCTGAGCAGGTGGCGATACGGACGGTGGGGGGAACCACCACGATCACGTGGCGGGAGTACGGGGAGCGGGTCAAGGTCATCGCGGCCGGGTTGGCGGGGCTGGGGGTGGGACACGGGGACACCGTCGGGATCATGTTGACCAACCGGCCGGAGTTCAACCTGGTCGATACCGCGGCGCTGCATCTGGGGGCGACGCCGTTCTCGATCTACAACACCAGCTCCCCCGAGCAGATCAAGCACCTGTTCACCAATGCCGAGAACAAGGTCGTCATCACCGAACCGGTGTTCCTGGACGCGGTGCGCGGGGCCGGAGTCGAGCTGGAACACATTGTGCTGGTGGAGGGTTCGGCCGACGGCACGATCACCCTGGCCGAGGTGGAGGCCGCACCGGCCGAGGGTTTCGATTTCGACGCGGCCTGGCGGGCGGTCAAGCCCGAGGACGTCGCGACGCTGATCTACACCTCCGGCACCACGGGCCCGTCCAAGGGTGTGGAGCTCACCCATGAGAACGTGGTCGCGCAGATCGTGGGATTGGTCGCCGGGCCGCTCACGGTCGGGTTGGACGACCGGTCGGTGTCGTACCTGCCGGCCGCCCATGTCGCGGACCGCATTTCGGGGCACTGCGCCAACCTGTTCACCGGCGTGCAGATGACCACCGTGCCCGACCCGCGCGAGATCGCCGCCGCACTGCCCGACGCCCGCCCGACCGCCTTCTTCGGCGTGCCGCGCGTGTGGCAGAAGATCAAGGCCGGGATCGACGCCAAACTGGCCACCGAACCCAGCCCGGTGAAGAAATCCCTGGCCAACTGGGCGATCGGCGTCGGCGTCAATGCCGCGCGCGCCGATCTGGCCGGCACCGGCCGCGGCCTGCTGCTGGACGTGCAGCACAAACTGGCCGAGGCGCTGGTGCTGTCCAAGCTGCGCCACGCGCTCGGCTTCGACGAGCTCAAGGTCGCCGCCTCGGGCGCGGCGGCGATCCCGCCCGAAACCCTGGAATACATGCTGGGCCTGGGCTTCACGGTCACCGAGGTGTGGGGCATGTCGGAGACCTCCGGCGTCGGCACCTACACCCCGCTGGACAAGCCCAAGCCGGGCACGGTCGGAATTCCCATGCAGGGCGTGGAGATCCGGCTCGGCGAGGACGGCGAGCTGCTGCTGCGCGGCGCGCTCGTCACCCGCGGCTACCGCAAGATGCCCGACAAGACCGCCGAGGCGATCGACGGGGACGGCTGGCTGCACACCGGTGATGTGGCGACCATCGACGGCGACGGCTACGTCTCCATCGTGGACCGCAAGAAGGAACTCATCATCAACGAGTCGGGGAAGAACCTGTCCCCCACCAATATCGAGAACACCGTCAAGGCCGCGTCCTCGCTGGTCGGGCAGGTGGTGGCGATCGGTGACGCCAAGCCGTTCATCGCCGCGCTCATCGTGCTCGATCCCGATACCGCCGTGGTGCGGGCCAAGGCGCTGGGCACCCCCGACGCCGACCTCGAAGCGCTCTCCACGCACCCGGAGATCATCGAGGAGATCAAGGCGGCGGTGCAGACCGCCAATGCCAAACTCGCCCGGGTGGAACAGATCAAGCGGTTCGTGATCCTGGATACCGGCTGGGAGCCCGGCGGTGACGAACTCACCCCGACGCTCAAGCTCAAGCGCAACCCGATCACCACCAAGTACGCCGCGGAGATCGCCGCGCTGTACACCACTCCGGCCCCGGAGAACGTGATCGACCTGGGCTGATCGCCCGGCGATCGAAAACCCCGGTGGGCCCGGACTTCTCGAAGTCCGGGCCCACTGCGGCGTCAGGCACGGACCCCCGACGCGATGCGCCGCAGCTGCGCCGACATGACTTCGGCGACCCGTCCCAGCTGCGCGTGGCTGTGCTCGGCCGTGTCGTACTCCACCTGAATGTGCAACCGCCCGCCCACGGTGAAGATCGTCATCTTCGGCGGCATCCCACCCGCCATGGCCGAAATCTCGTCACGCACGAACTCCACCCCGGCGGGCATCGAATGCGCCGCCAGCGCACCCATGTTCGACAGTGCGATGGACGGCTGCGCCGCGAACACCGCCGCGGTCACCGCGTCCAGCTCGCGCTGCGCGGCCCGCATGAACAGCGCCGGGAACCCCATGGCCTGCGCCTCGGCCATGCGCGCGTGCACCTGCACCCCGGCCGTCACGGGATCGGCGTCGGCATCCAC
The DNA here is from genome assembly GCF_001613325.1 of Nocardia yamanashiensis NBRC 100130. Lineage (GTDB taxonomy): Bacteria > Actinomycetota > Actinomycetes > Mycobacteriales > Mycobacteriaceae > Nocardia > Nocardia yamanashiensis. The sequence continues at coordinate 85,602 of NZ_BDCD01000005.1, read as the reverse complement.
CAGCGCCGGAGTGCCCGCTCCCGCCGCGCAATTGAGCATTGTCGAGGCCGCCACCGGGTGGGGCAGCACCGGGCGCAGATCCACCGCGTGCCCGCACAGCAACGCCATCGCCCCGGCCGTCGGATCGAACTGCGCGCGCACCGCCACCAGCGCCGCGCCGCCCAGCAGACTGTTGACCGAGATCCCGTGCCCGCGCGCCACCTCGACCAGCGCACCCGTCGCCCGCTCGTCCAACTCGATGCGCCGCACCGCGAACCGCCCCGCCGGATCCCCGATCCCGTCACCGTCCACGGGCAGGGTGCGCGGCGCCGCGCCCGCGTCGGATCCGGCCGCAGCCGCCCGGAACTGCGCCAGCAGCGCATCGACCGCCGCCTCGTCGACCACCGCCGCCAGCTGCTCGTCCACCCCGGGGATCAACGCCACATCCGAATCGGTGTGCGGCAGTGCCGAACCCGCGATCAGTGCGGTGTAGCGGCGCCACATCTCATCCAGCAGCGCGAACGCCGAGCGGCCGTCGCTGATGCCGTGATGCACGATCAGCACGATCCGCGTCGCCTCCGCCCCGCGCAGCACCACCGCCTCGAACAACCCGTCACGCCACTGCGGACGGGTGTTCAGCAGCTGCCGATACCGCTGTTCGATCTCCCCGGCGTACTCGCGGACCGGCGGCCGATACCCGTCCACGACCTCGAAGTACTGTCCGCCGTCCCGGCCCGCGACCACGCGACTGCGCAACAGCACATGCTCGCCCGCCAGTTCCGCGAGCACGCGCGCGAGCACCCCGATGTCGATCCGCCCGCGCACCAGCGAGCCGATGAACAGCGGCATCCCGCCGATGGGCACGCTGCCGAGGCGGGTGCCGGTACTGAAATAGCTGATCTCGAACGGGGAAAGCGCGCGCCGCCTGGTCATTTCGGTGTTCCTTCGAGCGGATGGATCGTGTCCAGCCCGACCATACACACGTTTCAAACACCTGTCACAAACAATTGTTTGAAACGATCGTCACAAACATCCGTTCGGTCGCTGTTACCCTGGTCGACGTGGGAACCCGAGAAGATCTGCTGGCCGCGACCAAGCAATGCCTGGCCGAACGCGGCTACGCCCGCACCACCGTGCGCGATATCGTCGCCGCCTCCGGCGCCAACCTGGCCGCCATCAACTACCACTTCGGCACCCGCGACAAACTGCTGAACCAGGCCATGCTGGAATCCACCGCCGCCGCGGTCACGCACCTGCTCGACACCCTGCCCGCCGAAGACGCCGACACCGACTACGCCGAACGCCTGAACACCTTCTGGCACAAGCTGATCGGCTCCTTCGCCGACGATCGCGCGGTCTGGGCCGCCAATGCCGAAAGCCTCGCCCAAGCGCTGCACTCCCCCGAACTGGCCGCCGAAACCGGTGCGGCACAGGAGCAGGCGCGGGAAGGTCTGGCGCACGCACTCGGCGACGGTGATCGCGCCATGGGCGCGGTCCTGCAAACCCTGATCGGCGGCATGCTCGTGCAATACCTCATCGACCCCGAGCACGCCCCGACCGCCGAAGACCTCACCGCCGGCATCCGCGGCCTGGCCCAGCGCCTGAGCCCGCACTGACCCCCGGACACCGCGACGGCCCCGAACCGAAAGGTCCGGGGCCGCAACGAAACCACCTCAGAGCTGCTCGTGCGTGCCGATCAGCGTCGCGCGCCCGATGGCGTTCATGAACAGATTGAACCCCAGGTACGCCGGCGAGGCGTTCTCGTCCACCTCGAGCCGCTCCACACCCACCGCGTGCACCACCACGAAATACCGGTGCGCCCCGTGCCCGGCGGGCGGGAACGCCCCCGTGTACTGGTGCAGCCCCGCGTCGTTGCGCAGATGAATCGCCCCGTCCGGCAGCGATCCGCCCGCACTGCCCTGCCCGTTCTCCAGGCTGGTGGTGGTCACCGGAATATTGGCCACCACCCAGTGCCAGAACCCCGAAGCCGTCGGCGCGTCCGGGTCGTACATGGTGACCGCGAAACTCTTGGTCTCGGACGGGAATCCGCTCCAGCTCAGCTGCGGCGACACATCGCGGCCGCCCGCCCCGCCCAGCGCGCTGACCTGATCCAGATGCAGCGGCTTGCCATCGCTGATATCGGCGGAGGTGACGGTGAACTCGGGCAGCTGCGGCAGCGGCGCGTACGGGTTGTACGAATAGTCGGGCACGAGTGGTCCTTTCGTCTCAGCTGTTCAGCAGGAAGTGTTCCAGTACCCGGGTGCCGAATTCGAGCGACTCCACCGGAACCCGCTCGTCGACCCCGTGGAACAGGGCGGTGAAGTCCAGTTCCGGCGGCAATTGCAGCGGCGCGAACCCGAAGCAGCGGATGCCCAGGCGCGCGAAGGCTTTCGCGTCGGTGCCGCCGGAGAGCATGTAGGGCACGGTGCGGCCCTGCGGATCGTGGGCCAGGATGGCCTCGTTCATGGCGTCGACCAGATGGCCGTCGAAAGTGGTTTCGTAGGAATCGAGTTTGGTGATCCACTCGCGTTCCACGTCCGGGCCGATCAGGGCATCGACCTCACGCTCGAACTCGGCCTGCCGGCCCGGCACCACCCGGCAGTCCACCACGGCCTCGGCGGTCTGCGGGATCACATTGGCCTTGTAGCCGGCACGCAGCATGGTCGGATTGGCGGTATCGCGCAGGGTCGCGCCGATGATGCGGGAAATGGTGCCCAGCTTCGCCAGCTGGCCTTCGATATCCGGGCTCGCCGGATCGAACGTCAGCCCCGATTCCTCGGCGACCGCGGCCAGGAACTCGGCCACCGAATCGGAGACCACCAGCGGGAAGGTGTGCGTGCCCAGCCGCGCGACCGCCTGCGCCAGAATCGTGACCGCGTTGTCCTCGTGCAGGAACGAGCCGTGCCCGGCGCGGGCCTTGGCGCGCAAGCGCATCCAGCCCAGCCCCTTCTCGGCGGTCTCCACCAGATACAGGCGGCGCTCGGTGCCGTCCGGACGCGGCACCGTCAGCGAGAATCCGCCGACCTCGCCGACCGCCTCGGTGATCCCCTCGAACAGATCCGGGCGATTGTCCACCAGCCACTGCGAACCCCAGCGGCCGCCGTTCTCCTCATCGGCCAGGAACGCCCACACGATATCGCGCGGCGGCACCGTGCCCTCGAGCTTGAACTGCCGGGCCACGGCCAGCATCATGCCGACCATATCCTTCATATCGACCGCGCCGCGCCCCCACACGTAACCGTCGCGCACCGCACCGGAGAACGGGTGCACGCTCCAGTCGGCGGCCTCGGCGGGCACCACGTCCAGATGCCCGTGCATCATGAGCGCCCCGCGCGAGGAGTCCGCGCCCTTCAGCCGCGCGAACACATTGCCGCGCCCCGGCGCCCCGGATTCGACGTATTCGGTGGTGTACCCGGCCTGATGCAACTGATCGGCCACCCACTGCGCGCATTCACGCTCGCCCTTGGTGGTTTCCAGTTCGCCGGTATTGGAGGTGTCGAACCGGATCAGCTGACTGACCAGGTCGACCACTTCCGAGACGGCGCGGGAGGTGCTGGGTTCGGCGGTTTCGGACACGACCAATGTCTACCACTCGGGCGCGATGCGGTGGCCGGGCGGCATCGGCTCCGCCGGGCACGCGCGCAGGTCGGCCGCGCCGGCGGCGATTGAAATCAGGCTTCGCGCAAGGGTTTACCGCCCGGTCGTTCCCCAGGCTCCGGCTCAGCGCAGCACCCGCAATGTCGTGGTCAGCGTCGCCAGCAGCGAATCCAGCCGCTGATCGGCGATGCGGCGTTCGAGCAGATCCGGATCGAGGCGGGTGGTGGTGGCCCACAGTTCGCCGACATGCGCCTGCACGTCCACGTCGGTGGCGGCCAGCACCCACAGCAGCGGCGCCCACAATCGCCCGGCTTGCGCGATCGCGGGCAGCATCACCAGCGTGCTCGCATCCAGGTTCGCCAGCTCGTTTCCGGCCAGCCGCCGCACCTGGGCGGGCGTGCGGGCCAGGGGCTTGAGCACCCCGCGCCACAGGGCGAGATCGCTGCTGCCGTCCACGGTCACGATCAGCTGCCCGGCGATCTCGGCCAGCACCGGGTTCATGCCGAGCTTCAACAGCGCCGCCGGACTCAGCTGCCCGGCGAAGCGCAGCATTTCCGCGGTGGCGTCCGCGCCCAGGAACGTCACGATCAGATCGGCGACCGCCGAGGGCGGCGTCACCTCGAACAGGATGTCCCCGACCGCGCTCACCACATCCGGTGCGCACCGCGCGAACACCGACAGTGCCGCCAGCCGTAGTTCTTTGGACCCGTCGACCACCGTGCGCAGCAATTGCGGGACGCGCTGGCCGGGCCCGGTCAGCAGCTGGCGCACCACCGCCGACACCGCTTCCCCGGAATAGGCGTAGGACGCCGACCGGATCAGCCCTTCGTCATCGGGCACCCCCGCCTCGGCCGCGCGCACCAATTCCGGTGTGGCATAGGCCAGGAACGGTCCGGCGGTCACATAGTCACGGCGTTTGAGCAGCTCGTTCACGATCGCCACCACCGGTGCCGGCGGTGCGTCGTCCGCCAGCTGCCCGACCGTGCGCGGATCCAGGTACGGGGCGCAATCGGCCGCGTAGCTCACATCCAGCCGCAGCAGCGCGTCCACCGCCTTGCGCGGATGGCGCACCCCGACCGCGCCCGCCGCGCGCCCGGTCATCGCCGGCGGTACGAGGCGTTGCACGATGGGCAGCGAGATCGACAGCGGAATGATCGGCACCAGCGCGGAGATCCGGTCGAAAACCGGTGTGTGCTGGTCGAACAGCCGCCCGGAGATCCGCTCCTGCAATTCGTGCAGCCGTGCCGCGCCGAGCCGTTCGAGATGCGCCACCCGTTCCACGGGTACGTGCAATGTCCGCGCCAGCAGCAGCAATTGCGCCCGGGTGACCAGATCCGTCATAAGACCGTCCGGGTCGAGCTACCGCCTGGATACGCGAATTCGATTGCGCCGGACATGATTTCCCCGCTTCCCGACCGCCGCGACCGTTCGCCCCGGCGTCAGCCGCCCATCATAGGGCCGCGAATGCGACGAAAAAGGCGAACCGTGCAGGTTCACAAGAGATGGTTAGGATGCCGCCATGAGTCATCCCCCGGGCTGGTATCCCGAAGGTCAAGGTTCCACCGTCCTGCGGTGGTGGGACGGCACGCAGTGGACCAATCACACTCAGCCGCAACAGCAACCGGCCCAGCCCCCGCAGCAGCCCGCGCAGCAAACCCAGCATCCGCACGCTCAGCAACAGCATCAGGGACAGCAGCAGTACGCGCAGCAACCGCAGCAGCAGTACGCCCACCAAGGCCGGCAGTACGCGCAGCAGGGCCAGCCGGAGTACGGGCAGCATCGCGGTGACGCCACCCCGTGGGAACTCGAGATCGGATCGGCGAACAATCCCGCCGATATCCAGCGCCAGGTGCAGCAGCAGGTGGGCATCGCGCCCACCCAGGGCGGTGGCGGCACGCTGTTCAGCGAACCGGTGCTGGTGGTGAACCAGAAGGTCAAGCTCATCGAGATGGCCAACGAGTACGGCGTTTTCGACCAGCACGGCCGTCAGCTCGGCGCCGTGGTCGAGGTCGGGCAGTCGGCGCTGAAGAAGGCCGTGCGCTTCCTGTCCAGCTACGACCAGTTCATGACCCACAAGCTCGAGATCCGCGACGCGCACGGGCAGACCCAGTTGCGGGTGACCCGCCCGGCGAAGGTCTTCAAGTCGAAGTTCCTGCTGGAGGCTGGCAACGGCCAGCCGATCGGGGAGATCATCCAGGAGAACATGATCGGCAAGATCAACTTCGCTTTCATGGTGAACGGTCAGCAGATCGGCGGCATCAAGGCCGAGAACTGGCGGGCCTGGAACTTCATGATCCACGACCACACCGGTCAGGAGATCGCCCGCATCACCAAGACGTGGGAGGGCCTGATGAAGACCATGTTCACCACCGCTGACAACTATGTGGTGCAGATCCACCGCCAGCTGCCGCAGCCGCTGCTGAGCATGGTGGTGGCCTCGGGCCTGGCCATCGACACTGCGCTGAAACAGGATTCACGCGGCTGGGGCTGAGCCCCGGCGAGAAGCCTTGCGGCGGTGGAAGACCGGCATGCCGCCGAACTTCCACCGCGCGTGCGCCACAATGTCCATTGTGGGAGATGTGACGCCGAGCGGTCCGTACGGGCCGATTCAGCCGTCGGACGCGACCGACGGCTGGAAACTCGAAGGCGACGAGACGGGTTGGTGGCTGTCGAAGGAGTTCGGCGACACCCGCGCCCACATCAAAGCCACCAGCGCGACCACCTGCGCGTGGCGGGCCGGCTGGCGGGAAGCGTCGGCGCGCAGCGTCGAAGACGCCAAACAGGCGGCCGATCACTGGATGGAGAAGCACTGGCCGCCGCAGTGACGGCCGGGCGCGGCTAGGGTTTGCGGGCGAGCACGCAGGCGATCAGGTGCTCCCACACGGTCAGTTCCCGTTCGGCGACCCCGATGGTCTCCACGTCCGGGGCGGCCGGCGCGGGACGCCAGCGCGAGCAGTAGGTCAGGCCCGGCGGCAGGATCTCGAGATCGTCGCCGAAGAGCGCCAGGATCTCCGCGTCGCTGCGCCAGCGGCCGCGGCCGAAGGTCTCCTGGAGTTTCTCCTCGGCGGCGCTGGTCTCCTCGTTGTGGCCGGTGCGGAAGTGCGATATGTAGAACTCGCTGCCCGCGGGCACCCGGTCCACCCACCAGCGCACCAGCTCGCGCGGGTCCTCCGAGTCGTTGAGGTGGTGCAGGATCGCACTGAAGATGACACCGACCGGTTTGTCGAAATCGATCAGCCGTCGCACGTCGGCATGCTGTGCGATGGCCTCCGGCTCGCGCAGATCGGCCTGGATCACCGTGGTGCGGTCATCGGTCTGCAACAGCGCCCGCCCGTGCGCCAGCACGATCGGATCATTGTCGACATAGACCACTTTGGCGCCGGGCCGATGCCGCTGCGCCACCTGATGCACATTGTCGACGGTCGGCAGCCCGCTGCCGATATCGATGAACTGATCGATCCCGTCCGCGGCGATGGCCGCCACCGCCCGCGTCAGCGCCTGCCGGTTGGCGTGCGCGATGGCCACCGAACCGGGCAGATCGTTGATGAAGAAATCGCCCACCCGGCGGTCGGCCTCGTAATTGTCGTGACCGCCCAGCAGATAGTCGTACACCCGAGCGATGCTCGGAATCGAAACGTCCACCGCCGCTGTCTCGCCGGTCATCCGACTCTCCCCTTCCGTCCCGCTGTCGACGAGGCCATGGTAGAAGATCCGGCCCGGTCGAGGGCGGCTTCTCCGGCACGCGGGGGTCGGTCCGGGGCGGGCGCAAGCGGCGCGCAAGACGGTGCAAGCGCCGGGCAATCGCGCACCGGCACAGTCGTTCCCATGAACGAGACACACGAAGTGGTGGTAGTGGGAGCCGGACCGGTGGGGCTCATGCTGGCCTGTGAGCTGCGGCTGGCGGGGGTCGACGTGCTGGTGCTGGAACGGCTCACCGAGATGGACCCGACCGTGAAAGCGGGCGCGATCAATGTGCCCACCGCGCGAGCCCTCGCCCGGCGCGGCCTGCTGCCCGCCCTGCGCGAGCGGCACGAGGCCATGATCGAACGGTTCGCGGGATTCCGCGACAGCTCCGGCCGGACGCCGGTGCTGGACGGAAAGCGGCTCGTCGGCGGGCATTTCGCGGGCCTGCAATTCTTCGGCGACGTCATCGACCTCGACGATCCCGCCTTCGCCGACCAGGGCCCGGCGGTCGAGGCCTGGTTCGTGGCCCAGCAGCACATCGAGGCGATGCTGGGCGAGCGCGCCGCCGAACTAGGGGTGCCGGTGCGGCGCGGGGCCACCGTCACCGGGATCGAGGAGGACACGGCCGGGGTGATCGTGGACTGCGGCGACTACCGGATTCGCACCGAATGGCTGGTCGGCTGCGACGGCGGACGCAGCACCGTGCGCAAACTCGCCGGATTCGACTTCCCCGGCCTGGAACCCGAGATCACCGGACGGCAGGCCGTGGTGGAGATGACCGGTGCGGAGCACGTGCCCCAGGGCTGGCACAGCGGGCCCGGCGGCATCTACGTGAACGGGCCGATGCCCGGACGGTTCCTCACCGTCGAACTCGACGGTCCGCCCGCCGACCGCGACGCGCCGATCACGATCGCCGAACTCGAAGGCAGCTACGAGCGAGTCACCGGCACGAAAGTGACCATCTCCAAGGTGCTTTCGGCCACGCGGTTCACCGACAACACCCGCCAGGCCGCCACCTACCGCCAGGGCCGCGTCCTGCTCGCCGGGGATGCCGCCCACGTGCACTCGCCCTTCGGCGGCCAGGGGCTCAATCTCGGCGTCGGCGACGCGGTCAACCTGGGCTGGAAACTGGCTGCCGCCGTGCGCGGCTGGGCGCCCGCGGATCTGCTCGACACCTACACCGCCGAACGCCACCCGATCGGCGCCTGGGTGCTGGACTGGACCCGCGCGCAGGTCGCCCTCATGCGCACCGACCCCCGCTCCCGCGCCCTGCGCGAAGTGATGGCCGAACTGCTGCGCACCACCGACGGCGCGACTACCGTCTTCAAGAAGATCTCCGGCGTGCTGCACCGCTACGACCTCGGCGACGACAACCCCTTGATCGGCAGGCTCTACCCCGACCTCGAGCTGGCCGACGGCACCTGGGTCGGCGAGCACTTCGCTGACGGGCGCGCCCTGCTGCTCGACCTCGGCGACTCCCCCGCCCTGGCCACCGCCGTCGCCCCGTGGGCCGACCGCGTCCAGCTGCTCACCGCGAAAACCGTTGAACCACGGGACTTCCCGGCCCTGCTCATCCGCCCCGACGGCATCGTCGCCTGGGCGGGCGAGACCACCGACGGGCTCGAGACCGCCCTCACCCGCTGGTTCGGCGCACCCGCCTGAGCGTGGGCTTCACGCGGTTCGTTCGGGTGCCGCGGCGGCCGGCTCGAATGTCGTGGCACCCGAGGAGGTTCCGGCGTCCGGCACATACACCCGTGCCGCGCCGATCCGCTCGGCGCGGCGACGGCCCCAAACCCCGAGCGGCGCCAGCGCCGCGTTCAGTTCCGCGCCTTCGGGGGTGAGCGAGTACTCCACGCGCGGAGGGATCTCGGCGAAGATCTCGCGATGCACGATGCCGTCCTCGGCGAGTTCGCGCAGCTGCTGGTTGAGCATCTTCTCCGAGACGCCGGGTAGGTTGCGGCGCAGTTCGCCGAAGCGGCGGGTGCCGTGCTCGTGCAACTCCCACAGGATCAGCGATTTCCATTTGCCGCCCACCACATCCATCGCGGCGTCGATACCGCAGAAATATGGCCCGTATCTCTTCTCGCCCACCGGCCGTCCTCGTCATCTGGAGACTCACCAAACGGTAAGTGCCTGTGCAAATAGTGCGTACTTGTGGCACAACACCACCCACGGCAACCTCGATTCCAGCGCGCGACCGACAGCAACGGATTCGAAGGAGATCTCGGGTAATGACGAACACTCAGCACACCACCGTGACCGTACTGGGCCTGGGCGATATGGGGCGCGCGCTGGTGCGGACCTTCCTCGCGGGCGGGGTGTCGGCCACCGTCTGGAATCGCACGCCGGGGCGGGCGACGGAGCTGGTGGCGTCCGGAGCGGTAGAGGCGGAATCGGTGGCCGCGGCGGTGCGCGGCGGCGACGTGCTCATCACCGTGCTGCTCGATCACGCCTCGGTGCACCAGACCCTGGACCCGATCGCGGGCGAGCTGGCGGGTAAGCAGTGGATCAATCTGACCAGCACCGCGCCGGAGGAATCACGGGAACTGGCGCGATGGGCGAGCGCGCACGGCATCGAATTCCTCGACGGCGGCATCATGGCGGTGCCGTCCATGATCGGCACGCCCGCATCGTCGATCCTCTACAGCGGTTCGGAGCAGGTCTTCCACGCGCGGCGGGAGGTGCTCGAACTGCTCGGCGCGGCCGAGTATTTCGGCGCCGACGCCGGATTGGCGGCGCTGTGGGACTTCGCGCTGCTGTCGGCCATGTACGCCATGTTCGGCGGGTTCTTCCACGGGGCGGCCATGCTGCGCTCGGCCGGGGTGGGCGCGGCCGAGTTCGCGGCCCGGGCCACGCCGTGGGTGACCGCGATGGCGCAGGGCCTGCCCGCCTACGGCGCCACCATCGACTCCGGCGACTACACCGCCGAGGTGCAGCACCTGGCGTTCCAGAAAGCCGCACTCGATGCCATCGTGCGCGCCGGACAGGACGCCGGGACGGCCACCGATCTGCTCGAACCGCTGGCGCGGCTGGTGAATCGCCAGGTCGAGGCCGGGCACGGGGCGGCGGCGTTCGCGCGGGTCTTCGAGGAATTGCGTGGCGTGCAAACTCTTTCGGCCACGCCGGTCCGGTAGTCACTGCCGCCGAGATTCTTCGGGCCCCGCCACCTGTCGATGGCGGGGCCCGACGGCGTCAGTGCGTCAGCTGCAAGGTGGCAGTCAATGCCGTCAACTGCTCGCTCAAACCCAGATCGGCGATCCGCTGCTCGAGCTCGTGGCGTTCCAATGCCGGGAGCGCCGACCACAATTCACCGGCCCGCGACTGCGCGTCCGGTTCGGCGACCGCGAGCACCTTCAGCAGCGGCGGCCACAGATGCCCGCCCGCCAGCACCGTCGGCAGCTGCGCCAGCGTGCCGGTGTCCAAATGCGACAGGCGTCCCCCGATGCGGCGCGCGGTCACGGTTTCGGTGCGCTCGGCCAGTTCCAGCAGTCCTCGCCAGCGGGCGATATCGGTGCTGCCGTCCACCGCGGCGGCCATCGCCTCGATGTAGTCGGCTTCTCCCACCACGGGATTGGCGGCCAGCAGATCCAGCGCCGAGGGGCTGAGCTGCCCGATGAACCGCAGCGCCTCGGGCATCGCCCCGGCGGTGACGAAGGTCCGGGCCAGATCCGCGATCTCCTCCGCCGAGCCGACATCGAACAGGATGTCCCCGATCCCGGCGATCACATCGGTATCGCAGCGCGCGAAGACCGACAGCCCCGCCAGCCGCAGTTCCTCGGACCCGGTCAGGATGGTGCGCACCAGTTTCGGGATGCGCTGCCCAGAACCTTCCAGCAGATGCCGCACGATGATGCTGAGGTTCTCGGCCGAATAGGAGAACGACGCGGAGCGGATCAGCGCCTCGTCGTCGTGCACATCGGTTTCCACGGCCCGGATGAGTTCCGGTGTGGCATAGGCCAGGAACGGCCCGGCGGTGATGTAGTCACCGCGCCCCAGCAGCTCGTTGATGATCTTCATGACCGGTTTCACCGGCGCGATATCGGCCAGCTGCCCGACCGCGTGCGGATCCATGTACGGTGCGGCCGCCGCCGCGTACGCCGGATTCAGCATGGTGACCGCCTCGGCGGCCTTCTTGGGATGATCGACCCCGATCGCGCCCGCGGCGCGCCCGGCCATCACCGGCGGCACCATGCGCTGCACCAGCGGCATGGAGATGGACAGCGGAACGATCGGCACCAGCATGCTCAGCCGCGAGAACGTCGCATTGTGCTGGGCGAAGATCTTTTTCGAGAGCGCTTCGTTGAGTTCGTACAGGTGGTCCGCGCCGAGCTTCTCGAGATGCTCGAGCCGGGCGACGGGCACGTGCAACGTCCGGGACAGCAGCTCCAGCTGGGCCCGGGTGACCAGATCGCTCATCGCCTATCCCAGCTTGTTCCCGAACATGATCTTCTTGGCCGCGGTGCTCAACGGCCAGGGCAGCGCGCCCACGGTCTTGTCCACCGCCTCCACCATGGCGGCGGCCTCGGTGCGCTGCGCCTGCTTGAAGATATCGAGCAGATCGGCCGTCTCGGCCTCGGTCAACAGGTCCAGGGCGGCCAGCGGACCACCCAGTTCCTGCTCCAATTCGGCTCTGGATCCCACTATGGCTCCCCGTTCCCCGGAGTAATCCGGATCACCCCTTGTGCTCCTCTAGGTGTACCAAGATCATTGGCACTGCGCCAGCCCGAGGTTGTGGTGGGATCGATTGCCGGTCACCGCAATTCGGCGGCAATCGCATCGGCGGCGCGCAGGGCGAAGGCCATGATGGTGACCTGGGGATTGACGCCCAGCGAGGTGGGGACGACCGAACCGTCGGCGATATACAACCCGCTCGTGCCGAACACGCGATGCTCGAAATCCACCACCGCGGTGCGGGCATCGGTGCCCATGCGGGCGGTGCCGAGCGGGTGCGGGCCCATCATGCGCAATTGCCGGGGGTGCAGGGACATCCCGGCGAGCGCGCGCACCTGGGTGAGATCGCGGACGGCGGGCAGACCGGCGATGGGCAGGGCCACCGCGTCCGCGCCGCCGCGCAGGAACAGTTCGGCCAATCCCGCGCAGGCGTGCTGTAGTGCGGCTCGCACGCGCGGGGTGAGGCGGTACCGCACCAGCGGCGCGCCGCCGGGGCCGGGCCCGACGCTGCCGGTGCCGGTGTCGCGGACCATCGCGCCGAACTGCTCGGTATAGGTCCAGCGGTTCATCCATTCGGCCAGTTCGGGGCCGTGGAACGGGAGCATGGCGGCCGCGAACTGCGGTGGGACGGTGACGCCTTCGAAGGTGACCAGGGGGTCGCCCATGCCGTCCACGTGATAGCCCTGCGGGATGCCGGTCCACGGATCGCCCGGGGTGGGCATGGCGGCGATCGCGCCGAGCGAGGGGTGCACCGAGAGGTTGCGTCCGAGCTGGGGCAGGTTGATGCCGTTGCGGCGCAGCAACAACGGCGTCATGAGCGTGCCGGTGGCCACGACCACCGCCCGCGACCGGATCTCCAGCGTGCGCGGCGCACCGTGGGCATCCTGCCCCTCGGCCAGCACGCCGATCGCGCGCTGGCCGTTCATCAGCACCCGGGTGACGCCCATCCCGGTGAACAATTGCGCCCCGCCCTTCAGTGCGCGCGGCACCCAGCTGACATTGGCGCTGCGCTTGGCATCGGTCGGACAGCCGTACACGCACTGTCCCTGCCCGTCGCAGCCGACGGCATTGCGCGGCAATGGACCGTGCGCCGCGCCCACCGCATCCGCACCCGCCCCGATGATGTCGGCGACCCGCCCCAGATACCGGCGCTCGGCCGGGGCGATGCCCAGCTCCGCCGACACCGCGTCGAGGTATCCGCCGAACGTCTCCGGCGCGAAATCCGACGGGAATCCCAGCCCGCGCCACTCTTCCAGGACCGCCTCCGGCGTCCGGAACGCCGTCCCGGAATTGATCGCCGTGGTACCGCCGACCACCCGCCCGGTGCTGATCCCCAGCACCGTATTGCCCACCGCGAGGTTGTATCCCCCGTCCCGCCAATACTTCCGCGTCCGATCCAGCAGCTCCCCCGCGAACTCCGCCCGCCCCGCGTATTCCCCTTCCTCCACGATCACCACGCCCAGCCCCCGCTCGGTCAGCCGTGCCGCCACCGCCGCCCCGCCCGCACCGGAACCGACCACCACGACATCGCAGTCGACCAGTTCTCGCCGTGAAAGTTGCCCGGGCGTGGAGACATTGGCCATCCAGCCGGGTTGCACGGCGGTGCCGTTGCCGTGCACAGCTGTCCCCGTGTGCCCGATGGCGCGCGACACTCCCGGTCCGGGTTGCATGCCGGGTGAGCCGGTTTCGCGTGGCGCACCCGGGTCGGGTCGCACGCCGGGAACGCCGAGGGCGAGCGGTCCGGCCGGATCGATTCCGATCGCATCCTCGCCGGGGCCGGGCGTGAACGCGACGGCGCCCGCATACCGGGGCGCGCCGATCGCATCGAGATAGCGGCGATCGCTGAAATGGGCGATGCGCAGCGGTGACTCGACGGCATCGAGGGCATGCCGCAGGGCCCGGCTGCGGCGGAGGTCCGCGACGAGGGCGTGGCGCACCTCGGGAGACAGCGCGGCCCAGCCCTTTCCGTGCCGGGTGCGGGCGGCGGCCTCGAGCGAGCGCAGCGCCACGCGGATGCCCGAGCGCATGAGCGGGGGCATGTCGGCGATCAGGGCGTCGGCGCGTTCGACGGTGCTCACGTCGGCCGCGTGGACCGCGCCGTCGGGTGCGAAGAGTGTTTCGGCGAGTGCGAGCACGGTGGCGCGTTGCCGGTCGGTGAACGCCGGGCCCGATTTCGCGCCGTCGGGCAGGTCGGCGCGCAGCGACACCCACGGCTGGAACGAGCGCAGGAAGCTCGGATAGTCGTTGGCGAAGAACTGCATTCGCCCGTGCGCCATCTCGCGGCCCTCGCACCACAGGGTGGTGTCGAGGTTGGTGAGGCTGGCGTGGGTGCCGCGGCCCCAGCGCACGTCCTTGCGGCCGGTCAATCGCCAGGCGCGGTCGTCGCCGTCGCGGAAGTCCAGTTCGTAGCTCATGAGCCGTTGGGTGACCGGCAGCGCGATCAAAGTGCCGATCACCGCCGCGCCGTCCACCCACGGTGCCGCGCGCAGGGTGCCGGTGATGCGGGCCCGGCCATTGGTGACGAAACCCAGGGCGCGACCGGATTCGCAGCGCAGCTCCATGGCGACGTGATGCGGTCGCCCGTCCGCGTCGTACAGCTCGCCGCTCATGGTTTCGAAGAAGGTCAAAGGCATAGCGGAGGGACTCCGTTCACACGATCGGCCGCACGGCGGGATGCGGTTGCGGGGTGAGGAATTCCAGCGCGCCCGCATGCTCGCTGCGCAGCTGGAAGGCATTGCCGTTGATCGGTTCGACGTGCACCGAGACGGCGGCGGTCTTGGAATTGAGGCAATAGCTGGTGGGGGCGGCGGGATTGCGGTAGGCCAGGCAGACCATGCGTTCGGGCGCACCGTGCATGCGCAGGGTCGCGGTGCCGTCGCGGCCGCGCATACGCAAGGTCCAGTCCGGGAAGTCCAGGCGCGGCCGCTGGCGCCACAGGTCGAGGATGCGGTCGAAGCGGTATTCCTCTTCGCCGCGCCGGATCACCAGCATGGACAGCAGCGGTGTGACGCGACTGCCCAGCCGGGTGCGCCCGGACGCGCCTTCCAGTACCGCGAACGGTGCACCGCCATTGGTGTCGGTGAAAACACAATGCCCCCAGGCATATTCGGGACTGTGCGCGGTGCCCCAGTTGTGTCCCTGCATGCCGTGCCAGCCGTCGAGGTTCCAGCGTTCGCCCGCCCAGTCCAGGTAGCCGCTCACCGCCGCGACGGGAAACGGGGTGACGAGCTTGTTGCCCGGGAACTTGGCGTCGAGCAACCGGTCGGTCGGCAACATGGACAGCGGTTCCCCGACGATCGGCGTCTTGGCGAACTCGAATCCCCACTCCACGCGCGCGGACGCGTCGGCCAGGGCGCCGCGCGAACAGCCGCCATCGGCATTGAGCTGCAATCGCAAGGGCCCGACCGTCAGATCCTGCCCCTTCTCGCCCGCATCGAACACCGCGTCCGCCAGCGGGATATCGGCACACCACGCCTTGACCCGATCCCCGTCGAACACACTGCACCACGCCTGGGCGATAGCGGTTCCATCGCGGGAGGTGAGCACGGTCGCCTTGATCCAGAGCGCGCGCGGCGAATGCGGATCGTTGGCGCGCACGAACCAGGATTCGACATGGTCACCGCCCGGGGTCAGGCGTGGATTGTTCTGTAGGAGAGCAGACATCGGGTTACAGACCTCGGATTCGGAGGGCGGCGGGGGTACTGCCGCCGCGGCGTGAGTCGATCGGCGGGCGGACGTGCTCGGCTTCGGGAGCGGTCGGTCGGTCTCGAACATTTCGCGCGCGCGGGTGCCGGGGCGGGCGAGGTGAAGCCGCGACCGGGCATGTGCGGTGAGCGGCCATCGAGAGCGGGCAGCGGTACGGTGGGCGGCCGGCGGCCATCGATCGGCGCTCATAACTTCGGCTGCCGGCTGAGCATGGACAGCAGCCGGCGGCTTGCCCGCTGTGCGCCGCCCGCCAATCCGGCCGGGCCGGGCGCGGCCAAACCGGTGGCGAGGGCGCGGAACGCGTCCTCGAGTTCGGGGCCGTAGGGATACCACCAGGGGCGTTTCGGACCGAAGGCCGGACCGCGCGGCGCGTCGACCACCTGCACCCAGCAGGCATCGAGCAGCGCGTCGACTCCGTGCGAGCGCCCGAAACCGGATCGCCCGACCCCGCCCCAGGGCAGCTCCGGCGTCGAATACAGGGTCGCGGCAACATCATTGATCGCCACCGATCCGGCGAGCAGCCGCCCGGCCAAGGCGCGGGCGCGGTCCACATCGGCGGAGAACACGCTCGCGGTCAGCCCGTAGTCGGTGGCATTGTGCAGCTGCACGGCCTCCTCGTCACTGTCGAATGGGGCCACCGCGACCACGGGGCCGAACGTCTCCTCGGTCCACACCTCCGCGGCGGTCACCCCGTCGCCGCTGATCACCGCGGGTGTGAGGTGACGACCCGGCAGCGGCTCCCCGCCGCGCACGTCCAATCCCGCCGCGCGCGCCGCGTCCACGTGCCGCTGCCAGATCCGTTGCTGCCGTTCGTCGATGGCCGGCGCGAGATCGTTCCTGACATCGATCCGCCGCACCTTGTCCTCGAGCCGTGCCAGGAACGCATCGTGCAGATCCCGGTGCACCAGCACCCGCTCGATCGAGCAACAAGTTTGTCCCCCATTGAAATTCGCGCCCCATGCGATCGCCGACGTCGTGAACTCCAGATCCGCGTCCCCCAGCACGACGGCCGCGTCGACCCCGCCGAGTTCGAGGCCCACCGGTATCGGGAACCGCGACGCCGCCGCCATCACCTTCCGCCCGGTCGCCACCGAACCGGTGAACAGCACCTTGTCCGGCCGCGCCGCAACAAGTTCCGCCCCCACCGCCCCGTCCCCGACCGCGAGCTGCAACACCCCCTCCGGCACCCCGGCCTCGGTCAGCACCTCCACCAGCACCGCACCCACCCGCGGCGTCAGCTCGGAAGGCTTGAACACCACCGCATTCCCGCCCAGCAGCGCCGGCAACACCTGACTGAACGGAATCAAGAACGGCAGATTCCACGGCGCGATCGCCACCACCACCCCGTAAGGCCGATGCAGCCGAACCGTTTTCCGATGCGGCGCGGTCAGCGCCGTGATCCGCCCGGCCCCCAACGTCGCCACCGCCGCCCCTAGATGCTGCCGAGCCAACGCGATCCCCGGCACCACCTCGTGCGCCAGCGCCTCCGCCCGCGGCTTTCCGTTCTCCGCCACGATCACATCCGCGATCCGATCCAAATTCCCCGCCAGCACCCGCGGCAATCGCCCCAGCACCCGCACCCGCTCCTCGACGCCCAGCGCACCCCACCCCGCCTGCGCCGCTCGCGCCCGCTCGACCAGTACCGACCCGGATCGCACCTCTTGCAGCGCCGTCATGCCCAACCGCCTTGTCGAAACGTCCTCGTTGGCCAGGTGGCCAAGTGGTCAGACCAATATAGTCAGAAACCGCCGACCCGCAACAGAGCACCGCCACACCGCCGGATAAACGTCCCGCTCAGGACTCTCAGCGCCGTGACCTTGGAGTGGCAGGTTCGGGCGCGTGCTTGGAGTAGGCGTGCGGCTTCGCGGATGTTGCCGCGCTGCTGGTATTCGCGGGCGCGGGCCAGGAGGTGCGT
Source organism: Nocardia yamanashiensis NBRC 100130 (assembly GCF_001613325.1). Taxonomy (GTDB): domain Bacteria; phylum Actinomycetota; class Actinomycetes; order Mycobacteriales; family Mycobacteriaceae; genus Nocardia; species Nocardia yamanashiensis. The sequence goes on along the minus strand of NZ_BDCD01000005.1, from coordinate 68,051 downwards.
ACGCTGGGTGATCGCGTCGACTGCTCACGTGCCGCGGCCGTCATATGGCCGAGTCGGATACTCCTGGCGGCAGGCCTATCAGTCGCGAGCCACGAGTCCTACCGGGGCACGTCCCGTACGGGGCAGGTCCCGTAGCCGAGGGCGACCGCAGCGCTACCCCCCGTCACGCGTCAGCTCTCGACAGCGCCCATTCGCTGCGTGAAGGCCTCGAACTCCGCGGAAGCCAGTCCCAGCAATTGCCCGGCCGACTCCCGCGCCGCCGCCCCATCCCCCGCCGTCACGGCCGCCGCCACCGTCCGATACGCCTCGATCCGGCTCACCTCCGGCGCCATCAACCCCGCCAGCGCCGCCACCGCCGGCTCGTACACCGCCCGCAGATCGTTGTAGAGCAACCGGAACACGATCGAATCCGCCCCGTCCACGAGCAGATCCCAGAACGCCACCGCCGCCAACTGCTGCCCCACCGGATCCTGTTGCCCCGCAAGCGCATCCAACGCGCCTTCCAGCGACTCACCCAACCCCGCCCCCGCCCGCTCCGCCGCCAGCCCCGCGACCTCACGCCCCAGCACCTGCCGAGTCTCCAGAATCGACCCGATCACCGCAGGATCGATCTCCCCCTTCCGTACCAGCAACCGCGGCAACACATCCATCCCCGCATGCCGCCGAAAATCCCGCACCGTCGTAGACCCACCCTGCCGCACCTCCACCAACCCCGAATGCGCCAACCGCTGCAACGCCTCCCGCACAGTAGGCCGCGACACCCCCAACGCCTCCGCCAACTGCCGCTCCGCCGGCAACGCCACCCCCGGCGCCAGCTCCCCGTCGAGCACCTCCCCCATCAACTGCTCGAACACCGTGTCCGGCACCGTCCGCCGATCGATCCGCTTGAACGCCATCCACCGAAACTACCGCGCGAACAGGTCAAGCGGCCAGACCAGTGCCGGTGAGCCTGGTTCCCAGGTTCTTCGTTCGGTGTTCACGTCGTGTTGGGGTGACGGGACCCGTCGGTAACCTGCTGTGCTGCAACGATCGGCGGCGTGCGCATAGTTCAGTTGGCGAACTTCTATGGTCCGCGCTCCGGGGGTTGCGCACCGCACTGCATCATCTCGGGGACGGGTATGCGGCGGCGGGGCATGAAGTGGTGTTGATCGTGCCGGGGGCGCGGCGGAGTGAGGAGGTGCTGGCGTCGGGGGTGGTCAGGATTACGGTGCCGGCGCCGGCTCTTCCGTGGACCGGGGGGTATCGGGCGGCGCATCCGCGGCGGGTGGCCGATATTTTGGCGGGGTTGCGGCCGGATGCGCTCGAGGTGTCGGATCGGTTGACGTTGCGGGGGTTCGGGCGGTGGGCGCGGCGGCGGGACGTGGCGAGTGTGATGATCTCGCATGAGCGGCTGGATCGGCTGCTGGGGCAGGTGTTGCCGGGGCCGGCGGCGCGGCGGGCGGCGGATGTGGCGAATCGGCGGACGGCGCAGAATTACGACATCGTGGTGTGCACAACGCAATTCGCTCGTGAGGAGTTCGAGCGGATCGATGTGCCCAATGTGGAGTTGGTGCCGTTGGGGGTGGATCTGGATATGTTCAGTCCGCTGCGGCACGATCGCGCGTTGCGGGATGATCTGGCCGCGGCCGAGTTTCCGCTGCTGGTGCATTGCGGTCGATTGTCGGTGGAGAAACGGGTGGACCGCAGTATCGAAGCGGTGGGTGAGCTGCGGCGCTCCGGGGTGGGAGCGCGGCTGGTGGTGGCAGGTGACGGGCCGCGGCGGGAAGCCCTGGAACGCCGGGCTCGCATGATTCCGCCGCTGGGCGACGGACAGCCCGCGGTGCATTTCACCGGATTCATCGACGACCGCACCCGATTGGCGACGCTGCTGGCCACCGCCGACATCTCGCTGGCTCCGGGCCCGCACGAAACGTTCGGCCTGGCAGCGTTGGAGGCGCTCGCGGCGGGCACCCCGGTGGTCGCCAGCCGCTCCTCCGCACTCGCCGATATCGTCACCGCCGACTGCGGCGCGGTGGCGGACGACGACCCCGGCGCGTTCGCCGAGGCGGTCACCGACGTGCTGGCCAAACCTCCGGTCCAGCGCCGCCGGGCCGCCCGGCACCGCGCCGAGCAGTTCACCTGGCCCGCTGCGGTATCGGGCATGCTGGAACTACTCGGCTCGGTCTGAGCGCCGCCGCTATGGGATCAGTCGCGTCCGCCCCGCCGGCGGGCCCACCTGGGTCGCGTTCGCTCAGTCGCGCGAGGCATCCGGTTGCCACGGAACATAGACGCGGCCTTCGGATTCCGCTGCGGTCCGGGCCGAGTTCAGCTGATACGGCGTGATGCCGCCCGCCTGCCACGGCCCGACCGAGCCCGCCGACACCGCCACCGCATCCTTGGGAACCAGGCCGATCTCGTTGCGCACCACCGTGATCGGCCGATCGGCGAGCGCGAACCAATCCAGGTCCAGGAAGTCGTGACTGCCCTTGGTGAGCGCCCCGCGCCGCATGGCGTCACCCAGCCGGCACGCCATCCCGCCGGTGCTCAAATGCCCTTCGTTGGCTTCGAACAACCCGGCCCCCGCCTTCAGATACCCGGTCTCGAACAGCGAGATCACCATCGCCAGCAGCGAGAACGCCCGCGGATCGTCATTGGCGCGCGCCATGAACGCGAACACCTCGATCTCGTTCTCCAGGGTGGTCCCGTACCCGGCCAGCACATGCACCCAATCGTGTTGCGCCAGCAACGGCGGCGCCGACCCCGGCTTGCCCGGCGTCACGAACCCGCGATCGCGATAGAAGTCCGCGACCCCGCGCCCCAGCGTCCCGACCGGCAGCTCCCACAACTCGGCCCACCGCCCCGCCAGCGCCGGATCATCGACCACCGCACTCCACGAACTGTCCAGCGCGCCGGTGTGCAGTGCGTCCAGCCGCTGCGCGTGCACCCCGCCCAGATACCCGTTGCGCGAGAAGTCCACCGCCGCCAGATCCACCGCGCCCTCGGCGTACTTCTGCGCCACCGCGATCATGTCGTCGTCGACTTGCAGCGCATCGGCGAACTCACGCAACCGATTCGCCACCGACTCCGGCAACGGCCGCACCACCAGCGCCGCCAGCAGCATGGTCTGCACGATCCGCTCCCGGAAGATCCGATTGCGCCGCGCCAGCCCGTTCGCGAACTCCCCCGCGCCCACCGGCTCCAACTCGGCCAACTCCACCGGATGCCCCGTCATCGACAGGAACATCGCCGGAATCAGCAACTCCTGCAAGGGCGTCAGCCCCTGCTCCCCGCGCGCCGCCGACACCACACCGCGCGCCAGTAACCGCACCTCCGCCGCATCCGGCGGGGTGAGCAGTACGTTCTCCATCAAAACCCTCCACGATCCGATCCGGACACCGCCATTCTCGGCCCGTCGCATCAGCGGCACCCCTGGCGTTCACCGACGGCGTATCCGGCGGGTACGAGGCTATCCTCGCGAAGGTGGGTTGGCCCAAATATGTTTCAGCGGCCGCGATTTCACTGCTGCTGTGTACCGGGTGCGCGTTCGCGCGCTCCGAGACCGACACCCGCGCCGGCTTCCGCTCCGGCGGCATCGACCGCGAATATCTGATCCACCGGCCCACCGCAGCGGCAGCCGGACTCAAGCCCGCCGTACTGATCTTCCACGGTGGCGGCGGCACCGCCGCAAACATGGCCCGCGCCACCACTTTCGACCGCCTCGCCGACCGGGACGGTTTCGTCGCGGTCTATCCCGAAGGCTACGAGCGCTCCTGGAACGACGGCCGCGGCGCGGACACCAAGGCGGGCGCCGCCGGCATCGATGATGTCGCGTTCGTGGCCGCCCTCATCGACCGGCTCGTCGCCGACGAACACGTCGATCCCGCCCGCGTGTACGCCACCGGCCTGTCCAACGGCGCGATGTTCACCGAATTGCTGGGCTGTCGCCTGGCCGATCGGCTGGCCGCCATCGCCCCGGTCTCCGGCCCCCTGCCCGCCGCCGACGAATCCACCTGCGCGCCCGCACATTCCCTGCCGGTCCTGGAAATCCACGGCACCGCCGACCCGATCGTCCCCTACGACGGCGGCACCGTACGCGTCACCTCCGGCAATCTCGGCGGCAGCGGCCACAGCCCGGTCCTGTCGGTGCCCGCCACCCAGCAGCTGTGGCGGACGAAGAACGCCTGCGGCCCCGCCGTTTCCACCGCCCTGCCCGCCACCACCGACGACGGCACGTCCGTCACGGTCGAATCCGCCGACTGCGCCGACGGCGCGAAAGTCCAGCTCTATACCGTCACCGGCGGCGGTCACAGCTGGCCCGATGGGCCGCAATACCTTCCGCGCGCCCTGGTCGGCCCCGCCACCCACCAGTTCGACGGTGCGGAACTGATCTGGAACTTCTTCCGCAGCGTCGGCCGGTGACACGCGGCTATCGCCTGAACATCAGGTGAACAGCTTCCCGCGCCGGTTTCGCGAGCAGCATCCGGGCCGACACTGAATTGCGTGAGCGCCGAGTTCGTTGTTCTGCTGATTGTCGTAATCACCGCGCTGGCTTTCGATTTCACCAACGGCTTCCACGACACCGCGAACGCGATGGCCACCTCCATCGCCACCGGTGCGCTGCGCCCCCGCGCGGCCGTGGCCCTGTCGGCCGTGCTGAATCTGCTGGGTGCGTTCCTGTCGGTCGAAGTCGCCAAGACCGTCGCGGGCGGGCTGCTGAACATCGGCGGCGTGCACCATATGGCGTTGCTGCACATAGTGTTCGCGGGCCTGGTGGGCGGCATCCTGTGGAATCTGTTCACCTGGCTCTTCGGTATTCCGTCCAGCTCTTCGCACGCCCTGTTCGGCGGGCTGATCGGGGCGGCGCTGGCGGCCTTGGGCGCCAGCGGGGTGATCTGGACCGGGGACGCCAAGACCGGCGTGATCAACAAGATCATCGTGCCGGCGGTGCTGGCCCCGTTCGTGGCCGCGCTGGTCGCCGCACTGGGCACCTATCTGGTCTACCGGCTGACCCGCGGCTCCGAACCGGGGCGGGTGCGCACCGGATTCCGCTGGGGCCAGATCGGTTCGGCGTCGCTGGTGTCGCTCGCGCACGGCACCAACGACGCGCAGAAGACCATGGGCGTGATCTTCATGGCGCTGGTCGCGCACGGCACCTTCGACTCCGGTGCGGACATCCCGCTGTGGGTGAAGGTGGCCTGCGCGGTCGCCATCGCGGCGGGCACGTATCTGGGCGGCTGGCGCATCATCCGCACCCTGGGCAAGGGCCTGGTGGAGATCGACTCCCCGCAGGGCTTCGCCGCCGAAACCTCTTCGGCCGCCATCATTCTCACCTCCGCGCAATTCGGCCTGCCGCTCTCGACCACCCAGACCGCCACCGGATCGATCCTCGGCACCGGCCTGGGCAAGCCCGGCGCGGAAGTGCGCTGGGGCGTGATGGGCCGGATGGCCGTGGCCTGGCTGCTGACCCTGCCGCTGGCCGGGCTGGTGGGCGCGCTGTGCTGGTGGGTCGCCGATCTGGTGGGCGGTCTGGGCGGGGTGCTCATCGACCTGAGCGTGCTGATCCTGGCGGCCGTCTACATGTATCTGCGTTCGCGCCGCAACCGCGTGGACACCAGCAATGTGAACGAGGACTGGGCCGACGGCCTGGTCCCGCCGTCGGCCCGCGAACGCGCCGGCGCGGCGCACTGAGGAGCACGATCGTGCACACCTTCACCACCATCGCGAAATCCCTCGGTGAGGTGACCGCCATCGCCCTCGTGCTCGGCGCGGGCGTACCCCTGCTCTTCGCGGTCGGCGTCCGGCTCTGGGCACTGGAACCGGCCACCGCCACCGGCCCGGCGACCGTCCGCGATACGCTCGCGCGCACCATCGCCTACCTGTGCTTCGCCGTCACCGTCGCGGTGGTGGTCGCCGGAATCCTGTTCATCGCAAGAGATTTCATCAGCCACACCTTCGACATCCAGCTGTTCGGCGCCAAACCCCGGAAGAAGTGAGCCATGACCACCGACCGGTCGATACTCGGCGCCGTGCTGGCCTGGCTGCGCGCGGGCTATCCGCACGGGGTCCCGCGCGAGGACTATGTGGCGCTGTTCGCGGTGCTGCATCGCAAGCTCACCGAGACCGAGGTGGACGAGGTGATCGCGGAACTGGTGTCCGCCGATACCGACGGCGTGGTGGAACGCGCCGAGATCGAGTCCGCCATCGCGAGATTGGCGCACGAGAAACCGGGTGAAGAGGACGTGGCCCGCGTCGCGGCCCGGCTGGCGGCGGGCGGGTGGCCGCTGGCCCGGCCCGGCGACCTCTGAAACCGGCCGCGCGGCAACGCAATGGGGCTCTCGGACCTGGTCGCCAAGATCGTGGAATGGTTGCGTGCCGGATACCCGCAGGGCGTGCCGGACGCGGATTACGTACCGCTGGTGGCGTTGCTCGCGCGGCGGCTGTCGGAGGCGGAGATCCGGGAGGTGGCCGAGGCGCTGGTGCGGCAGGGGGCGTGGCCCGCCGGGAAGGTGGACGTCGGCGTGCTCATCACCCGGCTCACCGACGAGATGCCGCGCGAGACCGATCTGGCGCGGGTGCGCGAACATTTGCGCAGCGGTGGCTGGCCCGTCGACGACGGCTGGAATCCGCCGGTGTAGCGGACCGAAGATGCTTCGGCTGACGCACTGTGGCGGCGGTCTCATTCGAATATCTGTAGCGAGGAATTGCCGATTCGAGAATCATCTTCAGCGGTCTAGCGTTGATCTCGCAGAATATTCATACTTTCGGTTCATGAGGATCGGAATCCCCCGCGAGGTCAAGAACCACGAATACCGGGTGGCGTGCACGCCCGCCGGTGTCCACGAACTGGTCTCCCGCGGCCACGAGGTGTACATCGAAACCGGTGCGGGCGCGGGCTCGGCGTTCGACGACGACTCCTACCGCTGCGCGGGCGCCCAGGTGCTCGACACCGCCGATGAGGTGTGGGCCGTCGCCGGACTGGTGCTGAAGGTGAAAGAGCCGGTGGCCGAGGAATATTCGCGCCTGCGCGCCGGGCAGTTGCTGTTCACCTACCTGCACCTGGCCGCGTCCAAGGAATGCACCGACGCCCTGCTCGGCTCCGGCATCACCTCGATCGCCTACGAAACCGTCACCGCCCGGGACGGATCGCTGCCGCTGCTGGCCCCCATGAGCGAGGTCGCGGGCCGGCTCGCACCCCAGGCCGGCGCCTACAACCTGATGCGGCACGGCGGCGGCCGCGGCGTCCTGATGGGCGGCGTGCCCGGTGTGCGCCCGGCCCAGGTGACCGTGCTCGGCGCGGGCGTCGCGGGCCGCAATGCCATCGCCGTCGCACAGGGCATGCACGCCGATGTCACCGTGCTGGATGTGAACATCGCCCGCCTGCGCGAGATCGACGACCTGTACCACGGCCAGGTCCGCACCATCATGTCGAACCGGCTCGAGGTCGAAAACCTGGTCCGCTCCGCCGATCTGGTGATCGGCGCGGTCCTGGTCCCCGGCGCGAAGGCCCCCACCCTGGTCCCCAACGACCTGGTCGCCCAGATGAAGCCCGGCTCGGTGCTGGTCGATATCGCCATCGACCAGGGCGGCTGCTTCGAGGATTCGCGTCCCACCACCCACGCCGACCCGACCTACCGGGTGCACGACTCGATCTTCTACTGCGTGGCGAATATGCCGGGCGCGGTGCCCAACACCTCCACCATCGCCCTCACCAACGCCACCCTCCCGTACGTCACCGCCCTGGCCGACCGCGGCTGGCGCGCCGCCACCGCCGCCGACCCCGGGCTGGCCGCGGGCCTGAGCACCCACGACGGGTTGCTGCTCACCGAATCCGTCGCCGCCGCACACGGATACACCACGCACACCCTGGCCGCCTGAGAACGCCACCCGGCGGGCGGTTCAGGACAGATCCGGACGCCCGCCGGGCCGGACATGCTCGAAGATCAGGATCGTCTCCGTCGAGGCGACCGCCGGATGCGCGCTCAGATTGTCGAGCACGAATCCCCGCAACTCCCCGGAACTCCCGGTCGCGACGTGAATCAGGTAATCGTCCGCGCCCGCGATGAAATACACGTTCTCCACTTCCGGCAATTCCGCGACCTGCGCCCCGAATGCCGCCAGCGCCCCGCGCGCCTCGGCATGCAGTCGCACCGCGATCATCGCCTCGAGATCGCGCCCGAGCGCGGCCGGATCGATATCGGCGTGGAATCCGCGAATCACGCCCCGTTCCACCAGCGATCGCACTCGTCCGAGGCAGGTCGACGGTGCGATCCCGGCGGCCTCGGCCAGTGCGTGATTGGTCATGCGGCCGTCGCGGGACAGCTGGTCGAGCAGGATCCGGTCGATCTCGTCGAGCTGCGCCGGTCGCACGGGACCGGACGCCGAGGCCGGGGGTTGCACCCGGGAACGGGCTCGAACGGGGGCGGGTCCCGGCGGATCCTGCCGGGGCGAGGGCGCGGCGGCGACGCCGGTGGGAATCGCGCGTGTGCTGGTGGCAGCCGAAGGAACCTTCTTCACGTCGTAACGGTACCGAAGGATGTTCGCCATTCCAGCCGAATCGACGAGGAAAGTTCATCGGTTCGCTGAGCACGTCCCGACCCGGCGAATTCACTCCGCAACACCTTCACGCCGCACCCCGCGCTACGGGTACGCTCGCCGCATGGGTACCTTCTGGCACACCGTCACCCCGCCGCCCGTCGCCTGATCGGGCGCACCGGCCGGCTCTTACTTCCCGCTCCCGCTGATCCCTGCTTTCAGCGCGGATATCGTCGTGCGCTCGTTTCGACTCCTCCCCAATGGAATTCGACACGGAGTACACGACTGTGCCAACCAGCACCCCAACCCTCGTCTCATCCCCTGCGCGCGTCCATTTCTGGAGCGGCCCCGCCCCGATCCTGGTGGCCTCCGTCCTGTGGGGCAGCACCGGAACCGCCGCTTCGTTCGCCCCGGCCGGAACATCCGCTGCCGCAATAGGTTCGGCCGGACTGGCCCTGGGCGGCCTGCTGCTGTACCTCACCACCCGCCGGCGGCCGGGACGCCGCCGCTCGACGGCCGGCACCAGCGCCGGTGACCGCTGGCTGCTCGTCCTCGGCGCGATCGCTGTTGCCGGATATCCCGTCACCTTCTATCCGGCGGTGGCCCGTACCGGCGTCGCCATGGCCACGGTCATCGCGCTGGGCAGCGCACCGGTGTTCGCGGGCCTGCTCGCCTGGCTCACCGGCCAGGGCCGTCCGTCCGCCCGCTGGACGGCGGCCACCCTGCTGGCGGTAAGCGGTTGCGCCGTCATGGTGCTGGGCCCAACTCTGGGCGAGAACCGGCACCAGATCGATCCGCTCGGTGTCGTCCTGGCGGCCTGTGGCGGCCTCACCTACGCGATCTACTCGATGGTCGGCGGCCGCCTGATCGCTCGCGGTCACGATTCCGGCGCGGTCATGGGCGCGCTGTTCGGCGGCGCGGCGCTACTGGTGCTCCCGGTCGTGCTCGGCACCGGCATCCACTGGCTGACCACCCCGCGCGGCGCGGCCGTGGCCCTGCACCTGGCGGTATTCACGACCTTCCTGGCCTACCTTTTGTTCGGCTTCGGCCTGCGCCACACCACGGTCACCACCGCCACCACCCTGACCCTGGCCGAACCGGCGGTGGCGGCCCTGCTCGGCGTCACCGTCGTGGGCGAGCGCCTGCCGCTGCTGTCCTGGTGCGGGATGGGTGTGCTCGCGCTGAGCCTGGTGCTGCTCACCCGTCCCGCACGCACCGAATGACGGTCTAGGTCGCCGGAATCCAGTTGCCGTGGAACCCCGCCGGCACCCGGTGCGGCAACTGGATCGAGGCGATCGAATCCAAGGTCTCGGCATCGAGAATGGCGAGTTCGCTGCGATCGGTGGCCGCGTCGTAGACGAAGCCCATGAGCACGCCCTCGTCCTCGGCGGCATCGGGACCGGCGGGCTCGAACACGAACTCGCCCAAGCCTTTACCCGTTCCGAACGAGCGGGTGAAGGTCTTGCCGTTGGCCAGATCATGCTTGAACAAGGTCGATTCACCACTGAGCCCCGTGCCGACCGCGGGCGCATACCCGAAGCGATGCCGCTTCCCGACGAGGCGTTCGTCGATGCGCGGGAACTCCTGCGCCCGATCGTCGAACCGGCTCTGCCGCACCCGCCCCGCGGCCAGATCCACCTCCCAGCGGTCCAGGCTGGGCGCCCCGTCGTCGGGTCCGGTCCGGTTGGTGTCGAACATCTTCGGGTACCGCACCACGTCCAGCACCACGGTGTCGCCGTCGTCGTAGGCGTTCATCGGATGGAACACATAGCAGGGCTCGATCTCGAACCAGCGCACCGATTCCGACCCCTCGCGCGGCATGACGCCGATCCGCGCCGGATACCGCCGATTCCAGCTGTAGGGCAGGCGCTGATACCCGGGTGCGGTCTTGGGCCGCGGCGGGCTCGGGATAGGCACCCGGCCGATCATGGCGGACAACAGCAATCGGGCCGGCAGCCGCAGCCAGCGCGGGGCGATCATCTCCGCGACCATGCCGGTGTCGAAGGTGACGGGCAGATCGTAGAAGACGACATACTTCTCGGTGAGCGAGAAGTCGTGCATCATCGGCGATCCGGTGACCGGGATGTCGACGGTGCGCCGGGCCTTCCCGTCGACGCCGATCACCGAGTACTGCACCGTGCCCGGCCGCAGGAAGGTGTACGACACCGCGTGCAGCTCACCGGTATCCGGATCCCGTTTGGGGTGCGCGGTGTACCCGCCGCCGAGGGTGCCGTCGAAATCGCAGATGCCGACCGTATCGAGGTCGCCGTCGATCTCGAAGTTGGCCGCCCCCGCCTCCATCAGCGCGAGGAACCGCCCGGCATGCCCGATGACATTGGTGTTGGAACCCATGCCCGCCAAGGGATTCGACTCGAACCGCGCCGGTTCGCCGAGCCGCCGCAACGTACTGGGCCCGCGTACATAGCGATTGCGATACCACTCCGCGCGCCCGTCCCGCAGCCGGATGCCGTGCACCATCCCGTCACCCATGAACCAGTGGTACAGCTCGGGATCGACCTCCCCGATGGGATTGGGCCCGTTGCGCAGGTACCGCCCGTCCAGATGTTCGGGAATCTCGCCGGTGACGGGAAGTTCGGTGAGGGTGTACTCGTGGTCGATCGGGGCGAAGCCGCCGTTCAGATAGCGATTGCCCATTGGAGACCTCCAAAGGAATAACAGCGTTATGTGTCCTAGAATAACGCTGTTATGGAGGTGATTCAACGATGAGTTCCGGCTCCCGCCCACCCGCTCGGCGCGGCAACCCGGCCCTGCGCACCGAACTGGTCGAAGCCGCCATCCAGCTACTGGAAACCGATGGCGCCGAAGCCCTGCAGACCCGCCGGGTCGCGGCCGCCGCGGGCGTGTCGACCATGGCGGTCTACACCCATTTCGGCAGCATGACCGACCTGCTGGTAGCCGTCATCACCGAGGCGTTCTCCCGTTTCGGCGCCACCCTGGCCGCCGTCCCCGCCACCGACGACCCCATCGCCGACTTCTTCGCCCTCGGCGCCGCCTACCGCGCCTACGCCCTGGCCAACCCCCAGCGCTACCGCCTGATGTTCGGCCTCACCGGGCCCTCGGTCGGCGGCAGCCAATACGTCTGCGACTTCACCGAATCCGCTCCCCCCGACGCCATCGGCGCGGAAACCTTCGAACACGCCGTCACCGCCGCCGAACGCATGATCGCCACCGGCCACCTGCGCCCCGACCCGCCCCGCCGGGTGGCGGCCCGGCTCTGGGCCCTGCTGCACGGCACCGTCCTGCTGGAAATCGCCGGCAACCTGGGCGTCGAAGGCCGCAGCGTCGCAACGGTGCTCGGTCCGGCGACCGTCGACATCCTGGTCGGCATGGGCGCGAACCGGGAACAGGCGGAACGCTCGGCCCGCCTGTCCCGGCAATCCGTCTAACTCTCCTCGAGCGCCACCGCGCCGCCGCGCTCGAGCCGGGAATGCCTGCGCGAGTAGCCGAAATAGATGACCAGGCCGATCACCAGCCAGCCGGCGAAGCGCACCCAGGTCTCCCACGGCAGCGACCAGATCAAGTACACCGAGAACCCGATGCCGATGATCGGCACCACCGGCATCAGCGGCAGCCGGAATTCGCGCGGTTCGTCCGGGCGGGTGTAGCGCAGCACGATCACCGACACGCTGACCACGATGAACGCCATCAGAATGCCGATATTGGTCAGTTCGGCAACGGTATTGATCGGCAGCACACCGGCCAGGATCGCGGCGCCGATACCGACGATCCAGGTCACCCGGGTCGGCACCTTGCGGGTCGGATGGGTCTTGGCGAACCATTCCGGCAGCAGCCCGTCGCGGCTCATGGCGTACCAGACTCGGGTCACGCCGAGCATGAAGGTCAGCACGACGGTGATGATGCCGACGATGGCGCCGATCGCGATGATGTTCGCGATACCGGGCATGCCCACCGACTTGAACGCGGTGGAGAAGCCACTGGTGGGGCTGATCTCGGTGTACTTCTGCATGCCGGTCAGCACCAGCGTCGCCGCCACATACAACACCATGGCGATGGCCAGCGAATACAGAATCGCCTTGGGCAGTTGCTTTTTCGCCTCGGTCGATTCCTCGGCCGCGGTGCTCATGGCGTCGTAGCCGAACACCGCGAAGAACACCGTCGCCGCACCCGTCCACACCGCACTCGTGCCGTACGGGAAATACGGGCTGTAGTTGGCGCTGTCGATCTGGAACACGCCCAAGCCGATGATCAGCAGCACCAGCGCCACCTTGATCAGCACGAACACCGTCTCGAACCGTCCCACGCTGCGAATGCCGCGCGAGAGCACCCAGGCGGTGCCGAGACAGAACAGCATGGCGAACACGTCCACCACGTGCCCGTCGCCGGTGCCGGACGCGCCGAGCATCCAGTCCGGCAGCGTGATGCCGATCTGATCGAGCAGGAAGTTGAAGTACCCGGACACGCCGATGGCGACCACCGCCGCCACCGCCACGTACTCCAGCAGCAGATCCCAGCCGATGAACCAGCCGGCCAATTCGCCCAGGGACACATAGCCGTACGTGTACGCCGACCCCGCCTTGGGCACCATGCCCGCGAATTCGGCGTAGCACAGCGCCGCGCACGCACTGGCCACACCGGCGATCAGGAACGAGATCAGCACCGCCGGCCCGGTGGTCTTGTTGGCCACCGACCCGGCGAGCGAGAAGATACCCGCGCCGATGATGCCGCCGACCCCGATGGCCGTCAGCTGCCACAGGCCGAGATGTCTGGACAGCCGCTCATCGGCGGGGGTGTCCTCATCGACGTCCGAAATCGGTTTGCGGCGCAAGATCTGGCCGCGCAACTCCGCAATGGACATGCGGGATCCTTTCGTTCCGCTGCGCCCCGCGCCGATGCGGGTAACGCAGGTCACACTCGAGCAGGCTCAGCTAATCCGACCATGACATACCCGCGGATCGGCCGATTGGTTAAATAAAGTTCAAAGCGGTTGGCCGATAGGACAACCGGCCGGGCGTCTCGCCCCTCATCCGACACGCCCGGCCGGGGTCACCGCCGCGCGCCGGGGCGCAGGGCGCGCAGGAAGAAGGCGAGATTGGCGGGGCGCTCGGCCAGGCGGCGCATGAAATAGCCGTACCACTCGTCGCCGTAGGGGACATAGACCCGCATCCGATGCCCGGCGGCGGCCAGGCGGCGCTGCTCGTCGTCGCGAATGCCGTAGAGCATCTGGAACTCGAAATCGCCGGGTGCGCGGGCGGCCGAGCGGGCCGAGCCGGTGGCGGCGGCGATCATGGCCGGGTCGTGGGTGGCGATCATCGGATAGCCCCGGCCGTGCATGAGGACATCCAGGCAACGCAGATAGGAGGCGTCCACCTCTGCGCGGGACTGGAAGGCGACGGACGCGGGCTCGCGATAGGCGCCCTTGCACAGCCGGATTCGCGAACCCGGCCCCGCGAACTCACGGCAGTCGTCCTCGGTGCGGTGCAGGTAGGCCTGCAACACGGTGCCCAGCCACGGGAACTCGCGGCGCAACTCCCGCACGATGGCCAGGGTGGAATCGGTGGTGGTGTGGTCCTCGGCGTCGATCGTCACCCACACGCCCGCCGCGTCGGCCGCCGAGCAGATCTTGTGTGCGTGTTCCAGGGCGATGGCGTGCCCCGAACGCGGCAGGGACTGGCCGAGGGCGGACAGTTTGAGCGAAACCTCCAGGGGGCGAACGGTTTCCCCGGAGGCCGGGAGGTCGGCGAGGGTGTGCAGCAGCTCGCGATAATGGTCCACGGTGGCGGCGGCCTGGGCGGGGTCGGTGGTGTCCTCGCCCAGATAGTCGATGGTGACCAACCGGTCCGTCTCCCGCAGTAGCCGGGTGGCCGCGGCGGCGTGCGCCTCCGATTCCCCGGCCACGAAGCGTTCCACCAGTTTCCGGGTCGAGGTCATCCCGGTGACGGTGCGCCGCACGCGCGGTGAGCGCGCGGCCGCCAGCAGTCCCGGGCGCAGCACGGTCGCGAACATCAGGCCTCCCCGTCGATCGCCTGGTGCGGATACCGGTGATCCCGGGGCGGCACGAAGGTTTCCTTGATCGTGCGCGCCGAGGTCCAGCGCAGCAGGTTCTGCGCCGACCCGGCCTTGTCATTGGTGCCCGAGGCGCGCGCCCCGCCGAAGGGCTGCTGCCCGACCACCGCGCCGCTGGGTTTGTCATTGATGTAGAAATTGCCCGCCGCGAACCGCAACCGCTCGGTGGCGCGGGTGACGGCGGTGCGATCGTCGGCGATCACCGACCCGGTAAGCCCGTAGGGCGTACCGCGATCCACCAGCTCCAGCACGGTGTCGAAGCCGCCGGGCGCGGTGTCGTCGTAGACGTGCACGGCCAGGATCGGACCGAAGTACTCGGTCCGGAAGGCCTCGTCGCCCGGATCATCGCCCAGCAGGACGGTCGGTTCCACGAAGTAGCCGACACTGTCGTCGGCCCGCCCGCCGGTGAGCACGGTCAGGCTCGCGGTCGCCTTGGCCCGTTCCAGTGCGGCGGCATTGCGGTCGAAGGCCCGCCGATCGATGAGCGCCCCGCCGAAATTGGCGAAATCGGTGACGTCGCCGTAGGTCAGCGCCGACACCTTGTCGATGAAATCGCCGGACATCCGCTCCCACACCGACTTCGGCACGAATGCCCGCGACGCCGCCGAACACTTCTGCCCCTGATAGTCGAACGCGCCCCGGATCAACGCCGTGGTCAGCACCTCCGGATCGGCGGAGCTGTGCGCGAGCACGAAATCCTTACCGCCAGTCTCGCCCACCAGCCGCGGATAACCCTCGTACCCCGCGATATTCGCCCCGACCGTCCGCCACAACTCCTGGAACACCCCGGTGGAACCGGTGAAATGGATACCGGCCAGCCGCGGATCGGCCAGCGCGACTTCGGAGATCTCCGGCCCCGGCCCGTTGACCAGGTTGATCACGCCCGGCGGCAGTCCCGCCGCCTCGAGCAACCGCATGGTCCAATAGGCCGCCACCGCTTGGGTCTGCGCGGGCTTCCACAGCACGGTGTTGCCCATGAGCGCCGGCGCGGTCGGCAGATTGCCCGCGATGGCCGTGAAATTGAACGGCGTGATCGCGTACACGAACCCTTCCAGGGGCCGGTACTCCACCCGATTCCACACGCCCGGCGAGGAAATCGGCTGGTCCGCCAGGATCTGCCGCGCGAAATGCACATTGAACCGCCAGAAGTCGACCAGCTCGCAGGGCGCATCGATCTCGGCTTGATACGCGGTCTTGGACTGCCCGAGCATGGTCGCGGCGGCCAGGGTCTCCCGCCACGGACCGGACAGCAGCTCGGCGGCACGCAGGAACACCGCCGCCCGGTCCTCGAATGCCATGGCCCGCCACTCGGGTGCGGCGGTAGCGGCCGCATCGATGGCATCCCGCGTGTCCTGCGGCGTGGCGGCGGTACAACTACCGAGCACCGCCGCATGCCGATGCGGCTGCACGATCTCGGTGACCGCCCCGTCCCCCCGCCGATGTCTCCCGCCGATGACGTGATTCACCTCGAGCGGCGTTGCCGCCAACTCGGCCAGCTTCGCGTGCAGCCGAACACGTTCCGGGCTCCCCGGCGCGAATGTGCCGACTGGTTCGTTCACCGGCCGGGGCGGACTGGTGACGGCGTCCATGAATCCTCCTGTATGCAATCGCGACCGGCGCGGCGATCGGCCGGGCCGGGCAGCTGGTGAGCCGTGCCCGAACAACTCGGGCGTCGAGGCGGTACGGCGAGTCAACTCCGCGCACCCCGGCCGGGGATTGAGCCGATCGGCCAAACCTGCCGCCCGCCTTGTTGTACGTTCGGCCTATCGAGGTCCATGGCGCGCCGAGGTTCGCCCCGATCGCGTTCCGCCGGAGCCGCGGTCGGCCGCCGCCGAGCCCGCGGCCGCACGCTCGCCGCGCCATGCGGGATTTCGGGCGACCGATCGAGGAGAGGCGGGACAGTGGCGGTGGACGAACCCGGCGGCGTGCTGCGCGACGAACTCGCCGCCGACACCGACCTGTTCGGGCTGGCGCGGATCGTGGCCCAGCATGCGGGCGGCATGGTGTCCATCGAGGATCCGCGCTCGCATGTGCTGGCCTACTCGGCCTCGAACGAGGCCGCCGACCGGTTGCGCATCCAGTCCATCCTCGGGCGCGAGGGGCCGCGCGAATACCTGCGGGTGCTGCGGCAATGGGGCGTTTTCGACCGGCTGCGGCAGACCGACGAGGTCATCGACCTGCCGCCGCAGGCCGATATCAAGCATCGCCTGGTGGTCAGCATTCGCCAGGCCGCCGGCGGAACAGCTTCCGCGCCAATGGTTCTCGGGTCCATCTGGCTCCAGGAAGGCGAACGCCCCTTCAAACCGGGCGCGGCGGAAGTGCTGCGCGGAGCCTCCGCGATCGCGGCCCGCATCATCTCCCGCAGCCTCGCCGCACCGTCCGCCGAAGCACTGCTCGTCCAGCGCTTGTTCGGCGCGGGTCGCGGCGAGCTCGATATCCCCGCGGTCGCCGACACCTTGCGCATCCCCGTCACCGGCCCCGCCGCCGTCATCGGTTTCGCGCGCCTGGACACCACCACCGCCCGCGACCATTCCGCCCTCGGCAGCACCATGCGCTTGCACGCCAGCGCTTTCCGTCGCGACGCACAAGCCACCGTCATCGGCGATCGCGCCTACATGCTGCTCCCGGCCTATCAATCCGCGACCGCCGTCACCGCCTGGGCGCGCCAGCTTGTCGAACAGCTGGAAGTGTTGCGCGCCTTGCCATTACGCGCGGCGATCGCCCTCCCCGTCGCGGACCTCGGCGCGGTGGCGAGCGCCCGCCACGAGGTGGACCGCGTGCTGGATTCCGGCACCGCCGCCCGCGTCACTACCCTCGCCGATTCCCGCACCGCCGTCCTGCTCGGCGAAATCCTCGACCTGGTCGCGGCCCGCCCCGACCTGCACGACCCCCGCCTGACCGTGCTGTTCGACTACGACCGCGAGCACGCCGCCAACCTGCGCGAAAGCGTCGAGGCCTACCTGCGCGAACACGGCGACGTCCGCAGCGCCGCCACGTCCCTGCGCATCCACCCGAACACGCTGCGCTACCGCCTGCGCCGCGCCGCCGACCTCACCGGCATCGATCTCGACGATCCCGCCGACCGCCTGCTGCTGGAAATCCAGCTCGCCCGCCACCGCCGCACCGGCTGACTTCAACCCGCACCCGCTACGCCACCCCGACGTGCTCCAGCCGGGATCCGCATCTCGCTCCGGGGTGTGCGGATTCCGGCTGAAAGCATGCAGAAATGACGAGGGTGGTCGCTGATTGGGCGGCGGCGCACCGGGTATTGCGGTCGGGGCGACGAGCGAAAGGCGGTGCGGGGTGCGAACCATTTCCACCGATATTCCGGCTCGGCTCGACCGGTTACCCTGGTCGCGCTGGCATTGGATGGTCGTGATCGGGCTCGGATCGGTGTGGATGCTCGACGGGCTCGAAGTCACCGTGGTGGGCAGTGTGGCTAGCCGGCTGTCGGAACCGGGGAGCGGGCTGAACATCAGCGCCGCACAGGTTTCCGGGCTGGCGGCGGCCATGTACGTGGCGGGTGCGGGCACGGGAGCCCTGTTCTTCGGCTGGCTGACCGACCGCTTCGGCCGCAAGAAACTGTTCCTGATCACGCTGGCGCTGTATCTGACCGCGACCGCGCTGACCGCCCTGTCGTTCTCGGTGTGGTGGTTCGTGCTGTTCCGCTTCCTGACCGGATTCGGTATCGGCGGCGAATACGCGGCCATCAATTCCGCCATCGACGAACTCATTCCGCGCCGCCTGCGCGGGCGCATCGACATCGTCATCAACGGCACCTTCTGGCTGGGCGCGCTGGGCGGTTCACTCTTGTCGATCGTCGCCTTGAACACCGATCTGTTTCCCCCGAATGTGGGCTGGCGCTTGACCTTCGGGCTCGGCGCGATCTTCGGCCTGATCATTCTGGTGGTGCGCCGGCACGTGCCGGAAAGCCCGCGCTGGGCGTTCATTCACGGCCGCGACGAACAAGCCGAAGCCACGGTGGCCGATATCGAGGACCAGGTGCGCGCGCAAACCGGCGCCACCCTCGAGGACGTCTCGGACCAGCGTATCGAGATCGAGCAACGCCGCCGGACCGGATTCGGGGAAATCGCCCGGGTGGTGTTCCGCGACTATCCCACTCGCGCGGTGCTCGGGTTCTCGCTCTTCATCGGGCAGGCGTTCCTGTACAACGCGATCACCTTCAATTACGCGCTCATCCTGTCGAAATCGTTCGATATTCCGGACGACCATGTCGGCTACTATTTCGCGCTGCTGTGCCTGGGCAATTTCTTCGGTCCGCTACTGCTGGGCCGATTGTTCGACACGGTCGGCCGGGTGCCGATGATCGCGGGCACCTACATCGGCTCGGCACTGCTGTTGCTGGGCACCGCCTGGCTTTTCCGCGGCGGCCACCTGTCGGCGCTCACGCTGACCGCCTGCTGGTGCGCGGTGCTGTTCGTCGCCTCCTGCGGCGCGAGCGCGGCCTATCTGACGGTGAGCGAGATCTTCCCGATGGAGATCCGCGCCATGGCCATCGCCTTCTTCTACGCCCTCGGCACCATCGCGGGCGGAGTGACCGGTCCCCTGGTTTTCGCCAAGCTGTGCGCCGACGGCGACCCCGGCCGCATCGCGCTGGCCTTCGCCATCGGGGCACTCGCCATGCTGCTGGCCGGGCTGGTCGAACTGATCTTCGGCGTTCGCGCGGAAGGACATTCGCTCGAGGACCTGGCGCGACCTTTGAGTGCGAGAACCGGCACGGCCCGCGCGGAGGAGAACTAACCGCCAGGACCGGCCGGTCGGCGTGCCGCTTTCGCCCCGTCGTCTCGTAACGTGAACCGCATGAGCGAACGCGTGGTGGTGATCGGCGGGGATGCGACCGGAATGTCGGCGGCATCGCAGGCGCGCAGGCTGAAGAACGCGGGTGAGCTCGAGATCGTGGTCTTCGAGCGCGGGCACTACACCTCGTATTCGGCCTGCGGGATTCCGTATTGGGTGGGCGGCGAGGTCGGCGAGCGCGACGATCTCATCGCTCGCACGCCCGCCGAGCACCGGGCCCGCGATATCGACCTGCGACTGCGCACCGAGGTCCTCGAACTCGACGTGCCCGGACAGCGGGTGCGCTGGCGCGACCTGGAATCCGGCGCCGAATCCTGGCTGTCCTACGACAAACTGGTGCTCGCCACCGGCGCGACCCCCATCCGCCCGCCGCTGCCCGGTATCGGCGCCCCGGGCGTGCACGGCGTGCAGACCCTCGACGACGGCCAGGCCCTCATCGACACCCTGGAATCGAATCCGGGCCAGCGTGCGGTCGTGGTCGGCGCGGGTTATATCGGCGTGGAGATGGCCGAGGCGCTCATCCATCGCGGCTACGAGGTCACCATGGTCAACCGCGGCCCCGAACCCATGTCCACCCTCGACCCCGATATGGGCGTGGTGGTGCGAAAAGCCATGGAGGGCATGGGAATCAAGGTCATCGGCGATGCCGAGGTGACCGGCATCCGCACCGCCGCCGACGGCCGCGTCGAAGCGGTCACCACCACCGACGCCGAATACCCCGCCGACGTGGTGGTGCTCGGGCTGGGGGTGCGCCCCAACACCGAGCTGGCCCGCGCCGCCGAACTGCCCCTGGGCCCGGCGGGCGGCCTGGTCACCGACCTGGCCATGCGGGTGCGCGGCCACGAGAACATCTGGGCCGGCGGCGATTGCGTCGAGGTCCTGGACCTGGTGTCCGGCACCCTGCGCCATATCCCGCTGGGCACCCATGCCAACAAGCACGGCCAGATCATCGGTTCCGGCGTCGGTGGCGACTACGCCACCTTCCCGGGCGTGGTCGGCACCGCCGTCAGCAAGGTCTGCGATCTCGAGGTGGCGCGAACCGGGCTGCGCGAGAAGGACGCTCGCGCTGTCGGCCTGCAATACGTCACGGTGATGATCGAATCCACCAGCCGGTCCGGCTACTACCCCGGCACCGCGCCGATGACCGTCAAACTGCTCGCCGAACGCCGCACCGGTCGCCTGCTCGGCGTCCAGATCGCGGGCCGTGAAGGCGCCGGTAAACGCATCGACATCGCCGCCGTCGCCCTGACCGCGCGCATGACCGTGGAACAGATGGTCGCCCTCGACCTCGGCTACGCCCCGCCGTTCTCACCGGTCTGGGACCCGGTGCTGGTGGCCGCCCGCAAAGCGGTCTCGGCGGTGCGCCGCGACAGCCGCGCCTAGGCGCGCGCGGGCCCGCGAACCGGCGGTTCCGGGCACGGCGCCGCGCGCCTCAGCTCCGATAGCCGGACAGGATCGCCCGGATCGACGGCGTCACCGGCAGTTCGCCGTCGAGCGGAACCCATCGGTAGCTGAAGTAATTCGACAGCCGGATCGGCCCGGTCGCTGCCACCCCGACCGCGAAATGCTCGCGTCGCACCGGTTTACCGGCATTGTCGAGGTAGTCGAAGCTGCCCAGATGCCGCTGGATATCGACCACGGTCAGGGCGGTCTCCTCGTACAGCGCTCGGGCGACGGCGGTGGAGAGCCGCTCGCCCGGGCGCACGATGGTTCCCGGCAGATTCAACGGGCTGCGCGTGGACGGGTACTCGTCCCGCTGTAGTAGCAGGATCGCCCCGTTCTGCTCCAGTACCAGCCCCACCCGCAAGGCCACCCCGTCCGTGACGGCCCGCGCCTGCAACTCGGTCAAGACCGACTCGCCGATCGACAATTCCGATGACACCTCGAAATCCCACACTGCGCACCACATCCCGTATGGCTGGACATCCTCGACCAGCACCCAGTCAACGCTACCGGTCGAGATGCACTCCGCGGCAGAGGAACTCACCAGTATCGGTGCTTCTCCGTCCAACGATTCGGCAACCCGGAAACTTTCTCAATTCGGGCGAGCCGTACCGATTCCGTACATCCCGGCGGTAGCGATCAGAAATAGACTCCGGGCTCACAGTAGCCGGTGACCATTTGCCGGTCGCCGTAGCGGACCGACCCCGGATCCCATTGCGCGCCCAGTCCTTCGACGAACCCGCGCACCGTGTCGAGATCGCCGCGGTCGGCGACCAGGATCAGGGCGCCGTCCTCGGTGACCGAACCGCCGCCTAGTCGATCCCGCGCGGCCGGATCGGCCAGGAGCGCGTCGTGCAGGCGGGTCTTGTCGACGCCGGGCACCCGCACCAGGAATCCGTCGGCGCGTTCGTTGTCGGCGGTCAGGAATTCGATGCCCAGCACGGCTTCCTGGTTGTAGCGCACCCGCAGGTCGTCGGCGATCCAGCACAGGTTGTCGCGCCCGGTGCAGGCCAGCTCGAAGCGGCGCGCGGGCTCGTAGGTGATCTGCTGTGAGTCCTGTGACCAGTACACGCCGTCGATGGCCTCGGAGTGCACCGTGAGCCCCAGCTCCATGGCCGCGGTCAGGTTCACCTCCAGCTCGAACTGGGTGAGCGGGTCGTTGAGCCGGGCGTCGGCGGGATCGGTGATGGTGGCGGTGTTCCAGGTGCCGAAGAGTTCGGCGGTGGGCTGCATCCAATTGTCCGCCGCGCACGACCACGGCCCGTAGGCTTCGGCGGCGCCCGAGCCCGCGACGAGCCCGGCCGCGGCGGCGATGACGGCGGCGGCACTAACGGCGGCGATTCTGGCGGTGATCATTCGACCGGCACCCCTCTCGAGAGGGTCGAAATACGACGACTGCACAAACGCGATGAAAGACAATCGCATTGTATTGCGCCGACTTGCCCGGCATTACGGTTTACGGCCGACCCCGCAATAGCAATTGATCTTCGCGTCGAAGGACGCCGGAATCTCCTCGGCCTGTTCGACCCGCCACCGGTGCGGCGGCACCACCCCCGGTTCCACCAGTTCGAGCCCCTCGAACCAGCTGAGCACCTCGTCGCGCTTTCGGATCTGCGCGGGCATGCGGCGCACCCGGTAGACGTCCTGCGCGGCGGCTAGCTGCTCGGGCGCGAAATCGCCGGTGATGATGCAGATCACGAGATACGAGCCGGGCGCGAGGGCGTCGAGGAAAGTCGAAATGATCTTGTTTACGTCGGCTTCGACGAAATGCAGCAGCGCGATCATGCTCAAGCCGACCGGTTGGTTCAGGTCCAGTACCTGGCCCAGCTCCGGCGCCCGCAGAATCGAATTCGGATCGGTGACATCGCCCTGGATATAGGTCATCGTCTCCGGCGCGCTGGCCGCCATGAGCGCACGCGCATGCGCCAGCACCAGCGGATCGTTGTCCACGTAGACCACCCGGGCGTCCGGCGCGGTCTGCTGCGCGATCTGGTGCAGGTTCGGCTCGGTCGGAATCCCGGTCCCGATATCGAGGAACTGCCGGACGCCGGCCTCGGCCAGGAACCGGGTGCTGCGATGCATGAACTGGCGATTCACCCGCGCGGCCACCCGAATATCCGGCCACGCCTTCAGGATCTCTTCCGCAGCAACTCGATCGACCTCGTAGTTGTCCTTGCCGCCGAGGAAGTAGTCGTAGATCCGGGACGTATGTGGTTGATCCAGTGGGACATCTCCGTCCATCCAATCACCGCTTCGAGCCCTTGACCGATAACAGCTTGTCCGCAACAGACTAGTTCCTAGCCCGGGCGCGGCAGGGCAAAAGCGCGGAGCCCTCCCCGGGTTCGGGAAGGGCGGTTTCACGCAGTCGTGGATCCTACTGTCCCGCTACGGGAGTCCACTGGTCCGCTGGCGACCGACCAGGTATCGGTTTGCCGATGAGCGCGACCGGCACGAAGAAGTTCACCTGGCCGATGGCCAGCGCCAGGGTCGCCAGGGCCTTGTCGTCGTAGTGCGCGCTCGCCCGCGCGTACAGCTCGTCGGAGACCCGTTCGCCGGCCGCCGGCGGTTGCAGCACGGCCTCGGTGAGGGCCAGCGCGGCACGTTCGGCCTCGGTGAAGAACGGCGCGTCCTGCCAGGTCGCGACCGCAGCGATGCGCTGCTCGGATTCCCCGGCGTTACGCAGGTTGCCGGCGTGCAGCAGCACCAGATAGGTACTGCCGACGAGCTGCCCAGCCCGCAATTGCAGCAGGGCGATGGTGGCGCGCGGGACCGAACCATTGCCCGTGGCCTTGAACAGCGCCGCGCCGACCTCGCCCATTTCCGGGACGAGCTGGCCGGGATTGGGCAGGCGCGAGCCGGTCGGTTCCTGCGTGGTGATCGACATGATCGTCCTTCTCTCTTTTGATATCGGTGTGGTGGATCAGGCGAGGGCGGCGCGGACCGCGAAGGTGGAGGCGGCGAAAACCAGTGGGCCGCCCCATTTGTCCGGTCCATCGCCGACGGCGATATGCGAGGCCGCCGCGCCGCCGTAGACGAAAACCAATCCGGCGTAGGCCCACTCCTTGGTGCGGGGATGGCCGGGGGTGAGGATGGCGGCCAGTGCCGCGACTTTGGCCGCGCCGAGAATGGTCGCGAAATACATGGGGTAGCCGAGTTTGTCGAAGACATCGCGGACATAAGTGATGCGGGCCAGGTCCCAATAGGAACCGACGGCGGTCTCGGCCAATACCGCGGTCGCGGGCACCCAGCGCGCCAAGCGCATGCCGCGGGAACTGAGAATCGAATTCTGGGTCATCAGCGATTGCTCCTGTGTAGAACGGATGCCAGCCGGGCGTTTTCGGGGGCGGTGAAGGCGAAGGCGGCGCGGCGGCGGGTGTAGCCGTAGGTGAGGCCGGTATGCGGGTCGGCGAAGCCGTCGGATCCCGCGGAGCCGGTGTGGCCGAAGGCGTGTGCGCCGAGGAATCGGTGGATGAGGGTCTTGGCTTCGAAGCCCAGGGCGTAGGGGGCGTTGTCGCCGCGTACGAGATCAGTTCCGGTGGAATGGATCTCGGTGATGCGGGCGATGGTGTCCGGGGACAGCAGGGGTGGGAGGTCGCCGAGGCCGGAGATCGCGGCGGCGTACATGGCGGCCAGGCCGCGGGCACTGCCGACCCCGCCCGCCGACGCCTGGCCGAGCCGGCGGAAGCGGGTGTCGTTGGGCAGGGTCATGACATCGGCGGGCGTGAATCCGCGGGCGTTGAGGTTGTAGGCGATACCTGGAATGCCGTACGGGTTGGGCGAATTCGCCTCGAACGCCGATTCCATTTCCGGGGTGGCGCGCCAGGGCAGAATCGGCAGGTAGCGGTCGTCCAGTTCCACCAGCAGCCCCAGATACACGTCCAAGTCGTAGGGTGCACGAATCCGCTGCTCGAACAGCTCCTGAATACTGCTGCCCGTGACGGCTCGCACCACCTCGCCCACGATCGCGTAGGTCACGAACCCGCCGTAACCCTGTGACGTACCCGGCGCGAAGAACGGCCGCTGATCCGCCAGCCGCTCGGCGATGACGCGATCGGAAGCCAGCTCGGCCACCGTGAACCCGCCGTCGGCATTGATGACACCGCAGCGATGGGTCAGCACCTCGCGGACGGTGATGCGCCCCTTGCCCGCCGCACCGAACCGCGGCCAGTACTCCGCCACCGGGCGATCGACCTCGAGCACGCCGTCCTGGATCAGCAACGCCACCACCAGTCCCGCCGCACCCTTGGTCGAGGAATGCAATCCGGTCAGCGTCGTCCCGGTGACCTGCGCACCCGCCCACAGGTCCACCACCGGCCGCCCACGCACATACGCCGCCAGCTGCGCCCCCGATTCCCCGTCCTCCGTGGCCACCACGGCGGCGAATTCGGTTCGCACATCCTCGAATCCGTCGGCCACGGTGCCATGTATCTCGATCGCGTTCACCGTCTTTTCTCCTTTCGCTCGATCCGTCTGCCGCACTGACGGGCGGCGGCGCGAAAAGGTGACCGATTGCCGGGAAACCCCAGGTAATGGCCGATATCCACCGGCCGTTGTCACATTCCCCCGGCGCGCTCCGTCATCGATACGGACATATCTCTCGAGGAGGAACCGTGCCCGACGCCCTGGCCGACAGTTTCGAACAGCACCGCCCGCACCTGCGCGCGGTCGCCCACCGCATGCTCGGCTCGCTCCCCGACGCCGAGGATGCCGTCCAGGAAGCCTGGCTCCGGCTGGCCCGCACCGGTTCCGCCGAGATCGACAATCTGGGCGGCTGGCTCACCACCGTCGTCGGCCGCGTCTGCCTGGACATGCTGCGCTCACGCAAGACCCGTCACGAGGAACCCCTGGAAGCCGCCCACCTGCCCGACCCGATCATCACCAGCGACTGCACCCCCGACCCCGAACACGAAGCGCTGCTGGCCGATTCGATGGGCCTGGGCCTGCTGATCGTCCTGGAATCGCTGTCCCCCGCCGAACGCCTGGCCTTCGTCCTGCACGACATGTTCGCCATGCCCTACGACCAGATCGCCCCCGTCATGGATCGCACTCCCCAAACCGCGAAGAAGCTCGCCAGCCGAGCCCGCCGCCGCATCCGCGGCGACCTCCCCACCCCCACCCCCGACCGCCACGCCCAGCGCCGCATCGTCGACGCCTTCCTGGCCGCCGCCCGCGAAGGCGACTTCGAAGCCCTCCTCACCCTCCTCGACCCCGATGTGGTCCTGCGCGCCGACTCCGGCACCCTTCGATTGGTCCACGGCGCCTTCGCCGTCGCGAACCTCGCGGAAACCTTCCAGCGCATGGCCACCCGCGCCCACCCCCACCCCGCCCTGGTCAACGGCACCGCAGGCCTGGTCAACACCCTCGACGGCCACCTCTTCTCGATCATGAGCTTCGCCGTCGCCGCCGACCGCATCACCGCCATCGACATCTTCTCCGACCGGTCCCGCCTCCCCCACCTGGACCTCACCGCAGTCCTCGGCTGACGAATAACACAACCCGATTCGACCTGGTTAGTATCGCTAACTGTGTGTTTGATCGACCTGGTTCGAATTTCCGGCGGTACCGCGTGACGAGTTCCGATGAGGCTGTTGCCGATCCGAGCGCGGCGGCCGAAGTGAAAATCAAGACCCGCGGGGGCAGGTTCGAGTTCTTGGACGCGTTGCGTGGTCTGGCCGCCTTGGCGGTCGTGATCCAGCATTGCTCCGAGCTGGCATGGCCCGCCTACGAACGATTCTCGGCGAACTACTTCGGCGCCGGCGTCTTCGGCGTCTTCGTATTCTTCATCGTCAGCGGGTTCATCATCCCCGCATCGTTGGAACGCGGCCGTTCGCTCGGCGGATTCTGGGTGGGCCGATTCTTCCGGCTCTACCCCCTGTATTGGGGTTGCCTGATTGCCGCGCTGGTGCTGCATTTACTCGGCATGTACGGCGGCCCGCCAGGCTGGATGGCCAACCCGGCCTGGAACCTGGTCACCAATTTCTCCATGGCGCACTTCTTCATCACCGGCCACGACTCGGAAATGCTCGTGGTCGCCTGGACGCTCTCCTACGAACTGGCCTTCTACCTGTTCGTCTCACTGCTCTTCATCGGCAATCTCAATCGCCGCTCGGTGCCGTCGGCGCTCATCGCCCTGGCCGCGATCCTTCCGGCCGGTGTGTTCCTTCCCGCCGCTCTCCTCAGCGGCCCCGAGGCGACTCTCGCCACCCGCGTGGCGGTGCTCATCACCACGGTGGTCGTCGCGGTCATCTTCGCCGCTCGCGCCGCAACTCGGCGCGCGGCGCTCACCGCAGTCGTGCTGTCCGCCATCGCAATTCCCTTGGCGCTCAACCAACCCGGCCCGTCCTGGTACTCGGTCGCCATCTTCGCCACCATGTTCACCGGCACGGTCGTCTACCGGATGACCTCCGGCGAGATCAGCCCGCGCGCCGGCTGGTCGGTCTTCGGCCTGGCCATCGCGCTCATCCCCATCCTCAAGATCATCCAGCTGAACCTGCTGCACCAGGCCGTGTTCGAGGTGAGCGGCGGCGCCTGGAAGGACGTCATCACCATCGGCGCGGCCTATCTCTTCTTCGGCGCCTTTCTGCTCCTGCGCGGCCGTTCGTTCCCGGCTCCGTTGCTGTTCCTCGGCCGGATCAGCTACTCGCTCTACCTGGTTCACGCCCTGGTGATGAACTTCGTCCCGCGCTGGCCGGATTTCGGCCCGGTCACCCCTTGGCTCACCTGGGCGACGTGGATCGCCGTCTCGATCGGCCTGTCCGCCCTGACCTACCACAAGGTCGAGAAACCCCTGCACGAACTCGGTCATCGGGTGATCGCCAAGATGGAGGCCCGGCGACAACCAGCGGCTGTTCGGGCCTGATCCGGCCGGAGCTGGAATCGGCTGTCGCACTGGGTGTTTCCGGTGTTAACGGCGGGAGTGCCCCCAAAAGCTGGGGTGCTTGCGTCTGCTAATGACTGCGGGGGTGGGGCCGACAGATCGGGCATGAGTGCAACGCAGAGTCACGTCCGCAAGTCGATGCTCGTTCGCGCCGGCGTGGTTGCCACCTCGGCCGCGGCGATCCTGACCGGTTTCGCTGGTCCCGCCACCGCGGTGCCGAGTGATCAGGCCACCATCTTCTCCACCACCGTCACCCGTATCCCGGGCCCCAGCTGCGCCGCGATCATAAACGCCACGGTGGTGCCGCAGCAGCAGTCCGGGGTGTTCGGGGTCAAGGTGCGGATCGTGCAGGACGGGGAGTTCTGCAGTACGTACCGGATCGCGGTGCGCTGGAAGAACCTCGATTCCGGGCTCGCGAGCGGGCAGTCGAATCAGGTGAACGAGCGCGGGGTGGTGCAGCAGGCGCCCGATGGGGTGATCACCGGGTTCGGTATGGGGCCCGGGGCCGGGCGGGTGGAGGCGAAGATCGTCACGCTGTACGACGACGGGTCCCAGCGTGAGCTGGAACAGGTCAGCGGCGCGGCGACGTTCACGCTGGGCTGATCAGTCGGGCTGGGCGCGCCGGCGCGCGGCGGTTTCGAGGTAGGCGCCGAGTTCGGCTTCCAGGACCCGGTCCAGGGCCTGGTCGAGACCGTCGCGGACGGCACGGGTGCCCAGATCGCGGAACTGGTTGAGCATCTTGGTGGTTTCGGCGATCTCGGTATCGGTTTCCGGGAGCCAGCCGGGGCCGTGCTCGGCGACGATGTGGTCCTTGGCAGCGGTCACCATCAGGCGCGCGATGTCCTCGAGTCGTCCGGCGACCGACTCGTACAGGTCGATCAGGCCGGGCAGGGTGATGCCGTAGGCGCTGAGCGCGGCGAACGTCTCCACCAGATCGGGCCGGGTCAGTTCGGCGGTCTCGGCGTCCAGGCGGATCAACCCGAGTTTTTCCAGCCGGTTCAGCTGATCGGCCTCGACCTGATGCTCGTCGGTATCGCCGAAGAAGGTGTTCACCAGCTCCCGCGGAATCGCCATGGGCGCATCGGGTTTGCCCCAGGTGGTGGTGACCGCCTGCTGCAGCCCCAGCACCTCCGACAGATCCTTGCCGGTCTCCCAGCTGGTGATGAAATCACCGATATGCGCGATGGTGAACCCGCGCTGCAACAACGCGTCGATGATGCGCAGCCGCGCCAGATGCGTGTCGTCGTAGATCAGGGCGCGGCCGCTGCGCCGCTCGGGCGTAGGCAGCAGGCCGCGTTCCTGATAGGCCCGCACATTGCGGGCGGTGGTGCCGGCGGCACGGGCGAGATCGTCGATGCGGTAGTCCGCCACCTGTGTCGCACCCGCCCTTTCCGCTGCGCCGATTACCTGGTGTCGACAGTATCCCGGGGAGTCAGCTCGAAATCAGCCAGGTCGACCCCGGCGAGCTGGCGGGCGTACTGGGTCCCGAACCCCGGGTACATGGTGGCATTGAAACCGTCCTCGGTGAGATACCAGCTGCGGCAACCCGAATTCCAGGTGGTCGCCGACAATCGCCGCTGAATTCCGGCGTTGTAGCGGTCCTGCCGATCGCGGCGCGGTTCCAGCATGCGCAGGTCCCGGTCGAGGATGAGCCGGATCGCATCGGTCAGATAGTCGATCTGCGCCTCCATGTACACCAGCGCCGAATTGTGCCCCGGCCCGGAATTCGGCCCGAAGGTCAGGAACAGATTCGGATAGCCCGCCACCGTGACGCTCTTGAAAGCGTATGCGCCGCCCCGCCATTCGTCGGCGAGAACCCGGCCGTCGCGCCCCGTCACCGGAATCGGCGTGCCCTGTTTGGACACCTCGAACCCGGTCGCGAACACGATGCAGTCGAAGCGGTGCTCGATCCCTTCGGCGGTGCGAATCCCGTGCGGCGACAATTCCGCGATGGGCCAGGTGATGAGTTTGCAGTTCTCGCGCTGCAACGCCGGGTAGTAATCGCTGCTCATCAGCAGCCGCTTGCAGCCCGCCCGGAAATCCGGGGTGAGCTGACGGCGCAGCCACGGATCACGCACCTGACTCCGCAAGTGCAGCAGCGAGATCCGCTCCACCACCCGGGTCAATGGCGTATTCCACACCACTCCGAGCGCCACCGATTCGTGCCCCCAGAACCAGGCCTCGCGCGCCAGCGATTGCGCGGCGGGCACCTGCCGATAGAGCTGCTTGGTGACCGGATTGGTGCGCCGATTCAGCCGCGGCAGCACCCAGCCGGGCGTGCGCTGGAACACCTTCACCGCAGCGGCCCGCTCCACCAGCTCCGGAATGATCTGCACCGCACTGGCTCCGGTGCCGACCACGGCGACCTTCTTACCCGTGAAGTCGTAGTCGTGATCCCAGCGGGCACTGTGAATCTTGTGCCCCTCATAGCTGTCGATTCCGGGCAGATCCGGGAACCCGGCATTGGACAGCGGCCCCGAGGCGAGCACGATACTGCGCGCCTTCACCTTCCGCCGACCGGCCGCGAAACCGATGCTCCACAATCCCGAGGTCTCGTCGAATTCCACCCCGGTGACGGTGTGCCCGAATCGGATCGAGGGCCCGATACCGAACTCCTCGACCATGGAATCGATGTATCCGAGGATTTCCGCGCTGCCGGAGTAGGTGTGCGACCAGTTCGGATTCGGCGCGAAGCTGTAGGAGTAGAGCCGCGACGGAATATCGCAGGCCGCCCCGGGATAGGTGTTGTCCCGCCAGGTCCCGCCGACCCGATCCCCGCGCTCGAAGATCAGGAAGTCGCTGATGCCCTTCTGCCGCAATCGAATAGCCGCCCCGATGCCCGCGAATCCGGCCCCGATGATCGCCACGTCCAGTGGCTTGACCGCCGCGCTCATGCGACCGGCTCGTAGGTGAGTTCCTGCGACCAGGTCGGTTCGGCGGGCAGCAGCCGCTCGGGAATGCGTGCGGTCAGCTTGACCATGGCATCGGCGAACAGGTGATAGGGATGGTCCCGGTTGATCACCCAATTGCTGTGCATCTTGACGATCCGGTACATGGGCACTCGATTGGCGAGCGGGGTGCGCTCCCCCACCTGCTTGAACCGGAGCATCGCCGCGTACAGCTTCTCCTCGTTCACGCCCATCTCGACGATATTGTCGCGCATCTTGTTCAGCAGCGGCACATAGCTGAGCACGCCGATCAGCAGCGACGGTTTGATCCACCCGCCCACCAGATCGATGGCGAGTTTGCGGGCGCCGGCGTGCCCGAGCAGTTCCATGACCGCGTAATCGGTGGCCAGATGCCGGGATTCGTCATTGTTGATCCGCTTGAACACCTCCTGCGCGACCGGATCCTCGATCTCGTCGGTGATGAACTTGATCAGCGCACCGTCCAGCGCCACCTCCAGCATGGGAATGACGGTGCCCAGGAACGACAGCGACATGCCGTCGGCGTGCTTGTCCAGGAAGTCGATGACCAGCTTCACATTGATGTTCGGCGCCGGGATCTCATCGCCGTCGAGCATCCCCCAGCGCCGCATCAGCGCCAGTTCGGCATTGGCGTGCCGCTGTTCCTCGGCGTGGAAGTACCGGTAGATCTCGGCCAGCACCGGGGTCGGCGCCTTCTTGGCCATGGCCGCGAACCCGCGCGCCCCCACATTCTCGATCCACATGAGATCGGCCAGGAACGGCTTGAGCTTGGCGTGCAGTTCCGGCTCGATGAGCTCGGCTCCCGGTGCGTCCCAGTCGATATCGGCCAGCGCCCACTGCTTGGACTTGATTTTGGCCAGCATGGCGTCGAAGTCGAACGACATCAGCGGACTCCTGTCTTCTCGATGGTCGCGCCGGCCGGATCGTCCTGCGGCAGGACACGATTCAGCACGCCGAGCGCGCGGGTGTAGAGGGCGGGGAAATGCCGTTTGAGCTGCCAGACGAGCTGGGCGTCCAGCTGCGGCAGCACATACAACGCACCCCGGTCGTGGGCGTCGAGCGTGGTGGCGGCGACGCGCGCGGGTGAGAAACCGGTCCAGCGCATGAGTTCGCTCGCCAGCCGCGAGGATCCGGAGGTGATGCGGCCGTCGGCGACCACATTCGTCTTGACGAAGGTCGGGCACAGCGCGGTGACCGTGACGCCGGTGCCGGACAATTCGGCGGCCATGGTCTCCGACAGCGACACCACGCCCGCCTTGGACACGTTGTACGCGGCCATCCCCGGCGCGGCCGCGAACCCGGCCGCCGAGGCGACATTGATGATCCCGCCCCGCCCGGCCGCCCGCAGCTGCGGCGCGAAGATCTCGCACCCGTGCACCACGCCCCACAGATTGATGCCCAGCGCCCACCGCCAATCGTCCAACCCGATGTCGCCCACCGGTTTTCCACCGATGCCGACCCCGGCATTGTTGATCACCAGCGTGGGCGGCCCACCGAACACCAGTTCCGCGTGCAAGGCCAAGCTCTCCACGTCCTCACGACGTGACACGTCACAGAACAGGGAATGCGCGGTCCGCCCGTGCTCACGTTCGATCAGCCGCACAGTCTCATCAGCACGTTCCTTGTCGATATCCGCACACAGCACCTCCCCGCCACGCGCGGCCAGCTCGAGCGCGAACGCCCGGCCGATACCGCTGCCCGCTCCGGTCACCACCGCCTTCGCCTGATGGGAGCGCCGCGGTCCGCCCAGCGCCAGGGCGATTTCGCCGATCGGCCACATGATCAGACCGCCTTTACCCGAGTTGTCGAATCGTGTTGCGCGAGAGCCGATGCCACGAATGCCGCGGCTCGCCGCAGCGCGGCCTCGGCTTCCGGGACCAGTAGCGGCAGCGCCTGGAAGACGTGAATCCGGCCCGGCCAGAGTTCGAGTTCGCACGGCGTCCCGGCCGCCGCGGCCATGGCGCCGATCTGCCGGGCATCGTCGGCGAGCATCTCACCGGCACTGGCCTGTACGAACAACGGCGGCAGGACCACTCCGGCCGGGATGACCAGCCGCAACCGCGGTGAGTCGGCGGGTGCGCCCGCGGTGTACTTGGCGATCAGCCTGCGCCCCACCCATGCCGGGGCCATCGGATCGGGCAGGACCCGATCCCGGCTCTCGGCCGCGGTCAAGGCCGGGTCCAGCAGGGGCGAGAACATGAACGCCCCCGCCGGCTGGGCCGCTCCCGCCGCATGGTGCTGCAACAGCAGATCGAGCGTGAGGTGGCAGCCCGCGGAATCCCCGCCGATCACGAGATTCTCGGGCCGGTACCCCTGGGCGAGCAGCCACTCGTAGCCGGCGGCCGCATCCTCGGCGGCCGCCGGAAACCGATGCTCGGGCGCGAGCCGATAGTCCACGACGAACACCGCCAGCCCGGTCGCTTTCGACAGCCGTGCGGCCAGCCCGCGATGGGTACGCGCCGAGCACACCACATACCCGCTGCCGTGGATGTAGTAGATGGCCCGCTCGCTGTGCTCGACCCCGGCCGCCCGCACCCATTCGCCGCGCACGCCGCCCGACCGGACCCGGGTTACCCGCGTCCCCGGCGGGACCGGCCCGCCCGCAGCCATGATCGCGGCGATCAGCCCGCGCCCGGCGGCGATGCCCAGCCGATTGTCCGGCAACAACGCATTGACCTGCCGCAACCCCATCACCGATGCGACCGCGGCAACCCGCGTTCGCACCGATTCCCGCTCGGGTACCGCCGTGGCGACCTGGGGCGAGGAGGTCGCCATTGACCCTCTTCTCGTCATACGCCACAGCATCATCGATCAATGTGCCATTAGTCAATGGCAAATATGTGCCCGAACCGTGATCCGCCTCAGGCGTTCGGCTGCCTGCGGGTGATGACCACGGGTTTCACCTCGGCCGGGATGGCGTCGAACGCCGACACCGGGATGCCGAAGGACGCCGCGAGCACATGCCGCGGCAGGCTGTTGATCGTGCCGACGATGCCGATATCGTCGTTCGGCTCCTGGGTACTCGAATTGAAGATCACCAGCACATCCAAAGGCTCTGTGTCACTGGCGTTCTCGAAATAGTGGAAGAACCCTTGCGGTGCGAACACCAGATCGGTGGGACCGGCCTCGAACAGCTCGTTGTGATACGACCCGTCCGGATGCGTACCCAGCATGCTCCACCGCGCCCGCCCGGCGATCACGTAATTCAATTCCCACGCCGTCGGATGCCAATGCGGCTCCCGCACCCCGCCGCCCTCCAGATGCACGAAATACACCGCTCCCTGCTGCCCGCGCAACACCGGAAAGTTGTCCTCGTGCGCCCCCTGCAGGGTTCCGCCGTCGAACTCGCTGGGCACTGCCTCGGAAAAGCGGAACAGGTACGGGTTGTCATCTCCCATGGTCGAACTCTCCCTTCGGTTTCGGCGCACATGTGGTCGCGAACCCCGAGTGGGCGGGCCTGTCCCGAACGTGGCCGCCGAATGAGGGCCCACCCGATCAGATTAGACCTACTGGTCTTTTGTATCGGTGGAGCGCCGAGCGGCGATATCGAAGCGGACCTGGGTCGGCCTGGGCGGCACGGATTGGGTCGACAAACTCGGTCGTGAATCCGAGCCCGTGAGATCCGAGGCTCAGTAGGCGGCGACTGCGCCGTCGAGTGCGGCTTGCAGTTCGTCGCGGGCGATGCGCGTGATGTCGGCGGGTTGGGACGGTAGTTCGCCGATCGGCATGCCGAAATAGAAGCTGGCGGAGCGGACGTCTGTCTTGCTCAGTTCCGCGGCGGGATCCGGGCGGGGGCCGTAGCTGAGGCCGAGGCTGACCAGCACCGGGTCCGCGGCGAGGGTGCGTGCGCGAGAGACGATGTGGCCGATGCCGCCGCCCAGTTCGAGCACCCGGGTGTGGTCGATGTAGTTGCAGGTGCCTTCGGGGAACAGGGCGATGCTGTCGCCGCGCGCCAGGACCACCGCGCAGGTGTCGATCAAGCGTTCCGACGCGGCGTTGACCGAGGAGCTTTCGTGGTCCTTGCTGCGGAAGACCGGCAGGCCGCCCATCATGTCGAGGGTGCCCCGCATTTTCCGGTCGGCGAATACTTCGTGCTTGGCCAGTACCCGGGTGTGCCCGATCACGGGGCGCAATGGGCTGCGCCAGGCCGCCGCGCTCACCGTGTAGGGGTCCTTCTCCGACAGGTGGTTGATCGAGATGATCAATGGCCGGCCGTCGGAGATGAAGTCCCGCAAGGCTTTCCGCGCACTGTCCGCGTAGTGCACGCGCGGCTGGAAACGTCGCCCGAGCAACCAGTACGCGGCTTTCGCTTTCACCAGATTCTGTCGATGATCGCGGTAATAGTCGTACACGGCGTCGGTGTTTTCGAGGCTGACCTCGGGCGGTTCCATGACCACAGCGTATCGCCAGCAAATAAGTGGTGATCGCCGTGCGGTGCCAGTGCTCAGCGGTCGGCGGCGCGGAGCGGCGCACCCACTTCGTGCAGGTGTTTCAGCGCCTCGCGGTAGGAGGAGATCAGCCCGGTCTCGTGGTAGGCGACGCCGATCTCGGCGCAATAGGCGCGGACGATCGGCTGGGCCCGGCGCAGGTTCGGGGTCGGCATGCTCGGGAACAGGTGATGCTCGATCTGATAGTTGAGCCCACCGAGAGCGATATCGGTGAACGTCCCGCCGCGCACATTGCGCGAGGTCAGGACCTGCCGGCGCAGATAGTCGGGGCGCTCGTCCCCGGTCAGCGTCGGCATGCCCTTGTGATTCGGGGCGAAGATGCAGCCCATGTACAGCCCGAACAGCGCCTGATGCACCACGAAGAACGCGACCGCTTTGTCCGCCGGCAACACCACCGCGAGCGCCGCCAGATACGCGATCGCATGAACCAGCAGCAACCCGCCCTCCAGCCCGCGATGCTTCAGCGACCGCCGCCGCAGCGCCCGGACACCGGCGACATGCAGATTGAGCCCCTCCAGCAACAACAATGGAAAGAACAGAAAAGCCTGCGCCCGCCCGATGATTCGAGCCAACCCCCGGCTACTGCGTGCCTGCCGCTGCGACCAGACCAGAATGTCCGGCGCCACATCCGGATCGAGTTCCTCGTGATTGGGATTGGCGTGATGCCGCGTGTGCTTGTCCTGCCACCACCCGTACCCCAGCCCGATCCCCGCGTTCCCGACCACCCGCCCGGCGATCTCCGTGGGCCGCCGCGTCCGGAACACCTGCCGATGCGCCACGTCATGCATGACGAGCGCGACCTGAGCGAATGCCACCGCCAGGAACGCGGCCACCGCGAGCGTCCACCACGAGTCGCCGACCAGCACGAATGCCACCCACCCACCGATGAAGGCCAACCCGACCAGGCTCAGCCGGATCGCGTAATAGCGTGGCCGCCGCTCCATCAGCCCCGCCGCGGAGACCCGGCGCAGCAGTCGAGCGTAATCACCGTCGGCGCCGCGTCGAGATGACGTCGGAGACGGCTCGGGAACCAAGGCAGATGTCGTCATGAGATCTTTCCTGAGAGCTGAATCAGCGATACTCCCCGACGCTCGTAATCCGCTGCGGGGATTGACGATTCGAAGCTATCGACCGGATTCTCGTCCGTTGTAGTACCGCGGTACGGCACGGCATCCCCCTGTGGCGTGAGGCCACCCCGGGCAACCCACCGCGCCCCTGTAACGCACAACGGCCAGTTTGTGACGTAAGTCACGTAAGGGCGGTCCGTGGCACGCGCGACGGTCCGCCGAAGCTCGAATTTCGCGTGGGCCTATCAGGGTCGGGGTATCGAACCCCACGCTGATGGAGGTCGTGATGAGATCGCTCGGCAAGAAGACACTGATCAGCCTGTCGGCAGCCACGCTGCTCGGCTCGGCGGCACTGATGGGCGCCGGGCCCGCAGCAGCGGACCCGTGGCAGGACCCATGGCAAACGGAATGCAATGCCTACCCGGTGAACAACACCTCGGCGTATTCGACCTGCAACTGGTTCGGCCGGCAACACCAGGTCAAGATCCAATGCCGCTACTGGTGGGGCTGGTTCGGCAGCAGCTGGGCCACCTACGAACGGCGCGGCCCGGTCGTCTGGGGCCCACAGCAGTCGTGGGCGCACTGCGACACCCCCGGCACGCTGCAGAGCTGGGAGGTCGTGACCTACTGGTGGTAGCGGCAGGCCCGCGTGCCGTCGCATTCGATGGCACGCCGGAGTCAGGAATTATCGAATACCGCCGCGCATAGCGGGTAAATCGCCGGTGACCACCAACGTCGAGCGGCGAAGGAGACGCCTGTGCGGGCACCCGGCGCGGCGGAGTACGTCCCACCCGGCGCGGATATCGCCGACCTGCGCGCCGCCGCCCGCGCCTGCCACGGCTGCGACCTCTACCGCCACGCGACCCAAACCGTCTTCGGCGAAGGCCCCGCCTCCGCCGACGTGGTCATGGTCGGTGAACAGCCCGGTGACCACAAGGATATCGACGGCCACCCCTTCGTCGGCCCCGCCGGCCGCCTACTGGACCGCGCCCTGACCGAAGCCGGCATCGATCGCGACCGCCTCTACCTGACCAACGTCGTCAAACACTTCAAATTCGAAGAACGCGGCAAACGGCGGATCCACAAACAGCCCGGCCGCACCGAGATCGTGGCCTGCTCACCCTGGTTCGACGCCGAAATCAACGCCGTCCAGCCACAATTGGTCGTCTGCCTGGGCGCGGTCGCCGCACACGCCGTGCTCGGCCCCACCTTCAAGATCACCGCCGAACGCGGCGAAACCCATACGGCCGAACGATTTTCGGTGATCGCCACCGTTCACCCGTCCGCGGTCCTGCGCGCCCCCGACCGCACCGCGGCCTACGCGGATTTCGTCCGCGACCTGCGCCGGGTCGAAGCCGCGATCCGCGGCCTGCGCGGCACCGCATAGCATCCCCGCGCAGGGCCGGATAAAGAAGAAGAGCAGTTCCCGGTGAGGGGAACTGCTCTGGCTTAACTGTGTCCGGAGGGGGACTTGAACCCCCACGCCCTAATACGGGCACTAGCACCTCAAGCTAGCGCGTCTGCCATTCCGCCACCCGGACCGGTGGTGCTCAGCAAGGTTATCGGATCAGACCGCGTGGACCAAATCGGCCTGTTTCCTGCGGGTTTGTCGAACCTGGGCGAGGCCGGGAGTGGTTGCCGCCGGGCCGGATTCCGGCCGGCGGCGACCTCCTGGCATCAGGCGTTCAACGCCTCCAGCAGTGCGGCGCGCTGGCGCGAGCCGAGTCCGCCGATGCGGCGATCGGCGGGGATCTCCGCCTCGTCCATCAGCTTGGCGGCCTTGACCGGGCCGATGCCCGGCAGGGCCTTGATGACCGCGGCCACCTTCGTCTTCTTGACCAGGTCCTCCTTGTCGGCACGCTTGAGGACCTCGGCCAGGCTGACCGACCCCTTCTTGACCTGCGCGATCAACTCGGAGCGCGCCTTGCGCACCGCGGCGGCCTTGGCCAGCGCCTCGGAGCGTTGTTCGGGGGTCATGGTGGGCAGAGCCATATGTCCTTACCTTTCACTCGTTCGCTGGTACGTCGCCGACGAGTAAACAGGACACCGGCCGCCACGCGGTTACGACACACCGCGCGGACCAGGGGAACTACTCCAGCGATCCCGCTTAGAGCCTCCGAAAACGCAGGTCATCCGACCAGAAGTTAGCTGGCATGGACACCTGGCAAATACCGGGTTCAACCTGCGCCGCAGGGGCTACGGTGGGCCGCGACAGCACATGCGCACCGGTGGAAGGCGGGGCAATGAAGGGGTCGTACTCGTACGCCGAACCGGTATCGACCGCGCCGCCCCTGGCCGACTGCTACAGCGGTGTCGAGCCGCTGACCTGGAACGGAGCCAAGGTCTATCCGCTGCACAGCGCACCGATCGGGCTCTCCCCCACCACCGTGAGCCTGAATCTGCGAGCCGTCGCACCGCGGCGCGGGGTGCGCAGCCTGGGCATCGGGCTGGCGGTGGACGCCGGTTACGTGCTGCTGAGCGGTCGCCAGTTGATGGGGGTTGACGTCTGGAGTGATGCCATGACCGGCGGCATCGACCTGCAGGTGTGCCCGACCGCCGACGCCGTCATCACCCTGACCCCGGTCTGGGTGGACGACACCGGCGCGGTGCTGTCGTGGTCGGGCAATTACGGCATGCTCGTCACCCGCGAATCCGCCTGCACGGTCCTGCACTGCAGCACCGGCGTCGGTCCCCCGGATTTCGGTGAACTGGTCGTCGAACTGACCACCGCGACCACCCCGCCGCCGCCCGAACCGCCCGCCGAACTCGGTCGCTACCAGGGCGCGCTCTACGACCTCGGCGTGGCCATGCACGGCCGCGGCGAAGTCCAGCAGGCGTGCGAATTATGGCGTCAGGCAGCAAGTTTCGGCCACACCGGCGCCGCCTACGATCTCGGCGTGGTGCGTTTCCGACAGGGTGAATTCGCCGAAGCCGAACGCTATTGGCGCAGCGCCGCCCACGACGGTGACGTCCGCGCCATGGCCGGCCTGGCCGCCGTGCTGGAACGCCGCGGCAATATCAGCGAAGCCCGCGTCTGGAGAGCCGCTGTCGCCGC
This sequence comes from Nocardia yamanashiensis NBRC 100130, assembly GCF_001613325.1. GTDB lineage: Bacteria > Actinomycetota > Actinomycetes > Mycobacteriales > Mycobacteriaceae > Nocardia > Nocardia yamanashiensis. The sequence goes on along the minus strand of NZ_BDCD01000005.1, from coordinate 28,860 downwards.
CGAACAGTGACGCAACTCACACATATCCGGCGAATATCAGGGTCCAGCCAGGATTGCCGCCGGGTCGCGGCGCTCTACGCTGACGGGCGATCGCGCCGACCCCCTCCGGCGCGCCACGATCCGAAGGACTGACCATGACCACCCTGCGCTGGGCCACCGCCGCGGCCGCCGCCACCTTCGCCGTGACCCTGCTGTCCGGCTGCTCCGACGTCGAGAAGGCCCTCAACAAGGGCGGCGACACCAAATGCAGCGAGTACCTGACCCAGAGTGCCGACACCCAGCGCATCACCGTCACCAAGTTCATCAAGCAGCAGTCCGGCGACGAATCCGAACCCGCAGGCGTGACAGTCGATTTCACCATGGCCTCCGTACAAGCCCTCTGCAAGGTCCAAGCCAACGGCGACACCCAGATCAAGAACGCTGACATCGCAGGCATTTTCGTCAAGAAGTAACCCCCTGCACCCAGGCTCCGCCGCAGGTCAGACCATCGATTTCCGTTCTGCGGCAAGCCTCGGCTAATCTTTGTGTCACATCACCGGTCCGGGTGGCGGAATGGCAGACGCGCTAGCTTGAGGTGCTAGTGCCCGTATTAGGGCGTGGGGGTTCAAGTCCCCCTCCGGACACCGCGAATCCTGAATCCCTCTGCATCGCAGAGGGATTCAGTGTTTCTCCGGGTGCATCGACGGCCGACGCGAAGTCTTCCGGATGCCTCGCCCGTCTGTAGCGGAAGCGAAACGCGCGCCGCGAGCCCCTGCAATGAGCCGATCCAGGGCAATCTTCTGGCAACCTGATGCCGTGGGTGCGCTACTGGGTGAACTGTTGCCGCTGGCGGTGGGTGTGGCGATTTCGCCCATCCCGATCATCGCGGCCATTCTGATGTTGTTGTCCAGCAATGCCGGTCGCGCGAGTCTGGGTTTCGCCGCCGGCTGGGTGGCAGGCATAGTCGCGGTCACGGCCGTAGCCGCGGCGGTGGCGCAGGCGGGCGATGGCCAACATGCCGGTGGATCCACCTCTCCGGTCATCGCCTGGGTCAAGATCACACTCGGAATCGTGCTGGTACTCCTGGCCATTCGCCAGTGGCGCGGCCGCGGCGACGGCGAAGAGCCGGGCTGGATGAAAGCCGTCGACCAGCTCGGCACACTCAAAGCCGCAGGACTCGGTGCGGCACTCGCGGCAGCGAACCCGAAGAACCTCGTACTAGGACTGGCCGCAGGCGCGACCATCGGCGGAAGCGGACAGACCTCCGGCACAGCAACCGTCGCAGTGGCCGTCTTCACCCTGATCGCCGCGTCCACCGTGCTCGGTCCGGTACTCGCCTACGCCGTGGCCGGTGACCGGATGCGCGCCACCCTCGACAACCTCAAGAGCTGGCTGCAAACCTACAACGCCCAGGTGATGGCCGTGGTGCTGCTGATCCTGGGTGCCAGCCTGACCGGTAAGGGCTTGGCCGGCTTGTGAAAATGCGGCGCAGTCAGTCCTGGAAGTTCACTCGGACCCAGGCGAGCATCGCGTCATAGCCGTCGTGATTGTTCAGTGAGAGCGCGATGTTGTGCCCGGACCCCGGCTGGACATGGGCCTGCAGGTTCGATTGCGGGCCGTAGAACAGCCGCTGCGATTCCACGACCTGTTCCGCAGTGCAGGCGGTGTGCTCCGGCGGACTGCAGAAAAACGAGTCGGATTCGCCGACGACCAGCAGGGCCGGGGCCGAGATGGGGGCGAGGGCCGCCGAGACCCAGGGGACGGGAATCGTCATCATCTCGCCGACAGTGTCGGTCTGCTTGTAGCGCTCGTCGGCCGCGAGCAGCTCGGGGTCGTAGTTGCCCGCCTTATAGAAAAAGGAACGGCTACCCGGGGTCATAGTGAGGTACAGCGGCAGAGAATCCCCCTGTGGCACACCGTTTTCGGGTGCGGCGACGCCGTGCCGGGCGAGCATTCCGACGCTCGCGACCACGCCGGGCGGGATGAGCCATCCGGTCGCGATCACCCCGTCCACGTCCCGGTAGACCGCGGCTTCCTGTTCGGCGATCAAGGTGCCGAGGGAGTGCCCGACCGTGACGACCTTGTCCCAGCGCGCGCCCAATTCGCCGTCGCGCACCGCCTGCACGAGTTGGTGCACGGTGTCGGCATGGGTCACGGTCGTGAGTTCGAGGGCGGTCGGGCGCGAACTGTTGCCGGTCCCGAGCCGGTCGATCGCCAGCGTGGAATAACCTGCCGCAGCGGCATATCGGGCATAGGAGTATTTGCCGTCGAATCCCGGCATGTCCCAGTAATGATGGTCGTAGGTGATGCCGGGTATCAGCACCTGAAGCACCGTCGACGGACCGCCCGCAGGGTCGCAGATCTCGCCCCACATCCGTTCGGTCCGCCCGGCCAGCTGCACCGGAATGTTCACCTCGCGACAGACGGTGTCGGCTTCGGCGTGGCCGCGCGCCGGCGCCATCGTCATTCCGGCCGCCGCGATCGCCAGTGCCAGCGCCGCGCGCACCATTGTTGTCATCGAATTCCCCCGATCGACTGCTCCCGGCGTCATGCCAGGCGCTTAACTGCAACCGGTTCTAGTGAACTTGTCAAGCGATCAGTACGGGTTCGCGACCACAGTGAGGGCCGCTCCGCCGGGGCGGCTCTCACTGTGAGCCTCGACAAAATCAGTGGCATCTGCGTAGCAAATTGATTAGCCTAAGGAAAGTAATTGGGCTCCCTCGGCCACGACGACGATGTCGTAGCGCCTGTCCCGAGCCCGCTGGCGATATCCGAGTCCGCGCGCCTGCCAGGCGCCGGCGGTCATCATCACCCCTCCGGGCGATAGCGGTTCAGGGAGCGGAACCCCGCGTACCTGAAGCAAGTCGCACCCCCAGGAGGTAAATCTGTGAGGCCGGGAGTTGTGCCGCCCCAGACCGATGCTCGATACGCACCCGGCGACACCTCTCCCCCGCGCACCACCTTCGCGTCCCTGCGAAATCGCAACTACCGCTTGTTCTTCACCGGTCAGGTCGTTTCGAACATCGGGACCTGGATGCAGCGGATCGCACAGGACTGGCTGGTGCTCACCCTCACCGGATCGGCCGCCGCGGTCGGAATCACGACGGCGCTGCAGTTCCTGCCGATGCTGTTGTTCGGGCTCTACGGCGGTGTCCTGGTCGATCGGCTGCCCAAGCGGCCACTGCTGCTGTTCACACAGTCGGCGATGGGCGTGACCGGCCTGGTGCTGGGTGTGCTGACGCTGACCGGTCACGTGCAGGTATGGCACGTCTACGCAACGGCTTTCGCGCTCGGCCTGGTCACCGTGGTGGACAATCCGGCGCGGCAGACGTTCGTCTCGGAGATGGTGGGACCGGATCAGCTGGCCAATGCGGTGAGTTTGAATTCCGCCAACTTTCAATCGGCTCGCCTGGTCGGCCCCGCGGTCGCGGGCGTGCTGATCGGTGCGGTCGGCAGCGGATACGCGTTCGTCTTCAACGGCTTGTCGTTCGTGGCCCCGATCGCGGCTCTGCTGCTGATGCGGACCGCCGAACTGCGGCAGGTCGAGCGCACTCCGCGCGGGAAAGGTCAGCTGCGGGAAGGACTCCGGTATGTCGCGGGCCGGCCCGAACTGCTGTGGCCGATCGTGCTGGTCGGCTTCATCGGCACCTTCGGATTCAATTTCGCCATCTGGCTGACGGCGTTCACCGACACCGTCTTCCATTCCGGCGCCCAGACTTACGGCCTGCTCAATTCGCTGATGGCGGCCGGTTCCCTGGCCGGTGCGCTGCTGGCGGCCCGGCGGGCGACCTCGCGATTGCGGATGCTGGTCGGGGCGGCGATCGTCTTCGGACTGCTGGAGATCGTGGCCGCCATGACCCCGTCCTTCTGGCTGTTCGCGCTGCTGCTGATTCCGATCGGCATGTTCGGCCTGACCGTGAACGTGACGGCGAACTCCTCGATCCAAATGGCCACCGATCCGGCCATGCGCGGGCGCGTGATGGCTTTGTTCATGATGGTTTTCACCGGCGGCACGCCGATCGGCGCGCCCCTGGTCGGCTGGATCACCGACACCTACGGCGCCCGTATCGGTTTCGCGGCGGGCGGCGCGATCTCGGCGCTCGCGGCCATCGCCATCGGCCTGATTCTCACGCGTATCGCGGGTGTGCGATTGCGTGAACTCCGCACCCGCGCCGACTGGCGCGAAGCACTGCATCCCCTGCTGCCGGTGCAGCCGGAAACCGTGCCGCCGGACCCGGCTCCCACGGACCGCGACCGACGGCCGACGCCGGTCGCGGCCTGACCGCTCACGCCGGCGGCGTCACCGTATTCCGCGCCAGCTCGCCCAATTCGGCGAGGAAGTCCCCCGTGGGAACGGGCTTGCCTTCCTTGCCGATCGGCGACGGCTCGAGCGGCACCAGCAGATCATCGCCCGGCGAGTGCAGCCACAACGCCATCACATAGAGCGCGGGGATGCGCAGCAGCCGCAGCTCGTACCCCTTCTTCTCCAATTGCGGCAGCTTGCGGACGACCTTGACGGCCTTGTCGGTGCCGAGCACGAACGGCCCCTCGGTGAACTGCGAAACCTCCTGCGTCCCATCGGCCGCGGGCGCCGTCTCGGCACTGGCGATGACCTGATTCCCGTCGCTGACGAGATACCGCCAGCCCACCGACCGGGCGTGCTCGAGCCCCGCCTCGGCGGCGAGATCATCGAGCCCCATCGTGAAGACCTCGTGCGGCGTGGTCAGCGCGAGCTGCTCCTTGCGCGCGCTCTTCAAAGCTTTGGTGGAGAACTTGCCCCCGTCGGCGAAGGCGTGCAGCCGCCCCTTGACCTTCTCGGGTACCTCGGCGGGCGGTTCGGGCAGTTGCAATGGCATGGCGTGCTCCTCAGCGCTTGGTCTTGTAGGAATGGGTCCAGGTCCCGGTGCCCTGGTAGCGGTTGCGGAAGGCGTCGTCGGTGACGTCCGAGTCCCCGTACCAGGGATCGGCGACGCTGACGTATTCGGTTGCGCCGGAGGTGAATCGGCCCCGCAAAACCATGAAGTGCCCGCCACCGCCGGACCACCCGACCCGCGCCCCGACCGGCGTGGACTGATTCAGCTCGGCGGCCAATTGCACGGTGGTCAACGGCGTCGTCATCTGGTTGAAGTGCCCGACGCGGGTCAGCGCGCGATCCAGCCACCACGGCTGATTGCACGGCGCCGTCGAGGCCGCCCCGCCGCAGCAGTCGTTGCGCCCCACTTCGGCATTGACGACGGTGCACTGCGTCCACGGCGTCGCCGCGTTGAAGTAGGCCGCCACGCTGGTCGAGGTCGCGGCCCAGCACCATTGCGTCTGCTGCTGATGCTGCATCTGGAAGTCGAGCCGCTGATCGGCGAGCGCGAGCACGAACTTCTCGTGAATCCCGCCCTCGGCCGCGAACTGCGCGTTGACGATCCCGCCGCCGCCGGCGCTGTACGCGGTCACCCCGCTGCCGTTCAACCGCAGATACACCTTCGGAAACCCAATGGATTCGAACGAGAACGACCCGTCCGGCTGCGGACTGAGATGGAACTTCTCGTACGGCCCGACTCCCCCGGACCCGTACTGGCAGTTGACGTTTCCACCTCCCGCCTCGGTCTGCGAGGTCACCCCGCTCCCGTCCAGCCGGAGAAACACCTTCGGAAACGCCACCGACTCGAACGCATACGACCCGTCGCTCTGCGCCCGGACCCGGAACTTCTCGTACGACCCCGCCGTGTACTGACAATTGACCCGCCCGCCCCCGGCGTCGGTCGCGCTGGTCACCCCCGTCCCATCCATTCGGATGAACACATTCGCGAAGGCCGTCGACCGTATGGTGATCGGCGTCTCCCCCAAGCTCGCGAGGTCGGCTGCTGACAATGGCATGATGCGCCTTCTTCCGTCCGGCTTATCCCCTTACCCGGCTCGGATCCCCTTGCACTGGTATTGATTTCGTCCATGCCGGTGGGATGCGTCCAGTGCAACGCACCCGCTCCCACCCGAAAAGGGTCTTTGGTCCCGAACCGGACACGCATTAGAAGTTGGCAAACAAGCGAAACCGGTTGGTGTGCAACCGATTTGGTGATCGAGACAAGCTATGCGGGCGCCCCGAGGTCGAATCGGATGCCCGCGCGCAGGATCCGCGTCGCGGGCAATCCGATCATGCCGCGAAAGGTCTCACTGAAATGCGATGGCGTGGCGAACCCCGCGTCCATGGCCGAGCGCGTCAGATCATGCCCGGCCACCGCCCCGCGCACCGTGTGCACCATCCGATTCCAGCGCTGATAGCCGCGAAACGTGGTGCCACACTGCTGGGTGAACAATCGCAGGAAATGCGTGGTCGACAACCCGAGATTGGCGGCCACCTGCTCGGCGCGGAAGGTGCGCGCCGGATCGTCCCGAATCCCGGCGGCGATACGTTCGATACGCGGATCGGCGACGACACCCGCACCCGCGACCGCTCGTTCGTAGATCAGATCCGGATCCACCACCGGCGCCTGGCATAGCTCGATCAATTCCCGCTCCCGCCGATGGCCGAGACCGAAACGTCCGGCGGCAGCGGTCATCTCGCCCCCGATGGCCGCGCCGGGCGCACCCGAGGGATCGATGAACAGCGTCAGAATCCACCCGCTGGTGGCCACGGCGCGCTGGGTCGTCCGGGCGGGCGCGAACGAACTCCCGGTGCTTATCGGCCCGTGTGCGGTGTGCACGATCAGCGGCGCTGCCAAACCGACGCTGAGCATGCCGACCGAGGGCGCGTGCGGGTCGACGCCCAGATCCGGGCCGATATATCCGATATGGCCGGGCCGCACCCACGCCACCGGTGTCCGTGCCGGACCGCAGATTTCCGAAAGCGCGTCGGTGCCCACGCTTGCCAGGGTATCGGTACGCGGCCGGACCACGGCGGTCGCCGCGAAGTCCGGAGGAAGTCATGCGAGGTGTTTCCGAGGTGGTGCGCCCCTATGCGGGCGGGTTCGCCGCGGTGGTGTTGTTCCAACTGATAGGCGCGGTAGCGGGTTTGGCTCCGCTGCTGGCGGTGGCCGAACTGGGCCGGGTGCTGCTGTCGCCCGGCCCGATCGATCACGCTCAGGTCTGGCTGGTGGTGCTGGCGGGTGCGGCCGGATTGCTGGTGCGCCTGCTGTTCACGGCCGCGTCCTCGGGCATCGGTCACCTGCTGGACGGCCGGGTGCAATTGTCGTTGCGCCGCAAGCTGGCCGCACGGCTGGGCCAGGTTCCGCTGGGCTGGTTCGCGCGTCGCCGGACCGGTGAGCTGACCCGATTGGTCGGCGACGACGTGAGCGCAGTGCACCCGTTCATCGCGCACACCCCCGGCGAGCTGATCTCCGCGTTCGTGGTGCCGCTGCTGTCGCTGATCTACCTGTTCGGCATCGACTGGCGGCTCACCCTGATCACCTTGATCCCGGTGGTGCTGGCCGTGGCCCTGGTCCCACTCATGATGACCCCGCCCCGCCTGCGCGAACAGGAAGGCTTCGACGCCGGTATGGACCGGGTCGCCGGCGCGGTCGTGGAGTTCGTGCAGGGCATCGCGGTGGTCAAGGTGTTCGGCGGCGCCGGGCGCGCCCATCACGCTTTCCGCACGGCGGTGGACGATTTCGTGGCCACCTTCTACCGCTGGGTGCGCGGGCTGGCGCCGATCGCGGCGGGTATGCAACTGGTGTTGTCGCCACCGTTCGTGCTGCTGGTGGTGCTCACCGGCGGGTCGGTTCTGATCGTCAACGGATCGCTGACCCCGGTCGATCTGCTGCCGTTCCTGCTGCTGGGGCTGGGACTGACCGCACCGGTGGCCGCCCTGGGCCACGGGTTCGACGACATACAGGCCGCGAACCGGGCGTTAGGTCGCATCCGGGACGTCCTGGACGAACCGTCCCTGCCCGAACCCGCGCATCCCCTTGCGCCACAGGGGCATCGAGTGGAATTGCGTGGCGTGCGCTTCGGCTACGACACCGAACACGAGGTCCTGCGCGGCGTCGATCTGGTACTCGAACCCGGCACGCTCACCGCCCTGGTCGGCCCGTCCGGCGGCGGCAAATCCACCCTCGTCCAATTGCTTCCGCGCTTCTTCGACCCCACCCACGGCTCGATCCGGCTGGGCGGCGTCGATCTGCGCGAACTCGACAGCCGCGAGCTCTACCGCACGGTCTCCTTCGTCTTCCAGGACGTGCGCCTGCTCCGCGCGTCCATCGCGGACAATATCGCCCTCGCCGTCCCGCACGCCGATCCCGAAGCGGTGGTCCGCGCCGCCCGCCTGGCCGGCATCCACGAGCGCATCCTCGAACTCCCCCGCGGCTACGACTCGGTGATCGGAGTGGACGCCGGACTGTCCGGCGGTGAGGCGCAACGCCTTTCGCTGGCCCGCGCCCTGCTCGCCGACACACCGGTGCTGGTGCTCGACGAGGCGACCGCCTTCGCCGACCCGCACACCGAGCAGGCCGTGCGCCGCATGCTGGCGACGCTCGCGGGCAGCCGCACCATCCTCGTCATCGCCCACCGCCTGGAAACCATCGCCGACGCCGACACCGTGGCGGTCCTGGACGACGGCGTCATCGCCGAACAGGGCGCCCCCGCCGAACTATTGGCCCGCGGCGGCAGGTTCGCCGAATTCTGGCACTCGCATCGAGCCGGCGCCGACGAAATCCGTTCCGGCGCACTGCAAGGAGAACTCCGATGATCCGCACGCTGCTTCGTGTACTGGGCCCGGATTACGCGCCCCCGGTCCGCCGCACTGTGGCCCTGATGACGGTGACCGCTGTCGCGGAGGGCCTGTCGTATGCCCTGCTGATTCCCCTGCTGCGCGCCCTGTTCGGTGACCGCCCCGCCGACGCACGGCCCTGGCTCATCGCGTTCGGACTGGCCGTCGCGGGGTTCGCCGTGCTGCGCTATCGCAGCGACCTGTCCGGTTTCCGGGTCGGCACCACGCTGCTGCGCGGCATGTATCACCGCCTCGGCGACCACCTTTCCCGCCTCCCGCTGGGCTGGTACAGCACCGGCCGGACCGGTGAGGTGGCCGTGCTCGCCAGTCGCGGTGTGCTGGAGGCGATGAGCGTCATCGCCCACCTACTGGCCCCGTTCATCGCGGCCACGGTGACACCGCTGACCATCGTGGCCGTCATGCTGGCCGTCGATTGGAGGCTGGGTCTGGCCGCCCTGCTGGCGGTGCCGCTCGTGGTGATCGTTCAGATCTACACCGGGCGCTCCACCGCGGCCGCCGATGCCGCCGGAGCCGAACGCACCCATGAAGCCACCGGCCGGGTCATCGAATACCTGCAAGCCCAACCGGTGCTGCGGGCAGGCGGGCGCACCACCGAACGCTTCGGCCTGCTCGATGACGCACTGAGCGACCTGGAACGCGCCTCGCGCCGCTCCGCCCTCTCGGCGCTGCCCGGCATCCTCGGCCTGACCCTGACCGTGCAAACCGCGTTCACCGCTCTCCTGGTCCTGGCCGCCTACCTGGTCCTGGACGGAAGCATCGGTGCGGCAGCGGTTCTGGCGATCCTGGTGCTGGCCGCCCGCTGCGCCGACCCACTGCTGTCACTGGCCGGAATGGGTGGGCAGCTGCGTGCCGCCCGCGCCGTTCTGACGCGACTCGAAACGCTGCTGCACACCGAGCCGCTCCCGGAGCCTGCGGAACCAGTACGGCCGCAACGCCACGACCTGGAATTCGACGCTGTCACCTTCCGCCACGGCGAGCGCACGGTCATCGACGGTCTGTCGCTGTCGGTGCCGCAAGGCCGGCGGCTCGCCATCGTCGGCCCGTCGGGCGCGGGTAAAACCACGGTGCTGCAACTGCTCGCGCGGTTCCACGACGTGCACGCGGGGTCGGTGCGCATCGGCGGCGTGGACGTCCGCGCCATGAGCACCGAGGACCTGATCTCCAGCATCGCCGTCGTCTTCCAGGACGTATACCTCTTCGACGGCACCATCGAAGACAATGTCCGCCTGGGCAATCCCGGCGCCACCGCGGCCCAGGTACGGGCCGCCGCGGCCGCCGCCCGCCTGGACGAGGTCGTCGACCGGCTCCCCGACGGCTGGTCCACCAAGGTCGGCGAAGGCGGCGCCCGGCTCTCCGGCGGTGAACGCCAACGTGTTTCGATCGCCCGCGCACTCCTGAAGGACGCCCCGATCGTGCTGCTCGACGAGGTCACCTCGGCCCTGGACCCGATCAACGAGGCCGCGGCCGACGCGGGCCTCGAACGCCTGCTGACCGGCCGCACCGTCGTCATGATCGCCCATCGCATGCGCACCGTCCGCAATGCCGACCAGGTCCTCTTCCTCGATCGCGGGCGATTGGTGGAATCGGGCACGCACGAGCAACTGCTGCACCAAGACGGCCGCTACGCCGAGTTCTGGAATCTGTCCCTGGCCCCAGCGGACCTGTGACCCGTACTCCCGAACGACCTCATCGGAAGATGTGGGCGCGTAACCCGGCGGCGGGGGCGTATCCCCGCCGCCGGGCGAGGCGGCCCGCCAAGGGCAGCAGTACTCGCTGTTGCACGGTGATCGGGAGCGTCGCCGCGTAGGTCACCGAACCGGTCGTGCCCAGCATCATCAGCAGATGTAGTAGCCGCAGTTCCTGTTGTGCGTTGACCTTTCCGTCTCGGATGGCCTGGCCCAGCGTCTTGCCGAACGACATCAGCCAGACCGGTCCCGGCGTGTAGAGCGTGCGCACGACGATGGGCCGGTCGGTGTCGTTGTACGGATCGATATGCGGCGCACCGGGCTCGACGGTCAGCACCTCGTCTTTCGTCAGCCGGCCGCCCTTGTGTCCGCACCGATAACGGGCGCTGTCGCCGTCGAGCAGGAACGAATGCTGTGTCGTTCCGAGGTGAATGTGCGCCGGTCCCTTCCCGGTTCCGGGCGGCAGTACCCGCGTCAATCCCAGGTACTGCCTGCCTTCGACGAAGAACCACGGATGCAGTTCCACTCGCGCGCCGTTCGCCCCGGCGTAGATCTCGAAGATCGGCAGATCCCGCCGGAGTTCAGCGCGGGTCGGCATGACGCTCCGGTCTGGGATCGATCTCCGGCTCCGGCACCTCCACCCGGCGCGCGTGCCGGATCGTCTTGTGCGGGAACCGATTCACCACGTGCTTCTCGGCATCGGAACCCGCGTCGACGTACACGTACTCCGGTTTGCGCATCAGCGGCGCCACGATCTCGCGGGCATGGGTCTCGGGATCGTCGAGGTAGCGGCCCAGCACATCGGTGCCGGCCGGGCACACCGCCACGCAATACCCGGCCCGGTACTGCGGTGAGAACGACAGGCTCTGCCACACCGCGAGGGTTTCGCTCGGCGTCACCCGCCGCCGGTAGTCGGCGGCGTCCGCGCTGTCCACCACGTCTTCGACCCAGCCCGCGAAGTTCGACAGTTCGTGGTGATTGTTGTGGGTGTAGCAGGCGTCGAAGTCGAAGCCGCCGTCGGCGTGGATGGCCCCGACCGGGCAGGTGGTCACGCACAGCCCGCAATCGATGCACGGATTCGAGGCGACCGGCGTCGAGTACTCGGTCACCGCATGATCGACGAGGATGGTGCCGAGCACGATGAAGGTGCCGAACCGAGGGTGAATCACATTGCGGTGCAAACCCATCTGGCCCAGTCCGGCCGCGACCGCCACCAGCTTGTGCGACACCACCCAGCTGCGATTGGGGAACCGGTGAATCTCGGCCGGGAACCCCGCGGCCGGATACATCGCCCGCACCCCGTGCCGCTGCAATTCCAGGCAGATGTGCCGGGCCGCCTCGTGCGCCAGCTCCTGCGTGGTCGCCACGTCCCGATTGCTCGCGCTGATCGACCGGCTCTGCAGATTGTCGCGACTGGTGCGCAGGCAGAACCCGATCAACGTGCGAGTGCCCGGCAAAGCTTCCAGGACGTAATCCCTTTCCCCTTCCAGTCCCGGTGTCGCCAGATCCGCGAATCCGACATCGTCGAGCCCGGCGGAGAGGCACAGCTCCCGCAGCCACCCGGCCTCGAGCGACCCGGGTTCGCCGGTGGATTGCCCCGCCTGCTGTGCGAGCGCCGCCGCCACCGTCGGATGCGGCTGCTCCTTCGTCCCCCGCACCACCGGCACATGCAGCCGATTCCAGCGCCGCGCCTCGTCGTTCACAACGCCTCCGGGGCCGCGTCGACATCGTCGGGCGGCATGATCCCGCTGTCCACCTGCCGCACGATCTTGGCCTTGAACCGCTTGCGCACATGGGTTTCCGCATTGGAGCCGGCGCTCACGTAGATGTTCTCCGGTTTGCTCTGCAACGGCCGCAGCACCTGCTGCAGATGCCCCTTGCGATCGGCCAGATACGGTCCGATCACCTCCGATCCGGCCGGGCACACCGCCACGCAATACCCCGATCGATACTGCCGCCGCGACTGCATCGTCGTCTCGCGCGGGCTCATGCGCTCGGCGTAGTCGCCGGCATCGGCGCTGTCGGCCATGGTTTCGGCCCAGTCGGCGAAATTGTTCACGAACTGGTTGTAGGTATGCGTGTAGCAACTGTTGAAGTCGAAACTGCCGTCATTGTGAATGGCCCCCACCGGGCAGGCCGCCACGCACAAATAGCAGCCCAGGCACGGATTCCATTCGATGGGCCGGTTGTACGGCGCGATCACCGCATCGGTGAGCACCGTGCCCAGCCCGATGAAGCTGCCGAACCGCGGATGGATCACGCAGCGGTGAATCCCCATATGCCCCAACCCCGCCGCCACCGCGACCGGCTTGTGCGAAACCGTCCAGCCCCGGCTGGGCAGCCGCTGCACCTCCACCGGGAACGTCACCGACGGATACAGCGCGCGATAGCCCCGATCCTGCAACGCCAGGCTGATCCGGTGCCCGATCCGATCCAGCACCGGTATGGCCGTATCGATTTCGGTGTTCACGCTGCTCGCCGCCCGGCTCCGGAAATTCTCCCGCGTCACCCGCACGCACACCGCGATCAGCGACCGGGTACTCGGAAGCGCCTCGCGCACATACTCGACCTCGCCCTCGAGGCCCGGGGTCTCCAGCGCCACGAACCCGACGTCCTCGGCCCCCGCCTCCAGACAGACCTGCCGTAACTCGGCCGCATCCAATATTTCGGACATGCCACTACCTCCTGCGGATACAGACTCCGCGCGCCACCGGAATTCATCGGTGTGGAAGCAGGAATCGGCCGCACGAGCCAGCACCGACATTCATTATCGATGCAGCCCAGCGAAAGTGGCAGCGGGACGCACCGGTTCACCGGTTGTTTGCTGACAAGATCGCGGGTAGCCTCGTGCCGCAATGGACTAGCGACCTACCCGAAGGGTGTATCGAATGGTTCCTTGCCGCCGGGAGCCGGCATGAATGCCGCAAAGCTGCCCAGACGTTTCGTGGTTCACATCGATTTCGGTTCGGGCCCAAAGCATCTCACCGCCAGCTACACGGCCCCCGCCGACATCATCGCCCGCTTCGCCCCCGCCCTGCGTCAATGGAATCCCGACTACCGCGTCGAGATCGAACCGATCGACCCGGATGCCGAAAACTTGCCGCCCGGCCTGCCCACCTGGCGCCTGTTCGCCTGGGACGAGCCGGACGCCGCACCCGGCGTCTAGAACCGGCGTTGCGCCTCGCCGAGTGATATCGAGACCAGGTCACCGGCGGTGAGACAGGAGCTGTCGAAGACGACCCGGTTCTCGGTGTCGGTGACCGTGGCGCCGTAGCCGCTGCCGGCGGAAGCGTGGAAGTGCACGTAGCCCTCCGGTGCGATCACAGCAGGCGGCGTACCGAGCGAGCAATCCGCGATCAGGGTGGGGCCGGGTGCTCCGGCCAGGTCGAAGTCGTAGCGGAGGACGTCCGATTCGGCGTCCACGGTGAGGTATTCGATCCGCGTCGCGAAATCGCCGCGCCGGACGATGACCCGGTAGACGCCGGGTTCGGGGAAGCGGTGCGATACGCCTGCATCGATGGTGCTCATGCTGCGTTCCTAGGTCCGTGGAATTCCTGCGGGTATTCCGGATTCCCAGCCTGCTGCGATCGTTCGCCGCGCACACGAGTAGTCGCGTACTCGTTTTCGGGCCTATTCGGCGCGGTACCGCTCCACGAACCCGCGCAGGATGCGCTGCGGTGCGACGATGACCTCCCGATGGCCGATCGCGGTCAGCTGCTCGGCCTCGCTCGGATCGAAATATCCTTGGTCCCGGTAGATTTCGATGCGCAGCGCCAGGCCGTGACCGTCCAGCTCGGGATGGAACTGGGTCGCGTAGACGTTCTCGCCGACCCGGATCATCTGCACCGGGCACTCGCGCGAACTGGCCAGCAGCACGGCCCCCGGCGGCACCTCTTGACAGGCCTCCTTATGCCCGGCGAACGCGCGGAACGCGGCGGGCAGGTCGCGGGTGAGCGGATCCTCCCGCGCCTGCGCCGTGAGCTCGATGGTCAGCGGCCCCGCCGACTCCGCGAACCGCTCCTCGCTGACCCGCCCGCCGAGCACCTCGGCCAGAATGCTCAGCCCGTAGCACGCCCCGAGATACGGCAGATCCCGCCGCACCACCTCGACCAGCACCTTCTTCAACTTGGGCTCGAACAACAGCTGATACGGATACTTCTTGTCCTCGGGATTGCTGACATTGCTCGGCCCGCCGCCGACGATCACGCCCCAGAACTCGTCGAGGTCGAGATCGGGCAGTTCGTGATTCATCTCGATCCGCGTCACCTGCGCGGCCCGCAACCCACCGGCCTCGAGGATCGCCTCGTATTCCTGATCCGAGGCCGCTTGCTCCGGGCGTAACTGCAGCAGTAGACAGCGCTTGGCCATGGCACACATTGTCAGCGTTTCCGACCGGTCTCTCTCGAATATCGCCCGCCCGGGTGAGCCGATGCGGGCGGCCTGCTATGCTGCGTGCAGAAATCTTCACCGCGGGGAAGTTCGAGTTATCTGTAACCGGCGGTTACACTAAAATCTCCTCCTCCGCGACACTCTCGGAAGTCTCGCAATCCGGCTCATTCCTCCCGTTCCTCGTCCAGCGACGGGAACACCGTCTCACGCAGTAGCACCAGCAGCGCCGCCGCCACCGGAATCGCCAGCAGCGCGCCCGTGATGCCGAGCAGCGCCCCGCCGAGCAATACCGCCACCACCGTGATCACCGCGGGCACCTGCACCGTGCGCCCGATGATGCGCGGCACCAGCAGATAGTCCTCGACCATGCGCAGCACGATGAAGAACACCACCGTCGCGATGGCCACCGGCAGCGAAACCGTCAGTGCGACAAGGGCGACGATGATCCCGGCCAGCGTCGAACCGACGGCGGGAATCAGATCCAGCACCGCCACCAGCACCGCCAGAATCAGCGGATACGGCACGTGGAACGAGTACAGCCAGCAGAACGTCAGCACGGCGGTGATCAGCGAGATGAGCACATTGCCGAGGATGTAGCCGCCGACTTTGGCGAAGATGGCGTCGCCGAGCAGGATGGCGCGCGGTCGCCGCTCGCGCGGGAACAGACGATAGACCGAGGCCCGGATGCGGGGGAAGTTCGCCATGAAATAGACGGTGAGCACCAGCACGATCACCGTCGAGGTGAGCAGGCTGAACACCGTGCGGCCCGCGTTCAGCACCCCGCCGGCCACATCGCTCGAATTCTGGGTCAGCGTGCGCTGCACCCGATCCTGCAGCTGAAACCGGGTATTCAGTTCCGCCACCAGGGGATACCGCTCGCCCAGGTGCGCCACCGTGTCCGGTGCGTGGTGCAGCAGGCCGCGCCCCTGGGTGACCAGCGGCGTGATCGCGGCCGCCAGGAAGCCCGCCAACAGTCCCACCATGACCAGGAACACCGTGGTGACCGCCGCCCAGCGCGGAAACCACGGCCGCACCAGCCAGGACACCGCCGGTTCCAGCCCGATCGCCAGGAACAGCGCGATCCCGATCAGCGTCAGCACCTGCCCGGCCGCCAGCACCGCCTGGATCAGCGCATAGGTGGTGGCCACCCCCGCCGCGCCCATCACGCCGATCATGAACGGGGACCGCCGGTCGAACTTGCGTCCCGGCCGGCCCAGCGGATGCCGGGACGAACGGGCCTGCGCCGCTTCGGCTTCCGCCTCCAGAATGGGCTCGCCCTCGGCGCGGGTATGCGGTTGCGCGATGACGTCCTGATGCCCCGGGGCGCCCGCGTGCTCGTCACCCGTCGCGTTCACCGTCGATCCTCTCCGTGCCGGCTCGGGCACGGAGCCGGTCGTGCTCGCAGCGCGTCGCCGGGGCAGCCCTCGGAGCCGCGTCGTTGTGCCTGCTCAGGCAGTAGCCGGTCGCGGCGGCCACAAACCGGTGGGAGTCCCGCGACGCGATCGGTGATTCAGCGATCGCGATAGGCCACCAGGTGCGCCAGCGCGACGAGATCCCCGGCCTGCGGTTCGGGCGGTAAGGCGGCCAGCGCGGTGTCGAGCGCGGCGGCGGCGCGGACCAGGGTGCGTTGCCGCCCACCGGCCGCCTCGACCAGATCCGCCGCGCGGGCCGCCCGGGCCGGGGTCATCGGCTGACGTGACTGGTACATGCGTGCCAGCTCACGTCCCGCCCCGGTGCCGGAGGCGAGCGCGCACACCACCGGGAAGGACTGCTTGCGATGAATCAGGTCGCTGTGGGCGGGCTTTCCGGTCACCGCCGGATCGCCCCAGATATCGATGGCGTCGTCGACGAGCTGGAACACCAGGCCGAGCTGGCAGCCGAAGGTGTGCAGGGCGGAAACCACGGCGTGGTCGGCGCCCGCGCACAGGGCGCCGAGCGCACAGGCGCAGCCCAGCAGCGCACCGGTTTTCCCGGCCGCCATGTTCAGGTATTCGTCCTGGGTCACGGTGGCGCGGGTTTCGAATGCGCAGTCCTCGTACTGGCCCCGGCACAGGGTGAGGGTGGCGCGGGCCAGCCGGATCACGGCCTCGCCGCAGACCTCGTCGGGAACACCGTCGGACAGGACGCCCAGCGCGAGCGCCTGCAGCGCGTCGCCCAGCAGGGTGGCATTGGTCTCGCCCCAGATCCGCCAGACGGTCGGACGGCCGTGGCGCATCGGATCGGTGTCCATGACGTCGTCGTGGACCAGCGAGAAGTTGTGCAGCAGTTCGACGGCGGCCGCGGCGTGCCGGGCCGATTCGACCGTCCCGCCGCAGGCCGCCGCGGCGGCGAAGGTCAGCGCCGGCCGCAATGCTTTGCCTTGTGTGCCGGTGGTTTCCGCGCCGTGTTCGTCGCACCAGCCGAAGTGGTAACCCGCCATCAGGTCCAGGGGTTCGGCCAGGGAGTTCACCGCCGCGCGCAGCACCGGATCGATGGCGGTTCGCGCGCGGGCCAATTGGCGGCGCGCGGCCCGATCGCCGAGACCGTGGTCCCGGGCGTCGGGCGAGGGCTTTCCGGGTTCGCCTGTGCGCTGGCAGGTTTCGGTGCGGGCGGCCACGACCGGACGGGATCGTCCCCAGCGCCGTTTGCCGTCGGGATGCTGTCCCGCAATGGTTTCGGCTGATTTCGGCAATCGCATGTTCGGCCCCGCTCGCTCGGACACGGCCGCCGCTGCCACCCGTCGGGGAAACGTGGGCGGCCATGCGTGGAAGCCCATCCTCCCACCTGGGGCGGAGTTCCCGGGCCGGAGCACGGATCTCGGTTCGGCAACGGCCGGTGCGAACGGGTCTCGGGTCGGTGAACCGGGCAATAGCGACGATCCGGACGTTTGGCTGATCTATCAGCATGTTCTCCCGCTATGCGCGATCCTGGAGGTATGTCCGGACAGGTGATGTCGGGAACGCGGGGCGCACTGTTCGGTGTGGCGCTCGGAATCGCGCTCGTCGCAGCCGCATTGGTGTGGGCCGCGGTGAATGTGCGCGGGCTGGCCGGCACCGAACGGGTGGACGGCATCGTCACCGCGGACTCCCAGGGCAGCGCGCGCATCGTCGAATACACCGCGGCCGACGGCAAGCAGTACACCACCCGCACCACGGTGAGCACCGTGCTGCACCACTACCGCACCGGTGATCGCGTCCCCGTGGCCTACGATCCCGCCGACCCCGCGCACGCCCGCCTGGCCGACTTCACCACGGTCTATTCACCTTCGGTGTTCATCGGCGGTTTCGGATTGCTCTTCGCGGCCGCCGCCGGCTGGGGTTATCGCAGCGCCCGCGCCCGCCGCCAGCTGGGCGCGTGGCTGGACGGCAACGGCCGCGAGATCTGGATTCCGGCCCAGCACGCCCGCGTTCAGATCACCGCCCGCGACTCCAGCACCGGCCGGCCGACCCGCTTCAGCGTGAACGTGTACTGGGTCGACAAACCCACCGGCCGCACCTACACCGCCGACAGCGACCCCCTCGACACCGACCCCACCCCTCTGCTCGCCACCGGCCACCCGGTCCGGGTCCTGTACGACCCGGCGAACCCCACCCGCAATCGCCTTGCCCTGCAACCGGAACCGCACGAACACTGACGACCGGTCTGGACGAGATGCATTGCATCCCGGGATCTTTGGGAAAACACAAGATCAGCCGCAGGACTTCCGTACGCTGGCGCTCCGACCCAGCACACGTTTTCGCACCACGGAGGCATCATGCTGTCCCTGCAGGAGATCTCGGACCGTTTCGAAATCGAGGACCTCATGGTCCGGTACTCGCACGCGGTGGACACCCACCAGTGGGACCTGCTGGACGAGATCTTCACCCCCGACGCGCATATCGACTACACCGCCATGGGCGGGCCCGCCGGGGATCTGGAATCGACCAAGAAGTTCCTGGCGGGCGTGATGCCGCACTTCTCGGCGTTCCAGCACCTGCTGGCCAATTCCTCGGTCCGGGTGGACGGCGACCACGCCACCGCCCGCACCATGTGCCACAACCCGATGCTCGTGGCCGGTTCCGACGGGCACACCCAGCTCATGCTGTGCGGCCTGTGGTACCACGACACCTTCGTGCGGCTGGACGGACGGTGGCGGATCAAACAGCGGGTCGAGGAGAAGAGCTACATGTTCGTGGCCGCGCCCGCGGTGTCGAGCAACTGATCGAACAGCTGCCGGTACCCGCGCAGCGCCTGGCGCAGTTCCTCGGTGTCGTCGTGTTCCGCACGCGCCCACCGGTTCTCGAGCGCCTGCCGGCGCTGCGCGTAGGTCTCGGTCAGCTGCTGGATGGTGCCTTCGACCAGACCGTTCGCCCGGGTCACCGCATCGCGCGGGTCGTCGACGAACATGGTCTGCACCTCGCGCCATTCGTCGCGCAGGCGACCCAGATCGGCTTCCGCGAGCACCCGCTCGCCGCCGTTCCCGCCGGGATGTCCCGTGCCGGAGTGCGGATTCGATTGCGCGACCGGGTTATCCGCCCGCTCGCCGCCGGGATCGGGCGCGACCTGAGCGCCGCCCGGCGACCCGCCGCGGCCCAGCTCTCCGGGCATCCCCTCGTGCGGTGGAGGGGTCCCGCCGTGCCGCTGCGGTTCGGTGAATCCATGCTGTCCCGCCTGCGGATCACCCGGCGTCGGCCGCAGCTCACCGGTCTCCGCGTCCCGTCGTGCCCGCGTCTGATCCGGCTCGCCCGCCGGCATCTCCTGCCCGGGCCGCATCACCTGCCGGTCGGGAGCGTCGTCCGCGCGCAGCCGCGCGTCCACCTCCGGTTGCGCCTGTCCCGCCTCGGGTTCGGGCTGATTGCGGCGGTCCCTGCTGATCTTCATGATTCCGTCCTCTACTTCCGATGTGCGGGCTGCCCGGCGTCGCGGCCGTCCAGCAGATCCACGAACAGCGCGCGATAGGAGACGATCGCCGAGCGCATATCCTCGGTCGACGCCTCACCGCGCCCGGCCCGGCCCGCGATCTCGTGCGCGGTCCGGTACTCCTCGAGCGGCCGCGCGTGCGTCACCGACAGATCCGCCACCTGCTGGTCGTAGCTGCCGGTCGGATAGCCGCGCTCACCCATCACCCGGGTCAGCAGCTGATCCGCCGCGCCGAGCGCACCGGCCGGATCGTCGATGAACTGCTCCTGCACCTGCGCGAATTGCAGTCCGTAGCGCCGCTTCTCGTCCTCGGTGAGCTCGCGCAGCTCGAGCTGCTCGTGCCGCTTCTCCCGCTCGGTCAGCTCGCGTTCGGCGACCTTCCGGTTCTGTGCCTCCGCCACGGTCCGGTCGTATTCCGGTCCGAACCGGTCCCGCAACCTGCGGCTCCGCATGCGCGGCAGCAGCGCCAGCGCGACCACCGCCAGAATCGCGATGATCACCACAATGACGATCACCGTCCACAAAGCGCCCGACATCCGTTCCTCCTAGCCGAGTTCGTCGTTCTGCCGACGCAATGCCTCGCTGGAAGATCGTCAAACGTGCCGGGAGCGCCTGCTATTCGCCGCGCAGCAGCGGAATGAGCGGCGCGAACCGTTCCATATTGTGCTCGAGGACGCTGAAGTAGTTGAAGCCGAAGCGATCCCGGCGCTGCTGCAGGGCGGCGGCCATCTCGTCGAGGCGGCCGATGAGCAGGGTCGGAATATCGGCGGGATCGTCGGCGAGGCCGAAGGGCAGGTGGGTGGTGAGGCGTTCCAGCGCCGCGTCGCGGTCCTCCGGTTCCACCACGGCCTGGATCAGCAGGTTCAATTCGACCCGGTCGCCGCGCGCGCCGAGCAGTTCGCGCACGTAGTCGGTCTTCTTGGCGGTGGTGGCGGAATCGGCGAGGCTGATGTGCCCGCTGTCGGCGGCGTGCCCACCGGTGAAGGCGATGATGTCGGCGCGCTCGGCGGCCAGGCGCAGCACCCGTTCACCCCAGCCCGCGATGAGCAGGGGCGGACCGCCCGGTTGCGCGGGGGCCGGCTGGTATTCGGGGTTCGTGAACAGCTCGCGGAGGGTGCCGATGGTGTGTTCCAGATGCCGGACCCGCTCCCCCGCGGACGGGAACGGGATTCCCGCGGCATCGAATTCGGCTTGCACGTAGCCCGCACCCAGCCCGAGCTCCACCCGGCCGTCGGTCAGCTGATCCAGTCCCGCCACGTCCCGCGCCAGCAGCACCGGATTATAGAAAGGAGTATTGAGCACGAACGTGTTCAAGCGCGGCCGCTCGGTCACCGACGCCGCCAGCATGAGCGCGGGAAACGGCGCCGGCAGGTTGAGATGGTCCGGCACGCCGATGACGTCGTAGCCGAGTTCCTCGGCGCGGCGGCATTTCTCGATCCAGGCGGCCCGCGAGCCGGGGACGGTGAGGTTAACGCCGAAGCGGAAGGGAAGCACCATGGATTCCTGTCTACCAGCCTGATTCGCCGCCCGCGGGCTGCGCGAACGCAGACTCGGCGAACACTGCGAAGCGAACTCGGCGGAATTAACGCGCGCAGTGCCCGGAATTGGGCTGCACGCGATGGGGGCACGCGCCATCATGGGGTATCGCAAGTCCGGCTGCCCGCGAGGAGATTGTGCGATGACGCAGGTGCCCGCTCGCTCGGAGCATCGTGCCGAGCTGGAGAAGGCGTGGGCGCGCTGGGCCACCGGGATGGGCAAGGCGACCGGTCGCCCCCGCCAGCTCGATGCCGTGCCCACGCTGCGCCACGAAGTGGTGGAGTCCTGGGAACGTTCGCTACGCACGGTCGATCCCGCCCGCGCCGTCGCCCCGGCCACCGATCGCGACGAATTGGGTTCGCGCTGGGCCGAATCGCCGCTGCGCACCCCGGTCACCGAACTGGCGGGCGAGCTGCGCGCCATCACCGAGGACGCGGGCATGATCGCGGTGGTCACCGACGAGGTCGGCACCGTGCTCTTCAGCTGCGGCGACCGGTCGGTGCGCCGCCGGGCCGAAACCGTCAACCTCGCCCCCGGCGGCTGCTGGGACGAACCGTACATGGGCACCACCGGCGTCTCCATGTCCCTGCACACCGGTCGCCCCGGATCCGTCTGGGCCGCAGAGCATCTGGTGGAGGCCCTGCACGGCTGGGTCTGCTACTGTGCGCCGATCCGCGCCGCCGACGGCCGGCAACTGGGCGTGCTGGATCTGTCGACGTATTGGGACCGCGCGCATCCGCTGATCCTCACCACCGTGCGCGCGCTGGTCACCGCCATCGAATCCCGTGTGCACGTGGAACAGTCGCGCCCCGCGCCCCGCACCCGTCTGGAGTGCCTGGGCCGCCCGCACCTGTACAAGGCGGGGAAACCGGTCGCCATGCGCCCGCGCCAGCTGGAGATCCTCACCCTGCTGGCGCTCGAACCCGAGGGCTTCACCGCGGAACGCCTGCGCGAGGCCGTCTACGGCGACCGATCCGTCGCGGCGAGCACCCTGAAGGCCGACGTCTCGCGCCTGCGCCAGGCCACCGACGGCCAGATCGCCGACCGCCGCTACATGCTCACCGAGCCCATCGGCTGCGATGCGGTGGAACTGCTGGCCGCGCTGGAAGCCGGTGATCTCACCACCGCCGTGCGCCTGTATCGCGGTCCGCTGCTACCGGATTCCGATATCCCGGGCATCGTGCAATGGCGCGAGCATCTCGACGTCTGCCTGCGCACCGCCGTGCTGGCCGACCGCAATCCCGAGCACGCCCTGCGCTTCGGCCAGCGCTGCCCCGACGATATCGAGATCCACGAGCACGCCATGCTGCTGCTGCCGCCCGGCGACAGCCGCCGCGCCCTGGCCGCCGCGCGCCTGCACACCGCTACTAAAGGCTGAGCCGCAACGCTTTCCGGACGCCGACGCGGCGCCAACCGGGTTGCAGTGACCTGCCTACTTTTCACCAACCCAGCGGCAACCTGCCGCCAACCACACCGGTTCATAGTGACCCCCGTCACCGCAGCATTGCGATCAGGAGCCGCGCCATGATCTATGCAAAACCGGGCGCCGACGGCAGCATCGTCGCCTATAGCCGCCGCTACGACAACTTCATCGGCGGCGACTGGAAAGCCCCGATAGAAGGCCGTTACTTCGACAATCCCTCGCCCATCGACGGTGAAACCTTCTGCGAGGTGGCGCGTTCCGGGGCGGCCGATATCGATATGGCGCTCGAGGCCGCGCACCGGGCCACGGCGACCTGGGGTGCCACGTCGGTGACCGAACGTGCCAATATCCTGAACAAGATCGCCGACCGGATCGAGGAGAACCTGGAGCGGCTGGCGGTCGCCGAGACCTGGGAGAACGGCAAGCCCGTCCGCGAGACCCTCGCCGCGGATCTGCCGCTGGCGGTCGACCATTTCCGCTACTACGCGGGAGCCGTTCGCGCACAAGAGGGTTCGCTCTCGGAGATCGACGCGGACACCGTCGCCTACCACTTCCACGAACCGCTCGGCGTGGTCGGGCAGATCATTCCGTGGAACTTCCCCATCCTGATGGCGGCCTGGAAACTGGCGCCCGCGCTGGCCGCCGGCAACTGCGTCGTCATCAAGCCCGCTGAACAGACCCCGGCCTCACTGCTGCTGGTCGTCGAGCTCATCGCCGATCTGCTGCCGCCCGGAGTTCTCAACGTGGTCAACGGATTCGGCGTGGAAGCGGGCAAGCCGCTGGCGTCCAGCCCGCGGGTGGCCAAGATCGCCTTCACCGGTGAGACCACCACCGGGCGGCTCATCATGCAGTACGCGAGCGAGAACATCATCCCGGTCACCCTGGAGCTGGGCGGCAAATCGCCCAATATCTTCTTCCCCGATGTGGCCGCGGCCGACGACGACTTCCTGGACAAGGCGGTCGAAGGGTTCGTCATGTTCGCGCTCAACCAGGGCGAGGTGTGCACCTGCCCGTCGCGGGCGCTGATCCATTCGTCCATCTATGACGAGTTCCTGGCACGCTGTATCGAACGCACCAAGGCCATCAAGGGCGGTAACCCGCTCGACGATTCGACCATGATCGGCGCACAGGCCAGCAACGATCAGTACGAGAAGATCCTGTCCTACATCGATATCGGCCGCAAAGAGGGCGCGCGGGTGCTCACCGGCGGCGAGATGCGCAAGGTCGAGGGCTACCCCAACGGGTTCTATATCGAGCCGACCATCTTCGAGGGCCGCAACGATATGCGGATCTTCCAGGAGGAGATCTTCGGACCGGTGGTCGCGGTGACCCGGTTCGACAGCGAAGCCGAAGCGATCACCATCGCCAACGACACCCTCTATGGGCTCGGCGCGGGCGTCTGGTCGCGGGACGGCAGCACCGCCTATCGGGTCGGGCGCGCCATCAAAGCCGGTCGGGTGTGGACGAATTGCTTCCACGCCTATCCCGCACACGCCGCGTTCGGCGGTTACAAGAAGTCCGGCATCGGCCGCGAGACGCACAAGATGATGCTGGACCACTATCAGCAGACCAAGAACCTCTTGGTCTCGTACGCACCGAAGAAGCTGGGGTTCTTCTGATATGAAGACGGGTTCCGTGTCCAGGGTGAGCATCACCGAGGCGGCCGCCGACGTGTTGCAAGGGCTCATCTCCCACCACGGCCCGGTGATGTTCCACCAATCCGGCGGCTGCTGTGACGGCAGCTCCCCGATGTGCTACCCGCTGGGCGAGTTCCGCGTCGGTGCGGCCGACGTACTACTGGGCCGCGTCTTCCCGGACACCGCGTTCTGGATGAGCGCCGACCAATACGAATACTGGCGGCACACCCACCTCACCGTCGATGTCGTTCCCGGCAGAGGCGGCGGATTCTCCCTCGAAGCGCCGGAAGGCGTCCGATTCATCATCCGGTCGAGACTATTCACCGATACCGAGACGGCGGTGTTGGAAGCGGCTCCCGCTCCGCCCAGAGGCATCGACTTGACCGGATGAGAAGCGGTGGTGCGGCCGGTTTCTCCGGGCCGGCCGCACCACCGCGCCCCTACTCCGCTTTCGGGGCGACGCCCGTGCCCAGCCACGCCGTCGTGGACAGCGCTTCGCCCGGGGTGTAATGCGCCTCGAGGTGGTCGATCATGGCCTGCTCCTGGGCTTTCCAGACCGCCGGATCGGTGGTGCTGCGAGCCATGTGCATGGGCGCGCTCCCCCGGGTGAGCTTGTCCCACAACTGCCGGGCCGACACATAGGCGAAGGATTCGGTGTGCGGGCGCACGGTTACCTCGGTGAAACCGGCTGCCCGCAGCTCCCGCTCGAACACCTCCGGATTCTCCAGGGTGAGCGGATTCGGTTGCGGCACCGCGAATTCCGGATTCCCGGCGTGCACCGCCTCGTACAGCAGCGTCATCAGCGGCGAATCGGCGACCGGCGCCCAGCTCGACACCACCGCCAGCCCGCCGGGCCGCAGCACCCGGCGCAGTTCGGCGAAGCCGCGGGCGCGATCGGGGAAGAACATCAGGCCGAAGATGGAGAACGCGACGTCGAAACGCCCCGAGGCGTAACGCAATTCCTGTCCGTCGCCGACCCCGGTCAGCAGGTTGGTCGTCCCCGCCCGCATGATGGCGTGCCGCAGCCGCCGGATCATGGCCTCGGAGAAATCGACCGCGACGACCTCGCGCACCATCGGCGCGGCGAGCAGGGCCAGGGTGCCCGGGCCGGTGGCGACGTCGATGATCTTGGTATTGCGCGCCGGCGCGGCCAGCCGCAGCGCCTCGACCGCGAACGGCCGCATCAGGTCGGTCATCACATCGTCGTAGCCGTCGGCGATATCGTCCCAGGGCGTGGGCGCGGCCAGCGGGTTGTCCGGCATCGGCATTCCTTTCGACCGGCCCCAGCCTACGCAGGGCCGGGGCGGCCGGCAGCGTGCCCTAGCGACCCGGCAGGAAGCGGATGCCGCGCGCCAGCGTCATCAGCAGCGGCTGCCACTTCTCCTGCGAAAGCAGCGGCGGCGGATCGAGATTCAGGAACCGGGTGACCACGACGGTCTGCGGTTCGGTGAACTTGAGCAGCCCGTCGGGACCGTGCCGGCGGCCCACGCCGGAGATCCCCATGCCGCCCATGGGTGCGCCGGTGGTGCCCCAGGCGGGCGCGTAACCCTCGTCGACGCAGACGGTTCCGGCGTGCAGGCGTTCGGCGATGCGCTCGCCCGCGGACTTGCTCTCCGCCCAGACGCTGGCGTTCAGGCCGTAGGCGGTGTCGTTGGCGCGGGCGATGGCCTCTTCCACATCGGCCACCGGGTAGATGGAGACCAGCGGGCCGAAGGTCTCGTTGCGGCCGCACTCCATCTCGTCGGTGACGTCGGCGAGCACGGTGGGCTCGTAGAACAGCGGACCCAGATCCGGGCGGGCATTGCCGCCGGTGAGCACCTTCGCGCCCTTGGAGACCGCGTCGGCGACATGCTTGGTGACCGTCTCCAGCTGGGCATTGGAGATCAGCGAGCCCATATCGGCCGAGAAGTCGTAGGCCACACCGAGTTTCGCTTCCTTGACCGCGGCCACGAACAGGTCGGTGAATTCGGCGGCCACCGACTGCTCCACGTAGAGCCGCTCGATGGAGATGCACAGCTGCCCGGCATTGGAGAAGCACGCGCGCACCGCGGCCTTGGCGGCCTTGTCGAGCTTCGCGCCCTTGGTGACGATCATCGGGTTCTTGCCGCCGAGCTCGGCGGAGAACCCGATCAGCCGCCGCCCACACTGTTCGGCCAGGGTGCGGCCGGTCTCGGAGGAACCGGTGAACATCAGGTAGTCGCAGGAGTCCACGATGGCGGTGCCGACCACGGTGCCGGGTCCGGTCACCACCGCGAACAGATCGCGCGGCAGCCCGGCGCGGGCGAGCAGTTCGGCATTGGCCAGCGACGAATACGGCGTCTGGCTGTCCGGTTTCACGACCACGCCGTTACCGGCGAGCAGCGCCGGGATGGAATCGCCGATCGAGAGCAGCATCGGGTAGTTCCAGGGCGCGATCACCCCGACCACGCCCTTGGGCACATGCCGCACGGCCGCGCGATTGAGCACCGGGAACGCGCCGGGCACACTGTGCGAGGTCAGCAATTGCGGTGCGACGCGGGCGAAATAGCGGGCCGCGAACATCAGCCCCATGATCTCTTCCTGGGCCGCCCAGCGCGCCTTGCCGGTCTCGGCCTGCACGATGTCCATCAGGTATTCGCGGTTCTCGACCACCAGCTCGCGATACCGCTCGAACACCTCGGCCCGCGCCTTCGGCGTGCGCGCCGCCCATTCCACCTGCGCCGCACGGGCTTTGGCCATGGCCTCGGCGACGTCCGCGGCGGTGCCGACCGGCACGGTGCCCAGGGTCTGTCCGGTGAAAACCTCGGTGATCGCTCGATTCTCGCGGTCCTGGGTGGTATCCACCGCCGCGAAGGTCCGCAGACGTTCGAACACCGCGGGTGCCGGGACGGGCATCGTCGCCTCCTACTTACAAGTAACTTGCCGGTACACACAATCTACCCCGGCGGGCGGGCCCTGGATGCCGACTACCGAACTCGGGCCGGTCGGGTCGGGTTTCGGGCCGGAAATGTCGATTCGGCGCGGCTCCGGTGGGGAGCCGCGCCGAATGCGCTGTTCGAGTTGGATATCAGGGCTTCAGCACGCACGGGTCGGTGGGCAGCAGGCCCCGGTTGACCACGTTGTTGCCGATCTGCACCGTCACCTTCGACTCGACCGGGGTCAGGCCGTTGGCCGAGATCTTGACGGTGAAGGCCTGGGTCTCGGTGGTGGCCGCGATGCACTTCGCGCTCCAGGAGATCGACTTGCCGTCGGCGGCGATCGAGAAGGCGACGTAGTCCTTCTTGGGTTCGGTGCTGGTGACCAGTTCGATCTTCGGCGTCACGCCGGCCGGGGCGTCGACCAGATCGGCGATCGGGGTCTCGGCCTGGCCGTTGGTGTTCACCGACGCGGTGTCCTGCTTGGCGACCAGCTGCCCGGTGGCGCCGCCGACCGGCAGGGTGGTGGTCAGGGTGTTGGACGAGGCGTTCGACTGGAACGCGCCGTTCGGGGCGAAGCCCTTGACCTCCGCCTCGCTGGAGATGGCGGTATTGGCGGCGGTCTTGCTGTCGACCATCACGGTCATGGTGGCCGAGGCGCTCTTGGTCTTGGTCACCTCGCCGAGGGTGAACTGCACCTTCTTGCCCTGCAGGTTGCCGCCGGACTGGTAGGTGGTGCTCTGCGGAACCGTCAGCTCCGCAATCACATTGGTGAACGAGTCGTTGCCGGTGGTGCTGACGGTCAGCGTGCAGGCGACCTCGTCGCCGGGGAACAGGCTGCCGGGCGTCTGCACGTCCTTGCACTCGTACTTGGTGGTGGGGGTCGCCACGGCGTAGGCCGGAGCGGTCCCGAACTGGAGCCCGGCGGCCGCGAGCGCGAACGTCGAGGCGACCATCACGGCCCGTTTCAGCGCGGGCTTGGGGGCACTGGTCATTGTCTTTCACCTTCCTGGTCGGTTGATCGCCCCCGCGCTGTGTGCGGTTCCGATCACCCTTGCTCTCTGCTGCACCCAGGTTCGGCGGACCGACTCTGCATCCACCAATGAACGACTAACGGCCCAGCATCCGACCGGTTTGCCCGTTTCAAAAATTGATCTGTAACTCCCCGCGCGTGGCTGACGAAGAATCCCGCAGCAGTACCACCGAATAGCAACCATCGAGTTCACCGTTCGGAAGGGATTGTTCTTCATGCGCAGCTTCACGTATCGGGTCGCGGCTCTCCTCGCGACCGCAGCTCTGGTCACCGTCCCGCTCGCGGGCACGGCCCAGGCCGAAGATCCGGCGCCACTGTATTTCCGGGCCGGCACCTTCAGCTGCTCCATCGCATCCGACGGCACCGTCGGCTGCGATCTCGCCGCTTCGGCTTGGCTGACGATGAGGGTCGGCCAGGTCGATATCCCGCTCCCGTTCCAGGTCACCCAGATCGTCATCGACGTCCCCTGGGCCCCGGGACACCCGGGTTTCGCCCCCGGCGCCTACACCATGGCCGGCGGCAACCCGAGCATCGATCAGGTGGCGACGGGCAGTGATACGTGGGGACCGTGGGTGGAGCACGCCGGCGCGAAGTGCGCCGTGGGATTCCACGGCAGTTTCTCCTGCACCAGCAAGGGACACACCTTCGCCCGGTACGGTTCGGCCATGTCGGCCAGCTGAAACCCGGAAAGCC
>NZ_BDCD01000004.1 GCF_001613325.1 Nocardia yamanashiensis NBRC 100130 | reverse complement strand
CTGTGGCCCGTTGTCTTTCGGGATCCGACGACTTACCGAACGGGCGTTCCGGTAGTCAAACGACGTCCTGCTCAAAAGGACTCGCCGGGCGCGCCCGCACGCGCGATGGCTACGTTCGGGCAATGCTCAAACCGCGGCTCGGTGTGCGGACCCGGATTCTGGCCATCGCGCTCGTGCCGAGCCTGGCCCTGGCCGGCATCGGGATCAGCGCGACCGGTGTCCTCATCGACCACTCCGACAATGCCCGGACCTGGGCCGACGAATTGCGCGACGGGATCGGGCCGACCCGCGAGATGATCGCCGCGGTGCAGCTGGAACGGCGGATCACGTTGTGGCGCAATGCCGGAATGGCCACCGACGTGCGGGAGCTGACGGCGGCGCGGGCGCGGCTGGACGAGGCGCTGCGTGGGCTCGCCCCGGCGCAGTCGCGGCTGTCGGATCTGGGGCCGCAGTCGATGAAGGACAGCACCGAGGCGATGGGCGGGCTGGGGCGGCAGCTGGCCACCATTCGCGCGGGGATCGACGCGGGCACGCTGCCCGTCGAGGACGCGTACCAGTTCTACAGCGGCATGCCCAAACTCGTGCTCGCGGGCGTGCGGATCGCCGAACAGACCGCGCCCGACGCCGCCACCGCCAGTGAGCTCACCGAGGCCGAACAGGTGCTGCGCAGTCTGGAGGCGATGAGCCGGGTGACCGCGCTGGGGGCGACGCTGGTCGCCGACGAGGAATTGCCCGCCGCATTGGCCGCCGAGTACGTGCGCTTGGCCGGGTACTACCGGCTGCGCATCGAACAGTCCGTCGGCGACAGCGATTCCGATCAGGCCGCCTCGGCCAAGAAACTGGTCAGCGGGTCCGCGTGGCAGCAGCTGGGCGCGATGGAAGCCGTACTCACACAACGCACCCTGCCCCGCTCCCCCGGCGCCCGGACCTCCACGCTGCCGCTGACGGTGGCGGAATGGACGGCCGCCGCGGCGACGGTCGACCGGGAGCTGGCCGATCTGTGGCAGGCCCAGAACACCGAGGCCCAGCGCCTCGCCGGGGACGCCGCCGCCGACACCACTCGCCGATCGCTGCTGGCGGCGGCGGGCATGCTGATCGTGGCGCTGGGCGCGATCGCGGTGGCGCTGGTGCTGGCCAACCGGATCATCCAGCGGCTCACGCGATTGCGCGACCGCACGCTGGCGCTGGCCGACGAGCAATTGCCCGAGACCATGCGGCGGCTGGCGGCGGGCGAATCCGTCGACGACGAGCTGCAGGCGCCTCGAATGGATTTCGGCCGCGACGAAATCGGCCAGGTGGCCTCGGCTTTCGGGCACGCGCACGCGGCGGCGGTGACGGCGGCGGTCACCGAGGCCCGCACGCGCGAGGGCGTGCGGGCGGTGTTCCTGAACATCGCCCATCGCAGCCAGGTGGTGGTGCACCGGCAGCTCGAGCTGCTCGACGAAGCCGAATCCAGTCAAGAGGATCCGGCACTGCTGGAGACCTTCTTCCGGCTGGACCATCTCGCCACCCGGGAGCGGCGCAATGCCGAGAACCTGGTGATCCTCGCCGGTGGCCGGCCCGGCCGCCAGTGGCGCAATCCGGTGCCGCTGCTGGATCTGATCCGCAGCGCCGTCGGGGAGTCCATCGAGTACACGCGGGTGCGAACCGGGCGGGTGCCAACGGCTTTCGTGGCCGGTCCGGCCGTCGGCGACCTCATTCACCTGCTCGCCGAGCTGATCGACAACGCGGCGTCGTTCTCCCCGCCGCAGTCGCGGGTGGAGATCACCGGCAATACGGTCGGCCGCGGGGTCGCGATCGAGATCACCGATCAGGGCATGGGCATTCCCGACGCCGAGCTCGACCGAATCAATAGCCAGCTCAACGACCCCGCCGACTTCGGCATCACCACCCTGTCCCACGATTCCCGCCTCGGCGTCTTCGTGGTCTCGCAATTGGCCGCCCGCCACCGCATCTCGGTCCGGCTCGCCGAATCCGACTACGGCGGCATCCGCGCGATCATCCTGATCCCGGCCCAGCTCCTGGTCGAGGTGGCGTCGAGCCCGCGCGATCTGCTGCCCGCCTTGCAGCGCACCGACCTGGCATCGGCCGAGCACGACAGGTTCAAGCCGTCGCTGCCCAAGCGGCAGCGGCAAGCCAACCTCGCGCCGGAACTGGCGCACGACTCGGGCGCGAGCACGCCGCCCGCCCGCGGCGAAGTACCCGAGCGCGGTGCCGATCAGGCGCGGGATCTGTTCTCCGCCATCGAGAACGGCACCAGGCGCGCGCGGGAGAGCGATCCGGGCGCGGGTGGCGCGTTCGGCGGATGGACAGGAGAACTTGGGTGAACACCCATCATGCCGGTGATCTGGACTGGCTGCTGAACGATCTGGTGGAGAAGCTGGCGGGGGTGCGGCACGCCGTCGTGCATTCCACCGACGGCCTGCTGCTGGCCAATTCGTCGCGGATGAGCCGGGAGGACGCCGAGCATTTCTCGGCCATGTCCTGCACGCTCTACGGCCTGTCCCGCAGCGCCGGGCAGCGGTTCGACGGCGGCCGGGTGCGGCAGGCGGTGATCGAGCTGGATCACGCCGTGCTGTTCGTGACCGCGGCGGGTGACAACGCCTGCCTGGCACTGCAAACCACCGCCGACGCGAACCTGGGCATGGTCGCCTACGAGATGAACATGACGGTGCAGCGCGTCGGCGCCTTCCTGTCCACCGACGCCCGCCGCGGCGAATTCGGCTGAGCTCCAGCGACTTCCGAGCTATCGTGAAGAACTGATCGTCATTCCGGAACATGCATGAATCGACTTGTCAATCATGTTCCCGCTCAACGGGATCTCGCGCACGAGTGTTACATACGCACCGTTACGTTTTGGCGATGTTCAGAGCGAGGCTCGGTGTCCGGACCCGTGTTCTCGCCATCGCACTCGTCCCGAGCCTCGCGCTGCTCGTGATCGGTGTGGGTGGCGCGGGATACCTCGTGGTCGAGGGCAGAAACGCGCGCGATTTCGCGGACGCGCTCAATGACGCCACCCCGCTCACCAAGGAATTGGTGGGCGCGGTGCAGCAGGAGCGCCAGATCACGCTGTCGCAGCTGGCCGGCGGCGACGCCAATCCGAAAGGCTTGGCGCAGGCCCGATTGCGGCTGGACAACGCGTTGCGCGGCATCGCCAAGACCACTCCGGACATGGAAGAGCTCGGCCCCGACGGCGTCAAGGGCGATGTCGGCGGCTTCCAGACCCTGACCAACGCGCTGGCGGGTGTGCGCACCCAGATCGACGGCAACGCACTGCAGATGACCGAGGCGTACAGCTTCTACGGCCACCTGCTCGACCTGGTGTCGGTCGGCACCAAGGCCGTCACCGGCGCGGCCCCGAACCCGGAGACCGCGGTCGAGATCGGCGAGACCCTCGAGATCGTCTCCGCCTCCGAAATGCTCTCCCGCGCCGCCGCGCTGGCCGAGGTGCTGATCAACAACGGCGTGCTGCCCCCGGAACTGGCGATCGAATTCGCCCGCCTGGTCGGCGCCTACCGGGTGAACGTCGAAGCCCTGGTCGCCGACGAGGACAACAAGAACTCCGACTACGCCAAGGCGGTGACCGGCAGCCCCAACTGGACCAAGCTGGTCATGATGGAGAACTCGCTGCTGGCCCGCGCGATGGATCCCATCACCGCCGCGCCGGTCAAGGCCGGAACCACCCGCGAGCCCGCGCCTTTGACGTTCACCGACCAGGAGTGGCAGGAAACGGTCGCGCAGGTCAACAAGTCGCTGCTGGAATTCTGGGACGGGCAGAGCAAGTACGCGCAGGGCCTGGCCGCCGACGCCGCCGATCGCAATGCCACCGATTCGGCGCTGGCCGGTGCGGGCATGCTCGCGGTCTCGGTGTCCGCGTTCCTGGTCGCGCTGCTGCTGGCCAACCGGATCATCCGGCGGCTCAAGCGGCTTCGCGACCAGACCATGCAGCTCGCGGACGAGAACCTGCCGCAGATGATGGCCAAGCTGAGCGAAGGCCAGACCGTCGACGCCGCCGCCGAGACCCCCGTGCTGGACTTCGGCGCGGACGAGATCGGCCAGGTGGCCAAGGCGTTCACGCACGCGCACGCCGCCGCGGTCGAGGCCGCCATCACCGAAGCCCGCACCCGCGAGGGCGTGAAGGCGGTGTTCCTCAATATCGCCCACCGCAGCCAGGTGGTGGTGCACCGCCAGCTCGAGGTGCTCGACGAGGCCGAGTCCAAGCAGGAGGATCCGGCGCTGCTGGAGATCTTCTTCCGGCTCGATCACCTCGCCACCCGTGAACGCCGCAATGCCGAGAACCTGATCATTCTGGCCGGCGGGCAGCCGGGCCGGCAGTGGCGCAATCCGGTGGCGCTGGTCGAGGTGGTGCGCTCGGGTGTCGGTGAGGCGCTGGACTACACGCGCGTCAAGATCGCCCGCCTGCCCGAGATCGCCGTCGCCGGCACCGCGGTC
Organism: Nocardia yamanashiensis NBRC 100130; assembly: GCF_001613325.1. GTDB lineage: Bacteria > Actinomycetota > Actinomycetes > Mycobacteriales > Mycobacteriaceae > Nocardia > Nocardia yamanashiensis. The sequence goes on along the minus strand of NZ_BDCD01000004.1, from coordinate 247,972 downwards.
GCCGACCTCGTGCACCTGGTGGCCGAGCTGGTCGACAATGCCGCCCACTTCTCGCCGCCGCAGTCGCAGGTCGAGGTGCGCGGCAATGTGGTCGGCAAGGGCGTGGCCATCGAGATCGTCGATCAGGGCATGGGCATTCCCGAGGCGGATATGGCGCGGATCAACGACATGCTGCGCAATCCACCGGATTTCGGCGTCAACACCCTGTCCGAGGATTCCCGCCTCGGCATGTTCGTGGTCGCGCGGCTGGCGCAGCGCAACGGTATCTCGGTGCGGCTCACCGAATCCGATTACGGCGGCGTGCGGGCCATCGTGCTGGTGCCGAACACGCTCACCGTGGCCGCCGGGCGCACCGGTGAGATCCCGGTGGTGCCGCGGCGACCCGAACCGGTCGCTCCCGAGCCCCGGCAATTGGAATCCGCGCGCCAGGTCATCGAGGCCCTGCCGCCGGTTCCGGCCGCCCCCGAATTCCCGGAGCGCCAGATGTCCTTCGAGACGCCACGGCCGTTCGAGCCGTTCAAATCGTTCGAGGCCCCGCGCAGTTTCGAGCCCGCCGAGCCCGAGCGCTACGAGCCGCCGGTCGATCCGAGGGCCGCCCGCGCGCAACAAGTTTCGGCCCAGCAACCGGAAATCGAGTTCCGCCCGCGCGAACGCGATCGCTCCCAGTACACTGGCTCCGACGTCCGGCCCGCGCTTCCGCGTAGGCGCCGGCAGGCAAGTCTCGCACCGGAATTGGCGCAGGAGAAGACGGCGCCCGAGGCGCCTGCCCAATCCTCCCGGACGGCCGAGCAGGCCCGAGACCTCATGTCCGCCATCGAAAACGGAACCAGGCAGGGCCGCCGGGCCGATCCCGGTGCTTTCGGGCCTGAGTCAGGTTCTTACTCAGACCGACAGGAAGGCGACGGTGACCACCTCCAACGCTGGTGATCTCAACTGGCTACTCGACGATCTGGTGGATCGGCTCGCGGGTGTCCGGCACGCCGTGGTGCATTCCACCGACGGATTGCTGCTGGGCCGCTCCACGGCCATGAGCCGGGAGGACGCCGAGCATTTCGGCGCCATGTCCTCCACGCTCTACGGTCTGGCGCGCAGCGCCGGCACCCGGTTCGACGGCGGCGGCGTGCGCCAGGCGGTCATCGAACTGGACCGGGCGGTGCTGTTCGTGACGGCCGCCGGCAGCCACGCCTGCCTCGCCCTGCAGGCCAGCGACTCGGCCAATCTCGGCATGGTCGCCTATGAAATGAACCTGACCGTGCAGCGGGTCGGTAACTATCTGTCCACCACACCGCGCCAGAACCTGGCCGGACAAGGGAATCCTCGATTGTCATGATGCCGCGGCCGGGGGAACACCAATGGTTCGATGACGCGGCCGGTCCGCTCGTGCGCCCCTATGCACGGACCGGTGGCAGGACCATGGGCGCGGGACACGATCTGGACATGCTGACGGTGGTGGTGGTGCCCAACGCCGCCCCGCCGCTGCGGCGTGTCGAACCCGAATACGCGGATATCGTGCGGCTGTGCCGCCTGCCGTTGTCGGTGGCCGAGGTATCGGCCGCCATCCGGCTCCCGCTGGCGGTGACGAAAATCCTTGTCGGGGACCTCATCTCGGACAATATCCTCAACTTCCGCGCGCCCGTCTCCCCGGAGGCGGCGCCCGGTGACCTCAACATTCTGCGAGCTGTACTCGATGGCATCCGAAAACTTTGACAATGCGCGCCCGCTGGCCGCCTCGGTGAAGATCCTCATCGCGGGCGGTTTCGGCGTGGGCAAGACGACCATGGTGTCGGCGATCAGTGAGATCACGCCGCTGCGCACCGAAGAACTCATCACCGAAATGTCCACCGGCGTGGACGATCTGCGCGGCGTGGAGGGTAAGACCACCACCACCGTCGCCCTGGATTTCGGTCGTATCACCATCGACCAGAACCTGGTCCTGTACCTCTTCGGTACGCCCGGCCAGGACCGATTCTGGTTCCTCTGGGACGAATTGGCCCGCGGCGCCCTCGGCGCGGTGGTCCTCGCCGACACCCGCCGCCTCGAAGGCTCCTTCGCCGCGATCGACTTCTTCGAGCGCCGCGGCGTGGCTTTCACCGTGGCGGTCAACTGCTTCGAAGGGGCCCCGCTCTACACCCCGGTCGAAGTACGCGACGCCCTCGACCTGGACGAGCACATCCCGGTCCTGCTCTGCGACGCCCGCGACCGCGGCTCGGCCAAGAACGTACTCATGACCCTGGTCGAGTACCTCATCGAGCGAGCCGCCGGCGGCGCTCGGGTATAGCCGGGCCTTTCCGCAGCGCGAGCGTGCCCGCACCGACTCTTCGGTGCGGGCACGCTCGTTTTTCGCGTTCAGGGCGGTTCGCAATGCTCCGGCCGGACGTCCCTAATTTCGTGATTGAATTATCACGATACTGCTGTCACGATATTCGAGAGGTGGGATTCGCCTCTCGGACAAGGGAGTTCTGTCATGGCGGCCAGCATCGAACGCGCACTCGGCATCGCGAATCAGCACCTGGTGAAGGACCCGAAGCGGGTCGCGGCGGTGCGGTCCGCGCCCCGGCCCGACAACGGCTTCTACGGGCCGGACTCGGTGACCTGGCGGATGATGGACCATCCGCTGAGCCTGGTGCTTGCCATCCTGCGGGGGGCCGTCGAAGTGCTGTTCGATCCAGCCGTGGCGGAATCGGTCTCGACGCACAGCGTCATGCGCACCCGGCCGCTGACCCGGGCGCGGCGCTCGATCACCTTCTTCCAGATGGCGGCCTTCGGCGACAGCGAATCGGCGATCCGGGCCGGGCGCACGCTGTACCGGGTGCATTCGCACATCAACGGGGTCGATCCGATCAGCGGACAGGAGTACCACGGCACCGACCTGGACATGGCGCTGTGGACGCACGCACTCGGGCTGGTCAGCATCGTCGAGTGCTACGGACAGTTCGGCTCCGGCCTGAGCCCGGCCGAACAGGACGAATTCGTCCGGGAGAACGTGCCTTTCGCGCAACTGGTGGGCGTCGCGCCGGAGGATGCGCCCCGGACGCTGGCCGAATGCCGGGCCATCGCCGAGAGCTGGTATCCGCGAATGGCCTTGGGACTCAAAGGGCGCGCCAATGTGGACTTCCTGCTCCGCTCCCCCGTCACCCCGGCCTGGCCGATGCTGGTGGCCAGTCCCGCGCTGCGCGTGGTGGCCGTCGCGTTCGCCCGCAATCTCGCCCCGGAACTGCGGGACATCGCCGGCTTCCACCCGTCCGAACTGAGCATCCGGCTGGCCGAGGCCGCCGTGCGCGCGGCCACCCGGTTGCTCGCCTTCCCCGGCCGCAGCGGGGCCGCCATGCTGGTCAGCCCCGAGGGGTACGGCATGATGCTCAATGCCTGGGACGCCGATCCCGCACTGCCGCTGGCGGATCCGGCCATTCGCGCCGACCTGCACCTGCGGGTGCGGCAGGCCGGGGCCGGATCGAAGTTCTCCGATCTGGAGCATTCGCCGTTCGTCCACGACCAGGCCGCCACCCTGGCCTGACGCCCGCCTCGCGGCGGCTGGGCTCGGCGCGGGCGGTCGGATATCCTCACCGGATGACCGCCGACGCCGAGCCTCTCCGCAAACGCGGCCGTCCCCGCGCCACCGCCGAGGAGATCGAAGCGCGCCGCCGGAAACTGGTGGTAGCCGCCTACGAGGTGTTCCTCGACAAGGGCTATCACGCCACCGTCATCGCCGACATCTCCGCGCACGCCGGCCTGGGCTTCGGCACCTTCTACAAGGCCTTCGACAGCAAACGCCAGATCCTCGACGCCGTCATCGATTACGGCGTCGACCAGCTGCTCGCCGAAATCCTCACCCCCGGCCTGGTCACCGACGCCACCACCGTCGCCGAATTCGAAGACCAGTTCCGCACCGTCGGCTCGCGCATCAACACCGTGTTCGCCGAGCATCCGCGCCTCGCGAAATTCCTTGCCCTGGAAGCCACCACCATCGACGACGAACTCACCACCCGCTGGTTCGGCCTCGTCGACTACGCCACCTCCCTGGTCGCCGGCTACCTCACCCGCGCCGCCGACCAGGGCCTGCTGCGCCGCGACTTCGAGCTCGAGCACACCGCACGCGCCATCGTCGGCATCATCCTCATGGGCATCCTCGACGCCGCCCGCGGCGCCGGCTCCCCGAACCCCGACGCCTACATCCACTCCGCCGTCGCCATGATCACCGCCGGCCTCCGCTCGACCTGAGCACGCACCGAATCATTGCGGCTGGGCCGAGCGAGACGCGCCGCGATAGCGACCGGGGGTGGTGCCCATGACGGCGGTGAAGGCGGCGATGAAGCCGCTGGGGTTCGACCAGCCGCAGGCGTGGGCGACGCGGGTGGTGTCGTGGCCGGCCGCGAGGAGGACGAGGGCGTGGTGGATGCGGAGCTGGGTGCGCCACTCGTAGAAGGTCATGCCGAGTTCGGTGTGGAACAGGCGGCTGAGGGTGCGGGGGCTGGCGCCGACCTGCTGCCCGAGATCGGCCAAAGGTGTGTTGTCGCCGAGGTGTTCGTACAGCAGGCGGGCGATGGCGCGGAGGCGGTCGTCTCGGGGTTCGGGGAGTTGTAGTGGCTGTTCGGAGGCTTCGCGGAGTTCGTCGACGAGCACGCGGCGCAATCGCGCCCGGGCGGCGGGGTCGGCTTCGCGTTCGAGATTGCGTGGGCCGGTGAGGGTGAGCAGGAGTTCGCGGGCCAGGGCGGAGGCCAGGAACACCGCCGGACGGTCCGGTATCAGGCGGGTAAGCGCCGGTGGGAGGAATTCGATGCGCATATCGGTGTGACCGTGCGCTCGGTGATAGTGCGTGAAACCGGCCGGTGTCCAGGCGATTCGGTTGGCGGGCACGATCGAGGTCCCGTGCTCGGTGTGTACCGACAGGACGCCGCGGGCCGCGTACACCAGATGCCCGCGGTCGTGGGCATGCGCCGAACTGGTGCCGCCGGACGGCCACAGGTGCATCCCGCCGGAGGGCCACAGCCGGGAAGTGGTCGCCGCCGGGACAGGTTGGCGGGCATCGGGCATAACTTGGCTTTCTATCGGTGTTCGGCCACGGTGCTGCCCGACAAGAGTAGATGCCATGCGCGAGAACCTGAATACGACGATGCGAGCGGCGGTCTGCACCCGGGCGGGCGATCCCGAGGTGCTCGAGATTCACGAGCTCCCGATCCCGGCGGTGCGGGCGGGCTGGACACTGGTGCGGGTGCGCGCGGCCGGGCTGAATCGTTCGGAACTGCGGACCCGCCAAGGGCATTCACCGAGCGTGGTCTTTCCCCGCGTGCTCGGCATCGAATGCGTGGGCACCGTGGCGGTATCGACCGATCCGGCGCTCCCCGAAGGCACGACGGTCGCGGCGGTGATGGGCGAGATGGGCCGCGCGTTCGACGGCGGCTACGCCGAATACGCCCTGTTGCCCACCGCCCTGCTCATGCCGATCACCACCACCCTGCCGTGGGAAACGCTCGCGTCCCTCCCCGAGACCTACCTGACCGCCCAAGGCGCTCTGGACGCCTTGGGTATCGAACCGGATTCCAAGGGCCGGTTGCTGATCCGGGGCGGCACCGCATCGGTCGGCTTGGCCGCCGCGACGATCGCCGCCGCCGCCGGCCTCGAGGTCGCGGCCACCACCCGCCAGCCCGCCAAATCGAGCACGCTGACCGCCGCCGGAGTCACCCACGTCCTCCCCGGCGCACCGGCGCCGGACCTGCGCGAGATCTGGCCCGACGGCCCGGACTACGTACTCGACCTGGTCGGCACCGACTCGCTGGCGGAATCGCTCCGCCTGGTCCGGCGCGGCGGAACCGTATGCATGGCAGGCTCGCTCAGCGGCTGGCTGCTCCCCGGCTTCGAGCCGATCGCCATGATCCCGTCCGGCACCAGACTCACCGCCTTCCACAGCGACGACTACAAGGGCAGCGCGGGCGCGCCGATCCTGCAGCGCGTCATCGACCAGGTCGAAGCCGGGGCCTATCAGCCGAACCTGGATCGCGTCTTCGCCCTCGCCGATATCGCCGCCGCCCATCGCTATATGGAGGAGAACCGAGCCACCGGCAAACTCGTCGTCGTGCCCTGACCGATGATGCCTAGTTGACGGTCGGCGTCAGTCCGCCGTCGATGCGCAGGTTCGCGCCGTTGATCGACGCCCCGTAGGGACTGGCCACGAACGCGACCAGCGCCGCGATCTCGGCGGGCTCGGCCAATCGATCCGAGGGGGCGGCCAGCGGCCCGTCCAGCAGTATGCGAGTCGCGGACTCGACATCCGGCAGCCCGTGCCCGGCGGCGAATCGCGCTGTCAGCTCCCGGAATCCAGCGGTGCGGGTCGGTCCCGGGCTGATGGTGTTCGCGGTGACGCCGGTCGCCGCCAGCTCCTTGGCCAGGCTGACGCTGAGGTTCGCCAGCGCGGCCTTGGCGGCGCTGTAGGCGGCCCGATCGGGCAGCGGGTTCGGGTTGGCGGCACTGCCGATCTGAATGATCCGCCCATATCCATGATTGCCGAAGTCCTCTGTGAGAGATCGCTTTTGGTAATAGCTTTGGCCAAAGCCATTGCCCAGAAAGTACGCTCGGGTCATGCTCGTGTCCAGAGATGACTGCTCGACCGCCCGCGCATCGGAATCGCCGCCGAGCCCGCAGGATTCGGTCGACCGCTTCGTGGACGCCTGGAGCCGGATCGATCCGGATCTCGATCTGTCGCCGCTGTCGGTGGTGCAACGCCTGGGCCGGGTCCGCCGCGCGCTCGAAGCCGGAATCGAAGCCACCTTCGCCGAATTCGGCCTCAACGGCCCCGATTACGTGGCGCTGGCGACCCTGCGGCAACTCGACGATCCGAACGGCGTCCCCCAGCGCCGGCTCATGCGCGAACTCGGCCTCACCTCGGGCACCATGAGCACCCGCGTGGATCGCCTTGCCGCACAAGACCTGGTGACCTGCACTTCCGATCCGCGCGACCGCCGCAATACCCTGGTCGCGCTCACCCCGGCCGGCCGTGCGCTCATGGATCGCGTCACCCCGGCCCACCTACGCGGTGAGGATCGCATGCTGGCCGCCTTGGATCCGCGCCAGCGCGAGATGCTCGCCGGTCTGCTCCGGCAGCTGCTCGTGTCCTACGAGGGTTCGGTGAGCGGTCCCGAATCACCCCGGCTGGGAATGACATTGGCGTCAGCGCATCGGGCCATGGAGGCGCGCCGGGCGGTCGGCCTGCCCGAGGTCACGGGACTGCTGGTCAAGGCGGTGGATCGCGACGGCTGGGCCGATCGCGCCGGGATCCGAACCGGAGACGTGCTGGTGCGCGCGGGCGGGCTCGAACTGCGGTCGGTCGGGGCGCTGCACGCCGCCCGGGACGCGGCGGACGGCGGAACACTGACGATATCCGGAATCCGGGGCGCCGACGCCCAGTTCGAAGTGGCACTCGATCTCGAAACTGCCGCGAGTGACCCGTACACCGGTATCGCCGTCGCCGAAACCCATCAGATCTGAGTCCGGAAACGGGAACGGGCGGCTCCGGCAACCGGAACCGCCCGATGCTTTTCGATCCGCTCAGTCCAACTCGACGTCGGCGAAGTCGCTGATCCAGCGATGCGGCGGACGCGGCGCATTGGGCTCACCCGGCCGCGTCACCCCGATGGCGGACCAACCGGCCGCCGCCGCGGCATCCACCTCGTCCGGGTGGTCGGACAGGAACAGGATGCTCTCGGCCGGCACCCCGATCGCGCTGGCGATCTTCTCGTACGACGAGGCTTCCCGCTTCGGCCCGGCGGTCGACAGATCGAAATGGCCGCTGATCAACGGCGACAGATCCCCGCCGCGCGCGAAGGCGAACCAATCCTTCTGATTGCGAACCGAACCCGACGAGTAGATGTACAGCTCCAGCCCGGCCGCCCGCCACGCCCGCAGCACCGGCGGAACATCCGGGAAGAACTCCCCGAACAGCGACCCGTTGCGGAACCCCTCGGCGCAGATGATGCCCTGCGCCGCCTTGAGCGGTTCGGACTTCACATCCGTGTTCAGCCAGTCGATGAGGATCGCGGCGACCTCGGCGGCATCGGCGTCCGGTCGCCCGGCCTGGACGCGAGTCGCCTCGATGATCGGTGCCCCCGCATCGCCCTGATGCTCGGCCAGCCACTGCGGCAATCGATCCCGCGTGTACCCGTACAGCTCCTCCCGCACCGAACTGGTCGGGCTGGTGGTGCCTTCGATGTCGAGAACGATCGCCTTGATCATGCCGCGGTCAACTCGTCGAGGGTCGGGAAACCGCTCGAGATCTTGTCACCGGTGAAATCGCCGATCCAGCCGTCCTCCTCCTCGAAGAACCGCACGGCCACGAACTCCGGCGTGGTGCCCATGTCGAACCAGTGCAGGGTGCCCGCCGGCACCGACACCAGATCGCCCGCGGTGCACACGGTCGCCAGCACCTCGTCACCCAGGTGCAGGTAGAAGCAGCCCTGTCCGGCGGCGAAGAACCGCACCTCGTCCTCGGCGTGCCGGTGCTCGTCGAGGAACTTGGTGCGCGCCCCGGCGGCCTTGGCGGGCCATTCCGGATCGGATTCGTCCGGGTGGATGCGGGCGACGTCGATGAACTTGTAGCGCCCGTCGGCATTCAATGCATCGATGCGCGTCTGGTATTCGGCCAGCAGGTCCTCGGTGGAGGTGGCGCCGGACAGCCCCTCGAGCAGCGGCCAACGCTCGAAGGTGATGCCGCGCTTGCCGAGCTCGGCGGCGATCTCGGCGTCGTCGCTGGTGCGCAGCTTGACGTCGGCGGCGTCCTGATCGTTCATGATCTGCAGCAGAGTCATCGTGGTTCCTTTCTCGGAACTAATTGTCGCCCACCGGAATCTCACGGTGCCCGGTCAATGTGGTCAGTTCGCAGATGCCTTCGAGGCATTCCGCACGGTCACGCGCCTGCGCCAGGCTCTCGCCCCACGCGGTGATGCCGTGCCCGGCGATGAACAGCACGGGCGGGGCATCGGGATGCTCGGTCAGGTACTTCTCGATGTCCTCGCCGATGCGCGGCACGTCCGCGTGATTCGGGAACACCGGAATGTCGATGGCGTCCGGGCGAATTCCGCCCAAGCCCTTGATCAGCTCATATCCGGAAAACCGCACAGTCTGCACATCAGCACTCGCTGCACCGACGGAGAGCGCGGTGGCATGTGGCGGGTGCACGTGCACCACGGCCTCGCTGCCGCGCGTGCGGTAAACGGCGGTGTGGATGGTGGTTTCGGCCGACGGGCGGCGACCGCCGGAGCGCACCGGCTGCGAGTCCGAGACGGCGACGGTGACCGTATCGGTCTCGGTCAGCTCGCCCTTGGACAGTCCGCTCGCGGTGATGACGGCCGTATCGCCCTGGCGCACCGAGATATTGCCCGCAGTGCCGGGCATCCATCCGTTCGCGTACAGATTCCGTGCGATGGCGGCGATTTCCCGCCCGGCGCGCAATGTTGCACCGTGTGCATGTCCGGCCAGTTCGGCGGGCGGTACCGCGCCGTCCGCGGCGGCGGCATCGACGAGTACGCCGTTCTCGGTGACGACGGCCGTCACCAGCTCGCCCGGCGTGACATCGAAGGCCGGGTTGAAGGTCTGCGTGCCCTCGGGAGCCGTTGTGACGCCGCCGAATCCGGTCACCTCGGCGGCCGCGCGCTGCTCCACCACGATGTCGCTGCCGCGCGCCGTCGAGATGTCACGTGTCGATTCGGGGGCGACCACGATGAACGGGATTCCGTGATGCTCGGCGGCCAGCGCCAGCATGTAGGTGCCGATCTTGTTGGCTACCGCGCCATCCGCGGTGATGCGGTCCGCGCCGACGATGACCGCGTCCACGTTCTCGGTGGCCATCGCCCAGGCGGCGGCGGAATCGATGGTGAGGCGGTGCGGGATACCGGCTTCGGCCATCTCCCACGCGGTGAGTCGCGCACCCTGCAACAGTGGGCGGGTCTCGTCCACGATCACCTCGGCGAGCTTGCCGCGCTGGTGCAGTACTCGCAGCGCACCGATCGCGGTGCCCCATGCGGTGGTCGCGAGGCGGCCGGTATTGCAGTGCGTGAGCAGACGCAAGGGTCGATCCGCGCACAGCTGCTCGAGCAGATCCGCCGCATGCGTGGCCGCGGCCAGATTGGTGCGCCCGTCCTCGGCCTGCATTTCCAGCGCTTCGTCCAGCACCGCCTGTACGCCCTCGGGCAGCTTGCTCAATGCGCGCTGCACGCCCCAGGCGAGGTTGACCGCAGTGGGCCGGGCATCGGCGATCCGCGTCGCCTCGGCAGTCACGGCCGCTGTATCCACGACTCCGTCGGCGCTGTTGGCGAGCGCGGCGATGACCACGCCGAACGCCCCCGACACTCCGATCGCCGGCGCGCCGCGAATGGCGAGCGTCTTGATCGCATCGATGACCTGATCGACCGTGGTGATCCGCAACTCCCGCAATTCCTGCGGCAATGCCCGCTGGTCGATGGTGACCAACGCACCGTCGTCCCACACGATCGAACTCTGATCCATCTAGGTTGTGTCCTCTTGACGCAGGTAATGGGGAGGCCGCCCGCCGGATGCGGGCACACGCCCACCGTATCGAACCCGGATCGCCGCGTGACCGGCAGGTTTCGGATCACCGGAATTCGAATCCCGAGGCGAACGGTCTGTCATCTCGTCGCCCCGCCCATACCGAAGTACCATTCCGGTATGGCTAGAGCGCGTCGCACCCGCAAGATCACAGTGTCGATGCCCGAGGAGATAGCCGCCACCCTCGACGATTGGCGCGCCACCGGCCGCATCGAATCCATCTCCTCCTTCGTGGCCGAATCCGTCCGAGCCCGGGTCAATCGCACCGAATCCCTCGCCAGACTCGAGAACGCGCTCGGCGGCCGCCCGCCCCTCGACCTGATCAACCGCGCCCGCGCCGTGCAGGGGCTACCCCCCTTACCCGAGAAGGAGGATCCCGGCGACCACGCCGGCGCGGCATGACCACCGCCGGCTCCACGCTGGGAGGCGTCGTCTTCGACACCGCCGCCCTCACCGCCTGGGCGCATCGGGTCGCCTACGTGCAATCCGTGGTCTGGGCTACCGCCGATGCCGGCCACACCATCATCGTCCCCGCGACCGCCCTCGCCGCCGCCCGGGCGCTCATTCCCGCCGGGCGTCTCGATATTCTCGCGGTGCTGCTCGATCTGCCCAATACGGTCATTCAGCCACTGGATCGCCCGGCCTCCGATCATCTCGGGGCCGCGTTGGCCGATCGGCCCGATGCCGATGCGCTCATCCCCGCCGGTCATGCCACCATCGAAGCGGTCAGCCGGGACTGGCCCTGTCTCACCGACCGTCCCGACACCCTCCGCAAACTGGACCCGCGGGTCCAAACCGACATTCTCCCTTAGGGATTCGGCCCCGCTCGTCGGTCACGCGCGGTCGTGCAGGGTGATGCGGTAGCCGTCGGGATCGGCGAAGGTGAACGTGCGGCCGAACGGGCCGTCGATCGGTTCGGCGACGATGGTGTGCCCGTCCGCCGCCAAAGCATCGTGAATGGCCTGAACGTCCGTGGCGTGCAGCCAGATCGCCGCGCCGATGCCCGGATATGCCGCCGATGCGAGGTCGGTGCCGGGGACGATGTCGCGCAGCGCGAACGCGATCGGCTTCGTCTCGAACACGACGGCGCGCGGCGGTCCGGCGGGTGAGCGAACCAGGCCCAGGTACTGCTCGTAGAACGCCTGCGAGGCGTCGAGATCGCGTACCTGCAGTGAAATGAAATCGGGACCGATTGCGGGCATTGTCCTGCTCCTTAGTCGTGTGTGTCAGTTTTCTGACATGCCCAAGGCTATGTCAGAATACTGACATGAGTCAAGAAGAGGCCGGCGTAGACCTGGACACATCCCTCGGCTACCTGCTGAAAGAGGCGTCCAGCGCCCTCCGCGCAGCCATGGAGGAAGTGCTGCGCCCGCTCGGCATGAACGTCACCCACTACGCCTGCCTCGAACTGCTCGCCCAACGCCCGGGCCTGTCGAACTCCGAACTGGCTCGCGGGGCCTTCGTGACCCGCCAAACCATGAACGTCCTGTTGCAAACCCTCGAACGCGAAGGTCATGTCACCAGGCCCGCCGCCGCCCCCGTCGGCAAAGTCCTCCCCACCCGCTTGACCCCCAAAGGTCGCCGCCACCTCGAAAAGGCCACCGCCGCAGTCCGATCCGTCGAGCTCAGAATGGTCGCCGACCTCACCGCCGCTGAACAGGCCGACGCCCTGCGAATCCTGCGCACCATGACCAACGCCCTCCGAGCCAACCCCGCCTAACTACTGGGCGGCGGCGAAAACCCCACCGGCCACTTGGTTTTCGCGTCGTACCGCACCCCATCGAACTGCACCCCCGCCAGCGTCGCCCCGGTGAGATCCGCACCATTCAGCGTCACCTGCCGCAACGTGGCCCCGGTCAGATCCGCCTCACTCAAATGCGCCCCGCTCAAATCCACATTATGAAACTCGGCCTGCCGCAAAACCGCCCCCTCCCACCCGGACCCATCCGCAGCACAATTACCGATCCGCGCCCCCTCGAGATTCGAATGCAAGAAACTCGCCCGAGTCAACCGCAACCCCGACAGCACACTCCTCCGCAAACTCGACCCACCCAACTGAGCATCCCCCAGATCAGTATTCGAGAACTTCACAGTAGTCAGATCATTCCCACCCAACTCCGCAAACGCCAACGAAGCCCCACTGAAATCGATGTACCCCACCCCCCGACGCTGCAACCGCACCCCCTCCTAACAGGTATAACTCAAATCCACCGCCTCATCAGCAAACTCCCCCAAATGGTTATACCGAACAACCAACGCCACCGCAGCCTTGAACTCCTCCCCCAACCGCGGCGGATTCAACGAATCACTCCCCCTCCCAGCACAATTCCGCGCCGTAATCACCACCCCCGGAACCCCACTATGATCCTGCTCCCGCAAGAACGCCGCCACCACAGAAACCACCTTGAACCGATCCCCCGGAAACTCCCCAGCAATCTGATCCAGCGAATAAATCGCCCCCAGCCGCCCTTGAGTCGTGGAATCCGTACCCCCAAGCACCTCCGCAGCCCGCGCAAACCGCTCCAGGGCCTGCTCTCGCCGCACCAGCTGATACTGCTGCCGACCGGACTCCTCAGCCAGCCGTAAACTCTGCGCGCCATACAAAACCGCAGCAATCGCTGTCACCACGGCAACGAACGGCAACACCCGCCCGGCCCACCCCGGCGAAGCCCACCCTCGCACCGCTCCAATCACCCGTGCACGCCACGGTTGTCCCCCAGACGGCCGCTGCAGGCGCATCGCACGCCCCCGTCCAGCCAACGGCGGCCGCCGCCGAGTGCGATTCGATCTCACCTATCGATCATCTTGCGCCACACCGACTTGCGCAGCCTTATCGAACGACCGGGGCCGCCCCCGACCTCCAGTCATCCACCCGCCGCCGAATATTCCCGACCATCGGAAGCCCATCGATCTCCTCCGGCGCGAACCAAGCCACTTCGGTCGACTCGTCGGACACCGCAATCGACCCCCCAACCGGCCTGCCCAACAGGCAAATCGAGAACTCCTGCCGCACCTCACCATCGTCATACGCGAACACATGCCCCGGGTCGGTATACGTCCCCACAATCCCGACGATCTCGATATCGATCCCGGTCTCTTCCTTGGTCTCCCGAACCCCACACCCCGCCAGCGATTCCCCCAACTCCATCTTCCCGCCCGGCAACGCCCACATCCCGTTGTCCACCCGCCGCTGCAACAGCACGCGGCCGGCCCCATCCACAACAACTACGGACGCCGCGGGCACCAAGCTGTTCGGCGCCGGCGCGTCCGGATCATTCTGGTAGTCACGCCTTGCCATGCGGGTCGACCTCCCAGACGTTCCGGCCCCGGGACCAGAGTTCCTCGACATGCTCGGAGAACCGATCGAACATGCCGTCCGGATGCTCGCGCCGTAGGTGAAACATAGGTGAGTCGTGGCCGACTCGTCGCGCAAGGATCGGCGTCATGATCATGTCACTGTCGAATCGAAACACCGAGAGGTTGACATGGTCATCGGAAAATCTCGCTTCGATGCTCTCGACATCCTGAAGCTTTCGCAGCTCGGCAAGGGTCACCGCGATACGGGTGGAGAGTGTGAGCGGGACATTCTCTTCGCGCTCTCGCGCCAGCGTCGCTGCACTGGTCGGATCACCGACGAGAATCCGAATCCGACAGCCTGCTGCTGCTTTTCGCCTGAGCAGGGCAGCCAGATTCGCTTGCTCCAGCCAGAGGAAGTAGTTGGTGTATCCAGCGAAGGTGAGGTCCTGCTTGGCGTTCGTGATCAACGACCGCCACAGGGAAGCGGGGGCGGCGGATCGATATGGGAAGACCTGAACCACTTCTCGATCCGGGCCGACCTTGAGGGTTCGTTGGACAGCTGAAGGCCACAAGTCTGCTTCCTCCGCTTGTAGGTGTTCGCAGACCGCCCAGCGGTGACGGGCGTGCGGGACACGCGATTCATTGGTCACCCACCGAGTAACCGTTTTGACGTCGACTCCACACTTCTCGGCGAGTTGCTGCTCGGTGACCTTCGCTTTTGTCATCGCTTGTCGCAGGCCCTGATTCATCTTCCTCCTCAGCCGGGGACGTATCAGACCTTAGGACTCAGACGTCCCAAACGTCCTGGAAACGGGGTAGGAACGCCCCTTCGGTTGATCGACGCTGGTAGTGGCGGTTGCGGACTCGACAACGACAGGACACCGGTGGCGATCACGGACGACGGAAGGTTCGGGGCGATGGCGTTGACCGAGATCCAGGCACGGGTGCTGGGTGTACTGATCGCGACCCAGCCCGACTCGGCTATGACCGTCCGGCAGCTTGCCGCAAAGCTCGAGCTGGCGGCAGGGACGGTGCGCCGGGCGTTGGGCGGGCTGGCTGGTTCCGGTCTCGTGCTGAGTTCGCCACACAGTCCGGCTAATTGGAGAGTCACTGTGCGGGGGCGGTTGGTGGCGAAGGATCCGGTCTATCGGGAGTATCTGGTGACCACGGAAGTCGAAGAGCAACCTGCGCATTGGTTGCAGTACCACGACGGGCAATGGGCGCCGGTTTGGGAGGACGGGCGTGTGGGAGATCCGGTTAGAGACGGTTTTGCAATGCCTGCCAGGCGTCCGTCAGCGGGAGTGGCTTTCCCTGCTCGCTCGGCACGATCGTCACCCCGTACCGGCTGAGGTTGGTCAGGACTTCCTGGATCGGTGGGAAGCTCATCTGGGCGTCGCTCGAATAAGGCACGGCGACAATCGGTTTCCGTAACCCCACGGCCTCGACCAATAGGCCGAGTGGCAGGGTGTCGGAGATACCCGCAGCCCATTTCGCGGCCGAGTTGCAGGTGAGTGGGGCGACGATCATGGCGTCGGCGGGTGGGAGTAGGTCCGGGGTGCCGGGTTGCTTGTATTCGCTTCGCACCGGCCAGCCGGTCTTGGCCGACAAGTGGTCGGTGTCGATGAAGCGGCGGCCTGACGGGGAGGCGATCACGCACACGTTCCAGCCGTCTGCCTGCGCCATATCGACGAGTGCCTCGATCTCCGGTGCCCTCGATGAGCCGGTGACGATCGCGTACAGGACCGGTGCTCCCTGCTGGTTCATACCAACAGCATGAGTTATCGACTCCTCGGGGCGTTTCTCAGATGACTGCCTGCGGGGCGCGATCGGGTTTGATACGGTGCGCCGAGAGGTGTGCTGGGCAGGGATTGGATTTCGTCATGGGGATCAGCGTTATCGACCGCGGGAACTATGACGACGACCGGCAGCCGAATGTTTCCGTCGCGGTTTCGGTGACGGTGAATGTGAGTTCGCAACCGCTGCACCAGGAATCGAGTTACACGGTCTCGGCCTCACCGCCGCAGGAGGAGTACCCGCCGCTCGCGCTGGTCACCTCCCAGCCGGTGTCCTCCAGCCCGAACGTGGTCATGACCTTGGACGGCGGCAATCTCCCGTCCCGGCTGGAGTTCGCCAACGACTGGAGCAGCCGGGTCCCGGCGAAAGAGGTCGGCCGCGAACTGTACGACGCCTACTCGCAGGCCCTGTCGGAACTCGGCGGCCGCCACTCGGAGGCGTACGTTTCCTCCCGCGGCTGGTCCCTGTCTCCGCGCGAGCAAGCGATCATGCTGCTGGAAAGCTCCACCTGGCACAAATACTGCCGAGTCCAGGACGAATTGCTCTCCGACGGCGACTATCTCGTTCGCGGAGCCGCCACCCAATACTCCAAAGCCGTCGTCGCCGTCGCGGGAAACCGCGAGTCGATCCATTCGATCACGGTCTCCCCACTCTGGCACGGCTGCGCCTACCCCAACGCCATCGAAGCCGAAATCCTCTGGTGCGCAGACCGAATCCGCGCCATGCGGCCCAAATTCAGCGCCAAACGCGACTGGACCCGCTACTCCGACGCCGAGATCTTCGAACTACACCGCCGCCACCGCCACCAGCTGATCGGCGAAAGCGCGTACTGAGAGGGCTCAGTTGAACATGCCGGGTTCGTAGGTGCCGGCGGGGACTCGGGCTATTACGTTCAGGCGGTTGAAGGTGTTGATGAGGGCGATGGCGGCTATGAGGGTCGCGGATTGTTCTTCGTCGAAGTGTTTGCGGATGGCGGACCAGGTTTCGTCGGAGACGCCCGGGTGGGTGTCGGCGAGGCGGGTGCCTTCTTCGGTGAGGGCGAGGGCGGCGCGTTCGGCGTCGGTGAAGACGGTGGCTTCGCGCCAGGCGGCTACCAGGTTGAGGCGGGTGGGGGTTTCGCCGCCGGCGGCGGCGTCTTTGGAGTGCATGTCCACGCAGAAGCCGCAGCCGTTGATTTGGCTGGCTCGGAGTTCGACCAGGTGCAGGAGGTTTTCGGGGACGTTGGATTGGTGGAGCAATTGGGCCGCGCCGACGATTCGCTTGTAGAGCTTGCCGCCGATGTCGGTTGTCATCAGGTTCATGCGGGGTTCCATGGGGTGCCCTTCGGTCGGGTGCCGCGTGGGGCGCGGCATCGGTACCTCATGAAGACACCGCGGACTTCGCGGGTGTGACAACCGACTTCACGGCCGGGAACTATTGGGCGGCGGTTCCGTCGGCGACGAGCGCTTGGTGGCGGCGTTGTTCCAGCTCGATGAATCCGTCGATCATGGTGGTGTAGACCTGCTCGACCAGGTCGGGCGCCACACCGTGCTCCTCGGCGAGCTCGCGCAGGCGGACCATCATGCGGGCGCGGCGGTCGGGTGCGCGGACCTCGTCGGGATTGCGTTTGAAGGTGGCGGCGCGGAAGACCAATTGCTGCCGGGCGCCCAGCAATTCGACGATCTGGGCGTCGATGGCGTCGATCCGGGTGCGGACTTCTTCGAGAGACATGTGCCTCGATACCTTTCGATTCGAGGCTGCCCGGCGCGCATCAGCCGGCGGATGTGGCGTACGGCTGCTGCTACCAGGCAGCCGATACGCGTGCGCGAGTCAGGACTGCCGGAACTCCGGCCACCACCACGACTGCGCCATGAACATCACGCCAGGATCAAACCACACCCCCGAGAGCGGTGCACCACGGCGGGTCGATCAAACGCCCAGAGCCAGGGTCACGTTGTGCCCGCCGAAGCCGAAGGAATTGGTGAGGGCGTACCGGAGCTGTTGCAGGCGTGGGGCTTTCGCGACCACATCCAATTCGATGCCGTCGTCGTGGTGTTCGAAGTTCAGCGTGGGCGGGACGATCTGCTGCCGCAGGGTCCGCAGAGTGAGGATGGCTTCCAGCGCACCGACCGCGCCGATGGAGTGCCCCAGCGCGGACTTCGGTGCGTACACCGACGCCCCGGGCGTGACAGCGGTGATCGCCTTGGCCTCGGAGATATCGCCGATGGGAGTCCCGGTGGCGTGCGCGTTCACATGGTCGATATCGGCCGCCGAAAGCCCCGCCGTCGCAATGGCCTTGCGCATGGCCCGCGCCGCACCGTCACCATCGGGCGCGGTACCGGTGATGTGATAACCGTCCGACGTGATTCCGGCCCCGAGCACCCGCCCCAGAATCTCCGCACCCCGCCCCCGCGCATGAGCCTCGGACTCCAGCACCAGCAGCGCCCCCGCCTCCCCGAACACGAACCCGTCCCGATCCCGGTCGAAAGGCCGCGAGGCCCGCTCGGGTTCGTCATTGCGGGTACTCATGGCCCGCATCATGGCGAAACTGGCGATCGGCACCGCGTCGATATGCCCTTCCACACCGCCCGCCACCACCACATCGGCCTCCCCAGTACTGATCAACCGCCACCCGTGCGCGATCGCCTCCGACCCGGACGCGCACGCCGAAACCGGCGCGTACACCCCGCCTTTCGCGCCGATCTCCAACCCGATGGTGGCCGCCGACCCGTTCGGCATGACCATCGGCACCGTCATCGGCGGCACCTTCCGATAACCCCCGGCCCGCATCGAATCCACCGCGTGAACCAGCGATTCCCCGCCCCCGAGCCCTGTCCCCACCGCCACCGCCAGCCGTTCCGGATCGACCGGCGGCTGCCCGGCCTCCGCCCACACCCGCCGCGCCAGCACCAGCGCCAGCTGCTGCACGAACGACATCCGCCGCTGCTCGATCCGCGTCAGCTGCTCCCCCGGCGGCGCGACCAGCTTCCCGCCGATCCGCACCGGCAGGTCGTGCTCGGTGACGAACGAATCGGTGAGCGCGCGAATCCCGCTGTCCCCGGCCAGCAATCGCGCCCAGGTCGTGTCCAGGTCCGCGCCCAGACAGGTGGTCGCGGACATCGCGGTCACCACCACACCGGTTTCTGTACCACTTGTTACACCCATGCCGACATGGATACCTGTACCAACCGCTACAGTCAACCTGTGCCCCGACCCCTCGACCACGCCCGCCGCGCCGATCTGCTCGCCGGCGTCATCGCCTATATCGCCGAATACGGCCTGGCCGAACTGTCCCTGCGCCCGCTGGCCGACTACCTCGGCACCAGCTCCCGCATGCTCATCCACTACTTCGGCACCAAGGAGCAGATGCTGGTGTCCGCCTTGGAAACCCAGCGCCCCGATATCGCCGCCCTCTTCGGCGACGTCGATTCCCCGCACCTGCTGCGCGCCCGCCTCGCCGGATCGTTCGAGGTCAATACCGCGGGCGCCGGCGCGACCAGCCTCCGAGTCCTGCTCCAGGTGCTCGGCGCGGCCGTCGTTCCGCGCAGCCCGTTCCAGTCGTACGCCGAATCGGCCATTCACGTCGTGGTCGACGCCCTCACCGAGGCGCTCCGCCGCATCGACCCCGATATCGCCGATCCGCAGGCCGCCGCCACCCTGCTGGTCTCCGGCGTGCGCGGCCTCATCCAGGACTGGTGGATCACCGGCGACACCGATCGCGTCACCCGCGCCGTCGACCTGCTGGTCGCCCAGGCCGTCCGCTAGCCACTGGCTACGCTGCTCGAATGCAGACCGAGCAGCGGTTGATCGACACGGTGGCGTGGGTGCGGATCGAACACGGCAAGATCCTGTGCGCCCGCCCGCGCGGCAAGGACGTCTTCTATATCCCGGGCGGCAAAAGGGAAGGCGCGGAATCGGATCTGGAGACCCTGGTCCGCGAGATCCGTGAGGAACTGACCGTCGAGCTGACCCCGGCGTCGGTCGCGCACGTCGGCACCTACGAGGCCCCGATCCCGGGCGCGGTCGTCCGAATGGCTTGCTACACCGCCGATTACCTCGGCGCCCTGGCCGCCAGCAGTGAGATCGAAGAGGTCGCCTGGTTCACCTACGCCGACCGCGACGAGGTCCCGCCGGTGGACCAACTCCTGTTCGACGATCTTGCCGCCGCCGGCCTGCTGTCCCGCTAACTGAAACAAGTTGTTGACCCCTGCCGAGGGGTAGGCGTCGCGACTCTGGCCTGAATGTAGAACATGTTCTAGTGTGGTGGGCACAACATTCCAGTGCCGGAAAGTTCAGAGGAGCCCACTGCACCATGCGTACCGAGATTTGTGATCGCCTCGGCATCGACGTACCGATCTTCGCCTTCACCCACTGCCGCGACGTCGCGGCCGCGGTGAGCAATGCGGGCGGCCTGGGCGTGCTCGGCGCTGTCGGCTTCACCGCGGAACAGCTCGAAGTCGAGCTCCAGTGGCTCGACGAGCACGTCACCGGCGTGTACGGCGTCGACCTGGTCATCCCCTCCAAGTACGAGGGCAAGGGCGTCGACGGCCTGTCCCCCGAGGAGCTGGAATCCAAGCTGGGCGAGCTGGTTCCGCAGGGGCACCGCGACTTCGCCGAGAAGCTGCTCAACGACCACAATGTCCCGCACCTGCCGCCGGAGGAGCACCACAACCAGCTGCTGGGCTGGACCGCCACCACGGTCGCCCCGCAGATCGAGGTCATTCTCAAGCACCCCAAGGCCAAGCTGGTCGCCAACGCCCTGGGCACCCCGCCCGATGACGTGATCAAGCAGATCCAGGACTCCGGCCGCCTGATCGGCGCGCTGTGCGGTTCGGTCAAGCACGCCCTCAACCACAAGAACGCCGGCCTGGACTTCGTCGTCATGCAGGGCACCGAGGGCGGCGGCCACTGCGGCGAGGTCTCCTCGGTGGTGCTGTGGCCGCAGGTCATCGATGCTATCGGCGATATGCCCGCCCTGGCCGCCGGCGGTATCGGCAACGGCCGTCAGGTCGCCGCCGCCATGGCGATGGGCGCGGCGGGCGCGTGGACCGGTTCGCTGTGGCTGACCGTCGAGGAGGCCAACGTGCCGCCCGCGCAGATGCAGACCTACCTCGATGCCACCAGCCACGACACCGTGCGCTCGCGCTCCTGGACCGGCAAGCCCTGCCGCATGCTCAAGAACGACTGGACCGAGGCGTGGGAGCGCGACGACACCCCGAACCCGCTGCCCATGCCGCTGCAGATGATGGTGGCCTTGGACGGCGTCAAGCGCGGCCACCGCTACCCGGAGCAGGCCAAGGACGTGAACTTCAATCCGGTCGGCCAGGTGGTCGGCCTGATGAACAAGGTCGAGCGTTCCGCCGATGTGGTGCAGCGCCTGATCACCGAGTACCTGGAGGCGTGCGAGCGCCTCAACAAGCTCAACAACGCGTAGCCCTCGGATCCACAGGCGCGTCGCACCGGCGCGCTACCGTGGGATGATGGCGAACCTACAACCGGCAGTGCGGTCCGCGTATTACGCGGTGCTCGCACTGCCGGTTGCTTTCGCGCCCACCGGGGTTCGCGCCCGCGTGACGCGCCGGACGCTGCGCATTCCCTTCGCCTCGAACTCCCCCGGCTGGTTCCGCGCCGCCGCGCACACGGCGCTCGCCGCCGCGATCGGACTGGTCGCCTGGTTCGCGGTCTTCCTGGCCCTGGTGGCGGCGGTGCGCGGCATCGCCTACCCGCTCGTCGCGGCGGGCGATTACGAACATTCCTGGGGCGGCCCCACTTTGGCGGGCGCCTGGGCGGTGCACGCCCTGCTCGGCGTCGGCATGCTCCCGCTCTGGTTCCTGCTGCTGGCCGGAATCGGCATGCTGCAAAGGCAACTCGCCCGGCGGTTGCTCACCCGCACCGGACCCTGGTGGCCGGTGCCCGTCGCGGCGCTGGCTTTCCTCGGCGCAATCGCCTTCTTCATAGCCTGGCTGCATCAGATCTGACGACTCGCCGGGCGGTTCGCCGCGCCACGCCGAAATCCGCTGTGACTCCGTTGTTCTCGATCTTGACGAAGCTCACTATGTAAGTAACGCTGTGTTCGCCGTGGACCGAGTGGTGTGAGACCCGTCTCCGAACCCGCGGCGTAACTTGCTGTTTCGGGTAGTGGATTGCGACGGTGGTCGGGATATGTTGCAGAAGAAGCCGTCAAGCCTCACCAAGATGCTCGGAGCCATCGGCTCGGGCCTCTTCGTCATCGTGCTGATAGTCGTCGCCGCGTTGCTGAACAAATCGGGCGATTCGTCGAAAACGGTCCCGGGCCAGACCAATCCGACCGTGGCGGGCTCGGCCACCGAGGTCAAGGCGCTGCTCGGCAAACTCAAGGTCGCCGACGAATTGCCGATGACCGGCTACAGCCGCGAACAGTTCCCGCACTGGGACACCAACAAGCCCGAACACGGATTCGGCGACCAGTACGCCCAATACAGCAAATGCACCACGCGCGAGGTCATGCTGCTGCGCGATGCCTCCGGCTCGGTCAAACTCGATGCCACCACCTGCAAGTTCACCATGGGCAAGGACGGCGGCTGGCAGGACCAGTACGGCGTGCCGGACAAGAAGACCAACGGCCTCAAGCCGTACAAGTTCATCACCGACTCCGCCGGCGTGGACGTCGATCACATTGTGGCGCTGGCCGAAGCGTGGCGTTCCGGCGCGGCCAAGATGGACGAGGACACCCGCCGCAATATCGCCAACGACGCCATCAACCTGGCCGCCTCGGACCCGACCGCCAATCGCTCCAAGGGCGACCAGGATCCGTCCACCTACCTTCCGCCGGGCAATTTCCGGTGTGGCTATATCGCGCACTACCTCCAGGTGAAAGTAAAGTACGGCCTGAACGTCGATTCCAAAGAGCAGACCGCACTCAAGACAGCCGTGCAGGACTGCGTCGATAGAGGAGGGTTCAAGTAGACGCCATCGTCGAGATCCACAGCGCGGCAGCCGTGATGACCCAGGAGGAGGGCACGGTTTCCGGAGCTCTCGACGTGAAGCTGGACCCGACCGGCCACGGCCTGGTCCGCTACCGCGGCACCGCGACCTGGTACACCATCGGCAATCTGGACGACGAGGAACCCCGCACCTGGGAAGCCGTCGAGGACCTGGCGGCCGCCATCGAGAAGGACAGCGGCACCCGCGACAGCTTCGGCAATGTCGTGGTCTTCGAGGCCTGAGACCGATACGAAAATCCCTGCCACGCGATCGCGGCAGGGATTTTCCCGTTTCGGTTACTTCTCGGCCGCGCGCAACGACTCCGCGCGTAGGCGCACGCCTTCGGTCATGCTCCCGAACCCCTTGCGCAGCGCCCCGCCCAGCAGTCCGCCGACCACCGGGCTCAACGGCCCCTCGAGCTGGAAGTGCGAGTCGTACCGCGTCTTGCCGTCGGCCAGCGCGGTCACCGTATGCGACCGCTCGCTGCGCAACACCCCCAGCGGGGCCGGCTTCATGGCATAGCTGAACTCTTTGCCCGGGGTGTGGCTGCGGATGTACTCCCGCTGCGCCTTCGGGTTCGGCCCCACCAGCCGCACCTGCATGTCGATCGGCGAACCCGGTTCCAAGGTGGTCGAGCAGGCGGGCACGAAGGGGTTCCACTCGCCGTAGCTGTCCACGTCGGTGAGCACCTGCCACACCAGATCGCTGGGCGCGTCGATCTCTACGCTGTAGTCGATGACAAAGGTCATGAGGGCACAATACTGACACCCGTTCCAACCCCGCATCCGGGCGGCCGACTCAGGGTATGCACCGAGGCCGCGTAGCTCTCGCGGGCGATCCGGCCTGCCGGTCCGGCTCGTACGGTCGATCCATGACGGAGGGCAAGGCGGTCGAATCGGTGCCGCGGCTGGTCGAATTGGATGTACTGCGCGGCTTCGCGCTCGGCGGGATCCTGCTGGTGAACATCAGCGTCATGTCGGGGCCCGACTTCCCGGACGGCGCGGTGCTGACCGTGCTGGACGCGTTGTTCCACAACAAGTTCTATGTGCTGTTCTCGTTCCTGTTCGGGTACTCGCTGACGCTGCAGTTCCGGGCCGCACAGCGGGCCGGGGTGAGCGGGCGGGCGCGGACCGTGCGCCGGTGCCTGGCATTGATGGCGCTCGGGGCGGTGCACGCGGTGTTCTTCTTCATCGGTGACGTGCTTTTCAGCTACGGGGTGATCGGGCTGGTTCTGTTGCTGCTGAGCCGGTTACGGCCGCGGGCGGCGGCGTGGACGGCGACCGGATTGCTCGGGTGCGCCGCCATTGCGATGACCGTGTTCGTGCTGCTGGCCGACAACGATGGCGGCGCGGGCGATTCCGGTGAGCACACGCGCGAACTGGAGATCATGCGCGCGGGCTGGGGCGAGGCGGCGGCGTGGCGATGGGAGGTGTTCAGCGACAGTCTGCCGCTGCACATGCTGTTCGCGATGGTGGCGGTGCTGCCGCTGTTCCTGTTCGGCCTGGCCGCCGGAAAGGCACGCCTGCTGGAGGATCCGGCGCGGTATCTGCCGTGGCTGCCGCGGGTGCAATGGATCGGGTTCGGGGTGGGCGGTCCGGTATCGGTGCTGAACGCGGTGTTCCATTGGCCCGTGCTCGCCGGGGTCGGAGTGATCACCGCGCCGCTGCTGTCCGCCGCGTACGCCGCGACTCTGCTTCGCGCAGTGCACGCGTGGCCCAGGGTGGCCGAGGTCTTCGCCCCCGCCGGGAAGATCGCGGCCACCACCTACATCAGCCAGTCGGTCATCACCTCGATCATCTTCACCGGCTACGGATTCGCCCTCGCCGGACGCCTGGACGACTGGGCGGTGGTGGCTGTCGCGCTCGGCATCTACGCCGCGCAGCTCTATCTGGCCCGGATCTACGTGCGCCGGCACCGGTACGGTCCCGTCGAATGGGTGCTGCGGGCGGCGACCTACGGTCCGAGGCAGTTCCGCCGGACGCCGACTACTGTCGATTCGTGACCTTCGCCGAGCGTTTTCCGCTGCTGCACACGCCCACTCGCTGGGAATGGGGTGGCCTCGATGTCCAGTTCTCGACCGAGCTGCCGCACGACGACCTGGTCACCAATATCCATGTGGTGAGCTTCGTGGGCGATCGCATCGTGCTCTGCCGTGACGACCGCGATGTCTGGTTCATTCCCGGCGGCACCCGCGAGGCGTCGGAATCGGTGCTGGACTGTGTGATTCGGGAACTTCGCGAGGAGGCCGGCGCCGAACTGGCCGGTCCGCTGCACTGGTTCGGCGCGCATTACGGGACCAGTGACCATGCCGAGCCGTATCAGCCGTGGCAGCCCCATCCGCACAAGGCGTGGCTGTGGTGCACGGCCGAGGTGGCGCTCACCTCCGCGCCGACCAATCCCGATGACGCCGAGCACGTGCTGGAAGTCGGCGCGTTCCCGCTCGCGGAAGCCGTCGTCCGCGCAGCCACCGACGGCCCGCACATGCCCGAACTGCTCACGCTCGCCGCGGAACTGCACGCGGGGCGATGATCACGGGCACAGGGCATGGCCGAGCAAGCTCATCATGTCCGGCTGCTCCTCGGGCTGCTCGGTGAGCGCGATGGTCACCGCACGGCCTTCCTTGGTGGCGTACGCATAGGTGAGAAACCCCGTGATACCGCCAGTGTGCCCGTAGAAGCGAGTGCCACAGGACAGCTGGGCGGTGCCGACACCGATGCCGTAGCTGAAATCGGTTTCCGGAATGCGCGATTCGGCGGTCAGCATGTCGCCGAGCTGAGCCTGCGCCACGATATGCCCGGCCAGTAGTGCGAGGTAGAAGCGGTTGAGATCGGCCCCGGTGGAGACGAGCGCCCCGGCCGCCCACGGAAGCGACGGTTCGGACAGCGTGACATCGGTGCGCACCCCGTCGATGGTGGCGTAACCGTGCGGGTGCGGCCCGCGAATGTCGTGCTCCCCGGTGGGAGGCAGATATGTGTTCGTCAGCTGGTGAGGAGTCAGGATACGACCCGCGAGTTCCTCGGAATAGGCGCGCCCGGTGACCTTTTCGATGATCATGCCGGCCACGATGTAGTTGGTGTTCGTGTACTTGTAGGTCGCGCCGGGCGCGAACTGGGCCGGATTGCGCAGGGCCAGCGCGACTTCCGCGGCGGGCGTCTGCGTACGCGATTCGAGCGCGGCCCGGTATTCGTCGATCTCGGGTGCGTCACTGAATTCGGGCAGGCCGCTGCGATGCTGAAGGATCTGGCGGACGGTGATAGTGCGACCATCCACTCCCTGGCCTCGGAGCAGGCCGGGCAGATAGGTGTCGACGGGTTCGTCCAAACGCACCCGGCCTTCGTCGACCAGCTGGAGCATGATCGCTCCGACAAAGGATTTGGAGACGCTGCCGACCCGCACCTGCTGGTCGGGGGTGGCCGGAATGGGCGCGCCGGTGCCGCGATCGGCGACGCCGGCGGTGAGCGTCACCGTCTGCCCGTTCTCGGTGACGGTCGCGATCGCGCCGGTGACGCCGGACTTCACCAGAGCGTCGATATCGCGCTGGACGTCCTGAATTCGCTTGGCGGACACCGCCGCCGGGGCCGTCACACTGGTAGGTGTACTGCTGTCGTGCACGGTGGCGCAACCTGTCACGGTCAGAATGACGAGGATGCCCAAGATCGGCAGGAATCGCATGCCTCGACGCTAGGGATCAGCCCACCCCGAGACATCCGGACATCCCCTGAATCCGGCCCTGAGATCGGCGGCCGGTCAATCGTTCCGGATGCCTAGTTTCTTCCGCCCGAGCGCCCGGGCCACGTGCTCGGCTTCTCCGTCGAGTTCCGGGGTCGGCAGCCCGTCGAACATGGACACCACGATGTCGTCGCCATCGTTCTCCCAGGTGCCGGTGATCCGGCCGTCCACCACCACCAGCGGCGAGATCCAGCCCGCCGCCCGGCTGACCTTGGCTCGATGGTCACCCGGAAGCAGCACCGTGTCGTTGGTTCCCGGCCCCAGCACGTACTGATCGAACGGGCCGAGCAATCGCACCGAGTGCGCGGGTTTCGTCGCGGCCAATTCCCCGGCGTGCTCGGTGAGCACGAACCCCGACCGGCCTTCCACGTCCACCTCGGTCAGCCGGTCCCCGAGATCCGAGAACCACCGGCGCACAGTCTTCTTCGACAGGAAGCCCCGGAACATCCAGGCGTTGAACGTCTCCGGCGTGGACGGCCCGTACGCGCCGAGATAGGCGGCGATGACCGCGGGCGCGGCGGCATCGGGATCCGGAATCCCGGACCAGCCGGGTATCACCTGCGCCGGACTCGCGAAGGTCACCGAGGTGCCCTGCGCCGGACCGTGGCACAACGCCCCCTGCCAGGCCAGCGGCTTGAGCATCGAACCCCAGCCGGACCGCAGATGCTCCTCCATCGGATGGAACCGGGGCTCGGCCAGAATCGCGGACACCAGCTCGTCGCGGGTGAGCACCGCGCCGTCCAGAATCTCCCGCACCGCCGCGACCAGCGCCGCCACATCCTCCGGCGTGGCGCCCGAAACCTTGGTCCACGCCGGCTTCTCCCAGGTGCGTGCCGAGGCCATCACCGAGAGCACGCTCGGCGCGAGATCCGGGGTGAGCGCGTGCAGCGTGCCGCGCATGGCCCAGGTCTTGATCAGCCGGCCTTCGTTCAGCGCCGCGACCACCGCACCCGGCTCACCGGTCGAACGGCGCAGCGCCACAGCGGTTTCCGCGGCCGAGGTGACCTGTGCCTGCACCCCGCACAACCGGCGCGCGATCGTCACGGCATCATCGCCGTCGCGCGGATCGACGAACTGCCGCCGCATCCGCCAGGCGAACACCTGATCCCACGAAACCCGCACCACGCCTCCGATACCCATCCCGTTCTGTCGGTGCCCACCTTACGACCGGGCACCGACAGCCCCGGCAATCGGCGCGAATATCTCAGAGGCGTTCGATGACGGTGGCGTTGGCCAGCCCGCCCGCCTCGCACATGGTCATCAGCCCGTACCGCCCGCCGGTCTGCTCCAGGTGATTGACCATGGTCGCCAGAATGCGCGTCCCCGAAGCGCCCAGCGGATGCCCGAGCGCGATCGCCCCGCCGCGCGGATTCAGCTTCGCCGGATCGGCGCCCACCTCGTGCGCCCACACCAGCGGCACCGGCGCGAACGCCTCGTTCACTTCGTAGGCGTCGATGTCGTCGATGCTCAGCCCGGCCCGCGCCAGCACCTTGCGGGTCGCCGGGATCACCGCGGTCAGCATGAGCAGCGGATCGTCACCGGTCACCGCGAAGGAGTGGAACCGCGCCCGCGGCTTCAGCCCCAGTGCCGCCGCCTTCTCCTCGCTCATGATCAACGCCGCCGACGCGCCGTCGGTGAGCGGCGACGAATTGCCCGGCGTGATGGACCATTCGATCTCCGGGAACCGCGCCTTGAACTCGGCGTCCTCGAACGCCGGCCGCAACCCGGCCAGCCCTTCCACCGTGGTGGTGGGCCGGATGGTCTCGTCCGCGGTCAGCGTGCCCGCGGCCACCAGCTCGTTGTCGAAACCGCCGGCCGCCGCGGTCTCGGCCGCCAGCCGATGCGAGCGCGCCGCGAACTCGTCGAGCGCGGCCCGGTCGAACTTCCAGCGCGCCGCGATGACCTCCGCCGAGATGCCCTGCTGCACAAGCCCGTTCGGGTAGCGATGCGCGATGGGCCCGCGATTGGCGTCCTTGCCCTGCGCGTTGGAGAACATCGGCACCCGCGACATGGACTCCACGCCGCACGCGATGGCCACGTCGTAGGCGCCCGCGATCACGCCCTGCGCCGCGAAATGCGCCGCCTGCTGCGAGGATCCGCACTGCCGGTCGACGGTGGTGGCGGGCACGGCCTCGGGGAAACCGGCGGCCAGCACCGCGGTTCGTGAGATGTTGAACGCTTGCTCGCCGCTCTGTGTGACGCAACCGCCGATCACATCATCGACAATGGCCGGATCGATCCCGGTGCGCTCGACCAGCGCCGACAACGCGCCGGAGAGCAGCGTCGCGGGGTGTACTTCCGACAGTCCACCACCGGATTTCCCCTTACCCGACGGGGTGCGTACGACGTCGACGATGACGGCGGAGGTCATGGCAACTCCTTGTTCGTTCCCTGCGACCGGATGAGAATTCCGGTTAACATCAGCACTGTACCGCACGTCGGCGCTCAGCTTCCGCTCATGTCGAGGTTGCTAGCCTGTTGCCATGAATCCGGCCAAGGATGATTCGAGCACGCCCTTCTGGGACCTGGAAATGCGGCTGTCCGCGGTGTTGTCGGTGCTCGCGGGCTATATCGGCGCCGCCGCGTATGTGCATTCGATCGGCTATTTCGTCACCTTCATGACCGGCAATACCGAGCGCGCCGTCATCGGCAATTTCACCGGCGACCACACCCTGGCGCTCGGTGCGGCGACCATCATCCTGTGCTTCCTGATGGGCGTTTTCGTGGCGTCGCTGTGC
This sequence comes from Nocardia yamanashiensis NBRC 100130, assembly GCF_001613325.1. GTDB lineage: Bacteria > Actinomycetota > Actinomycetes > Mycobacteriales > Mycobacteriaceae > Nocardia > Nocardia yamanashiensis. Next base: position 218,921 of record NZ_BDCD01000004.1, on the reverse strand, counting down.
CGCCGGTACTGGTGGACCAATCACCCGCACGGCGCGACCGTGCTGACCACCATGGCATTGATCGTGGCGTCGATCGTGGATATCGCCCTGGGTGAGAAGAGCATCGGTCTCGCGCCCATCCTGCTGGTGGCCTTCGGAATGGGCGCGCTGAACACCTCGTTCGTGAAGAACGGCGAGGTTTCGATTCCGGTGAGTTATGTGACGGGCACGCTGGTGAAGCTGGCGCAGGGTGTGGAACGCCATCTGGTCGGCGGCGGCACGGTCCGCGATTGGGCGGGATACGCCCTGCAATATTTCTCGTTCGCGCTCGGCGCGCTATTCGGCGGCCTGGTCAGTCTGGTGGTCGCCGGCGACGACATGCTCGGTGCGGCCGCATTGGGATCGGCCCTGGTCGCGGCCTATACCTGGCGTGCGGATATCCGCTGGGTGAAGCGGCAGATCAAGCGCGAGGCGGTGGAGGTCGAATGAGGGTGAATTGCGTCGGTGATCACAGGCGCGCAACACCTGGCAAATAAACCGCAATACAGTCTGACGTCGGCCTACCCTGACGAACATGACAACCAGCAAAGAGGAAGTTACGGAAGGGCCGGTGCATGCCCTGGCCCGCAGCGCCTGGCAGTCGATATTGGTCACCGGCATCCTCTCGGTGGTGCTGGGCATCCTGATTCTCGCGTGGCCGGGCAAGACCCTGCTCGTCGCGGGCATCCTCTTCGGCATCTACCTGATCGTGTCCGGTGTTTTCGGGCTCATCGCCGCGTTCGGCACGCACATCAGCGCCGGCATGCGGATTCTGGCGTTCGTCAGCGCGATCCTGTCGCTGATCCTGGGTTTCCTGTGCTTCCACGACTGGCGGGATCAGGGCGAGGCGACCGCCGTTCTGCTGCTTGCCATCTGGATCGGCATCAGCTGGATCTTCCGCGGCGTGTCCTCGCTGATCGTCGGCCTGTCGGCGGACGGCATGCCGGGGCGCGGCTGGGCCATCTTCTTCGGCATCGTGCTGATCATCGGTGGCGGCTGGCTGATCGCGGTGCCGTTCACCTCGATCCTGACCCTGACCCTGGTGGCGGGCTGGTGGCTGATCTTCCTTGGCATCATGGAGATCGTCAGCGCGTTCCAGGTCAAGAGCAACACCAAGGATGTCCCGAAGGCGCTCTGAGCGTTCCCGATCCATCCACCGGCGGTCGTCCCACTACGGGACGGCCGCCGGTTTCACGTTTCAGCGCAAGCGCTTCGGTCGCTTGTCCATCAGCCGCAGGATCAGCGGCGTGAAGATGAGCTGCATGGCCAGATCCATTTTCCCGCCCGGCACCACGATGGAATTGGGCCGCGACATGAACGAATCGTGCAGCATCGACAGCAGATACGGGAAGTCGATCACCTTCGGATCGGCGAACCGGATCACCACGAAACTCTCGTCGGCGGTCGGAATGGTGCGCGCGGTAAAGGGATTCGAGGTGTCCACGGTCGGCACCCGCTGGAAGTTCACGTAGGTCCGCGAGAACTGCGGACAGATATGCTTCACGTAGTCGGGCATGCGCCGCAGGATGGTGTCGATGATGGCCTCGTCGTCGTACCCGCGTTCGTTGCGGTCGCGGTGCACCTTCTGAATCCATTCCAGATTCACGATCGGCACCACCCCCACCAGTAGATCGGCATGTCGCGCCACATCGATATCGCCGCTGGTCGCCGCTCCGTGCAGGCCCTCGTAGAAGAGCAGATCCGAACCCGGCGACAATTCCTCCCACGGGGTGAACGTGCCCGCCGGCTGTCCGTACGGTTTGGCTTCGTCGTCATCGTGCAGGTATTTGCGTACCGCCCCCACCCCGGTCTCCCCGTAATCGCGGAACAGGGTTTCGAGTTCGCTCAGCAGATTCGCCTCCGGCCCGAAATGCGAGAAGGTCAGGTTGCGTTGCTGCTCGGCCTCGGCCATGGCCAGTTTCATCTCGTTGCGGTCGTAGCGATGGAACGAATCCCCTTCCACGATGGCCGCGTTGATTCCCTCGCGGCGGAATATCTCCTGGAAGGTCCGCGTGACGCTGGTCGTCCCCGCACCGGACGACCCGGTGATCGCGACCACGGGATGTTTGACCGACATGGCACCTCCTCGATTGCCGGACAACGGTTCTGGCGAACCGCGAACTCTGTGTCCCCGAACTTCAGTGCCCCGCCGAACGGAACAGCGATCGCGAACCGAACAGCGAGGCGTCGAAACTCGGGCCCTCGTCCGGCTGGCGGTGATAGCGCTCGATGCGCTCGACCTCGTTGCGGGAGCCGAAGATGAACGGGATCCGCTGATGCAGTTCCTCGGGCTGCACGTCCAGCACCCGCTCATGCCCGGTAATGGCCGCTCCCCCGGCCTGTTCCACCACGAAGGCGATCGGATTGGCCCCGTACAGCAGCGAGACCCGGCCCGGACGCGCCGGATGCCGGGTATCGCGCGGGTACATGTACAGCCCGCCGCGGGTGAGGATGTGGAAGGTGTCGGCGACCAGCGAGGCCACCCAGCGCATATTGAAATCCCGCCCGCGCGGCCCGTCCACGCCCTCCAGGCATTCGTGCACGTAGCGGCGCACCGGGCGCTCCCAGAAGCGTTCGTTGGCGGCGTTGATGGCGAATCCCGAAGTGTCCTCCGGGATTCGCATGCGCGGATGGGTGAGCACGAACGCGCCCACCTCCCGGTCCAGGGTGAACCCGTCCACGCCATTGCCGGTGGTGAGCACCAGCATGGTCGCGGGCCCGTACAGGGTGAAGCCCGCGCACACCTGCCGCACGCCCGGTTGCAGGAAGTCCGCGGCGCCCGGTTCGCCATTGTCCTCCGGCGCGCGCAGCACACTGAAAATCGTTCCGACGGGCAGGTTCACGTCGATATTGCTGGAACCGTCCAGCGGATCGAAGGTGAGCAGGTATTTACCGCGCCGGTACTCGCCCGGCACCGCGTGAAAGCCGGCGAGCTGCTCGGAGACCAGCGCGCACAGCAACCCCGTCCACTGCGATTCGGCCACCATGATGTCGTGCGCGATGGCATCCATCTTGCGGTGCACCGTGATCGGCAGATTCCCCGCTTCCGAGGCGCCGAGCGACCCCACGATCGCGCCCCTGGTCACCTGATTGGCGATGATCTTGGTCGCGGTGGCGAGCACGTTCAGCAGCGCGGAGAACTCTCCGGAGGATCCGGGATGCCGATGCTCCTGCTCGATGGTGTAGCGGGTGAGGGTCTTCAATCCTTCGGGCATACCTGCTCATTTCCTCATCCGGAAGCCCCCTCGTCCGCGGGGGCATCGGCGAACACACTGCTGCCGTAGACGTCGCTGTCCGTCAGGGTGATCAGATCGGTTCGGCTCACCGGCCGATGGAGTTCGACCAGGCGCTTGGCCTGGCGCAGGCGGCAGCGGTCCAGTGCGTTGCGGACGCTGCGGGCATTGGCGAACCGCGGCCTGGTCATGCGCAATTCCAGGTACTGCGAGAATGCCTGCGCCGCCGCCGGATCGAAGTGGAAGTTCTCCTGCCGCACCATGAGCTCGGCGATCGCCAGTAGTTCGCCGTGGGTGTAGTCGGGGAACTCGATGTGATGCGCGACCCGCGACGACAGGCCCGGATTGGCGGAGAAGAACGTCTCCATCCGGTCCGGATAGCCGGCGAAGATGACCACCAGGCTGGTGCGCTCGTTCTCCATCTCCTGCAACAGGATCTCGATGACCTCCTGCCCGTAGTCGCGTTCGTTCTCCGGCCGGAACAGGTAGTACGCCTCGTCGATGAACAGGACGCCCCCGGCGGCTCTGGCGAGGGCTTCCTTGGTCTTGGGCGCGGTATGGCCGATGAACTGGCCGACCAGATCGTCACGAGTGACGGTGTGCACCTTGGGTTTCCGGATGTAGCCCAGGGCGTGCAGCATCTCGGCCATGCGCAGCGCCACCGTGGTCTTGCCGGTGCCGGGACCGCCGGTGAAGCTCATATGCATGGTGGGCCGGGTGGCCTGCAGGCCGAAACGCTGGCGGGCGCGGTCGATGAGCAGCAGCGCCGCGATCTCCCGCACCCGGCGCTTCACATTGGCCAGGCCGACCAGTTCGGCGTCGAGCCGGGCCAGGGTGTCCTCGACGTCCTTGCCCGCCACATCCGTGGACAGGTCGAGCATCGCGTCGTCGGGCAGCGGAGTCAGGTGGCCGGCCGCCTCGGGATCCTCCGATCGGGGACCCGCGGCGGCCGTACCGCGCACCGGCGCGAGGCTCGTGGCCCCGGGCCGATGCATCTGGAACCCACTCGCCGGACGGCCCGGTGCAGGTCCGCGGCCGTCCGTTGCCGCGGGGTGTTCCGCGCTCACGATAAACCTCCGCCTCCGAGACGCATTCAGCCGCCGTACCTTTCACCCGGACGCGCGTCCTGGGCATAGGAGTGGAACCCGTAGTGCTGGCGGCGGTCGTCGGTGTCGAATCGATTCAGCCGGAAGCCGGGCTCGTTCGCCGGGCGCTGCACGATGAAGCTCAACGCCGTGGTCTGGCGCCCGTAGGAGGCGTCGTAGGCGTTCACGCGAATGTAGTGGTGCGGGAACGTGGCCCGGCAGGCGTTGATCTCGGCGAGCACGCCGTCGGGTTCGTCGAGATCGAACAGCGGCAGGCCCCACATCTCCCAGTACACATTGCGAGGGTGCGGATCATCGGTGTATTCGATGCTCACCGGCCAGTTGTTGAGCAGCGCGTAGCGGACCTGGGCGGCGATCTCGGTGTCGTCGAGATCGGGCAGGTGCGAGAAGGTGCCCTGACGCAAATGCATGGCGATTTCCTGACTTTGACTGGACGCGGCGGTCAGCGGGTGGCCGTGGGCACGGCGTCGGGGGCGTCGGTGGAGGTGTAGTCGAAGGTGACATCACCCCAGACGTCGAGGGCGACCTGTAGCGGGCGGCAGGTCTCGGCGGCGCGCCGCAGCATGTCCGGACCCTCCTTGAGCAGATCGCGACCTTCGTTGCGGCCCTTGACGACTGCCTCCGCGGCCACCCGGTTGGCTTCCGCGCCCGCAGCGATCCCCATCGGATGGCCGATGGTGCCGCCGCCGAACTGGAGAATGACGTCGTCGCCGAACAGGTCCAGCAGCTGATGCATCTGCCCCGCGTGGATACCGCCGGAGGCCACCGGCATCACGCCCGGCAGGCTCGCCCAGTCCTGGTCGAAGAAGATGCCGTTCTGCGGATTGGCCGGAACGTAGCCGTCGCGCAGGGTGTCGTAGAAGCCCTTGACCGTGTGCGGATCGCCCTCGAGCTTGCCGACCACCGTGCCCGCGTGCACGTGATCCACGCCGATCAGCCGGCACCACTTGGCCAGCACCCGGAAGCTCACCCCGTGCGTCTTCTGCCTGGTGTAGGTGGAATGCCCGGCCCGGTGCAGGTGCAACAGCATGCCGTTGCGGCGGGCCCACTTGGCCATGGACTGCATGGCGGTGTAGCCGACCGTCAGGTCCATCATGATGATGACGCTGCCCAGGGACTTGGCGAACTCGGCGCGCTCGTACATGTCCTCCATGTCCGCGGCGGTGACATTGAGGTAATGCCCCTTCAGCTCACCGGTTTCGGCGATGGCGCGGTTCACGCCCTCCATGGCGAACAGGTAGCGATCCCGCCAGCGCATGAACGGCTGCGAGTTGATGTTCTCGTCGTCCTTGGTGAAATCCAGTCCGCCCTTGCAGGCTTCGTAGACGACCCGGCCGTAGTTACGCGCCGACAAACCCAGTTTGGGTTTCACCGTGGCGCCCAGGAACGGGCGGCCGTATTTGTTGAGATATTCCCGTTCCATAACGATTCCGTGCGCCGGACCCTGAAAGGTCTTGACGTATGCCACGGGAATACGCATATCCTCCAGCCGCAATGCCTGTAACGGTTTGAACCCGAATACATTGCCGATGACCGAGGACGTGAGATTGGTGATCGACCCCTCCTCGAAGAGATCGAGATCGTATGCCACATAGGCGAAGTACTCCCCCGGCCGACCCGGCACCTCGTCCACCCGGTAGCACTTGCCCTGGTAGCGGTTGTGCGCGGTGAGGCGATCGGTCCACACCACCGTCCAAGTGGCCGTGGAGGATTCGCCCGCCACCGCCGCGGACGCCTCCACCGGATCGACGCCCTTCTGCGGCGTCACCCGGAACACGGCGAGCACATCGGTGTCCTTGGGTTGATAGTCCGGCGCGTAGTATCCCATCGAGGCATACGTCTGCACACCCGGATCCCACCGGCCGCGCCCGTTCTGGTCATCGACAGCTCCGGCCATCATTCCTCCTGCGAAGCGGGTTGGGCCACTTGTGATTCCAAGGATGACGGCGGCGTTAACCACAAACAATTGGATAATTCCTGGTCTTCCTCAACCTTTTAGTCGAGTTTGCTACCGTCTGAAGATGGGTACGGTGAGCGCGGTCCGCATGGAAACTTTCCTCGCCGTAGCCCGCCACTCGAGCATTCGCCGCGCCGCCGCACAGCTGCACATCACCGAAGCCGCGGCCTCGGCGGCGGTCGCGCACATCGAAAAACAGCTGGGCGCCAAACTGATCGCGAAATCCGGTCGCGGCATCGCATTGACCGAGGCCGGGCGCGTGTACGCCGACTACTGCCGCAGCATCCTCGGCCTGATGAAGGAGGCGCACGCCGCGGTCCGGGAGGCCGAGACCGGCCGCCTCCGCATCGGCGTGGTGGCCACCGCCGGCGAGTACGTCCTGCTGCGCCTGCTGGCGTCCTTCCGCACCCGCTACCCGGACATCGAACTGGGCCTGTCCATCCAGCCCCGCGACGTCCTGTTCCTCGAATTGACCCACCACGAAACGGATCTCGTCGTCGCGGGCCGCCCACCCCGCGACACCGGCCTGGTCACCCGCGCCCGCCGCCCCAGCCAACTGGTCGTCGTAGGCGCACCCGACCGCTGGCCCGACCCCTTCGAAGCCACCTGGCTCCTGCGCGGCGCCGGCTCCGGCACCCGCGACACCACCCTCGCCCTCTTCGACCGCCTCCAAATTCGCCCGCCCACACTGACTCTCGGCACCCACGGCGCCGCCCTGGCCGCCGCCCGCGAAGGCCTCGGCATCACCCTCATCCACTCCGACGCCATCGAGACCGACCTCGCCAGCGGCCGCCTCGAAGTAATCACCCTAGAAGGCACCCCCCTCACCCGCCCCTGGCACGCCGTCACCACCCGCACCCCCACCCCCGCCGCCCGCCTGTTCCTCACCCACATCGTGAACCCCGCCGAAGTGGGCGAGAACGCCTTCGAACTCGAAGGCACCGACAGACGCGCCCGCGCGTAGCTAGGCTGTCGGCGGCGCGGGCCGTGCTGTGGCGGTCCACGGAATGAGCACGAGCAGGAGGGCGGCTGCGGCGCCGATCGTGATGTAGGTGACCTGTGGGCGGGTGGCGGTGTCGTCGCCTACTGCCAGTGCGAGGGCGACGTTGATTGCCCAGTGGCCGGTGGTTGCGGTCAGGATGCGCTGGCGGGCTGTGCCGTTGGCGAGGTAGCCGAGTAGGGCGGCGAACAGGACGGCGGCGGTGAAGAAGGACAGGGCGACCACCAGGCCCTGGGTGTAGGCCTGTACATGCCAGAGGGCCCAGGTTGTTCCGGTGATCAGTACGGCGAAGAGACGGTTGACGCGGGATTCCAGTATTGGTTGCATGAAGCCGCGCCAGCCGGTTTCCTCGCCGAGTGCGCCGAGGGCTTGTAGCAGGGCGAAGACCACGAAGGGTGCGCCGCCGAGGGGGTGCGGGCCGAACAGGGGCTGGTCGTCCAGGAGGAGGGCGATCGCCACGGTTGTTCCGATTATTGCTGCTGCGACGAGGGTGGAGAGCAGGCCCGCGAGCACCCAGCGGCCGGCGACCGGTGCGGGGAGCGAGGCGCGGAGTGCTTGTCGCCGCTTGGTTCCGATGATCAGGAGTGTGGTCGGTACCGCCAGTGCGGGGCCGAACTGGACCAATGACAGTGTCGCGGCGTCGATTCCCGTATGGGGTTGCGCCGCGACCAGCAGGCCGCTGAAGGTGAGAGCCAGCAGCGCGTAGAGCGCGATCGGGATCGCTGTGCGCCATCTGAGGTTCTCGACTGCGGCAGCACCCGTTGCTTCGACGCTCATCGGTTCACACTACCGAAAGTGCTTTGCTCACTGCGGGTTTCAACGCGGCTCGACGGTGTCGAAGACCGCGCGGACTTCGGCGAGCACCGCGGGGAGTTCCTCGGTGGCGGGCGAACCCAGGGCGAGACGGAGCGCGTGTGGGACGTGCGGTGTGGTCGCGAAGAGGTCGGCGGTGCAGACTCGGATGCCGCGGCGGGAGAGTTCGGCGGCGATGCGGTCCATGCGCTGATCCGGGTCGATCGGGAGCCACGCGAAGTAGGAGCGCGGGTGGGCTATCGGGTGCAGGTGGCCGAGCTCTCGGTGCAGGATGCGTTGATGGTGTTCGGCGGCAAGGCGTCCGGCGTGTTCGAGGGTGTCGACGGTGCCGTCGGCGAGCCAGCGGATAGCCACAGCCGAGATCAGGCCGGGTGGGCTCGCCATGGTGGTGCGGAGGGTGCGGCCGATTGCGGGGGCCGCGGTGGGCGGCACAACCAGCATGCCGAAGCGCAGGCCCGCCGCGACGCTCTTGGAGAGGCTGGAGAGCCAGAAGGTTCGTTCCGGTGCGGCGGCGGCCAGTGGGCGGGGTGCGGGGTCGGCGAGGAAGGCATAGGCCGCGTCCTCGATAAGGAGCAGATCATGGTGGCGGGCAATCGAAACGAGCTCGCGGCGTTGACTCGCGTCCAGCACCCAGCCGAGCGGGTTGTGCAGGGTCGGCATGGTGTAGATCGCGCGGACGGGGCGGTGGGCGCACAGTCGGCTCAGCGCCGCCAGGTCCGGGCCGGTCGCCGTGGTGGGGATCGGGGCGAGTTCCAGGCCGTGCGCTCGAGCGAGGGACTTGAACCCGGGGTAGGTCAGGTCGTCCACCGCGATCACGTCGCCGGGCGAGAACATCGCGCGCACAACGAGATCCAAGGCGTGCTGGGCGCCATTGGTGAGCACGACTTCCGTCGCATGCGCCGGGACGTCGCGGCGGCGCAGGAAGTCGGCGACGATCTCGCGATCGTGTGGACGTCCGCCCGGCGGCTGCTGGCGCAGCACCGCATCGAGGTCCCCGGCGCCGGCGAGTTCGCGTAAAGCAGTGCGCAGCAGGTCAGCTCGGCTCGGTGAGAGGGGCTGGGTGAAGGCCAGATCGGCGCGGACCGGGGTCCTTTCCCGGGCATCGGTCCTGCTCGGTGCGGATGCAGAGCTCAAACGTAAGGAGCGATCGCGGACGAACGTGCCGCGTCCGGGCTCGCCCACAACCAGTCCGGCGCGCTCGAGCTCCGCGTACACCCGGGTGGCGGTCGCGACCGCGATGCCGTACTCGGCCGCGAGCCGCCGGTGCGTGGGCAGGCGGTGGCCGGGCGCCCATCGGCCGTCGGTGATCCGCGCCGCGAGTTCCGCGGCGACCTCCCGATAGGTGCGCATGATCGAACTGTACCTAGGACAATTTCTTGATCGTCCTGTCTCGGCGGCTCTAGCGTCCCGGGTCATGACCCTCTCCACCACCGAACTGCCGGTCCTGGACTACCTGCGCGCACAGCTCGCGGGCACGTTGAGCGAGGGGCAGACCTGCCAATTCCGGTATCCCACCGCCATTTCCAGGCTGCTCGGCATCCGATTGACCGAGATCGACTTGGGGCGCGCGGTGGTGGAGTTGGACACCGACCCGGTGCTGCACGGGAATCAGCAGGGCACGGTGCACGGCGGGCTGCTCACCGAATTGGCCGATGCGGCGATCGGCACAGCGCATTCCACGGTGGTCGCGGCCGGTGAATCGTTCACCAGCATCGATCTGCGCACCGTGTTCGTGCGGCCGGTCTGGCGGGACACCTTGCGGGCGAGCGCGTATCCGACGCATTCCGGGCGCACCATCACCCATTACCAGTGCGATATCACCCGTGGCGACGGCAAGACGGTGGCCACGGTGACGAGCATCGTGACCACCCTGCGCGGCGAACGATCGGCCGGGCGCTGACGAGGCAGCGGCTCAGGGACGAATGTCGCTGATGCAGTAGCCTTCCGAGCCGATATCGAGGGTGAAGGTGGTCGGCGTCGTGACGCCGGAGGAATTGGTGACCGGGACCGACGCCTCGACCTTGTCCGGATTCGTGAACGGGACGGTGATGTCACCGAATCCGACGGTGCCGGTGAGCTTCCCGGGATTGTTCGACAGCGTCGAACCCGCGCACACCAGCGGATACTTGCCTTCGACATCGTCGGCGTCGACCGGCTTGCCGACCCAGCGGGACAGGTAGCGGTAGACGGCGTACCGGGCATCGGCGGCGTTGAAGCCCGCCGGGGTGCCGATCGGGGTGACTCGCGGACAGGCGTAGCCGGAGGCGATTTCGCTGCGTTTGACGCTGACAGACCGGGTCGAGCCCTTCCAGATCACCGCGAACTGGCCGTCGAGGCCGGGCTGGGCGACCGCATCGAGAATGCCTGGCGTGTCGGCGTACATGGCACGCGCGTTGCCCGGTTCGATGGTCCAGCATTTGCGCACGAGCTGATCGAGATCGCCGGAGACCAGGTCGCGAACCCACGGGCTGAGCGCCGCGGCGGCCTTCGGATTGCCGGGCACCTCGCCGACCGTCACCGCCGGGCTCGCGGTGGCGGCAGGGCTGGTCGTGGACGAATCAGCCTGTACTGAAACCGATGTCGTCGCTCGCTGGGTGGTTGTTGTGCCGGATCCGGAACCGCTTCCGCCACATGCCGTCAGCGTCACGCAGGCCGCCGCGACCGTCAGACTCACTGCCCCTCGCCATGAAGTCCTCATCATCCCCGGGAGATTACCAGCTGGAGAACGATGCAATAAAATGTGAGCACTGCTCTTGATTGGAACCTCTGATCCGTTTTACCGTCATGGACATGAAGGCAAGCTCTCGCATATCCACCGCACTCCTGCTCATCGCCGCCGTCGTCTGCGCCAATGCCGCATTCACCGGACTGTCGGCGGCATTCGATTACCCGCACGTTCTCGGTCGTCCGACGGCCGAGGTGCTCACGCTGTTCCGGGCGAACCAGACCGCGGTCATGGCCTGGTTCGGGGTCCTGGCGATCGGGGCATTCCTCTTGGCCCCCATCGCGATCGCCATCGGCCGGACCGACGACTCGACGCTCATGCGCTGGGGCGTCCGGGCCGGTGTAGCCGCTGCCGCCGTTCAGGTGGTCGGGTTGCTGCGCTGGCCGTTGTTCGTCCCGTTCATCGCCGACACCGCCCTGGCCGACGGCGACGGATCCACCGCCGCACGGGCCTTCGAAACCGTGAACGTCGTGCTCGGCTCGTTCCTCGGCGAGACGCTGGGCTACCTGCTGACCGCTGCCTGGACCGCAATCGTCGCGATCCGATTGTCGCGCAGCGGTTTTCCGCATTGGTTGGCGACGCTCGGAGTGCTCTCCGCGGCGGCGATCGCGGTCGGCGTGGCCGCGCCGTGGGGTGTACCCGGCACGCAGCAGGTCAATTTCGCCGGGTACGTCCTGTGGAGCGTGTGGCTACTGATCCTGTCCGCGTGGTGGATTCGCGCCCGGCGCGTACCCGAAGACCTGGGCGAAGATGTCGGCCCCGTGACTGGTCGCCTCGGGAGCGCCGGGCGTCAGCCGGTAGGTGCGCCGTCCGCTGGGATCGCGTCCGGCGCGCAGGAACAGGTCCGTCGGGTGTCCGGCGGTGTAGCGCTGCCGGGCGAACTCGTGCAGGTGGGTGACCAGCACGATCTGCACGCCGGCATCGAGCAGCGCTGACAGGATCGGGTCGGCGATGGCGGCGGCATCGCGGTCATTGGTGGAGGCGAACGGCTCGTTGCAGAGCAGGATGCCGTGCGGGCGGAGCTGGTCGGTGAGTGCGCGCAGGCGGGCCAGCTCCTCGTCGAGGCGGCCGTGGCGCATGGCCGGGTCCTCGGCGCGCACGAAATGGGTGAACAGGCCGTCGCGGAGATCGGCGGTGCAGGTGCGGGCGGTGACGAACATGCCGGCCTGCAGCATCAGCCGGGCGCAGCCGACCGCGCGCAGGAAGGTGGATTTGCCGCCACTGTTGGCTCCGGTCACCACCGTGAAAGTGATTGCGGCGGCGTCGATATCGGTACCGATGACGTCGGTGCCGCCCAGTGTCAGAATCGGGTCGCGCAGGTCGGTGGCCGACAGGATCGGGTGGCCGAGGGGCGCGGGGGTCGGGAAGCACGTCGGGACACCGGTGCGGGTCAGCCGGTCGCGCAGGTTCACGCAACCCAGATAGAAGGCCAATTCGGTGCGGAGCTGGTGGAAGAAGCCCTGTACGTTCTCGGCGACCCGGCCGACCACCGCCTTGACGATGGCGAGCGCGGGGGCGGTGACGATCTTCAGGGGATCGCCGTCATGGAATTCGAAGTTCTCGAACGCGGTGAAGGTGCTGCCGCCGCGAGTGCCGAACAGTGATCGCTTGGCCGCCGCCGGGGGTTCGTGCAGGATCACATGGTCGATCTTGTTGCCGGTGCCGAGGGCGGCACTGAACAGCATGCCGTGTTCGAAATACAGTGCGGCCAGGTGCTTTTCGAGAACCGCGAGGTAGTCGTCGTCCAGCTGGGTGGCGAGGATTTCGCGGAAGCGGCGCAGTCCCGCCGAGGTGCCGGCGGGGTGCTTCTCGCAGATCTGCCGCAGTCGCCGCAGCAGGCCGACCAGTCCTTCGAGCGATTGCAGCGCCATGACCGTCCAGCGGCGCACGGTCGTGGCCTCGGTGGCCACGGCGTACAGCTCGTGCAGCAGTGCGGGATCGGCGCAGAAGTCGGCCAGCACCTGCTGGCGGTAGCGAATGATGTCGGGATCGGTGAGGCTCACCGGGACAACGGCTTTCGCCACCTCGGCGATGAAGTCGTCACCGGCCGCCATCGCCGTGTAGAGGTCCGCGAGACCCAGATCCTCGGCCACCGCATCGCCATTGCGCGCGACCGGCACTCGCTGTCCGGGCGGTTGGAGCAGTCCGATCGGGATCATCGCACGCGCTCCCGGATGGCGTCGTAGGTCAGCCCGTGCCGGTGCGCGACCGCCGCGGCGTAGGCCAGACCGTCCGGTGGGCGGCGTTCGATCCGGAAGGTCCGGGTGGCGTCGGCGTCCGAATCCACGCCCGCCACCATGCTCACCACCTCCGGACCGAAGCCGGCGAGCTCCTCCAGGAACGTCACGTACACCCCCGTCGCGCCCTGATCGATGAGTCTGCGCACCACTTCACCGCCGATGGAAACCGCGTCGGCGGCCGTGGTGGTGCTGAAGCTCTCGTTCATCACCACCACGCTGCGGTCGGTGACCGCGTCCAGGATCTCCCGCATCCGGGCGAGCTCCTGCGCCAGCGCGCCACCGGCGTCGGCGATATCGTCCTCGTGCACGAAGTGGGTGAACACCTTGTCCGGCAGCAGCATTCGGGCACGGGTTCCCGGCACGGGACAACCCAGGGCGGTGAGGTAGGCGAGCTGGCCGACCATGCGCGCGAAGGTGCTCTTCCCGCCCTGGTTCGGGCCGGTCACCACGATCAGGCGTTCGGGATCGTCGAGTCGAATGTCATTGCGCACCACCACCGCCGCCGGATCCCCGTGACGCGCCCGCGCGAGCATCACATCGAACGCGCCCTCGGCGACGATGCCGTCGAACCGTTCGGTGACCTCCGGATAGCAGAAGGTCAGCCCGCGCTCGCCGAGTCCGCGCACGAATCGCGAATAGCCCAGGTAGAAACGCATTTCGGCATCGACCCGCTTGAGCATCGGATCGACGAAGTCCCGAAACCGCCGCGCATGCCGCGCAAGTCTTTCGAACACGTCCGGAAACTGTTCGGTGACGGCGGCGATGAGCTGTTCCTCGACCTCGTTCATGTCCGGCCACGGATCGACCACGGGTTCCGGTCCTTCCGTATCGCCGGGCCGGAATCGGGCGAAGGCGGCGGCCAAAGTCTCGGTGTAGTCCGGCTGGCCACGGTAACGATCGACCACCACTTTGCGGCCGTTCACCTGAACGGTGTATCGGATCTCGTCCAGCGCCGCATGCACTTCCGCGCGGTCGCCGACCAGGCTGCGGAACCAGTCCCCCGCGATGTATTCCGCGAGCTGATCCCGCAACCGGCACAGCGCCCGCGACCGCACCGGCAGCACGCGCAGCGACTCCGCGAGCTCCGATACCGTGCGGCAGTACACCTCCTCGGCATCGAGCTGCCATCGATCCCGCTGTTCCAGTTTCCGGCCCTGACCGGAATGTCTTCGCACCGAATACATTCCGCCCCCGAATGCCTCGAACGCCGCACGAATCCGCTCGTCCTCGAGATCCCGAAACACCTCGTGCCGATACGCGACGGTCGCCACCTCGCGCACCGGCTGCCGCCAGATCGGATTCGGTTCATCCGGGTCAGCGGCAAAGATCCGATGATCAAGCTTCAGATCCGCGATGGTCACCACCGCCGCGCACTTCCCCTCCGCCTCGCCCGCCGGCCACAACGTGCTGACCCCCCGCACTGTCATTGCCCCGCAAGCCGTTCGGTCAACCGCGCCCTTACCACCGGCCAATCCTCGGCGATGATCGAGAACAACACACTGTCCCGAATCGTGCCGTCCGACCGCCGGAAGTTGCGCCGCAACACCCCCTCGTACTGCGCACCCAGTCGCGCGATCGCCTGCTGCGACCGACGATTGCGCACATCGGTCTTCAACTGCACCCGCCCGACATTCAACTTCTCGAACGCATGCTCGAGAAGCAGCAGCTTGGCCTCAGGATTGACACTCGTAGCCCACACCGCCGGGTCATAAAGCGTGAACCCGATCTCCAGCGCAGCATCCCGCGCCGAAACTCCGAGATACGCGGAAACCCCCACCACGCGATCCGCTTCGATCCCCGCCACCACCCGCCGCAGCCGCACAGTCCAAAGCTGCCAATCCGGCAACGCACACCGAGCTTCGAGATGCGCCCGGAACTCCTCCGGCCCGGCCGGCCGCCAAGGCACGTGCGCCCAGACATCATCATGGTCGAGCGCATCAAACAGCCCGTCGGCATCCTTCGCCGGATCCAACGGCGTCAGCACCACCGTGGTCCCCACGAGCTCCGTGCCGTCAGGAATCGGCCAAACCATTTCAGGCCAGGGCTCATCGGCGGGCCGCACATCCACCACCGGATGAAACCTGCTCATTTCTTCGAAGCTCACAACTCGACATTAGAGGGTGGCAGCGTGGGCATGAGGCCCCGGAGAGCCGGTTCCCACTCGGGGTAGCGGGCGGGGAAGCACCGGCCCAACAGGTCGGCCATGATCGCCGGAGCCGTCGACGCTCCGGGAGATGCACCGAGCAGACCGGCGATACTGCCGTCCGCGGCGGTGACCAGTTCGGTGCCGAAGGTCAGCTCGCCGACCTTGCCCGGGTGCGGTTTGACGACCTGGGCGCGCTGGCCGGCCTGGATCAGGGTCCAGTCCGCAGGGGCGGCGGAGGGGTAGAAACGTTGCAGCTCCGCGAATTTGCGGCGGCGAGTGGCGACGAGCTGACTCAGCAGATAGACCACCAGGGACAGATTCTGAAGGCCGGCGGCCAGCAGAACCGCGATATTGCGGAGGCGGATGGTGGTGAACAGGTCGATGAGGCGGCCGTGCTTGAGGAGCCTGGTGCTGAAGGTCGCGTACGGGCCGAACAGCAGTGATTCGGTGCCGTCGACCAGTCGTTTGTCCAGGTGCGGGACGGACATCGGCGGTGCGCCCAGCGCGGCTTGGCTGTACACCTTCGCCTGGTGACGGGCGACCACGTCTGGATTGTCGGTGCGCAGGAACTGTGCGCCGAATGGGAAGACCGCGTAACCGTCCACTTCCCGAATCCCGGCCCGTTGCAGCAGTTTCAGGGAGTAGCCGCCCGCCCCGACGAAGACGAAACGTGCTCGCACGGTATGTCGGCGCTTGGTCGTTCGGTCGCGTACGGTGAGCGACCAGACGTCGGCCTCCTTGCGGAGCTTGATCACCTCTTGGCCGAGGTGGACCTGTGTGCCCGTGGTCTTCATGCCGTCCACGAGTAGCCGGGTGAGCGCACCGAAATCCACGTCGGTGCCGCCCTCGAAGCGGGTTGCCGCCATTGGCTCGCCGGGTTCGCGGCCATCCATCAGCAGCGGCGCCCATTGCGCGATCTGCTCGGGATCCTCGGTGAACTCCATCGCCTCGAACGCGGGCAGCGCCGTCATGGTTTTGTATCGGGCCCGCAGGTAATCCACATCCCGCGCGCCGAAGACGACATCGAGGTGCGGGGTCGGAGTCACGAAATCCTGGTTCCCGAGCGTGTTCCAGAATTCCCGCGACAGCCGGAACTGCCGGGCGATCTCCGCGGCCCTGGCCGGATCGTCCGGGTCGGGCATGTAGTTCAGCTCGCAGAATCCCGAATGCCCGGTACCTGCGTTGTTCCAGGGATCGGAACTCTCCGCGGCCAGGTGATCGAGGCGCTCGAACAGCGTTATCGACCAGTCCGGTTGCAGGCGTGCGAACATCGCGCCCAACGTCGCGGACATGATGCCGCCGCCGATCAGTGCGACATCCAGAACCTCCGGAGCCGCAAGGGATTCCATTGCCTGTGCTGCCATTTGACGCCTCCCGCTCTGGTACTGCGGGAATCGTCACACCGGGCAGATTCATCCGTCCAATATCGATTGCGAGCCAATACGATCCGAATATGGATCAGTCGCCGTATGCGCAGTTGGAGGCGCTCGCGCCGCTGCTCGCGGCCTTCGATACCGCAGCCGGTGAGGGGCACGTCACACGGGCGGCGCAGGTACTGGGCGTGCCGCAGTCATCTTTGAGCCGCAGGCTGAAGGCGGTCGAGAAGGCGGTTGGGATTCAGCTTTTCCAACCGGTCGGTCGTGGAATCACGCTCACGCCCGCGGGGCGCGAGTTGTTCGAACGGACCCGGGAGCTGGTGCGTGGCCTGGACGATGCGGTCAATGTGGTGCGTGGGAACGCCGATCCCGAAACGGGTCTGGTGCGGTTCGGATTTCCGCTCAGTCTCGGGCCGGTCAGTGTGCCGGCGCTGCTGGCGGACTTCCACAGGAGCGCGCCGCGAATCAGATTGCATTTGGTGCAGGCGCACGGGGAGGCACTCGCGGAACAGATACGGACCGGTCGCTTGGACCTTGCCGTGATGATTCCGGCGCCCGACGATCTGCCCTCGACGGTCTTGGGGTATCAGCCCATTCAGCTGTACGTCGCTCGCCGGCACCGGCTGGCCGGACGGGAATCCGTGGACCTGGCCGAGTTGGCCGAGGAACGATTCATCGCCAACCCACCCAGCTATCACTTGCGCCGGCTGCTCGATTCCCGGTGCGCCGAAGCGGGATTCACCCCGGTCGTCGCGTTCGAGATCACCGAATTCGATACCCTGCGCGCATTGGTCGGCCACGGCCTGGGCATCGCGCTGCTCCCTGCACCGGAGACGCCGCACCCTGAGCTGCACCCGGTGACCCTGCGGAACCCGCCCATCCGCAGCATCGGACTGGTTTCCGGCACGCATCGCCCGACACCCGCGGTATCCCGCTTACACACCTTCATCGCCGCCCATGCGATGACTCACATGGGCGGCAATGCGGGTAGGGGTGCGGATCAGGCGCGGTCGTAGGCGTCCTGGAGGACTTTGAGGTCGATCTTGGACATGGCGCGGAGGGACATGGCGACGGCGAGGGCCTGTTCGGGGGTGCCGCTCATCAGGGTCGGCATGGCGGCGGGGGCGACCTGCCAGCTCAGGCCGTAGCGGTCGGTGAGCCAGCCGCAGGGGCCGGGGGCGCCGCCGTCGGTGAGGGCTGCCCACAGGTGGTCGATCTCTTCCTGGGTGTCGACGACCACCTGGAGGGAGATGGCGTCGGTGAGGGGGTGGTCGGGGCCGCCGTTCATGATGGTGACGGCGTGGCCGGCGAGGTCGAGGGTGACGATGAAGGCGGAACCGTCGGCGTTGCGGGTGACCTCGTGGATCTTGGATCCGGGGACGGTCGCGACGTAGAACTCGGCGGCTTCCTCGGCGGACTGCTCGAACCAGATGAAGGTGTTCAGGGTGGTCATGATGATCTCCTGGGCAAGGGGTTTGAACTACTGTCAGCCCAAGGTCGGAGCCGCCGACCGGATCTCGACACATCGTCCGGAGATTTCCGGAGAAATTTTCGGGCGATGCCGGGGGAATGTGAAGTTAGGAGCACCTTGGTGGAAGCGACGTTCGATACGGCCGCGCTGGTCGGGCACCACTATCGCCTCGACGACTACTACGAGGTGGGTCGCGAGAAGATCCGCGAATACGCCCGTGCCGTGCAGGACTTCCATCCCGCGCACTGGAGCGAGGCCGCCGCGAACGAACTCGGCTATGACGGACTGGTCGCCCCGACCACGTTCTTCTCGATTGTCGCCATGCTGGCCAACCGCCGCCTCTTCGAATCCGTCATCACCGGATACGGCGTGTACGTCCAGACCGACCAGGTCTTCGAGATGTATCAGCCGGTCGTCACCGGTGACCGCGTCACCAGCGACGTCGAACTGACCGCGGTGCGCACCGTCGCCGGCCGCGACCTGCTGACCGTCACCAATACCTTCACCGCCCAATCCGGCGAAATCGTCCAGATCATGCACACCACCGTCCTCGGTCTCACCGCCGAAGACGTCGACGCCGACATCACCCCCGCCATCGAGCGCGTGATCATGCACGGCATCGAACGCACCGCCGTGACCGATCCGGCCGCTCCCTCCACCCCGGACTACGGCCCCCACTCCACCGCGAGCCGCGACCGCCTCCCCCGCACCGCCGTCGACTTCGAAAAGCTCTCGGTAGGAACCGAACTCCCGCCCCGCACCGCCCGCCTCACCCGCGGCGACCTGGTCAACTACGCCGGCGTGGCAGGCGACGCCAACCCCATCCACTGGGACGGGGCCATCGCCGCCAAAGCCGGTCTCCCCGACGTGATCGCCCACGGCATGCTCACCATGGCCCTGGGCGCCGGCTTCGTCACCGATTGGCTGGGCGATCCCGGCGCCCTCCTGCGCTACAACGTCCGCCTCTCCAACTACACCATCATCGAAGCCGAATCCGCCGGGACCGTGGAGTTCACCGCCCGCGTGAAATCCCTCGACCCCGAAACCAAGACCGCCGTCCTCGTCATCACCGCGAAGTCCGGCGGCCGCAAGATCTTCGGCCTCGCCACCGCCGAAGTCCGCCTCAGCTGAGCAACTCCCCACCCCGAGCCATGAATCCGCTCGGGGTGGGCAATCAACCGCCGATGTGGTTCCCGGGGTCGGGGCCGATCCAGTTGTGTCCGATGCGGTACTCGCGGAGATATTCGGTGTGCCAGCGCGGCCAGTCCAGATAGATCGCGCCCGCCGCCGCGCGATAACGGCGGTATTGGCCGCGGGCGGTCCGGAAGGATCGCCGGGATTCGCGCGCCGCTCGCCGGGCTTTCGCGAGTGCTGCATGCAGTTGGCCCGGGGTGAGTTCAGTAGGCGGATCGGTGTAGATGGCGGATCTTCTCAACATGGCCTGTTCCCTCCCGGACGTATTGTGGCGCGCCTCGGAAGCAGGAGCCAGACGCCGGTTTCGATGGGTTGACCAGGCGAACCGACCGCCGGATTTCGTTAGTTAGCGTAATGCAACTATATTGGGACGCTGTTCGCACTGTTCGACTCCTGGGGAGGCTCAGATGGCTACGGCTCCCACCACCGGCTTGGACGCCGATGATGTGAAGACCATTCGACGGCGGCTTCGGGTCGACCGGGATCATCCGCATTACAAGTGGGTGGCGTTGTCGAACACGACGCTGGGGATGTTGATGGTGACCATCAACTCCTCGATCGTGATCATTTCGCTGCCGGCCATCTTCCACGGGATCGGGCTGAATCCGCTCGAGCCGGGGAACGTGAGCTATCTGCTGTGGCTGCTCATGGGATTCCTGCTGGCGTCGGCGGTACTGGTGGTGCTGTTCGGGCGGCTGGGCGACATGTTCGGGCGGGTGCGGATCTACAACCTCGGGTTCGTGGTGTTCACGGTGTCGGCGATCGCGTTGTCGTTCGATCCGTTCACGCACGGCGGAGGCGCCATGTGGCTGATCGTGTGGCGCGTGATCCAAGGCGTGGGCGGCGCCATGCTGATGGCCAACGCCACGGCGATCCTGACCGACGCGTTCCCGGTGCAGCAGCGCGGATTCGCACTGGGCATCAATCAGGTTGCGGCGGTGGCCGGTTCGTTCCTGGGCCTGGTGATCGGCGGCGTGCTGTCGGAGTGGGATTGGAAGGCCGTCTTCTGGGTGAGCGTGCCGTTCGGCATTCTGGGCACCGTGTGGTCCTACCGGTCGCTGCACGACTTCGGGGCACGGACGCCGGGATCACTCGACCTGCCCGGCACGGTCACGTTCGCGCTGGGACTCACCGCGCTGCTGACGGGCATCACGTACGGCATTCAGCCGTACGGTGATTCGGCCACCGGCTGGGGCAACCCGTGGGTGATCGGCGCCGTGGCCGGCGGGCTGGCGCTGCTGGTGCTGTTCTGCTGGATCGAAACCAAGGTCGCCCAGCCCATGTTCCAGCTGTCGCTGTTCAAGAACCGGGCGTTCGCGTTCGGCAATCTGGCCGGCCTCATGTCCTCGATCGGCCGCGGCGGCCTGCAGTTCATGCTGATCGTGTGGCTGCAGGGCATCTGGCTGCCGCTGCACGGATACGACTACGAGGCCACGCCGCTGTGGGCCGGTATCTACCTGCTGCCGTTGACCATCGGCTTCCTGGCCGCCGGACCGGTGTCGGGCTGGCTGTCGGACAAGTACGGCACCCGCCTGTTCGCCACCCTCGGCATGGTCATCACCGCGGCGACTTTCGTTCTGCTGGTGGTGATTCCGGCCGACTTCAACTACTGGGCGTTCGCCGCCATCATCCTGCTCAACGGCCTGGGCTCGGGCATGTTCGCCTCCCCCAATACCGCCGAGGTGATGAACAGCGTCCCGGCGTCCCAGCGCGGCGTCGCCTCGGGCATGCGCGGCACCCTGTTCAACGGCGGTATGGCGCTGTCCATGGGAATCTTCTTCTCGCTCATGATCATCGGCCTGTCCGGTCCGCTGCCGGACGCCATGAACTCGGGCCTGCAGGCCCAGGGCGTCCCCGCCCAGGTCGCCGGCCAGGTCGCGGATCTGCCTCCGGTGGGCAGCCTGTTCGCCGCCTTCCTCGGCTACAACCCGATCGAGGAACTGCTGGGGCACAGCGGCGTGCTGAACCAGCCGGGCGTGCACGCCGATGTGCTCACCGGACGCGAGTTCTTCCCGAACCTGATCTCCGGTCCGTTCCATTCCGGCCTGGTGGTCGTGTTCCTCGGCGCGGCCCTTATGATGCTGATCGGCGCGGTGGCGTCGTGGTTCGCCGGTACTCCGAAGGTTCTCGACGAGGCCACCGAACTCCGCGAAGCCGACCGCGCGGGAATCTGACCCCATGACGCAGGAGGATGTGCTGACCGAGTCCGCGAGTGTCGCCGACACCGAGCAGCTCACCGAAGCCGCCGATCTCTACCACGCGATCGGCCGCACCATCCGGCTCCTGCGCCACTCCGGGGATCTGGGCGCGCTGAGCCCCGGCTCGGCCTCCGCCCTGGCCACGCTGGCCCGTTCGGGTCCCATGCGCTTGAGCGATCTCGCGCAGGTGGAACGGGTCAGCGCGCCCACCATGTCCCGCATGATCACCGGTCTGGAGAAGGCCGGCTACGTCTCCCGCGACGCCGATCCGGAAGACGGCCGCGCCCAACTGCTTTCGGTGACCGGATCGGCCCACGACCTGGTGAGCGGCTTGACCTCGGCCCGCATTCAACGCTTCGCGGTCGCGATGGAACGCCTCGATCCGGAGCAGCGGGCCGCACTGCGATCGGCGCTGCTGACGCTTATCGACGCGCTCGACGAGTAGTCCCCTACCGGGTGTCGCCGATCGCGCGGTGCGCGGCGAGCTGAGCGCGGTCGGCGGCATCGCGCCCGGCCTGCCAGCCTTCGGCGCTGCCGACGGAGATGCGGGAGGATTTCGCGGCGGGGAAATACGTGTCGAAGGCTTTGTCCACGTCCTGGCGGCGCGCCGCCAGCACCGGCAGCAGGCGTTCGGGGGCAGCGGATTTCGCGATGGTGGCCTGTTCGGCGGCGGCCAGGCGTTCGCCGATGCGGGTGGCATAGGCGATGAGGAAGGATTTGCGGAAGGTGCGGCTGCGCGCCTGAGTGCTGCGGTCGTCGTCGTTGCCGGAGGCGATCATGGCCCGGGTTGCCTGCACCAGCAGCGAGGTGGTGAGGAGTTCGACTGCGTCCAGGTCGGTTTCATCGCCGACGATCGCCACGAAACCCCATTCGGCGGACAGGATGACACGCGAGCGGTTGGCTTTGGCGACCGCGTCCACGAGCAGCGCTTTGGCATCGACGTAAGGGGTTTCGAGCCAGAGGCGGCGGGCGCCGGGCAGATCGACGGCGCGGTGATCGGCGTCGACCAGCACCTGATCGATGGCGTACCTGGTCATCAGCTCTTGGGCTTTGGCCGAGAGGGTTTCGGCTTCCTCGGGGAAGGCGGTGGATTCGGCTTTGGCGAGCAGACCACGCACTCGGCCGAGCACCTTCTCGTCGACGGCGTGGTGGCTGCGCAGTTCCGGTTTCGCGGTGCCGGGCAGGGGGCGGATGAGCGGCATCGCAGGAAGTTGCAGGAGCAGGGCGAGCGCTTCGAGCACGGTGGTGAGCGCTTCGACCGGCGTCAGCAATTGCTTGCCCGCCCATTGTCCGAAGTGCGGTTCTCCGGCCGACCACCAGATCGTGGCTTCGGCTTCGTCGAGCTGGGCCAGCCAGGTCGGGTCGACGGTCTCGGCGGGGAACGGCCGTACGTGGGCGGCCATCGCGTCGATGAGATAGCTCCGCGCGAACTCGTCCACCCGGCGGCGCGCCACCTGATCGATATCGCCCGGCAGCCACCCGTTGCGGAACACCGCCGAAACGAGTTGCCGCGCGGCCGAATCCGCGCCCGGACCCAGCGCGGGCAGCGCGCCCAGATCGTCGGCGCACTGCCGTGCCGCCTTCGCATTGCCCCGGGCCACGGCCAAAGCGCCCGCCAGAATCGCCTGACCGACCTGCTCCGCAGTCGAATCGTCCCCGAGCCCGGATGCGCCGAGCACGAACCCCGCATCGCCCGCCGCGGCCCGCTGCCGCTCCCGATGCCGCCGATTCTTGCCCATCCACCTCACCCGTCGCCGCTACACCCAAGGCTTCGAAGGTTAATCGGGCGCTCCGACAACCTTCGAACCGCCTCGGCGGCGCCGGCTAACCGGTGTAGGTGCGGTGCCGGATATTGGCCCGCACGCGCCCGATGAGCCCGGCGGTGTGCATGATCCACAATCCGGTCGGCACGATCTTGCGGGTGAACGGATTCAGCGGATTGCACACGACCGCCGTCAGCAGCGAAAGCAGCGTGGCGCGGAAAGGAATTCGCGGGCAGCCCAGCGGCCGGTGCTTCATGCACACCTCGGCGTAGGTGTACCCGTAATCGAAGCACTGGCTCCACGCGTCCCGGAAATTCCGGCGCAGCCGGTAGGCGATCATCGCATCGGGCGCGTGCCCGAGTTTCTGCCCGGACTGCTGCAACCGCCACGAGATGTCCACATCGTCCGCGCCGGTGAACAGGGATTCGTCGTAGCCGCCGATCTTTTCGAAGGCCGTGCGCCAGTACGCCGTATTGTTCCCGTTCGCGAACGGCATCCAATGTGTGGCGAAGCCCTGCTCCGGCGGCGGCACCGGACGCCAGGTCGAGGACCTGCGATCGTTGAGGCTGTCGCTTTCGATGGCTCCGCTCACCGCGTCGAACTCGGCGGCGGTGCGCACCATCGCGCTCAGCCAGCCCGCGTGCGCCCGATCGTCCTGATCCACGAATGCCAGGAAATCACCCGTGGCGACGGCGGCCGCATTGTTGCGGGCGAACGGCGCCCCGCGTTTGGCGGAACTGTCGACATACCGCAATCGCAGTTTCGCGGTGAGCGGATGTCCCTCGATATGTTCGCGCAGCCCGTCTTTCGACCCGTTATCGCTCACCAGGACTTCGTATTCGCCGGTGTAATCCTGGTGCGCCAGTCCGTCGAGTTGTTCGTCGAGATCCGGCAGCCCGTTGTACACGGGGATGATGATGGACACCAGTTCGGGAATTCGATTCGCCGACAGTGGAGCACTCATGTGGTGGAGCAGTCACATTCTCGAGGGTCGATGCCCCGTCACCAGGGTATCGGGCTGAACAAAGGTCGAGCGCGAAGGTATCCGCGATGCGGGCGACCGAAGCGTCGGTGAACACTCTTTCAGCTGTCCGACCGGTGAACAATCCCCATTTTTCAGCCGTGCAGGTAGCGGACCAGATGCTCGCGTTCGGTCTGCAGTTCGGAGATCTGGCTCTTCACCACATCGCCGATGCTGACGATGCCGACCATGCGCCCGCCGGCCACCACCGGTAGATGCCGGACCCGGTGTTCGGTCATGGTGGCGTTGAGGGTTTCGACCCGGTCCTCCGGCGAGCAGGTGTGCACGGCCGCGGTCATGATCGCCGAAACCGGCTGGTCCAGCAGGTCCGCGCCATAGGTGTGCAGGTGCCGGACGATATCGCGCTCCGAGGCGATCCCGGAGATGAGCCCGCCGTCCGGGGACACGATGACCGCGCCCACATTGTGCGCCGCAAGCACTCTCAGCAGTTCGCGCACCGTTGCATCGGGTGCGATCGTGACTACGTCGGCGCCTTTCCGGCGCAGGATTTCGGAGATTCGCATATGTCCACCGCCAACCCTCGGGACCATCGATGCTTAACAGGATCGCGCGATTTGCCCCGGGTGAACAGCAAAGATTACGCGGCGATACCTAACCGGACGCGAGGGCGTCGGGGCGCGGACACGCTGGGTACGGCGCAAGGCCGAGCAGGTCGGGATCCCGGCGCGGCCGATCCGGATGTTCAGGCCGCTTGACCCGGCAGGCCGCCACCGGACCGTGCCATCACAGCGACTGATGCTGGGAATCGAAGGTGAACACGCGACCGCCCAGCATCACCTGACTGCCCGGTTCCAGCGCGACCGGATGCCCCGGCACGGCGCGCGCCCACTCGACCCGCCCGGGCAGCTTGATGTGCGTTCCGTTGGCCGAACCGCGATCGAGCACGGTCACCTCCCATTCGGTCAACCGGATCTCGGCGTGCACCCGGGACATGCCGCCCGAGACGTCGGCCAGCCGTACCGGTTTCGCACCGCGCCGCACCCGCTCCGATCGTTCCGGTTCCCGCCCGATCACCAGGTCCTCGTCCAGAACGTACGAATTGCCGTCGTCGAGGAGCAGTACGCCCAGCGGTGGCCGCGCGCCCTCGACCAGCACGCACGTGGACTGGTCCATGCGAATTCCGCACGTGGTGCAAAACGACACCCGCGGGTCGTTCAAATGCCCGCGCGCACACTTGAACCCGCGCACCACCACGCCGCTCCGGACCCGCGCCGGAGTCGCCTGCGCCTCGGCGCCCGAGGCGGATGGCATCGCGTGCTGATATGCATTCGCTGCCGCCACAGGGCTTTTCGGCCCGCTCACGTCGCGGTTGTCGCTCGCCTTGACAGGCCGTTCGCGAAGCGCGATCCGGGGGTTGCTCGCCGCGGATACATCCGAGTCACCGAGCCACAGCACCGCACCCGAACCGGGCATCCGGCCTTCGCGCAGCGACCACACGCCCGGCGCCGGCAGCTCGTCGCGTGCCGGATCCTCATCCACGAATACCGCGGCCGCACGCGCGGGGATGGGATCCACCACCCGATCGACGGTGAAACCCGCATCGCTGCCGTGCAGGACTACCCGCCCGTCCTCCCCTTCCAGGATCGCGGTGATCCCGCCGTGCAGGAACACCGCCAGGGCCCGCGATCCGGGGGTGAGCACACCGAACTCGACCTGCTCCTCGTCCTCGCGCCCCATCAGCCAGGTCGAGACCAGCCGCGCGAAAGTGCGTCCGGTGCGGCGCGTTTCCCGCGCGGCAGCCTCCTGCACCAGCTCACCGAGCTTGTCCAGCACCGCGATCGATTCCGATCCGGGACCGACCGGCCCGTCCTCCCGATGCGCGACGACCAGCACCACACCGTCCACACACGCCACCAGGTGCCCGCCGGGCAACACCTCCACCCGCCCCGTCATACGATCCGGCCTCCGTTGAACCGCCACCGTGGCAGCAGTACCCGGATCGGGCCGTTGACGAACAGCCAGAACGCCAGCCAGGTGAGGACGAAATCGATCGTGAAAGCGAGCGCCGAGGGCCGTAGGTCCCGTGGCACCACGACGGTCGTCCGGTACACCAGCAGCCCCATGAGAAGACCCTCGTTCACGATGGTCA
Source organism: Nocardia yamanashiensis NBRC 100130 (assembly GCF_001613325.1). Classification (GTDB taxonomy): domain Bacteria; phylum Actinomycetota; class Actinomycetes; order Mycobacteriales; family Mycobacteriaceae; genus Nocardia; species Nocardia yamanashiensis. Next base: position 192,550 of record NZ_BDCD01000004.1, on the reverse strand, counting down.
CCAGCCCGAACAGGGTTGGCCAGTCCTTCTCCCATCGGAATTGCTGCAGGAAGTGGTACAGGAGTTCCCACCCGATGCCGGCGAGCACGACCGCCGCCAGGATCGACAAGGTCATCCGGTACGCCTGCCCCAGCGACAACGCCCCGCTCGGCAACAGCGGCGTCAGGACCGCAGCCACGAGAAACCCGACCACGCCGAGCACCAGCACCCGGGTCTGCAGCCGGCCGTTGAGGGTCGGGGTCATTCCGGAAGCTTCTTGTTCAGCATCCACAGCCACCATTGGTGCACCGAGCGCAGCGCGTGCAACTTGCGGCAGAAGCCGAGCCCAGCCAGATCGTCGGCGATTTCCGATGCGGCGTACTGCAATCCGAGAAAGGAATCGACGCTCGCGTAGTACCCGCCGAGCGTGGCGCTGCCCGAAGCGTACAGCCGGCCGGGTGCGCTGCGGGCGCCGATGAGCTCGAAGGTGGGTTCGACATCGAGTCGCTCCAGCGGATTGCGGCGCGCCCCGGTGTGCGCGAGCAGGTCGGCCAGCAGCCGGTGCTCGCGTATATCGGCTTCCAGTCCGGTGCAGTCGATGACGTAGTCGGCGTGCGTATCGAAGGGGCGCTCCGGCGGCCGGAAAGGCAAGGGTGCGTACCGGTCCGGGTCGATGGTGGTGACCACGCTGGCGTTGGTGCCGCCCATGGTTTTCAGCAGGGCGGCCCGTTCCCGGCCTTCGAGTTTGCGTAACCGGGTCTTCAACTGTCCGCCCCAGGTCGCCTTGGGCCAATTGAAGCCCTGATACGCCCAGCCGTCACCGCCCTTGCGCATGAAAACACTCGACCCGTGCGGGCCGGCGACATAGGTCCGGAACAAATGCAGGATCTGGGTATGGAGGCCCAGGCGATCGCGATCGTCGATGAGGCGTTGCAGCACCCGGCTGGCAACTATTCCGCTGCCGCGCACCATGACGGTTCCGGGACGTCGTTGCAGGGCCTGATAAACGTGCTCGTGCGGCTCATAGGCATTCACCACCCGTGCCGGATCGCGGTATTTCTCCCGATACGCCTGGAGATCCGGTAGCAGGCGCAGGCCGGGATAGCCGATGGCGATGTGAACATAGGTGCTGCGAAAAGCAATTCGCTTGGTCCGGGTGGCCCCGGCCGGTGGGGTGAGAATGGTGTAGTAACCGCCGCCGCGCCGCTTGCGCACCATGCGCACCTGCCCCTTGTACAGCGATTGCGCGAACCCGATCCGTTGCGCCTCGCGCTCCATTCCCGCGAGGACCTGGCCGCCGCCCACCGTCACCAGCGGCACATCGATCGCCGGAATCCCGGCCGCCCCCACCATCTCATCGGTCCAGGCGTCGGTTTCGATGAGCCGTTCGTCGATGTCACCCCGCATTTTCCGGATGCTACCGGGCGTGAATTGGGTATCGATTGTGATCGACTTGTCTCGCGTCCGGCGAAAACGCGACGCGCACACGGGTTCACGCGAAGCTGCCACCTGCACCCATAGTCAGGACGTACCATGCGGGGCGTGGCCGAAGCGAAGCGTTCCTCCGCGGTGCGGGTGCTGGTCTACAGCAACGACGCCGATTCCCGCAGTCAGATCATGCTGGCGCTGGGTAGACGGCCGCATGCCGATCTACCGCCCATCGAGTACCTCGAGGTCGCCACCGGTCCGGTGGTCATCGAGCACATGGACACCGATGCGCCCGATCTGCTGATCCTCGACGGCGAATCCGCACCCACCGGCGGACTCGGCCTGGCGAAGCAACTCAAGGACGAAATCGCCGACTGCCCGCCCATCGTCGTCATCACCGGTCGCCCGGACGACGCCTGGCTGGCGAACTGGTCGCGCGCCGATGCCGCGGTCTCCCACCCCATCGACCCCATCCGCCTGACCGAAGCGGTCCTCGGCGTACTCCGGAGCCGTTCCGCCGCCTGAAGCGGGCGTTGAACAAGAGAGTTCAGGGGTTTCACCCCTGAAACCCCAATCGGGCGATTCGAACCCGCGTGACCAGGTTTCGGAAGTGAAACCCCCAGCGGGTGAGGCGGGCCCGGATGACCTGGGGTTTCAGGGGTGGAACCCCTGAGAGTTACGAGAGTTGTTTCTGTCACGTGACGGTGGCGATTGCGTCTATTCGGTCATAAAAGACTGTTCTGAATTCGATCAAACGCAGTGGTGAATCGTCATGTATCTTGTCGCGTGAGTTGTAGTCTGTGCCCTAGCTCACACCGCGCACGGGAGGCGCATCAGTCCATCCGCCCCCGTGCGTCGGCAGCTGCGTCCGTATTTCGCGTCGTCCAGCTCGCAGGAGGGGTAGTGCTGTTGTGAACATCGAAACACCCACGCTTGTCCTGGGCGCGGTCGCCGCCGCCTTCGCGGTCTTCTCCGTGTTCCTGGCGTCGCTGATCGGCCCGAAACGCTACAACCGGGCCAAGCTCGAACCGTACGAGTGCGGTATCGAGCCCACCCCGCACGCCATCGGCGGCGGGCCCGGAAGTCCTGCCGGACAACGCTTTCCGGTCAAGTACTACCTGACCGCCATGCTTTTCATCATCTTCGATATCGAGATCGTCTTCCTCTACCCGTGGGCCGTGCACTTCGACTCGCTGGGCCTGTTCGGCCTGGCCGCCATGGCGCTGTTCATCTTCAACGTCTCGGTGGCCTACGCCTACGAGTGGAAGCGGGGCGGGCTCAGCTGGGATTGATTGCCGCACAGGGGGATTCCGAAAACCAACCCCGCGCTTGGCGGGGTCGATCCGATGGAGAAGTAGTTCGACATGGGTCTCGAGGAGAAACTGCCCAGCGGATTCCTGCTGAGCACAGTGGAAGGAATGGCCGGCTACCTGCGTAAAAGTTCGCTGTGGCCCGCCACATTCGGTCTGGCGTGCTGCGCGATCGAGATGATGGCCACCGGCGGCGGGCGATTCGATATCGCCCGCTTCGGCATGGAGGCGTTCCGCGCCTCCCCCCGCCAGGCCGATCTCATGATCGTCGCGGGCCGGGTCAGCCAGAAGATGGCTCCCGTCCTGCGCCAGGTGTACGACCAGATGACCGAACCCAAATGGGTACTGGCCATGGGTGTCTGCGCATCCAGCGGCGGCATGTTCAACAACTACGCGATCGTGCAGGGCGTGGACCACGTCGTGCCGGTCGACATCTACCTGCCCGGCTGCCCGCCGCGCCCGGAGATGCTGTTGAACGCGATCCTGAAGCTGCACGAGAAGATTCAGGAAATGCCGCTCGGCGTCGATCGCGAGGAAGCCATTCGCGAAGCCGAACGCGCCGCGCTGGCCAGCACGCCCACCATTCAATTGAAGGGGCTGTTGCGATGACATTCGATTCAGCCACAGGCACGGAGAGTCCCCCGGAGGAGGCCGTGAAAGCACACGGCGAATCGAATCAGCCGATCGAGCCGCCCGCCGAAACCGCACCGGGCACACCGGAATCCGCCTCGGAACCGGCCGCCGAGGAAGTGATCGGCGTCCAGCACGGCATGTTCGGCGTCACCGGCACCGGCGACACCTCCGGCTACGGCCGCCTGGTGCGCACGGTCAGCCTGCCCGGCGGTTCCGAACCGCCCTACGGCGGCTACTTCGACGACCTGGTCGCCAATCTGCGGGTCGCGCTGGGCAGCGTCTTCACCGAGGCCATCGAGAAGATCGTGGTCTTCCGAGGCGAACTGACCCTGCACGTGCGGCGTGAGCACCTGCCGCTGGTGGCCCAGACCCTGCGCGACAAGGAGCCGCTGCGCTTCGAGCTGTGCCTGGGCGTCAGCGGCGCGCACTACCCGGACGACAAGGGCCGGGAACTGCACGCCGTCTACCACCTGAATTCGATCACCCACAACCGCCGGGTGCGCCTGGAAGTCTCGGTGCCCGACGCGGATCCGCATCTCCCCTCGCTCTATGCCGTCTACCCCACGACGGACTGGCACGAGCGGGAGACCTACGACTTCTTCGGCATCCTCTTCGACGGGCACCCGTCGCTGACCCGGATCGCGATGCCGGACGACTGGCGCGGACACCCCCAGCGCAAGGACTACCCGCTCGGCGGGATCCCGGTCGAGTACAAGGGCGCGCGCATCCCGCCGCCCGACGAGCGGAGGGCATACCACTGATGAACGACATCGACACCCGGCGTACCGAGACAGGTACGCCGGATACACCCGTCTCTCCCACTCCCGAACGGGAATTCACCGCCGTCGGCAACGACTGGGACGAGATCTCCGCAGCGCTGGACGGCGCGGCCGAGGAACGCATCGTCGTGAACATGGGCCCCCAGCACCCCTCCACACACGGGGTGCTGCGCCTGATTCTGGAGATCGAGGGCGAGACCGTCACCGAGGCCCGCTGCGGCATCGGCTACCTGCACACCGGCATCGAGAAGAATCTCGAATACCGCAGCTGGGTACAGGGCGTCACCTTCGTCACCCGCATGGACTATCTCTCGCCGTTCTTCAACGAGACGGCGTACTGCCTGGGCGTGGAGAAGCTGCTCGGCATCACCGACGATATTCCGGAGCGCGCCAGCGTCATTCGCGTCATGCTCATGGAACTCAACCGCATCTCCTCGCACCTGGTGGCCCTGGCCACCGGCGGCATGGAACTGGGCGCGCTGACCCCGATGCTGTTCGGTTTCCGCGAACGCGAGCTGATCCTGGACGTGTTCGAGAACATCACCGGCCTGCGCATGAATCACGCCTACATCCGGCCCGGCGGCGTCTCGCAGGATCTGCCCGAGGACGGCGTGCAGAAGGTGCGCGAACTGCTCGAGCTCATGCCGAAACGCCTGCGCGACATGGAATTGCTGCTCAACGAGAACCCGATCTGGAAGGCCCGCACCCGCAATGTCGGGTACCTGGACCTGACCGGGTGCATGGCGCTGGGCATCACCGGCCCGGTGCTGCGTTCGACGGGTCTCCCCCACGACCTGCGCAAGGCCCAGCCGTACTGCGGTTACGAAAACTACGAATTCGACGTGCAGGTCGACACCGGCTGTGACTGCTACGGGCGCTACCTGATTCGCGTCAACGAGATGAAGGAATCGCTCAAGATCGTCGAGCAGTGCCTGGACAAGCTGCGCCCCGGTCCGGTCATGGTGGAGGACAAGAAGATCGCGTGGCCGGCCGACCTGGAACTGGGTCCGGACGGGCTGGGCAACTCCCCCAAGCACATCTCCAACATCATGGGGAAGTCCATGGAGTCGCTCATCCACCACTTCAAACTGGTGACCGAGGGACTGCGGGTGCCGCCCGGCCAGGTGTACACGGCCGTGGAATCCCCGCGTGGCGAGCTGGGCGTGCATATCGTCAGTGACGGCGGCACCCGCCCGTACCGGGTCCACTACCGCGACCCCTCGTTCACGAATCTGCAAGCGGTGGCGGCGATGTGCGAGGGCGGCATGGTCGCCGACGTGATCGCCGCGGTCGCCTCGATCGACCCGGTGATGGGCGGTGTGGACCGATGACCGAGATCCTGCTCAACCTGACCGTGCGCCCCATCCCGTATCCGCAGGAGGTGCACGATCGTCTCCAGCTGGAGGCGAAGGAGATCATCGACCGGTATCCGCATTCGCGATCGGCACTGCTGCCGCTTTTGCACCTGGTGCAATCGGTGGAGGGCTACGTCTCCGGCACCGGCATCGAATTCTGTGCCGAGCAACTGGGTTTGACCGATGCCGAGGTGACCGCGGTCGCCACCTTCTACTCCATGTACCGGCGCACCCCGACCGGCGACTTCCACGTCGGCGTGTGCACCAACACGCTGTGCGCGGTCATGGGCGGCGACCAGATCTTCGCGGAACTGAAGCAGCACTTGGGCATCAAGCACGGGGAGACCACCGCCGACGGCGCGGTCACCCTCGAGCACATCGAGTGCAATGCCGCCTGCGACTACGCCCCCGTGATGATGGTCAACTGGGAGTTCTTCGACAACCAGACCCCGGACAAGGCGCGGGCGCTGGTGGACGGGCTGCGCCGGGGCGAGCAGATCACCGGAACCCGCAGCGGCGCACCGCTGTGCACCTTCCGTGAGACCGCGCGGATTCTCGCCGGATACACCGACGACCGGCCGAATGCCAACGCCGGCGATCCGGGCGCGGCAACCCTCGCCGGTTTGCATGCGGTGCAAGACGATTCGACCGACGGAGGCGCGAAGTGACCCTGACGCCGGTACTCACCCGCCACTGGGCGGATCCGGAATCGTGGACGCTGGAGAACTATCGCCGCCAGGACGGCTACCGCGCCCTGCCCAAGGCGCTGCGCATGCAACCGGACGAGGTCATCGCGACCGTCAAGGACTCCGGGCTGCGCGGCCGCGGCGGCGCGGGCTTCCCGACCGGCATGAAGTGGGGCTTCATCCCGCAGGGTCCCGGACCGGACGGCATCACCAAACCGCACTACCTGGTGGTCAATGCCGACGAGTCGGAACCCGGGACCTGCAAGGACATTCCGTTCATGCTGGCCTCGCCGCACACCCTCGTGGAAGGCGTGATCATCGCGGCGTACGCGATCCGCGCCTCGCACGCGTTCATCTACCTGCGCGGTGAGGTCGTCTCGGTGCTGCGCCGGCTGCAGACGGCGGTCCGCGAGGCGTACGACGCGGGCTATCTGGGCCGCAATATCCTCGGCTCCGGCTACGACCTGGAAGTGGTCGTACACGCCGGAGCCGGCGCGTATATCTGCGGTGAGGAAACCGCGCTGCTCGATTCCCTGGAAGGCCGCCGCGGCCAGCCCCGGCTGCGTCCGCCGTTCCCCGCCGTCGCCGGGCTCTACGCCTGCCCGACCGTGGTGAACAATGTGGAATCGATTGCCTCCGTACCGTCCATCATCGCCAATGGCGTGGACTGGTTCCGGGGCTTCGGCACCGAGAAGTCGCCGGGCACCACCATCTACTCGCTCTCCGGTCACGTGACGCGACCCGGGCAGTACGAAGCGCCCCTCGGAATCACGCTGCGCGAGTTGCTGTCTCATGCCGGCGGCATCCGCAAGGGGCACACCCTGAAGTTCTGGACGCCGGGCGGTTCCTCCACGCCGCTGTTCACCGCCGAGCATCTCGACGTCCCCCTGGACTACGAGGGCGTGGCGGCGGCCGGATCCATGCTGGGCACCAAGGCGCTGCAACTCTTCGACGAAACCACCTGCGTGGTGCGGGCCGTGCTGCGCTGGACCGAGTTCTACGCCCACGAATCCTGCGGTAAATGCACGCCGTGCCGCGAAGGCACCTATTGGCTGGTGCAGTTGCTGCAACGACTGGAGAACGGCACCGGCCACGAGACCGACCTGGACAAGCTCCTGGACATCGCCGACAACATCAACGGCAAATCGTTCTGCGCGCTCGGCGACGGCGCGGCCAGCCCGATCTTCTCCTCCCTGAAGTACTTCCGCGACGAGTACGCCGAGCACATCCGCCTCGGCCACTGCCCGTTCGATCCGGCCCGGTCGACCGCGTGGGCCGCCGAAGGAGTGCGATGACCAGCACAGTCAGCGCCGGCACCGGCGGGGACCTCGCGCCCGCCGAGCTGGTGAGCGTCACCATCGACGGGACCGTGGTCTCCGTCCCGCCCGGCACCCTGCTCATCCGGGCCGCCGAACTCATCGGCATCCAGATCCCGCGCTTCTGCGACCATCCGCTGCTGGACCCGGTGGGCGCCTGCCGGCAGTGCCTGGTCGAGGTGGAGGGCCAGCGCAAGCCGGTGGCCTCCTGCACCATGACCGTCGCCGACGGCATGGTGGTGCACACCCAGCTCACCTCGCCCGCCGCCGAGAAGGCCCAAGAGGGCGTGATGGAGCTGCTGCTCATCAACCACCCCTTGGATTGCCCGGTGTGCGACAAGGGCGGCGAATGCCCGTTGCAGAACCAGGCCATGTCCAGCGGCCGCGCCGAATCCCGCTTCGACGGCGAGAAGCGCACCTACCCCAAGCCGATTCCGCTGTCCTCGGCGATTCTGCTGGATCGGGAACGCTGCGTGCTGTGCGCGCGCTGCACCCGGTTCTCGCAGCAGGTCGCAGGTGACCCGTTCATCGAATTGATGGATCGCGGTGCGCTGCAACAGGTCGGCATCGCCGCCGGGGAGCCCCTGGACTCCTACTTCTCCGGCAATACCGTGCAGATCTGCCCGGTGGGCGCGCTCACCGGCAGCACCTACCGGTTCCGGGCGCGGCCGTTCGACCTGGTGTCCAGCCCGGCCGTGTGCGAGCACTGCGCCTCGGGCTGCGCGCAGCGCACCGACCATCGGCGCGGCAAGGTCATGCGGCGGCTGGCCGGTGACGATCCGCAGGTCAACGAGGAATGGAACTGCGACAAGGGACGATTCGCGTTCCAGTACGCCACCGAACGCGACCGGCTCACCACGCCGCTGGTGCGCAGCTGGGACGGTTCGCTGCAACCGGCGTCGTGGTCGGAGGCGCTGACCGCCGCCGCACGCGGACTGGCCTCGGCGCACGGCAATGCCGGCGTGCTGGTGGGCGGCCGGGTGACCTTGGAGGACGCCTACGCGTACTCGAAGTTCGCGCGAGTCGCCTTGGACACCAACGACATCGACTTCCGCTCGCGCGCGCATTCCGCCGAGGAGGCCGACTTCCTGGCGGCGCGGATCGCGGGCCAGGGCATCACCGTCGACTACGCGGCACTGGAACGCGCGCCGATGGTGCTGCTGGTCGGATTCGAGGCCGAAGAAGAATCGCCGATCGTCTATCTGCGGCTGCGCAAGTCGGCGCGGAAGAACGGTGCGGCCATTTTCTCCATGGCTCCGTACGTGACTCGCGGTTTGCAGCGCATGTCCGGGACCTTGATCGCTACCGCGCCCGGGGTGGAACCGCATCTGCTGGATGCCATTCGCACCGGATCGACCGAGGGCATCGCGGCCGAGTACGGTCGCCTGCACGAAATCGGCGCTCTGCTGCGGGAACCCGGCGCGCTGATCATCGCCGGTGAACGCCTGGGCGGGATTCCGGGCGGGCTCTCGGCCGCCGCGCGCCTGGCGGACGAGACCGGCGCGCAACTGGCCTGGATTCCGCGGCGGGCCGGTGAACGCGGTGCGCTGGAAGCCGGTGCGCTGCCGGTGCTGCTGCCGGGCGGTCGCCCGGTCGCGGATCCCGTTGCACGGCACCAACTCCGGGAAGCCTGGGGCTGCGGCGAACTGCCCGCGGCCATCGGCAAGGACACCTCCGCCATCCTGGCCGCCGCGCCGACCCTGGGCGCACTGGTCATCGGCGGCGTGGAGGTCGGCGATATGCCCGACCCGCACGCGGCGCTGCGGGCCATCGACGCGGCCAGTTTCGTGGTGTCCCTGGAACTGCGGCGCAGCGATATCAGCGACCGCGCCGACGTGGTCTTCCCCGTCGCCTCGGCCATGGAGAAGACCGGCACCTTCCTGACCTGGGAAGGCCGCCACCGCCAATTCGACGCCGCGCTGCGCGATTCCACGGTCCGCCGGGAAGCCGCACCGCTCGCCGAATACCGGGTGCTCGATGCCATCGCCCAGGAAATGGGGGTGCGCCTGGGCCTGCCCGACGCCGCCCACGCCCGCGCCGAACTCGCCGACCTGGGCGTATGGGACGGCCCCGCCGCCGCGACGCCGGGCATCCGCCCGCAGCCGCTGGCCCAACCGCATCCCGGCAGCGCGGTGCTCGCGGGCTGGCGCATGCTCATCGACCGCGGCCGGTTGCAGGACGGCGAACCCAACCTCGCCGGCACCGCCCGCACCCCGGTGGTGCGGCTGTCCGCGCACACCGCCGCCGAGATCGGCGCCGCCACGGGCGATCCCGTGACGGTCGGCAACGACCACGGGCACATCACGCTGCCGCTGGTCATCACCGAGATGCCGAACCGCGTGGTGTGGCTGCCCATGAATTCCGCCGGCTCGGACGTGCTGGTGCAGCTCGGCACCACACCCGGCCACATCGTGCGTATCCGACGGGAGGATCACCGTGAGTGACTTGAGTATGTTCGGCCACGACCCGTGGTGGCTGGTGCTGGTGAAGTCCATCGGGATCTTCGTGTTCCTGCTGCTCACCCCGATGCTGGCGGTGTACGCGGAACGAAAGATCGTGGCGTTCATGCAGATGCGCGTCGGCCCCAACCGGGTCGGCCCGCGCGGCAGCCTGCAGTCCATCGCGGACGGCGTGAAGATGCTCCTCAAAGAGGACATCATCCCGGCCATCGTGGACAAGCCGATCTTCATTCTGGCCCCGATCATCTCGCTCGTCCCGGCCGTGATGGCGTTCGCCGTCATCCCGTTCGGGCCCGAGGTGAGCATGTTCGGGCATCGCACCCCGTTGCAGCTGACCGATATGCCGGTCGGCGTGCTCTACATCCTGGCCATGGCCTCGGTGGGCGTGTACGGAATCGTGCTGGCGGGCTGGGCTTCCGGGTCCACCTACCCGCTGCTGGGCGGGCTGCGCTCCACCGCGCAGGTCATCTCCTACGAGATCGCCATGGCGCTGTGCTTCGCGGCGGTGTTCCTGCTCTCGGGCACCATGGCCACCTCCGGCATCGTGGAGGCGCAGTACGGCACCTGGTACGTCTTCCTGCTGCTGCCGTCGTTCCTGATCTACGCGGTGTCCATGGTCGGCGAGACCAACCGCGCGCCCTTCGACCTCCCCGAGGCCGAGGGCGAGCTGGTCGGCGGCTTCCACACCGAGTACTCCTCGCTCAAGTTCGCCATGTTCATGATGGCCGAATACATCAATATGGCAACGGTTTCCGCGCTGGCCACCACGCTGTTCTTCGGCGGCTGGCACGCGCCGTTCCCGATCAGCCTGTGGGCGGGCGCTAACTCCGGCTGGTGGCCCATGCTGTGGTTCACCGCCAAGGTGTGGACGTTCCTGTTCGTGTTCATCTGGCTGCGCGGCACGCTCCCCCGCCTGCGCTACGACCAGTTCATGAACCTGGGCTGGAAGCTGCTCATCCCGGTCTCGCTGGCCTGGGTGATGTTCGTGGCCACCCTGCGGGCGCTGCAGAACGAGGGCATCGAGGTCCAGACGCCGGGCATGATCATCGGCGGCATCCTGGTGGCGGGCTTGCTGATCGGGCTCGTCCTCAAGGCCGGGCACGCGGGCGACGATCGCACCAAGGCGGCCCCGGACGAGGAGGCCACCAGCGCCTACTCGGCGTTCCCGGTGCCGCCCATGCCGAAGGAACCGCCCGCGGAAAAGCCGAAACCCGGCCTGCTGGAACCGCTCGGCGGCTTCCTGGTCACCGGCGGCACCATGTTCAAGAAGCCGAACACCGAGATGTACCCCGAGGTCAAGACGCCGACCGCGCCGCGCTATCACGGCCGGCACCAGCTCAACCGGCATCCCGACGGCCTGGAGAAGTGCATCGGCTGCGAACTGTGCGCCTGGGCCTGCCCGGCGGACGCCATCTACGTCGAGGGCGCGGACAACACCGAGGACGAACGCTTCTCGCCCGGTGAGCGGTACGGCCGCGTCTACCAGATCAACTATCTGCGCTGCATCGGCTGTGGCCTGTGCATCGAGGCGTGCCCGACCCGGGCGCTGACCATGACCAACGAATACGAGCTGGCCGACGACAATCGCGCCGACCTCATCTTCGAGAAGGACGATCTGCTCGCACCGCTGCGCAACGGCATGCTGGCCCCGCCGCACGCCATGTACCCGGGTGCGGACGAGGGCTCCTACTACCGGGGTGAAGTGCCCGGTGCGCCCAGCGAATTGGCCGAGGCGGAAGGGGCGGCGAAATGATCTCCCTGCTGGCTGCCGAACCGGAACTGATCACCCGCACCTCCACCGGTGAGGCCGTGCTGTTCTGGACCCTCGCGCTCGTCGCGGTGGCGGGCGCGCTGGGCATGGTGTGCGCGCGCAAGGCCGTGCACTCCGCACTCTGCCTGGCCGCCACCATGATCACGCTCTCGGTGTTCTACATCGCCCAGGACGCGCTGTTCCTGGGCGTGGTGCAGATCGTCGTCTACACGGGCGCGGTCATGATGCTGTTCCTGTTCGTGCTCATGCTGGTCGGCGTCGATTCGGCGGAATCGCTGAAGGAAACCATTCGCGGACAACGGATCGCGGTGCTGGTGGTCGGCATCGGGTTCGGGCTGCTGGTCATCGCCGCCGTCGCGCGCGGCATGGCCGACAAGAGCGTGGCGCTCACCGGTCCCGGACTGGGCGGCAACGACACCGTGGGCGCGCTGGCCGAGCTCATCTTCGTGCGCTACGTGTGGGCGTTCGAACTGACCGGCGCGCTGCTCATCACGGCGACCATCGGAGCCATGGTGCTCGCGCACCGCGAGCGCTTCGGGCCGCGCCAGGATCAGCGGGAACTGTCCAAACAGCGCTTCCGCGAAGGCAAGCGGGTCACGCCGCTGCCGACGCCCGGCGTGTACGCCCGCCACAATGCCGTCGACGCGCCGGCCCGGCTGCCGGACGGTTCCTTCGAGGAGCTGTCGGTCAGCACGATTCTGCGGCATCGGCGCGAACGCGCGCACACCGAAGCGGCGGCGCGCAATGTGAGCGACAACGGCAACGGCTCCCACGAGGAAGGCTTGCGGTGAATCCCGATTACTACCTGTATCTTTCGGCTCTGCTCTTCACCATCGGCGCGGCCGGAGTACTGGTGCGGCGCAATGCCATCGTCGTGTTCATGTGCATCGAGCTCATGCTCAATGCGGTGAACCTCGCCTTCGTCACCTTCGCCCGGCTGCACGCCAATCTGGACGGGCAGGTGTTCGCGTTCTTCACCATGGTGGTCGCGGCGGCCGAGGTCGTGGTCGGCCTGGCCATCATCATGACCATCTTCCGGGCCCGCCGCTCGACCTCGGTCGACGACGCGAACCTGCTGCGGTACTGACATGGATACCGCACAGATGATGCTGTGGCTGCTGCCCGCTCTGCCGCTGAGCGGAGCCGTATTCCTGTTGCTGGTCGGCAAATACACCGACAAGTGGGGACATTGGGTCGGGACCGCGCTGGCGCTGGGCTCCTTCGGGGTCGCGGTGTGGGCGTTCACCGAAATGCTGGGGCGTTCCGACGCGAAACGGGCCGTGCACTATTCGATGTTCGAATGGGTGCCGGTCACCGGGTTGAAGGTGGACTTCGCGCTGCAACTCGACCAGCTGTCGATGTGCTTCGCGCTCCTGATCACCGGTGTGGGATCGCTGATCCACATCTATTCGATCGGCTACATGTCGCACGATCCGGGGCGGCGGCGATTCTTCGCCTACCTCAACCTGTTCCTCGCGGCCATGCTGGTGCTGGTCCTCGCCGACAACTACCTGGTGCTGTACCTGGGCTGGGAAGGCGTCGGCCTGGCGTCCTACCTGCTGATCGGGTTCTGGTACGAGAAGCCTTCCGCGGCAACGGCGGCCAAGAAGGCGTTCATCGTCAACCGCGTCGGTGACATGGGCCTGGCCATCGCGCTGATGGTCATGTTCGCGACCTTCGGGACCATCGACTTCCAGACGGTGTTCGGGGCCGCGGGCCAGGCGAGCGAAGGCACGCTCACGGCGATCGGGCTGCTGTTGCTGCTCGGCGCGTGCGGCAAGTCCGCGCAGGTGCCGCTGCAGTCCTGGCTCGGGGACGCGATGGAGGGTCCGACCCCGGTGTCGGCGCTCATCCACGCGGCCACCATGGTCACCGCGGGCGTGTACCTGATCGCCCGGTCCAACCCGATCTTCGATCTGGCGCCGGGCGCGCAGGCGGGCGTGATGGCCGTCGGCGCGGTGACTTTGATCTTCGGTGCGGTGATCGGCTGCGCCAAGGACGACATCAAGAAGGCCCTCGCGGCATCCACCATGAGCCAGATCGGCTACATGGTCCTCGCTGCGGGTCTCGGCCCGGTCGGGTACGCGGCGGCCATCATGCACCTGCTCACGCACGGCTTCTTCAAGGCCGGACTGTTCCTCGGCGCGGGCTCGGTCATGCACGCCATGGACGACGAGACCGATATGCGGCGCTACGGCGGGCTGCGCAAACTGCTGCCCATCACCTACGTCACCTTCGGGCTCGGATACCTTGCCATCCTGGGCGTTCCGCCGTTCGCCGGGTTCTGGTCCAAGGACCGGATCATCGAGGCGGCGTTCGCGCACGGCGGCTGGGGCGGCATCGTCACCGGTATCGCGGCGCTGGTCGGCGCGGGCATCACCGCCTTCTACATGACCCGGGTCATGCTGCTCACCTTCTTCGGTGAGAAGCGGTGGAAGGAAGGCGCGCATCCGCACGAGGCCCCGGTGTCCATGACCGGTCCGATGATCCTGCTGGCCATCGGTTCGGTCGCCTCCGGCGCGGTGTTCGCGTGGGGTTCCTCGCTGGCGAACTGGCTGGAGCCGGTCGTCGGCAGCCATCACGGCGAACCGGTCATACCGGTCTGGGCCATCACCTTCTTCGCCCTCGCGGTGGTCGCCGCGGGCGTGTGGGTCGCCTACGACCAGTACGCCGGACAGGAGATTCCCGAAACCGCCCCGGCCGCATCGGGTCTCATCGAGGCCGCCCGCCGCGATCTCTACGGCGACGCGGTCAACGAGGCGGCGTTCATGCGCACCGGTCAGCACCTGACCCGCTCGCTGGTCTTCGTCGACAACCGGGGCATCGACGGCCTGGTCAATACGACGGCCGCGGTCATCGGCGGACTGTCTGCCCGGATCCGGCGTGTGCAAACCGGATTCGTGCGCTCCTACGCCCTGTCCATGTTCACCGGCGCGGCCCTGGTGGCTGCCGCCCTGCTGGCGGTGAGGTTGTTTTGAACGACTTTCCTTGGCTGACAACGCTGTGGGCGGTGCCCATGGTGGGGGCGCTGCTGGTGCTGTTCTTCCCCGCCGCGTGGAAGACCGCGGCCCGGGCCTTCGCCTTGATCGTGTCGCTGGGCACGCTGGGTGTGGGGATCTGGCTGGCGATCGATTTCGAGCCCGGCGGTGAGCACTACCAGTTCGTCGAATCGCACCAATGGATTCCGGCGTTCGGGGCGGGTTACACGCTCGGGTTGGACGGCATCGCCCTGGTGCTCGTGCTCCTGACGGCCGGCCTGGTGCCGCTGCTCATCCTCGCCGGCTGGCAGGACGAGCGCGCGGTGGGTACCGGACCCCGCGTCACGCACTACTACATGGCGCTCACGCTGGTGGTCGAGTCCATGGTGCTGATCTCCTTCACCGCCTTGGACATTCTGCTGTTCTACGTGTTCTTCGAGGTCATGCTCATCCCGATGTACTTCCTCATCGGCGGCTTCGGCCCGCGCACCAGCGATCTGGCGGTGCGCGCGCAGCGCTCCCGGGCGGCCGTGAAGTTCCTGCTGTACAACCTGTTCGGCGGGCTCATCATGCTGGCCGCCGTCATCGGGCTGTACGTGCTGACCGCGCGCGAGCAGCTGGGCGCGGACGGTAAGGGCACCTTCGATTTCCGGGTGGTCATGGAAGCCGCCAATTCCGGACAGCTCGGCGCCGGGCCCGCGGTGCTGAACGCGCTGTTCCTCGGCTTCATGTTCGCGTTCGCGGTGAAGGCGCCGCTGTGGCCGCTGCACACCTGGCTGCCGGATGCCGCCGTGGCCGCGACGCCGGCCAGCGCGGTGCTCATGATGGCCGTCGTCGACAAGGTCGGGACCTTCGGCATGCTGCGCTACTGCCTGCTGCTGTTCCCCACCGCCACTTCGACTTACGCGCCGTTCATCAGCGTGCTGGCGGTCATCGGGATCATCTACGGGGCGCTGCTGGCCATCGGGCAGACCGATGTCATGCGCTTGATCGCCTACACCTCGATCTCGCACTTCGGGTTCATCATCCTGGGCATCTTCGCGCTCACCACCCAGGGCGGGTCCGGGGCGACGCTGTACATGGTCAATCACGGGATCTCCACGGCGGCACTGTTCCTGATCGCCGGATTCCTGGTCTCGCGGCGCGGCACCCGGCTCATCGCCGAATACGGCGGCGTTCAGAAGGTCGCGCCGATCCTGGCGGGCACCTTCTTCATCGCCGGTCTGGCCACCCTGTCGCTGCCGGGACTCGCGCCGTTCATCAGCGAATTCCTGGTCCTCATCGGCACTTTCACCCGCTACCCGGTGGCGGCGATCCTGGCGTCCACGGCGCTGGTGCTGGCCGCGCTCTACATCCTGTGGATGTACCAGCGCATGATGACCGGCCCGGTGAAGAAGGGCAACGAGCGGCTCTACGATCTGCTGCCGCGCGAAATGGTCGTGGTGGCGCCGCTGCTGATCGCGCTGCTGGTGCTCGGCTTCTACCCGAAGCCCGTGCTGGACCGCATCGATCCGGCCGTGGCGAACACGCTCACCACCATCGGGCAACACGATCCGAAACCGGCGGTGCAGCCCGAAGCCGCGCAGACCCAGACCGGAGGTGCACACAAATGAGTGCGGGCTCACTGTTGTTCGCCGCCGGAGCGGATACCCCGCTCGCGGCGGTGGTGCCGGCGCCGTCCATCGAATACCGGGATCTGTCGCCGATGCTGATCGTGTTCGGCGTGGCGGTGGCCGGGGTACTGGTGGAAGCGTTCGCGCCCAGGGTGTCTCGGTATTACATCCAGCTGGCGCTCGGACTCGGCGGTCTGGGTGTGGCGCTGGGCGCTGTCATCGGATTGCGCGGTACGTCGGAGACGGCGGTCGTGGGCGCGGTGGCCATCGACGGGGTGACGCTGTTCCTGCAGGGCACCATTCTGGTGGTGGCCATGCTGGGGCTGCTGTTCATGGCCGAACGGCGCGCCGATCGGATGCCGATCCGGCGCGAGGGCCCCGGCACCTGGAGTCTGACGGCGTCGCGCGGGGTGGACGCGTTCACCCCGCAGGCGGCCGCCACGCCGGGCAGCTCGGACGAAATCGCCGCCACCCGAGCCGGAATCGCCACCACCGAGGTCTTCCCGCTCACGCTGTTCGCGGTCGGCGGGCTCATGCTCTTTCCGGCCTCCAATGATCTGCTGACCATGTTCGTGGCGCTGGAAGTGCTGTCGCTGCCGCTGTATCTGCTGTGCGGGCTGGCGCGGCGGCGCCGGCTGCTTTCGCAGGAAGCGGCGCTCAAGTACTTCCTGCTGGGGGCGTTCTCGTCGGCGTTCTTCCTCTACGGGATGGCGTTGCTGTACGGGTACGCGGGCACGGTGCGCCTGTCGGGGATCGCGGACGCGGTGACCCGGGACAGCGGAAACTCGCACACGCTGGCGGTATTGGGCATCGCCCTGCTGGCGGTCGGGCTGCTGTTCAAGATCGGTGCGGTGCCGTTCCAGTCCTGGGTGCCGGACGTCTACCAGGGTGCGCCGACCGCCGTGACCGCGTTCATGGCCGCAGCCACCAAGATCGCGGCTGTCGGCGCCATGTTGCGCGTGCTCTACGTCGCGGTGCCGGATCTGCGGGACGATTGGCGGCCGATCCTGGCGGCCGTCGCCATCGCCACCATGGTGGTCGGTGCGATCCTGGCCGTCACCCAGACCGATATGAAGCGCATGCTCGCGTATTCGGCGGTGGCGCACGCGGGATTCATTCTCACCGCACTGGTCGCGGCCAATACGGCGGGCATCTCCTCGGTGCTGTTCTATCTCGCCGTCTACGGTCTCGGCACGCTCGGGGCATTCGCCATCGTCAGCCTGGTCCGCGACGAGAACGGGGACGAGGCCACCTCGCTCACCGCCTGGGCCGGGATGGGCCGTCGCTCCCCCTGGCTCGCCATCATCCTGTCGCTGTTCCTGCTCTCGTTCGCGGGCATTCCGCTCACCAGCGGGTTCATCGCCAAATTCGCGGTGTTCCAAGCGGCTTCGTCCGGCGGGGCCACCCCCCTGGTCATCGTCGGCGTGGTCACCAGCGCGATCGCGGCATTCTTCTACGTGCGCGTGATCGTGCTGATGTTCTTCACCGACGCACCCGAACCCGGGCCGGCGGTCGTCTTCCCGACGCTCACCACCACGGTCATCGCGCTCACCGCCGCGGCGACCCTGGTGCTCGGCATCTTCCCGCAGCCGCTGCTGGATCTGGCCGAGCAGGCGGCGACGCTCACCCGCTGAGCGACGCGTATCGATCGCGAATCACGAAGGGCCGGGCTGAATTCAGCCCGGCCCTTCGCGTGGTATCGGAGTCATTTCAGCCGTGGGTTCACCCGGCAATTCGTGTGCAGGTATCCGGCGGCGCCGTCGGTGAAGTCGTAGATGGCGACCGTCTGAATGTCCTCCAGCGGATCGGACGGCGGCATCAGGAAGTGGGTCTCGCTCACCGGAAGGAGCTCGTACGTAATGCGATCCGGCCGCTGGAGGAACGCGGCGTGCATCGGATCGAGGGCCAGGGTCAGGTACAGTTTTCCGCCTTCGGCCGATACCTCGTAGCGGGTGCCCGGTCGCCCGTAGACGCCCTCGTAGACGGACAGATCGAGGTGCGGCGCGGGATCCGGTGCCGGCAGGTCCGGGATGGTGACCGCCCCGAGTGCGGTCAGGATCTCGTTGAATGCCTTGCGGTAGAAGCTTTCCCGGGGGCCGCCGTTGGTCAGCATGACGATGGCGGTGTTCGAATCCGGCAGGATCCGGAGCCTGGCGTTCTGACCGATCGTGCTGCCGTCGGTGGCGTAAACGGTTTCGCCGTGCCAGTCGCACACGATGAGACCGAGCGCCCATTCCGGCCCGAACATGTAGGGATCCGGTATGGGTACCCGCGACCGCATCATCTCCCGGATGGATTCGGCCGACACGATGCGCTTCCCGTTCGGCGCCACACCCTCGTCGAGCACGACGTGCGCCATAGCGAGAACCTCCCGGACCGTGGAGGTGATGCCGCCGCCGGGGCCGTACACACGGGGCAGGTAGTCGATCGGGGTGCGGATGGGGCCCTCGGTCAGGGAACGAAGCAGATGCCCGGTCGCGGCGCGGGTTTCGTCCAGCTGCTCGCGCCGGCTGTTCGTGCTGTGCAGGCCCATGGGGTCGAAGAGCCGGTCCCGCATGACATCGTCCCAGTGTTTACCGTCGATCACCTCGAGGATCCGTGCGAGGACGGCATAGCCCAGGGCCGCGCTGTAGCCATGGGTGTGGCCGAGCGGAAACACCTGCGGCGCATCGGCGATGCCGGTGACCATGCGCGCGTAGACGTCGTCGGCTTCGCCGGGATCGCCGTAGGATTCCTCGATGCCGTTGGTGTGGTCGAGCAGGCGCCGAGGGGTGACCCCGGCGCTGGTCGCGGGATCGGCCACGGTGAAACCGGGCAGATAGGTCCGCACCGGTTCATCCAGATCGACTTTCCCCTCATCGACGAGTTGCATGAAGGCCAGTGCGGTCCACGTTTTCGTCATGGAGCCGCATTGGTAGACGGTGTCGGGCGTCGCGGGTTCCCGGGTTTCCACGTTCTTGACGCCGACCGCGAATTCGAAAGTCCGTCCGTCCCGGAGCACACCCACCGCGGCGCTCGGGATGCCGTATTCCGCCAGGAGTGCGGTGATCCGGGCGCGAGGCTGCGACAGATCGACTGTCATCGCGGGAGACCGACCGCATTGGCGGTGTCCGCTTCGAAGTATTCCGTGCTGGCGTAGGCGCCGGCGTGGGTCTCGAAGAAGCCCCGGACCTGTTCGATCGAGTCGGCGGCAATGATGTTCACCGCCTTGGCGCCATCCTTGCTCGCGACCGCTACCTGCCAGGCGGTTCCCTTGGGCAGCTTGGCGTGTGCGGTCTTCAGGCCGCCCCAGAAGTTGTTCTCGTCCGAAACTGTCGATACGACCATCACGTGCATTTCCACGTCCTCACTTTCCAGATGCGGAAAAGCTACGTTGCGTTTCAGATAGCGTCAACGAAGTTGAAACTGAACTCCCAGTTGAATGCTATTTCGTTGCAACGCAATTGCCGATAAATGCAACTGTGCCTAGGTTTCCGTTGCAATGTACTGTGAATGAACGCAAGGACGGGAGGTATGCCGGTGCCAGGAGGCAGGCTGACCCACGCGGACCGCCGCCGCATCGCGGTGTGGCTGGCCGACGGGCTCGGGTACGCCGAAATCGGCCGCCGGCTCGGACGGCCGACCTCGACGATCAGTCGCGAAGTCGCCCGCAACGGCGCCTCCGGCGACTACTTGGCCGAACGCGCGCAACAGGCCGCCGGGGCCCGCGCCCACCGCCGCAGACCTGCCCGGCGCGCCGCGGTCACGATCGCCGCACAACCGGCGGCGGTACGCGACTTCGTGGAGCGGTTCGCCGCCCTGCTGGCCGCTACCGGCATGCCCCGGATGACCGCGCGGGTGTTCGTCCGCTTGCTTACCGCCGAGCTCGACGGGCTGACCGCCGCCGAACTGACTTCCCAGCTGCAGGTGAGCCCGGCATCGGTATCGAAATCCATCGGCTATCTCGAGGCCATGGAACTGGTGGTGCGCCAACAGGATTCGAGTGGACGCCGCCAGCGGTACTTCATCGACGACGACGTCTGGCTGCGGGCGTGGCAGGCCGACACCGGTGCGCACGGTGAGATAGCGATCGCCGCGCAGCAGGGCATCGAGATCTTCGGCGCGGCTTCCATTCCGGGCACTCGGCTCGCCGAGATGGGTCGATTCTTCGGCCGGCTGAGCGATCAGATGCGTGGCAGCCGCCTCGCCGACGCCGTCGGTTTCGACGCACTGACCGTGCTCGCGGCCCTCCTGCATGCCGGTCGGCCGCTCACCCTCGACGCGCTGGCCACCGCACTCGGCTGGAACCAGGATCGGGCCATCGCCGCGCTCGACGCGATCGACCGGCAACCGGGCATCGCCGACCCGTTCGCCGTGCGCGCCATGGAATCCGGGGCGTATGCGCTCACCACCAGACCGGACCGGCTGAGCCCGGTGCAACGCGAAGCACTGGAAAGGTAGACCTGGCTACCCGATTCGCGCTTCCTCTCCGCCCGACGCCACGAACCATACCCCGCGGACGGTCTCGCCCTGATTGTTCGTCCACGGCGCGGACACGAAGCCGCCCTCGAGGTCGTCGCCGGTTTCGGCGAGCACCCGGACGACGTGAGCGGAACCGGAATCGTCCACCGACACGTGCACACTCGAATCCACCGTGTCGCTTCGACTCTGGGCCTGTGCGCGAGTGCGCCCGGCGAGCAGTTCCGCCGCCTGGGCCGCGAACACCGGATCCCGCGTCGCGTCGTAGACCCACCGGCTGCCCAACACGCCGTGTTCGGTGGTGCCGATCAATGCCGCTTCCGCATTCATCAGCGGAGCGCCGCGGTAGGTCATCGGCACGTGATAGGCCACGCCCGTGTTTTCATCGAGCGCGACATAGCATTCGATGCCGACCTCACCGGCCGGATCGTCGATGCGAAATCCGCCCGCTCGCACCAACTTCGGCGTGTCATCGCCGCGATACCACTCCTGCTTCGGCAACCACTGCGCGAGCAGTTCGATCTTGGAGGGAACCAATGTCGTTCGATGCACCTCAGCCATGCCGTCGACCCTAATCGGAGCATCACGCCGACACGCTGCGGGCTGGTCGATAGCATTCCGCATTATCCTTCCGCGCCTCGCAACCAGGGCCTAGCGTTGAATCAGCAGCATCACGGCTTCCCGAGGAGGAGTCATGCGGCCTCAACCTGCGGCCATAGGTTTCCTCCGGCACGATGTGTCGGGCGCGCAACGGCAATGGGACGAGGCGCAAATTCGTCACCTCGCCGGCCGACTCGGCTACGACCTCTGCAAGACCCTCGTTCTCGGCCCCGACACCGACCGGCTCCTGACCCGAGTAAGAACCGCCATCACCCGCATGGAAGCGGACGCCGTAATCACCCCCAGCCTCGACCACTTCGACGGCCAGATCCCCGCCGACGTAGTCAAAGTCGCCGACCTCATCACCGTCTCCCCCGAAAACACCTACGCCCGCTGGTTGATCCCGCCGCTCGAATAACTCCGCACCGCGCTTCGGTCCGGCTCAGCTACCAGGACGATCTGTGACCGGGGTGAGGTCGATGCCCGGTGGTGGGCGGAGGCGGCGCAGGACGCCGTCCATGGCGGTTACGTAGAGGGACCAGCCGTCGGCGTCGCGGGCGATGCGGACCGAGCTGACGCCGTCGGGTGGGATGCGCACGGTGGAGGGTTTGATCAGACCGTCGATGATCGAACAGGTTTCGCCGGTGGTGGTGTTCGTGCGGTAGACCGCGCCCACGCCGTGATCGCCGAAGAAGAGCAGGCCGGAGCGGGTGGCTTCCATATCGTCGGGCATGGCGAGGAGCTTGGGCACACCGGTGACGAAGGTGGTGGCGCGCGGGTTGTCCATGGGGACGCGCTGGATCTGCATGGTCAGGGAGCTGGCGTAGACCGCTTTTCCGTCCTCGGACAGGGCGAGTCCGTTGGCGAATTGCACCGGCGCCCACGCCTTGGTGTACTCGCCGGTCGCGGGACGGTAGCGCGAAATGCCTTGGGACTCACCGGTGAACGAACTCGTGGCGATGAGCAGGTCACCGTCGGGCAGCAATAGCAGGCCGTTGGCCATGCTCAGGCCCGAGAGCAGGGAGGTCAGCTCGCCCGAGGCGGTGTCGTAGCGGTACAGCTGACCGGGTGCGGCGGCCATGTCGTCGCCGGTCACGAAATACACGTACCGGCCGTCGAATCGAACGCCCGCGGGATGATCGAACCCCTGCGCCAGGGTCTCGACCGCGCCGTCGGGGTTCACGTGCAGCAGTTCGCCGGCCAGGATCGTGGTGACGTAGAAGCCGCCCCGGCGATCGGAGTCCAGGTTCTCCAGTTCGCCGCGCCCGCTCATCACGGTGCTGACGTCCCAGCCCGCCGAGCAGTCCGGCGCGAAAGGCGATGCTTCCGCATTCGGTTGCCCTACAACGATTCCCGCGGCGATGGCGGCTACCAGCCAGCTCGTACGGAGCCGCCGGCTCCCCCTCATGACACCTCGCACGAACGCCAACCTATCAAGCGTCCAGCCACAAGTCCGATCTTGGATCAGGACGATATGCAACAAAGGGTTGCGCATCACTGGTCGGCGAGCTAGCTTTATATGCAACAAAAGGTTGCACGAGGAGGACGGCATGGAGTTCGGCAGCATCGAGCGTGAGATTCATATCGAGGCCTCGCCCGAAGTGGTCTACGAGGTGGTCAGCAGTCCCGAGCACGTATCCGAGTGGTGGAGTGACGAAGCGGACTTCAAGCCCGAGGAAGGGGCGGTCGGCGAACTCGCCTGGGGCGATCGCGAGCATGTGGCCGTCATGCGGGTGGTGACCGCGGACCCGCCGCGGCTGTTCGCCTTCCGGTGGTGCTACCCGGACAACGTGGCCGACGAAGTGGCCGACTCGCTGCTGGTCACCTTCGAGCTCATCCCCTCCGGCACCGGGACGCTGGTCAAGCTCACCGAAACCGGCTTCCGCGAAATGGGCTGGGAGGCGGCGAAGCTGGAAGAGGTGTACCTCGATCACTCGACCGGCTGGGACAAGTTCGTGCCTCAGCTAGGCGAGTACACCACACGGCTGGCGTCGGCGAAGTGAACACGCCCGTCGACGACGACCTGTGGTCCGCGGTCGGCGACCCGACCCGTCGGCGGATGCTCGACCTGCTCCTGGTGACCGGCGACGGCACGGCCACCAGTCTCAGCGAGCAGCTGCCGGTGACCCGGCAGGCCATCGCGAAACATCTCACAGTCCTCGACCGGGTCGGCCTGGTGCACGCCACGGCCACCGGACGCGAACGGCGATATCGGGTGGACGAAGCGCAACTCGCGCGCGCGGTCGCGCAACTGTCCGCGGTAGGAGAGTCCTGGGATGCCAGGCTGCGGCGCATCAAGCGGATCGCGGAAGCGATTCAGCGCCAAAAAGATCAGCAATCCGGAAAGTGAGAGTCGAAATGGTAGACATCCTGCACAAGGTCGCGATCAAGGCGCCGGCCGCCGAGGTCTATTCGGCCTTGACCACCGTCGAAGGCCTCTCCGGCTGGTGGGCCAGCGACACCCGCGGTAAGAGCGACGACCTCGGCGGCATCATCGAGTTCCGTTTCGGGCCCGGCAGCGTCGATATGAAGGTGCTCGAGCTCGACCCCGGCAAGCGGGTGCGGTGGGAGGTGGTGGACGGCCCCGCGGAATGGCTCGGCACCACCGTGGACTTCGCCCTCGACCGCACCGACGACTGGACCAGCGTGATCTTCAAGCACGAGGGCTGGAAGGAGCCGGTCGAGTTCATGCACCACTGCAGCACCAAATGGGCCGTGTACCTGGTGAGCCTGAAGTCCTCGGTGGAGACCGGGAAGGGCGCGCCCGACCCCTATGACGTCAAGATCGACAACTGGAACTGAGGGTCACAGCACCTCGCGCACGCGCTTGGCGAAGGACTCGGCGTCCTCGGTGAAACCACCGTGCCCGCCGGGAAAGAGCTCCGGCTCGATGCCGAGTCCCGCCGCCAGCGCACGCGAGGTGCGGTCACAGAATTGCCCGGCCGAGGCATCGCCGATACCGATGATGATGCGGGCGGGCGCCGCGCGCAGGGCTTCGAAATCGGGGCGGAACTCGACGGTCCCGTTGAATTCGTGCTCGAACCAGAACCGCTCCCCCGCCACCACGCGCGGATCGCGTTCACCGCCGAACATCTGCTCGATCATGAAGTCGGGCACCGGGATTCCGGTGAGGGCGAAGAACTTCCGCATGGCGGGGACGGGACCGTCGGTGCCGTAGGTGGCGAGGATATCCGCGGTGACGGCGCGCAATTCGGCGCGATCGTCGAGGTATTCGCGCACCGGCGGCTCATGGGCGATGAGCGTGTGCACGACCTCCGGGTGGGTCAGGACCAGGGCCAGCCCGGTGACCGCGCCACCACTGGAACCGAATACAGCGGCCGGTCCTACACCGAGGTGGGTGATCAGCCGGGCCAGGTCGTCGGCGCGCAGCTCCGGGGTGGAGTCCTGGTTCGGGTCATCGAGTTCGCTGCGGCCGTGCCCACGCGGATCCATGGTGAGCACGGTGTAATCGGTCGCCAGCGCGTCGGCCACGGCCGCGAACGGTTCCGCTTCCATGGGTGCGCCGACCAGCGCGATGAGCGGTCCGCTGCCGCGGACTTCGTAGTAGAGGCGGCCGTCGGGGACGGCCAGGGTTCCGGAGGTGACGGGCGAGGACGAGGTCATGGCTGCTCCCAGCGGGCGTACGGTACGGACACCACTGTCGACGGTACGACCGCCGGAAAGTCATCGCCGCCAATCGAACCGGTTCACACCGCTTTTCCGGGCTCCGGCAGCGCACACGCCATGCCCTCCGCCATACCCGTCGGCCGCACCCCGAGCGCCTGATTGATCCGGGCCCGCTGGTTCTCCCACGCGACGGCGGCGGCCAATTCGGCGACCTGCGCCTTCGACAACCGGGTCAGCAGTTGTGCGCGTACGTCTTCCAGATCCAGGGAGGAAGGAGTCACCGTCATCGCCTCGGCGAACGCCAGCACCAGCTTCTCCAATTCCGAGTAGGCGTCACTGGTCTGATACTTGGGCAGCTCCGCCACCTGCGCTTCGGTGAGACCGCTGTAATGCGCGAGCGTGGAGCCGATATCGAGACAGAACTGGCAGTTCACCAGCGCGGCCGCCTTGAGTTCGGCCAGCTCCTTCAGATTCGGATCCAGGCGATTGCTCAGCAGCAGCGCCGATTCGTAGAACATGGTGCTGAGCAGCAATGCCGGCCGCCGGATCAGCCAGCCCATCAGATCGGATCGATTCTTGCGCGCACGCCGGAATGCCTTGAGGTAGTGCCAGGTTCGAGTGATCGCTCGCATCGCGGGCCCCCTTGCTCGTCGAATCTTCCTGTTCCAGATAGTAGGACGCCCACGACGGGCCGTAGTAGAGGTTTTCCGGATCGAGGTCAGTGATCTGCGTCAACCGCGTCGGGGCGCGCCGGAGCCGACCAGGAATCGAGAATCCGCAGGGCTTCCGCACTGGGCGACCCGGCCGCCGCCGTATAGGTGACCAACGTTTGTTCACTGGCGGACAGCACTTGGAGCACTTGCCAATCCAGCTCCAACTCCCCCACCACCGGATGCCGCAACCGCTTACGCCCACCGGCCATGGCCCGCACCCCGTGCCCGGCCCACCAGCGCCGGAAGTCGGCGTCGTGCACCGACAACTCGCCCACCAACTGCGCGAGCCGTGGATCACCCGGCGTGCGCGCCGCCGCCATCCGCAAGCGGTCCACCGCCTCGGCCGCGACCTGCTCCCAGTCCCGGAACAATCCGCGCATCCGCGGTTCGAGGAACACCATCCGCACCAAAGCCCTTTGCTGCACCGGTATTTCGGCGAAGTCAAGGAACAACGCCGTCGCGGAGGCGTTCCAGCCGATGATGTCGGTGCGCGGACCCAGCACCAGCGCGGGCGTCGGCAGCACATCCAGGAGATCCCGCAATGGCCCACCGACCCGGGGTTCCGCGGACTTGCGACGCGGCGGCCGCACCCCGACCAGCATCCGCAGATACTCGTGTTCCTCGTCGCTGAGCCGTAGCGCGCGGGCGATACCGGACAGCAGATTCTCCGAGGCGGCCGCGAC
The DNA here is from genome assembly GCF_001613325.1 of Nocardia yamanashiensis NBRC 100130. Classification (GTDB taxonomy): domain Bacteria; phylum Actinomycetota; class Actinomycetes; order Mycobacteriales; family Mycobacteriaceae; genus Nocardia; species Nocardia yamanashiensis. The sequence goes on along the minus strand of NZ_BDCD01000004.1, from coordinate 166,162 downwards.
CCGGCCTTGTTCGAGCCGCGTGTAGTGGTCGACGCTGACCGCCGCCAGCAGGGCGACTTCCTCGCGCCGTAATCCCTTGACCCGGCGTGGATTCCCGATCGCGGGCAGCCCGGCCTGTTCGGGCGTCAAGGCCGCGCGCTTCGCCTTCAAAAAATCGCCGAGCTCACTCACACCGCCCAGTTTCGCACCCCGGTGCCGCCCGCTGCCTGGGGCTGTCATCCCCAGGAACGCCGTCCCCGGCCACCACACCACCCTGTTTGCGAGGTCCGTGCCGAGCCACAGTCATACCCATGACAACGATCGACCTCGCCACCGCCACCCGCCTCGCGACCGCCGGCCTCGCCGCCGCCACCGCCCTCGGCGTCCCCATGAACATCACTATCGTCGATGCGGCCGGACACCTGCTGCACTTCACCCGCATGGACGACGCCCTGCTCGGCTCCATCGACCTCGCACACCGAAAGGCCAAGACGGCCTTGCTCTTCCGCATGCCGACCGCCACCCTCGGTGAACTGTCCCGCCCCAGCGGCCCCATCTACGGCATCGAAGTGAGCAACGACGGACTGATCACTTTTGGTGGCGGACTGCCCATCACCGACCCTGACGGCCGCGTCATCGGTGCGGTCGGTGTGTCCGGCGGCACCGCCGACCAGGACGTCGAAGTGGCCCGAGCATGCGTCGATAATCTGGTGGCGCGTGACTACGAGCCGGTCGGCTGAGCGACGGCGGAACCGGCCAAGGCGTCGTACACCCAGTTGTGCGCCTGCCCGACGGTGATTCGCGGCCCGAGGAACCGGGTGGTCAACGCCCAATAGCGGTGAATCCGATGGTCGGTATCGGTGGCATTGCCGAGCAATTGTTCGCGGAAGCGCGGGGAATCACGTTCACCCCGTGCGCCTGCGTGCGCTCCGACGTATCGATCGAGTTCAGCGCCGCCCCGCGGACGCACACCTTTGGACACCAGCGGCACCACGTCCGCCATCACCCCGCCCACTTGCGAATACAGTCCGCGCAGATCCCGAATGGTTTCCGGTCGATGCCGGAAAAGTTGTTGCCGCACAGCACCGTTCATGCCCGAATCGGTCGCCAGCGCGGCCAGCTCGGCATATGCGACGACCTCCTCGGCGGAAGGATCAGCGGGTGGCTCCGGGATATTCCATTCCACCCAGCCGTCGACCTCCCGCCGCGATATCGGCGCGAGTACCTGCTGCCAGAACCGAACCAGGCACCGGTACGCCGCAGCACCGTCCACCGCAACAGTGAGCAGCGCAAGCCGCTGGTTCCGCTCCACCGGCACCGCCGCCTCGACGGCACGCAAGGCCGCCCGCCGCCAAGCCAACGACCTGAATTCTGCCTCCACCCGGGCGCTTTCGGCCGCGACAGCCTCGCCCACCGAACGCCGCCCATGCACCACCTCGGCGATCGCATCCAACCCCAGCCCCAGCGTCCGCAACCGGCGAACCAGCATCAACCGCTCAGCCGCCCGCTCGGCATCGAACATGCGATGCCCGCCCGCACTACGCGTGACCTCCAGCAGCCCCTCATCGCAATAGAACCGGATGGTGCGCACCGTCACCCCGGTGCGGCGCGCCAATTCCCCGATTCCGACCAACTTATCGATCGAGCACCTCACGAAGTCGTGGGAAGCGATTCCGCCAGCCACGCTCCATGGCATTGCGAACCATCTTCTGCCTGCGGTCACCGATATCGAATCCGGTGTGCGTCAACAGTAACCGGGTCCCGCGCCCCTGCGCCCGCATCGTCCAGTAGACGGTGCCGCGGTCCGCGCACTCCGAACGCGGACACGCCCAGCTGTAGGTCAGCTGTTCCCGCGGCTCGAACGCCAGCACCTCACACTCGATCGGATTCTCCAGATGCGACGGCATGACGAAGACGAAATCCGTTCCCGCCGCGGCGATCATACGATTCGGCCGCATCAGCCAGCGCTCCAGCAGATCGGGCACCGTCAGCGCCCGCCACACCTCCTCGAGCGGCTGCGCGAAGAATCCGCCGATCTCCACCGCCGCCGGATCCAACCCCGGATCCGCGATCACCGCCCCTGACCTTCCTTGAACTTGGATTCCAACTCCGCCGCCAGTCCCGGCTTGTCCGCCTCCATCTTCTGCACATACCTCACCGCATCCCCCACGGTCCGCAAACTCGCCATATCCTCATCCGGAATCTGCACCCCGTACTTGTCCTCCAACTGCACCGCGATCTCCACCAGCGACAACGAGTCGATATCCAGATCCTCCACGAACGACTTCTCCACCGTCACCTCCGAAACCTCGATCCCCGTAACCTCTTCCACGATCCGCGCAATCCCGGCAACGATCTCGTCCTGCGTGGTAGCCATACTTTTCCTTCCAAAGCTGATTCCGAACGCATAGTTCGATTGCCGCTACGCTAAGACCTCCAGCGGGGTGGAGGTTCAAGCGTCTGTGACGGACGACACATTCAACGAGAAGCCGGTCAGCATCGGCGAATTAGCGCGCCGCACAGGTCTTTCCGTACGCACCATCCGCCACGGACGCCAGGCCCTGTGGCGGCCCCGAGTTGGATCAAATCGTCGAGGCTCACGCGCGCGCTCGTGGTGAACGTGATTCGGAGGAATTCCGGGCGCATCTGTTGGACGGCGCTTCCGACGGAGATTGTCGAATTCAGCGCTACTGGAGGTTGACGGCGGAGCTGTTCGGGACTTCCGCGACGGTCGGCAGGCGCATCATTGGTTGTACGAGGCGCTTGCGCATACAGCGAGGTGAAATGCGAAAGGAAGGAGTTGTGTACTCCTTCCCTCTTCAACATATAACGCATCCGGGGGCTTGCGGCAAGGGGCGGGGGGTGGTGCAGAATCTCGTGCCGAAGCCAGTACCTGCGGGAATTCCGAGAAAATTTGGCGAATGGGGTGTTCATGTTCGATGTGATCGTTGTGGGCGGCGGGCCGGTCGGGGTGATGCTGGGGAGTGAATTGAAGATGCGGGGGGTGAATGTGGTTGTGGTGGAGAAGGAGACGGAGCCTACGAAAGTGGTGCGGGGGCTGGGGTTGCATGCGCGCACTGTCGAGGTGATGGATCAGCGGGGGTTGCTGGAGCGGTTTCTGGCGGTGGGGACGCAGTATCCGGTGGGTGGGTTTTTCGCGGGGATTCGGAAGCCGCAGCCGGAGCGGCTGGATACGACTTATCCATTCGTGCTGGGGGTGCCACAGCCGGTGACCGAGCGGTTGTTGCTCGAGCATGCGGCGGAGCTGGGGGTGGAGATCCGGTTCGGGTGCGAGGTGACCGGATTGCGGCAGGACGCGGAGGGGGTGGAGGTCGAGTTGGGCGATGGTGTGCGGGTGCGGGCGCGGTATCTGGTCGGGTGCGATGGGGGTCGCAGTACGGTGCGGAAGCTGGCGGGCATCGAATTTCCCGGTGAGCCTTCGCGAGTGGACACCTTGATCGGTGAGGTGGAGCTGACCACGCCGCTGGAGGAGGTGACGGCCGTGGTCGACGAGGTACGCAAGACGCAGTTGCGGTTCGGTGCGATGCAGCTCGAGGACGGCAGGTATCGGGTGGGCGTTCCTGCGGCCGAGGTCGCCGAAGACCGTTCGGCGCCACCGACTCTCGACGAGCTCAAGGAGCAGTTGCGGGTGTGGGCGGGGACCGACTTCGGGGCGCATTCACCGCATTGGCTGTCCCGATTCGGCGACGCGACACGATTGGCCGACCGGTATCGGGTAGGCCGCGTGCTGCTGGCCGGGGATGCGGCGCACATTCATCCGCCGCAGGGCGGGCAGGGCCTGAACCTCGGACTTCAGGACGCCTTCAATCTCGGCTGGAAGCTGGCCGCGGAGATCGCGGGCTGGGCTCCGGAAACACTCCTGGACAGCTATGAGAGCGAACGGCGACCGGTCGCGGCGGACGTACTCGAGAACACGCGCGCACAGGTGGAATTGACGAGCCTCGAACCGGGCCCGCAGGCCGCGCGCAACCTGGTCGCGAAGCTGATGGACTTCGACGAGGTGAATCGCTATCTGCTCGAGCGGCTCATCGCGGTGTCGATCCGCTACGACTTCGGCGAGGGGCCCGAACTGCTCGGGAAGCGATTGCGGGACGTGCCTTTGAAGCAGGGGCGGCTCTACGAATTGCTGCGAACGGGACGCGGATTGCTGCTCGATCAGACCGGCGGGCTGTCCGTCGACGGCTGGGCGGACCGCGTCGACCACATTGCCGAGGTGAGTGAGGAATTGGACGTGCCCGCGCTGCTGCTGCGACCGGACGGTCATGTGGCGTGGATCGGTGACGATCAGCAGGACCTGCGCACGCATCTCGGCAAGTGGTTCGGAGCGGCGATCGACTGAGCCGCTCCGAAGAGCAAGGGCGGTCCGGTCGAGCCGGGCCGCCCTTTGCACATCTCACAAACCTATGTATCTTAGGAAGGAACCTACGAGCCATAGTTTGATGCGGAACCAAGGAGTTCACATGCGATCCGAGACCCTGCGCGTCCCCGGCGCGAACCTGTACTACGAGGTGCGCGGCACCGGCCCGGTACTGCTGTTCCTGCCGGGCAGCGGCGGCGACGCGGCCATCGTCGACGCGATCGCCGACATCCTCACCGCGCACTTCACGCTGGTGGCCATCGACCCGCGCGGATACTCCCGCAGCACCCTCGACAACGGCCCCGAAGATCAGCGCGTAGAGGTGCAGAGCGAGGACGCGTACCGCCTCCTCACTCACCTCACCGACGAGCCCGCCTATGTCTTCGGCGGCAGCGGCGGCGCGATCGTCGGTTTGGATCTGCTGGCCCGCCACCCCGACCGGGTGCGCAAACTGGTCGCGCACGAACCGCCCTGCTTCGCGGTATTGCCAGACGCGCAGGAACAGCGCGCGTTCGTGGACGAGGTCTACCGCCTGTTCCGCACCGAGGGCGTGGCCGCCGCGGGTGCGCGATTCATCGAGGGCATCGGCGGCACCATGAAGCCCATGCCCGACCCGGCCGATCTCCCGCCCCGCGCCGCCGCCATGCTGGGCCGCCTGTTCGCCAACGCGCCGATCATGATGGAACACGAACTGCGCCAGTTCACTTCGCACGTCCCGGATTACGCAGCGCTCGCCACCGTCACCGATCGCCTGGTGCTGGCATCGGGCCGCGAAACCGGCACCCAGCTTCCGGCCCGCCCGGCCGCCGAGATCGCCGCCCGGCTCGGCACGACCGTCACCGAATTCCCCGGCGGCCACAGCGGATTCACCGACGAACCGGACGCTTTCGCCCATCTGCTCACCGAAACCCTGCTGACCCCGATCCCCACCGCCGGCTGACGCGCGGCCCACGCCTCACCTGCGAGAACGCGGCCCCGCCCCCTGCTACCGTCGGCGCATGATCAACGGAGCGCACACCATCCTCTACGCCTCCGACGCCGATCGGGCGCGTGCGTTCTTCCGCGATGTGCTGAAACTGCCGAATGTGGACGCGGGCGGCGGCTGGCTCATCTTCCGATCCCCACCGGCCGAACTGGCCGTCCATCCCGCCGCCGCCCCCGAAAGCGGCACCGCCGGAATCTATTTCATGTGCGACAACCTGGAAGCCACTATGGCCGACCTGCGCGCGGCCGATGTGGAGTTCACCGCCGAGGTCACCGACGCCGGCTGGGGGCTGCTGACCAGCTTCCTGGTGCCCGGCGCGGGCGAGGTCGGGCTGTATCAACCGCGTCATCCCGTCGCCTACAACCTGTCCTGATCCGTTCGCTCCGCGTAAAGGAATCGTGGAGATCCATTCTCCGCGTACGATTTTCAGGTATTCCTTATCGCGGGCGGGGACGGGCGAAGGTGAGGGCGGATGATTCTGGTGACGGGTGCGACCGGCAATGTCGGCGCCGAGTTGGCGCTCACCTTGGCGGGCGGCCCGGAACCGGTCCGGGCCGCGGTCCGAGATCCGCGACGGGCCACGCTGCCGGACGGCGTCGAACCCGTGACCGCCGATCTCACCGCACCCGATTCGCTGGCACCCGTTTTCGCGGGCGTGCGCGCGGTGTTCCTGTTGCCCGGCTATCCGGGCGTGGCCACCGCCGCCGCCCGAGCGGGCGTCGAGCACATAGTGCAACTGTCGGGCGTCTCGGCGGGAACCGGCGAGACCGCGAACGCCATCACCCGCTACATGATGGCCGCTGAGGCGGAAACCCAGAGGTGCGGCACCACCTGGACCATCCTGCGCCCCAGCGCTTTCGATTCCAATGCCCTGCGCTGGCTGCCGCAACTGCGCGAAGGCGATGTCATCCGGGTACCGTTCCCGCAGGTCCGCACCGCCTGCCTGGACCCCTACGATCTGGCCGCCGTCGCCGCACACGCACTGCGCGACAAGGCATTACACGGCGAGATAGTCTTCCCGACCGGCCCGGAAGCGCTGCGCCCGGCCGAACAGATCGCCTTGCTCGCCCAAGTGCTGGATCGCCCGCTCGAATGCGTCGGCCTGACCGACGAGCAGGCCCGGGCCGAGCTGCTGAAAACCACCCCCGCCACATATGTGGACGCCTTCTTCGACTTCTATGTGCGCGGCGCCATCGACGAATCCGTGGTCCGCCCGGACGTGGAACGCCTCACCGCCCGCGCCCCACGCACTTTCGCCCAGTGGGCCACCGTTCACGCCGAGGACTTCCGCCAAGCCGGGACCGACCGGTAGGTCGCCGCACGCAGCACCCATTCCACCGGACCATAGGCGTACCGCCGCAACCACCGATCGCTCAGCCACACCTGCCCGGCGAAGATCACGACCGCAATGGCCATCACCCCGAGCGGCGGCACCCGATCCCCAAGCGCCAGCCCGTATCCGGTGTACAGCAGCATGAACACGATCGACTGCAAAAGGTAGTTCGATGCCGCCATCCGCCCGGCCGGTGCGAGCAGCCGCACCCGCTCGGCCCACCGCGACCGCGTCAACCACACGATGCCCGCCACGTATCCGAGCGTGAGCAGCGGATTGCAGAGCTCCTGCAGCCCATACCAATACGTCGGCACCTTACCGTCCATGGTCCACAGCACCACGGTGACCAGCGCGACCGGCAGCCCCACACCGAAGCCCAGCAGCAAGGCGCGCGGCGTCCAACGCCGCAGCAACTCCGCGTCCTCGAACACCCGCCGCTTGCCCGCGGCCATGCCGATCAGGAACATGCCGAACGCGGGAACGCCCTGCCCGATCCAGGTGAAGATCATGAAGACCGGCGCCGTGGTCAGCTGCGTGTGGAAGGTGTCGGCGAAGCCGCCGGTGAAACCGTTCCGGATCGCCGCCACGTCGAGCACATTGCCGAGCCCGGACATATCGCCGCCGCCCGAGGACGGCAGGAAGGCCAGCGCCATGAACAGCGCGTACAGCACGATCCCGGTGATCAGAGCCGTGCGGGCGCGCACCTTCCGGAACAAGATCAGCAGCACGCACAATCCGGCGTACAGGGTGAGAATGTCGCCCAGCCACAGGAACATCACGTGCGCGAGACCGATCAGGAACAACGCCCCGCTGCGCCGCAACAGCCGGGGCACCGCCCGCGCCCCCGCGCGTTCGGCCGCGGCGATCTGCAGCGTGAACGAGTAGCCGAACAGGAACGCGAACAGCAGATAGAACTTCCCGAGGAACAGCCCCTCGATGACGGCGTACCCGAAACGATCCCAGCCGCCGTCGAATCCGGCCGTGAGATCGGTGCCCGTCCCCTGGAACGAGATCAGCATGGTCAAGACGACGGTATTGGTGACGAGGATGCCGAAGAGCGCGAACCCGCGCAGCGTATCGACCTCCCCGATGCGCCGCCCGGCGGCGACGGGTGAGACGGCCTGAACGGACATATCGTCACGGTACGGTCGCCGCCGGTCCCGCGACATCCACCGCCGGACCGGAAATCGATTCGACCTCAGCGGTATTGACACTCATCCCTGGGGATGCCGCAAGGTTGCGGGTGATGCAACCCTGCGGCGTATGCAAGCCGACCTGGTTCTCGCGCATCCACTGGCCCCAGTAGAACTCCTGGAACGGCAGACCACCGACCGTGTAGCCGATGTCGCGGGCGAAGTACATCATCGACCGGTAGTTGTCGTTGGCGAAGCTGGCCAGTCCCAGCGACTTCGGCAGTCGATCGACCGTGATCGCATTGCCGGCCACGTCCTTCAGCCACACCCAGCCCCTGGCCTGCATGGTGTCCCAGAACTCGGTATCGGACAGACCGCTCAGATTGTCCAGTACCCGCAGCCGGACGTGCAGGTTCACGCTGCCGTCGGGGGTTTCCAGGAAGGAGGTCAGGGTGTGGTGACCGTCGGTCAGGTACGCCTTGCCGCCGGGCCCGATCACCACGGTCTTCATCGGGTCTTTGCTCTCGGCGGTTTCCTGGCCGACGGCGAGCTTGCAGGTGAACGACGCCGGATCGCTCAGCCTGGCATCGGATTTGGCGGCCGCCACGCCGAGCTGGCCGTTGGCCTCGCACCAGTCGTTGCACTTGTTGTTGATCTCGTCCTTGCCGAGGGTGTAGCGGCCGAGCTTGTAGTACACCTCGTCGTAGCCCAGTGACGGCTGGGTGGCGAGCACGCGCTGTTGTGCGAGCCAATAATTGGTGAACGGATGCTCAGCCGTGGCGTGGGTCCGGTTGTGCGCACAGCCGATTCAGCAGCCGAGCGAGTTCCTCGGCCGGGTGAGTTGCGGATTCGGTGGTGCGCCAGGCGACGACCTGGTCGGGTCGCACCAGCATTGCACCCTGTGCGGTGATGCCGAGACTGCCGATCCAGGCGGCATCGTCGACGGGAATGCGGCGTACGGTGAGGTTTTCGAGCTGCTCCCCCGCCCGCGCCCAGTGCTCGTCGGCGGCGAAGAGGGTGAACAGGGGGCCGATCAGGTCGAGGGTGGAGACGGTGCGACCGGCTTGCTCGATCCATCGATGCGGGAGGCGGGAACCGGGTGTGCCGTCCAGTGTCAGTGAAACGTCTTCGGTGGAGGGCAGGTCCGGGATCGCGCCGATGACCGCGGCCGAGTTGTAGCGGTAGCCCAGGTGTACGACCGGAGCGTTGAGCACCCCCTTGGCGATGCGCTCGGCCACGGTTTCGGGACTGTCGTCCCAGTGCAGGCGCGCGTCGGCGGACCGGAGCAGGGCTTGTTCGAAGGTCATTCGCACCACCGGTTCCCGTTCGGCGGCATAGGTGTCCAGCAGTGCGGGTCCGGCTTGGCCGTGCGCGACGGCGGCGAGCTTCCAGGCGAGGTTGTGCGCGTCGGCGAACCCGGTATTGAGCCCGAACGCGCCGATCGGCGGGATGGCGTGCGCGGCGTCGCCGACCAGGAAGACCCGGCCGGAGCGGAAGGCGGTGGCGAGGAATCCGCGTGGCCGCCACGGCAGTACGCTCACCAACTCGACCTCGGCGGTGTCGTCGCCGATCGCGGCCCGGATCAGTTCCAGGCAGCGCGCCTCGGGGAACACCTTCTCCTCGGCAGCCGTCACGTGCAGGATCCATTCCTTCTCGCCGTCGACGGTCACCATCATTCCGGTCACGCCGGGGTTGTCGATATTGCAGGTCACGAACTGCCGACCGGCCAGATACGGGGTGAGGTCGGCACGGAAGAGCATGCTCACCATGGGTTTTCCGAGCGGTCCGGGGCCGCTGACGCCGATGCCGGCCGCCGTGCGCACGGTGCTGCGCAGGCCGTCCGCGCCGATCAGATAGTCCGCGTGCACCGTCTCCCCGCTGTCGAGCACCGCGTGCACGCCGTCCGCGTCCTGGGTGAGCGATGCCAGGCGGGTCGAATAGCGCAGCGTCGCACCGCGTTCCCGCGCGGCCGGCAACAGGACCGAATCCAGCCGATGCTGCGGGCAGGTGCCGCGGGTGCGGCCCGGACTCACCTCGTCCTTCCCCCAGGCCTTGCGCGCGGGCGCCACCACCGGCATGGCACCGAAATCGGTGGCGGCCAGGCTGTATGCGTAGGTTTTGCCGAGCCCCGCGCCGACCATGTCCACGCTCACCGCGTTCACGGCGTCCTGTAGCCCGAGGGCCCGCAGCATCTCCATGGTGCGCGACCCGAGCCCGGTGGCGCGCGGATGCGTGGACGGCCCGGCCTGCGCCTCCACCACCAGCGGCGGCACCCCGCGATCCGCCAGGAACAGGGCCGTCGCCAACCCGACCGATCCGCCACCGGCAATGAGTACCGGAACGTGCTTGTCCGCCATCGCAAATCTCCTTATGGATACACCGTAGCCGTACTGGCTACACCGTAACCACAGTGTTAGGCTGTGCGCAACGAATCCGGAAAGGACGCCGATGACCGACCCGCAGTTGGTGTGGAGCAAGGACCGCCGCGAACCCGCGCGCCGGGCGCCCAGCGTGGATCGCATCGTGCGGGCCGCCTGCGCGGTCGCCGATACCGAAGGGCTGCCCGCGGTTTCGATGCGCCGGGTCGCGACCGATCTGGGGTCGGGCACCGCTTCGCTCTACCGCTATGTCGCCAATCGTGACGAACTGCTGGATCTGATGATCGATGCCGTCCAGGGCGAGACCGCGCTCGCCGAACCCTCGGGTGACTGGCGCGCCGACCTCGCCGAACTGGCGAACCAGCTGCGCGCGACCCTGCTGCGCCACCCCTGGCTCGGCCCCGAGCTGTCCGGCCGTCCCGCGCTCGGCCCCAACGCGCTGCGCCGCCACGATCGAGCACTGGCCGCGGTCGCCCCGCTGACCTCGGACGCCACCCTCGCCTCGCAGATCGTCCAGACCGTGATGTCCTACGTCTTCGGCGCGGTCAACCAGGAACTCGCGGAAATCCAAGTGCAGCAACGCACCGGGCTCACCGAGGACCAATGGCGGGCCAGCGTCGGGCCCTACGTGCGCGCGGTCATCGAATCCGGCGAGTACCCGCACCTGGCCAAGCGGGTGCTCGAGGCCGAGGATCCGGGGTCGGCCGAGCAGTTCGCGTTCGGGCTGGCCTGCGTCCTGGACGGGGTCAGTCGCGCGACCCCTCCACCGCAGTGATCAGCTGCTCGAGCTCGGCGGACAATCCGTTGCGCTCGGCCACCCGCATGATCGCCGCGATCTTCTCCTCGTCCCAGACCTCCAGCTCGGCCAGCCGCATCCGGTATTTCTCGGACATGGCGAGCGTGATCGGAATCAGTTCCGCCCAGGCGTTCTCGCGATGGGCGGTCTCCACCATGTGGGTGAGGATCTCGGTGTCCATCTCCGCGACGATGTCCGCCACCCGGCCGAGCGTCTCGGTGCTCAGGAATTGCAGGAAGGTCAGCGCCTCCACCACCATGTCCTGTTCGTAACCCGCCTGCATGATCTCGCGAATGCGTTCTTCCGGCAGCGCCGCCATGACCGTTTCGAACCGGTCCGACACCGTGTCCAGCTCGACATTGAACGCCACCAGCAGCATGTCCGCACCCGAGTCGATATGCGGCAGCACCTCCAGCAACTGCTGGTCGGTGGCCGCGACCAGGAAACGCGCGAGCGTGACATAGTCCTTGCGGCGCAGCATCTCCCGCATGACAGGCACCATCACCTCGACGTCCAAGGCGCTGACAATGGGCGTGGCGGCCTCGGGGTCCACGTACGGTGCGAGGTCGGCCAGGAATCGCATGGGCACGTGACCGATGAGGGATTGCGCGCGTTCGGGGCTCAGCGACGGCGCGATCATGCCGCACAGCACCGGTCCGAAGAACCGGGTGGCAATGGTCACCGCCAGGGAATTCGGCAGCAGCGCACTGGCTTTGGCGAGGCGATCGAACATGGGCCGGTGTTTGGCGTCCAAACCGCGATGCAGGCCCCGCCGGAATTGCCGCACGGCCTGTGGATCCGATTCGAGCAGAAACTCCAGATCCTCGGGCGCGGTGTGCAATTCGCGCGCCAGTTTCACCACTTCCGCACGTGCCGCCAAACTGGTCATCATTCGCCTCAGGAGAGCAGTAACCGCCGGATCGCATTGCGCACCAGGGCGGGAACCATGCCGAGACCTTTGTCGATGGCCGCGCTCAACTCGCGTTCCCGCACCTCGAGCGCGTGTTCGCAGGCCGCGCGCAATACCGCGTAATCCCCCTCGTCGAGATCCCCCAGTGCGGCGATATCGGTGCGGGGCACGAGAGTGACAACAGATAGTCGCTCGATCTCCGACACGCCGTCCAGACTATCCGAATTCGATTGGGAACACCGGCCGTTCACCGACTCTCGTGCCAAGCTGGTCACGCCGACCGCACCGTCCGAGGAGAGTACGCCATGCCGTGGCTGTTCCTGTTCGCCGTCGTCTTTCTCGGCGCCGCCGTACTCGTCCTGCTGAGCCAGCGGGGCCGCCCGTACGCCAGCCGCGGCTCCACCCTGCTGACCGCGCTCGGCTGCGTCGTCGCCGGGCTGATCCTGCTGGCGATGTCGTCGCTGAGCATCGTCTCCACCCGCAATGTCGGCATCGTGACCTCGTTCGGGAAACCGGTGGGCACCAAGGAGAACGGCCTGCACGCGGTGTGGCCGTGGCAGCAGGTGCCCGAACTCGACGGCACCATTCAGACCAATAACCAGATCGGCGGCTTCAAGGACGACCGGTGCTCGGGCGGGAGCGCCATCCGGCTGGCCAACAATTCCACGGCGTGCGTGGACAATACGGTGCGCTGGCGGATCCATCACGCGGCCGCGGACGCACTGTTCCGCGACTATCACACCATCGCGAATATCAAGGACAGCCTGGTGACGCGGGAGCTCAATGCCACGCTCAACGAGATCTTCGCCGCCTACAACCCCTTGGAACCGCAGAACGCGGGCGGGCCGAACCTGACCGATCTGTCCGCGCAGGCCACCGACAAGCTACAGGTCAAGATCGGCGCGCAGATCGAGGTGCAGAACGTCATCATCTCGATCGTGCACTTCGATCAGCAGACCCAGTCGAAGATCAATGCGTATCAGGCGCAGATCGCCGACACCCGCATCGCCGAGCAGAAGCAGAAGACCGCCGCCGCGGAAGCCGAGGCCAACCGGATCCTGGCCGAATCGCTGAAGGATCCGAACGTGCTCGTCTCCAAATGCCTGGACATGCTCAACAGCGGCAAGCAGCTGCCGACCGGATTCCAGTGCTGGCCGGGCACCGGGCTGGCCACCACCATTCCGGCGCGCTGAACCGGCGACCGCCGGTTGATCTTTGTAACGTGGCGGCCGTGACTGGTGCGGGAAAGCGGTGGCTGGAGTCGACGGCGAGCATGTCGGTGCCGCGGCGATTGCATACGATCGCGGGCGAGGCGCGGCGGCTGGCGGGCACGGCCGAATTGGATCGGCTGCTCGCCGAACTCGGCGGCGGCGACCGGTACGAGCGGCTCACCGCGATCCGAATGGCCGAGCTGGGCGGGGCGCGCGATCACCTGGTCGCCCAATTGGATTCGGCCGATCCGGGCTGCGTGAATCGCGCGCTGGCGGCGCTGGTGCGAATGGGCGCGGAACCGGCGCTGGTGTCCGGCCGGTTGGCGCACCTGTCGCATCGCACGCGCAAATACATCCGCCGGGCCTTGGCCGCCGGGGACCGGGAAGAGCTGGCCACCGCTCTGCTGCCGCAACTGCGAACCCTGTTCGGGGACGGTGAAGCGGCGCGGGTACTGCCGTACTGTCCGGCCGCGACGGTGCGCGCACTGCTGCCGGAACTCGGCTATGCCGTGCCGAATTGGGCAGTGCTCGGTCACCGGCATGTCGAGGTGGTGTTCGAGCAGGTCGAAGCGATGGCCGCCGACGCGGGACGGGACGACTGGCGCGAATGGTGGGGGCGGCTCACCGCCGATGCCGTGGCCGCCGTGGAATTCGATCCGGATCGATTGCTGAGCTTGGCCGCGCGGGCCGTGGAATGGATTCCGATCGGTGAATTGAACCCGGTGGCAGGACGTTTGGCACGCCATGATGCCGACGCGGTCCACCGGTTGATCACCCATCCCACCGGCAATGGCCGGGGCTTGGCGGGTCCGGCGCTGTGGCGTGCCATGCGCGGGTTGCCCGACGAGCAGCTGGCCGAGCTCTATCGCGCCTGCCCCGTCCATCGGCGGCAGCGGTTCCTGACCACGCTGCCGCCGGCCCGTCGTGCCGCACTCGCGGGTCCGCTGATCGCCCGGCCCGGGCTCGCACCCGCCCTGGTGAATCTGGCCGTCCTCGACGCCATCCCCCGCCGCGAACGCATCGAACTGGTCCGGAGCCTGCTGGCCCGGCCCGGCGGCGAGGTACCCGAAGTAGCCGATGCGCTGCAAGCCCGGCTGCCGTGGCCGGAAGCCGAACCGCTGCTGGCCGAGGCGATCCGGCGGCCGACCGCCGAGGAACGCGCCCTGGCGTATACCCGGCTCGCCACGGCCGCCGCCGGCAGCCGGGACCCCGAGGTCGTCGGAACCATGCTCGGCATGCTGGGACGGCTGCGCAATGAACAGGATCCGGTGCGCAGCAGCGCATTACAAGCGGTGAACGAGATCCCAGCCTCGCTGTGGCGCACCGCGCATCTCCCCGCTCTGGAGCAGCTCGCCGAGGACGCCCTGCAAGCCCGCGACCGGTCCTACCAGACCACCTCCGCCGTCGGCGAACTCGCCCGCACCCTGCTGCTGCGCGGCGCCGCGACCGGCGACACCGCCTACACCGACGTCTCGCTGCGGATGCTGACCCGGCTGGCGGAACTGTCGAGCACCGTCAATCTGTATGGGCTGCACCGCAATCTGCCCCGGGGAGCCGAACAGCGCCTGTACGCCGCCTTGAGCGCACGGCTGCGCGCCGACGCCGACCGGGACCGCTGGGACCTGGCCATCCGCCTGGCGGTCGGACTGGACCGGCGTGCCTTCGCCCTGCCGGAACTTCAGCGGCTGCTGGTGCGCGCCTGCGCCGCCCACAGTGACGACATCGTCCGCCGCGCGCTCCCACTGGCATTGGCGAATCCGGCCACCCGTGACGCCCATCTGGACGAGATCCTGGGCCGGGATCGCTCGCTCATCGCCCTCCCGGAAGTCCGCAATCTGATCGCCTACCGGCGCACCGACCTGCTCGACTTGCTGCTGAGCAAGTCGACAGCGGGCCGGTTCCTGTCCAAGAAGATTCGCTTCGTGCCCATGTTCGCCACCGGTTTCGGCAATTGGCCGCCCGCGCAGGTGGATCGCTACTCCCGGCTGCTCGACTCCTACGCGCGCAGCACCACCGCGGGTCTGTACGAGCGCGCCGGCGCCGTGCGGCAATTGGGCCGACTGCCAGGCAGTTTCATCTGGCTGTACGGCCACCTGAACTCACCCGATCTGGTGATCGTGGAGGCCGCGCTGACCGCACTGGGTTCGAGTGATGAACCGGCCCGTGCCATCGCGCTGCTGTCCGGGTTCGTCGACGGCGACCGGGCCCGGGTCGCGGTGAGCGCCATCGCCGCCTGCGCTCGTGACATCCCCGCCGACGAACTCTCCGGAACGCTCGCGCCCCTGGTGAATTCGCGGAAGGTGACCGCGGCGAAGGAAGGGCTCCGCCTGCTCGCCGCCCTGCGCGCCCCCGATGCGATGGACACCATCACCGAGGTCTGGAATCGCCCGGGCACCCATCGCGATGTACGCCGAGCCGCCGTCTTCGCCACCCGTTCCCTGTTCGACCGGCCGGCGGCCTGGCAGCTGCTCACCGAAGCGGCTGCCGACCCCGAATCCGCCACGGCCGTCCTGGAAATCACCCCCGGCCTGCTGCCGCCCCCGCAACGCCCGCGCTTCGCCGCATTCCTCCGCGACCTGGCCGCCGCTCCCGATCCGCGTATAGCTCGCCAGGCACTGAACGCCCTCACCCGCTGGCATCGCTGGACCCCGCCCGGCACCGGTGATCTCCTGGTCGGTCTGCTCACCGACCTGAACGTCGTCGGACTCTGGGGCGAAGCCAGTCGCGCCCTGCTGGCCGCGCTCGTCGAAGACGGCGATCCCACCGCCCTCACCACCGCCGTCACAGTGCTCCGAGACTCCACGGTCACGCTTCCCGACCGCGATCTGCCTGGACGCCAACGGCTTTCGACTCTGCTCGATTTCCTCGCCGCCACCATCCGGGTGAGCGACATCGCCCGCTCGGCCGCGCCGCCGGTGATCGCATTGCTGGCCGAGGATCCGTTCTGGCACCCGCATCTCATCGACGTCGCGATGGCCGCGGTGCGCTGGACCGAGACGGAAGCGACGGTATCGGCCATCGATGCCCTGGCCCCGTATGCGACCGGTACCCTGACCGGCCGGCCCGCCGATCGCCTGAGTCAGCGAGTCGCCTCCGAATTCGACAATATCCCGGCCGGTTCCTGGACCGCGCTGGCCGCCCCACTGGCCTCGAGCTCCCGGCACACCACCGCACTGGCCGCGGTACCGCTGATCGCCCAGTGCGGCAATCGATTCGGCTGGACGAACCCGTGGACCGACCTGTTGTTCACGCTCCGCGCGCACCCCGACACCGACGTGCGCCGCGCCGCGGGTTCCGTCTACACCGCCTCGGAATGACTCCCGGGAATGGTCTAGGTCGTCGCGGACCGCTGCGGGACGATCAGCTGAGCGGAGGTGAGGATCTCGCTGACGCCGAGGGCCGCGACGCAGAGCCCGACCGCCACCGAGAACGCGGTCGCGGTCTGGAACGGTCCGACCGCCAGAATCATGCCGATAGCGGCGGTGACCAGCCCCAGGACTTCCTGACGACCGGATCCGGCGTGCTGCTCCGACCACGCGCCGGCGATGGCCTGCACGATGCCCCGGATCATCCAGCCCATACCGATCCACAAGGACAGCAATGAGATCCACTGCCCGCTGCTGAAGGACCATAGCGCCAGCACTGTCGCCGCCACCGCCGCGAAGAACTCCAGCCATTTGAGCGCGGTGGCGATGTGCGCGCCGAAGGCCACCACGAACTGCACGGCGGCGGTGGCCAGCAGAATCAGGCCCGCCAGCGTGCCCAGCACGGTTTCACTCTTGTTCGGCCAGACCATGGTGATCACACCGAGTAGCACCGAGCAGGCGCCGCTGACCAGCAGCGCTTGCCAAGCCCAGTCGGCGAACACCGTGATCCGCCCCTCGATCCGATTGGTGGGCATGGACTCAATGATATGACCGGAATATCCGTTTACCTGGCTCTTTGCGCCAACGGCATGTCCGCACCGGGTGCACAACGGCGCGAAAACGGCCCCTGGCCTCAGCGGAGCTTGCGGAAGAACTCGCGCAGGTCGGTGGTGAGCAGGTCCGGGGTTTCCATGGCGGCGAAGTGGCCGCCGCGCGGGAACTCCGACCAGTGGGTGACGGTGTGCTGTTTTTCGGCCACCCCGCGGATGGACTTGTTGCCGGGGAAGACCGCGATGCCGGTCGGCACTCCGGAGTTGGAGAGGTCCGCGCCCCACTGCTGGGACTCCTTGTAGAGCAGCATGGAGGAGCCGATGGTGTCGGTGAACCAGAGGATCGAGAGATTGGTCAGCAGCAGGTCGCGGTCGATGGCGTCCGTCGGCGTGGCCTTGGCCGGATCCTTGTAGGTGTTGACGACGTCCAGGACCCAGGCGAGCAGGCCGGCCGGGGAATCGTTGACGGCGGGCGCGAGGGTTTGCGGACGGGTGGAATGGATTCCGGCGTAGCCCGAGGTCTCCTGGCTGGACCAGTCGGACAGCTTGGCGAGCTTTTCCTGATCCGCCGAGCTGTAGGAAGACCCGTCGTCGCCGTGGGACGGAATGGTGATCGGGTCGTTGAGGTGGATACCGGCCAGGTGGTGCGGGGCGATCCGGCCGAGCTGCGGTGCGATGAAAGAGCCGGCGTCGCCGCCCTGTGCGCCGTAGCGCGAGTAACCCAGGGCGGACATGAGTTTCGCGATCGATTCGGCGCTGCGGTCGGTCGCCGCGTCGCCGGGGCGGCGGGTGGGACCGGAGAAACCGAATCCGGGCAGGGTCGGGATGACCAGGTGGAAGGCGTCGCCGGGATCGCCACCGTGGGCGGCCGGGTCGGTGAGCGGACCGATCACCTCGCTGAAATCCTCGAAGGGCCAGCCGTGCACGAGCACCAGCGGCAGCGCATCGGCTTCGGGTGAACGCACATGCGTGAAATGCAGCCGCCGCCCGTCGATTTCGGTGACGAACTGCGGGTGCGCGTTGAGTTCCGCTTCGTGCTCGCGCCAGTCGTACCCGGTGCGCCAATAGTCGGACAGTTCGCGGACGTATTCGGTCGGGATGCCGTAATCCCAGCCCACGCCCGGCAGTTCGGCGGGCCAGCGCGTCGCGGCCAGGCGAGCGTTCAGATCGTCGATATCGTGCTGCGGGACCGCGATTCGGAAGGGCTCGATATTCGTCATGCGTTCCACGATAGGAACCGTGTAGGTCAGCACCGGTCCTAGTTCCGCGGCGGCAGGACCGTTCTCGGATCGGCGGTCGCGATCTAGGCTGGACCACAGGGGAAAGCTGCCGCGCCGATGCGGTGTGCGCGAAGGGACGATCACGTGAACCTCGCTTATCCGCCCGGTCCGCCGGTGCCGCGCGCCATTCAGACGCTGCTCTACGCGAAATGGCGGGCCCCGCTGCTCATCGCATCGGCGCGCCGCTACGGCGAGGTGTTCACCCTGCGGCTGATCGAACCGTACGCATCGAACGTGGTGGTGTTCTCCAAGCCCGAGCACATTCGCGAGATATTCGCGGCCGATCCCGCGGATCTGCATGCGGGCGAAGGCAATCGGCTGCTGCTGTACGTCATGGGCGAGCATTCGCTGCTGCTCACCGACGAAGCCGAACACGCCCGGGCCCGCCGGCTGCTCATGCCCGCGTTCGCGGGTTCGGCGCTGCGCGGCTACCGGGGCATGGTGGAGGCCATCGCCAAGGAGCATACGGAGCGGTGGGTGACGGGTTCGACCGTGCACACCCTGGAACAGATGAACGATCTGACCCTCGAGGTCATCATGCGGGTGGTGTTCGGGCTGACCGATGCGCGCCGGCGGGAGGAACTCGCCCCGCGCCTGCGGCAGATCGTGAACCTCAATCCGATCGTGTTCCTGGGCTGGAAGTATCCGCGCCTGGAACGGTTCGGGCCGTGGAAACGCTTCCGCGACACCCAGCGGGCGATCGACGAGCTGCTCTATCGCGAGATCGCCGCCCGCCGCGCCGACCCGGAGCTGGACCGGCGCACCGATGTTTTGTCTCGGCTGCTCGCGGTCGGCGCGGGCGAGCATCCCTCGGACACACCGCTTTCCGATGCCGAACTGCGCGACCAGCTCATCACCCTGCTGCTGGCCGGGCACGAGACCACCGCGTCGGCGCTGTCGTGGACGCTGCACGAGCTCGCCGCCGACCCGGTCGTCCAGGACACCGCGCGCCGCGCCGCCCGCGAGGGCGACGACAAATACCTGGAAGCGGCATTGAAAGAAGGCATGCGGCGGCACACCGTCATCGCCGCCACCGGCCGCAAACTCACCCGCGACCTGACCATCGGCGGCCTGGACCTGCCGCGCGGCACCGTGGTCTCGACCTCGATCCTGCTGGCGCATCGCAGCACCTCGAACTATCCGGACGCCACCGCGTTCCGACCGGACCGGTTCCTGGACGGCAGCGTCGGTCACAATGCCTGGCTCCCGTTCGGCGGCGGCGTGCGGCGCTGCATCGGGGCCGGGTTCTCGCTCATGGAGGGCACCGCGGTGCTGCGCGAAGTGCTGACGCGCTATCGCCTCGAACTGCCCGACGGCGCGGCGGGCGAGCGCGCCAAGATCCGCAATATCACCCATGTCCCCGCGCACGGCGCGCCCGTCCGGGTCACCACGCTCTGATCATCGGCTCGGGAATGCGGTCGGTTCCGGGGTGGTTGCTGCCTCGGAGACGATCTACAAGGAGAGTGCTGATGAACGATTTCAACGCGGGCGTGATCGCGGAGTTCCGGGCCAACGGCGGCAAGGTCGGCGGCCCGTTCGAAGGCCGGGACAATATGATGCTGATGACCACCGTCGGCGCGAAATCCGGTCGCGCGGTGACCAATCCGCTGGTCTTCGTGCGGGACGGCGACGGCATCGTGCTCATCGCCTCCAACGGCGGCGCCGACAAGAACCCGGCCTGGTACCACAACCTGCGCGCCAATCCCGAGTTCGAGATCGAGATCGGCGTCGAGAAGTTCCGCGCCAAGGCCGAAGTCGTGACCGGTGCGCAGCGGGACGCGCTCTACGCCCGCATGGTCGAGGTCATGCCGCAGTTCGCCGACTACGAGGCGAACACCACCCGGGTGATCCCGGTGTTCGTCGCCCACCGGCAGGACTGACGGGTCAATCGCGAACCAGCGGACGGGGCCCGGTGCGATCGGACCGGGCGAAGTCCGAGCACTCCGGGCATTCCGAGATCACCGGATGATGGCAGCTCAGCAGATGCTCGAGAAACAGGTCGGTGCGCCGCAGCACGGCGACGCGTTCCTGGATCTCGGCCCGGCGTGCGGCAATGAGTTCCTGACGACCGGACAGGTCGGTGCGGCCCAGCGCGTGGATCTGGTCCAGTGACAGCCCGGTTCGCTGCAGAATGCGAATCAGCCGGGCCTGATACAGCGTCTGCTCGTCGTAGCCGCGATGGCCCGCCGGGGTGCGCGGCGGCGCGAGCAGCCCGACCGATTCCCAATGCCGAAGCACGTGCGCCTCGATTCCGAGCGCCGCGGCGGCATCGCCGATCTTCAGCAAGGCGGTGGTGTTCATGATTTACCCCTTTACTTCATGTCGACCTTAAGTATTAGCGTTCGGTCATGTCCGATCCAGTCCGCAATCCCACCCTCGCCGAATGCTGCTCCGCCGCAGCGGGTCTGCTGCACGGCATGGTCCGCCCGCGTCCCCGGGACGAGCGGTTCCTCCGTTCGCTGACCGACGCGGGGCTGCCCACACCGCGCAATACGGTGCGGGTCACCGCGCTCCCCCAGGTCGGCCGCCCGGTACCGACCGCCATGATCGTGGAGGGCGTCTTCCAGCCGCGCCACATCGAGACCGCCCTGACCACCTTCGTCGTGCGGCATCCGCAAGCCACCTTCCTGGTCGATCCGAGCGTGTGCGTGGATGCCGAGCACCGGGCCATCGCCCAGCTGCCGCCGCTGCTGCGCCGCGTGGTGCGCCCGCCCGCCGCCACCCTGCCCACCGTCGAGGCGCTGCGCCGCGAACCCGCCCTGCCCGCACCGGATTTCGCGCTGCCGACGCACGCGCACTGGGATCACGTGTGCGGGCTGCTGGACCTGCCGGGGCTGCCGGTGCACCTGCATCGCGTCGAGCACGAGTGGATCGCCGGCGGCGCGGTGGCGCCCGCGGGCGGCGTCCGGGATTCGCTGCTGGACCGCCCGATCGTCGAATACGAACTCGACGGACCGCCCGTCCTGACCTTCGAACGCAGTCACGACCTGTTCGGTGACGGCAGCGTGGTGCTGGTGGACCTGGCCGGGCACACCCCGGGCAGTATCGGCGTGCTGGCCCACACCGCGCGCGGCTGGGTACTGCTGGCCGGCGACGCCGCCTGGGATGCCTTGCAGGTCACCGAGATCCGGCAGAAGTCGGCCTTGCCGGGCCGGTTCGTGGACGCCGATCGCGACGAGACCTTCCGCACCCTGCACCGCCTGCACGTGGTCCGCGATACCGTGCGCATCGTTCCCACCCACGATCACGCCGCCGCCGGACATCTCGCGGCGGGGCATGCCGGCGCAGCCGAAGCAGTACCGTGAGGACATGGATGTCACCGTTCGTCCCGCAGTGAAAACGGATATTCGCGAGCTGGCCCGGGTGCTCGGGCTGGCCTTCGCCGACGATCCGGTGTTCGAATGGCTCATCCCCGACGACAGCGCCCGGCCGCGGCGCGCCGCACAGCTCTTCGCCGGGCAGACGCGGACGCATTTCCTCGCGCTCGGCGGCGTCGAGGTCGCGCAGGACGATGCCGGAAGGATTGCGGGAGTGACGCTTTGGGCGCCGCCCGGGAAATGGCACGCCTCGCAAGCCTCGACCTTGCGTTCGCTGCCGAACCTGATCCGCGCTTTCGGGCGGCGGCTGGGCGCGGCCGGGGAACTGGCCGAGGTGATGGCGGCAGCGCATCCGCGCGAACCGCACTGGTATCTGCAGGCGATCGGCACGCTCCCGAGCGCCCGGGGCCTGGGTTACGGGCACGCGCTGCTGGCTTCGCGCCTGGATCGGTGCGATGCCGAGGGCGTGCCCGCGTATCTGGAATCGAGCAAGCCCGAGAACGTGCCGTACTACGAGCGTTTCGGTTTCGAGGTGACCGGCGAGCTGGATGCCACCGCGGGCGGGCCGCTCCTGTGGCCGATGTGGCGCAAGCCGCGCTGAGGTGGCGGTGCGCCGAAACGACGATGTGCGGTGGGCGCCGGTTCGCGCCCACCGCACATCACGGTCGAAAAGCTATGCCTTGCGGGCGATCCCGCTGACGATCAGCAGTTCGTAGTCATTGAGTTCGTGCTCGACCGCCGAGGCATCCGGCTGCCACTCCGCGCACGGCTGCACACCCGGCGGGAGCAGTTCCAAATCGCCGAACATGGCCTCGATCTCGGCATCGGTGCGCCAGGTGCCGCGCCCGAACGCCTCCAGGATCTTGCGCTCGGTGGCCGCGGCTTCCCGGTTCTGGGTGTGCCCGGTGCGGAAGTGCGAGATGTAGACGCGGCTGTCGGGCGCCAGGCGCTCGGCCCAGAAGCGCACCACTCCGGCCGGGTCTTCCTTGTCCTCGAGGAAGCTGAGCACGGCCCCGAAGATGATCCCGACCGGCTGGTCGAAGTCGATGAGCCGCTGCACTTCCGGGTTTCCGGCAATGCTCGCCGGATCACCCACCTCGGCCTCGAAGACCGCGATATTGTCATCGACCGCGAGCAGCGCACGACCGTGCGCCACCACGAACGGATCATTGTCGACATAGACCACGCGGGCGTCCGGATGCACCTTGCGCAACTCGTCGTGCACATTCACATCGGTGGGCAGGCCACAGCCCATATCGATGATCTGCTTGATACCGACGTTGGCCATATTGCGCGCCGCGCGCAACATGGCCTGCCGATTGGTGATCGCGAGTAGCTCGGAACCGGGCAGATCACCCATGAAGAAGTCACCGACTTCTTTGTCGACCCCATAGTTGTCACGCCCGCCGAGCACGTAGCTGTAGACGCGCGCCACACTAGGCCGGGATTGCCGTGCTCGCATGGCGTCGATGTTCAAGTCTCGCACCCCTTTACCCTTCCGTGCACCTGTTCGGTGGATCCCTGCACGGGCGGCCCGCCGGATAACGAACCTCGATCGAAGATCATTGCAGAACCGGGGTCGGAGCGATGCCGTCTTGCAGATGACGATACCGCTGTAAGGGGCAAATGCGAGCAACATCGGAGCTTCCGCTACGAAGCATTCAGGATGCGGTCCACAGCTGTTATGCGGGCGCTACGGGTTCGCTACTACGCTGGTGACGTGGTCGCCGCCGAGGTGGGAGCGACCGAGGTGGTAGCCACGGTCGTCGTGGTTTCCGGGGCCGGCGCCGTGGTGGTGGTCACCGGCGGCGAGGTCGTCGCGGTGCCCTTGATCGGCGTGGGGCACTTGCCATCCCGCTCGCCGATGCTGTTGATTTCGGCGTTCGAACGCGGGTCGCCGTAGTAGTTGATCTGATCGGTGCACTTCCGCACCACCCCGCACTGCTCGTTGCAGTGGTCGTGGCCGCCGACCGGATGCGATGTCGGCGAATGCATGTACGGCGATTCCGGCGCGGTCGGGTCGGCGTAGTAGCCCGATCCGTCTGCTTGGCGGCCGTTGATATTGCCGCCGTCCATGTAGCCCGGCGGATATCCGGCCCCGTCGGGGGTACCGCCGCCCTGACCGCCGCCCGAATCCGATCCGCTGCCGCCGCCCGAGCCACCGGATCCGCCGGACCCACCCGAGCCGCTCTGTCCGCCGCCGCCTTGATTCCCCTGTGCCGCACTCGAACTCGTCGGCGTCACCGTCTTCGTGGCACTCACCGACGTCCGGCTCACCGACGAGGACGCCGACGCGCCCGAACTCGTATCCTTCGTCGAGCACGCCGTCACCACCAGCGCCGGCACCACCACAACCATCAACGCACCCATCGCCGCTCGAAAGCGACTCCGCGACCGCATCATCCGCGAACTTCCTCCTACCCGAACCACCCCGACCCGAAGGTGAACCCTAGGAGTCCGGCCGCGCGGAAGCTATCGGACGAATGCCCTATTCGGGACGAACTACCGGGATTCGCGGGCCGCGGCCGGCCGTTCGGCGAGGAGCTGATCGAGCTGTTGTTCGGCGCGTTCGGCCCGGGCGAGGGTTTGCGCGCGGGCGTCGTCGAGGGTAGCCAGACGTTCGGCAGCCTGTTTGCCCGCTTTGTCCAGCGCGGCGGCGGATTCCGCGCGGACCGCCGCGATATCGGCCGCCGCCTGCTTGCGGACCTCGGTCAGTTCGGCACGGGAGCGCTCGAGCTCGTCCCGTACCCGCTTGAGTTCGTCGCGGGTCTCGCTCAGCGCCTGATTGCGTTCGGTGACAGCCGCTTCCGCCCGATCGATGGCGCGTTCGGCATCGGCCGCGCGCTGCACCGCCAGGTCCCGTTCGGCCGCCGCGGCCGTGATCCGCTGCGAGGCGTCCCGTCGCGCCGCTTCGATCTCGGTCACGGTTTTCGACCGCGCCAGCTCGATCTCTTCGGTCGCCTGCTGCCGCGCCCGCTCCACATCTTCGGCGGCTTCCCGTCGCACCGTGCGAATCTCGGCTTCGGCCTCGGCGCGTGCGGCGAACACCTCATCGGCGGCCTGCTTGGTGGCCCGCTCCATTTCGCCCAGTGCATCGTCACGCGCACTCAACGCTTCGGCGATCCGCGCCTCCGCGCTCTCGGCAGCGGCCGCCGCATCATCGGCCGCGGCTTCCGCTGCCGCCCTGGCCTCTTCGGCATCGCGCCGCGCCTGCTCCGCCGCCACGGTCGCGACCTCGGCCTCGGCAATCCGGCGCGCCGCATCCGCCTGCACCGCCTGGACCTGCGCCTCCGCCACCGAAGGGTCGGCCAGCGTAGACAATTCGGCGACCGCCGCCGACAAGGTGTTTCCCAGCTGATCGGCCAGTCCGCGGAACTGCCCCAACAATTCATCGGCCCGCAATCGAGCCACGGTAGCCGGACCCTGTTGCGTCACAGTGACGTTCGCGGCCGAGGTCTCACCCTCCGCACTTTGCCTGCGCTGCCGCTCTTTCCAGGCCCGCCAGCGGGTGTGGTCCGGGTGGTCACAGTATTCCGATGGCCGTCCGGGTCCCCCTCCGCGAGTAATCGGTCGGACACATCCCGGGTAGTTACAAGTCGTCGACACGAGCAGAATCGTAACGTTGGTTCCGTCATTTCCAACGGAACAACACGAAACGAAACCCATTGCGCCCCAAATCCTCCCATCGCGGTCTGACCTCCGATAAGTGAACCTTATCGGAGGTCAGGCTTCGCCGAATCCCCTGTTCGACCTGCGATTCATTTCGTTCCGTTTGGTTGCTGCAAACGTAACGATAATCAACGAAACCGCTTCAAAAACTGGGCACCCCTGTACAGGCGTCCCAGTTTCTGGCGGAGAGCGGTTTTCAGTCCCCTACGACAGCAGCGCAGCGCATACCGAATCGCTCGGCCATCGTTTCGAGGGTCTGCCGCTGGTGTTCGCGGTCGCGCCGATGCGTCCGCGCGAAATACGCGGAATCGACCATGCGCCGATGCAGCGGATACCACCGATCGAAATCCAGTCCGCACCGCAGGAACACCGACGGCCCGAGCGCCTCGTAGATGAGGCTCAGATTGTGCAGGTGCAGCGTCAGAGCGCCATAGGCGAGCGGAGCGGCGGTAACCGTCTTCTTCCGCAGTTCGTCCCCGTCGAACGCGTACAGCGGCACCTTACGGAGCTTGTCCCGGAACATCAGGTGGGTGAGGAAGTAGCCGCCGAAGGAGAGGAATCCGAAGGTCGCCGAACGGGTTTGGATGGAGAGCACCTGGCCGCCGGGCGACACGTAGGGCTCATAGGGCGTATCCGTGTGCAACAGGTAGCCGGTGCAGTTGACGATCCAGCTGCCGGCCGGGGTCGCGACGGTATCGCCATTGCGGAAGACCAAATCGACGGCGCCATTGCGGTCGACCGCGTCCCGCAGGTGACCCATGACGACCGTGTGCAGTCCCGCTCGAATCGTCGCCTGTTCCGCCTCCGACAACAGGCCCGCGAAGAAGTTGTCCGCCTGCGGGGTGACCGACAGTCCGGCATTGGCCAGCAGCCAAGCCTGGACCTCGTTCTCGTTGGTGCCGTCGAATTTGCGTGCGACCTCGATGAACAGCCGGTTCGGCATGAGGCCGCCCCAATACCGGCGCGGCCCGGGCGGGACGATGCGATCGCGGTCCAGGAATACGGTCCCGGGCCCGGCGACCAGGTTCACCTCCCGGTCCGGGCGGGCCGCGATCAGGGCCGACGCGGTGTCCATCGCGGTCTTGCCGCCGCCGATGATCCACACCGGTTCGTCGCTGTCGGCTATTTCTCCGCTGCGTACGTCGCAATAGTTCGGCGACACCGACCGCACCCGGTCGCTCGATACGGTGAGCGGGTCCTTGGGCGCGACGTTCACCCCGAACGCCTTGATCAGCTTGTCCGCCATGATCACCAGTGGCCGGCCGGCCGGATCGGTGCAGGTGACGCGCACGCCGTCGGCGGTCTCCTCGTGTGACCGGTAGTCGACGCCGAAGTGTTCCTCCACCTGCACGCGTTCCCTGATGACCCGGACGCAGTGTGCGAAGTGCTCGAGCACTTCGGTCCTGGTCGCGAGGTAGGACCGTTCCTTGTGGATGGTCCATTTGATATCGCCTGCGGTGAACAGCGGATGCGGCTGGTGCAGCCGGACGTACGGATAGGCGTCGACCCACATTCCCCCGGCCACCGGATGCCGGTCCACCAGAATGATTTTCTGGTCCCGGCGCAGATATCGACTCGCGACGAACAGGGCGTTCAACCCTGCGATTCCGGCGCCGACGACGCATACATCGCAGGTTCGCGCATCCACCGGATTCAAGTCGGACGATGTCATCGCAAACTCCCTGCTATCGCCAATTGGACCACCGGCGAGCAGGGGTGTCAACGAATCAGTTAGGCATCGGGCATGAGGTTCTCGTAGTAGGCCGCCATGTTCGGGTAGTAGTCGTTGAAGTCGGGTCGTGGCGAATCGTCACGTGCTGCTCCGAGCATGTCCAGGTAGTACTCCCAGCCCGGGCCCACCTGGGGGATCTGGGCGATCTCCGCCTCGGTGAGCAGATGGTGGATGAATCGCAACTCGGTGACGCCGTCGGTCTCGGTGAGAGTGAGTTCCAGACGCCACGAGCCGTCGTCATCCACCGCCGAAATTCCGAGCCGGCGCGGCGGCTCGCAGATGTCGACCTGCATGTCCATCCACGGCTGTTCTTCTTCGAAAGCCATCTGCACCTTGATGGTTCGGCCCGGCCCGGCGTCACCGGTCCACGGGCCGAACCAGCGAGCGGTCCGTTCGGACTCGGTGACGCTCGCCCACACGTCCTCGATGGGCGCGCGGTAGGTGCGGGTCAAAACCAGGTCGCGACCTTGCTCCGCGCCGAGCAGGCGGCCGGTAGGTGTCGGGGTCATGCGGTCTCCTCTGCGTGTGTTTCGTCAGCGGTGCCCGCACGGCGTTCCCGCCGGGTGCGATACACCTCGGTCTCCAGTGCGTCGAGATGCTGTTCCCAACCGGGCCGCGCCGCGAAACTCGCTATCCAGTCGGCGATCTCCGCGAGCGGCTCGGCGTCGAGCAGGTAGTACCGCTGCCGTCCGACGAGTTCGTCCCGCACCAAGCCGCTCTCGCGCAGCACCCGCAGATGCCGGCTCACGGCAGGACGACTGATCTCGAACTGCTCCGCGATCGCCCCAGCCGTCAGCCGTTGATCGCGAAGCAACTCCAGGATGCGCCGCCGCACCGGATCCGCGATCGCTCCCGCCACCTCGTCCACAACCAGAAGCGTAACCGACTGGTTACGCGTTGTCGAGATCCGCGGCGAGGCGGATCAGGGCCAGCCCTGGATCGCCAGCGCGGCCACCCGCTGCAGCTGGCCGCGGGTCGCGCCGTCGCGAGCGGACTGCGAAATGCCTTGCAGCACAGCGCCGGCGTAGCGGGCCAGCGCTGCCGAATCGGTATCCGCGGGCAGGAGGCCGACTTCGACATCGGCCCGAATGCGCTCTTCATAGACCGCGAGATCTCGATTGCGGAGTTGCCGGAGCTGTTCGGACACTTCGGCATTGTTGGTGTTGTCGGCCGCGCAGAGCAGCATGCAGCCGCGCGGCCGGTCGGGGCGGGTGTGTTCGGTGGCAGCTTCGTGCAGGATCCGGGCGATGGCCTGTTTCGCGGTCGGCTCTTCGGACAGTGCGCGCGCGATCCAGCCGCCGTAGGTACGGCCGTAGGCGTCGACCGCCTCGTCGAACAACGCCTTCTTGTCACCGAACGCTCCGTAGAGACTGCGCACGCCGATGCCCAGTTCGGTGGTCAGATCGCTGATCGAGGTCGCCTCATAGCCTTTCGTCCAGAACAGCCGGACCGCCAGGTCGAGGGCCGCCTCCCGGTCGAACGATCGTGGCCGTCCGCGCTGTCGCTCCTGCATGCGGATTATTTTACAGCGATCGCTGCAAATTGCGGTACAGTGCCTTTCTGCAACGAACGCTGCAAAATGATGGAGGTGGCGCAATGCACGCGCTGACAGGCAAGACCGCGCTGGTTACCGGCGGAAGCAGGGGTATCGGACGGGCGATCGCCGAGCGGCTGGCGCGAGACGGCGCGCGGGTCGGCGTGCACTACAACTCCAGCCCCGACGCCGCGAAGGACACCGTCGCCGCGATCGAGGCGGCGGGCGGGTCGGCGTTCGCGGTGTATGCCGAGCTGGGCGTAGAAGGTGACGCGCAGACGCTCTGGTCGGCGTTCGACTCGCACGCCGACGGGCTGGACATCCTCGTCAATAATGCCGGAATCGCGGACCTGGGCGGGGTTTCCGACACCACTCCGGAGGTCTTCGGGCGGCTCTTCGCGGTCAATACGACAGCGCCGTTCTTCATCACGCAGCTCGGTCTCGACCGGCTGCGCGACGGTGGTCGCATCGTGAACGTCTCCACCAGTTACACGCTCGGCAAGGCCGACCCGCAGCTCACCGCGTACGCGATGACCAAGGCGGCCATCGATGTGTTCACCCGTGCGCTGGCCAAGGAACTCGGGCCGCGCGAAATCACCGTCAACGCGGTCAATCCCGGCGCGATCGACACCGACCTGAACGCCTGGTGGCTGCGCTCCAATGACGAGGCCCGCGCCGCCACCGCCGCCCGCTCACCTCTGGCACGCGTCGGGGTGCCGGGCGATATCGCCGGGATGGTCGCGTTCCTTGTCTCCGATGACGCCGGCTGGGTCACCGGCCAGCTCCTCGACGCCACCGGCGGAGCCCTGCTGTAACCGGCCCACTCCCCCGCCGGTCAGAGGTAACCGGCGGGGGTGGGGTTGGCGTCGGTCGGGGTGGCTTGGATTCGGGTGCGGTCGTCGCGGGACTCGATGAGTTCGGCGAGGGTGAGGCCGTCGGGGCCGACGAAAGGCTTGGGGCGGTCCGGGAGTTCGCGGTCGAGCCAGGCGGTGGCCTCGGACGGAGAGAGCGCGCCGACTTCGAGCTGGGCCAGGCAGCGGCCGGGGCGGATGACGGCGGGGTGCAGGCGGGAGAGGTTTTCGTTGGTGGTGATGGCGACCAGCACGTCGCGGCCCTGGCCGAGCATGCCGTCGGTGAGGTTGAGCAGGCGGGAAAGGCCTTGGCCGGTGGATTCTTTGGCGGAGCCGCGGATCAGTTCGTCGCAGTCCTCGAGGACCAGGAGCCGCCAGCGGCGCTTGGACTGGTCGTAGGTGTCCACGCCGATGGCCACTTCCATGAGGTAGCCGGGGGTGGCGAAGAGTACTTCGGGGTCGAGTACGCAATCCACCTGGCACCATTCGGACCATTCGCGAGCTAGGGCGCGCAGGGCCGAGGTCTTGCCGGTGCCGGGCGGGCCGTGCAGCAGGAGCAGGCGGCCGCTGATCTCCTCGGGGCGCAGGGCCATCAACTTCTGCAGTGCCGCGCCGATATCGGTGCCGTAGTTGCCCGCGACCTGAGACCAGGCCGCGGCGCTGATGGTGCGTTCGCGGCGCTGCGGGCCGTGGGATCCGTAGTGCCAGAAGCCCATGGTGATCTGGCTGTCGTCGGCTTCGGGCTCGACCGTGGCGTCCTGACTGCACGTGTCGATCACACTGCGGGCCAGTTCCTCGGTGGCCGCGCAGATCTGCAGAGCCGCGCTGCCGCTGGTGCGGCGCACGACGCGCAGGGTCCAGCCGTCACCGGCCGCCAGCGTGGTGCGGGTGCCGTCGTCGTCGCTGGTGCGCAGTACGCGCGCGGTGTCGGGGCACAGCGGCGCTTCGGGCTTCACGCCCTCGAGCTCCACCGAAAGCGCGTGCGGCTGTTCGCCGCTCACGTACGGCGCGAGCCCGATGGCGTCGATGATGTCGCGAGGCGTATCGGAGTCGTCGAGGTTCATCACCCACGTGAGCTCGCCGGCGGCGGGCACCTCGCGGCCGACCAATCGCAGGCGTTCGTGTGGTGTGGAAGTCATTCCGACGATGATCCGGTTCAACCTGATCGAGGTCCAGCCAATATTCAGGCGGGCGCACCGGGCCGGGTTGTCAACTGGTGGAACACATCCGCGATCTGCTCGATGCGCGCTTCCTCGAGCTCGGGCCGCGGGAAGGTGTGCCGGAAGATGGCCTCGCCGTCGAACATGTGCGTCAGCGAGGTGGCGATCAGCCGGGCGGTGTCCGCGGACACGTCCGGGGTGAGGACGGTGACGGCGAGTTCCTCGACTTCGCGCATCATGTCCCGCAGCACCGGTTCCAGGCGCAGCCGCAGTTCGGGTTCGGTGCGGGCGGCGACCAGCAATTCCAGCCACACCGTATTGGTGGTGTCCCGGATTTCGCGCCGGATCAGGCGCATGATCGTCATCAGATCGGCCGGGCTCAGGGAGTTCTCGGGCAGCCGCAGTTCGGCGGCGGCGAGCAGGTGCCGGCGGCGGACCTCGTCCGCGGCGGCGACGACCAGATCGGTCCGGGATTCGAAATGGCGGAAGATGGCGCCCTTGGAAACCCCGGCCCGCGCACTGATCTCGCCCAGCGAGGCATTGTGATATCCGATCTCGGCGATGGCCTCGATGGTGGCATCGACGAGCTTGCTGATGGTGGCGGCGCGGCGCTCGGCCTGAGTTCGTCGCGCGGTCGTCAATTACCCTCCAGCTCGCAGGAATCGGCCCGTGCGCGCGGCGCCCAGCACCTCGGCGGGCGCCCCGTCACCGAAGACGTACTGGCCACCGACGAACACCGCCGACACGGCTTTGTCATTGCGATTGACCATACGTGGCAGGTCGCCGTAGGTCGGCACGGGGCATTCGGCATACGCCTCGAGCGAGTCGTCCAAGCCGTCCGGATCGACGACGAGCAGATCGGCGCGGTCGCCCTCGCGCAGATAGCCGGCGTCGATGCCGTACCAGTCGGCCAGTTCACCGGTCACCCGGCGCACCGCCTGTTCCAGGGTGAGGAACGGCTGCCCGGCCTGTTCGGCCTGCCGCACCCGGCGCAGGAAACGCAGGCCGAAGTTGTAGAAGGCCATATTGCGCAGGTGCGCGCCCGCGTCCGAGAAGCCCAGCTGCACGCCGGGGTGGGCGCTGAGCTTGTTGAGCATCTCCGGCCGATGGTTGGAGATCGTTGTGCGCCAGCGCAATTTGGTGCCGTGCTCGACGACCAGATCCAGAAACGCGTCCACCGGATGCAGGCCGCCGCGTTCCTCGCCCACCTGCCCGAACGTCTTGCCGATCACGTGCGCATCGGGGCAGCCGACGATCTCGGCATCGAAGAAGTCGCGATGCCAGACCCGGATCCCGAATTTGTTGTCGTAGTCCTTGCGGAACCGCCGGCGGTAGGACTCGTCGCTCATCAGCGCATTGCGCTCCACTTGATCGGCCAGATGCAATGCGGCCGCGCCGGAACCGAATTCCTCGAAGATGACCAGGTCGATGCCGTCGGCGTACACCTCGAACGGAATCGGCAGATGCTGCCAGCGGAAGTCACCGCCCAGGCCGTTGATCACCCGGGTGAGCGTGCCCATGAGGTACACCAGCAGCGGGTTCGCCTTGAGATCCGCCGCCGAGATCAGCGTGGTCTTCAACCGCTTGCGGAACAGTCCGACGCTGCTGAAGGTCATGGCGGCGATGCTGCGCGGCGAGGTGACGTCGGGTCCGCCCTGCAATACGCGCCCGCGCCGCCGCAGAATCGCATTGAGCCGCCGCCGTTCCCGCGCACCGGCGTAGGTCGAGGGCAAGGTCCGGGAGCGCGCGACCTCACCGTCGAGCTTGTCGAACAGCAGCTGCTGGGCCGACATGCCCACGAATCCGGCGTCGAGGGCCTCGGTCAGCGCGGCTTCCATGGCCGCGAGTTCGCCGGAGGTGGGCCGGACTTCCTTGCGGGTGGCCCGATCCAATCCCATGAGCGCGGTCCGGATATCCGAATGCCCGATCATCGCCGCGAGATTCGGCCCCAGCGGGAGTTCTTCCAGTGCGGCCACGTACTCGCGCGCCGACTTCCAGGTCTTGTCGCGCACCGCGTCGATCACGTGCTCGCGCGGGATTGCCTCCACCCGCCCGAACAGGTCGCCCGCATCGGTCGCCTCGGCGTGCACGGTGGACAGCGAACACG
Organism: Nocardia yamanashiensis NBRC 100130; assembly: GCF_001613325.1. Lineage (GTDB taxonomy): Bacteria > Actinomycetota > Actinomycetes > Mycobacteriales > Mycobacteriaceae > Nocardia > Nocardia yamanashiensis. The sequence goes on along the minus strand of NZ_BDCD01000004.1, from coordinate 133,493 downwards.
AACCGAGGATCACCGTGGTGATCCCGTGCCGTACCGACTCGGTCAGTCCGGGCGCGCGCAGCACCTCGATGTCGTAGTGGGTGTGGATGTCGATCATGCCCGGCAGTACCCATTTGCCCGCGGCGTCGATGACTCGGGGACAACCGGTTTCGTCGAGGGGTGCGGCCGAGACCGCGGCGACGCGATCACCGACCAGCCCGAGATGTCGGATGGCGGAAGCGTTTCCGGTTCCGTCGAACCAGCGGCCGCTCTTGATGATCGTGTCGTAGCTCACAACAACATTGCAACCGATCGGTCACTAACTGTCAAGGAGTGCGCCCCGGGCGAACCGGCGATCGCCGCGCCCGGGGCGTGGTGGATACTCGAGCGATGAACTGGGATCACCTCAAATCACGGCGGCCCAGCGACACCGAACGTGATGCCCTGCAATCGGAGCTGGTCGAGCGCGCGATCGCCGTCAAGCAGCACGGCTGGGACGACTATCGCGACGCCTGGACCGCGGGCGACGCCGCGGGAGTCGCCTACCTGCTGGGCGATACCGAAGCCCTCGAGCAGTTCGAGGAACACGAGGGCTCGATCCTGACCCGATACGCCGGGGCGCTCTACGGGTTCAACGGCGCCCGCAAGGAGATCGCGGCGGGACTGCCCGACACCCAGGCCTGGTTCGCTGCGGCCCGGGCGAAGGTGCAGCGCGCGGCCCGCTGATCAGTACGGGACCGCGAGATTGCGTTTGGCCCAATCTTTTTCGGCCTCGGAACCGCCCGGCGGCGGTACCAGTCCGTTGATCATCCAGAGTTCCTCGCTGGTTTCGTCGGCGTGGAATTCCCAATGCAGGTCCGGGTGCCGGTCGAGATACGGTTTCAGGATGCCGTTGATCCACCGGGTGGTCCGGCGGCGCGACTCCGCGTCGGGGTTGTGCCGGGCGATGTGGTCGATGATGACCCGCACCCCGACCGGAGTGGGTTCGCCGCCGACGAAGAAGTTCTCGGGCTGGGTTTCCTGGAACAGCGTGACCACGTAGAAGCGCGGTAGTCCGACCTGCTCGTAATGGTCGGTGATGCGGGAGGCGAGTTCGTGCTTCTCCTCGGCGGTGAAGATTCCGGGGGTGTGGTGAATGGTCCACAGCGGCATGGCGGTTCGATTCTCCTGGAAGCGGTGCGGTTTCAGCTGGCGGCGGCGAAGGTCAGGCGTTCGACCGGGCCCGACAGCGCGGCCTTGACCGTCACGGTGACGTCGTCGGCGAGCACTTCGGTATCCCCCGCCTCCAGGCCGTCGAGGATGCGCGCGGCGATCTCGGCGGGCGTGGCCTTCGGCCGATCCAGCGCCGAGACCATGTCGGTGTCGATGAAGCCCGCATGCACGCCGACCACCTGGGTGTGCTGGGCCGCGAGTTCGAGCCGCAGTGAATTGGTGACCGACCAGGCTGCGGATTTGGAGGCGCCGTAAGCGCCCGCGCCGGCCAGCCAGGACAGCACCGAATGCATGTTCACCAGCGCTCCCCCGCCATTGGCGGCGAGTGCGGGCGCGAAGGCGCGAGCCACGCGCAACAGACCGAACACATTGACATCGAAAGTGTCCGTGATGTTTTCGAAGGAACCGGTCACCAAGCCGCCCGGCAGCAGCACGCCGGCATTGTTGAAGACCAGCTCGGCATCGGGAGCAAGCGCCGCGAGGGCGGCGACCGACTCGTCCGACCGCACCTCCAATTCCGCGGTGACCACCTGCGGACGTTCGTCGGCATAGGCGGACCGTGCCGTCGAGTACACCTTGCGCGCCCCGCGCGCCAGCAGTTCGTCGACCAGCGCCGCGCCCAGCCCGCGCCGGCCGCCGGTCACCACGGCCACCTTGTCCGCTACTGCAACCATCACATCCTCCTAGGTAACGATGTCGTTAGTTAGATGGAACCACGCTCCCGCTGGATAACGCAAGCGTTAGTTACACTGGCGGAGTGGCGATGGAATTCGAGGAGCGACTACGCGACCGGGATGCCTGGTCGATCGGCGACGGCTGTTCCGCCGAGCGCGTGCTGGATCTGCTCAGCACCAAGACGGTGTTCCTGGTGGTGCGCGAATGCTTCTACGGCACCACCCGATTCGAGGATTTCGTGAGCCGGATCGGCACCTCGGCGCCCGCGGTGTCCCGGGCACTCAAGCAGCTCGAGGCCGCCGGGATCGTCGCGCGCGTGCCCTATCGGGAACCCGGCCACCGCGCCCGCGACGAATACCGGCTGACCGCCGTCGGCGAGGATCTGCTGCCGGTGTTCATGTCGCTCATGCAGTGGGGTGACAAGCATCTGCAAGACGGCCGTCCGCCATTCTCGTTCGTGGAGAACGGCACCGGCCGGCAGGTGAGCGTACGGGTGACCGCGCAGCCCGCACCCGAATCCACCTCCGGCGATATCCAGATCCGGTTGAATCCCGCCCGGCGGCGCACCTGAGCCGAACTCTTGTCCGGTTCCCAAGTCGGCCGTATCGTCGAAAGTTGTTAGCAAAGGCGCTTGCAACTGTTGAACACTCGGATGCGGGCGACCTGTACAGACAAAGGAGTCTGGAAATGTCGGCTGCGATGCTCGTCGACGACCGGTTCACCTCGGTTGCCGCCAAATTCTTCTCGCTGTTCGGCGCCCCGCGGAAGGGCGGCGGCGCGGTCGCGGTCTATCTGCACGGCGAACCCGTGGTCGATATCTGGGCGGGTTGGGCCACCCCCGATCGGCCGTGGCGGGCCGACACCATGGCGCTGTCGTTCTCGACCAGCAAGGGTGTAGCCGCGACGGTGCTGCACCGGCTCGCCGATCGCGGATTCATCGATTACGACGCCCGGGTGGCCGACTATTGGCCGGAGTTCGCGGCGCAGGGCAAGGGTGAGATCACCGTTCGCGATGTGCTGCGCCATCGCGCCGGATTGCAGCGGATACGCGGGCTGCTGCCCGACACGGACGATCTGTACGAGCACGATGCGGTGGCCGCCGCGCTCGCCGCGAGCGCGCCGGATCCGCTGCGCCTCAAGGCTTCCGGATATCACGCCATCACGTTCGGGACGCTGGTCGCGGAGATCGCGCAGCGAGCCACCGGGCGCGACTTCCGGGATCTGGTGCGTGAGGAATTGGCGGTTCCGCTGGGCGACAGCGACTTCTGGTTCGGGGTGCCCGCGCCGCAGCGGGGGCGGGTGGCGCAGCTCGGGCCGCGCGCCAATATCGCGAAGCTTCCGGTGGATCGCCTGCTGGGCGTCGCCGCCGCGATTCCCCCGCTGCGTTCGCTGCGCGGGGTCGTCTACGACGGCATGCTGAACGCCGCGCAGTTCTCCGACCGGCCGTTCGATGCCATGATGCCGGGCTGGAACGGCGTGTTCACCGCCCGCTCGGTGGCCCGCATGTACGCGGCGATCGCCAATGACGGATGGGTCGGCAATCAGCGGCTGCTGAAGCCCGAAACCGTTGCCCGCATTACCGAAATGCCGTTCAACAGCAAATTCGACTATGTGCTCGGCGCGGCGCCCAACCATTCACTGGGCTATCACCGCGCGATCGTGGGCACCAAGTTGCGCCGGGATTCGCTGGGGCACTTCGGTATCGGAGGCTCGGGCGGTATCGCCATGCCGGGGCTGGGTCTGTCGATCGCGTTCGTGACCAATCACCTCGGCAACCGGGCGTCCTCGCTGGGTGATGCGCGCTTGCCGGTGCTGGCGGCATTGGCGGCCCGGGCGGCGCGCACCGATCCGGGCATCGAGCGATTGCCGGCGGCCGCGGCGGGCTGATCGGTCAGGCCAGCCACCACGAGGCCACGAACACCGCGAAGGCCAAGGCGATGAACGCGATTCCCATCGCCTTGGCTACCGGGGGCCGCCATTCCTCGATCCGGTCGACGGCCGCGAACAGCGCGCCCACCAGCACGATCGGCAATACCGCTGGGATGACCAGCGCCACCAGGGAACCGATGATCCAGCCCGCGATCCGGAATTTGCCCCAGGTGATGCCCAGCAGCAGCGGAATCACCACGGCCCCCGCCGCGCCGCCGATCAGCGCATGCCAGGGCTGCTCGCCGATCCACGGTGCGCCGGGGATGCCCGGGATGTCGAGGATATCCAGGGTGCACCAAATCCCCACCAGCACGATCAACGCGAGCGTGCCCCACAGCGCGATCCGGTAGTGCCATTTCCGCAGCGGGGTCCAATCCACCTGCCGCCCATGGTGCATGGTCGCGGCCGTGACCGCGGACCAGACCAGCCAGCGCCGGATCAATCCGGTTCCGGTCTTGGCCATGGCATCCCGGAAGATCCGGTCCGCCTCGTCCCGGTGGATCTCGCGCGCCGCGATGTAGCTGGCGGGCTCACCCTTGTCCAGGACCAGCCCGTCGTGCAGGATCGCCGCCGGCAGGTGCGCCCCGGTCTTGGGCACCAGCCAGGTCAAGAAGGCCGGCACAGACGTCAGGTCCGTCGTCCAGTTCGCCAGATCCGCGGGCACCAGAATCTCGCCGACCCCGTCCGGGGAATCGTCGTTGTAGCCGATGCGCCGCAGCAACCGGAACTCTTCGCGCCGGGTGGCTTCGTTGTAGAGCCGGTCCAGCATGATCGTGAGGTCGGGCGGGGCCGGTACGACCGTCGGCGCGGCCGGCTCCATGGACTTGTTGACCACGACCGCTTGCGGATCCACCTCGGCCGCGGTCGCGCCGGCAGGTGCGTCGCCACCGTCGTAGAACGATCCGGTGTCCTGCTCGCCCCCAAGCTTCATGCCCACAGCTTGCACCTTCTCGGAGCGCATTTGCGCAGGTAGAAGGAAATGCAACCGAGGCGAAGCTTGATCGTTTCCGGAGCGCTTGCCCGGGGCCGGTCGCGGCGCCGATTACCATCGCGGCATGGCACCGCGACCCCAGAGTCATCGTGCGGCGGGCGAGCGCCGGCGCGCGCAATTGCTCGACGCGGCGATCACCGTGATCGCCGAGCGCGGGGTGCAGGCGGCCACGCATCGCGCGATCGCCGCCGCGGCCGGGGTGCCGCTCTCGTCCACCAGCTATTTTTTCGAATCGATCGACGAACTGATCACGGCCGCAATGGATCTGGGCGCGACGCGGTTGCTGGCCGATATCCAACGGCTCGCGGACGCGCCGATACCGGATGGCACCCCGGTCGAGGCGTTGATCGATCGGTATCTCGAACTGCTGATCGGGGATACCGCGGCGACGACCGGCGAGACCGGGCCGGAGAAGATCGCGCAGCTGACCCTGTACCTGCAGTGCCGGCACAATCCGGCCCTGCAGCCGCTGGCGGAGCGTCTGATCACCACCTACAACGCGGTGTCCGAGGACTTTCTGACGCGAATCGGCGTGCGGGATCCCGCTTTTCGGGCCCGGGTGATCATGGCGTTCATCGACGGCGCGGCGCTGCAGAACACGGCGTGGAATCAAGGCGCGGAAGGGCTGGAGTTCTTCCGGCAGGCGATCAGGACGCTCATCGCCGCGGGCCTGCCCGCGCACGACGTGGTCGAACCCTCGGCGCGATAACTCCCCCCGTAACCCCGAGCTCATTGCAGCCCGGGTGTGACCGAAGCCAACCCAAGAACATCGGACATTTGTCCGATGTTCGACTATCGTTGCTGGTAGATCGCTTATGACCTCGAGAGAAAGGGTTCCATCATGAAGATCGCCATCATCCAGCACCTGGCCGAACGCGAGTTCCCGGTGAAGGAGCGCTTGAACCGGGCGGCGGAGCGCATCGAAGCTCTCGCCGGGCAGCGGATCGATCTGATCGTCCTGCCGGAGGAGTGGCTCGACGGAGCCTTCTACGACGACATCCAGCACGCCGAACAGCACACCATGGACGGCTGGGCTTTCACCCGGCTCGGCGAGGCGGCGGCGAAAGCCGGAGCATTCCTGCACGCGGGCACCTTCCAGGTGGTGAACGAGGACGGCGGCCTCCCGTTCAACTCCGCGATCTTCTTCGGCCCCGACGGACGAATCCGTACCCGCTACGACAAGATCCACCTGCACGGCAAGTCCTACGCCTTCCTGTCGCAGGAGGACAAGGACCGCTACCTCGGCGGCGCCAGCGAGGTGCACAAGGCCGAACCGCAAACCAACGGAAGCCGACTCGTCGTCGACACCGTCACCCTGCCGCACAGCGGCCGGCAGGTGACCTTCGGATTCAATACCTGCGCCGACATCACCTACGGCGAACAGCAGCGCGCACTCACCGAAATGGGCGCCGAGGTGCTGCTGCTGTCGGCGGCCTGGCCGACCGAATACGCCCACGCCTGGGACATGCTCCCCGCGGTCCGAGCGCTGGAGAACTCGGTATTCGTCGTCGCGGCCAACAACCGTGGCCGGCAGGACGCGCTCGAGCTGTACGGCAACAGCATGGTCATCGACCCCTTCGGCCGAGTGCTCGCCCGCGCGAGCAAAACCGACGAAATCCTCGTCGCCGAAATCGATCTCGACCAGATCAAGGCGGCCAATGTCGTCAGCGGCTTCAAGAAGGACCGCGAGGTCGCCGAAAGTTACGCCGGCAAGATCTGACCGGGCGTGCCGAAAAGACCGATGGGTATGCGAACATATGTTCGTGTCCGGATCCGAGCAGAGTCAGCGCGAGCGCCCCGAGAAAGCGGCGATTCTGCACGCTGACCTGGACTCTTTCTATGCCTCGGTGGAGCAGCGGGACAATCCGCGATTGCGGGGGCGGCCGGTGCTGGTGGGGTCCGGGGTGGTGCTGGCGGCCAGTTACGAGGCGAAGGCGTTCGGGGTTCGGACGCCGATGAATTCGCGGCAGGCGCTGCGATTGTGTCCGCACGCGATCGTGGTGCCGCCGCGAATGTCGGCTTACGCGCAGGCCAGCAAGGCGGTGTTCGAGATCTTCCGGGACACCACGCCAGAGGTGGAGGGGATCTCGATCGACGAGGCGTTTCTGGATGTGAGCGGGTTGTGGCGGATCGCGGGGCCGCCGGTGGATATCGCGCAGGGGTTGCGGGCGCGAGTGCGGGCGGAGGTGGGGTTGCCGATCTCGGTGGGCGTGGCGCGGACCAAGTTCCTGGCCAAGGTGGCCAGCGCGGTGTCCAAACCGGATGGGCTGCTGGAGGTTTCGCCGGATCGGGAATTGGAGTTTCTGCATCCGCTGCCGGTGGAGCGGCTGTGGGGCGTCGGGGAGGTGACCGCACGGGAACTGCGGGAACGCGGGATCACGCGGGTGGGGCAGCTGGCGGAATTGGGTGAGGGGCCCTTGGCGGCGGTGCTCGGGCCGGCGACCGGCAGGCATCTGCACGCACTCTCCTGGGCCCGCGATCCGCGACGCGTCGATACCGGACGACGGCGGCGATCCATCGGCGCGCAGCGGGCCCTCGGACGCAGGGCGCGTACGGACGCGGAGGTCGAGGCGTATCTGCACGGACTGGCGGATCGGCTCGGACATCGGCTGCGGCGGGCGAAGCGGGTCTGCCGAACCGTGGTGCTGCGCTTGCGATTCGACGATTTCAGCCGGGCCACCAGGTCGCACACCCTGGTGCAGGCGACCGACCGTGGGGAGGTGGTCTTGCACGCGGCCCGCACGCTGCTCGAGGCCGCACTGCCGATGATTCACGAGCGCGGGCTGACGCTGATCGGCCTGGCGCTGACCAATCTCGACGACTCCGACACCATGCAACTGTCGCTGCCCTTGGCGGAGCGCGCCGAGAACTCCCTGGACTCGACGCTCGACGCACTGCGGGATCGGTTCGGCGCGGGCACCGTCACCCGCGCGGCCCTACTCGGTCGCGGCGAAGGGCTTTCGGTGCCGACGCTGCCCGATTGATCAGCGGCTCAGACCGCCGGCGCGCCGGGTTCGAGCAGTCGTTTGGGGTGCATGCCGTCGACCTGGCCGATGAACGGCGGATGGATGCTGTAGCCGAGCATGCGCCGGATGTCCTCGGAGACAGCGCGAACCGTGTCCCGGGTCATGGACAGCGTGAACGCTTCCTGCGGGCGCAGCCACGGTTCGCAGTACTGGGCGGTCAAGGCCAGGCGGGGCGCGGAGGTGGTGTTCGCTCCCCCGCCGTGCCACAGTGTGCCGCCGAAGAAGACGCAGGAACCCGCGGGCATGACGACGGGTACGCGGACGGCGTCACCGGGTAGGCGGTCGTCCCAGAGATGGCTGCCGGGGATGATGTCGGTCGCGCCGTTCTCGGCGGTGAAATCGTCGATGGCCCAGATGGTGGCCGCACCCAGGAACTTTCGCGGCCGCGGCAGCGGGTAGAAGCCGTCGTCGGTGTGCAGCATCTGCGCCGACTCCCCCGGCAGGATCTTGATGACCTGCAGCATCGACAGCAGATAGTTCGGCAGGAACAGCCGGTCCAGCAGGGCCAGCACGCGCGGATGGTCCGCGATGCGATCGCAGGCGCGGGTCTTGTTCAGCACGCTGTAAAGCCGCTGCGTCCCATGCCCTTCGAAGGCATTGCGACCGGTCTGATCCAGCAGTGGTTCCACGGCCGCACGGATTTCGGCGAGCTCCGCCGGAGTGAGCAGGTCGCGCAGGATGACGTAACCGTCCCGTTCCAGCGCCGCCAGATCCGCGTCCACCACGGCCGGATCGATACTCGCGCCGCTGCTCGCCGTCCGCCGATAGGTGCCCGCCAGGTCGCCGTTCAGATCGACCAGCGATGACACGTCCGCGCTCATGCCGACTCCCTCCAGAAGCCATAACATAACCGAATTCGGTTATGCTTCGACTGTGGCACGCGCACCGATCGGACGTCAACAACTTCTCGATGCCGCCCGCGACGAACTGGTGCGCGGGCGCGGGAGCCTGGAGCTGAGCGCGCTGACCAAGCGCGCCGGGTTGAGCACCGGGGCGGTGTACCACCATTTCGGGTCGAAAGTGGGCCTGCTGGCGGCGGTTTGGGACGACTTCTACGAGGGGCTCAGCCGGGCCACCGCCGACGACCGGCTACCCGAGGCGGACTGGGCGACGCGCGAGCGGGAACGCACGCGGTGCTTCGTGGAGTACCACTTCACGCATCCGCTGGCCTCGCTGCTGCTCAATCGCACCGCACCCGATCCGGGATTGACCGAGCTGGAAGCGGTCTACATTCTCAATCTCGGTGACGCGGCGGCGGCGAATATCCGCACCGGACAGGCCGCCGGCGAGATACCGGCCGCGATCGACCCGGACAGTGCGGGGCATTACGTGATCGGCGGGCTGCGGCACGGGATCGCGCAGCAGTTGCGCGTGGTGCCGCGCGCGAGCGTGGATCGGGCCACCGAACTGCTGTGGCAGCTCATCGCCGCCACCCTCCGGCTGGGCTGAATTCGGCTGCGGCCATTAGCATCGGCGCGGTGAACAGCGTTCCCGATCTCGAATTATGGCTGGCCGACCACGAATTGGCGATACACCGCCGGGTGGAGAAATGGGTGCGCGGCGGGCTGCCGGTGCCGGTCGCGCTGTTGCGGGAGCTGTGGGTGGATCCGCGCTGGCAGCGGGCGTTGCGGGCGGCGTTCGTGGGTGTGGCCGAGCGGTTCGAAGGGCCGGTGCGGGTGCTCGGGCTGCTCGAGGAGATCGGCGAGAACGGGGTGACGACAGCGGGTTTCGATGGCGGGCGGGAGGTTTCGGCCGAGACCGAGCTGGTGTTCCCGCATTACCGCGATTTCGCCGATCGCGACGCCGCGCTGGCGTTGCTGCGGGAACAACGTGGGGTGCGCCATTCGCAGCAGGTCGAGCGGGATACGTTGCGCGTGCCCTTGAACAAGTACGACTATCGGCGTGCGAGTGACGCCGTTCGGGAGCGGCTGGCCAGGACGGGGCTGGCTCCGTTCCGCGAGGGCGTCGAATCCGAGGTGACGCCGGGGCATTCCATCGAGCAGGCGGTGCGGGTGCGGGTCTATCGGCATCCCGGACACGGCGATCGGCCCTTCGCGTGGCTGCTCACCGATGCCGAGGCGATCGGCGCGGACCTGTACGCGAAGCAGCTGGGATGCACGGGCCCGCAGGTGAGTCAGGCGGTCGCCAGCGCGTATTGCCATCCGCTGCTGGGGTTTCCCGCCTGGTCGGTGCGGCATGACACCATCACCGATGCCGAGGTGATCGGCGGCATGAACGGGTTGATGGCGGCCCGGCAGTGGGCTTCCAACGACGATCCGGAAGCGGCGTCGAACGTGCTCGACACCCACGCCTTCGCCCTGCCCGTCCAGCACCGGGCCGCCTTCTGGACCAGCGCGGCGTACACGATTTTCGACAGCGGCACCGGCTTCTACTGGACCAAGCACAGTGACGGCGTGAAGCACGCGCGCACCGAAATCCTCGCGGCGTGCCGGCGTTCGGGGCTGTTCGCCGATGTGGACCTGCATTACGCGGTCGCCGTCGCAGAGAATGCCGATCTGGAGGCGGTCTGTGACGCGATCGCGCTGCGGGACGGGCCCGAGGCGGCGCTGCTCGCCTACCGGGCCGTGGCACTCCGCCACGGCGCTTCGGCCAGTCATCTGGCCAAGCTTCGGGACTATGCGGCGGCCGCGGGACGGGATCGGCTGACCGAGGATACGGCGGATCTGGGTGCGGTGCTGGCCCAGCGCGGCTATCTGTTCGGGCTTGCGGATTCGCTTCTGAAGAACCGTAAACGAGCCATCACCCATCTGGTCCTCACCGATGACCATGCCGTGCGGACGCTCTTCTCCGAGCCCTACGAGCTGCACACGCTCGACAAATGCGGGGTGCTCGATACCTTGCTGAAGAACAAGAAGGTGCTCGAGCGCCTGCGCGGCGGGGTGTTGTGGCCGGGTTCGTCGGCTGCGGAATGGGTGGACGAGCAATTCGGCACGATGTTCGCCGAATCCCCGCCGGAGACAGCGGGTTACCGTCAGGCGCGGCGGATCGCCGAGCTGCTGGTGCCGGAAGCAGCCGTACAGGGCTGAGAGGATCCGCGCGGCTGCTGCGATCGCGCGGATCCACGATCGCAGCAGCCGAGGCCGGACTAACGGACGACGGCGGTCAGCGGTGCGCCGAACCACCCGGTGAGCGCCCGGCGCAGCGAATCCGCGGACGAGTGGGCGGGTTCGTCGACGGCCGCGGCCCAGGCGATATGGGCGTCCGGGCGAATGAGCAGTGCGTCGGCGGGACGCTCATCCGTTGCGGCGGTGTGGATTTCGACGCGATCCCGCCAGGCTTCGGCGATCTCCCGCAGGTCCGGGCGGTCGGCCAGCACCAGCAGGATCGGCCGCGCGGTGCGCAGCAGCGCCGCCACACTGCTCGCGCCCTGCTCGGTCCGCAATGCCAGATCAGGCGCGAAGGTACCGACCAGCGCATGCTCCTCGGAACCCGACTGCGGGTACCGAGTGCAGTTGCCCGCGATCAGATCACCCACCCGGCGCAGTGCCGGCTCGTCGGTGGTCAACTCCTGGAACAGCTCCCGCAGCGCCTCGGCCGCGGCGTCCTGCCCGCGCCGCAATGCGACCTGAGCCCGCGCCTGCATCCGCGTGCGGGCGCCGGCGGCATGACGTTCGTCGTGATAGGTGTCCAGCAGTCCTTCGGGCGCCCAGCCATTGATCTCGGCGCCCAGCTTCCACGCCAGGTTCACCGTATCGAGCATGCCCGCATTGAGCGCGACACCGGTGGACGGGAACAGATGCGCCGCATCACCCGCCACGAAGATCCGCCCGGCCCGATACTGTTCGGCCTGCCGATCCTTGAAGGTGAACCGCGACAACCGCTTCGCGTCCCGCATCGGAATCTCCGCACCCAGCACCCGGCGAATGCTGCCCTGCAGTTCCTCCAGGGTCATCACCACATCGTCGTCGTACTCCGCGGTCTCGTCCTCGGTGGTCGAGAGATGCAATGCCCCGTCCGGCGTGCTCGCGAACGCCAGCTGACCGTGCTCGGTACGCGTGAATCCCGCCGCGACCCGCCCGAATCCGGGGACCTCGAGATCACCGTTCTCATACACGGTCACCCCCTCGCCCACCGAAACCTGCGCCAGCCGCACCACTTCCGGATACGTGGTGCCCGAGAACACGATCCCCGCCATCTCGCGAATCCGGCTCCGTCCACCATCACAGGCCACCAGATACCGCGCCGTCACCGCATAAGCGCCCGCCGGCCCGGTGACCTCCGCCGTCACCGACTCCTCGTCCTGGAGCACCGCATCCACCCGATGCCCCCGCCGAATCTCGGCCCCCAGCTCCTCACCCCGCGCGGCGAGCAACCGCTCGATCTCCATCTGCGCCATGGGCAACACCTTCATCGGCGCCTCCGCCATCCGGGTGAAGTCCAGGTGCATCCCGCCGAACGGCAACCGCAACGGCGGATAAGGATCCGAACTGACCGCCTCGAACCGCTCCAACAACCCCCGATACCGCAGCAGATCCAGAATCCGCCCCCCGATCCCACTGGCCTTCGGCACATCCCACAACTCCGGATGCCGCTCCAGCACCACAGCCCGCACCCCCGCCAGCCGCAACTCGGAAGCCAGCATCAGCCCGCTAGGACCCGCCCCGACAATAACCACGTCGGTGTCCAAGACTCGCAATCCACACTCCCGTTCCCGCACTCCATCAACAACGAGAAGCGATTCTGCGCCACCCCCCACCCCTTGCGGCAAGTCCCCCGGTGCGTTATACCTTGAAAAGGGAAAGAGAACGTTCAGTTCCATTCAGCCGTTCGGCGCACCCTGTCACACCCCGCGCGTAGGCTCCGCCCCCATGCAACCTGCCACCGCCGCGGTAGCCGCCCTCATCGCAGGTATCACCCCGTACGACGAGCTCGAACAACGCCACGCCGCAAAGGTTTCGGCCTGGCTCGACTCCACCGACGACATTTTCCGCCGCACCAAACCCGCCACGCCTTCCCCTCATCTGGTCTCCTACGTCGTCCTCACCGACCCCGACGCCCGGGCCATCTACCTCGGCCGGCATCGCAAAGCCGGCCTCCACCTCCCTATGGGCGGGCACGTAGACCCCGGCGAACACCCCTCCGCCACCGCCCATCGGGAAGCCGTCGAAGAACTCGCCCTCACCCCCACCTTCGACGTAATCGGCCCACACCCCGTATTCCTCACCTGGACAACCACGGTCGGCCTCACCGCAGGCCACATAGACGTTTCCCTCTGGTACGTCATCCGCGGCGACCACACCCGCACCTACCCCTTGGACCCCACCGAATTCGACGGCGGCCAATGGTGGCCCCTCGCCCCTTCCGATCTCCCGCCCACCGACCCTCACCTCCCCCGTTTCATCGGCAAACTCAACACCCTGCTCGCCCAGACCCGAGAGCCCAAGTGAACGAATCCAGCGTTCTCGTCGTGATCCGCGGCAACTCCGGCTCCGGAAAATCGACCACGGCAATGGCCGTACAGCAGCGGTTCGGGCGGGCCGAATGTCTTGTGGTGCAGCAGGATACGGTGCGGCGGCTGATGTTGCGGGAGGGGGATGTCTCGGGTGGGGTGAATGTCGAGTTGATCGAGCACATTGCCAGGTTCGGGTTGGAGCGGGGGCTGGTGGTGGTTGTGGAGGGGATACTCGATGCGGGGCGGTATGGGGGGATGTTGGAGCGGTTGGGTGGGGTGGCGGGGTGTGCGCTGCATTACTGTTTCGATCTCTCGTTCGAGGAGACCGTGGTGCGTCACGCGACTCGGCCTCAGGCGCAGGTGTTTTCGGTGGCGCAGATGGCGGAGTGGTATCGGGGGTGGCAGCCGTTGCCGTTCGTGGAGGAGGTGCGGTTGGACGCCGGTTGGGAGTTGGGGGCGATCGTGGAGCGGATCGAGGGGGATGTTCGGGGGTGACGGTAGGGTGGTTCCGTTCGGATGGGGTGGCGGGTCGGGACCGCTTGTCAGCGGGATCGGTCCCCTGGGGTGGGGGTTGGGCGGGCTTACGTTGAGGGGGCGTCCGGTCGGGCGTTTTATCTCGATGAAGAAGGATCGATGACTGTTCAGCATCGCACTGTGAAGATTCAGGGGCAGGACGTTTTCTATCGGGAGGCAGGGGATAAGTCCAAGCCGACTTTGGTGCTGCTGCATGGGTTTCCGAGTAGTTCGGCTATGTTCCGGAATCTGATTCCGGCGTTGGCCGCGGATTATCATTTGATCGCGCCGGACCATATCGGGTTCGGGCAGTCCGCTATGCCGGCCGTCGACGAGTTCGAGTACAGCTTCGAGAAGCTGACCGAGATCACTTTGGAGCTGCTCGATACGCTCGGGGTGGAGCGGTTCGCGCTGTATATCCAGGATTACGGTGCGCCGATCGGGTTGCGGATCGCTTCGCGGAATCCGGAGCGGGTCACGGCGATCATCACGCAGTCGGGTAATGCCTATCTGGAAGGGTTCACGCCGTTCTGGGAGGTGCTGTTCGCGCATGCCAACGATCGGGCGACGCATGAGCCGGAGGTGCGGAAGCTGCTGGAGCTGGATGCCACCAAGTGGCAGTACACGCACGGGGTGCCGGCGGATCGGCTCGCCAGCGTGAGCCCGGATACGTGGACTCTCGATCAGCATTATCTGGATCGGCCGGGGAACAAGGAGATTCAGCTGCAATTGTTCGCCGATTACAAGCTGAATCTCGACGGATACCCGGCGTTTCAGAAGTACTTCGCCGAATACCAGCCGCCGACGTTGATCACCTGGGGTGAACACGACGAGATCTTCGGGGCGGACGGGGCGCGGGCTTGGCTGCGGGATCTGCCCGACGCGGAGCTGCATCTGCTCGATGCGGGGCATTTCGCGTTGGAAACCCACGGGGACGAGATCGCGGGATACATCCGGGAGTTCCTCGGGCGAATCTGATCGGCGGACCGCGTAGCCTTCGAGCTATGCCTCTCGATCATGGTGACCCGGGCGATGCCCCTTCGATCGCGCCGCCCCTGACGGACGTGCTGGATGCGGCCCGGCCGTCGGCGGCCGACGAAGCCAGAACGGTTGCGGCGGGAACCAATACGGGGACCTTGGCGACGTTGAGCGGCGATGGAACGCCTTGGGCTTCTTTCGTCACGTACGGGCTGCTGGACGGGCAGCCGGTGCTGTGCGTATCCCGGATGGCCGAGCACGGGCGCAACCTCGCGGCCGATTCGCGGGCCAGTCTGGCGATCGTGCAGCCGGAACTGCCCGCGGATCCGCTGGCGGCGGCGCGGGTCACCCTGGCCGGCCGGGTGGTGCGGCCGGAAGGGGAGGAAGCGATCGCGGCCCGGGAGGCGCATCTGGCGGCGGTGCCCGCGGCGAAGGTGTACATCGACTTCTCGGACTTCACCCTGTGGGTGTTGCGGGTCGAGCGGGTGCGATGGGTCGGCGGGTACGGGCGGATGGATTCCGCCCGCGCCGAGGATTACGCCGCGGCAATGGCGGATCCGATCATTCCGGCGGCGGGGCGAGCCATCGCGCATCTCAACGATGATCATGCGGATGCGCTGCTGGACATGGCGCGGGCCCGGGGCGGTTATCCCGATGCCACCGCCGCGGTGTGCGAGCGAGCCGACCGGTTCGGATTGGATTTGCGAGTGACGACGCCGCGCGGAGTGGCGGTCACCCGGGTCGGCTACGTCTCGCCCATCGACTCGATCGGTGAATTGCGCGCGGCCACTGTCGAATTGACGCGGTTGTCGCGAGACGCGTGATGCGAATGTGGGTAGATCCCCCGCGACCTACCCCACCGCCGCACCGATGACCGCCACCACCATGGTCCGCACGGCCTCTGGAGTAGGCGCAGTTCCGGATCGGTCAGCGAAGAGCAGATGCCCCGCACCGACGAGGGTGGGTGCGAGCGTGGCGATATCCGCAGACTGTTCCAGTCGCCCCAGCGCACGCTCAGCCGTCAGATAGTTCGCGATCATCTCGCTGATATCGGCAACCAACGGGATTCCGACCGGTTGGGACTCGCGCAGCCGGGCACGCACCTCGTCCCGGAACGTAACCAGGCTGACCACCGCCACGGCAACCTGCCCGAACGCCAGCGTGATTGCCTCCGTGAGGTTCTCGACCACCGATCCCGCCCCCGCCGCCGCACTCAATTCACCCGACTGCCGCCGCACCCGCGCGATCCGATCCCGGACCAGCTCGACCAGAAAGTCGTCGAAGTCCGCGAAATGCCGATGCAGCACCCCCTTCGCGCACCCGGCTTCGGCCGTCACCGCCCGGCTGGTCAGCGCACTCGGCCCCTCCCGCACCAGAATCCGCTCCGCCGCCTCGAACAACTGCTCGCGCGCATCCCGAATAGCCACACCCGTCGGCACCGTCCCCGATTCCCTTCTCCCGCACCCACTTTCCTTGCCGAGTGGGCATGCGCCCACTATGGTGGGCGCATGCCCACTATACGACCGCAAGAACCACCCGAACCCCACCGGTTCCGGCAGGTAGCGGAATCCTTCGGCATAGACCCCGACCGCTACGACCGCACCCGCCCCCACTACCCGCAGGCGCTCATCCGCCGCATCGTCACCGAAAGCCCCGGCCCCGACATCCTCGATATCGGTTGCGGCACCGGCATAGCCGCCCGCCAGCTCCAAGCCGGAGGCTGCCGAGTCCTCGGCGTCGAACCTGATCCCCGCATGGCCGAATACGCCAGGCGAACAGGCGTCACCACCGAGATATCGACCATCGAGAACTGGGACCCCGCCGACCGCACCTTCGACGCCGTCATCTCCGCCCAGGCCTGGCACTGGGTCGACCCACTCGCCGGCGCCGCCAAAGCAGCCCAGGCCCTCCGCCCGACCGGCCGAATCGTACTGTTCTGGAACGCCTTTCAACCCCCCGCCCCCATCACCGAAGCCTTCGTCACCGCCCTCCGCCGAGCCGTCCCCGACTCACCCTTCGACCCCGGCGCCGCAACCTCCGCCCTCGACGCCTACCAACGCATGATCGACCTCGCCGCCAAGGGCATCCGCGAAACCACCCGCTTCACCACCCCCGAACAATGGCGCTTCGACTGGACCCTCGACTACACCCGAGAAGCCTGGCTCGACATGCTCCCCACCCAAGGCGCCCTGACCCGCCTCTCCCCCACCCAACAAGCCCTCATCCTCGAAGCAGTAGGCGCCGCCATCGATGCCCAAGGCGGCACCTTCACCATGCCCTACACCGCCCTCGCAATCACCGCCACGACCCGACCATCCAGAACCGATTGCTAGCGAAGATCACTCCAGCACGGCAGCCTGGTGACAAGCCTTGTCGACCGCCTGACTCGAGGACAACGCATGCCACCCAGCTCCGACGCCGATAGTCCGATTCTCGTGCTCTGGGATATCGATCGCACGCTGCTCATCTCGCGTGGGGTGGGTAATGCTGCCTTTGCGACTGCTTTCGAGTTGGTGACGGGGCGGGAGTTGGCGCATATGCCGCCGGCTACCGGGCGGACCGATATCGAGATTTATGCGGCTGCGCTGGAGATGAACAATGTTGTTCGGGGGCCGGCGTTTTCGGAGTTCGCGGTGGCGTTCGAGAAGGATTATGCCGGGCGGCGGGCGGAGTTGCGTGGGACCGGGCTGTTGATGCCTGGTGCGGCGGGTGCTCTGCGGGATCTGGCGGAGGACCCGCGTATTCATCAGTCGGTGTTGACCGGTAATACCCGGCCTATCGCACGGATGAAGCTCGAAACCTTCGGACTGGACGCCCATTTGGATCTGGAGGCCGGGGCTTATGGGGATGACGATGGCCATCGACCGGCGCTGGTGCCGCTCGCGCAAGCCAGGGCGAAGGCCCGGTTCGGGGCCGGGTTCGGGCCGCACAACACCGTTCTCATCGGTGACAGCCCGGGGGATATCCGCGCGGCGCTGGAGGGTGGGGCGCGGGTGATCGCGGTGGCCGCGGGTGGTGCGGAACCGCGGAGTCTGGTCGGTGCGCATGCGGTCCTGGCTGATCTCACCGACACCCGCGCCCTTTCCGATACGATCCGGTCGATCACGAAATATATTGGGACACAGGATGGTTGATGGTCGGCATGGCTGATACGGCACGGCAGGAATTACATCGGGGCGTCATAGAGGAGTTCCGGGCCAATGGCGGGAAGGTCGGTGGGCAGTTCGCGAGCATGAACCTATTGCTGCTGACCACGACCGGCGCACGAACCGGGAAATCGCGAACCTGGCCGCTCGCCTATCTACGTGATGGGGAGCGGCTGGTCGTTTTCGGGGCCAATGGCGGCAGACCGAATCGGCCCGGGTGGTATCACAATCTGGTGGCGGATCCGGCCGCGTCGGTGGAGGTCGGAGACGAGAACTGGGCGGTGACCGCCGAGGTCGCGAACGGGACGGAACGGGAACGGCTCTGGGCGGGCGTGGTGCGGATGGCGCCGTTCGTGGCCGACTTCCAGGCCAAGGTGCCGTGGGAGATTCCGATCGTGGTGCTGTCCCGCGCCGAGTAGGTCCACGGTCGAGGACCGACCGACCGGGGTGACGTAGGGTCGGGGGCATGGTCGGCCGGATGGAATCGCAGCACGGCGGGGAGTCCGAGAACGGTGAACGCGCGGGGGGCCGGGCGATCATCGCGGTGCCGGACGCGGTCCGCACCGAACTGCGGCGGGGTGTGCGCAGTGTGCTGGTGGATACCGCAGCGCTGCAATTGGTTCGGGAACGCTTCGACGACGATCAGGCCGGATCGCTGCGCCGGTATCTGGAAGCCTCGCAATCAGCGAATACCTTACGCGCCTATCGCACCGATTGGATCGCCTGGGCGGGCTGGTGCCTCGGCGAATCACGACAGGCCTTACCCGCGGATCCGCTGGATGTGGCCGTCTATCTCGCGGCAGCCGCCGACGCCCGGCGCGACAACGGCGAATGGGCTTTCAGCGCCGCCACTCTCGAACGCAAGGCCGCCGCGATCGCCGCCGTGCACGCCGCCAATGGACTGCCGTCTCCCACCAGGGCCGATGTCGTCCGCCTGACGCTGCGCGGTATTCGCCGCACCCGCCGCACCCAACCCAAACGCAAACGCCCCGTCCTGCTGCACACCCTGGATCAACTCCTGGCCGAACTGCCCGCGCCCGGCTGGCCGGCCGAACCCGCCCGCCGCCGCGACGGCCTACTGCTGCTCGTCGGTTTCGCCGGCGCCCTCCGCCGCAGCGAGCTTGCGGGCCTGCGCATTTCGGATGTCCGCGTCGACACCGACCACGCCAGCGGCGAACCGATGCTGCTGCTGCAACTGCCCACCACCAAAACCGACCCGACCGGCGTCAGCGAACAACGCGTCGTGCTGCCCCGCGGCCAGCGCCCGCACACCTGCCCGGTCTGCGCGTTCGCCGACTGGATCCGCCTGCGCGAAGCCCACGCCGCGAACCCGCTCGCCCTGTCCGCCTGGGTGGACGGCGACCCGGCCGCGACCGCCATCCACCGCTGTCACGGATTCACCGGCACCACCCTCACCGACCCGGATCTCCCACTGTTCCCGGCGATCTCCCGGCACGGCGGCATCGGCGACACCGCCATGTCCGGCCGCGCGGTCGCCGAGCTGGTGAAACGCTACGCCGCCCGCGCCGGCCTGGACCCCGACCTGTTCTCCGGTCACTCCCTGCGCGCCGGGTTCGCCACCCAGGCCGCCCTGGGCGGTGCCAGCGACCGCGAGATCATGCGGCAGGGCCGCTGGTCCAACCCGCGCACCGTGCACGGCTACATCCGCACCGCCAATCCCCTGGAAGACAACGCCGTCACCAAACTCGGCCTGTGACAGCGCTTTTCCGTGCCCGAGATCAGGACGAGGTGAGCACGACCAGCTGCCGGGTCGCCCGGGTCATCGCCACGTAGCGGTCGACCGCGCCTTCGATGCCCGCCCCGAAGTCCTGCGGATCGACGAGCACGACCAGGTCGAATTCGAGGCCCTTCGCGGTCTCCGGGGTCAGCGAACGGACCCGCGCCGTGGACTCGTAGCCCGGATCGCCGATGACGCAGGCGATTCCCTCCTCGTGTTCGGCCAGCCAGTTCTCGAGGATGGAATGCAGGTCCGAGACCGGGCCGTGCACCACCGGGATACCGCTGCTGCGGATCGAGGTGGGCACATTGGCGTCCGAGAGCGCGGCGCGGATGACCGGGGCGGCCTCGGCCATGACCTCCTCGGGCGTGCGGTAGTTGATGGTCAAGCCCGCCACCGTGACCCGGTCGAAGCCGACTCGCTCCAGGCGTTCAGTCCAGGATTCGACGAACCCGTGCCTGGCCTGAGCACGGTCGCCGACGATGGTGAAGCTGCGGGAGGGGCAGCGCTGCAACAGCATCTGCCATTCGGCGTCGGTGAGCTCCTGCGCTTCGTCCACCACGACGTGGGCGAAGGGACCGGCCAGTTGGTCCGGTTCGACGGTGGGCAGCGCGGATTCGTCCACCAGGCTGTCCTTGAGGTCCTGCTGCCGGAGCATGGTCATCAGTCCCTCGCCGTCGTCGTGCACGGCCGAGGCGATCAGGTCGCCGATGACATCGTTCATGCGGGCGCGTTCGACCGCGACGGTGGCCTCGTATTGCCGTTTGCGGCGGTCGGTTTCGGGATCGCCGAGCCGCTGCCGGGCGGCGTCGAGCAGGGGCAGGTCGGAGACGGTCCAGTCCTTGGCATCGGCGCGCTGGAGCTTGCGCACCTCCTCGGCGGTCAGCCAGGGCGCGCACTTGCGCAGGTAGGCGGGCACCGACCAGAGATCGGCCACCAGGTCCGCCGCCTCGATCAGCGTCCAGCCGTTATTGAGCTCCCTGCGCAATTCTTTGTTCCGCCACAGGGATTCGCGTAGTTCATCGAGCGGAATATCGTCGTCGTGCTTGTCGGCCAGGATGCTGACCAGCACCTCCCAGATCTGCTCGTGCGCCTCATTGTGCGGAGTGCCGGGCTCGGGTGCGTCGAATGCCTCGGCCCAATCCGAAGGGCTGAGCCACACATCGGCCCAATCGGTGCCCACCGTCATGCCCTTCTTCGGCGGCGTCTCATAGAACTTCACGGCCGCGTCGATCGCCCCGACCAGCGCCGCGGACGATTTCAACCGCGCCACCTCCGGATCGGATTCGGGGCGCGCCGTCGCGCCCTCGGTGACCAGATCGCGCAGTGTGCAGGACTGCACGCCCTCCTCACCGAGATTGGGCAGGATATCGGCCACATAGGACAGGTACGGGCGGGACGGACCCACGAACAGCACCCCGCCTCGGCGATGCCCCAGCCGCGGATCGGCGTAGAGCAGGTAGGCCGAGCGATGCAACGCCACCACGGTCTTACCGGTACCCGGACCGCCGTCGACCACCAGCGCACCCTGCGAACCCGCGCGAATGATCGCGTCCTGATCCGCCTGAATGGTGCCCAGCACATCCCGCATCCGCGCCGACCGGTTACTGCCCAGGCTGGCGATGAACGCCGACTGGTCATCGAGCGCCGCATTGTGTTCCAGCTCATCGGCGGTGAACACTTCGTCCCAATAATCGCTGATCCGGCCCAGCGTCCAGCGATACCGGCGGCGGCGGATCAACCCCATCGGATTGCCGTGCGTGGCGGCGAAGAACGGTTCCGCCGCCGGCGAACGCCAGTCCACCAGCAGCCGCTCACCCGCGCTGTCGGTCAGCCCGAGCCGTCCCACGTACACCGGCTCCGGATCGTCCGCGCGCACGAAATGTCCGAGGCACAGATCCAGGCCGAAGCGACGCAGGCCACGCAGGCGGTTGTTGAGCTGACGGACCTCGTAGTCCCGTTCCACGGCTTCCTGCCCGAGCGATACCGGCGCCTTGCGCACGGCCTCGAGCCGGTCGGACAGATCCGCGATGGACTGTTCGAGACTGGCCCCGATGGCGGCGAAGTGACGGCGGTCCGCGGCGATCAGCGCCGGATCGGCCTTGGCGGCGAGCCGCTCCGGAAGATCGAACGCATCGATGGTCGGCGAGTTCACGTCGGCAGCACCCATTCACAACTCCATTTCCGCAGGTTCGAGCTTCGATGAGCGATTCTGCGGCATACCCGGGGTCTTGCCGCAAGCCCCGGGGTGCGATATAAGTTAGAAGTGGGAAGGAGTGCATCTCCTTCCTATTTCTATTTCAGGAGCGTTTTCGATGCCGGCGAGCCGGCCACCTAGGGAGCGTTTCCGATGCCGGCGAGCCGGCCACCCAGGGAGCGTTTCCGATGCCGACGAGTCGGCTATCCGGGGAGCGTTTCCGCTGGCCAGCGAGCGGGCAGGCTCAGGAGCATTCTCCGCGGGCCGCGAGCCGGACCGCTTCGCGCGCGATCGCCTGGTCTGCGGGTGTGGCGAGAGCCCAGGACGGCTCGGCTTCGAGGGTCGCGAGTGCGCCTTCCAGACCATTCTGCTGGACAAGCAGCACGTAGGTCTGACATTGGGCGTGCGCCGCTGCGGAAACATCCTCTGCCACAACGGTTTCGATGACCGGGGTCGATTCGGTGAGCGCCGAGGGGACCTGGGCGGGCGCGGCCACGGGCACGCGATCGGGAACCTGCGCGGTGGCGGGCGAC
Organism: Nocardia yamanashiensis NBRC 100130; assembly: GCF_001613325.1. GTDB lineage: Bacteria > Actinomycetota > Actinomycetes > Mycobacteriales > Mycobacteriaceae > Nocardia > Nocardia yamanashiensis. The sequence continues at coordinate 111,163 of NZ_BDCD01000004.1, read as the reverse complement.
TGGGGTGCGGCGGCGGGAGTTGTTGCGCTGCCGTGGGAATGATCGCGGCCGGGCGACATGGCGAAGGCGAGCACCGCAACACCACCGGCGAGCAGCGTCGCGGCCGCGGCGGTTCCGAGACTCACCGGGAGCACGCGCGGACGGCGGGTAAGTACGGGCCGGGCCGCTGCGGGCGGCACACCGGTACCGGCGGCGGTCAGCGCGGACGGACCGTCGATGGTCAGCGCGGACGGACCGTCGGCGGGCGGCACACCGGTAGCGTCGGTGGTCGGCGCGGAGGAGCCGTCGGTGGACAGCGCGGCCGGTGCCGGCGAATCGGTCGCCGTCAGGGCGAGACGCGCGGCATTGGCGAAGGCCCGGCAGTCCGAGTACCGCTCGGCCGGATCCTTGGCCAACGCGGTCGCCAGCACCGCGTCGAGCGCGGCCGGCAACTCCGGGCGAATCGCACTCACCGGCGGCGCCGGTTCGAAGAGGTGAGCCATCATCACCGCAGCCGGATCATTGCGCGGAAATGGCGGCTGCCCGGTGAGGAATTCGAACAGCGTGCACCCGAGCGAATACACATCCGCCCGTTCGTCGATCGGCGCGTCCTGGAACCGCTCGGGCGCGGCATAGGCGAAAGTCGCCGTCATATTCCCCGCGGTCGCGGTCTCCCCCAGCGCCCGGGCGATCCCGAAATCGGTGACCAGCACCCGCTCGTCCCCCGAATCCGACGGCTCGACCAGCAGATTCGCCGGCTTCACATCCCGGTGCACCACCCCGGCCGTATGCGCGTGCGCCAAGCCGTCCGCCGCCTGCGTGATCAACTCGACCGCCCGCTCCGGCGGCAGCGCGCCCCCGTCGACGATCAGTCGCGCCGCATCGATCCCGTCAATGAATTCCATTGCGATCCACAGCTGCTCATCGCCGCTCCCGCTGTGATCGGACACCCCCACGATATTCGGATGGTCCAGCCCGGCCAGCAATCCGGCCTCGCGCGCGAACGCCGTGCGCCCCTGCTCCCGCGCCGCGAACGCGTCATTGAACACCTTCAACGCAACCGACCGGTCACTTCGCGGATCCCGCGCCAGATATACCGCCCCCATACCGCCCACCCCGAGCAATCGCTCGATGGTGTAGCCGGCCAACACATTCCCGTGCAGCAGCGGCACGAACAACCTCCTACCCAGCGTGGCCAGGACGGCAACAGCCCCGGCGTCACGGTGCATGAGCGTACCGACAACTCCCGCCCGCCACGTAGCCGGTCCGGGCGATACCGGCGGGTTTACCGCGCTCGGCAACGGCTATCGCCAGCCTGTCGCAGCTTCGAGGAAGGGAGTCGAGTCGATGGCGCTCTTTGTCGCGATCGGATTCGGGGTGACGGCGGTGGTCAGCGTGCCGACGATCGGGCTCCTCGCCGTGCCGGATCCGAACTATCCGCAACCCGGAGTGCCCGGTCCGCCCGGATCGTGCGTGCTCGATTGCGGCGCACCGGCTCCCGCCGTACCCGATCCCGCGCCGGCCCCGCCGCCCGTGCAGTTCCCGCTGGACTGCGCGCAACCGCCGAGCCCGGGTCCGGTGTGGACGCCGCCCGCCACCGGCCCCGGCTGGAGCATCCCGCTGGATCAAGGTCCGCGGGAGGCCCCGTTCAACGTCCTGGGTGACCGCTAGTCTGCCGTTGAAACAGGTACTCCACCAGCGTGATCAGCGATTGCAGGCTGCGCATGCGATCGCGGGCGTCGAGGCTGGTGAGCGGGGTGCCGGGGGCGAGATCGAGGGCGTCGCGGATCTCCTCCAGGGGAAACCGTTGCGCGCCTTCGAATTCGTTGACCGCCACCGAGTAGGGCACGCCGCGTTCCTCGAGCACCGACAGCACTTCGTCGGCCTTCTCGATGCGGCGGGTGTCGACCAGCACCAGCGCGCCCAGCGCACCGACCGACAGTTCCTCCCACATGGGCAGGAACCGGCGCTGCCCGGGCGTGCCGAACAGGTAGAGCGCCAGCTGCGAATTCAGCGTGATGCGGCCGAAATCCATCGCGACGGTGGTGGTGGATTTTCCGGGCAGGCCGGCCATATCGTCGATGCCGACGCTGGCCTCGGTGATCGTCTCCTCCGTGCGCAGCGGCCGGATTTCCGACACGCTGCCGACGAACGTGGTCTTCCCGACGCCGAAGTTGCCGGCTACCAGCAACTTCACCGATCGGGTCACGGTCTGCGGCACATAGTCGACAACGAGCTCAGACGGCGAGAGCGCGGAGCCCATTGAGTACCTCCTCGAGCAGAGCGGTGTCCGGCAGTACTTCTGCCGGAGCGGGGGCGACCAGGTGACCGCTGTCGAGGAGATCGGCTGTCACGATCTTCACCACGGACGGGGGCAGGTCCAGATATGCCGAGAGTTCGGCGATCGAGAGCGCGCCGCGCCGGCACACCTCGATGATGCGGCGGGCGTCGGTCGACGCGCCCACCCCCGGATCCTTCGCGGAGACAACCAGTGTCACCAGATCCAGGTGGCGCGTCGGCCGCGACCGCCCACCCGTGCGCACATACGCCCGGACCAGGTCCGGATCGCGCCGGGGGCGGCTCATGGGCGTCCGGCGTCCGCTCGGTTACGCGACATACTGCCGAGTTCGTGACCGACCCGCACGGCCAGTTCGTTCATCCGATGCGCGATCAGGCTGACGTCCACATCGTGGGTGGTCGAAACACCCAGCAGCGCACCCGCGCCGGCGGCGGTGATGAAGATCATCCCCTCGCCGTATTCGGTCATGGACTGCCGCACCCCGTTATCGGCCACGCCGCCGCAGAATTCGGCGAGCGCCTTGCCTAGCGACCGCAGCCCGGAGGCGGCGGCGGCGAAACGTTCGGCATCGTCGATGGTGATACCGCGGGTATTGGAGATCCGCAGGCCGTCCTCGGACAGCAGCACGGCGAAGCGCACCCCGGTGACCTTGAGGTCTTCGAGAAGCCAAGCCAGTTTGTTGCTGTCGGTGACCGCCGTACCGGGTGTGGACATCAGGAACGCATCCCTTCGGATTGGTCGATCGCGGCCGCGCGGCCGCGCTGGGAGCCGCTGTGCCAGGCGGCGACGACTTCGGGGCGAGCCGGGCCGGTGGTGAGCGCGGACTCGGTGGGGACCGCGGTCACCGCGCGGCGGCGGCGTTTGGGCAGGCCGCCCGGAGTGATGTCGTTCGGCGCATCGGCCGAATCCGGTTCCGGGACAATCGATACCGGCGCGGGGGCCGGTTCCGGAACCAGGGCGACGGGAGCCGGGGCGACCGCGGGCGGCGTCTGCACCAGCGCCACCGGTTCCACCGGGGCGGCCGGGCGCGGGGATTCGACGACCATGGAGGACACCGGGATCGGCGAGACCTGCACGGTGTCCGGGCCGGCCGCACCGGCGACCAGCAGCGTATCGGGCACGAACACCATCGCCCGCATACCGCCGTACACATTGGGGCCGTCTACGTACACGGCGAAACCGTAGCGCCGCGCCAGCGCCGCCACCGCCGGAATGCCCACGCGCGGCGAGGGGCCGAGCTGGTGGATGTCGACGGTGCGCTCCCCCGCCAGCAGCTGGCGGGCCTCTTCGAGCTGTTCGGCGTTCATCCGCACGCCGGCGTCGTCGATGATCACCGTGACGCCGTGATGGCCTTCCTGGAAGCCGACATCCACGAACGAGGTGGGCGGCGAGTAGCGCAGCGCGTTGTCGAGCAGCGTCGCGATGGTGTGCACCAGCGGTTCCACCGCGCGGCTGACCACCGGGCGATCCAGCTGGGTCGGGCGCACCCGGGTGAAGTCGCGCACGCGGCCGATCGCGCCGCCGACCACGTCGGTCAGCGTCTGCTGCGGCCAGCGCCGGCCGGGCAGGCCGCCGCACACGATCACATAGGACTGCGCCTGGCGGACCATCTGCTGTACGGAATGGTCGATGCGCGTGAGGGTTTCGTACACCTCGTCGTCGCGGTGCACGCGCAGCGCGCCGCTGAGCACCTGGCCGACGTCGGCGCCGATACTCACCACGGAGGTGCCGAAGGCGCGCACCGCGGCCCGGGTCACCTCACGCGCGGCGATCTCGGTTTCCCCGCGCGCGGCGACCGCGGCCTGCGCGGCGGCCTGCTGTGCGGCCGCCTCACGCTGGGCGAGGTCGGCCTCGCGGGCATCGAGTTCGCGTTCGAACGCCTCCTGCTGCGCGGCCAGCTCCTGCCGGAGCTCCCGTGCGCGGGATCGTTGCTGCGAGACCGCGCGCCACGCGAATCCCGCTGCGGCGAGGGCAAGGACGAGCGCGGCAGCGAGCACCCACGCGATGACTGCGGCAGTGTCTGGATTCATCAATTCTCTTGTCGTTCCCGTCCGATCCGAGGCTCGGCGCAGCCACCCTAGCAGAATCATTTCTGACGCCAAGTAATTCGACACTATCGCGATGCACGCTTCAAGACCTACTGTGGCCCAGTCGATTTGACGGTCGGCACGGAGACCAGGGACGATATCGCCTGTCCGGGACGGTCGATAGCGGGTCGGTCACCCGCCGCGGCGTCCCACGGGAACGACTCGGGATTCGATCAGGATTGCGTCAGGAACTCACCCATGGCGGCGGCGACCGCGGCGGGACGGTCCAACATGGACAGCACGTAGGCGTCGTCGAGCTCGACGAGGGTCGACTTGGGCAGCAGGGCCGCGAGCCGGCGGCCGTGCTCCCGGGGCATCACCTTGCCCGCCGACGACCACAGCACGAGAGCATTGCCCGAGAAGTCGCGAAGCGCTTCGGTATTCGCGACGAGTTCGGGTTTACGGAAGCGGGAATGGGTATAGGAGAGCAGATCGCGCCGAATGCGCTTGTCCCGTAATCCGGGTTCGGTCCATCCGCGTACCAATTCGTCGGGCAGCGGGCGTTTGGCCATCCAGCCGAACATGAGTGGGGTGTTACGCAGGAACGGGATGCGCAATTGCCGGAGCGCGAGCGCGATTCCGCCGGGGAGGCGAGCGGCGACGATGGCGGTCTTGCCGGGCAGGCCGGGCGGGAAATTGCCGAATGCCTCGCAGGGCAGGACGATCAGGTTTGCTACGCGCTCGTCCATGCCGTAAGCGGTGAGGAACAGCGCGCCGCCCCAATCGCTGTGGACGAGGGCGACGGCGGTCAGGTCGAGGGCGGCCAGGAAATCGGCGATCAGTTGATTCAAACCGCGCATGCTCAGGTCCGCGTCCTCGCGCATCGGTTCCGGATGCGCGCCCAGGGGCAGGTCCGGCAGGACGTAGCGGAAGCCTTCCGGCAGCAGCGGAAGCACCTCATCCCACACCGTGTGGTTCATCAGCAGGCCGTGCAACAGGACGACGACAGGGCCCTGACCATGGTCTTTGTAATGGATCGGTCCGGCGGGCAGGTCGATTCTCGGCATAACCCCTCCATTTGAGCGTTTGCTCTAGAGCTTTTGCTCTAGTCTGGTGCAGTGGCGGAGAAGATGTCAACGAATACCCGGGAGCGGCTGGTGACGGCCGTCGCGGAGCTGATGCGCGTGCGGGGGTACAGCGCGATCACGGTCAAACAGATCACCGAAGCGGCGCAGGCGCAGATGGGTTCGCTGTATCACCACTTCCCGGGCGGGAAGCCGCAGATCGCGGCGGAGGCGCTGCGCAGTTCCGGGGCGGCGTACATCCAGCTGCTGCCCTTGCTGATGGATCCACACGAGGAACTGCGGGTGGCGGTGCCGGCCGCGTTCACCGCCGCCGCCGAGGTGATCGAGCAGGGCGGATGGCTCAATATGTGTCCGGTCGGCACCGTGGCCGGGGAGATCGCGGACAGCGAACCGGAGCTGCGGGCCGTCGCGGCGGAGGTCATCACGTCCTGGATCGACGAGGGCACAACGTATTTCATCGCGCGCGGTGTCGAGGCGAATGAGGCGCGGGCGCTCATCCTGGCGATACTCGCGGCGCTGGAAGGGGCGTTCATCCTGAGCCGGACGCTGCGGTCGAGCGAACCGCTGCACGCGGCGGGCGCGGCCATGGGCGCTCAGGTGGAATCGATACTCGCACGCGCCGTGCGACATTGACACGCCGGGCCGGGCGGCCGACACTCGCCAGTATCGGCGAAACGGTTGTCTCAGTCAGAAGGTGAACCGCGATGGTGGAATTCGACGTCGTCATCCGTGGGGGTTCGGTGTTCGACGGGACCGGCGCCGCGCCGATCGCCGCGGATGTCGGGATCCGCGCGGGGGTGGTCGCCGCGGTCGCGCCCGGACTGGCCGAGGGTGCGCGGACCATCGACGCGCGAGGGCGGTGGGTCATGCCCGGCCTGCTCGATGTGCACACCCACTACGACGCGGAAGTGCTGCTGAGTCCCGGGCTGGGCGAGTCGGCGCGGCACGGGGTGACCTCCATCGTGCTCGGCAACTGCTCGCTGTCGACGGTGTACAGCGACGCCGACGACTGCGCGGATATGTTCGCCCGGGTCGAGGCGCTGCCGCGTGAGCTCGTACTGGATGCGGTGAAGCAGGCGAAGACCTGGGCGGATCCGGCCGGGTACGCGCGGGCGATCGATGCGTTGCCGCTGGGCGTGAATGTGGCGGCGTTCCTCGGTCATTCCGATATCCGGGCCGCCGTCATGGGTCTGGGCCGATCGGTCGATGCCGCCGAGCGGCCCACGCGCACGGAACTGGATCGTATGCGGCGAATGCTCACCGACGCCCTCGATGCCGGGTTCGTCGGACTGTCCACCATCCGCAGCTCGTTCTCCAAGCTCGATGGCACCCGGTATCCCGCACGCCAATTGCCCTCTACCTACGCGAGGTGGTCGGAGTATCGCGCGCTCAATTCGGTACTGCGGGAGCGGGGACGGGTGCATCAGAGCACCCCGAACCTGAGCAGCCGTGCCGAGATCGCTCTCTACCTGCAGCAGAGCCTCGGCCGCCTGGGTCGTAAACCTTTGAAGACGACCCTGATCTCGGCCGCGGATATCAAAGCCGATCGCACCGTCGCCCGCGCCGCCACCGCCGTCGCGGCCTTGACCAACCGCGCGGGCGGCGATTTCCGCTGGCAGCATCTGCCGGTCCCGTTCGAGGTATACGCCGATGGCGTGGACCTGGTCATCTTCGAGGAATTCGGTTCCGGCGCAGCCGCTCTCAACATCCGCGACGTGCTGGACCGCAACGACCTGCTGGCCGATGAAACCTACCGCCGCCAGTTCCGCAAGGACGTCTCGAAACGCTTCGGCCCCCGAGTCTGGCATCGCGACCTCGACGACGCCGAAATCGTCTCCTGCCCCGACACTTCCGTCATCGGACTGTCTTTCGCCGAAGTAGCCCGCAGCCGCGATATCGAACCGGCCGACGCCCTCCTGGACCTCACCGTCGAGCACGGCACGAAACTGCGCTGGCGCACCACCATCGCCAACGACCGCGACGACGTCCTCGACACCCTCCAGCAGTCCCCGCACGTCCAGGTGGGTTTCGCCGATTCCGGTGCCCACCTGCGCAATATGGCCTTCTACAACTTCGGCATCCGCCTGCTGGAGCGCGTGCACCACCGCGGCTTCATGCCTGTCGAAAAGGCCGTGCACCGCCTCACCGGCGAACTCGCCGACTGGTACGGCCTCGACGCCGGCTACCTCCGCCCCGGCACCCGCGCCGACGTCACCGTCATCGACCCGGCCGGCTTCGACGGCTCCGCCAGCGCTTACGCCGAAGCCCCCTACCCAGGCGAAATGCACATCGACCGCATGGTCAACCGCAACGACGCCGCCGTCACCGCAACCATCGTCAACGGCCAACTCGTCTACGCCAGCGGCGAATTCACCCCGGGATTCGGCACCACCCTGCACGCCGGACGGTTCCTCACCGCGAAGTAGCCGCAGCTACCGCCAGTGCAGGTCGCCCACCGCCGCGGCCTCCGAACCACCGTCCGCGAAAACGACCTGCCCGGTGACGAACCGATTCTCCGGTCCGGCCAGCCAGCAGAGGAGCTCGGCGATCCATTCCGGCCGCCCCGGAAACCCGCCGAACGGTTGCGGCGCAGCACTTTCGATCGCCGCCCGCACCTGCTCATCCTCGAAGATCCACGCCGCCGCCGGGGTATCGACCACGCCCGAAGCGACAATGTTCAACGCGATGCCCGCGCCCGCCCACTCCGGCGTCGGCGCGACCCGCCGCACCCACCGGTTCAAGGCCCGCTTGGCAATCCCGTACCCACCCGTGGGCCCGCCGCCGGTCGGATCGGCTGCCAGATACTCCACCGCCGCAGCCTCGTCCCCGTCCAGGCAGGCCTGCACGATCCGCTCGTCCGCCGGAGCCAGCGACGACGTGGACGACACGGCCACCGCCCGGGGTGCGGAACTGTCCGCCAGTAACGGCCGCAACCCTTCCAACGTCGCCACCGCCCCGAAGTAATTCGTCTCCAGCAGCCCGGTCCGCCCACCCCCGGCGATCGCGAGCACCGCATCGATCGTCCCGTACGCACTGACCTGATCGACCAGCGACCGCCGCCCCTCCGGCGTCGACAGATCGGCGCACACCTCGGCATTCTCGAGATCACACCCGATCACCTTCGCACCTCGCGCGCGCAGCAATGCGGCCGTCGCCGCCCCGATCCCCGACGCCGATCCGGTCACCACATAGGTCCGGCCGGCTGCACCATGCGACATCATCACACCACTGTAGTGAGGGCGATGGGGATCGAACCCACCCGCGAAAGCACCTGTTTTACAGACAGGTTGAGCCACCAGGCTCCTCGCCCTCCTGGGCTAAGCGACGGGACTCGAACCCGCTAATGACCAGTACCACAAACTGGTGCCTCGACCGCTTCGGCTTCGCTCAGCGTGAATCAGTGCGCCGAATGCTGATGGAGGGGTGCGGGTTCCGCGAGGGGATACGAGAAAGGCAGCGGGGTGGTCGGGATGCGAGTCATGGCCGTGCCTTTCCGTCTCGGGGGATTTGTTGAGTGGAACGGTAACCGGGTTCGGGTGGCGGGCGCTACCGAATTTCGGCGGGGGTGGAGTCGTGTGCGCCGAGAAAGGTCCGGATTCGGGAGATGACCTGATCGGGAATCTGGTCCAGGACGCCATGGGCCGTAGCGGGGAAGATTTCGGTTTCGGCGTGACGGGCGTGCTCGGACAGGCGGCGGGCAGTGATTTCCGGGGACGAGACGATGGATTCCGCGCCGCAGATCGCCAGGGCCGGGGTCGAGAGAGCTTGCAGTTCTTCGTCTTTCAGCACTCGCGCCCAGCCGAGGCCCATGCGGTAGCCGAGTGCCGCTTTGGCGCCGCGAGTTTCGAGATCGGTGAGGGTGACCCCGGGGGTGAGCCATTCGCCGGCTTTGCGGAAGCCCTTCTCAGGTCCTTGGATGCCGAGCCAGAGCATTTTCAGCAGGACACTCGCCTTGGGTTTGGCGAACATGCCACCGGGTTCGATCATGGTGAGGGAGACCAGGCGGTCGGGAGCGTGCAGCGCGATAAGGGCGGCGTGCCAGGCGCCATGCGAGAGCCCGACCACGTGGACACGGTCGAGGCCGAGCGCCTCGAGAACGTCCGTGAACCAGATCGCGAAAGCCCCTTCGTCCTTCAGCGGCTCGGTCTGCACGCTGCGGCCGGCGGTGCCGATGGTGTCGAGCGCGTAGACCTTGCGGTCACCGAACCGCTCGACGTATTTCTGCCAGTAGAGACTGTTGCCGCCCAGCCCGTGCAGCAGCACGACCGGGGTCGCGGTGCCGGATCCGGTGATGCGCACATGCGTGGACCCGAACGAGGTCGAGACGTCTGTTGTGGTCGCGGGAACCGTGCAGGTCGCTTCGTATTCCGCGTAGAACCGCAGGAAGTCCGTCCGCGCCTGCTCGTTCTTGAACCGCCCGATCTTGGCCATTGCCACCCCTCATCATCGTTGATGGTACGACCGTATCACAGACTTGGTATGGACGTACCAGTAAAGGTGGTGTGCCGAGGTGGCGCCGCCGCTTGCGCTTACACGGTCGATACATTGCGAGCCGTTTCGCTTCATACAACGTGTCCACAATCGACGGATGTGGAAACCCGGACCTACCATCGCCGAGATCCTGGCTTCGCACGAAAGCGGTAGCGGGTCACCGACTTCCACCGCCGCGCGGGTCGCCGATGCCATGGCGGCCGCGGGTGCGGACGGGACGTGGATCACGCCGGTGCCGCGGGAGCGGTTACTGGCCGCGGCGGCCGAGATCGAGCAACGGCCGGGCGCGCGGACGCTGCCGCTGTACGGGGTGCCGTTCGGGGTGAAGGACAGCATCGACGTGGCGGGGTGGCCGACCACGCTGGCGTGCCCCGACTTCGCTTATGTCGCAGAGGAAACGGCTCCGGCGGTGCAGCGGCTGCTGGATGCGGGGGCGTTGTTCGTCGGGAAGACCAACCTCGATCAGTTCGCGACGGGGTTGAACGGGACGCGCACGCCGTATCCGATTCCGCGCAGCGTGTACGGGCGGGAATTGATCTGCGGCGGGTCCAGTTCGGGGTCGGCGCGGGCGGTGGCGCTGGGGCAGGTGCCGTTCTGCGTGGCGACAGACACCGCCGGGTCGGGGCGGGTGCCGGCGGCGCTCAACGGGATCGTGGGATGGAAGCCGTCACGCGGGCTGATCAGCACCGTCGGGCTGGTGCCCGCGTGCAAGTCCCTGGACTGCATGACCGTGATGACCTCCTGTGTGGCCGACCTCGATCGGGTGTTCGCGGTGATGTACGGGCCGGACCCGAACGATCCGTGGAGCCGGCGGCGCGGGCCCATGTACGAGGGCGCGACGCTGCGGGTCGGGCTGCCCGGCATCAGCGAGCTCGAGTTCTTCGGCGACGCGGAGTTCGAAGACGCGCATATGGCGTTCCGGGATCGACTGCGGCGCATCGGATTCCGATGTACGCCCACCTCGCTGCAACCTTTCCTCGCCGCCGGGGAACTGCTCTACGCCGGACCGTGGGTCGCCGAACGACTGGTGGAGTTCGACGAGTTCCTCGCCGAGCGACCGGACGCGTTCCTGCCGGTGATCCGCGAAATCCTCACCGGCGGCCGACGTTTCCGGGCGGTGGACGTGTTCCGCGCGCAACAACGGCTGCAGGAACTACGCGCGCGGGTGGCCCGGCTGTGGCACGACTTCGACGTGATGGTGGTCCCGACCATCGGCACCACCTTCACCGTGGACCAGGTGCTGGCCGACCCCATCGCCACCAATACCAAGCTCGGGCACTACACCCACTTCGGGAACCTGCTGGATCTCACCGCCATCGCGGTGCCGATCGGGGTGACCGCCGACGGCCGGCCGCTGTCGGCCATGGTGTTCGGGCCCGCGCTCGCGGACGACACCGTGCTCACCGCGGCCGCCCGCATCCTCGACGAGCCGCGCCAGTCCCCGGCGCACCTGTTCAACCGGCTCGCAGAGAAGGAAAGACGATGAGCGCACCACCCCCGATCCCGGCCCGGCCCGGACCTTTTCCCTTCGCTCCGGACTCCACGGCGCTACTGGTCATCGATATGCAGCGGGATTTCCTGCTACCCGGCGGGTTCGGGGAAAGCCTCGGCAATGACGTGAGCCTGCTGCGCGCGGTCATCGATCCCCTCGCGGCGCTCATGAGCGCGGCCCGCGCGGCCGGGATCCCGGTCATCCACACCCGCGAAGGCCATCTGCCGGATCTCTCCGATTGCCCGCCCGCGAAACTCTTGCGCGGCAACCCATCCCAGCGCATCGGCGATCCCGGACGGTTCGGCCGGATTCTGGTGCGCGGCGAGTACGGCCACGACATCATCGACGAACTCACCCCGCTGGCCGGGGAAACCGTGATCGACAAGCCCGGCAAGGGCGCGTTCTACGCCACCGAACTGGCCACCGTCCTGGAGCGCGACGGCATCCGCTCGCTGCTGGTCACCGGCGTCACCACCGAGGTGTGCGTGCACACCACCGTCCGCGAGGCCAATGACCGCGGCTACGAATGCCTGGTCGTATCCGATTGCGTCGGTTCCTATTTCCCCGAATTCCAGCGTGCCGGGCTGGACATGATCGCCGCGCAGGGCGGCATCTTCGGCTGGGTCGCCGATTCGGCGGCCGTCCTCGGCGCCTTGTCACCTTCGAACACCCCGGTCTAGGAAGCACCATGTCCGTCGAAACCAAGCTCACCGACGAAACCGGACCCGACACTCCCCTGGCGCTGCCGTGGTGGACGCGCGGGGACACCAACGCCTTCTTCGGGCTCTCGTTCAACATCCTCGTCAATGTGCTCACCCTGACCACGCTGTCCATCGCGGTGGTCAAGATTCCCAGCGCCGATGTGCTCGGAACCGTATTGCCCGCCTTGGGAATCGCGCTGGTGCTGGGCAACCTGTACTACATGCTGCTGGCGCGGCGGCTGGCACGCCGGGAGAACCGGGCCACGGTGACCGCGCTGCCGTACGGGCCGAGCGTGCCGCACATGTTCATCGTCGTGTTCGTGGTGATGCTGCCCATCTACCTGAAGACCGGCGACCCGTTGAAAGCCTGGTCGGCAGGTTTGGCCTGGGCGTTCATGATCGGCGTGATCGTCATGATCGGCGCGTTCGTCGGGCCGTACATCCGCCGGATCACGCCGCGCGCGGCCATGCTCGGCACCCTGGCGGGCATCTCGATCACGTTCATCGCCATGCGCCCGGCCGCGCAGATGTGGGAGGCGGCGTGGATCGGGCTGCCGGTGCTGGCGATCATCCTGATCGGGTTCTTCACCGATGTGAAGCTGCCGGGGAACATTCCGGTGGGGTTGGTGGCCTTGCTGGTCGGCACCGCGATCGGCTGGATCGGCGGATACATGTCGGTGCCGGATGTCACGCAGGCCGCGCACGATATCGCCATCGGCCTGCCGGATCTGCGGTTGAACCTGCTCTTCGACGGGCTCTCGAATCTCGCACCGCTGCTGGCGACCGCGATTCCGCTGGGCGTGTACAACTTCACCGAGGCCATGAGCAATGTGGAGAGCGCCGCGGCGGCCGGTGACAACTACAACCTGCGCAGTGTGCTGCTCGCCGACGGCTGCGGGGCGATCATCGGTTCCGGGTTCGGGTCGCCGTTCCCGCCCGCGGTGTATATCGGCCATCCCGGGTGGAAGGACGCGGGCGGGCGCACCGGGTATTCGCTCGCGAGCGGGGCGGCCATCGGATTGATGTGCCTGCTCGGGCTTTTCGGGCTGCTGGCCACGGTGCTGCCGATTCCGGCCATCGTGCCGATTCTGCTCTACATCGGGTTGCTGATCGGTGCGCAGGCGTTCCAGGCCGTCCCGCGGCTGCACGCGGTGGCCGTGGTCGCCGCGCTGCTCCCGAACCTCGCCGAATGGGGTGTGGGACAGATCGACAATGCGCTCAGCGCCGCCGGCACCTCGGCCGAGAAGATCGGATCCGCCGCACTCGGGCAAGCCGGTGTGGTCTACGACGGCCTGAAAACCCTCGGCGCGGGCGCGGTGCTCGCCGGACTGGTGCTCGGCACGATCGTCACGTTCATCCTCGACAAACGTTTCCGCGCAGCCGCTCTCGCTGCGGCCGTCGGTGCGGCGCTCAGCTGGATCGGTCTGATCCATGCCGCTGAGGTGGATTGGGCGGCCGCACCGAAGGTCGCGCTCGGCTATCTCCTGTTCGCGCTCGTCTGCCTCGCCTATTCCTTCATTCCGGCCGCTAGCGAATCCGAGCCTGAACCGGAGCCCGCGACGGCCGAGTGAATCGAGGCAATGGTCAACGGAGGGTGCGGAGCCACCGGCGGGTGTCGGCGGGGTCGATGACGTCGTCGAGTTCCAGGGCGGTCGCGGCGGTGAGGGCTTTGCCGCTGGCATAGGCGGCGGCCACCAGCGCGTCGAAAGCCGACTGCCGGGCCGCCGGATCCTCGATGGCGGCCAGCTCCTTGGCGAAGCCTAGCCGGACCGCGCCCTCCAGGCCCATGCCGCCGATTTCACCTGTGGGCCAGGCGATCACGAAGCGCGGGGCGCGGAAGGACCCGGCGGCCATGGCCTGCGCGCCCAGGCCGTAGCCCTTGCGCAGGATCACGGTGCCGAAGGGGACGTCCAGGGCCGCCGCATCGATGAACAGGCGGCTGAATTTGGTGACGGTGGCGTCCTTTTCGGCTTCCGGGCCGACCATGAAACCCGGTGTGTCGCACAGGGAGACGATGGGGAGGCGATGGTCGGCGCACAGCCCGAGGAACGCGCTGAGCTTCTCGGCCGCCGGTGCGTCGATCGCGCCGCCCAGGTGATGACAGTTGTTGGCGATGAGAGCGAACGGGCGGCCTTCGATGCGCATGAGGCCGGTGACGATGCCCACCGCCCAGTCGCGGCGCAGTTCCAGGAACGAGCCGACATCGGCGATGGATTCGATGGCCGCGCGAATGTCGTACGCGCGCAAGCGGTTCTCGGGAACTACGTGGCGGGACAGCCGCGGGTCGGGTTCCTGCCATTCACCGGTCTCGCCCTGAAAGTAGGACAGGTAGCGGCGGGCGGTAACGACCGCTTCGGCCTCGTCGGCGGCCACGATGTGCACGACGCCATTGCGGCGCTGGACGTCGATGGGGCCGATGTCCTCGGGCGCGTACACGCCCAGTCCCCCGCCTTCGATCATGGCGGGCCCGCCCATGCCGATATTCGCGTCCGGGGTGGCGATCACGACATCGCACATGCCCAGCAGCGCGGCATTGCCCGCGAAGCAGCGGCCGGACACGATGCCGATCAATGGCACCTGACCCGACAGCGCGCCCATGGCCCGGAAGGTGGTGACATCGAGCCCGGAAATGCCGCCGTGATCGGTATCGCCGGGGCGTCCGCCGCCGCCTTCGCAGAAGAACACCACCGGAAGCCGTTGCTCGCGAGCCAGTTCCAGCATGCGGTCGGTCTTGACGTGATTGCGCACGCCCTGGGTGCCGGCCAGGACCGTGTAGTCGTAGGACAGCACGACGGCACGGGAGCGGTCGGGGCCGAAGCGGTCGGCGTCGATGGTGGCCACGCCCGCGACGAGACCGTCGGCGGGCGTGTTGGCGATCAGGTCCTCCAGGCTGCGGCGCGCACGCTGGGCGGCGATGGCGAGACCGCCGTACTCGACGAAGCTACCGGGATCGACCAGGTCGGTGATGTTCTCGCGGGCGGTGCGGCGGCCCAGGCGGTGACGTTTGGCGACGGCTTCGGGGCGGGCGGCATCGGTCAGGGTGTGCTGGCGGGCATGCACTTCGGCCAGGTCCGGGCGGATCGAATCCAGGTCCAGGACGGTCGATTCGGTGCTCTCGCCGTCGTGCTCGGCGGCCTCCCAGACCAGTAGGACGGCGTGCGGGTCGACGACATCGCCGGGCGTCACGGTGTGGCGCAGGACCCGCAGGGGCGTCTCGGCGCGCAGTACGTGCTGCATCTTCATCGCTTCCAGGACCGCCACCTCGGCGCCGGCCGCGAGTAGTGCGCCCGGGGCCGCGAGAGACACCACGGTGGCGCCCATCGGCGTGCGCAATGGCTGTTCCTCGCCGGACAGTTCGGGGGCGTCGGCGTGCCCGGCCGTGTCGGCTTCGGGTGCGGGCTCCTGGTAATCGGTTGCCCGCGTGTGGAATACGCCGAGTTGCTCCTCGAACCACGCGGTGCCGACCGCTCCGGCCTTCGGCAGTTCGTCCAGCACCGCGCGCAGCAGGCCGAGATTGGTGTCCACGCCAGTTATCACCGTCTCGGCGAGCGCGTCCGAACAGCGTTGCAGGGCGGCGGGATAGGACGGGCCATGGGTGATGATCTTGGCGAGCAGGGAATCGAACCGGACGCCGTGCCGCATGCCGGGGCGCACCGCGGTGTCGACGCGGACGCCGATGCCGGTCGGGGCGCTGAATTCGGTGATCACCCCGGAACTTGGCAGGGGTGTGCCGTCGGCGGTGAGCAGTTCGGCATTGACGCGGGCCTGCACCGCGTACCCGCGCGGGGCGGTGTCCAGCGGCAGTCCCAGCTCGGCCAGGGTCCGGCCCTGCGCCAGGTCCAGTTGCACCGCAACCAGATCCACGCCGGTCACTGCCTCGGTGACGGTGTGCTCGACTTGCAGGCGCGGGTTCACTTCCAGGAACCACGCGTCGTCCCCGGCGACCAGGAATTCGACCGTCAGCACGCCCCGGCTCGTGGTGGATTCGGCGATCCGTACGGCATAGTCGTGCAATCGATTCCGCAGGGCTGCCTCGAGCTCCGGCGCCGGGGCGACCTCGATCAGCTTCTGATGGCGGCGCTGCACACTGCAATCGCGGTCACCGAGCGCGACCGCTCCCGTGCCATCGGCGATGACCTGCACTTCGATATGCCGTGCGCCGATCGCCAGCGCCTCGGCGTAGACGGCGGAGTCGCCGAATCCGGCTTGCGCTTCGGCGCGGCACCGCTCATAGACGTCGGCGGCCTGGGCCGGATCGTGCAGTTCTCGCATACCGCGGCCGCCGCCACCCGCGGCGGCCTTCACCATCACCCCCTGCGGGTGCGCGGCCAGCAACGCCACGATGGCGTCGAGCCCGCCGTCCACCGGCGTCGCCGTGAGCACCGGCACACCGGCGCGTTCGGCCACCGCTCGTGCCGCGAGCTTGTCCCCGAACACGCGCAACACCTCGGGTTCCGGACCCACGAACACCAGCCCGGCCGCCTGGCACGCGGCAGCCAACTCCGCACTCTCACTGAGGAATCCGTACCCGGGGTGCACGAACGCACCCGCCCCGGCGGTCGCAGCGGCGGCCACCACCGCGGCCACGTCCAGATAGGCCGCCGCCCCCGCGCCCGGCAGGCACACCGCGTCATCGGCCAGCCGCACCGGCAGGCTGCCCGATTCCTCCGCCGTGTACAGCGCCAGCGTCGCGTACCCGCGTTCCCGCGCGGTCCGCGCCACTCGAACGGCTATCTCTCCCCGGTTCGCAATCACCACTCGCACGCGGCCAGTGTTCCCGACGAACCCCGAAAATGGGTCATTACATCGCACGTGTCTCAATCCTCGAGCACCGCATCGATCGGCCGATCGCTATCGTCTATCGCGGCGCGCTCCGCCCGATCGCGCTTCGAGACTGGGCGCATGAAGTTGACGAAAGGCACCGGGCGGGCGCTCGGGCTGATGTTCGCGGTGGCGCTGACGACCGCCTCGTGCGGGTTCGGCGACGGCGCGAGCACCGGCGGCACCGCCGCGCCGATTCCGGAATTGCGTGCCGATCAGCAGGTTTCGATCGTTTTCGAGTCCTACAACTACGGGGTGGCCGGGGCGTGGACCGACACGTTCAACGCCCTGATCGCCGAGTTCGGCCAGCAGTTCCCGAATATCAAGGTGACGACGCAGAAGCCGCAGGGCAACAGCCCCAATCCGGCGACCGACACCATTTCCAGTATCCAGAATCAGCTGGTGGCGGGGAATCCGCCGGATGTGGCGCAATTGG
Organism: Nocardia yamanashiensis NBRC 100130; assembly: GCF_001613325.1. Taxonomy (GTDB): domain Bacteria; phylum Actinomycetota; class Actinomycetes; order Mycobacteriales; family Mycobacteriaceae; genus Nocardia; species Nocardia yamanashiensis. The sequence continues at coordinate 93,832 of NZ_BDCD01000004.1, read as the reverse complement.
GGTTCAGCGATCTGGATTTCACCATCCACCAGCTCGGCGCCAAACCATTGGACACGCTGGTCGGACGGTCCGAGGTGGACCGGAATTTCGAGGGTCAGGGTCAGCCGTTCGCGGCGCGGGCGCGCACCCTCGACGATTGGGACGGGCACACCTACGGGGTGCCGTTCGTATTCTCCACGCCGGTGCTGTATTTCAACGCCTCCTTGTTCGAGCGGGCCGGATTGGATCCCAACCAGCCGCCCGCGACCTGGCAGCAAGTCGCGGATGCCGGGAAGGCCATCGCCGAGAAGACCGGGCAGGGCGGGGTGTACATCGACTGCCTGACCAAGAGCGCCAAAGACTGGTGCTTCCAGTCGATGGTGCGCTCCAATGGCGGCCGGGTGGTGTCGGAGGACCGGCGCACGCTCGGTTTCGCGGAGACGCCCGCGGTCGAGGTCACGCGCATGGCACAGGACCTGGTCACTGCCGGGGCGATGCCGAAGCTCAATCAGAAGCAGGGTTACGAGGCGTTCGCGCGCGGCGAGATCGGCATGATTCTCGAATCCAGCGCCATTCAGGGCACCTTCGTCACCGGCGCCAAGGACAAATGGGACCTGCGGTCGGCGGCCATGCCGCGATTCGGGGACAAGACCGCCATCCCGACGAATTCCGGTGCGGGACTGCATATTCTGTCCAACGACCCGGTGAAGCAGCGGGCGGCGTGGGAGCTGATCAAATTCCTGACCAGTGAATCGGCCTATATCCGGATCGCGCAGAATATCGGCTACCTGCCGCTGCGCACCGGCCTGCTGGATGCCGACAACGGCCTCCGGGACTGGGCGAAACGCAATCCGCTGCTGACGCCGAACCTGGCGCAATTGGCGGTGATGGAGCCGTGGGTGTCGTTGCCGGGCAATAATTATCTGCAGATCCGGGACGGCATGATGGAGGCGGTGGAAGCCGTGGTCTTCCAGGGCAAGGATCCGCAGTCCACGCTCGCCGCCGCCCGCGGCGAGGGCGCGAAACTGATGCCGATCTCATGAGCGACCTGACCATCGTGCAGCTCACCGACACGCACCTGCGGGCGGCCGGCGAGCACGTCCACGGGGTGGTGGACAGTCACGAGAATCTGCTGCGGGTGCTGGCACAGGTGCGGGTCGCGCGGGGGCCGATCCACGCGATCATGCTGACTGGGGATCTCGCCGACAATGGTGCGCCGGAAGCGTATCGGCGGTTGCGTGCGGCGGTCGAACCCATCGCGGCGGAGCTCGGGGCCCGGGTCGTGTACCTGATGGGCAATCATGACGAACGGGTCGCCTTCGGCGAGACCCTGCTGGACCTCGCGCCCGGCAGCGTGGATCCGCTCGCGCCGCACGACTCGGTGACCGAGGTCGCCGGAATGCGGCTCATCGGGCTGGACAGCACGACACCGGGACGGCATGACGGGTGGCTCGAGGACGAGCAATTGCATTGGCTGGCAGCGCAATTGCGGAATCCGGCGGCACTGGGGACCGTGCTGGCCGTCCACCATCCCCCGCTGCCGTCGGCCATCGCGGCCGCCGAGACCTTGAAACTGCGCAATGCCCAGGCGCTGGCGGAGGTGATCGCGGGCACCGATGTGCGGGTGATCCTGTGCGGGCACAACCATCTCACCGGGGCGGGCATGCTGGCGGGCGTGCCGGTGTGGATGGGGCCGGCGTCGTCCTATCGGCTCGAGACCATGCCGCCGGCGGGCCGGTACCGGGCGGGCACCGGGTTCGGTTTCAGCCGCCTCGATATCGTGGATTCGGCGCTGGTCATGATGGCGGTGGAAACGACCGCGGCGCAATCGATCCACGACAGCGACGAGGCCGCCGAGCTGGCGCGCCTGGCCGCCATCATGCGCCGATGATCGCGCGCCGCCTGCGCAGGCGCGCGGTGCCCTACCTGTATCTCGCCCCCGCGCTGATCCTGCTGGTGGTGTGGACCTATCGCCCGCTTGTGCAGGCCCTCGAACTGTCCACTTACTCCTGGAACCTGCTGCCGGGCACCAGCCCGGTGACGGTGGGCGGGGCGAATTACGAACGGCTGCTGAAACTTCCGTCGTTCCGGGAGTCGGTCTGGCGGACGGTCGTGCTGATTCTCGGGCTACTGCCGTTCACGGTGGTGCTGCCGGTGATCATCTGCCTGGCCGCCCGGAAGGTCTCCGGCCGGGCGCGCACGCTGTATCAGGCGATGATCTTCACCCCGTTCCTGGTCGCTCCGGTCGCGGCCGCGGCGGTCTGGCGATGGCTGCTGCACCCCGGCACCGGATTCGTCGACCGCCTGCTCGGCTCGGATCGCAACTGGGTGTACGACGCCGCCACCGCGCCGTGGGTGATCGTCGTCGTCACCGGGTGGCAGCTGCTCGGCTTCGCCAACCTGGTCGTGGCGGCCGGAATGGCCTCCATCAACGGCGAATACGAGCAGGCGGCCCGGGTGGACGGGGCGAGCAGCTGGCAGGTGCATCGGTTCATCACGCTGCCGTTGCTGCGCCCGACACTGCTGTTCCTGGTGCTCACCACCGTGCTGCTGACGCCGATTCTCACCTTCCCGCTCATCGATTCCATGACCCAGGGCGGGCCCGCGCAATCGACCACCAATATCTATTACCTGCTGTGGGAGTACGCCTTCCACACCTTCGACGCCGGGCTCAGCGCCGCGGCGGGAGTGCTGTTGTTCACCGGTTTCGCCGTCGTCGCGGCGCTGCTGGTGTGGATGTCGGAAAAGGTGTCCTTCCATGACGATTGACCGGATCCAGCGGATCGGCGGGCATGTTCTGCTGGGCGGGCTGGCGGTGCTGGCCGTGTTCCCCATCTACTGGCTGTTCGCGACCAGCCTGCGCCGGCCGGAGGACATCGGTTCGCTGGCGCCGCTGCCGTGGCCTTTGTCGTTCGCCAATTACGCCGACGCGGCCGCGAAAGTAGAGCTGACCCGGCTGCTGACCAACACATTCCTGGCCGCGGCCGGGTCGGCGATCGGGCAGCTGCTCATCGCCCTGCTCGCCTCCTATGCGTTCGCGCTGTACAGCTTCCCGTTCCAGCGGCTGCTCTATCTGGCGTTCGTGGGCACCTGGCTGGTGCCGTTCCATGTGACGATGCTGCCGAACTACTTGCTGCTCAACCGATTCGGGTTGCTCGACACCCTGGCCGGGGTCATCCTGCCCACCCTCTGCTCGGCGCTGGCGATCCTGCTGCTGCGGCAGCATCTCGAGGCGTTCCCGAAGGAACTGGTGGATGCGGCACGGGTCGACGGGCGCGGATCCTGGGCGATTCTCTGGACGATCGTGGTGCCCAATCTGCGCCCCGCCCTCGCGGCCCTGGGACTGCTGCTGTTCATCAACGGCTGGAACGAATACCTGTGGCCCGCGATCGTGCTGCGCCGCTCGAACGCGGTCGTGCAGTTGGGTTTACGCAGCTTCATGGGCACCGAGGGCGATCAGTGGGGCCCGCTCATGGCGGTCGCCGGCCTGGCCTGCCTGCCGGTGCTGCTGCTGTACGTGGTGCTGCAGCGCCAGATCACCGACGGCTTCGTGCGGTCCGGCCTGAAGTAGCGGTCCGGCCTGACACGTTCAGGCCGGTACCCGCTCCGGTTCCGGCTCGAGGCACGACAGGAACAGCGGGACCGCCGGATTGGCTTCCTCGGCCCGCCATACCGCGTACAAGTCCAGGGTCGGAACCGGATCCAGCAACTTCACCGCCACCGACGGACTGTCCGGCGATCCCATCCCCATGGCGATCGCCCGCGGCAGCGAAGCGAACCCGACCATCGGCCGCACCGACACCATATGCGCCGTCGCTCCCGGATCGTCCGCGCTGTGCCCGACGGTCAAACTGATCCGATTCTGCGCGGCCGCCCGGAAAATCGTGTCGTACATGGCCGGGCACTGTTCCCGCGCGAACAGCACGCACTGCTGCCCTTGCAATTCCACGAACGGCACCGCCGCCCGCTCCGCGAACCGATGCCCGCGCCCCACCACCGCCACCAGCGGCACCCGATGCAACATGCGCCGATACCGGAACTCGGCCGTGCTCGGATGCCCGTACACCAATGCCACATCCAGCGAACCATCCGACAATGCCGCCAGCTGCGGCCCGGTGCGCTTCTCCCACAACGACACCGCGATATCCGGATGCCGCGCGGTCATCCGCACCAGCGCGTCCGGCAGCACATGCCGGCTGGCCACCACGTTGTACCCGATATTCACCGTCCCGGCCCGCCCCTGCGCGGTCGCCCGGGCGGCCTCTGCGGCCCGCTCCACCTGCGCCACAATCTGCCTGGCCTGAATCTCGAACTCCCGCCCCGCCGCGGTCAACCGCACCTCGTGCGAATTCCGGGCAACCAACTGCACTCCGATGGCATGCTCCAGCTTCCGCAGCTGCGCGCTCAAACTCGGCTGCGTCAAATGCAGGCGCTGCGCCGCCCGCCCGAAATGCAGTTCCTCGGCCAGCGCCAGGAACGATACGAGATGTCGAAGCTCCATACCCTCGGCCCCTTCCGGCTGAGGGCAACGCTATCCACGCCGGATAACCGAGGATGAATCCGGCCCGGACAATGGATGAATGGCCTACACCAGCTTCGTCGACGTCCTGCTCATCGCGACCCGCGACGACCGGGTACTCCTGGCCCGCCGCGCCAATACCGGCTACGGCGACGGCCTGTGGAACGTGCCGTCCGGCAAGCTGGAACCCGACGAGGACGTGGAAGCAGCCGTCATCCGCGAGGCCAAAGAGGAGATCGGAATCTCCCTGCACCGCAACGACATCCGCATGTCCACCGTCCTGCACTATCGCCCGCCCGGCGGCCCCGGCCGGGTCGGCTTCTTCTTCCACACCACCACCTGGCAGGGCGAACCTTTCAATGCCGAGCCCCACAAATGCTCCGAACTGCGCTGGTTCCCCCTCGACGCCCTGCCCGCCGACACCGTCCCCTACATCACCCTCGGGCTGGATCACTTCCGCCGCGGACTCACCTTCGGCGTAGCGGGCTGGCCGGTGATGTAAATGAAACCTTGACAAGGGCCCGGCGTAAACGCATCCTTGACACATGAGCGAAACGATCGACCGCGATACCGCTGATGAGCGGGCGGTTCTTGCGAAAATGTTGACTACCAATGCCGAATTTCTGGCCGAGGTCCTGCACCCGGCGGCGGGCACTCCGACGCCTTCGGTGATGGCCGCGTTGCGGGCGGCGCGCAGTCTCGACAGCGTCGTCGACGATGTGCTGCGGTCGCTGGTGCAGCAGGCCAGGGATGAAGGGCGGACCTGGGCCGAGGTCGGGGAGATCTTCGGGACTTCCCGGCAGGCCGCGTTCCAGCGGTTCGGCGGTGGGCCGAGCGCGATGCCGATTCCGCCGGCGCCGCCCGTTCCGCATCTCCCCCAGATGCCGCAAATGCCGCCCACACCGCCGATCCCGCCGCTGCCGAACATGCCGAAGCTGCCCGAGATGCCCGGGATGCCGGTCCCGCCGTTCATGGGGCACGCGCCGAAGGGACCGCAACCGCCCACACCGGGTCAGCGGCCCGACGGCGAACCCGCCTGAGCGACAATCGATTCCGAGGGAAAGTCCGACCGATGCCGCCGACCGCACGCCCCGCGCCCGCCGGACCCGCCTCCCGCGCGAAAGCTCGCCTGTACACGGCGGCGCGGTGCCGCTTCGCCGAGGATCGGCTCGCCGACGCGGTCAGCGGCGGTATCGAGCAGGTGGTACTGGCCGGCTCGGGGTTCGAGACGTTCGCCGCGCACAATCCGTATCCGGGTGTGCGCGTATTTGCGGCATTGGGGTCGAACACCTTCGAAAACGCGCTCCGGGGAACCATTTTCGACGAGCACGCACCGGCGTTCTTCATCCGCCTGGGTGCGGGCGCGGCGCTCACCGATCCGGCGCTCACGGCCGATCTGCACTACGTCGCTGCACGGGCCCCGGGCACGGCGATCGTCTTCGACCATGCCGCCTGCCCAACGCGAGCTCCGGACGGGGCGACCGTCCTCGGTCGTGACGGCCGCCCGATCCTGGAGTCGGCGATCAACGATGCGGAATCGGAGCGGGACATGATCGCCGCCTGTCTCGCACGCGCTGGACTCGCCGCGCTCGAGGATCTCGGTCCGGACGACCTGGCCGAACGCTATCTGCTCGCGTGCCCCGACCCCGAGCAGTCGGGTCCGCGAATCCTGTACGCCCGCAACCGTCCCAGCCGTCCACCCCGGACGGGGGCGGCGAGCCGGGTGCGCGCTCCGCTCAGTGTGCGGTGGCCGGACTCCGCTGGGCGCCGACGAAAGCGCTGATCTCCGGATCCACCGCCGCGGTCACGTCGATGCGCTTGGGCAGGAGTCCATTGGCGGCCAGCAGATCCGCGGCGCGCTGCTGTTCGGCCAGGAATTCGGGGGTGACGGGGCCGATGCCGAAGGGCCGGCCGCGCAGCGCGGATTCCCAGGCGTCGAGATCCGCGGTGCCGCCCCGGGCGGTGATGTCGTCCACGAAGTACTGCGCCGCGGCGCGGGGATTCTCGATGATCCAGGCGTCGGATTCCTGGAGCGCGGTGATGATCGCGCGCAGGGCTTCGGGCTGGGATTCGGCGAAGTCGCGGCGGGTGAACCACAGCGACGGGTGCGAGAACACCGATTCGGTGTCGACCAGGGTGCGCAGTTCGGTGGCGGCCTCCACGGCGGTCAGGCCCGGGTAGGCGCCGATCCAGGCGTCGAGGTCGCCGGACAGCAGCAGAGCGCCGCCGTCGTGCACGTCGGTGTCGACGGGTTCGATATCGGCCCAGCCGAGTCCGGCCTGATCGAGGGCGAACAGCAGCAGGGTGGTCTGCCAGGAGCCGTGCGCGATGCCGACCCGCTTGCCCTTCAGGTCGGCGACGGTGTCGATGCCATTGCCCACCTTGGTGACCAGGCGGCCGTTCTCCACGCGCGGACCGGAGATGCCGACGTAGACGATGTCGCGGTCATTGGCGAGCGCGGTGACGGGCGGGGTGAAGCCGGTGCCGATGAAGTCGTAGCCGGGTTCGGAGTACAGGTGGTCCGAATGCTGCGACGGGAGCGCGGTTTTCACGTCCACGCGGGCCGGGGCGGGCAGGGTGCGCAGGTCCACCCATTCCACGTCGGGCAGGGCGCGTTCGAGAATGCCGCGGTGGCGCAGCACGAAGAGCGAGTTGTTGTGCGGGAAGTAGCCGACACGAACGGTCACGGGGAGTTCTCCTGGGGTGAGGGTGGTCAGAGCAGGCCGCGGCGGCGCGCTTCGTCGGCCAGGCCGGTGCGCGACCACTGAACGGCGAGGTTGGATTTGTCGAAATCGACCGAGCCGCCGAGGGTTTCGGCGATGGCCTGGTATTGCGCGCCTTCCTCGAGCAGGACGACGAGCTGGGCCAGATCCAGCAGGCCCTTGCGGCCGATGACGTTCGCGCCGCCATTGGCTTCGAAGATGGCGATCAGGTCCGGATCGTCGGCGAGGCGCTCGAGGATGAAGTCCCCCGCGCCGATGCTGCGGTCGATATGCGGCGGGATGGCGCGGGACAGGGTCAGGCGCTGCACGGCGGCATAGCGGATCGGGAAGGTCCGATGGGTTTGCGCCCACCCGCCCAGCCACGGGCTGTGCACGTGCACGACCGAGGTGATCTCGGGGTGCGCCCGGAACACCTTCGCATAGCCGGTGACGAATCCGGCGGATCCCTTGCCGGACAGCACTTCTCCGTCGAAGGTGGCGACCACCGGATGCACGGTGCGGTCGTCGGCCCACGGGCCGGGTTCGTTGAGCGCGACGGCGATCTCGGCGCCGGGCACGCGTTCGACGAAATTCACGGTGCCGTTGCCGGTCACGGTCCCGGTCTCGCGCAGCACCCGGAACGCCTTGGCGGCATCGCGGGTGACGGTTTCGACGAAGTCCCGGACGGTATCGGTGAGCGCGGTCTCGATGGTGGTCAAAGCGACTCCCTAGTGGGCGAGTTGGAGCACGAAAGCGGATTCGGGGGCGGTGAGGCGGGAGCGGCCGAGCAGCGGGAGCACTTCCTCCCCGACCCGGTACGCCTCCTCCAGATGCGGGTTGCCGGCCAGGATGAACGCGTCCACGCCCAGGTCGATCAGTTCGTCCAGGCGTTGCGCGACCTGTTCGTAGCTGCCGACCAGACCGAATGCGGGGCCGCCGCGGATCAGGCTGAAACCGCACCAGACGTTCGGCTGCACTTCCAGATCGCGGTAGCCGGTAATGGTTTCCGGCACCCAGCCCTGAATGCGGGCCGCGCCGACCGAATCACCCTGGGCGGCCCGGTTGGCGGCATCGCGGTCGACGAACGCCCAGCCCTTCTCGATTTCCGCCCACGCCGCCTCCTCGGTGTGCCGGGCGACGATATCGATGCGGACCGCGAATTTCGGGGTGCGGCCGGTCTGCTCGGCGTGGGCGCGCACGCCGTCGAATTTGGCGCGCAGGTCCGCGTACGGTTCCAGCCAGGACAGGTAGTAGTCGGCGTGGCGTCCGGCGGCGTGCACGGCGGCGGGTGAGGAACCGGAGAAGTACACCTCCGGGAACGGCTGGCCGGCCAGCAGCGGCGGCAGCGCGGCGTCCTCGGTACGGAAGAAGCGGCCGTCGTGGGTGAACGGGCGGCCGTCCCACACTCCGCGCAGCACGTCGAGGAATTCGCTGGTGCGGGCATAGCGGTCGTCGTGGGAAACCTTGTCGCCCCACCACAATTGGGCCGGGCCGCCGCCTCCGCTGATGATGTTGTAGACCAGTCGCCCGCCGGTGGCGCGTTGCAAGCTGGCCGACATGCGCGCGGCTTGCACCGGGTGCAGGAAGCCGGGCTGGAAGGCGACCATGAACCGGTAGGTCGAGGATTCGGCGGCCAGCGCGGACGCGATCGCCCAGGGGTCCTCGGTGACCGGGAACGACGGCAGCAGCCCGCCCAGGAAGCCCGCGGACTCACTGGCTTTCACCACGGCCGCGGCATGGTCGATATAGCTGTAGGCGTCGAGTTCGCCGCCGCGAATGGCGGGGGCGATATTGCCGGGGCCGTAGCCGCCGGCATTGCCGCGGTTGTAGCGGCGCGGGGTGCGCAGGGAGGCGTGATCGCCTTCCATGCCGATGCGCCAGTAGACGTCGATGGTCACAGCACGGCCTCCTTCAGGGTGCGTCCGGCCGGATCGACCAGGTGCAGCAGGTGTTCGCCGAGGCGATGCACCTCCTCGATATGCGGGTGCCCGCTCAAGGTGAAGCTGTCGATGCCCGCCGCCGCGTACACCTCGAGCTGACGGGCCACCTGCTCGTAACTGCCCACCAGGCCGATGGATTGGGGGTAGCCGAGGGCGTCGAACCCGGCCCAGCGGCCGTCGCCGAGGCTCAGTGAGCTCGCGCCGGGTCCGTCGGGGCGGACTTCGCGCCATTGGCGTTCGGCGCGGGCCCAGGCTTCGTCCTCGGTTTCGCGGGCGATGATCGGCAGTTCGAGCCCGGCCCGGACGTGGCGACCGGTGGCCGCGGTGTGCACGCGCAGGGCGGCCAGCCGTTCGCCCAGGTCGTCGCGGGATTCGGTGAACACGTGCACGTCGCCGTGCCGGGCCGAAAGGTCCAGCGCGGCAGGGGAATCGCCGGTCAGGTAGACGGTCGGGAAGGGCAGGCCGGACAGGATGCCCCGGAAGCCGCCGTCGATGACGTCGTAGTGTTCGCCCGCGAACTCGAACCCGGTGCCGCGGAATCCCGCGCCGGGGACCGGTTCCTGGTTCCAGACGCCCCGGGCGACGGTCAGGAATTCCGCGGCGCGGGTGTAGCGGTCGTCGCCGGTGAGGCGGTCGCCGCGGCTGCGCGCATCGTGGTCGTCGGTCTCGACGGCCAGCCGCCAGCTCAGGCGGCCCGCGGACAGGCGTTGCAGGGTGGCTGAGAGCTTCGCCGCGTATACGGGAGTGCCGAAGGCGGGCTGGAATTCGACGGTGACGCCCGCGTACCGGGTGCCGCGCAGCGCTCCCCCGGCGACGATCCAGGATTCCTCGCCGAGCGGGTCGTAGGGGGCGAGCACGCCGTCCAGGCCCGCGAGTTCGGCGGCGTTGACGACTTGCCGCAGATCGTCGAGGCCGGAGACGCCGCGGTGCCGGTAGTTCGGATCGGCGCGGCGGCCGTCACCGCGGCTGGGCAGTCGCCACAGGTACTCGGTCATGCCGCGACCTTTCCGGCGGCGACCAGTTCGCGGGCGCGGGCGAGGGGTTCGTGGGCGACCCAGGAATCGAGGTCGAAGTCCGCCGCGAGGAAGCCGTGGGTGTAGAGGAACTGCTTCTGCACGCCGAGCAATTCGACGCGCTCGGGATCGAGCGACGGATGCAATCCACGATGGAAGGCGTCACCGTAGGCGGCGACGACACCCTCTGGGCCGGAGAGGGTTTCGCGTTGCAGCACCTCGCGCACGCCCTCGGCGTGATCGCCCGCCCAGTCGGCGGCGCGCAGGCTCTGCGCGAGGAAGCCGATCACCGCATCGGGATTGGTGTCCAGGAGTTCCTGGTGCACGGTGAGCGGGCGCGGGGTGCCGTTGTTGACGCGCAGGCGCTTGCTGTCGGTGGCGTCGAGGTCGACCGCCACGCGCAGGCCGTGCTCCTTCGCGACTTCCTGGGCGCGAGCGCCCTTCACGTAGATGGCGTCGACCTCGCCGTTCAGCAGCTCCTCCACGCCCCAGGTGATGTTGCGGGCGCGCTGCTGAATCTCGGTGCGCACCTGCGGATCCCGCTCGACCTTCAGCTCCGTGACGCGCACGTCCGCCAGGGTCAGCCCGGCCAGGCGCAGGGCGCTGGCGAAACCGTGCAGGGCCATGGCGCGCGGGAAGCTGCGCGCCTGATCCTGTGCCCATCCCGGGATGCCGATCCGCGCTCCGGCCAGACCGGCGGGATCGGCGATCTGCGAATCCGGGCCGACCAGAATCGCCTGCGCCTCGTCGATCCAGGTGAGGCCGATGAGCCGGGTCGGGGAACCGGCGGCGCGGGCCGCCAGCGCGGGCACATTGCCGCCCTCGCGGATCAGCCCCGACAGGGCGTGGTCGAAGTGGAACTTGGCCAGCTCCGGGCCGGCGTCCTGCAGCACGCCGAATTCCAGGCCGTTGCGCTGCGCGTTCTCGCCGAGCCAGCCGAGACTGTGCGCGAGGCCGCTCGCGGTGGGGACCGGGCAGCGGGTGTACCAGAGGGTGTCGGTCATGAAGCGCTCCTGGCGGTTTCGATGGTGTTGCGGCCGACGCCGAGCTGAGCCAGGAACGCGGTGCGATAACGCAGGGCGTCCGGATCGGTGTGGTCGCGCGGGTGCGGGAGTTCGATTTCGGTGTCCACGGCGAAGCGGCCGTGATCGAGGATGAGGACCCGGTCGGCGAGGCGGATGGCCTCGTCCACGTCATGGGTGACCATGAGGACGGCCGGGCGGTGGCGTGCCACCAGATCGCCGACCAGGTCCTGCATCTGCAGCCGGGTCAGCGCGTCGAGGGCGGCGAAAGGTTCGTCGAGCAGCAGCAATTCGGGTTCGCGGACCAGAGCGCGGGCCAGGGCGGCGCGCTGGGCTTCGCCGCCGGAGAGGGTGGCGGGCCATTGCCGGGCCTTGCCGTCCAGGTGCACTTCGGCCAGGGCGCGCAGTCCCGCGTCGCGGGATTGTTTCGAACGGCGCTGTCCGACGATCACATTGGCCAGCACGCGTTTGGACGGGATGAGGCGCGGTTCCTGGTAGACGGTGGTGCGGGCGGCGGGGACGAGCACTTCCCCGCTGTCCGGGGTTTCCAGTCCGGTGAGCAGGCGCAGCAGGGTGGTCTTGCCGGTGCCGCTGGGGCCCAGCAGCACCACGAACTCGCCGCGGCGCACGGTCAGGTCGACGCCGTCCAGAACCACTTTGTCGCCGAAGGCTTTACGCAGTCCGGTGAGCTGGACGGCGATCGGGGCGGTCATCGGATGGCCACCTGACCGCGCCAGGGCATCGCGTAGCGTTCCGCGATGCGGACCAGGCCATCGAATACGAGGCCGAGTACCGCGTAGAGGACCACGCACAGCACCATGTAGTCGGTGCGGTTGTATTCCTGGGCGAGGGTGACCAGGTAGCCGACGCCTTCGGTGGTGCCGACCTGTTCGGCGGCGATCAGTCCGGTGATGCTGATGGACAAGCACACTCGCAAGGCCATGAGCACGCCGGGCAGCGCCGACGGCAGGATCACTTCCAGCACCAGGCGGACGCCCGTCAGGCCGAAGCCGCGCGCCGCCTCCACCACCTTGCGGTCCACGTTCCGCACGCCCAGGTAGGTGTAGGCGTACATGGGCGCGACGGTGGCGACGGCGATGAGCAGGACCTTGTACAGCTCGTCGATGCCGAACCAGGCGATGAACAGCGGCACCAGCGCCAGGAACGGGACGGCGCGCACGATCTGCATGGTGGAATCCACCAATTCCTCACCGAGGCTGGACAATCCGGCGACGAGGCCGAGCAGCAGGCCGACGGTGACGCCCAGTGCGACGCCGAGGGCGGCGCGGGTGAAGGACGCGAGGGCGAAGTCGACCAGCTGGCCGTTGCGCAGCAGTTCGGCGAAGGCCGACCAGACCTTCGGCGGTCCCGCCAGCACTTGCGGGGACAGCGCGCCGGTGGCGGAACCGATCCACCAGCCAGCGAATATCAGCGCGGGCAGCAGGAAGCGGAGGGGCAGGGAAAGCCATGCGGGTCTGGGCTTCTCGACGCGATTGCGCGGAGGCGCGAGATGCGACAGCTGCTCGGTCGGGGCGATGAGGACGGCCATGTCAGCGGCCGGACTTCAGGGCCGCGAGCTGATCGGGCGTGAGCTTGGACTTCAGGTCGTAGAAGATGTCGGCGGCGGTGATCTTGCGGCTGATGACGCCGTTGTCGGCGAACAGGTTCACCACATCGGCCAGGTCGGCGGCATCGGATTCGGCGGGCAGGCGCGGCACGGTGACCTCGCCGCCCACGCGCAGGGCGTCGGCGAGTCGGGCGCCGCTGAGCGCGCGCGGACCGGTCTGTTCGAAGACGTTCTCGAAACCGGCCGGGTCGGCATGCTGCTGGGCGGTCAGCGACTGCAAGGTTTCCAGGTATTTCGCGGCCACATCGGGGCGACTGTCGAGGATCTCGGTGCGGAAGACCACCACCGAGTTGTCCTTGGAGCCGATGCTCTGCTCGGTCGCGATCTCCACGCCGCCATTGGCTTTCGCCTCCTGGTAGGGCACGAGGAACGAGGCCCAGGCATCGACCTTGCCGGTCGCGAACGCCGAGGCGGCGTCCTTCTGCTGCAGCGGCACCCGGGTCACCTTGTCGGCCGGGATGCCGGCCTGAGCGAGGGCTTTCAGCAGGATGTACTCGCCCTTGGCGGCCGGGTTCACCGCGACGCGCTTGCCGACCAGATCCGCCACCGAGTGGATGCCGGAGTCCTTGGCGGCGATGATGCCGCTCTGGTCCTTGCCCACCGGATCCTGCACGGCCACGATGCGGACCGCGACATCCTTGGACAGCGCGCCTACCACCGGGCTGAACGCGGCGCCGGAGACATCGAGTTCCTTGGTGTTGAACAGCTTCAACATGGAACTGAATCCCGGTGTGGTGGTGACCCATTCGACTTTCGCGCCCAGCGGGGCGAGGGCCTTGTCGAAGGTGCCGTCGCGCTTGGCCACCGCGAGCGGTCCGGAATTGCCCGGATCGGCCACCTTCAACACCAGCTCCGCTCGCGGTCCGGAATCGGAGTCCGATCCGGATCCACACGCCGCCACCAGAGCAACGATGGGGGCGAGCGCGAGCGCGAGACGCCAACGGTTTGGCCGGCGTGTGCGGAACATCGTGGAACACCTCTTCCGAGTCATGGATCGCAATCGATCGATGACTGGCGACAGTAGGGGGCGAGGGCGGGTGCGGCGAGGTAATGCTTTCCGAGGATCGGAAGGATTGACAGGGTGCACCCGGAAAGGTTATGAGCCGGGAGGTTTCGGCTGGGACGGTGAAAGCACGTGTTCTCGACAGGTTTTCGCGCACCCCGAGCGAAACCCGGCGATCATCGCCGTCTTTCCACTTGATGGAAACCTGCTGCTTATCCCCGGCCATGTCGTTGTGCTACCGTCGCCGACGTGGAAGCCTCCGGAGTGCAGACCGTCGCCCGCGCCCTATCGGTTCTCGACTGCTTCCGGAGCGGCGAGGAACGCGGCGTCTCCGAGGTCGCGCGTCAGCAGGGGCTGGCGGTCAGCACCACCCATCGCCTGCTGGCCGCGCTCGTGCAGGCCGGTTTCCTGGAGAAGGACGAGCTGTCCAGCCGGTACCGAATGGGCGGCGCGCTGGCCGAATACGGGCAGATCGCCTATCGGCAGCACCGCATCTACCTGGCCGAACCCTGCCTGGAACAACTGGCCGCCACCACCGGCGCCAGCGCCTCCGTCGCCATCCGGCACAGCATTCACGCCGTGCTGCTCGGCACCAGCCGCTGGCGCGAATCCGACGGCCACGCCCTCATGGGCGTCCGCCTCCCCCTGCACGCCAGCGCGCTCGGCAAAACCCTGCTGGCCTTCTCCGACACCCCCGACGAATTCCTCGAATCCCTCCCCTACGACGAAGGCACCGATCGCTCCGTCTCCACCCCCGCCGAACTGCGAGCAGAGCTGTCCCGCACCAAATCCCGCGGCTACGGCTACAACAACGAGGAACTGGATCCCGGCTTCCGCACCATCGCCCTCCCCATCCTCACCCCCACCGGCGACTGCCGCTTCGCCCTCGGCCTCCGCGGCCCCACCAGCCTGATGATCCCCGAACGCCTCCCCTTCCTGGCGGATCTGGCGAAGGTGACCGCAGCGGAAATAGCCGACCGCTTCGCCGCCCCTCACCCCTGAACGCGATAAACCCGCGACTCCCGCACCCGGAACCCGAGCCGCTCATACAACCGATTGGCCGCCACCCGCTCCGCCCGCGACGTCAAATCCACCGTCCGCGCCCCCGCATCCCGCGCCCGCCCCTTCGCCTCCTCGATCAGCGCGGCGCCCACCCCCTGCCCCCGCGCCGAATCATCCACCACCACATCCTCGATGCGCGCCCGCAACCCCGACGGAATCGGAAACATCACCAAACTCAATGTCCCGACGACCTGCTCCCCGCTCCGAGCGACCAACACGGTAGTAGATTCCGCAGAAACCAAGCGCTCCAACGCTTCCCGATCCAGTTGCTTCGCCGTACTCGACAACTGAGGCACCAGCCTCGCGAAAGCCTCCACGATCTCGTCATCGATCACGGTCAGCGTTTCCACAGTGACAGCCATCCGGCCACCGTACTGGCCCATCCGTTGTCGTCGCGCAACGGCGAAGATCAGCCGATCACGTACCCGTCCTCCGAATAGACCGCGATCCCTTCCCGGCGAGCCCGCAGCGCCCCGGATACGCGCCGAGCCAGCGCGGCCGGCAGCAATCGCTTGATCTCGTTCGCATCGCACCACGCCCAACTCCGAAGCTCGTCCGCGGGAAGAACAATCGCCGCCGCCCGCTCGGCCGAAAGCACCCCGCCATCGAAAACCACCATCACCCCGTCACCAGGATAAATGCCCGACGGCACCCAATCGGTCACGAGCAACCGCCCCAACTCGATCTCGAGCCCCAACTCCTCCCGAATCTCCCGCACCGCCGCAGCGGCAGGCGACTCCTCCGCCTCCACCACACCACCCGGGATCTCCCAATAGTCCTTGTAGGTAGGTTCGACGAGCAGCACCCGTCCCTCGTCATCGACGAACAGAACACCGGCACCCATCCGCTTGCGAGGCAGGTTGGCGATCAGGTCTGTGGTTTCGTTGCCCATAGATCAAAGGCTATGTGCCGCTGGTCCATCGCAACGGTCACGTGCTTTCCAAGCTGTTCACACGCTGCCGTCGATGCCCAAGTTCGCCGCGAGGCGAGTGGCGTCGTCGCGTACGGTCTCGCCGCCGTTCTCGACCAAATCGGGCACCGCAGACTGCGCGAAGAGTGAGAAGCCGAAGGTGTCGGGCGATTCCTTCTGCGCCTTCGTCAGCATGGTCACGGTCGCGAGTGCCTCGTCGCGCATGTGATACGCCCGCGCGGTCTCGGCCATGTGGAAGCTCCGCCGAGTCGCGGAGGGCATCTTGGTCAGGTCTACCCGCGCGGCCTGGCGGATGGCGTAACCGCTGTGCATGAGGTCAGCCTGGATGGTGATCATGTAGGCGTCCACCATGACGCGGCCGAACATCAGCCACGGGTGAATATAGTTGTCGCCCAGCGCTTTCGCCGCCTTGTCCGCCTCATCCCAGCAGCGGAGAGCATCGCCTTCGCGGCCGATCTTCGCGTAGGACAACGCCATCGCGAGTTTCAGGAGGCCCCAGAGCGCGAGGTCGTTGCCACCTTTGTCGGGGGTGAGGATTCCGCACATCTGGTGTGCCAGTTCGACGCGCGCTTCATGTGCTTCGCCGGCATCGCGGTAGACGTGGTTGACGTACCAAGCGGCGGCAGCCATCGCGTGGGGGTCGTCGGCGTCTTGGGCGGCGGTCATGGCGCGGTCGCCGGACATCAGCACCAGTGCCGCAGGAGGCTGGAAGCTCAGGTACAGCTGGGTCAGGTGGTAGACCTGCGCCAACATGGTCTGCGCCTTCCGGCGCTCGAGTCCGTCCAGCTGGCGGACCGCCATTCGTGAGTCTCGCAGCAGATCCGGAAGCAAGGTCGCGACCGCTGATCGTTGATAGGCCGCACCGTGCCAGAGCGCCCAAGCCTGGCGGACCCGGGCGGCCAATGCCTCGGGAGACAAGTCCGCATCGCCGCTGCTCGCCGTCACCGGGTAGGAGACCAGCGCATCGGTGATCTTCGGCAAGGCCGGATGCACGGTCTTCCCATAAGCCGACCGCTGCAACGGCTGCGGCCCCGTCAGCTGGACCAGGTCGCCGACACCGAGTATCTCGGCGAGGCGGATCAGCATGGGCAGGCGTGGCTGCTGCAAACGCCCCGTCTCGAGCGCTTTCACCCAGCTGGCAGACCTACCGGCTAGTTCTCCGAGAACAAGCCGCGTCATACCCGCCTGCGTCCGAAGCTTCTGCAAGCGCTGCCCAAATTCGTTGTCATCGCGAACCATAACGGTCACCGAGCCAATCAAATTTCGCTCTGCGATAGGGGCACAGATTGTGCCCCTTCTCCATTGTGGCACCTGCGACCGTGAAACGGCACACATCGGATTCGCTCATCGCACGTACCACTTGGACTCCCCCGGATCGGAGAGCAGTGAGACTGATGGCGCTCACCCATCACGAAGCGAAAGTACTGGCAGCGCTGACCTTCTCGGCGACAGCATCGGCCCTCACGGTCAGCGAACTGTGCAGATTCACCGGACTGTCCGGATCTTCCGTCCGCCGGGCGCTGCTACGACTCTCGCGCGACGGCCTGGCGGTCGACACGCATGGGGTCCCGGCGCGGTGGCGGCCGACCGAGCGTGGCGAGATCGCGATTCGCCGCCCGTTCTACCGCCAGTACGGAGGCGTCCGGTGATCGCCGACATCCAACCACTCCATCTCCGGCCCGCCGTCGGGTTCATCCGACGGGCCATCTCGGCCGGCGCCCGGGCCCGCGATGAGGACGAAATCCATACCACGGCAGCACGACTCGGGTACACCATCGCAGCCATCGTCTACGACGTCTCCCGGCGCGGCACCGCCATCAATCAGCTCATGGCAATCGCGTGGAGCGAGGACGCCGAGGCCATCGTGATCCCGAGTCGCGCACACCTGGTCGCCGCATCCATCGACGACCTGCTCCCCTTCGGGGACGTGATCCTCGTCGATTCCGGGCAGCGGTTTACAAGATCCGGGCACGGTGTGGCAGTCGTGGATTGAACCTCGACCGCCGAGAGGAGGAATCACGCCCTTCCGAAGCTGCACGACGGTGAGGCTGCCCGTTCCGGCCTTTCGGGGTGCCAGCACCACCATTAATAAGGGAGTTGCCTGGTTGGTGTGCGTGGTCCGAACGCTCTTAGCTTGATCGTGGAAGCGCATCAGCTGGAGTGGAGAGGGAATCGGGTTGCGAGCGAATGGTTTTCGCCGTGTGGTGATCGGGTTGGTGGTTTCGGGGTCGGCAGCCGCCGGGGTGGCGTCGTGCGGCCTCGCCGGTGGTGGGACGAGCGAACCCATCGTGGTTGATGGGGGACGTTCCGAAATTGTCGGTGAGTTGGGCGCTCTGGTCGATCGTCATGGGCTGCCGGGTGCGCAGGTCGTGGTGTCCGATCGCGGCGGGAGTTGGGTTGCTTCGGCGGGAGTCGGTGATGTGGAGCAGCGCACGCCATTTCCTGACGAGGGCCGGGTGCGGATCGGCAGTAACACGAAGACTTTCACCGCGACGGTGATACTTCAGTTGGTGGCAGAGGGCAAGGTGGATCTCGATGCGCCGGTCGAGCGATATCTGCCCGGCGTCGTGCGCGGGCAGGGATTCGACGGCAACCGAATCACCATCCGGAATCTGTTGCAGCACACCAGCGGACTGCCCGAATACGGGGAATTGATCGATCCCCAACTCCGCGCGAACCCGTTGACGCAATTCGATACCGGCGAGCTCGTCCGGCGCGCGCTGGCTTTGCCCGCCGTGTTCGAGCCCGGTGCGCAATGGAGTTACTCCAACACCAACTACCTGGTGGCCGCCATGGTGATCGAGCAGGTGACCGCGAGCACGATCGACCGCCAGATCACCAGCAGGATCATCGAACCACTCGGCTTGCGAGCGACCTACTATCCGGCGCGGGGAGAGACTGTTCTACGCGACCCCCACCCGAGCGGTTATCTCCTCGTCGACGGTAAGCAGACGGACATCACGCGACTCGAGGTGTCGGGAGCGGGAGCGGCCGGCGCGATGGTCAGCACCGGAGCAGACCTGAACACCTTTTTCACCGCATTGCTTTCGGGCCGACTGCTGCCGCCCGCCCAACTCGCCGAGATGAAACGCACCGTCACGATCGACGCCCCAGGACCGCCCCTCGGCTACGGGCTCGGCCTCATGCACCGTGAACTGTCCTGCGGAAAAGACACCTGGGGCCACGGCGGCGATATCGACGGCTTCCAAACCCGAGGCGGCGTAACCGCCGACGGCCGCGCGGTAACCGTGAGCGTCAACCAGATCCCATCAGACCTGGACGCAATCGACGAAATCATCACCGACATCATGAAAGTCGTAGACACGGCCCTCTGCGCAGCGCCTTGATCCGCACTTCTGGTGCACCCACCGATGACACCGGTGCCGGCCGCCCTCTCCCTATCCCCGCGACTATCCAACTCGCGCAGCCCACGTGAAGCAGTCGGATTGCGATCCAGGGCCCCGGTAAGCGGCTCGGGTTGAGACCAAGACGTCGAGACGCGAAATATGCTGTTGGCGTGTATGTTCCGTGCTCGGTCTTCCGGCGTACTCCCCTGGAGCGGGCTGATCTAGAGCTGGCGTGGCATCGCGATGACCAGTGGTTCTTCGCCGCCGGGGCCTGCCACATCCTCGCTTATGCCTTCCTCGACCTGCATGCGCGCGGGTTTGCTGCGGTCGGATTGTGGCCGGCGGCGGAATCCGATCCCAGCCACGTCTATGTCAGCGATGGGATGTGGGCGTTCGATCACTGCGGTTGGACATTGGAAAGTGAGCTGCTCGCGGCCTCGCACGCCGCAGAACCGACCGCGAACTATCAGGGCCGTCGACTAGATATGGGGTTGGATGAGCTGTGCGCCAGGCATTGGCATCGCACCCGCGCGGAATTCCTCCACGATCCTTGGCCGCGGGCTTGCCGCTACATCGCACGGATGGACACTCGCTCCTAGACGGTCAGGTCGATTCGGTCGCTCGAGTGCGGGTGGCGGTGGGTGTCTCGCCGGTGTGCCTGCGGTAGATGCGACGGAAGGCTGCTGGGTCAGCGTAACCTACCGCGCCTGCGATCATGTCCACGGGTTCGCGCGTGGTCGTGAGCAGGGTGACTGCTTGGCCGACTCGGAGGCGATGAACGAATTGGGTGGGTGAGACGCCGACGCGGTCGCGGATGCGGCGGGTGAGGGTGCGTGGGGAAACTGCTGCGGCACTGGCTAATTCGTGTAGTGATAGTTGGCGGTGCAGGTTGGCGTGTACGTGTTGCTGCACGGCGCGCAGGACTGGATCGGTGGAGCGTAGATGCTCGAGCACCATGTAGCGCGACTGCGACATGCGGGCATCGAGGACCAGGTAGTGAGCCACCTGTTCCGCCAGTGCGCCGCCGCGGAGGCGGGCGACGAGGGCCAGCATCAGGTCGGTGTGGGCGAAAGCGGCTCCTGCGGTGAGGATTTCGCCAGCGTCGACCACCATGCGATCAGACTGCACGGTGACATCGGGGTAATTGCGTGCCAATAGCGGCGCCAGCCACCACGTGGTCGTGGCGGCCCGGCCCGACAGCAGACCCGAGGCCGCGAGCACGAAGACCGCAGAGCAGGAGGCAGCGACCGTCGCGCCGGAATCTGCTGCACACCTGATGCTTTCGAGAATCGGCACGGTCTGCGGTCGGCTCAGCAATTCCTCGACCCGCGCTTCGCTGGTCGCGGACGGCCCCGGCAGCACCAACACATCTCCGGGTTCGAACTCCAGCGCGCCGAACGGTGTTTCGGTATCGACGCCGATCGATCGCCCCCCGCTGGACCGGACCGGCAGCCCATCGAGCGATACGACACGCTGCCGCAGCCGCCCACCCGTCCCATCACCGGCGATACCCGCCGCCGTATCGATGATGTCGATCCCGAGGCCGAGCGCACCTTCGAGCACACCGTCCAGCGCGAGGTGGGTAATCATGTGGCGAGATTAGACCGAAGAGTGGCGTTCCCGCCAATGGTGCCGCGCCGACCTGCTACGGCAGGGTTTGCGATGTGCAGCAATCTCCCCCACAGGACTCCCTCGACGACGACCTCGCCGACTTCACACCGCGCTCCATCACCCTCGACGGCGTGACGCGAACGGTGTACGTCAGCGGCACCGGACCAGCGGTCGTCATCATGGCGGAAATGCCCGGCATCAGCCCCGACGTAGCCCGATTCGCCCGCTGGGTGCGCAACGCCGGCCTCACCGTCTACCTGCCGTCACTGTTCGGCCGCGACGGCGCCTACCCCGAAGCCGAAGCCGGCCTGGAAGTCTTCAAACGAGCCTGCGTCAGCGCAGAATTCCGAGCCTTCGGCGCAGGCAAATCCAGCCCAATCGCCGTCTGGCTCCGCGCCCTCGCAGCCCTGGCCCACCGCGAATGCGGCGGCCCCGGCGTCGGCGCACTGGGCATGTGCTTCACCGGCAATTTCGCGCTCACCATGACGCTCGAACCCGCGGTACTGGCGCCTGTCGTATGCCACCCGTCGCTACCACTGGACGAGCCTGGCGGACTGGAGATTTCACCCGAAGAACTCACCGCCGTCCGCAACCGTCTCGACCGCGACGACCTTGTAGTCCGCGCCTACCGCTTCGAAGGCGACCGCTTCTGCACCGCCGAGCGCTTCGCCGCCTACGCCACCGCCCTGGGCCCCCGCTTCGAACCCCGAGTACTACCCGCCGAATCAGCGAACCCCGCACCGCCACCATTCTTCTCGAAGATCGTCGGCTGCCCACACAGCGTTGTTACCGCCCACCTGGTCGACGCCGAAGGTGAGCCGACCATCGCTGCCCGCGACGAGATCATCACCTTCCTCGTGGAACGGCTGACCGCGGACGTCCCGTTGCAGGGATAGCGCGTCCGCCGCCCGCACAGCATGGAGGCCTTCAAGCTAACGTCGCAACCCGCTCGTACAGGACCTGCTGAAACCCGTTCGTGCACTGTCGATCGGACGCAGAATGGGCTATGGATAGTCGTTTCCAGCCTGACGCCGAGGATCAGTTTCTAGCCGCCCTGGCAGGGCTGTTGGTGGTGCTGATCGGGCTGGCCGGAATCGGATACGGTTCGGCAGTAGTTTTCAACGGTTTCGCGTTCTTGTCCGGGCATGGCACAGAGCGGACCGTGTATGTCGAATCGGTCGATATGCTGTGGAGTGAGACCAGTAAGGATGTTACCGAGGGAGTCGGGTACTACATCGATGCCGACGGGACTCGCCATGCCTGCAGCGTGATACAGGATGGCTTGAAACCGGGGGCACAAGTGCAGGCCCGCTCCCCTGTGATCCCGATTCATCCGCCCTCGGTGTTCTATGACCACGGCGAGGCCCGAGCCATCATATTTCTGGCACTCTTCTTCACGATCCTGGGCGGCGGCCTAACGCTGGGATTCGGATCGTTCTTGCTCTCCATAGGGCGCTTCTAGCTACCCGAATCCAACATCATGCCGAGACGCGTGTGAGCCAGAGCGAGTGATTCCACGCAGCCCTCTACGGTCGAATGCAGAGTTAGCCACCACCCCGCACTGGCTGTTTCGGCAGAATCCGCTTCCAACCACGAAGGTCGACGGCTCGGCGACCCAGGCACTCAGGTGTAGACGTCACGGCCGTATTCACCGTGTGGCACTGTGAAATCGTCCGCTCGTTCGGCTCGTAGACGGCGATAGCGCCCGTCGAACTCATCGATGGCCTCGTGGATACTGCAGCCCAGTTCCGCCCTGATGGCCCGGAGGGCATAACCGACTTTCTCGGCGATGATCAGCTCGTCCACTGAGGTCTCCTCGCTCACGACGGCAGTGTGCCGGGCAAGATACGGTGCCGGCAAACAGATTTCCGCCGTACGCGAAGGCGTGCTGAAGCTAAGACAGAGGTGTCTTCGATGTTCGGCTGGAGGAGCGCATTCCTTGATCGGCAGCTGACGGCCGGAACTGCCGACGTTGAAGAGTCGAATGTCCACGACACCAATCGATCGAGCATCGTGGAGTGCGTGGTTAACAAGCTGACTGTCCAGAACTTCGGCGACCTGCGAACAGTGGTGCAGGAGTACTCGGTCGTGGACGAACAGGGACAGGTCGTGGACTGCGGATATCAACGCCCAGCCGGTTGATCCTCCCGGACCAGACGCGGCGCGCGAGTATAGGATGCCGGCCTGCAATTGGTCAGGACGGCACTTCGGATGTAGGCCGACTGCGGGTGGTCCGTTAGGAAAGGTTGTGGTGGAGTGTCCGCATGCAGGAGGACTACAGCCCCGCGCGTTCCTACGGGCCTGCGCGCCCGCTCATGGTGAACGGACGCGAGATCACCGGTGAGACCGAGCTCAGCGAACGTGAGTACTTTCAGCTGTTCGCTCAACGACCCGGCATGTACATCGGCTACGGGTCTGTGCGGGGTGTGGTGTGCTTCCTCGACGGGTACGACTTCGCGGCCCGCCGTCATGGCGAGCAGGGCTTGAATGGCTTCCGGGAATGGATACTCGCCCACCATGGTCGCCGCGAAAGCAATCTCGTCTGGTGGGCTCTGATCGAAGATATCGCGTTGCCGGACAAGGAATTCGGCGTCGACCGCACACCCGAACAGGAAGCACAGTTGATGGCGGCGATCTTTGAGCTGCTCGACAGATTCCTCGCCGACCGCGAGAGTGCGGTGTAAGCGTCCCGCATCGAGCTGAGCCGATTCAGACCGTCCTCAGGTCAGCTCACTTGTCTGAGCACGACGACGATCGCGGCGACGAGGTCCAAAGTTGCTTCGCCTTCGGCGTGTAGCCACAACAACGAATGTGCTGGTTTCGTATGCGACCAGCGTTCTGGGAGCCCCGGCGGCAACGGCATCGACGGGTCCAGTGTTGTTGCCGTGAAGTCGAGGAATTTGATGTTCTCGCGGGGCGCTCGCTGGATCGCGAAGTAGTGGATGTCGCGGACCGACAGGTTGATTCCGCCGTCCGGCCGGTGTGCGATGAGACTGATTTCCAGCGCATCGGTGGACTCGTGGTTCGAGCCGTTGGTCGAGTCGGTGATCGACAGGTTCAGGTGTTCGAGCGCGTTGCCCTGAAAATGCGAAAGGGCTTCGTGCACTGGGTGAAATGGATCCCGGTTGTTCGTCACCATGCGAGTATCCGTTGGCATTGAGGTTGGCCCGGTCTTCCGGACACCGATCGTGAGGCGGGATACTCGCCTCCGGAAGGAGTCCACATGCCTCCAGCACATCCCCGTGAGTTCCGCGAACGCGCGATCGAGTTGGCCCGCGCCGGTGACCGCCCGATCGGGCAGGTCGCGTCGAGCCTGGGCATCTCCGAATCCTGCCTACGCAACTGGGTCAAACGCGCCGACGTCGACGACGGCGTCCGTGAAGGCCTGACCAGCGCCGAACGCAGCGAGCTGGTCGAGCTCCGCCGAAAAGCACGGCGACTCGAACTCGAGAACGAGGTATTACGCAAGGCCGCAGCCTATTTCGCACGGGAGAACGTCCTCCCAAAATAGTGTTCCCGGTGGTCGCCGAACTCGCCGCGGCCGGCGTCCCGGTCACGATCTCGTGCCGGGTGCTGGGCGTGTCGACTTCCGGGTACTACGAATGGCGCGACCGCGGGCCGTCGGCGCGGACGCAGGCCGACATCGAGCTGACCGCGGTGATCACCGCGATCCACACCGCCTCTCGCGGCACCTACGGCGCGCCGAGAGTGCATGCCGAGCTGCGGATCGGCATGGGAATCCGGTTGGGCCGCAAGCGTGTTGCCCGATTGATGCGATCGGCGCGCTTGCAGGGCGCGTTCCGACGACGGCGCGGCTGCACGCGCCGTGATCCGTCGGCGAGCCCGAACCCGGACCTGGTGAACCGCCGTTTCAGCGCCGATCACCCGGATCGGTTGTGGTGCATGGACGTGACCCAGCACCGCACCGGTGAAGGCTGGGTCTACTGCGCGGTTGTGCTGGACGCGTTCTCCCGCCGCATCGTGGGCTGGTCGATCGCCGACCATCTACGCGCCGAACTGGTCTGCGATGCCTTGGACATGGCCCGGTGGCGGCGCCGACCACCACCGGGGCAGACCATCGCTCATTCCGACCACGGCGCTCAATACACCAGTTGGGCCTTCGGCCAACGCATCCGCTCGGCGGGCTTGCTGGGATCGATGGGCTCCATCGGGGACTGTTTCGACAACAGTATGGTCGAAAGCTACTTCGGCACAATGCAATTGGAACTACTCGACACTCGACGCTGGTCGACGAGAAAGGAGCTGGCCACCGCGATCTTCGACTACATCGAAGCGTTCTACAACCCGACCCGAAGACATTCGAAGCTCGACATGCTCAGCCCCGTGGACTACGAACGAGTCCACACCGCCGCTCACCGAGCGGCATAATCAACACAACCAATCAGTCCGGGAATCCGGGGCAACCTCACATACTGTCCGCGCGCTTCGGCGGTCCGGCTGACCCGGATACGTGGCGTGCCGGGCGGGGCCTGCACGATGTGGCTATGTCCTTTGCGTTTCGGGTTCGCCGGGTTTTCGGTGACCGTCCCTTCGCTGAAGCCGGTGAACCCGTGCTCGTCGTTGATGATGAGCGTCGGAATTTGGTGGCCGTGGCGGGGGCTTACGACCATCTCGGTCAGTCGTCGCCGATTGGGGTATACAGCCGCGACAGTCTGGCTGGCTGCGCTTTGGTGCGGACTCGTTTCCCGGTGCACGCCATGGCTTTCCATCCCACACTGCCGCTGCTCGCGGTCGGCTCGGGCAGCTATGACGGTGGTTACCACTTCGAAGGAGAGCTGCTCCTGCTGGACCTGGAGACAGGGAAAGTTACCTCGCTCATCGAGCATTGGAGCGGCCGCGAAGTCCTGGGGTTGCAATGGCTCGACGATCATCGGTTGCGGGTGCAGATGTCACCACCGGACGACTATCAGGATGAGAACGCCTGGGTTGAAGGGCATGTCGCGGTGGTGCATCGCGACGATTGGCGGTCGGTGCCAGCGAACTCGATCACCGGATATGACCTGGCCGGGCCACGGGTACCGCTGCCGCGACCGGACAACAGGGCTGACGCCGGCCGGCGGATCGGACAGTTGTCCTCGCGATGGGAAGTGCGACGGAATATTCGTGCGATCGAGCAGCTCTCGGACGGCAGGATCGTCGCCGCGCTCGATGGGGTAGGCGTCGAATCGTGGCTGCCGTCCGGGCAGCAGCAGTTGGCTGTTCCGGACAACCGCGGTGGGCGGGACATCGTCGTGGCCGGCGACGAACAGACGGTCTGGACCAATCTGGTCCGTCACAAATGGTTGGGCGAGGCTCCATCGGTGGCTCGGATCTGCCTCGAGGACGGCCGGCAGCTCGATGCCCTGAGTCTCTCCGATCCGATGTCACTCGTGCGGTGTGCCGACGGCGCGCCGGCGCTGGTGCCGGAAGGCTCGAACTCCGAACGCAGCCGGCTTCGCATTCGCCGCGGCAGCCGGGTGTACTTCTACGACATCGAGCCCAACGAGGACGCGTTGGGGATCGACGAGTACGAGATATGGCTGGCTACAGCCCCTTTGGAAGAGGTACCAGCGGCAGAGCGCCCGCGTGCGCCTCAACCGGCTGACTTCACACGAGTATTCCCCTTCTCATGGGTGCCGGGTGAAGCACATTTCGCGGGTCCTGGCGTGGAGACAGCGGACGGTGATCTGGTGTACGCGAGCAGCGTCTATCACGGTCACGGTCTGCAACCCGGCGGATCGTTCGTCGTGCGCCGCAATACGAGGACTGGCGAACCGAACTGGATCTTCCGCACCGATCACAGGGCCACCTGCCTCGATGCCGATTCCGAGTTCGTGTACATCGGGTACGACGATGGTGAGCTCGTGGCACTCGAGCTCGATTCCGGCACGGTAGTTCAGCGCCAGTACCTGATCGTCGCCGCGATGCCTGTCATTCCGACCGCCGTTACTGTGACGGGGAACGGTCAATTGCTCATCGGTACCGATGACGGGCGAATCCTGCTGTGCTCGAACGGATGACGGCAACGACGTCTCGATTGCCCGCTTATGGGGACGCGATGAGGGACCTGTCGATGCCCAGGGCGGCTATCAGGTCTTCGTGTAGTTCGAACCAGATGCGGTGGGCGGAAGTGGGGGTGGTGCCGGTGATCATGTCGGGGTTGTCGGCGGCTTGGGTGAGTGCGGTGGTGAATCGGGTGTCGTAGCCGGAGAAGCGGGCTAGCTGGTTGGTGAGTTGGGTTGTCAGTGGGGTTAATTCGGTTGCGAGGGTGTTCAGTTCGGACAGGATTTGGGCGTCGTGTTGTGGGTTGTCGTGGTTGTTGTCGTGCATGCTGCCGTCGGGGAGGATGGTTAGTTGCCAGGCTGTGCAGGCTTGGGTCAGGCGTGCGTTCAGGGGGAGGAATGCGCGATAGATGGTTTCCACCAAGGCTTTTGCCTCGCATTTAGCGAGTTCGTGGGCGAGTTGGCGCTCGTTTTCCTGTCGGCCGCTGGCGGTGAGGGACCAGCCTGCGTCGGGTCCGAAACGGAAGTGGCTGATCCAGCCGTGTTCGCGGAAAGTCCGCACATGAGATTCGGCGAGGCCGGTGGGCATTCGGTATCTGGCGGCGACCGCTTGTGTGTCGACGAATCCGCCGAGGCGGATGGCGTGCAGCGCGAGCAGTGAACTGGCTGAAACGTGCGTCATCGGGGAGTTGCCTTTCGTGTCACTGCGAGGGGGCATCGGCGGCCGGACGGATGGATCCGGTGGTTCCGTCGACCGAGACGATTCGATGCTGCGCCAGCACCTTCATCGCCCCTTCGGCTGCGACCACGGCTGGGATTCCGTACTCGCGGGCGACGATCGCCGCGTGGGACAGGATTCCTCCGATTTCCGTCACCACCGCGGCGGCAATACCGAGTAGGACCGTCCATGAAGGATCGGTTGTGCGGCAGACGATTACATCGCCGGGCTCGACCGTGCTGAAGTCATCGACGCCGGATATCAGCCGGACCGGACCGGCGGCGATGCCTCGGCTGGCCGGAATGCCGGTTACTACATCGCCCACGAGTGCGCGCTTAACCATGAGTCAACTAGTAGTTGACGCTCGCCGATTCGTCAACTACTAGTTGACGCAGGGCGAGCGTTCACGAGTGGTTCTCGCCGACGGCACATCGAACCGAGGAGTCGCAATGGAAGCCTTCGAAAGCGCGGCGCGCCAACATGACGAGTCGTCCGGCAGGCGGGCGACGATCGTCGGCGCGGGGATCGCCGGGCTCGCTGCCGCTCTGCGATTGCATCAGCAGGGGTGGGATGTCGTGATGGTCGAACGCGCGCCGGGTCGCCGCAGTGGCGGTTACCTGCTGAACCTGCACGGGCACGGGTTCGATGCTGCCGAGCGACTCGGGCTGTTGCCGGCGTTGCGGCCGCGCGATATCGGATTCTTCACCTCGGTCCTCGTCCACGCCGACGGGCGGGAGAAGCTCCGGATTCCCAGCGCTGTCACCGAGGCCGCTGTTGGAGATCGGGCGTTGAGCTTGTTTCGCGGCGATTTGGAGTCGGCGCTGTACGACGCAGTTGCCGAGTTCGCCGATATTCGCTTCGGCACTACGGTGCAGGCCGTCACGCAAACTCCGGGGAAGGTCGAAGTCACGCTCAGCGACGGCACCCACCTCAGGACCGAGCTCCTCGTCGGTGCCGATGGCGTCCACTCTCGGGTTCGAGAACTCGTATTCGGTGCCGAGTCAGAGTATTTCGTGGACCTGGGCCATATGGTCGGCGCCTTCCCCCTGGACACCGCGCCCGACCACATCCCGGATGGCGTCGGCAACACGTACATCGGACCCGGACGCACGGCCGCGGTGATGAACATGGGGCCGGATCGATCCTCGGCGTTCTTCGCCTACCGCTCCCCCGCCCCCGATGCCGAACTCGCACTCGGCGCCGCACCCGCACTCACCCAGACGTTCGGGGATCTCGGCGGCGGTGTCGCCGAAGCGCTCCATCAGCTCGACACCGCGCCCGGCAGCGCCTACTTCGATTCGGTCGGCCAGATCGTGATGGACCGCTGGAGCCAGGGCCGAGTCGTGCTGCTCGGCGATGCGGCTTGGTGTGTAACGGTTTTCGCCGGATACGGGGCCGCTCTCGCACTCGACGGCGCCGATCGGCTCGGTACCGCGCTGGCGGACCATGGGGACGACATATCCGCCGCCCTCGACGCCTGGGAGACGGCGCTGCGGCCGGAGGTGGACAAGCGGCAGGCATTGGCGCGCAAGGGAATCAGCCGATTCGCGCCGTCGTCACGCATGCAGGTATGGGCTGGCGAAATGATGCTGCGCGCAATCCAGCTCCCGGGCATCCGCAGCCTGGTTCAACGCGCCATCCAGCGCGCCAACAATTAGGCACTACCTGCACGGTTCGGGAGAGGCCCGGGTGTCGCTCACCTGGCAGCTGCGCTGGTTGTGGTCATTCCTCGGCGTACTGGATCGCGTCGATCTGCTCCTGAACCACCTCGGCGCGCGCTACCAGCTCGACGCGGTCTGGTTCGGTAAGGGTTTCCGCGCCGAGCTTCTCGAAAACGCACGAGAGCGTCGATCGCAAGTCCTCGAGCTTGTCACCTGAATCCACGAGTCCCCACCCTACGGGCAGCGTGGTGAACGGTTGCTGTCGCCGCGCGATGGATTCAGACGCGGAGGGACATGCATTCGGACGGATTCGTCCAGTTCGATACACACGCGGGTACAGCCAAGGCGATGCCGACGACCACGCCGACTATCAGGGCAGGTGCCGGATGTAGACGACGCGCCGAAACTATATGCCTCGACCTTGTGAGGCGCTCGCCGACCGCGAGGGTATGGGCGACTGCGGCTGCGCCGAAAGCGATTGTGGCTGCCCACATCATGAGCAATGCGCCCTCTCGGGCCTGTGAGAGATCGAGGATAGGGATGTATCCGAGGAACGGTGCGATTCCGGTGACCTGGAGCGTGATCAATCCGAACAAGGACCACAGGATCCCCAGCGACCACAGCGGCCGTGAGATCCTTTGGGAACCAGAGCATTCGGCGGCATCGCCCGGCTGTCGAGCACGCTCGGTGACCGAAACCGCCACTACCAGCGACACCGCAATCACCAGTTCCAGAACCAGCAGTCGCGTCGCCTCACCCGCGTACCTGTCCGACGAGCACGGCCATACCGGGTGAACAGGAGCCGTCAAAAACCCATAGACGCACCCGACCAGCCACAAACCGGCCGCCAGACCCAGAAAGCCACGACGAGTATGTCGCACCCACCGCCGAACACGTTCGGATCGCAACTCAACGTCGCCCGTCATGCCAACCCCCGTACCAACGAATCCTACGCATGCCCGAACCAGGCCACGGATCCGCAACACCCTGGAACACGCAGCGACGAAACGATTCTCACCCATCGCACCGACACGCTCGATGCCGACGACTACATCGCCCGAGTTCAAGCCGAGAACGCCTCCGGGCAGTGCTTCATCTGCGAGCTGGCCGACGAGCAGACGACTCGCGAGCGCGAAACCGTTGCCTATCGTGATGAGCATTGCGTCGTGTTCTTTCCGCCCTGGCCGCGGCTCTACGGCTACAGTCTGCTCGCACCTCGGCGGCATGTCACCAACGTCGTGTCCGACTTCAGCGAAAACGACTATCTCGCATTGCAATTGCGTATTCATCGGCTCGGGCGGGTGCTCGCTGAGATCACGCCGACCGAACGCCTTTACGTGTTCAGCTTCGGGAGCATGCAGGGCGTCTCTCATGTTCATTGGCATGTCGCGCCGCTGCCGCCGGGTGTCCCGTTTCGTGAACAGCAGTTCGCCGCTGTCGATAAGCTCGAATACCTTGTGATCGAGAAGGCTGAGCGTGAGGAACTGGCGGCGAAGGTCGGGGAGGGCATGACCGGGCTCGGAAACCGATCGTGACCCCGCCCGAACCCGGAGACCGGGATGTCCGGGGCCTTACGGGTAGCAGTCCCAGCCGTTGACGTAGGCCGGTGCGCTGCCGATATTGCCGGACATGGTCTGGAATTCGATGGGTTTGCCGTCGAAATCGATGATCGGCGGAGGTTGCTTCCCGCAGTTGTAGGTGGCCGGTGTCGGGTTACGTCGGGCGATCTGCCAGGGGCCTTTCATGGTGTCGCCTTGTGCGACAGTGCCTTCCATGGGTTGGCAGTTGCCGCGGCCGGTGACGGTTACGGTGTCTCCATCCTTGTAGCCCAATGGGGTTACGACGATTGCCTCGTCACATTCGTATACAGGGATGTGCGCGGCGCTGGCGGAGGTCGGAGTGGGGGTTGGGGTGGAGTGACTGTCGGCCGAGGTATCGCATGCGCTGAGAAGTGTTGCGGCAGCGATTACGCCGAGGGCAGCCGATGTCCTGGTGGTGTCCAGGCCTCGGCAACCGCGGGGTGACGTCCGACGCGGCATCTTCATGACCGTGCCGCCACTACCTCGGCCGCTACTGCAAGGAAGTTCAGGTCGGTGACGGCTGGGACCAGGATGAATTCGTCGCAGCCGGCTTGTTCGGCGCCGTCGAGGATGTCGGCGAGAGCTTCGGGGGTTGAGGCGCGGGTGGTGGCGGCGATCAGGTCGGCGAGTTTGGGGCCCAGGAAGTTGAGGTAGCGGGAGGTGAAGGAGCGGAGGGCGGTGGGGGCGTCGGGTACGCCGAGGGCGGTGAAGCAGCCGCTGACTTTGCGTGGGGGTGTGCGGCGGCCGGCTTCGGACCAGCAGCGGTCGGCGAGGTCGCCGGTTTTGGCGATTTCGTCGGCGTCGCCGGGGATGCTGAAGCCGGAGATGCCGTCGGCCCAGTGGGCGGCGCGGCGCATTGCCTTCGGGCCCATGGCGCCGGCCAGGATGATCGGGCCGCCGGGCTGGACGCAGGCGGGGCCGACGGGGTCGGCGCCGTCGAAGGGGGGTTTGCCGTCGAGCAGGGACTTCAGTTCGGCTACCTTGTCGTCGAGTTGCTGGTGGCGGCGGGTGAAATCGGCTCCGAGAGCACGGTAGTCGTGTTCGCGGCCGCCGACGCCGACGGCCACCTCCAGGCGGCCGTTCGAGAGTTGGTCGAGCGTGCCGATCTGCTGGGCGACCATTGCCATCCGATGCTGCGGCAGCACCCACAGGTTCGCCAGGACCTGCACCCGTTCGGTCACCGCCGCGCACGCGCCCAGGGTGGCGACCATTTCCGGGTTGGAGAAGGTGACCCGCTCGCCCACCGAGACGCTCGAGAACGGCCCGGCGTCGATCCGCCGGGCCCAGTCGACGGTAGTGCCCGGGCCGTAGCCGGGAGCCATTTGCGGAAGTGCGACACCGATCTTCATGGGGTGACCTTCTCAGAATCACCCGGCCGCCGTCAGCGGATCTCGATTCCGGCAAGAGATGGGATCCGATCAACTGTGTTGTCAGTGCTCGGCTCACGGTGATGGCGCATACTCGCGCTCAATGACCGGGCCCGCCGACCCAGCTTGCCTGACCCGGCCGACTGTAGGTAGCGCGGCTCATTCGGTGCCATCATGAGAGGCAACTGTCAGGCCAAGCGGAGCATACGAGCATGGCGAGCACGGATTTCCGTACCTTTTGTCATATCAGCGAGTACGGGCCGGTTGGGTACGGCAACCTGCACCGAATGATCGCAGCAAGCAGACCCTTGGTGCTGTGGGCACCATCGACCGTCCTGCTGAACAGCCCGGACTGCGCGATCGGAACGAAGGTCTTCCTGGAGTTGATTACCCGGGGAGATCTTCGCATTCACGCCCGTGAAAGCTGGATCATGTCCTCGACATTCCGGGACAACCATTACTGGGCGGGCGCCAAATGGACGCGAGGCGTGGACGATGTCGTTCGCCGTATCGCCGAGGAGGACAGAGAGAAAGCGGATATCGACAAGCGTGTGCGCATAGTTCCCCCGGCGCAGGGCAAGGAACGCGCCGAGGAGTATCTGACCGAGAATCCACGAGTGGTCGGCAGCGTCACCCGGGCAGCACGCAGCGGCGGCGCGATCCCGGACGGCGTACTGGGTACCGCCCACCGCCTGGCCTCCGATCCCCGGGGCATCGCCGAGGCCGTGTTCCAGCAGGCCTTCAATCACGCTGAGGCATACTCTGATTCGGCCGCCGAGGCTCCGTTCTTCCTGTCCAGGAGCGATAGCCGGTTCCTGAAATGGATGTCCGAAGTACATCCCGGAGAATCGGCGAGTGAATCGACGCGCCGCGCGCAACGGCGCCGCGCGAACTACGCCGAACTCGCGACCCAGCTGCGCAGACTGCTGCGAACCCTCGAAACCTCCGGCACCGTAGACGATATCTCCGGCTTCGTCCGTTCCGACGCACACGACCAGCTGATCTCCTGGTTCTCCTCACTGTGCCGATCCGTCGCCCACGAGAACCCAGACCTATTGGATGACAAGGTCTTTCGAGAACTGACCCGTCAGCTCGGCACCGCGGAACTGAAGAACACCCTGCGCAGCTGGGTGAGAAAACCGGACAGCGTCATAGGTTTCACCGGCGGCGCGATCACCGCAACCGGCGGACTGGTCTTCGACGGAGTAACCCAGTGGGCGATCGCCGGCGGCTTCTTCGCAGCCCTCCCGGTCGGCAAGGGACTGCTCCAACGCTTGGGATATATATCCGCCGAATACACCGGGCCCCAATGGCCGTTCATCTATGCCTTCGGCAGACCTGCGTCGAGCCGCCGAATCCGCCGCCTGAACCGAGCCCTAGCCCTGCAGTCCGGGAGAAACGACTACTGAACTCTGAGCTTCATCGCGGCAGAGATGGTCGATCGATCGGCGCGGTTAATCGTCGGGCGAGGCGCGGCGGTTGCGTTTGGTGAGGCCGCGGCGCTTCTTTTCCGCTATGCGGCGTTCCTTTGCTCCGCGTGAGGGTTTGGTGGCGCGGCGGATGGGGGGTGGGTTGGCTGCGGCTTCGCGGAGTAGGGCGGTCATGCGGGTGCGGGCGGCTGTGCGGTTTTGGAGTTGGGTGCGGTGTTCGGAGGCGGTGATGGTGAGGATGCCGTTGGTCAGGCGGGTGGATAGGCGGGCGAGCATTCGGGGGCGGAGGTGTTCGGGGATGGAGGGTGAGTTGGTGAGGTCGAAGGACAGTTCTACTCGGGTGTCGGTGGTGTTGACGTGCTGGCCGCCGGGACCGGATGAGCGGGAGAAGCGCTCGTGGAGCTCGGACGCGGGGATTGTCAGCGTCCGGGTTACGGGCAGGTCCTCGGGCATGGGGGGTGGCGCTCTTTCTGGTCCGGTTCGGATGTAGTCCCTGATGACAGTCAACCTCGAGGCGGTCGGGCGGGAGGGGGCGGCGGGGCGGTTTGAGCGGTACTCGAGGACCCGTGAGTCAGACTCGGGCGTAGTGGAGAGCGGAATCGGTTGTTCGGGAACCGGTTTCGGACGGGTACTAGCGCCGTGAGGACTGCCATGCGGGAACGTGTCGAGGAGCTCGGGAAGCTCAAGCGATCGGTGTCTGACGGGCCCGATGCGGCCGCCACGCGGAGGCAGTACGAGAAGGGGAAGCTGACGGCTTACGAGCGGATCGGGGAGTTGCTCGATCCGGGGTCGTTTCAGGAGGTCGAGGCGCTGCGGCGGCATCGGGCCACGGGGTTCGGGCTGGAGGGGCGCAGGCATTTCAGTGATGGCGTGGTCACCGGGTGGGGAACGGTGGAGGGGCGGACGGTTTTCGTGTTCGCGCAGGACTTCCGGGTGATGGGCGGGGCCTTGGGGGAAGCTCACGCGGAGAAGATTCACAAGGTGATGGATTTGGCGCTCTCGGCGGGCGCGCCGATCGTGGGGTTGTACGACGGGGCGGGGGCGCGAATTCAGGAGGGGGTTACCGCGCTGGCCGGATTCGGGGGGATTTTCGAGCGGAATACCAAGGCGTCGGGGGTGATTCCGCAGATCAGCGTGATTCTCGGGCCTTGTGCGGGCGGGGCCGCCTATAGCCCGGCGCTGACGGATTTCGTGTTCATGGTGCGGGAAACCGCGCAGATCTTCATTACCGGGCCCGATGTGGTGGCCGCGGTGACCGGCGAGCAGGTCACGATGAACGAGCTCGGTGGCGCCGACGTGCATTCGCGGACCGGGGTCACCCATTTCACGTACGACGACGAGCACGGGTGTTTACAGGATGTGCGGCATCTGCTGTCGCTGCTGCCGGCCAATAACCGGCAGCATCCGCCCGCGGCGCCGTGCCTCGACCCATTGGATCGGCGCGGCGAGGGACTCTACGATCTGGTGCCCGTCGACGGGAACCGCCCCTACGATGTGCGCGCCGTGATCGAGGAAATCGTCGATGACCACGAGATTTTCGAGGTGCACGAGCAGTGGGCCGCGAACGTGGTGTGCGCCTTCGCGCGACTGGGCGGGCATGTCGTCGGGGTGGTCGCGAATCAGCCGAACGTGCTGGCGGGCGTCCTGGATATCGCGGCGTCGGAGAAAGCGGCGCGGTTCGTGCAGGTCTGCGACGCGTTCAATATTCCACTGGTCACCTTGATCGATGTGCCGGGATTCCTGCCGGGCGTCGCACAGGAGCACGGCGGCATCATCCGGCACGGCGCGAAACTGCTGTACGCCTACTGCAATGCCACGGTGCCGCGAGTGTCGGTGGTGCTGCGCAAGTCCTACGGCGGCGCGTACATCGTCATGGATTCCCGCTCGATCGGCGCGGATCTGGCGCTGGCCTGGCCGAGTAACGAGATCGCGGTCATGGGCGCGGAGGCCGCCGCGAACGTCATATTCCGGCGCGAGATCAATGCCGCGAGCGATCCGGAAGCGGTGCGGCAGAACCGGATCGCGGAATACCGCTCCGAGCTGATGCATCCCTATTACGCCGCCGAACGGGGGCTGGTCGATGACGTGATCGACCCCGCCGAAACCCGGTCGGTGCTGATCCGCAGTCTCGCCATGCTCCGGACCAAACACGCCGATCTGCCGATTCGCAAGCACGGCAATCAACCACAATGACAGCGAGGACCCCATGAATATCCCCTTGATCCGCATCGAACGCGGCAATCCCGACCACATCGAAATAGCCGCGGTACTCGCCGCACTGCTGTGCCTGGCCGAGCCGGAGGTCGAAATCGCCCCGCCCGCACCGGCTCCGGTGCGCTGGATCGGCTCGCGCCGCACCGGCGCGTACGTCCCGTCGCACAGCTGGGCCGCCGCATGACCGCCGTCGCCCCGCTCGTCGATGCGGGGCAGGTGCGGGGCATCGAACTCGACGGCGGGACCGCGCGGCTCTCGGCGCTCCTCGCGGTGCCGGAGCAGCCGCCGCGGGCCACCATCGTCGCCATCCACGGAATCGGCATGCGCGCCGGGTACTTCCACGGCCGCGCCCTGCCCGGCATGTCGCTGCTCGAGCTGGGCGCCGCGCTCGGCTTCACCGTCGTCGCCGTCGACCGGCCCGGTTACGGCGCGTCCGCACGCACCCTGCCCGAGGGACAGCCCGTCGCCGAGCAGGCCCGCACACTCGCGCACGCGCTGCGCGACCTGGAGTCCCGATTCGACACCGGTGCCGGGATTTTCCTGCACGCGCACTCCTTCGGCGGCAAGCTGGCACTCGTGACCGCCGCGTCGCAGCGCGTATCGGATCTGCTGGGGATCGATGTCTCCGGCTGCGGGCACCGCTATGTCCAGTCCACGGCCGGGCTCGAGAACGTCGGCCCCGGCTGGACGCGCAGCTGGCTGCCCCTGGACTGCTATCCGCCGGCGTCGTTCCGTGCGGCACGTGCGATCACCGCGCCGATCCCGGCGGCCGAACAGTTCGACATCGTGAATTGGGAATCGACGTTTCCCGCTGTCGCCCAAGCCATTCGGGTGCCGGTGCGGTTCACCTTCGCCGAGCACGAACGCTGGTGGCATCAGGACGATCGCACCCTCGACGAACTGCGTGCCCGGCTGCGGCATTCGCCCCGGGTGGTGGTCGATCGGCAGCCGGACGCCGGGCACAACACCAGCCTCGGCTACACCGCGCGCACCTTCCACCTGCGGTCGCTGGCGTTCGCCGAGGAATGCATCGTCAGGAGGAGACAGCGATGACTCGATCGGCCGCGGCCGTGACGACCAGCCCCGGACCGCGATTCGCACTGCTCGCGCCGGGGCAAGGCGCACAGAAGCCGGGGATGCTGACGCCGTGGCTGGCGCTGCCGGGCGCGCAGGAGCGGATCGCCCGCTGGTCGGAGATCAGCGGCCTGGATCTGGCCCGGCTCGGAACCACTGCCGAGGCGGGCGAATTGGTCGATACCGCGACCGCGCAGCCGCTGATCGTCGCGGCCGGACTGCTCGCCGTGGAGCAGTTGAACGCGCTGGGCGCGCTCGGGGCCGACACGATGGTGGCCGGGCATTCGGTCGGTGAGCTCGCGGCGGCGGCCGCGGCGGGCGTGATCACCCCGGACGAGGCGATCGCCCTAGCGGCCACCCGCGGCAGCGCCATGGCCGCGGCCTGTGCGACGGAGCCGACCGGCATGGCGGCGGTACTGGGCGGGGACCGCGCGGAAGTCCTCGCCCACATCGCGAAACTCGGTCTGGTTCCGGCCAATTTCAATGCCACCGGCCACATCGTGGTGGCCGGGCCACGTCCGGCGCTGGCCGAACTGACCGCCGATCGCCCGGCCGCGGCCAAGGTCGTCACACTGGCGGTGGCCGGTGCGTTCCACACCGATTTCATGGCCGCCGCCCAGGACACGGTCGCGCGCACGATCGCGAAACTCGTTCCCCGCGAACCTCTTCGACCGCTGCTGTCCAACGCGGACGGCCTGCCTGTGACTTCCGGCGCCGACGCCCTCGCCAAGATCGCCGCGCAGATCACGCGCCCGGTCCGCTGGGACCTGTGCACGGAAACGATCCGCCGCAGCGCCATCACGGCGATCGTCGAACTCCCCCCGGCCGGCGTCCTCACCGGCATCGCCAAACGCGAACTCCCCCGGCTCGATCGCCATCCGATCCGCACCCCGGAGAGCCTGACCGCCGTCCTCGGCGGCCTGTCCGCGGCGAGCTGAACCCGGTCCCGCTGTGCCGGGATCCTTTTCGAGTCGTGTCGGTGAGTCTGCGGGCACCGACACGACATCGACCCCGTCGCCTGCGGGCCGCGGCGTCACGCCACGGTGACGACCTCGTCGTAGGCGAGGCGGGGAGACCGGGGATACCAGGCGTCCGGGCCGGGCTTGCCGATATTGACCACGACCAGCGAGGCCGCGTCACCCGCGGGGAAGAACTCGCTGTCGACGCCGGCAGCATCGAATCCGTTCATCGGCCCCGCCGCCAGCCCGGCCGCGCGGATGCCGAGAATGAAGTACCCCACCTGGATGAGCGCGTTGAATCGCGCCGAATGCGCCCGCACTTCCGGATCGGCGAAGTAGTCCTTCGCATCGGGCGCGTGCGGGAACACCTTGGGCAGATGGTCGTGGAAGTTCAGATCGGCCGCCAGGATCGCGCTCAGCGGGGCGTTCGCGGTCTTCGGCTTGTTGGCGTCCAGCATGTGCGTGACCAGGCGGGCGCGCGCCTCGGGGGTGCGTACCAGCACGATGCGCAGCGGCTGCTGATTCATCGAGGTGGGCGCGAACTTGACCAGTTCGTAAATCTCCCGGACCTGCTCGTCGCTGACCGGTTCGTCGGTGAACGTATTGGCGGTGCGGGCTTCCCGGAACAGCAGATCCTGCGCGGCCGCGGCGAGCGCGAGCCGGGTGTCCGATTGTGCGGTGCTCACTGGTTTCTCCTTGGTAGAGGCGGATTTCGGGTCAGTCGTGCGATACGCGGCGCGAACGGGTCTGGAGGGCGCCGTCGACCCGCACCAGCACGTCGTGCACGACGCAGCTGGGGTTGATCTCGGGCGCGCTACCGGGGCGGATCTTCACGACCAGGCAGTAGGAGGTGGCCACGATGCTGCCGTCCTCCTGGGGCCGCAGATCGGTCATGCCGAACCAGTGCCGCCGCTGCATCGGATCGGCTTCGAAGCGCTGATGGAACGCGACGAGGTCGGCGATGATCCCGGCGCGGGTCAGCGCCGGCGGCCGCCCGGGGGTGTGCTCGAATTCGGCGTCCTCGGTGAAGGTCTGCGCGTAACCGGGGATGTCCCGGTTGTCGAGCCGCTGCATCTGGTCGGCGTAGAACTGCTGAACCTCGGCGTACAGCTCCGCACGGCTGGCGACGGTGGTCATGCTGGCTCCTCGAATGCTGTTGCGCCTGCCTCGGATTCGGCGGGCCGCGACTGTGCTCCACCGTGTCCGACGGTCCTCGAGCCTGGGTCGAGCCGGTTTGACCGGATCTATAGGCCGGGCGACGACGCTGAGAGCGGGACAGCCCCGCCGAACCGCACACCCCACCGATGGAGGAGAAATGACCGCACCTCAGCGTGTCGCGCTGGTCACCGGCGCGACCAGTGGAATGGGCCTCGCGATCACCGAAAGCTTTGCCGCCCAGGGCATCTCGGTATTCATTTGCGCGCGCGACCAGCAGCGCGTGCTCGATACCGCCAAACGGCTGCAGGACGAGGGCCACACGGTGGACGGCGTGGCCTGCGATGTCCGCGACGCCGGCCAGATCCGTAAGTACGTCGATGCCGCCGTGCAGACCTTCGGCCCGGTGGACATCCTGGTCAACAATGCCGGCCGCAGCGGCGGCGGTGAGACCGCGCAGGTCGAGGACGAGCTGTGGCTGGATGTGATCAACACCAACCTGCACAGCGTGTTCTTCGCCTGCAAGGCCGCGCTCACCGCCGGCGGCATGCTCGAGCGCGGCAGCGGCCGGATCGTCAATATCGCCTCCACGGGCGGCAAACAGGGCGTGGTGCACGGCGCGCCGTACTCGGCGTCCAAGCACGGCGTCGTGGGGTTCACCAAGGCGCTCGGCCTGGAGCTCGCCAAGACCGGGATCACGGTCAATGCCGTGTGCCCGGGGTTCGTGGAAACGCCGATGGCCGAACGGGTCCGGGAGGTGTACTCGGGCATCTGGGGCGTCGATACCGACGAGGTGCACGCCCGGGTGAGCGCCCGCGTGCCGATCGGCCGCTATGTCGAGCCCACGGAGGTGGCGGCCATGGTCGACTACCTGATCGATCCGCGCGCCGCCGCCGTGACCGCGCAGGCGCTCAATGTCTGTGGCGGACTCGGTAATTACTGAGCCGAGGCGGTGTCCGCGCTCGGCGCGGACACCGGTGGCCTCGTCGAGGACGGTGAACCGGTGCACTGTGGTGTTCCCCTGTTTCTCGCACCGGCCCGGGGCGGCGCGAATCGGTCAGTACGGGCGAATGATGCGGCGCCAGGCCAGAATCCGGCGCTGGGTGCGGCCGTCGACCTGGGCGGCGCCGATCAGGGTGAGATCGTCGCCGTCCAGGGTCAGCCGCCGGACCTGTTCGGTGCCCGCCCAGGCGGGGTTCGAGCACACGCTGATGGCGTGCACGACCTCCTCGCCGCGCACCCGCCAGGTGCCGGCGTAGCCCATGAACGGCGCGGCGGCGCGGGCGGCGTCGGTGCGCATCATGCTCACCGACATGTGCCCGCCGGATTCGTAGATCAGCAGGCCGCTCGGCGAATCACCGAGCGGCCCGGTGCTTTTGGTATCGCTGTCGTCGAGGTCGTGGTAGGAGCGCAGTTCCCAGGTTCCGATGAGGTCGGTCATGACTCCACGATGGTGGCGCGCCCTACAGTCACGCTCGAGGCGGCGCGGTCACCGCGGTGCGCCGCCGCGCGCGGTGTCGTAGGCGGCCCGGAGGATCCGCCACACCACGGCCAGCTCCTCGGCGTCGCGGGGGCCGTACACCAGCAGCAGCGTCGGCTGCAGATAGCCCAGGCGCGCCATGGGATGCTGTTCCGCCCAGCCCTTTTCGATGGCCTCGGCCGCGAGATCGGTGGGCAGGCACAGATGCAGGCTGCCGTCCCGGTGCCCGTGCAGATGAGCGAATTCGGTGCCCGCCACGAAAGCGTCGGCGGGACCGGCGGCCAGCTCGGGCTCGAGATACAGCGCGCGGGTGTCCGGCAGGGACACCTGGCTCGCGCCGATACGCACCCCGGGCAGGGTGATCATCCGGTCCCACAGGGCTTCCTGCACGTCCGGGGGCGCGATATCGGAGAGCTGTTGATGCGGATTGTGCGGCCTGGTGCGCGGCCGGTCCCCGCTCCGTCGCGGGAGGCCGAGCCGATCTGTCGCTGCCACGGTCATCGCTGTGCTCCTTTCGGTTTCGCACTTGTCGAACCGCCTGGTCACACAGTAGTTTCCAAAATATAGTAGTTACCAAATGGAAAGCATGCGGGAGTTGCTATGACGGACGTCACATCGACCACCGTGGATCCGTGCCCGATCACGCCGGTGGTGGATCTGTTCTTCGGGCGCTGGTCCACGCAGGTGCTGTGGGTGCTCACCCATCACGGGCGGATGCGGTTCAACGAAGTGCTGCAGAGTATTCCGGGGCTCACCCCGAAGGTGCTGACGCAGCGGCTGCGGCAGCTCGAACGCGACGGCCTGCTGGTGCGGACCTATTACGCGGAGATGCCGCCGCGGGTGGAGTACGAGGCCACCGCGCTGGCCGAGACGTTGTCGCCGGTGTTCAACAGCCTCGCGCAGTGGTCCGAACAGCACCTCGCGGCGGTGCTGGCGGCGCGCGCCAGCTACGACGCGGGCGAGGACTGACGCGCGGCTTCGAGCAGGAAGCCGGCCAGCTCGCGCGGCATGGTGATCATGCAATCATGGCCGGTGGGAAGCAGTTTCAGCCGATCGGCGGGCAGGTCGGCCGGGGGCAGGGTGCGCGGCATGGCGGCGCGCATGGCCTGGAAGTCGGCGCCGCCGCCGGTGCAGTGGATGTGTGTCACCGGAATCTGCTGCAGCGCTTCGGGATTGCGCAGCACCATGGGTTCGGTGAAGGTTTTCAGCGATTGCGCGGTGAGATTGGCGGCCAGCCAGCTCAGATCCGGTTCGTCGGTGACGCCGTAGAGGCCGCCGTCGCCCATGGGCTCGGTCTGCGCGGGCACCCGCCAGCCGTCGCCGTGCGCGTCCGCGAGGGCGGTGAAGGCATCGACCATGGGCGCCATGACATCCGCGACCGCCTCGCCGTCGCGCGGGACGAAGGTGTCGATGTAGACGAGTTCGGCGACGCGGCCGGGCAGCGCGTCGGCGAGCGCGGTGACCACGATGGCGGCGTAGCTGTGCCCGACCAGGACGAGTTCGCGCAGGTCCTCGGTGATCACCAGGTCGATCAGGTCCTGGACGTGGGTGCTCA
Organism: Nocardia yamanashiensis NBRC 100130; assembly: GCF_001613325.1. Taxonomy (GTDB): domain Bacteria; phylum Actinomycetota; class Actinomycetes; order Mycobacteriales; family Mycobacteriaceae; genus Nocardia; species Nocardia yamanashiensis. The sequence continues at coordinate 51,881 of NZ_BDCD01000004.1, read as the reverse complement.
GGCCGACGTCCGGGCCGAGCAGCTCGGCGCGTTCGCCGAGGCCGACCAGCGAGGGGGTGAATACGCGGTGGCCCGCCGCGGTCAGCAGCGGGGTCACCCGCTGCCAGGCCCAGCCGCCGTGGAACGCACCGGGAACGAGCAGATAGGTGGCCATCACTTCTCCTGTTTCATCGCTTCGACGCGGGGCACGCGCGGGTTCGGGGGCACGGATTCGGGGCGGATGCCCAGGCCGATCACGCGGGCGATCACGTGGGACAGACCGGGGAATCGGCGCAGCAGGCGCGCCAGCAGAGGTTTGTCGGTGCCGGGGCGATCGGCGCTGGGGTAGAGATCGCTGAGCAGCCGCAATTGCGCGAATTGCACTACGCGCATGGGCAATTCGCGGCGCTGCTGGACGGCGTGCAGCTCGTCCGGGGTGGGGGTGCGGCCGGCGCCCAGGATCGGGGCGAGCAGGCGGGCGGCGGCGATGGCGTCCTGGATGGCGAGGTTGATGCCGACGCCGCCCGCGGGCGACATTGCGTGCGCGGCATCGCCGATGGCCAGCAGCCCGGGTCGATGCCAGCTGCGCAACCGGTCGACGCGGACGTCGAGGGGTTTGACAGCATCCCAATCGCCGAGTTCGGCGGCCAGGGCGGTGGTCAATGCCGGGTAGATGGCGGCGATCGCGGCCCGGAACGCTTCGAGCCCTTGCGCCCGGACGGCATCGAAGCCGCCCTTGGGAATCATGTAGGCGACCTGCAGGTAGTCGCCGCGATCGAGGCAGACGATGAAGAAGTCCCGGCCGCTGCGCACCGCGGGCAGGCGGTCGCCGTCGGGTTTGCTCACCCGGAACCAGAGCACGTCCATGGGCGCTTTGCTGGCGGCGACCTCGAGCAGTTCCTGTTGCCGCACCAGGGAATTGCGGCCGTCGGCGGCGATGACGAGCTTGCTGGTCACCTCCAGCCGGGCGTCGGGGGTGCGGGCGCGCAGGCCGGTGATCGCGCCGCCGGTTTCGATCAGTTCGGTCACCTCGGCCTGTTGCACGAGCCGGAAGTTGGGGTAGCGGGCGGCGGCTTCGGCGAAGAAGTTGAGCACATCCCATTGCGGCATGAACGCCACGAACGGGAAGCGGCCCGGCAGCCGGCGGAAGTCGGCGAAGGTGACCGGGCCCATGGCGGTGGCCATGGGCAGCTGCGGCACTTCGACGTGCGGCAGGGTCAGGAACTCCTCGGCCAGGCCGAGTTCGTCCAGCGCGGTCAGCGTCGACGGGTGCACGGTGTCGCCGCGGAAGTCGCGCAGGAAGTCCGGGTGTTTCTCCAGGACCAGGACCTGCACGCCGGCGCGGGCGAGCAGCAGCCCGGCCATCAATCCGGCCGGGCCGCCGCCCGCGATGCAGACGTCGGCGGATTCGGTTGTCACGCCCAGCATTCCGGCACCTGCCCGCCGTTGTAGGTGACCATTTCGTCGAAGATGCCCAGCACGTCGAGGGGGACGCCGATCTCGGGGGTGTCGAGTTCGGCGTAGGCGCGGTGCAGATTGCCCACGATCCGTTCGGCGTCGATGAGTTCGGCGAACTCGCCCAGTTCCACTTCCGACGCCACATGCAGCGGGGTCAGGCCCAGCGGTTTGTACTCCGCCGCAAGGGCTTCGATCCAGCGCAGGTAGCGGGTGGTCTGGGTGAGGATCTCCGGTCCCGCCACCGGGCCGTGTCCGGCGACCACCGTTTCCGCGCCGAGGGCGGTGAGCTTGCCGATGGCGTCGAGGGTGCCGCGCACCGAACCGAAGAGGCAGAACGGCGCGGCGCCGGACATGACGAGGTCACCGGCGAAGAGCACCTTCTCCTCGGGCAGCCAGGCGACCACGTCGTTGGTGGTGTGCGCGGCGGGGCCGAGATGGATCAACTCGACGCGCCGCTCCCCCAGCCATACGGTCAGCCGGTCGGCAAAGGTGATGGCGGGCAGGGTGACTCGGACATCGCCCCAGTCGACCTGTGGCCACAGCTGGGTCAGGGCCAGTCCGGTGTCGATCATCTCCTGCCGGATCCGCTCGTGGGCGACGACGACCGCCGCCGGGCCGAACCGGTGATTGCCGAAGTTGTGGTCGCCGTGGTGATGGGTGTTGACGATGGTGCGGCCCGGCCCGCCCGCGCGCTGGTCCACGAACTCGGCCAGCGCACGGGTACGGCCTTCGGTGGCGAGCGTGTCGATCACCAGCGCCCCGTCCGGTCCCGCGATCACGCCGGCATTGCTCACGCACCAGCCGCCGCGATCGTGGGTGTAGGCGAAGACATTCTCGGCGATCTCGGTGACGACCGCGCGGGCCTCGGCCCGGGTTCCGGTGGGTGTCATAGCGCCGATTTCGTGGACTCGGCGCGGCGGCCCTCGATCTCGCGGACCGCGCACAACAGGGTATTGCGGCTGTTGGTGCCCAGCGCGTCGGCGAGGTAGGCCCGGGCATCGGCGAGATCGGTGCCCGCACCGAGGGTTTCGCGCGCCACCTGCGGATTGATGGCGACCAGGTGCCGGGCGGTGGCCACCACGCCGTCGGCGCTGCCGGTGAATTCCCAGCTGCCGCTGTGGCCGAACAGCATGGCGGGCGGCAGCAGCTGCTTGTAGTCGATGCGTTCGCCCGGCACGCAGATGCGGATCGAGCGGGTGGTGTGCGGGACGCCGCCGGCGGTGACGGTGTCCATTTCCATGAGCTGCACGCCCGGCTCGTTCTCGGTCAGTTCCACCCGCCCGACGTGCGGGACGTGCTCGGGCCAGCGGTCGCTGCGGTAGACGAAGTCGTACAGCTCCGCGAGCGGGACGTCCAGGGGGATCTTCTCCTCGAACGCGCACACCACTTGCGGCACCGGGTAACCCAGTTCCGCGATGCGCGCCAGCGTCGCCAGTTCGGTGACGCTGTTGCGGTCCACGGCGGCGGCGATCGCCTCCGCGTCACCGCCGGGGATCACCGAGAAGTGATGGTCCAGGGTGATTTTCGTGCTGCGGGCCCCGACCTCCTCGAAGGTCCATCGCCCGCCCATGGAGGCGATCGGCGCCGCGCTGCGCTCCTGCTCGAAGGTGATGGTCCGCTGCTGCGGCAGGAACTCCCGGCGCGAGGTCCAGTTCTTCACCTCGCCGTTGACCATGGCCCACAACCGGAATCGCTCCATACCGGCGGTGCGCTCCAGGTGCCGCACCAGCACGCTGGGCTCGAAAATGACCGGCCAGCAGGTCACGTCGGCGACCAGGCGGTACACGTCCGGGAACGCCGCTTCCACCACCCGCTGATGGCTCATCCGGATGATGCTCACAGCGCACCCGCCAGCTGGCTGTTCACGATGCCGATCAGCTCGGCCGGGGTCTTCACCTCGACCAGCCGGTCCTCGGGGATCTTCACCCCGAAGTCGCGTTCGATGCGCGAGGCGGTCTCGATCAGCGCCAGCGAGTCGTAGCCCAGGTCCTCGAATTCCACCTCGGCGATATCGCCGGCCAGTTCGGGCGCGGTCTCGTCACCGCCGGCGCACTCCACGAGAATCCGCCGCAGTTCGTCGATCGTCATGGTCATCTCTGCTCCTCGAGTTGCTGTTGGTCGGGCATGCTGTCGGTCGGATCGCGGTTCAGCGGTCGGCGCTGCGCACCACGACCGCGGAATTGAAACCCCAGCGGCCGCGGGCCAGCACCAGGGCGGTTTCGATGGTGGCCGGGCGGGCATCGCCGCGGACCAGGTCGATCCGGTAGGCCGGATCGGGGGTGACAGTGGCGGCGGTCGGCGGGATCACCGCATCGCGCATGGCGAGCACGGCGGTGACGATGTCGAGCGGCCCGGCGCCCGAGAACAGCCGTCCGGTCAGGGGTTTGGTCGCGGTGACCGGCACTCCGGCGGGACCGAAGACCGCTTCCAGGGCGGCGGCCTCGGCGCGATCCTGCTCGGGTACGCCCGCGGCGTCGGCGAACACCACATCGACGTCGGCGGGCGTGACCTTCGCATCGACCAGGGCCAGTTCGATGGCGCGCCGCAGGCCCGGCGGCCGCCCGGAATCGGGGTGGGGGTCGAAAGTCTGGGCGTACCCGGCGATCTCGCCGTAGACGTGCGGAACGCCGCGGGCGCGGGCCGTGGCCGGATCCTCGACGACGAGCATGGCCCCGCCCTCCCCGGGCACGTTACCGGCGGCTTCGACATCGAAGGGCAGGTACGCGCGCGCCGGATCGGTTGCGGTGCTGAGGGTTCCGCTCGCGACATGGGAGGCCCAGCCCCACGGGTCGAGCGCGGAATCCACGCCGCCGGTCACCACCAGCGGTGTGCCGCGCCGCACGGTGCGGCGGGCGTGACCCACCGCGTCCAGACCGCCGGCCTGTTCGGCGACCATCGCGCTGCTGGGTCCGCGCATACCGTGCCGGATGGAGATCTGGCCGGTATTGACCGCGTAGAACCAGGCGAAGGATTCGTAGACGCTGACGTGCTCGGGGCCCATCGACCACAGCTTGTTGAACTCGCGGTGGGTGAATTCGAAACCGCCCGAGGCGTTTCCGGTCACGACGCCCATGTCGTAGTCGGTCAGCTCGCCGGTGTCGGCCTTGGCGTCGTCGATGGCCCATTGCGCCGCCACCAGCGCCAACCGGGTGGAGATGTCGGTCTGGGGCAGCAGCCGGCTCGGCAGATGCTGTGCGGCGTCGAAATCGGCGAGCTGGCCGGCCAGCTTGGCGCCCGATCCGGCGGTGTCGAAGCGGGTGAGCGGGCCGATGCCGCCGCGCCCGGCCAGCACCGCCTCCCAGAACTGTTCGGTGCCAAGGCCGTTCGGCGCGATCACGCCGACTCCGGTCACGACGGTCATGCCGCGACCTCTTCCGTGCGACGCAGCACCATGGCGCTCTGGAAGCCGCCGAACCCGCTGCCGACGGTCAGCACGCTGTCCATCCGGTGATCGCGGGCATACAGCGGTACATAGTCCAGATCGCATTCCGGATCGGGCTCGTGCAGGTTGGCCGTCGGCGGCACCACCTGGTAGTCCAGGGCCAGCAGGCAGGCGGCGATCTCCACCGAGCCGATGGCGCCCAGCGAATGGCCGACCATGGATTTGATCGAGCTCATCGGCGTGCGATAGGCGTGCTCGCCGAGACTGCGCTTGACCGCGGCGGTTTCGTGCCGGTCGTTCTGGCGGGTGCCGGAACCGTGGGCGTTGATGTAGCCGATCGCGGTCGGGTCGATCCGGGATTCGTCCAGGGCCACCCGGATCGCCTCGGCCATCTCGCGGCCGTCGGCCTTGAGACCGGTCATGTGGTAGGCGTTGCAGCGGGTGGCGTAGCCGGTGATCTCGGCGTAGATGCGCGCGCCGCGTTTACGGGCGCTCTCGAACTCCTCCAGCACGAACATCGCCGCGCCCTCGGCGAGCACGAAACCGTTGCGGGAGTTGTCGAACGGCCGCGAGGCGTGCTCGGCGTCGTCATTGCGCGGGGTGGTGGCGCGAATGGCGTCGAAGCAGGCGACCACGATCGGGGTGATCGGGGTGTCGGAGGCGCCGGCGATCATGACGTCGGCCGACCCCTCGCGGATCAGCTGCACGGCGTGCCCGACCGAGTCCAGGCCCGAGGTGCAGCCGTTGGAGACCATCGCGACCGGGCCTTCGGCGCCCACGCTCCAGGCCACCTCGGCCGGCATGACGCTGGGCACCATGTAGTCGAACATGTAGGGCGACAAGTGGTTCTCGTCGAGCACCCAGCTGCGGCCGGAGTCCGACAGCACCAGGTATTCCTGTTCGAGGCTGGTCGCGGCGGCGACCGCGCTGCCCAGGCTCACGCCCACCCGGAACGGGTTGAGCGTGTCCATGGACAGTCCGCTGTCGGCGACGGCTTCCCGGGCGCACACCACCGCGAACTGCGCGGCGCGGTCCATGCGCCGAATCTCGCGGCGCGACAAGCCTTCCGCGATCGCGTCGAAATCGGCCTCACCCGCGACCTGTGAGCGATAGGGTGAGGCGTCGAAGAAACTGATCCGCCGGGTGGCGGTGCGGCCCTCGGACAACAACTTCCAGAACTCGTCCTTGCCGGATCCGCCGGGCGCCCGCACGCCCAGCCCGGTGACGACCACGCGCCGGCTCACCGCATACTCCCGAATCGGTTGGCGTACATAGCAACTCTCCTTCGCGCCGAACAATGGTGATCGAAGCTCCGATGTCTGCCGTCGAGCTTCGGGCACCCGGCTCCAAGACCGCTCGAGCGCTGCGCTCGAGCGATCCTCGAGGCCCGGCTGGGAGAGTCGGTGTCACGCGGGTCGGTCGAGTTCCGAGGTCGAGTTCCAGCCGATCAGATAGCCCGCATGCCGGGACTCCAATACTTCGGCCACCGATTCATCGGAGGCATTGAGAATATCGAGGTGCAATTGCCGCAACTTCCAGCACGGATCCAGGCCCAGTTCGCGCTGCATGACCTGCGCGAAATCCTGATAGACCTGCAATGCGCGATAACGCTGCCCGGCGCGGCACAACGCGTACATGTAGTAGGCCTGCATGCGTTCGTGCAATGGTTGTTCCGCGGTCAATCGCGCCAGATCCGGGCAGACTTCCCGATGCTCACCCGAACGCAATTGGGCTTCGATTCTCCTTTCCTGATTCACCAGCCGTAATTGCTGCAGGTGGGTCAATTCGGCATTCAATGGATTTCCGGCTTCGACATCGAGCAGCGGCGGGCCGGTCCACAACGCCTCCGACGCGGTGTACAACTCGATCGCCCGGCGATCGTTGCCGACCCCGGCCGCGCAGCGAGCGGCCTCGGCCATGATCCGGTAGTCCTTCACATCGAGCACGCAATCACGTGCGTCGAACAGGTATCCCTTGCTCCACGTGCGCAGATACCGATCCGCGACCTCACCGTGCTCGATGTCCAGGAACTCGGCCATGCGCTTCCTGATTCCCAGCACGTAGGTCTGCACCACGGTGACGGCACTTCGTGGCGGATTCTCGCTCCACAATTCCTCGATCATCGTGGATACCGGCACCACGGACGAATGCCGGACCAGCAGCAAGGCCAGTAATTGCCTCTGCTTCTGTGCGGTTGGCGTGGCATTCCGATTCTGCAGCGCAAGCGTTAGCGGGCCCAGTACGCGGGCATAAACTGGCTGTGTCACGGGGCGCTCCCTATTGTCTTTTCTCGATCAGCGCGAGAAATGAACACCCACGACACTGTAGGCAAGTCCAGGGTAGCCTTCGGCAAGTATCCGGTTCGTGAACAAACCGTAATTTGATGGTTAAAGGCAGCAACGAATCCGACGCCTCCGCTATCGGTTTATCGAGCGCCTGGATAAAGAATGACTGATCAAATATTCACCCGCCACTCGGAATGCACGTGCATCGCGGCCGGCGCACACGCCGGGCCGCGACATCGGCCGAAAGAACGCCGATACCGCTGAAGTGCGGTTATCTTGGACGCGCGCCCAGTCCTTTTCGGCTCGGACCTGACCTCGAGGAGTTCGATGCGCTCGTTCCTTCGCCCCGCCGCCCTCGTTCTCACCGCGACACTCACCGCGCTGCTCACCGGAGCCACCGGCGCATCCGCGACGCCCGCGCCGGCGTCACCGCTGGGGGACGGCTTCTACTGGGGTGTGGCGGCCTCGGGGTTCCAGTCGGAAGGCCATGCGCCGGACAGTAATTGGGTTCGGTACATCAACAGCCACCCCGACTACGACCGGTACGGCGACAGCGTCGACTTCTACACGCGGTACGCCTCGGACATCGCCCTCGCGAAAGGACTGGGGGTGAACGTGTACCGGATCGGGGTGGAGTGGGCGCGGTTGCAGCCGCGGCCGGGAATGTGGGACGACGCGGGATTCGCCTTCTACGACAAGGTGATCGCGGCCATCCGGGCGGCGGGGATGCGGCCGATGCTGACCCTGGACCACTGGGTGTATCCGGGCTGGGCGGCCGAGCGCGGCGGATGGGCGCGCGACGGGATGGTCGAGGACTGGCTGACGAACATGCGGGCGGTTGTGGACCGCTATGCCGGGTTCGATCCGCTGTGGGTGACCATCAACGAACCGGCGGCGTACCTGTTGAACGAGGTGCGCAACGGCGGGCTGCCGATCACCGAGCTCGGGGTGATGCAGGATCGGCTGGCGCAGGCGCACAACAGCATCTACGACTACATCCATCAGGTGCGCCCCGGCGCGATGGTCACCAGCAATGTCGCCTACATCCCCGGGGCCGACGATGCGGTGAACGGGCCGATGCTGCAGCGGATCGCGGGGCGGCTGGACTACCTCGGGATCGACTACTACTACGGGATGTCCCCCACCTCCGCGGCGGACTACGCCGGGTTCGCGCGCTCGGCGCTGTGGGAGTTGCCGTTGCAGCCGGAGGGCATCTATTACACGCTGCGGCACTTCAGCAAGCTTTTCCCCGGCAAACCGCTCTACATCGTGGAGAACGGGATGCCGACCGAGAACGGGACGCCGCGCGCGGACGGGTACACCCGGGCCGACAACCTGCGTGACGACATCTACTGGGTGCAGCGGGCGGCGGCCGACGGCATGAACGTCATGGGCTACAACTACTGGAGCCTCACCGATAACTACGAGTGGGGTTCCTACACACCGCGATTCGGGCTCTACACCGTCGATGTGCTGACCGATCCGAGCCTGACCCGCCGTCCGACCGACGCGGTGGACGCCTATCGCGGCATCACCGCGGCCAACGGGGTACCGGCCGGTTATCTGCCCACCCGCTCGCCCGCCTCCTGCTCGCTGGTCGATGGCGCCGACAGCTGCGTGAACCCGGTCACCATCCCCCGATAGCACGACACGCACCGCGCTGCACGGGAATCCGGCTAACTGGCAGCTACGCTCCGATCGGGACGTTTCCGACCCGTTGTCCCGAGAAGGAGTCCCGATGCGCGCACGGCTGCACCGTCTCGCCCTGGCCGGATTGGCTGCCGCCACGACGCTGCTGCCGGTCGCCGGCGCTACCCACGCCACCCCACCCGCGCCCGGTGCGCACGGGGTGCTGGGCTCGGACTTCCTGTGGGGCGTGGCGGCCTCGGGCTTCCAGTCCGAAGGCCATGCGGCGGACAGCAACTGGCAGCGCTACATCCGCAACAATCCGGGCTGGGACACCTACGGGCAGTCGGTGGACTTCCGCTCGCGCTACCCCAACGACATCGCCCTGGCGGCGAGCCTGGGGGTGAAGGTGTTCCGGGTCGGCATCGAATGGGCGCGGGTGCAACCGACACCGGACGGGTGGGACGAGGACGCGTTCGGGTTCTACGACGACGTGGTGAACACCATCATCTCCGCGGGCATGCAGCCGATGCTGACCCTGGATCACTGGGTGTATCCGGGCTGGGAGGCCGCGCGCGGCGGGTGGCGCAATCCCGATATGGTGGCCGATTGGCTGGCCAATGCCCACAAGGTGGTGGATCGGTTCGCGGCGCGGAATCCGGTGTGGGTCACGGTGAACGAGCCGGTCGCCTACATCATGCACGAGGTGCGGCAGAACGAGACCGACGCCGACGAGATGCTGGACCGGGTCGCCGATGCGCACAATCAGATCTACGACTACATCCATCAGGTGCAGCCGGGCGCCCAGGTGACCAGCAATGTCGGCTATGTGGCCGGAGCCGAGTCCCAGGTCAACGGGCCGCTGATGGAACGCATCGGGGACAAGCTCGACTTCATCGGCGTGGACTACTACTTCGGGCACGAGCCGCCCAAGAACAGCGTGAACCAGCCCGACGGGTCGGTCCCGCCGCCGGCCGGGATGTGGGAGCTGCCGATCCGGCCCGAGGGCATCTACTTCGCGCTGCAACACTATTCGCGCATGTTCCCGGACAAGCCGCTGTGGGTGGTGGAGAACGGCATGCCCACCGAGGACGGCAAACCGCGCGCGGACGGCTACACCCGCTCCGATCACCTGCGCGACACCGTGTACTGGTTGCAGCGCGCCAAGGCCGACGGGATGAAGGTGATCGGCTACAACTACTGGAGCATCACCGACAATTACGAATGGGGTTCCTACACACCGCGATTCGGCCTGTACACCGTCGATGTGCGCAATGATCCGGAGCTGACCCGCACCCCCACCGATGCCGTGGCCACCTATCGCCAGATCGTCACCACCGGCGGCGTACCCAGCACCTACACCCCGGTGCGCGCTCCCTCGGACTGCGTACTGGTGGATCCGCCCGCCAGCTGCGACTCCCCCGTCACCGTGCCCTGAGCGGCGATGGGCTCAGCTGTCGAGTTCGCGTGCGGCGCGCATGATCTCCTCGGCGAGGGTGGCCCCGCCGACCTCCCGGGCGATGGCCTGCAAGCGGTCGCCGAACCGGTCCAGGTCCACGCTCGGCCCCTCGCCGCCGTAGCTGGTGCCCGCCGCATCGCGGAAGGTCTGCACGATATCGTCGGCCAGCACCGCGATCTGAGTGCGAATCAGCTTGCGCAGCACGCCCGAGAGCGCCACATCGGTGCCCACGTCGTAGAGCACCAGCGCGCCGGTGAGCATGGCCGGCTCCGGCACCCGCCAGCCCTCGCCCTCGCGGACCACGTAGCCCTGGCCGAGCAGTTCGTCGAGGATCTCCGGGCGGCGATCGCCCAGCAGTTCGCTCAACTGCTCGTCGGTGACGAGCTCGTTCTCGCGCGGCAGCCGCGGGTCGAACACCTCGCGCCAATCGGTCTCGCGGGCGGTGTCGGCTTCGAAGACCTCGCGGATGGCTTCCAGGCGCAGCCCGCGCGCCTGCATGGCGGCGATGGCCCGCAGCCGTTCCACGTGTTCGCCGGTGTAGACCGCTTCCTTGCCGGCGCGTCCGGGCTTGGGCAGCACACCGAAGGAGTGGTAGTAGCGAATCGTGCGGGCGGGTACCCCGCTGAGTTCGGCGAGCTGGGTGCGGCTGAATCGGTCCACCCGAACAGCATAGATACAGCGAACGGCTAACGTTGACAGTAGCTACTGTCCGCGTTAGCGTAACCGCCGCCACACTGTCGACGACGACAAGGGAGTTCTCCTCATGACCCAGCGTGACACCGACTTCGATGTGCTCATCGTCGGGTCCGGCTTCGGCGGCAGCGTCAGCGCGCTGCGTCTGACCGAGAAGGGATACAAGGTCGGCGTGCTCGAGGCCGGCATGCGCTATGCCGACGACGAGCTGCCGAAGAACAGCTGGGATCTGCGCAAGTTCCTGTGGGCGCCCAAGCTGGGCTGCTACGGAATCCAGCGCATCCATCCGCTGCGCGATGTGCTGATCCTGGCGGGTGCGGGCGTCGGCGGTGGCTCGCTGAACTACGCGAACACGCTGTACGTGCCGCCCGCGCCGTTCTTCGCCGACCCGCAGTGGCGTGACATCACCGACTGGCACGACGAGCTGATGCCCTACTACGAGCAGGCGCGCAAGATGCTCGGCGTGGTGCAGAACCCGCACATGACCCCGGCCGACGAGGTGTTCAAGGCGGTCGCCGACGACCTCGGCTTCGGCGACACCTTCGTGCAGACCCCGGTCGGGGTGTTCTTCGGCGAAGCGGGCAAGACCGTCGCCGATCCGTACTTCGGCGGAGCGGGCCCCGATCGCACGGGCTGCATCGAATGCGGCGAGTGCATGACCGGCTGCCGCCACAATGCCAAGAACACCCTCGTCAAGAACTACCTGTACCTGGCCGAACAGGCCGGGGCGCAGGTCGTTCCGATGACCACCGTGAACACCGTGCGGCCGCTGCCGGACGGCACCTGGGACGTGAGCACCGAGCGCACGGGCGCGTGGGTGCGCAAGCGGCCCAAGACCTACACCGCCAAGCACGTGGTGCTCGCGGCCGGGACGCGCGGCACCCAGCAGCTGCTGTTCGCCATGCGCGATCAGGGCGTGCTGCCGGAGCTGTCCGAGCGCCTGGGCGTGCTGACCCGCACCAACTCCGAATCGATCGTGGGCGCGGCGACCCGTAAAGTCATGCCGGGCACCGACTTCACGCGCGGCGTGGCCATCACCTCCTCGATTCATCCGACGCCCGACACCCACGTCGAGCCGGTGCGCTACGGCAAGGGCTCCAATGCGATGGGCCTGCTGCAGACCCTCATGGTCGACGGCGGCGGGCGGATTCCGCGCTGGCTGCGGTTCCTCGGGGTGGCGCTGCGCAATCCGGTGACGCTGATCCAGTTCCTGTCGCCGTACCGCTGGAGCGAGCGCACCATCATCTCACTGGTCATGCAGCATCTGGACAATTCGATCACCACCTACACCAAGCGCGGGGTGTTCGGCCGCAAGCTGACCTCCAAACAGGGCCACGGCGAACCGAATCCGACCTGGATCCCGGCGGGCAACGAGGTGACGCGCAAGGTGGCCGAGCAGATCGGCGGCGTCGCGGGCGGCACCTGGGGCGAGGTGTTCAATATCCCGCTGACCGCGCACTTCCTCGGCGGTGCGGTGATCGGCGCGGATCGCGAGCACGGGGTGATCGACCCGTATCACCGGGTGTACGGCTACCCGACGCTGAGCGTGGTGGACGGGGCGGCGGTGTCGGCAAACCTGGGCGTGAATCCGTCGCTGACGATCACCGCGCAGGCCGAGCGGGCGGCGGCCATGTGGCCGAACAAGGGTGAGCAGGACACGCGGCCCGCGCAGGGCGTCGGCTATCAGCGCATCGCGCCGGTGACGCCCAAGCAGCCGGTGGTGCCGGCGTCGGCGCCGGCCGCGCTGGTGCTGCCGATCGTGCAGATCCGCTCGGGCGGTTCGGCCGAATCCACCCCTGCCTGAGGCGTTTTCCTCGGCGCGTTCAGCGGATGAGGCGCTGCTCGTCGGTGGCGTGAATGTGCGAGATGCCCATGGGCGAGGTGGGCGGCGGGACGTCGCCGACCGGGGCGCGGAATTCCTGGAGCGCGGGCAGGACGTCCACGTGGCGGGCGGCGTAGCAGCGGACCTGCGGCAGGGCGTGCGCGACCTCGCTGCGTTCGAGGGGTTCGGAGTCGAGGTAGCCGACCTGCTCGAGCTGGACGCCCAGGGTCTGCGCGATGCGGGCGATGGCGGCGGACTTGCGGCCCCAGCCGACCTCGACCACCGCGAACCGTTCGTGCAGTCCGTGCCGGCGCAGCTGCTCGACCGTCCAGGCCCATTCACCGCGACTGGCCACGGCGTGCATGACGCCGCGCTCGGCCAGGATGCGCAGGGCGCGCGCCGCTTCGGCCCGCGGCGCACCGGCGGTCGAATCGGACACCACGCCATCCCACAGGGAGTTGTCTACCTCCCACACAAGGACTTTCACACTCGCTACCACGTTCGCGCCCCTATGGTCGATCCAATGTTCCCCTTGTCGTGTACTCACGACGACAGGTAGCAAACTACCGGTAGCTCGGGGGCGGACCGGAACCCCACTTTCGGGAACCGCCCCGCGCGTGACATCGTAGGGGCTGTCTGGGCCACAGTGCCACCGCTACGTGGCGATGGTCCGGCCGGGAATGCGGAGCGAAAGGGGCGAGGCCATGCGGCAGCGCTGGAGACCGGCGGGTGCGCTGATCGTGCTGGCGCTCGGACTGAGCGGATGCGGCGCGGCCGAGGAATCGGCGCCCGTGGTGGTCGGTTCGGTGGCGCCCGCGGCGGAGACCCAGGCCGCTCCGGCAACCTCCTCGCCCACCGCGCAACCGATCGCCGCGCCCACCACCTCGGCCACGCCGCTGGTCGACCCGTACGCCGATGCCGCGCTCATCGAGCGCACCGAATGGACCGATGCCGTCGACGGCCGCCGCTTGCTGGTGTATCCCACCCAGGCCGGTCGCGCCGATGTCTTCCCTACCGCCGGGGAACGCGCGTGGCAGGAAGTCGTGACCCAGTCCCCCGATGCCGACACTCCCGGCATGCGCGATCAGTTCCTCTGCCATTGGGAGTGGGCGCGGGTGGTCGCGCCGAACAAGCCGAGCTGGAATCTGGAACCGTGGCGGCCCGCGGTCGGGTACGAGGCCACCGTGAACGCGCTGTGCAATCCGGGCGGACCCGAGCGCTGAGCGGCCCGCCGCGCCGTCACGGGACGGAATAACGAGAAGGTACCGACGAAAGCGCCTGTCTGCCAGAACCTTCGAGTAAACATCGAAACATGCGTATCGTGGGTGAGGTCGAATCGCGTACTCCTCGGAGGGAGCGACGGTGCGGTCCTGTGCGCCTGCGTCCACCGCCGGGTCCTCCCCCGCCCGGGAGCCGGCGTCGCCGGGTACGCGCGCGCAGTTTCCCGCCCTCGCCGAAACCGATGCGGTGTATCTGGATTCGGCCTCCACCACCCAGAAGCCGCTGCCGGTGATCACGGCGGTGCGGGGTTATCACGAGTCGCGGACCGCCAATGCCGGGCGCGGGACCTATCCGTGGGCCTCGCAGGTCACCCGGGAGATCGAGGACGTGCGGGCGCGGATGGCCGGGTTCGTGGGGGCCGAACCGGAGGAGATCGTGTTCACCGGCGGGGCGACGGCGGGGCTGAACGCGGTGGCGCTGGCGTGGGCGCTGACCAATCTCGGTGACGGCGACGAGATCCTCTACAGTCCGCGCGATCATGCCTCCAACGTGTATCCGTGGGTGCAGTTGCGGCAGTTGCTGCAGGGTTTCGGGCGGACCGTCCGGCTGGTTCCGTATCGGGTGAATGCCATGGGCGAGGCCGATATCGGCGATATCGCCGCCAAGCTCTCCCCGCGCACCCGGTTGATCACCGTGGCGCATCTGCATCACGTGTTCGGGGCGCTGACCACGCTCGAGGAATTGCGCGGGGACATCGATCCGCGGATCGCGCTGTGTTTCGATTGTTCGCAGAGCGGCGGGCATCTGCCGGTCGACGTGCGCGAACTGGGCGCCGATTTCGCGGTGTTCGCCGGGCACAAGATGTTCGGGGCGCCCGGCACCGGGGTGCTGTATTGCGCGCGCCGCCGCCACGGCGAGCTGAGCCCGTTCCTGCCCGGCGGCAATTCGGCTGTGACGCTGGACGATTCCGGCCTGCACGCGGGGGCGATGCCGCGGCGGTTGGAGGGCGGCACCCCCAATATCGCGGGGATTCTGGCACTCGGTGCGGCTTTGCGGGTGCTGAACGACTACGGCATGGACGCCGTCGCCGCCCACAACCGGGCGCTGACGATCGCGTTGATCGCCGGATTGAGAACGGTCCGGGGCCTGGAGTTCGCGCCCGGACCGGCGTACGCGCCCTGTGAAACCGGGTACGGGATCGTGTCTTTCACCCTCGCCGGGATCAGCGCCGCCGATCTGGGCTTCGTGCTCAGCGAATACGGGTTCCTGGTCCGCACCGGCGCGCACTGCGTGCCGGACGGCGAGACCGACGCCGATTCGGTGCGGGTGAGCACCCACGTCTACACCACCTTCGACGAGATTGACCGGTTCACCGAGTGTGTCGCCACGATTGCCGAGGAGGTCGGTTGACGATGAACGGTTCCGAACCGCGCTACGATCGCCGCGCCGCGTCCCGGGTGCTGGCCGTGCTGGCCCGGCCCGGACTGGGCGCGCCCCCTGCGACGCCGCCCGCGCGGCACGTCGAATACACCAGCACGCCATTGCGTCCCGAGCCCGGTTCGCATCTGACGCTGTCGCAGCGGCTGTATCTGGAACGGTTCATGCGGCCGTGCCGGGCCGATCAGGTGGTGTCGGCGACGCATCGGATGACGTGGACCGATTCGGACGGGGTGCCCAATACCGGGTTCTATCATTCCGGCGGGCTGGGGCCGATCGTGCCGATCGCCATGCGCGAGACCGTGCTGGCGCTGTGGCACTCGCTGAACGCCGACGAAGCGCTGGCGCAGCGGATTTCGGCACTGGGTGCACGCGAGCGCGCGGTGCTGGAAGGCACCACCACCGATCACGAACCCCTGGATATCTTCCGGGTGGGTATCGAGGCGTGCGGGCGGGCGCTGGCTCAGCACGCGCTGCTGGCGCGGTGGACGCCGTATCGCAGCGCGGCCGAATTCGCGCTCGGGATGCGGGATTCGGGGATCTATTCGGCGGTGGCGACGCGCTGGTATTGGGAGTTGCAGGCCTCGAGCTACCGGCGCGGCATGATCGCGGTGACCCTGGCGACGCAGCCGGACGGGACGGTGCGGTATTCGGCCGAGACGGTGGCCACGCTGCGGTCGATGAAGGACTCCACCATCGCCGATGCGCATCGGGTCATGCGGCGCGCCACCAATGTCGAAGGGTTGTCGGTGGCCGAGGCCATCGCCAAATATCACGATGAGCTGGATGTGATCTCGCGGCAGTACGCGCTGTTGCCGCCCGGGACGCGCCCGGCCTGCCTGGCCGCCATGCCGCATCAGCTCGACGGGGAGCACTACAGTCTGCTGCCGGTGGTGGTGGACCGGTTCACCGAGACGTTCACCGCGGTGGTGGGGCGGTTGACCGTCGGTGAGGTGCCCGCCGAAACCGGTTCCGACACCGAGGAAACCAGCGCCGAGGATCAGGTGTTCTGGGTGCCGGACATGACCTGTCAGCATTGCGTGCGCACCATCACCGGGGTGCTGGAGTCGATGGGGATCGGCGTGCACGATATCGATTTGCTCAGCAAACGAGTGGTGGCCGAATTCCGGTCGCCGCGCAATCGGTTCCGGGCGTTCGAATCACTGCGCGACAGCGGATACAACCCGACCACGCAGATGCCCGCGGCGGCCGCCTCCGAAACGGCCGTATGACCGCTGCGGCGCCGCCGGGGCTGCCGGCGAAGATCCATCCGCTGGTGCGCGCGTTCCTGGATGCGCCCGGCGCGGTCGAGGATGCGCTCAAGGGCGGCTCCTCACCGGCGCATCTGGTGTTCCCGCAGGTGTTCGCCGAGAATCTGGAGCGGTTGCGGACGGTGCTCGAGGCGGGCGTGGGGCGGTATCGGATCTGCTACGCGCACAAGGTGAATCAGTCGCGGGCGTTCGTGCGCACGGCCGAAGCGGCCGGGGTGGGGATCGATGTGGCCTCGCCGGAGGAGCTGGCCAGTGCGGGCGGGGCGGGGTTCGCGGCGGAGCGGATCGAAGTGACCGGGCCCAAGGGTGAGGGGTTTCTGCGGGAGCTGGTGGGGACCGGGGTGACCATCAGCGTCGACAATGTGTGGGAATTGCGGCGGGTGGGCGAGCTGGCGGCGGAATTCGGGGTGGTGACGCCGGTTCTGGTGCGGTTGAGCGGGTTTCCGGGGACGCCGGTGAGCCGGTTCGGGGTGCCGGTGCGGCAGCTGGACGAGGTCCTGGAAGTACTGGTCGCGGACCGGGCGCGGATCGGGTTCCGGGGGTTCGCTTTTCACCTGGATTCGGGGGAACCGGCCGAGCGGGTGCGGGCGGTGGAGGCGTGCCTGGCGGCGACCGAACGCGCCTACGAGCACGGGCTCACGCCGTCGGTGCTCAATATCGGCGGCGGGTTCCGGCAGGTGTTCACCGCCGACGCCGACGCCTTCGACCACTATGTGATCGCCTTGCGCGAGGCGCTGCTGGGGCGCGGTGAGGCGATGGCGTGGGGCGGCAATACCTTCGGCTTCCACCTCGACGGCGGCGCGGTGCACGGCACACCGGTGTTCCACAAGTACGCCAATACCGTTCCCGCCGACCGCATGCTGGCCGAACTCCTCGCGGCCGGACTGGAATCGCAGGGCGGGCGCGAGTTCGGGCAGGTGGCCGCCGAGAACCTTCTCGAGGTGTGGCTGGAGCCGGGCAAGGCGCTGGTCGATCATGCGGGAATCACGGTGGCGCGGGTGGAGTTCCTCAAGGAGACCGCCGACGGGTCGCTGCTGGCCAATCTGGATCTCAGCCGCGACACCGTCACCCCGGCCGATCAGGAAGTCATGGTCGATCCGCTGCTGATACCTGCGCGCCCGCGCACCGAAACCGGTGCGACCGGGGTGTTTTTGGCGGGGCGGCTGTGCCTGGAACGGGATCTGATCACCAATCACAAGGTGTGGTTGCCGGCGCGGCCCGAACCCGGGGATCTGATCGTGTTCCCCAATACCGCTGCCTACCATATGGATTTGTCGGCAGCGACCGCATCCATGCATCGACTGCCGCCCAAGCTGGTGGTGACGCGCGAACGCGACGGGTTCCGGGTGTGCCGGGACGGGGACTACCAGCCCGAGCGGGGGCGGTAATGCGCTACGACCACATCACCGAACTCATCGGCAATACGCCGTTGCTGCGGCTGGATCCGGCGGTGCACGCACTGCCGAACGTGGAGTTGTACGCCAAGCTCGAATTCTTCAACCCGTTCGGGTCGGTCAAGGATCGGGTGGCGTGGGGGATGATTCGCGACGATCTGGACGAGATCGCCGCGCGCGGGCAATCGCTGATCGAGGCCTCGAGCGGCAATACCGCCAAGGCGTTACGGATTCTGGCGGGCATGCGCGGGGTGCGGCTGCGGGCGGTGACCAACCGGATCCGGGTGGGTGAGGTGCGAGAGCTGTTGCAGCTGTTCGACACCGATATCGAGGAACTGCCCGGACTGTCGGAATGCCCGGACCCGACCGCGCCCAACGACGTGTACTCGGTGATCGAATCGACGATGGCCAAGGCGCCGGCGCAGTGGTATCACCCCTCGCAGTACACGAGCGAGAAGAATATCGAGGCGCACTATCAGGGGACGGGGCGTGAGATTCACGAGGATCTGGCGCGCGACGGGATCACGCGGGTCGACTATCTGATCGGCGGGCTGGGCACCACCGGGTCCACGCGCGGGGCGGCGACGTTCCTGCGCAAGCACAATCCGGAGCTCAAGACCCTCGCGGTGGTGTCCGAGCGCGGCGATTTCATTCCGGGGATCCGGTCCGAGACCGAGATGTGGGATGTGGGGTTGTTCCAGCCGGAGTTCTACGACCGGATCGTGAGCGTGGAGGCCGGGCGGGCGGTGGACGCGACCCTGGAATTGGCGGTGCGGCACGGGGTGCTGGCGGGGCCGACCAGCGGCGCGACGTATGCGGCGGCGCTGGAAGAGCTGGCGGGCGTGGCGGATTCGAATCCGGGGCGGCCGGTGACGGCGGTGTTCATCGTCTGCGATCGGCTCGAACCGTACCTGTCCTATATCCGCAAGCGACGGCCGGAGCTGTTCGGGAAAGCGGTTCGGGCGCAGCCGCCCTCGGCCGCCGAGCTGGAGGCCACGCCGCAGTTGTCGCCGGATGCGCTCGAGGAGCTCGATCGCGGTGCGCGGCCGACCATCGTCGATACCCGGGGTGCGATGGCGTACCGGATCGCGCACGTGCCGGGGGCGGTGAACATTCGCGACGATCAGCTCGAGGACATGTTCGCCCAGGGGGTGCCGTTCTCGCGTTCGCGGCCACTGGTTTTCGTATGCCCGGTGGGTGAGGTGTCGCTGCGGTTCGCGGCGCTGGCGCGGCGGGCGGGGTACGACGCGGCGAGCCTGGCCGGGGGTATCGGGGCGTGGCGGGACAGCGGCAAGGCGATGGAATCCGCGCCGCGGTTGTGAACGCGGACTTGCGCACCGGCCGGTCGGTGCGCGACGGGCGCGATCGAACTGGCACGATGTGACCTTGTGGAGGTGGCGTTCGGACTAATCGCATTGGTGGCGGCCGCGGTAGCGCTGGCGGCCCTGGCCCGGCGGATCGGCGTCGCGGAACCGTTCGTACTCACCATCGCGGGGGTGATCGCCTCCTATCTGCCGTTCGTGCCCGAGTTCGACATCGACCCCGAACTGGTGCTGCTGGGACTGCTGCCGCCCCTGCTCTACACCACCGCGATTCGCACCTCGCTGGTCGACTTCCGGCCCAAGAAGGTGTCGATCACGCTCATGTCGGTGGGGTTGGTGCTGTTCACGGCGTTCGCGGTGGGCGGGGTGGTGTATTGGCTGCTGCCCGTGCCGTTCTCGGCGGCGGTGGCCATCGGCGCGGTGGTGGCGCCGCCGGACGCGGTCGCGGCCACCGCGGTCGCGCGGCGAGTGGGGATGCCGCGGCGGCTCACCACGCTGCTCGAGGGCGAATCGCTGTTCAACGACGCCACCGCGCTGGTCACGCTGCGCACGGCGGTCGCGGCCATGGCGGGGACGTTCACCATGTGGGAGGCCGGGCTCGACTTCCTCGGGGCGGCCGGCGGCGGGGCGCTGATCGGCGCGATCGCGGCGACGGTGCTGGTGTTCCTGCGCAAGCGCATCACCGATCCGGTGCTCGACACCAGCGTGTCGCTGCTGGCGCCGTGGGCGGTGTATCTGCCGGCCGAATCGGTGCACGCCTCCGGGGTGATCGCGGTGGTGACCTGCGGGCTGATCCTCGGGCACGGGGCGCCGCACTGGCAGAGCGCGGCCTCGCGGATCGCCGAGCACACCAATTGGCGCACCATCGCGTTCATTCTGGAGAGCGCGGTGTTCCTGCTCATCGGATTGCAGGTGCGCCATATCGTCGAGGACGCCTGGCACAGCGATCTGCCGCACTCCACGCTGATCGTCACCTGTGCGGCGGTGCTGCTGACGGTGATCGTGGTGCGGCCGATCTGGATGTTCCCGGCCACCTATTTCGCCTGGTATGTCGAAGGGCGGCGGCAGGGCAAGCCGAAGCCCAACTGGACCGGGCCCGCGGTGGTGTCCTGGGCGGGCATGCGCGGCGTGGTGACCCTCGCGGCGGCGCTGCTGCTGCCCCTCGATACCCCCGAAGTGGCGACCTTGACGCTGCTCGCGGTCGTGGTGGTGGCCGGAACGCTGCTGTTGCAGGGCATTTCGCTGCCGTGGGTGGTGCGGGCGCTGAAACTGCGCGGGCCCAGCCATGCCGAGGATCTGCTGCAGGAGGCGAACCTGCTGCAGCAGGCGACCGCGGCGGGGCTGGCGGCGCTCGAGGCCAATATCGTCGAGGAGACGCCGCCGGAAGTGGTCGAGGAGCTGCGCATGCGGGTGATGTACCGGGCGCGGTCGGCGTGGGAATTGCTGGGGCGCTCGGAATCCCAGCGGGTGACCCCGGGCGGTGAGTATCGGCGGCTGCGGCTGGCCATGCTGGCGGCCGAACGCGAAACGCTGCTGCGGATCCGCAATTCCGGGACCGTGGAGACCGAGGTGCTGCAGGCGGTGATGGCGACCATCGATATGGAGGAATCCACCATCGACCGGATCGCCGAGGCCGACTCCGACGACGACCACTATCTGCTCGCGCCGCCCATCACCGGCGGGTGTGAGCATCTGCGGGCCGCGCCGTGCACGCAGGTGCCCGATCTGCCCGATGCGTGCGGGGAATGCCTGGAGGAGGGGCTGGTGTGGGTGCATCTGCGGATGTGCCTGGACTGCGGGCATGTGGCCTGCTGCGATTCCTCGGTGGGCAATCACGCCACCAAGCATTTCAACTCCACCGGGCATCCGGTGATGCGCAGTGTGGAGCCGGGCGAATCGTGGCGGTGGTGCTATCTGGACGAGCTGCTGGGGTAGCCGGGTAGGGCGGCGCGGCGACCTCTCAGCGGGCCTGGTGTGCGCGAGCCGCCCGCGCTGGGCACTACCCTTGACCCGGTGCACACTGGTCAGCCCTCCAACGACGCCGAACCCCGTATCTGGGGTGGAACCACGCTCACCGAACGCCGGGAGGCGCGGCGGGCGGCGCTGCTCGACGCGGCGCTGGATCTGATCGGCGAATCCGGGGCGGGGGCGGTCACCATGCGGGCGGTGTGCCGGCGGGCGACCTTGACCGATCGGTATTTCTACGAATCGTTCAGCAGCCGAGACGAACTGCTGGATGTGCTGTACCGGCAGATCGCCGACGAGTTCCTGGAGCCGATGACGGCGTTCGCGGTGGGGGACGATCCGGATCGGGATCGGGCCTTGTCGGAGGCGCTGGTCGACAAGGTGCTCGAGGATCCGCGCAAGTCGCGGTTGTTCCTGGTGGAGCCGTACTCCTCGACCGGGCTGGGGCAGACGACCATCGCGGTGATGCCGGCGTTCACCCGGCTGATCCAGGATCATCTGTTCGCCCATATCGAGGATCCGGTGCAGCGGCGGGTGGCGGCGGTGACCATGGCGAGCGGGAACGCGGGGATGTTCTCGGCGTGGTTGAACGGGACGCTGCGGGCGTCGCGGGATCAGATCGTGGATCATCTGGTGCAGACCATCGCGGCGTATCGGTCGATGTACCGGGGTTGAGTTCTGCGCGGTGATCGCCGCGGTGACGATCGGCCAACATTTCGATTTCCGCGGGTCGGCGGCGCCCGGGACCGGGCATACAGTGAGAGTAAATTACTCTCTTCTTCCCATCTCGGATGGTCACCATGAGTGCAGTGCCGCACCAGGTTTCACTGGCCGACGACGTCCGCTGGTTCACCGGCTCGCCCCTCGCCGCCGTCTTCGGCCGGCTGGCCCTCGATCAGGTCGCGTATCGCGAGATCGCCGCCGCCGTCGATCGCACCGGCCGGTTCGCCGACAATTTCACCGACCGCGGCCTGCGCAGCGCCGCCTTCACCGTGCTGATGGGTTTCACCGATCCCGTTGACGCGCAAGCCTTCCGCGAGGAGCTCAAGCGTCTGCACCGCGATGTGCGCGGCACCGGTATCGGCGAATTCGCCGGGACCCGCTACAGCGCCCTGACCCCCGAGTTGTGGACCTGGGTCGCCGTCAGCGGCCTCAATGCCGTGCACCAGGCCTACATCCACCTGTGCGGCCGCACGCTCACCCCCGCCGACGAAGAACTCGTCTACCAAACCCTGCGCGCCGAATTGGGCTACCTCGAATTGCCCGGCGCCCGGGGCAAACTCCCCGAAACCCTCGCCGACATGCGCGCCTACTACGACCGCGTAGCCACCACCCAGCTGGCCGACAACGAATTCCTCCAATTCGCCCGCCGCAGCTTCCAATCCCTCCCCCTCCCCACCTTGTTCGTGCCACCCGTCGCCCGCCCCGCCCTGACCCCGCTCTGGCGACTGGCGACCACCGTCGCGGCCCGCCCGGTGACCATCTGCTCCTCCGGCGCGGCCCATCCCCGTATGCGGCAGCTCCTCGGCGTGCACTGGAATCCCCTGCACCAACTCGAATTCACCCTCTACACCACCACTCTCAGCGCCGCCTGGCGCTACCTCCCCCGCCGCCTGACCCTGGAACCGCTGGCCTACAACCGCTATCGCTACGAACGCCTCCGCGACCTCTACCGCAGCATCCTCCTGGCCTCCTTCGCCACCACCTCCCCCACCACCCACGCAGCCTGACCCCACCCCACCCCGCCTCGCCCCACCCACCCCACCGGAACCGCAAGGCGCACCGCACAACTCACACCCCACCGCCGAGAAAATTCCCACCCTCGAACACTCGAACATACGTTCTACTCGAGGTAGTCTCCCCGCATGCCTGAACTCTCCCGCCGCGACTGGGCAACCATGAACCTCGACCACGCCCGCAACCAACTCCTGCACGCCGCCGCCTTCAACACCCCCCTCACCCCCGAACAACTCGAAACCACCGCCGGCAAAATCTCCGAAGGCCTCCGCATCTTCCTCGAAGAGACCGAACGCCCCGAAAACCCCTGGCACCCCCACTGGCCCACCACCCCTGACCCCCACTAACCTTCGATCCAGACGGCCAGCACCCCGTCGTCGGCAATCACTCGAAATCGAAGATCAGATCGGCGGAGTCCACGACCGCCAAGCCACGCCGATCGAGAATCCGCAAAACAGTTGCCGCCAAGGTCTCGGTCCGGCCTTCAGCTCGACCTTCGGCCCTGCCGATGGCCTGGTGTTCGTGCGCGAAATCGCTTTCCCAGTGGTAGTTCTCGATTGCCGTAGCCACGAGCTCCTCCCATGCCAGGCCCCGGAGGGCTACAGGTCGAATCTGGCGCGAAGTGCGATCTTCACTTGTGCCAGTGCGTCCGGTGGAATCGTGCCCAGGCATTCGTCGAGGGTGTTCTTCGGGACCAGGACGAGGTCGTAGACCGCTACTGCGGTGCCGTCGGGGAGCTCGGCGGTCAGCAGTTGTAGTGCGCGGGGTACTTCGCGGGCCGGGCGGAGTGGTGCCACCAGAATTCGCTGACGGGCCTCGGCCATCAGGTCGCTGTCCACGACGACGGCTTGGGCGACCGTGCCGGACAGGCGGCTTTCGACTTTCCAGATCTGTCCTTGCCGGATGTTCACTCAGCCGACCGCCCGAACAGGACTTCCTCGGCCGCTTCGTCATCTAGGCGTTGGAATTCCTGGTTCGGTCGGTTCGCGCTTTCCCACTCGGCCAGTTTGCGCAGGTCGTCGGCGAGCATTTGCCGGGTCACCGCACGTTCGATGTATTCGCTCGGCTTGTTGTCCGAGGCGGCACGCAGCTTGATCGCCACCTCGTCGGGCAGGGTGATGTTCAGGCGTGTCGTCATACAGCAGAGAATACAGTCGGATGTGCGTTTGCGGCCGTGATCTGCGGATCAGGCGGGGTCGGGGCGGAGGTCGGCGGTGGGGTCGGCGGTGATGCGGCCGGAGTCGGTGTCGTAGTCGTAGAGCTCGCCGTAGCGGCCCCAGTCGATGGCGATGTCGAGTTGTTTTCTGGCGTCTTCGTCGGAGAAGCCGCGCTTCAGCAGATCCAGGACGAAGTCGGCGCGGGCGGATTCGTCGGAGCTGCCGATGAGGGCGCTGCAGATGGTGCGCACGAGGGGGGCGCGGCGGCGGGCTTGGGCGGCGAAGAGTTGTTTGGAGGCTTGGATGTCGGCGTGGACGAAGCGGGCGCCGACATTGGTGAGGATGACGTCGCCGGAGTCGACGGTGAGGAAGCCCAGGAGGGCGGCGGCGTCGACGAGGGGTAGCAGGTCGTCGAGTTCGAAGTTGAGTTCGTCGGCGATCACGGGCAGATCGGCGCGGCCGTCGCTGCCCCAGACCAGTTCCAGGAGGCCGGCGATGCCGCCTACCGAGGCGGCGGGCAAAGGGGTGGTGAAGGGGGTGCCGGAATCGGGTGTGACGGTGGCGGTTTCGGAGTCGCGACCGGTGAGCAGGCCGTAGATCTGGTCGACCAGGACCTGGAAGCCGGGGGCGCGACGGTTGCGGGGGCGGGGCTGGTCGATCACCACTTCGGCGATGATATGGCCGGGGTTGGCGCCCAGCACCACCACGCGGTCGGCGAGCTGGACGGCTTCCTCGATGTTGTGGGTGACGATGCAGACGCATTTGGTGGGAAAGTCCTTGGTGGACCACAGGTTCACCAGTTCGGTGCGCAGGTTCTCGGCGGTCAGGACGTCCAGGGCGGAGAACGGTTCGTCCATGAGCAGCAGATCGGGCTCGAGGACGAGGGCGCGGGCGAACCCGACCCGCTGGCGCATCCCGCCGGAAAGCTCCTTGGGGTAGGCGGATTCGAAGCCGTCGAGCCCGATCCGGTCGATGGCTTCCAGCGCCCGGCGCCGTCGCGCCTCGGGGGCGATGCCGCGCGCGGCCAGCCCGAGTTCGACATTGTCCTGCACGGTCAGCCACGGCATCAGCGCGAAGGACTGGAACACCAGCGCCGCACCGGGATTGGCCCCGGTGAGCCTGCGTCCCCGGTACCGCACCTGCCCGGTGGTGGGCGCGAGCAATCCGGCGATGGCGCGCAGCAGCGTGGACTTGCCGGACCCGGACCGCCCCAGCAGCGCCACGATCTCGCCGTCGCGCAATTGCAGATCGACGTGATCGAGCACCTGCAAGCGTTCCCCGGCCGCACCGGTGAAGGACATGCCGACGTCGTCGATGTCGATGAGGACTTCGCCGGGGGTGAAGGTGGAGGTCATGTGAATTCTCCCTGTTCTCAGAGCGAGTAGCGGCGCTGCGCGAGGGCGTAGAGGCGGCGCCAGAAGAGACGGTTGAGGCCGACGACGTAGGCGCTCATGACGAGCACGCCGACCAGGATGCGCGGGCTGTCCCCGGCGCCGGTGGCATCGGCGATATAGGCGCCCAGGCCGGTGGCCGTCAGCGTGGTGGAGCCGAAGGTGACGACCTCGGCGACGATGGAGGCGTTCCAGGCGCCGCCGGCCGCGGTGATGGCGCCGGTGACATAGCTGGGGAACACGGCGGGCAGGATCAGCTTGCGCCACCACAGGTTTCGCGGCAGGCGCAGGTTGGCGGCGGCTTCACGCAGATCGTTGGGCACCGCGGAGGCGCCGGCGATCACGTTGAACAGGATGTACCACTGCGCGCCGAGCGCCATCAGGATGATGCCGGCCCATTGCAGGCTCGAGTTGGTGGCCACCAGTATCGCGCCCACGAGCGGGAACAGGAAGTTGGCCGGGAAGCTGGCCAGCACCTGCACCACCGGCTGCGCGAGCCGGGATACCTTGGGGTTCAACCCGATCCACACGCCGATAGGCACCCACACCAGGGTCGCGAAGATCAGTACGACGATCACCCGCAGCAGCGTGATGCCCCCGAGCCCGGCCGCGTGCGCGATCTCCCCGAACCCGACGGTGGAATCGATGTAGCGCAGCATGTAGTAGCAGCCCACCACCAGCACCGCCCCCACGATCACCGTGAACGCCACATCCCCCGCCCGCCGCCGCGCCCGCGGCACGTACAGCGGATGCTCGGCGAGCCCGAACACGCTCATGAACCGGTCGACCGGATACACCAGCGGCCCGAACACCCGCCCGAGCAGGCCGGGAATGTGACTGCGCCGCAACAGATCCAGCACCAGGCTGCGCGGGCTGTCGGCGGCTTCGGTGTCCTCGACCCGGAACCGTTCGGCCCACACCGTGATCGGCCGCCAGAACAGGATGTTCAACCCGATCACCATCACGATCATGGTGAGGATGGCCAGCCCGACCTTGCCGGACGCCCCGTCCCCGGCCGCCACCGCCACATACGACCCGATGCCGGGCAGCATGTATTCGCGATTGTTGACGCTGATCGCCTCCGACGCGGTCAGGAAGAACCAGCCGCCGCCGAAGCTCATCATGGCGTTCCACACCAGCGGGAACATGCCGCTGGGCACATCCATCCGCCAGAACCGTTGCCAGCGTGACAATCTCAGGTTCCGGGCGGCTTCGTCGAGTTCGCGCGGCTGCGACACCAGGCTGTGATGGAACGCGAACGCCATGTTCCAGGCCTGCGAGGTGAAGATGGCGAAGATGGACGCCGCCTCGAGCCCGAGCGAGGAGCCCGGGAACAGGGCGATGAATCCGGCGACGGTGACCGACAGGAAGCCGAGCACCGGCACCGATTGCAGGATGTCGAGCGCGGGCAGCATCACCTTCTCCGCGCGCGGCAGCCGGGCCGCGGCGGTGGCGAAGACGAAGGTGAACAGGATCGAGGCGCCCAGCGCGAGGAACATGCGCAGCAGCGAGCGCGCCGCGTAATACGGCAGTTCGGCCGGATCGGTGGAAATGGTTGCGGTGGCGTCGGTGTCGTGGAAGGGCACGTTCATGCCCGCCGACACCCGCACCACCAGCCAGATCAGGACGGCCGCGCCGAGGAACACCGCCACGTCGGCCCAGCGGGAGCGGGGGCGCTCGAGCACGCCCCGGGACGGAAAGGTCGTGGTGGTCATGCCTGCACCTCCGGCTGCGGCACGGTGCGCCAGCCCACGCTGGTCACCGAGGGTTCCAGGCTCAGCCGGCTGACCGCTGCTTCCATCTGGCGGTCGTCGCGGCGCAGGCCGGTCAGTTCGGCGCGCACCTGGACGCGCCCGTTGTCGGTGTCGTGGCTCGAGATGGATACGAGCCGGAAATCGGTGCGGGTCAGCGACTGTACGAGCAGGGCTCGCACGTGCGCTTCGTGCGCGTCGTCGGTGTCGGCGGTGAACGCGTACAGCGCTTCGATCGCGGTGCCGTCGTCGATGGGACGGTCGACGGCGCGGGCGGCGGTGCGCAGCGCGGTGTTGACCACGACCACGACCAACGCCCCGGCGGCCGCGGTGGTGTACATGCCCGCGCCGGCGAGGGAGCCGACGGCGGCCGCGCACCACAGGGTGGCGGCGGTGTTGAGGCCGCGGATATTGAACCCGTCGCGCAGGATGACACCCGCGCCCAGGAATCCGATGCCCGAAACGATCTGTGCCGCAACACGTGTCGGGTCAGCGTCGCTGCCGCTGAAGCCGTGTGCCGACAGTAGTACGAACAGGGTGGCTCCGGCCGCGACCAGCGCGTTGGTGCGCAGTCCGGCCATGCGAGCCCGATACTGCCGCTCGAACCCGATCACCGCGCCGAGTCCGACGCCGGCGCCGAGCCGGAGCAGCATTTCCAAGGTGGTCATGACGCCCTCCCGGTAGAGGTCGGCGCACTCGAAATCGCACGCTACCGGGATGGTGGCAGCGTGCAGCGGATTGCGGGAGTGTCGCCGAGTGAACGATTGGCTAACGGAACTTTGTCTGATCCGTCGGGCATCACAACCACCTCCGCTCCACGCGTGCGCAATGAACGCCAAGGGAGCGGGATCGGCGGGGAATCGCCAGGTCGAGTACCACTCCTCGTAAGACCTTCAGCACTCCACGGCGTGAACCCACCCGGTGTTTGGGGTGTGTAGCCGGTCGGGGTGTCCCCTTAATCCGGGGAGACCTGTCCTGATCCGGGGCGTCTCTCGACGTTCGGGATCGCCGGCCTGTATCCGTGAAGGAGCCTCAGCTAACGACGGCACCTTGCGTCGACGAGTAAACACCTCCGGGACGGATACCGCAACCCCGATGTGGGGTGGGTTACTGCCGGGCAATCGGTTTGACCTTGCCGCTGCGGAAAGGTTTAGCGTCGGATGACATGACGATCACCGTGCTCGAGACCGATGCGGCGATGCGGCGAATCCTGCTCGCGCCCAACGCCGATCGCGCCGCGCTGTTGCAGGCGATGCTGGAACCGATGAGCGGGATGTACCGGTATTTCCCGGGTGAGGTGGATCTGGTGGCCATGCACGCGATGGGTTCGGGGTTCCCGATCGACCGTGACGAACAGCGGTGCCTGGAGGCGCTGGATGTTCTGGAAGCGGCCGGGGCCTGGCAGCGGCTGCGGCGCGCCCTGGACGACGCGCTCGCCGTGCAGCTGGCCGCGACGCCCGGGCTGGAGGTTCCCGACATCACCGTGTTGTTCGTGCTGGGCGACCCCGGTGATGCGCATTTCATGGGTCCGGCGCTCGGAGTGACCGGCAATGGCGGTATTTCGGGTTTCATCGTGATCACGCTGTGGCCGTTCCCGGAGAATCTGGCGCGGCTCGAGGCGACCGCCGTGCACGAGCTGGCCCACAATCTGCGCTACGGTCCCGGCGGGGTGGTGTGGGATCCGGCGACCGTCACCGTCGGTGAGCATGTGGTGTCGGAAGGTTTGGCCGACGCGTTCGCCCGGCAGCTCTACGGCGACGAAATCGGTTACACCCGAATCGGTGTGCCGCATCTGCACGACGATGCCGTGTTCGCCAAGGTGATTTCGGGCCTGGGCGTGACCGGCATGGCGAATTTCACCGCGTGGGTCCACGGCGACGACACCGCCCGCCGCTACGGCGTCGAACCGGTGGGTCTGCCGACCGGCGCGGGCTACGCGGCAGGAAACCGCCTGGTAGACACCTACCTCGCGGTGACCGGCCGCACCGCCGCACAGGCATTGCACGCCGACACCGCCGAAATCCTGACCACCGCCCTCCCGCACCTGCCCCGACCTTGACCCTGCCCCCGAGGGCAAGGTTTACCGTCGACCCATGAAGATCGGCGAACTCGCGGCCCTCACCGGCGCCAGCCCCAAAGCGATCCGCAGATACGAGTCCCTCGGCCTGGTCTCTCCGGCCCGCCGCGCCAACGGCTACCGCGACTACGACGACCACGCCGTCCGCGCAGTCCAGGAAATCCGCGGCCTCAACCGCCTCGGCATCCCCGTCGAAGACACCCGCCCCTTCCTCGACTGCCTCGCCGACGGCAGCACCAACAGCGACGACTGCCCCGCCTCCCTCGCCGAATACCGCAGGGCCATCGAGGATCTGACCACCCAGATCGAAATGCTCAGCGCCCGCCGCGACGTCCTGACCCGCCGGCTGCGCGAGGCCGCGTACCGGGGCACGCCCGCACCGCCCGAGGCTCCTCCCGCGTTGTGCACCCTGTCGCCCGCTCTGCCGGTGCCGGTAGACAACGAGCCGCAGCACCTTTGACCGTCCCCGCACCCCCGGATCAGCCGCGCACTCACCCTCATTCGTGAGCTCGCCCGAAAATTTCTGCACCGCACCGATGAATCCCGGCACGGCGCTCCGTCCTATCTGTTGAACGCGCTACCAACCCGGCGCGACCGACCTGAAGGACCGACAATGACCACCGCCAACGCCTCCGCCGCTTACGCCACCGACTTCACCTACCGCCCCGGCAAGATCCGCAATCGTGTCCTGTGGACCCTGCAGATCGTGCTCGGCCTGTTCTTCATCATCGCCTCCGGCGGCCCGAAGCTCGTCATCCCGCACACCCTGATGGACAACGCCCCCGAGAACCTCACCATCTCCTTCGGCCTGCTCATCTTCATCGGCATCTGCGAGGTCGCCGGCGGCATCGGCCTGATGGTCCCCCGCCTGACCGCCCTGGCAGCCGCCGGCCTGTCGGTCCTCACCGTCCTCGCCGCCGCCACCCAGGCTTTCATCGCCGACAAGCCCGGCATGGCGATCTTCCCCCTGGCCCTGGCCGCCATCTTCGCCTGGATCGCCTATGAGCGCCGCGCCGGCCTCACCGACCTGCGAAACACGTTCTCGCGCTGAGAATTCCATACTCCCGACCGGTGATCGGTGGCCTGCCCACCGATCGCCGGTCGTGGCGCGTCGGATCGATCGCCTGTCGGGTTGGCGGCGATCGATCCGGCTGTTTCGGGTGTCCGGAGTGTGCGTCGGCTATGAGGTGGCTCACAGTCGGCTGATCTTGTCGGCGTCGATGTCGAATCCGGGACGGCTCGTTCGAGGGGTAGTCGTCCGGGATTCGACGACATCGAGGAGATGACATGCCCAACGTGCGGGCCGACATGACGGTCAAGCTGGATCGCTTTCTCTGTGGCGTCGACGCACGGGTGTTGCGCGAGGAGTTGATCGAGCTGGAGCGATTCCGGGTGCTCGACTCACCTGCCGTCACTCACTTGAGTTTCCGTTTTCCAGTCGCCGCCTGAGCACGTATCCGCATTCGCCGAAAGGTATTGGTTTCATGACGACTCCGACTTTGACCACTGTTTCCTCCGCCGATGGCAGCATGATCGCGGTCGAGTGCGTGGGTTCGGGCACGCCGGTGATTCTGATCGGGGGCGCGTTCAACGACCGCTCCACTGTCGCCGCGCTCGCTTCGACATTGGCCCCGCAGATGACCGCGGTCGCGTACGACCGGCGGGGCCGGGGCGGCAGTACCGATGTGCGCGGTGAGTATGCCGTGCAATCCGAGATCGAGGATCTGGCGGCGGTGATCGAGCATGTCGGCGGGTCGGCGCACGTGTTCGGCCATTCTTCCGGTGCCGCTTTGGCTTTGGAAGGGGTGCTGCGAGGGCTGCCGATCGGCAAAGTCGCGGTGTACGAGATGCCCGCGGTGGTCGACGGGAATCGCCCGGAACCGCAGGGTGAGGTGTTCGATCGGCTCGTAGCGCTCCTGGCCGGCGGCGAGCGTGACGGCGCCGCCGAACTGTTCCTCACCGAGCAGGTAGGGGTCCCGGTGGCGATGGTCGCCGAGATGCGTCAGTCGCCGGTATGGGAGTTCCTGTGCGCTCAGGCCGGCAGCCTGCCCTATGACGTCGCCGTCTGCGGTCCCGGTATGCGGCTGCAAGCCGACCGATATGCCAGGATCGCGATCCCGACACTGGTCGTCAATGGTGATCAGACCTGGCCCTGGATCCAGCAAGCGAACCAGGCGCTGGCCGCCGCCATCCCGGGCGCTCGCCGGATAGTCCTCCCCGGCGCCGATCACGAAATCCTCAACCAGCCGGCCTTGCTCGCACCGCTCCTGCTCGAGCATTTCGGCTGAGCGGATCATTCCACCGGGTCAGCGCTGAGCGGTTCGGCGAGTTCTGCTCCGGGCCGACCGAAACCGTTCGCGCGCAGCAAGTTACAGCTGGCATGCTTCTTGATTGTGGATCAGGCGGAGGTGCTGCTCATCGGCGGCCGGGCCGGGGTCGGCAAGACGACGGTGGGGTGGGAAGTCTCGGCGTTGCTGCGGGATGCGGCGGTGTCGCACGCGATCATCGATGGTGATTACCTGGGGCAGGTGCATCCGGCTCCGGCGGGGGATCCGCTCCGTGCGGAGATCACCACGTGCAATCTGACCGCGGTGTGGGCCAACTTCGCGCGGCGCGGTTATCGCCGGTTGATCTATATGAATACGGTGAGCGTGCTGCCCGAGGCGACCGCTATGTTCGAGCGTGCAATGGGTGCGGATGTGCGGATCGTACGAGTCCTGCTCACGGCCACCGACACCACAACCGGTGAGCGGCTCAGGCGCCGGGAGCTGGGCTCGGGTCTGGCGCAAGAATTGGACGGCAGTGCCCGTAAGGCACGGCTGCTGGATCGGCAGGCACCCGCGGGCACGGTGCGGGTGGCGACCGACGAGCGCGGTGTCGTGGACATCGCACAGGAGGTAGTGCGCGCCACCGGGTGGATGGCATCTGGCAAGCGCGCGGGCACGAATGACTGGCTCATCTGAATGCGCGCCGGGTTCGCGCCGCGTTCTTCAGCATGAAGCCTGGAACGGGTAGCACGGCGGTGAAGCGGCCGTGTGCGCGCACATAGCTTCCGCCGAGCTTTTCCCTGCGCGAATGCCGTCGCACCGCTTCGTACCCCATGTGCGCCAGTATGACGCGCGGGACCGACAGATTCCGACGTTCAGTGTGCGGGGTCGGTTTGGGGTGATGCCGGACTGGTCGGCATCGAATGTCTTGCGGGACTGCGTGATCCCCGGACGGAGGTGGTGGCATGGGGTTGTCCGCCCCTGTTCCGCTGCCGGGGTGGGTGGGCGTGCGCGAGGATGTATCGGTGCATCCGATGGCCATGATCACTGAAATTGCTGCCGGGCAAGCTGATTGGACTCGCGATCCGGTTCGGGTCGGGGTGGTGGGTGGGGCGTTGGTGTTGGTGGTTGTGGTGTGGGGGCTGGTGCATCGGTGGCGGGGGCGGGGGCGGTTGCCTATTGACGAGAAGGCTGATGCGTTGGGGACCGGGGCGGCGTTGCGGTTTTTGACCGAGGAGGGGGTGCGGGAGCGGGCTCGGGTGGCGGGGGTGCGGGTGGGGCGTGAGGATCCGGCGGGGTTGCCGCTCGGGGTGGCGGTTGGCGATGGGCGGCGGTTGTTCGGGTCGTTCGAGGATTTGTATCTCGATATTTGGGGTCCGCGGCAAGGGAAGTCGTCGGCGCGGGCTGTTCCTGCGGTGTTGCATGCCATCGGGGCGGTCATCGCTACTACTGCTGATCGTCGGCTCGTCGATGCCACTCGTGCGGTTCGTGAGGCCAAGGGCAGTCCGGTGCGGGTGTTCGATCCTGAAGGCCGGCTCGGTGACGAACCCACTTGGTATTGGGATCCTTTGGCGTGGGTGGCCGGTGATCGTAAACGCGCCGCGCACCTGGCCGGGCATTTCGCTCATGGTGAGCTGCGCAATGAGGCGCGCGATTATTTCGATATCGAGGGCGAGGAGTTGCTGGCGGGGCTGTTCTTGGCTGCTTCCCTCGATTCCCGTCCGATCGTGCAGGTCTGGGATTGGATTGCCAATCCGATGGACAGTGAACCGGTCGAGCTGTTGCGGGTGCATGGTCGTAATTTCGCCGCGGCCGGTATCGCTGCGATCTACAACACCGACGAACGCACGCGCAGCGGCATTTTCGGCACCGCCAAGGTGATGGTGCGCTGCCTGCAATACACCGATATGCACCCGTGGATCACGCCCGGCGGCAACCGCATCCGCTTCGACGAATCCGATTTCCTCGACCGCCTCGGCACCCTGTACTGCGTCGCCACCCAAGGCCACGGCTCGGCTGCCCCGCTCGTCGGCGCCCTCACCGAAGCCGTTCTCGACGTAGCGATGTCGCGCGCCCTCGCTTCCCCAGGCGCCCGCCTGCACACCCCTGTGGTCGCGGTCCTGGACGATGCCGCCGATACCCTGCGCTGGAACGACTTCCCGCAACGCTGCGGCCGCTTTGGCGCCCACGGCATCACCACGGTGGTCCTGCTGCAATCCTGGGCCCAGGGCATCCGCTGCTGGGGCCCGCGCGGGATGAACGAACTGTGGTCGGCCGCGACCCTCAAAGTTCTCGGCCCCGGTATCGACGACGCCGCCTTCCTGCGCGACCGCGCCGACACCATGGGCACCGAAGAACTCACCGCCGCCGACCTGCGCGCCCTCCCTCGCGGCCGAGCCGTCCTCTTCCCCGCCGGCGCGCCCCCGACCCTGATCCGCACCGAACCCTGGTGGGACTCACCCTATGCCGACGAGGTCCGCCGCTCCCTCACCACCCACGCACCCGGCCACGCCCCCACCACACTGACCGACCTGATCAACACCCGCCCCAGCCTGAACCCCGTCACCGGCAGCGACGATTCCCCACCACCGAGCCCGCAACCGCCCGGCATCGACGACGTCCGGCCGCTCTGACGGCCACACGCGAAAATCCGGTGGTGCGCGCACTTTCGCGGTCATAGTCTGCGGACGTTATGAATCAGTACGAAATTCGCGCGGACTTCGACCGCGACACCATCGTG
This sequence comes from Nocardia yamanashiensis NBRC 100130, assembly GCF_001613325.1. Lineage (GTDB taxonomy): Bacteria > Actinomycetota > Actinomycetes > Mycobacteriales > Mycobacteriaceae > Nocardia > Nocardia yamanashiensis. The sequence continues at coordinate 17,447 of NZ_BDCD01000004.1, read as the reverse complement.
GTGTATCAGGCGTTCAGGGAGGCGATCGCGGGACCGGCGGTAGCGGCGCAGCGGTTCGTCGAACCGTTCTCGGTCAATCGGATGACGTGGATCAAGCCGTCGTTCCGGTGGCTCATGCATCGCAGCAATTGGGGGCGCAAGCCGGGGCAGGAGCGGATTCTCGCGGTGCGGATCACGCGGGCCGGCTGGGAGGAGGCGCTCGGGCAGGGCGTGCTGACCAGTCCGGAGCGGCGGGTGTATGCCGATGCGGTGCAGTGGCGCGCGGCGTTCAAGCATGCGGCGGTGCATGTGCAGTGGGATCCGGAGTATTCGATCCGCGGGTCCAAGCTCGATCACCGCAGCATTCAGGTCGGCCTGTCGCGCAACATCATCGAGGAGTACGTGAACGAGTGGACGGTGGAGATTCGCGATCTCACTCCGCTGGTGCACAAGATTTCCGGGCAGTTGCGGGACGGGCGGGTGGATCGGGCCAAGAATCTTGTTCCGCCGGAGAAGGTGTATCCGCTCGGGGCGGAGTTGGCGGAAAGCATCGGGGCATGCTGATTTGCGGCGCGGCGGTATCCCCGCGGCCCTGAGCGGCATCTGGGCTACGGGTGCGGCCGGATGACGATCGCCGCGCGCCGGTACCAGAAGTTGGCGGTATTGCCTTCATTGCCCATGTAACCCTCGAGCTGGGAGGCGAAGGGGGCGAGGGTGGCGTTCGATGTGCCCGGGCACAGTTCCTCGGTGCTGACGGTGCAGGCGGCGGGCACACCGGCGGTCCCGGCGCGGTCGATCAGCCATGTCATCGTCATGCTGGACCAGCGCAGGTCACCGAGTTCGTCCGAGCCGGGGGTCAAGGGCAGCGCGGACTGCACCGGCACGCCCGCGGGGTCGGTGATGATCGGGTCGAGCATCTCGCCGTCCTCGTCGAAGTCCACCTCGGCGCTTTCGACGCATTGCCAGCCGTTCTCCACCCGCTCCCAGCGCTCGCGATAGATGAGCATGGCGGAGGTGTAGTCCTCGTCGTAGATGTCCTCGATCTCGGCGAGTGCCAGCGAGGTGTCGTAGCCCGCGAGATCGGCTGCGGCGAGCAGTATCCCGGTCCGGGCGGCATCGCCGCCTTTGAGCTGATCCCAGCCGAACCCCTGCCGCGAGTACTGGTGATCGAGCGGGTAGACGAGCTGACGTGGAGGACGTTTCGCGGTTCCGTGGCTGGCCGGCCACCTCGATGATTCCACCGGCGTGGTGAAGTGCGCGCGCAACTGTTCGGCCAGCGACGCCACCGCGGGCTCGCGGACCAGCGCGGCGGTGTCGGGCCGGGTGCGCCCGCGCGCGATCAGGTTGTAGGTCAGTGCGATCCGGTATCCGTCGGTGACGGGCAGTACTTCGTGTGCGCAGTCGCCGTAGAAGGCGACGAAGAACAGTTCCTGCGCCGATCCCCGGTCGGTGACCTGCATCCCGTGCTGCTCGATGACGAGTTCCCCGCCGGCGAACACCGACGGAAGGGTCACCACCAGCGTGCCGATCATATCGTCGGCCTTCTCCGAATCCTGATGGCGGGCAAAGAATTGCCCCGGCGCGTACACCAGCATCGAATGCAGCCGCGCCGACAGTTCGCACGTCGGCGGCAACCCCAGCTCGGCTCGCAGCGACTCCAGCACCGGCGCCAACGCCCGATCCCACCGCGGTTCCTCGATCCGCACCCGATCGCGCGGGATCTCCCAGGTATCGCGCACGGTCGCGTCCAGCAGTGTCTGCTCGCGCCGGCCGTAGCGCGCCGGCCGTGCGACCTCGCACAGCCGTTGGGCCTGCGCCGAAGTCACCGGCAGCCGGATCGGACCGACCTCGTCCACGGCGATCACCAGATCGTCCGCCGGTCCGGTGCGGCGGGCGGCGAAGGCGCCCGCCACCGTTCCCAGCAGCTCGCCGATCGCCCGTAAAGTCTTGTCCGTCACGTACTTTCCCCCTGCTCGGCAACCTTTCGCGAGCATCCTCTCAGCACCCACCGACATCCGCGCCGTCCGTGCGGCCAGGGACGCCGGAAACGGCATCGCCCGCCTCGGGTACCGAGGCGGGCGATGCCGCGAGGCGCGGTGGGAACGCTAGTGCGCCAGTACGGGTTTCTCCGCCCCTTCCGGATTGGCCGGTTTGGTGCGGGGCAGGAAGGAGGCCGGGATGAGGGTGGCCACCAGCAGCACCAGGGCGACGATGAAGGTGTGACCGAAGGCCGCGGCGGCCTGGTCGAAACCTTCGGCGAGCAGTGGCGGGGGGATCTTCTGGGCGATGGACGGATCGTAGTTGGAGGCGATGGCCGCGCCCGCGAGTTCGTGGTCGTTGAGCAGGCTGGTCAGGACCACGGAAATGGTTGCGGTGCCGATGGATCCGGCGGTCTGGTTGACGATGTTCATCAGGGTCGAACCGCGGGCGACTTGACCGTGGGTGAGGGTCTGGATGGCGGCGGTCATGGTGGGCATCATGGTGCAGCCCATGCCGAGACCGGTGACGAACAGGGCGCCACAGATCAGCACGTACGGGGTGTCGGCGCCGACTCGGGTCAGCACGGCCATGCCCAGGGACATGACGGCGATACCGGTGAGCACGATCTTGCCGGGGCCGATCTTGTCGACCAGGCGGCCGGCGATGGGCATGGTGAGCATGGCGCCCAAGCCCTGGGGTGCGATGAGCAGACCGGCGGCGAGGGTGGATTCACCGCGCACCTGCTGCAGGTAGGACGGCAGCAGCAGACCGGAGCCGAAGAACGCCATGGCGAACAGGGTCATGGTGAGCACGGCGTAGCGCAGCGACTTGTTCTTGAACAATCGCAGGTCGATCAGCGGGTGCTTGGTGCGCAGGGCGTGGAAGACGAACGCCACCAACAGGATCGCGCCGATGATGGCCGGGATCAGCACCTTGCGCGCGAGCACGGTGCCCGCCTCCGGAATGGAGGACACGCCGAACAGGAACAGCGCCAGGCCCGGCGAGGCGAGCAGCATGCCGAGGAAGTCGAACGATTCCGAGGGTTCGGGCTTGTCGGCGGGGAAGATCACGAACGCCAGGATCAGCGCCACGATGCCGATGGGCAGGTTGATCAGGAAGATCCAGTGCCAGGAGAAGCTGTCGATGAGCCAGCCGCCCAGGATGGGGCCGCCGATCGGGCCGAGCAGCATGGGCACGCCCAGCACCGCCATGACGCGGCCGATGCGCTGCGGTCCGGCCGCGTGGGTCATGATCGTCATGCCCAGCGGCATGAGCATGCCGCCGCCGAGGCCCTGGACGACGCGGAACGCGATCAGGGATTCGATGCTCCAGGCGGTCGAGCACAGCACCGAGCCGAGCACGAAGAACACCAGCGCGGCCATGTAGAGGCGTTTGGTGCCGAAGCGGTCGGCGGCCCAGCCGGTGAGCGGGATGACGGTGGCCAGCGCCAGGGTGTAGCCGGTCATGGACCAGGCGGCGATGGCGTAGGTGGTGTCGAATTCCTGCTGGAATTTCGGGATCGCGACGGTCACGACGGTGACGTCGAGGATGGACATGATCGCGCCGATCACGACCACGCCCGCGATCTTGAGGACCCGCGCGTCTAGTTTATCGTCGGCGGCACCGGCCGCCTGGGTATCCGGAGGGGTTGTCACCGCTTCAGCCTGCCAGGTCGAGGGGCGGGTAACCAGCACCTTTTGTCAGCGACACGCGCGCACATACGGGCTCCCTTCGCGAAGAGGGCGGCGGCCAGCCGAAGCTGTTGGACCGAACGCGAACTCCACCGATCGTACCGAGCGGTAGCAACCCTTGGGCGAACATGGCCGCGCGGACCCGCTCCCCCTCCCGCCGACCCTGCTCGTACGCTGGGACTTCCACCTCTTGCAGGAGTTCACGCGATGATCGACCCGGTAGTGGGTTTGACGGGTACGCTCACCTCGCCGATCCGCGGCGCGGGAACGCTCGGGGAGGTATTGGTCGCCATCCGCGGGGGAACCGAGCTCTATATCGCGCAATCCGAGGAGGCACTGCCCGTGGGCAGCCCGGTGCTGGTGGTGGGTGTGCATCCGGGGCGTGTCGTCGATGTTGTTGCGTGGATTCCCCTGCCCGGCGATTGACAAGCGGGAGAGGGTTTCTCCCGATGAATCGAGGGGAGTTGCAGTGCTGGGTTATCACGTGCCCGATCCGGACGAGGCGATGCTCGTCTCCGGCGGCACCACCAAGGACAACGCGCCGTTCCGGGTGGTGATCGGGCGGGGCACCTGGGTGATGCCGTTCTTCCGCAAGGTGAGCTACCTGTCGCTGGCGATGTTCGAGTCCGAGATCGGGGAACGCTGCGTCACCAAGCAGGCCATCCAGCTGGATGTGCGGGCGGTGATCGCGTTCAAGGTCGCCAACGACACGCAGTCGATCGTCAATGCGGCGCAACGGTTCCTGTCCGAGCAGGAGCGGGAGATGAGCGTGCTGACCGGTCGCATCTTCTCCGGTCATCTGCGCTCGATCGTGGGCTCGATGACGGTGGAGGAGATCATCCGCGAGCGCCAGAAGCTGGCCGACGAGGTGCTGATCGCCTCCAAGATCGAGATGGGGTCGATCGGGCTGACGGTCGATTCGTTCCAGATCCAGTCCATCGACGACGGCAATCTGGGCTACATCGCCGCACTGGCCGCCCCGCACAATGCCGCCGTGCAGCGCGACGCGCAGGTCGCCCAGGCCGCCGCGGCGCAGGTGGCCGCCCAGGCCGAGCAGGAGTCGCAGCGCAAGCAGGCCGAGTATCAGCGCGAGACGGCGATCCTGCGGGCGCAGTATCAGCGCGATATCGACAAGGCCAATGCCGAAGCGGCGCAGGCGGGTCCGCTGGCGCAGGCCACCGCGTTGCAGGAGGTGCTGACCGCGCGCGCCGAACAGGCTCGCAAGGAGGCGGAGTTGCGCGAGCAGCAGTTGCAGGCCGAGGTGGTGAAGCCGGCGCTGGCCGAGGCCGAGCGGGTGCGGATTCTGGCCGAGGCCGAGGCCGATCGCACCCGGATCCAGGCCGAGGCGGCGGCCAGCAACAACCGGATCGCGTTGGACCAGTTGCTGATCGAGCAGTTGCCGGAGATCGTGAAGCAGGCGTCGGCGGGGTTGTCGAATGCGAATCTGACGGTGCTCAACGGCCCGGACGGGGTGAGCGAGCTGGTGAACGGCATGGTGGGTCAGGGCCTGACGGTGTTCAATTCGTTGCAAAAGGCACTTTCCTCCAACAATGATCATGTTGCGGACTAGAGTGACCGCGAGAGGGACGCGACGAGGAGCGGGTGTTTAGGTGTCCATCGGGAAATTGGTGTCGTTCGATAGTTCTCGGGGTTTCGGTTTCATCCGTCCGGAAGACGGTGGGCCGGACGTGTTCGTCCATGTCAACGACATCGGGTTGGACGAGGACGAGCTGCGGCAGGGGCGGGTGTTCGAATTCGATGTGACCGAGGGTGATCGGGGACCCAAGGCGGTCAACCTGGCGCTGGTCGCCGGGCAGGCCGCGCCGCCGGTCCGGCACAAGAAGGAGCGCGGTGCGGGCGGTCAGCTCAGCGCGACCGAGCACAAGCGGCTGATCACCGAACTGCTGCTGGACGCCTCGCCGGCGCTCACGGCCGGGGAGATCCTGACCATTCGGGATCGGTTGACGGCGTTCGCGGATCAGCACGGGTGGATCGAAAACTGACCGGTTCGGATTACGATCGTCTCGGGTAAGGACTCGAACCGAGGAGGTCGGAGTGGAGCTGCCCGTCATGCCGCCGGTCAAACCGATGCTGGCGAAATCGGTCTCGGACCTGCCCCGCGATCCCGGGTTGCTGTTCGAACCCAAATGGGACGGCTTCCGCTGCATCGTCTTCCGCGACGGGGACGAGATCGAACTCGGATCCCGCAACGATCGGCCCCTGACCCGGTATTTCCCCGAACTGGTGGAACTGCTGGGTCAGGTGCTGCCGGACAAGTGCGTGATCGACGGTGAGATCGTGGTGGTCACCGCGAACGGCCTGGATTTCGACACGCTGCAGCAGCGCTTGCATCCGGCGGCGTCACGGGTGCAGAAGCTGGCCGCGGAAACCCCGGCCAGCTTCGTCGGTTTCGACCTGCTCGCGCTCGGTGATGCGGATCTGACCGAGCAGCCGTTCGCCGAGCGCCGCAAACTGCTGGAAACCGTGCTGGACACCGACGACGACTCGCGCGCGCACATCACCCCGATCACCACCGATCCGGAGGTGGCGCAGGACTGGTTCACCCGGTTCGAGGGCGCGGGCTTCGACGGGGTGATGGCCAAGGCCGCGGATCTGCCGTATCTGCAGGACAAGCGGGTGATGCTCAAGATCAAGCATGAGCGCACGGCCGACTGTGTGGTCGCCGGTTTCCGCTGGCACAAGGACGGCCAGGGCGTGGGTTCGCTGCTGCTGGGGCTCTTCGACGACGACGGTAACCTGCATCACGTCGGGGTGGCGAGCAGTTTCACCGCCAAACGCCGTCAAGAGTTGGTGGACGAATTGAAACCGTTGCGCGAGCGCGCCCTCGATGATCATCCGTGGAAGAGCTGGGCCGACGCGGCTGCTCAGGCCAAGGCCGACGGCAAGATGCCCGGCGGGGTGTCGCGCTGGACCGGCGGCAAGGACCTGTCGTGGGAGCCGCTGCGCCCCGAACTGGTCGCCGAGGTGCGCTACGAGCATGTGATGGCGGGCCGGTTGCGTCACGGCGGGCGGCTGGTGCGCTTCCGCACCGACCGCACCCCGGCATCGTGTACCTATGCCCAGCTCGACGAGGTGGCGCCGGCCGAGCTGGCCGATATCTTCGCCGAGGCCAAGAGCGCGAAACAGGCCGCGCGGTGAAGGAATCGATGAGTGTGGAGGTGGACGGGCGCACCGTCACCATCTCCAATCCGGACAAGGTGTATTTCACCAAACGGGGTGAGACCAAACGCGATCTGGTCGACTACTACCTGGCCGTGGGTGAGCCGTTGATGCGCACGGTGCGTGATCGCCCGCTGCTGCTGGAACGCTATCCCGATGGGGCGAGCGGTAAATCGTGGTTCCAGAAGCGGGTGCCCAAGTCGGTGCCGGACTGGTTGCAGACCACCGAGGTCTCCACCCCCAACGGCACGGTCAGCGACGCCCTGGTGGCCGCCGATATGGCGCATATCCTGTGGGCGGTCAACCTGGGCTGCTTGGGTTTTCACGTCTGGCCCACGCACGCCGACGCCGACAAGGTCAGCACCGCGCCGCCGGTGTACGACGCGGCGGGAGCGGTGCTGCCGCCGACCGGGGTGACCGATGAGCTGCGCATCGATCTCGACCCCTCCCCCGGCATCTCGTTCGAGGATCTGCGCGCGGCCGCGTTCCGGGTGCGCGAGTTGTGCCAGGAGCTGGGCATCGATGTGCGCGTGAAGACTTCCGGTTCACGCGGTCTGCACCTGTACGCGCTGTTGCAGCCGGAATGGGACGGCTATCAGGTGCGGGCGGCCGCGGTGGCGCTGGCCCGGGAGCTCGAACGCCGCCATCCCGAGACCATCACCGCGGCGTGGTGGAAGGAGGAGCGCGGCTCCCGGGTGTTCGTCGATTTCAACCAGAATGCCCCGCACAAAACGGTTTTCGGGGCGTGGTGCGTGCGCCCGAAGGTGGGTGCGCAGGTCTCGACGCCGATCGCCTGGGACGATCTGGCCGGGATAGTCCCGGAGGAGCTGACGATTGCCACCGTGCCCGCCCGTGTCGCCGCACTCGGTGACCCGTGGGCCGACCGCACCCCGCAATCGATCGCCCCGCTGCTGGAGATGTCGGACAAGGACATGGCCGCCGGGCTCATGGACGCCCCGTGGCCGCCGGTCTACCCGAAGATGCCCAACGAGCCGCCGCGCGTGCAGCCGAGCAAGGCCCGCAAGAAGGACGACGCGGAGTAGGAGTCGTTGCGGCGCAGCCGATGCGGTCACCGGGGACGGCGGCCGCATCGAATCCGGCTATTACGAAACAATTTCTTTCCATAATGGGCTGGGCGTGGCAGCATCGGCTCATGCCTATCGCAACTTCCTCCATCGACCATGTGCGGCTGACGGTTTCCGATATCGAGGCCTCACGGAAGTTCTACGAGGCCGTGTTCGGGTGGCCGATCTATGTGGAGTGCCCCGAGAACGCGGACGAGGCGACCCGGCAGGCGCTGTGGTTCCTGTTCGGCGGGGTGCTCTACCGGGTGAGTGACACGCAGTTGGTGGGTTTGCGGCCGGTCGGCGAGGACGGGTTCCACGAAGATCGGTGCGGGCTGGATCATCTGGCGTTCACGGTGCCGGATCGGGCGGCGCTCGAGGCGGCGGCGGTGCTGCTCGACGAGCTCGGGGTCGCGCACGAGCCGATCAAGGACCTGGGGGTGATGGCGATTCTGGAGTTCCGGGATCCGGACAATATCGCGTTGGAGCTCGTCGCCCACGCGTGAGCGAGTATGCGCTGAGTGGTCAGCGCCGGAAACTCAGTGCGGCGCTGACCATGGCGGCGGCTGCCGCGAGGGCGGCGAGGGCGAGTAGCCAGCAGCCGGTCGCGTAGTCGCCGCCGTGGAAGGGACCGAAGTCGAAGAACACGTCCGTGCCCTCGAGGCGGTAGGACGCGGCGACGGTGAGCGCGGTGAGCGTCCTGGCGAAGGTGGTGCCGGCGGCGACGGCCGCGACGCCCCGGAGGGCCGGTGCGCGGGCGGCCAGGCCGGCGCAGAGAGCGAGGCCGGTGAGCAGAGCGAGCAGGGCGCCGGCCATCAGGGGGAGAAAGTCCCAGCGCCACAGGGTCACCCCGTCGATGCCGATCCGCCAGGCGGAGAAGGAGTAGCCGCCCGCCTCATCGCGCAAGAGGTCCAGCAGTGCGCCGGGGACGGCCGCGACGGCGGTCAGCACCAGAGCGATGCCGGTGCGGGTGTCGGCGCGGCGGGTTCCGGACGGAAACGCATTAGCCGGTGCCGCAACGGCTTTGAGTACGACGGCCGCGGCGACGATGGCGGCCAGCACCAGTGCCCACAGTCCGGAGGAGAAGTGTAGTCACCGTCCTGTTGCCGGTTGCTGGGCGGCAGGACGGCGGCGAACATGGCGACGGCGACGCCGAATGTCGTTCCCGCGGCGAGGTATCCGGCGCCCGAGCGCGGTTGTGGTCCGCGCCGGCGGGTGCGCAGGTACAGCAGGGCCGCGACGGCGGTGGCGGCGCATCCGCACAGCAGCAGCGGAATCCAGAGATATTGTGCGGCGGTGTGGTATTCGGCCCGATCGGCGGTGACCCCGCCGTAGCGGTAGCGCCAGGCGTCGCGCTGGATTTGCAGTTCGACCCGTTTGCCGGTGCGCATTCCGGCGTATTTCCAGGTCAGCAATGGCATGAGCGAGGCGGCGAGCAGCAGCAGCGCGGCCAGGCACAGCAGTCCGGCCGAGACCGGTCGCCCCGGCGCGTCCGGCGGCGGCGAATCCCCCGCTGTGCCTTGGGAATCGAACGATGATCCGGAGCCCTGGACGCCGCCCACCTGTCGAATGTAGGTGATGGCGGGCGGCGCCACGCCGGGAATCGGTTACCGGCGGGGTGTTGCGGTGCGCTGGGCCAGCAGTGGTGCGAGGGCGCGCAGGGCCGGGAGGGGGTCGGCGGCGCCGAGGATCTGCACGGCGATGTGGTCGGCGCCCGCGTCCAGGTGCGCGGTGAGCTTCGCGGTGATGGCGTCGGCGTCACCGTGGGCGATGACGGCGTCGTAGAGCCGGTCGCTGCCGGGGGCGGTGAGGTCGGCGTCGTCGAATCCGAAGCGGCGCAGATTGCCGGTGTAGTTGGACAGGCCCAGGTAGAAACCGAAGACGGGGGCGCCGGTGGTGCGGGCGCGGTCCGGGTCGGCGTCGAGGACGACCTTGTGTTCGGGGATGATGCGGGCGTCGGGTCCGAGCTGGGCGCGCAGCGCGGCGGTGTGCTCGGGCACGGTCAGATACGGCAGGGCGGCGGCGGTGCGGTCGCGCGCCAGTTTCGCCACGCGCGGCCCGAGCGCGGCCAGTGCGCGCCCGTGTGCCGGGACTCCGGCGGCGTCGAGGTCGTCGAGGTAGGCGACGAGGGCGTCATAGGGTTTGGTGTAGTCGCCGTCGTGCTCGCGATGGCCCGCGCCGACCCCGAGCAGGAACCGGCCTGGGAATCGGGCCTCGAGCCGGTGGTAGGTTTCCGCGGCGTCCTTGGCCGTCGAGGACCAGATGTTGACGATGCTGGTGGCGACGGTGAGCGTGTCGGTGGCTTCGAGCAGGGCGTCGTAGCCGTCCCAGTCCGCGGCCGGGGAACCGCCCAGCCACAGCGCGCCGTAGCCGAGTTCTTCGATTTCGCGGGCCGCGGCGGGCGTCACCGTCGAGTGGGGCTGCCAGACACCGTATTTGCCAAGATCGTCTGCGGTCATACGTGTCGCCAACACGCCGGACTCTCAGGCAATTCCCGGTGCGGCGGACGGGGGCGGGCGGGTAGCGTCGCGCGGGTGACCGATACCGTGCAAGCACCGATCGTCGCCGTGACCGTCTATCCCGGTCAGGCCAGAATCACGCGCCGGACCACCGTGGAACTCGAGGCCGGGGCGCGGCGGGTGGAGCTCGGCGGGCTACCGCTGGGTCTGCTGCGGGATTCGGTGCGGGTCAACGGGCGCGGCGCGGCGAGCGTGGTGGGGGTGGAGGTGACCACCGCCCGGCATGCGCAGTCCCCGGACGCGGTGGTGCACGAGCTGGAGAAGCGGGCCGCGCAGGCCCGCCTCGGGCTGGCGGAGGTGACCGATGCCGAGACCGTCGCGGACGGGCGCATCGAGTTGCTGACCGAGATCGGCCGCAAGTCCGGTCAGACGCTGGCGAAAGCCCTGTCCCACAGCAAGATCGAGCCGCAGCGGATCGCGTCGGTCAATGACGCGCTGGCGCGGCAGCTGTCGGACGCGCTGGCCGGTAAGCGGGAGCTGGCCGATCAGCGCCGGGCGTGTGAGCAGGAATTGCATGTGGTGGAGCGGGAATTGGCGGCGGTGCGCCGCCAGAGCGTCCCGGACCGGCAGGTGGTGGTGGTCGATCTGGAGGTGCGGGCCGCCGGGCCGCTCGAGGTCGAGGTGTCGTATGTGATCGATGATGCGCGCTGGAGTTCGAGTTACGACATCCGGTTGCGCGGTGAGCAGCTGACGTTGACCTGGCATGCCGAGATCACCCAGGACACCGGGGAGGATTGGCCGGAATGCGAATTGGCGCTCTCGACGGCGCGTCCGGCGATCTCGGCGCAATTGCCGGAGCTCTCGCCGTGGTATCTGGATCGACGCCCGCCGCCGCTGCCGCCGGTGCCGGTGGCCGCCGGCGGGTACGGCGGGGCGATGGAGCAGTCGGACGCGATGATGGCGGCCGCGCCCGCCGCCGCGCCGATGATGATGCGCAGGTCGAAGGCGCCCGCGTTCGCTCCCCCGCCGCAGGCCGCGGTCGAGCACGGGGTCGCGGCCACCACCTATCGGCCCGCGCGCACGGTCGCGGTCCCGGCCGACGGGTCCGCGCATCGCACCACGGTGACGGTGATCGATCTGGGTGCGGCGCTGGATCATGTGACGGCTCCGGTGGCGAGCACCGAGGCGTTCCTGCGCGCGACCGCCACCAATACCTCCGAGCACGCGTTGCGGCCGGGCAAGGCGTCGGTGTTCCACGAGGACGAGTTCGTCGGCACCACGAGCCTCGAGGTGTGGGCGCCGGGTGAGGAGGTGGAGTTGAATCTCGGGGTGGACGACCGGATCCGGGTGGAGCGGGAGCTGGTGCGCCGTACCGCGGGCAAGGCGATGATCGGCAGCAGTAAGCGGCGCGAGGCGCAGTATCGGATCAAGGTGGCCAATCATTCACCGCGTGCCACGAAAGTCACTGTCCTGGATCAGATTCCGGTGTCACGTGACGACGGGATCGCGGTGAAGGACATCGTGTGCCGGCCCGATCCCAAGGAGCGCACCGAACTCGGTGAGCTGACCTGGGAGCTGGCTTTGGAACCGAATGCCGCGGCGGAGATCACGGTGGGGTTCCGGGTGGATACGGCCAAGGGTGTGGAATTGGCGGGCTGGCGGGAGTAGTCGCCGCGCCGGTGGTGTGCGGTTCAGCCCGCGTCGGCGATGGTGTCGGCGCGGGCGGTGGACCGGTAGCGGCCGGGTGAGACGCCGAATTCGCGTTTGAAGGCTTTGGCGAACGCGTATTCGGAGGTGTACCCGTGTTTTTCGGCGATGGTGCGCAAGAGCGCGTCCGTCTCGCGCAGCATGCGGGCGGCCAGGGTCATGCGCCACCAGGTCAGATAGGTTTGCGGGGCGACGCGCAGGGTGGCGGTGAAGCGTTGCGCGAACACCGATCGGGACATTCCGGCCTGGGCGGCGAGCGATTGCACCGTCCAGGCGCGGCCGGGGTCGCCATGCATGGCGCGCAAGACCGCACGCAGTGCCGGATCGTGTAGTGCGGCAGCCCATCCCGAATCGGCGGGGTGGGCGTCGAACCAGGCGCGCAGCAAATAAAGCAGCAGTACTTCCAGCAGGGGTGCGATGGCCCCGGATTCCTCACCGCTGTCGATTTCGTAGCCGAGCAGGTCGATCGCGCCGCGCAGGGCGGGGTGGCGGCCGACACGCGCCGGAATGTGAATGATGTCGGGCAGTTCGGTGAGCAGGGGGTGGGCGCGCGCCTGGTCCAGACGGTAGGCGCCGCACAGCAGCACGGTGGTTTCGGCTGCGGCGAGGGGTGTTTCGGTGTGGTCGCGGTCGGGTCGGCTGCCGATGGCGTGCCCGTGTTCGCGCGGGAGGAAGGCCACGTCGCCGACTTGCAGGCGGAGGGGTGGGCCGTGGGCGGGGGTGAGCCAGCACGAACCTTGCAGCACCACATGGAATCCGGCGCCGTCGGCGGCCGGGAAGCGTTGCAGCCAGGGGCCGTGGTTCTCGGTGCGGTTGGAGTGCGGGATGCCGATGCGCATGGCGGCCACGGCATCGCTGAGAACGTCCACTCTTGTCACCGTACCGGCGGATCGCCGAGGGCCGGACGATCGGACATCGATCCCGGAGCAACGAGCATGGATCGTCCGAGGGTTGGTTCCTAGCGTGGATTGCGGGCCGATTCCCGGCTCAGCGTTCAACCTATGGAGTTGTCTGTCATGAGAATTGCCGTGCACGGTGCGACCGGATTCACCGGTGGTCTGGTGGTCGCCGAACTCGAGCGGCGCGGGATCACCCCGATCCTGGTCGGCCGCGACGCAACCCGTTTGCGTGCGGCCGCTCTCGGCGCCGGGGTGCCCGATGCGGAGATCCGGGTCGCCGAACTGGCCGATTCCGGCGCGCTCACCGCGGCTTTCGCCGGGGCCGAGGCGGTGGTGAATGCGGCGGGGCCGTTCACGCTGTGGGGTGAGCCGGTGGTGCGGGCCGCGATCGCCGCCGGTGTGCACTATGTCGATACCGCCGGTGAGCAGGGCTATCTGCACGAGATCCTGACCGGTTGGGATGCGGCGGCGCGGCGGGCGGGGGTGAGCGTGGTGCCGGGGATGGCCGATGACGGCGGTCCTGGGGATCTGATCGCCGCGCTCACCGCCGCCCAGCTCGGGGAACCGGTGCAGGAGTTGCTGATCGCCGATATGCGCCGCCCGGCCGCCGCGTCGCGGGGCACCGCACGGTCGATGGCGGCGATCGTGTCGACCGAACCGGCCGAGTTCATCGATGGGGATTGGCGGCCGGTGACCGAGTTCGCTCCGGCTCCCCTGCGGGTGCCGGGTGAGCCGGATCCGGTGCCGGTGAGCGTGTTTCCGCTGCCGGGGATCGCCACCATTCCCCGGCATGTTCCCGCGCGCCGGGTGCGCAGTGCGATCCGTGCCGAGGCCGCCGCGCTGTTCACCGGTTTGACCGCCGACGTGGTCGATGCGGTGCCGGCGGTGCTGAGCGAGGCCGAACGCGCCACCGGTGAATGGCTGATGCTCGCGCACGCGCGCAGCGCCGGTGGCCGGTATGCGCGCGGCTGGGTCACCGGTCCCGACGGGTACGGGTTGACCGCGGTGATCGCGACCGAGGCCGCCCGCCGGCTGGCCGCCGAGGGCGCGCCGGCCGGAACCCTGAGTCCGGCACAGGCTTTCGACCCGGCCGATTTCCTGGATTTCCTGACCGGCGCGCAGGTCAGTTGGAAGGTAGAGCAGCTTCCCGCGGCGCGGGAGTGACCGACGGGGTGAGCCACACCGCCACCGAGGCCAGCACGCTGAGCGCGGCCCCGAACCACAGCACCGCGGTCAAAGCGACCGAATCGGTGACGATGCCGCCGAACAGCGCGCCCAGGGCGATGGCGAGGTTGAACATGGCGGTGTTCAAGGCGGTGGCGGCCTCGGTGGATTGCGGTGCGGCGCGCAGGATCCAGGTCTGCACGCCGACCGGGATGCCGCCGAACGCCAGCCCCCACACCACCAGCAGCGCGATCGCGGTGACCGGGGTGCCGCCCAGCACCGCGACCAGGACCAGGACGGTGGCGAGGGTGATGCTGATGGCGACCAGGGTGGCGTGGATATTGCGGCCGGTGGCCACGCCGGTCACGAAATTGCCGACGATACCGGCGATTCCGAAGGCGAGCAGGGCGGGCCCGACCATCGCCTTGTCGAGGCCGGCGTGCTCGACCAGCAGCGGGCTGATGAAGGTGAACGCCGCGAAATGCCCGCTGACCAGCAGGAAGGTCATGAGCACGCCGGTGCGCACGATCGGGTTGCGCAATTGCTGTGCCAGGGTGCGCAAGTGGACGGGCGCACCGGCCGGTAGCGGCGGCAGGAGCAGCACCAGCGCGGCCACCACCAGCAGGCCGAGGCCGCCGAGCAGGGCGAACGCCACCCGCCAGTCGGTGAGTTCACCGATGAGGGTGCCGGCGGGGACGCCCAGGACGTTGGCGGCGGTGGCGCCGCCGAAGGCGATGGCGGTGGCCTGCGGGACATAGCGGTCGGGCACCATGCGGACCGCGATGCCCGCGGCCAGCGCCCAGAAGCCGCCGATGGCGATGCCGATCAGGACGCGGGAGGCGAGCAGGACCGCGAAACTCGGGGCGGTGGCCGACAGCACGTTCGCGGCGATCATCAGGGTGATCAGGCCCAGCAGGACCAGGCGGCGATCCAGGCGGCCGATGGCGACCGGCAGCAGGGGCGCGGCGGCCGAGGCGATGAGGCCGGGGGCGGTGACCATGAGGCCGGCGGTGCCTTCGGAGACGCCGAGTTCACCGCTGACGGAGGTGAGCAGGCCGACGGGCAGCTGTTCGGAGGTGACCATGGCGAAGGTGCCGACGGCCACCGCGCCCACCCCCAGCCAGCGATGCCAGGACACCCGCTCGGAGTCCTCGGGGGCGGCGGCGGATTCGGTGCGGGAAGACATGGGAGAACTCCTGTGGTGTGGATCGGGGGGTGCGGAGGCCGCGCCGGTGTTGTCGGAACCGGCACGGGGCGTGGAATATTCGCGTTATCGCGGGTGAGATGCGCCACCGTCGGCGCGAATGGTCTGGCCCGATACCCAGTCCGCGCCGGGGCTGGTGAGCCAGTCCACGACGCATGCCACGTCCTCGGGCCGGCCCAGGCGCGAGCGCGGTGCGGCGGGCAGGTCGGGTGCGGCATCGTCGCCGACCGGGCCGGGCGCGACCGCGTTGACGGTGATGTCGCGGTGCGCCAATTCCGTTGCGGCGGCGGCCACGAGCGTTTCCACGGCGGCTTTGGCCGCCGCGTACAGTCCGCGTCCGGCGGGCGGGAGCGCGCTGGTGATCACCACGTACCGGCCGTGGTCGGCCAGGTCGCGGGCGGCGGCGCGCAGGGTGTGGAAGACGCTGCGGGTGTTGCTGTCGAGGATCAGGTCGAAGTCGGCATCGGTGTAGTCGGGCAAGGGTTTCGCGCGCAGCACGCCGACGGTGTGCACGACGATGTCGATGCGCCGGTGGCGGGTCTTGACCCCGGCGAACAGGCGGGTGACGTCCGCGGCGCGGGTGGCGTCGGAGCGGATGGCCTCCACGGTGGCCGGGTATCGGTCCAGCCGGGCCAGGGTCGCGGCGGCGGCGTGCTCACCGCGCGAATAGGTGAAGACGGTGATCGCGCCGCGGGCGGCGAACATTTCCGCGCAGGCCGCGCCTTGGTCGCGGCTGCCGCCGATCACCAAGGCCACTTTGCCGTCGAGGTCGGCCGCGCCGGCCATCAGGTGCGGCGTGGTTCGGCCACGACCGGCGCCTCGGGGCGCGTGGTGCTGAAGCAGGTGCGGCTGCGCCAGGAGGGGCGGCGCACGAAAGTCCGCTCCCCGCCTGGGGTCCCGGCGCCGTCCCCGGGTGCGGCGTGGGTGGCCTGGCCGCCGCGGCTGCGGGTGGTCGCGGCGGGATCCGGCGGTGTGGTCGTCATGGTCGGGCAGTCCTTCGATTCGGGGGCCGTCGCGTGCTCGGGCCGGGCGCTCAGCGGGCCGTGCGCTCGCTGTTGCCTTCAGCTTGCTGGGCCCGCGACCGGAACGGAAACAGTTGCTGCCTGTAGCGGCCACCGAATTTCCCTGTGGCCCAGCCAAACCCGCCCCACCAGCGCCGATACCGTCGAATCCGGCTCGCACGGCGCCGTTTTCACCCCTGCCGTACGGTGATCGCGTGATAGCTCTCGATATTCGTCAGCTGCAGTCGTTCCTGGTGGTGGCCGACGAGCTCAACATCACCCGCGCCTCGGCCCGCCTGCACCTGTCCCAGCAGACGCTGTCGGCGCAGATCCAGCAGCTCGAGCGCGCGATCGGCGTCACCCTGCTGGTGCGCACCTCCCGCGGCGTGCTGCTCACTCCCGCCGGTGTCGAACTCGAGCGCGGCGGCCGCGAATTGGTCACCGACGCCGCCGAACTCGCGCAGCGCGTGCGCGCCACCGAAACCGGCCGCCTGGGCCGGCTGCGCCTTGCCTGCTGCCCCTACGCGACCGCCCTGTTCGCCACCGAGGTCGCCGATGCCATGGAAGCCGCCGTCCCCGGCCTCGAGGTCGACCTCGTCACCGTCCACACCCCACCGGAGGAACGCGCCCTGCTGCTGTCGGGCGAGTGCGACGCCGCCTTCATGTGGACCCCGCTCGGCGACCCGGCCCTGCACCACGCCACCATCCGCACCGACTCCCGAGCCGTCGCCCTCTCCCCCAAACACGCCCTGGCCCACCAGGATTCGATCGCCCTGTCCGACCTGGCCACCGACCCGGTCATCCGCCCCGACATCTTCCTCTCCGAGGAGAACCTCGCCCACTGGCTCGCCGACCCCCGCCCCGACGGCGCCCCCGCCCCCCGCGGCCCCGAAGTCACCAAACTCGAAGACGCCCTCCTCATGGTCGCCCGCGGCAAAGGCATCTGGCTCGCCCCCGAACCCCTCTCCCGCTGGATCCCGGTCTCCACCGTCATCTGGCGCCCCGTCCCCGACGCCCCACCCTCACCCCTGGCCCTCGTCTGGACCGACACCGCCCCCCACGCCCTGATCGCCCGCATGATCGCCGAAGTCCGCACCATCACCGGCTACACGCGCGCCG
>NZ_BDCD01000003.1 GCF_001613325.1 Nocardia yamanashiensis NBRC 100130 | reverse complement strand
TCGACCTTCGGGAAGGTTTGGGCGACCAGGGTTTCCAGGGAATCGGCCAACAGGGCGTGGACGTGTTCGCGGGTGAGGCTGCCGCGGACTATCCATTCGCGGCCGGCGGCTTTGACCAGGCCGCCGTAGCAGCGGACCAGGGCTCGGAGTTCGGCGCTGTGCAGGGAGTCGGACAGGCCCATCATCTGGACCATGCGGTCGGCGGCGGCGTAGTCGGCTTCGTCGAGGATGCGCTGCACCTCCGGATCGTCGCCGACGCCTTCGTGACCGGTGACCTTCACCCAGGTGCTGCCGTGTTCGCCGATGGTGTCCAGCAGCCAGGAGACGCTGGCCTCCACGCGTTCGCGGGTGCTGCCCGCGGGCACGGCCATTTTTTCGGGGCGGGGCAGGGTCACCATGCGGCGGACGACGGCCAGGTACAGGTCGCGTTTGTTGCCGAAATAGTGGTTGATCAAGCCCCGGGCCACGCCGGCGCGAGCGGCCAGTTCGGCGGTGGAGACCGCCGCGTACGGCCGTTCGCCGAACATGTCGATGGCGCAGGATAGGATCTGCGCCCGACGTTCGTCGGGTTCGAGCCGGCGCCGCCGCGACGGCGCGTCGGTGTCGTGGTCGCTGCCGGACGGGACCGGCGATGCGACGTCAGAGTGAGCGGGCAATGAGGTCCTTCATCACCTCGTTGGCGCCCGCGAGGATCCGCAGAACCCGGGCGCCGGTGTACAGCTGGGCAATCGGATACTCGGTCATGTATCCGTAGCCGCCGAAGAACTGCAGGCAGCGATCCACCACATTACCGAGTTGATCGGTCAACCAGTACTTCGACATGGCGGCGGTGGGGATATCGAGCTCCCCGCGCAGGTGCTTGGAAATGCAATCGTCGAGGAACACGCGGCTCACCTTGGCGATGGTGGCGCACTCGGCCAGCTCGAACCGGGTGTTCTGCATGGCGAACAGCGGTTTGCCGAAAGCCTCACGGCCCTTGGTGTAATCGATGGTCAGCTCCACCGCGCGCTCGGTCATCGACACCGCGAGAATGCCGGTGACCAGCCGCTCCTGGGCCAGCATCGCCATCATCTGATAGAAGCCCTGACCTTCGGCCTCCCCCAGCAGGTTCGACACCGGCACCCGCAGGCCGTCGAAGAACAACTCGGCGGTGTCCTGGCCCTTGCCGCCGATCTTCGACAGGATGCGGCCGCGCTTGAAACCGGGCGTGGCGTCGGAGACGTCGGCGTAGATCAGCGAGATACCGGCCGCACCCTGCGAGGTGTCGGTCTTGGCGGCGATGATGATGCCGTCGCACAGCCAGCCGTTGGAGATGAAGATCTTCGAACCGGTGATGACGTACTCGTCGCCCTCACGCACCGCACGGGTCTTGATGGACTGCAGATCCGAGCCGGTACCGGGTTCGGTCATGCCGATGGAGAGCACGATCTCGCCCGAGGCGGCCTTGGGCAGCACCCGCTGCTTGAGCTCCTCGGAACCGAACTGGTGGATATAGGGCGCGATGATCGAGGAGTGCACCGACATGCCCAGCGCACCGTCCCCGGCGTGGGTCTGGGCCTCGATGATCGCGGCCTCGTGCGCGAAAGTGCCGCCGCCGCCACCGTATTCGGCCGGAATGGCCGCGCACAGCAGGCCGAGTTCACCGGCTCGGTTGTAGAGGGCGCGGTCGGGGTGGCCCTGTTCGACGAAGCGCTCTTCGTGCGGCACCACCTCCTTCTCGAAGAAAGTGGTCGCCAGACCACGTACCGCTTCGACCTCGTCGTCGCTCCAGGCGGGGCGTGCCATCGAAAGTTCCTTCGCTCGTTCCAGCGTGCGACACATCGCCGTGTCGAGACCAAGGATGCAGCGCTATTGGCGAAGTGTCAACAGAGTGTCAATTACCGGCCGCCCGGGACTGATTAACCTCGGCGAGCGTGGTGAAGATCGGCGTGTCCGGATCCGCCTCGATGCCCTGACGGCGCAGATACCCATCGATCAGCCCCCACACCAGCTCGGTCGCGCGGTCCACGAACTCGGAAGTCTGCTCCGGCGTGGGCGTATCGGAATCGGTCAGCCACAGATCGGTGATCGCCACCACCGCACCGATCAACGCCCGCGACAGATAGTCCAAACCCGCGGTATCCAGCGGCACCGCCTCGGCGACCTGATGCGCCATCTTCGTCAACCGCCGTGCCGCCGCCCGCCCCAGATCCAGTTGCAGCACACCCGAACCCGACTGCTGCAACACCGGCGCCTGACCCAGATACCGGAAAACATTGGGATGCTCCAGAATTCCCTGCGCATACAGGGTGAACACCTTGTGCAGGGCCGCACGCGGCGGCTGCAGCATCAGCGTCATATCGCTGCCCGCCGCCGAAAACGCCTGCCGCGACATGCGATCGGCGATCTCGGTGAACAGATCACCCTTGTCCGCGAACTGCCGGTACAACCGCGGCTTGGTGATCCCCGCCTCGCGAGCGATGTCGTCCATGCTCGGGCGCGGACCATCCCGGTCGATCACCCGGATCGCCGCGTCCACGATGTCGTCACGGGAAACCGGCCGCGCGGATCCGGCACTGATACGAGCCACCCGCCGAGTGTACATGTACCGCCGGTACGCCACCGCACACCGGCTTGCGTCCCGACCGGCGTACTGCCAGTATCGGTAACCGTACCGGCGGTACGCACCGGTGTGCGCAGGGGTCACACCGGCACGAAACCGCCGCAGCAACGACCGGAAAGACACCCATGACACACGCCGCGCGACAACTCGCCACCACACTGCGAGCACCACTCCCCGAGGCCTTCGACCAACTCACCGACACCGACCACACCGAACTCGACCGCCTCCTCACCACCGCACTCCAGCACCGCGGCAAAACCCTCGACACCGCCATCGCCAACTCCCTCGACATCGTCCCGCGCCTCATGCGCCCCGCCGTCAAGAAAGCCCTGGGACTATGAGCGAACACCTCGTCGCCGTCGCCGAAACCACCAAACTCGCGCGCCTGCTCGGCATCACCGACCCCACCGAACTCGACTTCCTCGTCGACCTGCCACCCACCGCCATCCGCCAATTCCGCGAACGCGCCACCGACCTGCTCTTCGACCGAGACGCCAAGCGACTCAAAGGCATCGCCGCCGCCAGCAAACTCGTCCCCGTCGGCATCAGCGCCAAAATGGCCGAACGCGCCTTCGGACCCGTCCTGTGCGCCGCCGTCGCCAGCGCCGTCGAACCCCAGCGCGCCATCGACATCGCCAAGAACCTGCCCACACCCTTCCTCGCCGAATGCGCGGTCCTGCTCGACCCCCGCCGCACCGCCGACATCATCGCCGCCGTCCCCGCCAAAATGGTCGCCGACGTCGCCCGCGACCTCCTCCACCGCGGCGACCACATCACCATGGGCCGCTTCGTCCACGTCGTCCCCGAACCCGCCCTGCGCGCCGCCGCACCCATCATGAGCGACACCGACCTACTGCGCATCGGCTTCCTGCTCGAAGACAAAACCGCCATCGACAACGTCCTGCACATCGTCGCCGACCGCGTCCCCGGCGTCATCCGCGCCGCCCACACCCAGCACATGTGGGCCGAAGGCATCGACCTGCTCGACTCCATCGCACCCCACAACCGCGCCTGGATCGGCGACATCACCGCCGGACTCGGCACCGACGTCCTCGACGCCCTCATCACCGCCGTCCACCAACTCGACGCCTGGAGCACCCTGCTCCCCATCACCGGCGCCATGAGCCCCGACAGCCTGCGCCTGTTCGCCGAAACCCCCGCCGTCCACACCGAACCCGTCCTCGCCGCCATCATGGACAGCGCCCTCGACGGCGGCCAATGGACCGACCTGCTCCCCCTCGCCGCCCACCTGCCCCCGCCCGCCCTCGAATTCATCGCCACCCGCGTCGGCGACCAAGACGACCAGCGCCTCGGCGAACTCATCCGCGACGCCGACACCGCCGGACTCTGGGACGCCCTCATCCCCATCGCCCTCGCCCTCACCGACGACAACCGCCGCCGCATGGCCGCACTGCCCGTCATGCAGGACACCGCGGTACTGCGCGCCGTCATTACCGCCACCGCCGAACACGAACTCTGGTCACAGGCACTGCCACTCGTCGACGCCCTGCCCGAGAGCGCCAAAACCACCCTCGCGACCGCCATCGGCGACCTCACCCGCGAACAACTCCTCGCCGCCGTCCTCACCGCCTCCCGCAGCGACAACATCCACACCCTCGTCGACATCGCCCTCGCCCAGGAACCCGCCGGCCGCGCCCGCGTCCTCGACCTCATCGACGGCATGGACGAACTCGAGGAATTCCTCACCGCGCTCACCCCCGACACCCCGGACGTGGTGTGGCAGGCCCTCATTCAGGTCCGCGACGAAATCCCGGCCGCCCTGCTGCGCCTGCTCGCCGAACGCGCCCGCGAACTCGGCCGCGACCACGACGCCGCACAACTCGAACCCATCGCCGCCGACGCCGAATAACCCCCGGCCGGATCACACCGCGGCCGATGAGAGAATGGACCGTCCCCCACCCAGCACACGAAGGATCAGCGCACCTCCCGATGGCCGAGCACACCACCCCGGTAAACCCGACCGACGCACCGGCCATCGACCCCGACGAGCTGGCCACCTGCCTGCGCGTACTGGAACAAGCGGGACAACTCGACGCCAAGCATCCGGACTCCGTCACCGTGCAGCGCGCCGTCGGGCACATGTTCAAGAAGCTCAAGCGCAACAAGCGCATCGAATCACGGGAAGCCGTCGCCGCCGCCGACCGGGCCGTCGTCGCCGCGACGGCCACCGGATCGCCCAACCGCATCGACGACGAGACCGCCGGCATCCCCATCAGCTCCACCACCGCCGACGGCAGCGCCGGCACCCTCATCCGCCCGCGCCCCTGCTACATCTGCAAACAGCGCTACACCCGCGTCGACGCCTTCTACCACCAGCTCTGCCCCGACTGCGCCGCCCGCAGCCACGCCAAACGCGACGCCCGCACCGACCTCACCGGCCGCCGCGCCCTGCTCACCGGCGGCCGCGCCAAGATCGGCATGTACATCGCGCTGCGACTCCTGCGCGACGGGGCGCACCTCACCATCACCACCCGCTTCCCCAACGACGCCATCCGCCGCTTCGCCGCCCAGCCCGACAGCGCCGACTGGCTGCACCGGCTCCGCATCGTCGGCATCGACCTGCGCGATCCCGCCCAGGTCGTCGCCCTCGCCGATGACGTTGCCACACAAGGGCCCCTGGACATCCTGATCAACAATGCCGCGCAGACCGTGCGCCGCAGCGCCGGCGCCTACAGCGCCCTCGTCGAAGCCGAGAACGGACCGCTGCCCGCCGGCGCCCTGCCCGACGTCGTCACCTTCGGCAAGACCATGCAAGCGCACCCGACCGCGCTCACCGCGTCGCTGACCCCGTCGCTCACCGCCGAGGACATCACCGACCTCGCGCTGGTCGCCGGATCGGCCACGCCCGAACGCATTTCGGCCGGCGTCGCCATCGACGCGGGCGGACTCGTACCCGACCTCGCGCACACCAACAGCTGGGTGCAGGGCGTCGGCGAAGTCGACGCCACCGAACTGCTCGAAGTGCAGCTGTGCAACTCGGTCGCGCCGTTCATCCTCATCTCACGCCTGCGCGCCTCCATGGCCTCGGCCGCGGCCAAGCGCAAGTACGTGGTCAATGTGTCCGCGATGGAAGGCGTCTTCGCCCGCGGCTACAAGGGGCCGGGCCATCCACACACCAATATGGCCAAGGCCGCGCTGAACATGCTCACCCGCACCAGCGCGCGCGAAATGTTCGAGACCGACCGGATTCTCATGACCGCCGTCGACACCGGATGGATCACCGACGAGCGGCCGCACTACACCAAGATCCGCCTCGCCGAGGAAGGGTTCCACGCTCCCCTCGACCTGGTCGACGGTGCGGCGCGGGTGTACGACCCGATCGTGCGCGGTGAAGACGGCGACGATCTGCACGGGGTGTTCCTCAAGGACTACGAACCGTCCAACTGGTGAGTCCGGAGGGGGCGGCGGCCCCCTCTCCTCTTTTGCTGGTTCTTTGAACGTGATTTAGCGGTGTGGTGATGACTGCTGAGGTGTCTTTTTATGCATAGATGCGCATATTTCCGTATTGATATGTTAGATGACTACCCAGCGCTAGGGGCTCTTTTATAGACGTCACCCCCTATGACCTCGCGAAACCACATCGGTTCCATGCCTTAACGGCGGTGCGTTGCACTCTCGCCACACCCGGACATACATCCCAAACTGCGCATATCCGCATGTGGAGATGCCTCTATCCACCAATCCCCTCCCCCACCCCACCTGGGTCGGCGATAATCGATCACTATGCGCGGCAAAGGCATTGGCTCGGTCCTGCGCGACCGGGTCCCGTTCCTGCGATGGTCCTGGATTCGATTCGTGCTCGGCGCACCGACTTTCGTGCGCACGGGCCAGGTGGGCGACGGCCGGGAGGCCGCGGCCCGCAACTACGTACTGGCGCACTCGACCGCCGGCGACCCCGACAGCGTGCTCGCCGCCTTCGACGCCTACGCCCGCGACCACCGCATGCTGGTGAACGTCGGCGACGAGAAGGGCCTCATCCTCGATGCCGCGCTCGAGCGCGCCAAGCCCCGCCTGCTGCTCGAACTCGGCGCGTACTGCGGCTACAGCGCGGTCCGCACCGGCCGCGCCCTCTCCCCCGACGATCTGCTGGTCTCGGTCGAGTTCAATCCGGCCAATGCCGAGATCGCCCGCGCCGTCATCGCGCACGCGGGCCTGGCCGACCGGGTGAGCGTGGTGGACGGCAGCATCGGTGACGACGGCAAGACCCTGGCCCGGCTCGCCGATCACGGGTTCGGGCCCGGCACTTTGGATTTCGTCTTCATCGACCACGACAAGGACGCCTATCTCCCCGACCTCGAGACGCTGATCGGCACCGGCTGGTTCCATCCGGGCAGTGTGGTGCTGGCCGACAATGTCGGCGTTCCGGGCGCTCCCGGCTATCGCCGCTACATGCAGCAGGAGCAGGGCCGCACCTGGCAGACCACCGAGCATCGCACGCACGTCGAATATCAGTCCCTGCTACGGGATCTGGTGCTCGAATCGGTGTATCAGGGCTAAGCTAGGTCCCGCAGCAGCACGTCGAATTCCGGGGCGTCGTCCCAGGACGGACGCAGGGTGCCCACCCGGTGCCAGCCCCAGCTCAGATAGCGGCCGTAGGCGCGCTCGTTGGCCGGGTCGACCAGCAGCGTGGCGCGCGATTCGGTTCGGCTGCCGAGTATTTCGTCGTGCAGCCGGCGCGCCAGCCCGCGCCCGGCGTACTCGGCGCAGACCATGATCTCCGACAGCGCGAAGGTGCGCCGTCCGGTCTCGGCGGTGAATTCGGCGAAGTCCCCCTCGTCCAGAACCAGGTGCTGCCACCACGCGGACCCGGGAACCAGTGGCCAGCCCCAGGTCTGGCCCGCCGGTTTGCCGTCGACATGCGCCAGCACCAGCACGAAACCGGTCGATCGGGACGGGGCGGTGTAGGCGTCGAAGCGTTCCATGAACGCGTCCGGGGATTCGAACGGGTCACCGGATTCGATGGCCTCGACGTAGGAGCGGCGGAACACGTCTTCCACGAGGTCTCGATGCCGGCGCGCCTGCGAGGCGGTGAAGTGCTGGAATTCGAGACCGGGGAGCGGGAGGGTCATGCGGTGATGGCTTTCCGAGACAGGAGATCGAACTGGCGGCCGAAGTCGTCGGCGACCGCCAGGTGGGTGGTGGCCACCCGGACCGGTTCCAGCACCCGCAGCGTGCGGGCGGAGGAGACCTCGGCCAAGTCCACCACCACGGGCAGCGCTTCGCCGAGCGCGCCGTGCAGATCGCCCATGCGGGCCCGGGTGGCGGCCGACCAGGCGCGCAGATTGGCGTCGTTGCGGGCGCCGCCGTCACCGCCGGTCGCGCCTTCGAAAAGCGCTACGGAGCGGTCGAATTCGCCCAGGTCGGCCCAACCGCGAGCCTCGTGGCCGACGATCTCCAGGCGGGTGACGAAGCGCAGCCATTGCGGGCAGTCGGCGAGCGCCTCGTAGGTGGTGGCGTAGTCGAGTTCGCGCCAGGCGGTGGCGATGGCGCGTTCGAAGGCGGGCCGGTCGGCGAGCATGGCGTACGCCTGGGCATCGCGCACCGCGACCAGGGCGTGGATGCGGCCGGGCGGGCGGCCGCGCATCAGGTCCCGGGACCGGTCGATCAGTTTGAGCGCGTGATAGGGGCTGCCGGATCCGATGCGGGACAGGGAGATCAGCTGGGTGGCGGCGCTCAGGCAGGCGTGAGCGATGAGATCGCGGTCGTCGGCCTCGGTGCCCAGTGCGAGAGCATCCGCGTAGCAACGCCGGGCCAGCGGATGTCGCGCGGAATCGTAGGCCAGCCAACCGGTTTGGACCGCCAGTTCGCCGACCGCGCTGGTGAAGGCGTTCCCCGTGGGGGTGTCGTAGGCGCAGATGTCCAGGCGGTGTTTGGCTTTCGCGAGCTGCTCCACCGCGAAGTCCACCAGCGCGCCGCCGCCGATGCGCTGGTCCTCCTGTTCGAGGGCGGCCACGCCCTGCAACAGCCGCCGCACATCGCTCATGCCGACGTGCTCGCCGCCGGTACCGAGAAAGGCCGCCGTCGCGCCGACCGCCGCCAGCTTTCCGAATTCTCGCCTCTTCACGGCGTCACCGACCTCCCAGGAATAGAGACCGAACGCGGTGTGTGATCCGTCGTCGAACGCGGCGTGCCCGTGGGTGGTGGCTGGCTGCGCCTGGGGTTGCCGTCCGTCCGGCGGGGTGAGCGCCGACGTGAAACGTTCCAATTGCGGGGTTTCGAGCCGGGTGAGGATGGTGTCCAACACTTGTGCCGACTTGCCGACGATCGGGCGGTGGGTGGTCGCCCGTTCCCATTTCCGGATGGTGGCCGGGACGTACCCGGCGACATCGGCGAACTCCTCTTGCGTCAGCCGTAGGGCGGCCGTGCGCAATGCTCGGACTTCCGTACCGGTCCATCTGCTGACGATCATCGCCACTTCCGCCCTGGGGGTGCAACCGTGCGTATCGGAAGCGTATTACCTCCGTTGTGGTTCCGTGGCTGGGACGGGGAGACGATTTCGGCCACGCTCATGGCATGCCGGAACGAGCAAACAACGGGGCAAGGGGTGAAAGGTGAGGCCAGGCGCGATCGGCTATCTGCGGCGGGATGTGTCCGGTGAGCGGCAGCAGTGGGACGAGGCGCAGATCCGCAGCCTGGCTGCGCGGCTGGGATACGAGTTACGCAAGACCATCGTGTTCGGGCCGCGTACCGCGGACCCGGTGTACCGGCTGGGCGTGGTGGTGGACCGGCTGGGGGTGGAGGCGGTGATCGTCCCCAGCCCCGGGCATTTCGATGGCGAACTGGTGCCCGGTGAGCTGGTGGCGAGAACCGATGTGATCACGGTGGAGCCGGAGACCACCTACGCCCGGTATGCCACCGGGGATCTGCCCGACCTCGGGGACGGGCGGCGGCTGTCCTCGTAGGCTGGAGGGCATGCTGTACCGGCTGCTCGCCGACGCCACCGCGATCGTGCACTTCCTGTTCGTGGCGTACGTGGTGGTGGGCGGATTCCTGGCCTGGCGTTGGCGGCGCACGATCTGGCTGCATCTGGCCGCCTTCGCCTGGGGTTTCAGTACGGTGCTGTTCGGGTTCGACTGCCCGCTGACCGATCTGGAGAATTGGGCGCGGCACCGCGCCGGGCAGGCCGGATTGCCGCCCAGCGGGTTCATCGATCACTACATCACCGGGGTGCTCTATCCGCGCAGTGCGCTGGAGTTGGTGCGGGTCGGGGTGGCGCTGGTGGTGCTGGCGGCCTGGATCGGGTTCGCGGTGCCGGCCAGGCGGCGGGCGATGAAATCGGCCACGGCGGGCTGAGTTTCGGGCAGGTCGAGGTAGAAGTGGCCGCCGGGGAAGGTTTCGGTGGCGAAGTCGGCGCTGGTGAAGGCGCGCCACCCGGCGACCTGGTCGGGCGTGACGGTGGGGTCCTCGGAGCTGACCAGTGCGGTGATCGGGCAGGCCAGGGGTTCGCCCGGCAGGTAGCGGTAGGTTTCGACGGCTTGATAGTCGGCGCGCAGTGCGGGCAGTACCAGTTCGGCGAGGCTGGGTTCCTCGCGGAGGATGGCGACCGAGGCCGGTTCGTTGGAGAGCAGTTCCAGTTGACTGATCAGGTCCGCGTCCGGACCTTGGTGTAATTGTCCGGTTTCGGCGAAATCGGGTGCGGGGCGGCCGGACACGATCAGGTGATCGACGGTGCGGCCCGCGGCTTCCACCCGGCGCGCGGCCTCGTAGGCGACGGTGGCGCCCATGCTGTGCCCGAAGATGACCAGGCGCGGCGTCGTCGGCCAGCTCAGCATGTCCTGGGCGGCCCGCTCGGCGAGTTCGGTCAGTTCGGTCAGCAGCGGCTCCCCCAGCCGATCCTGCCGGCCCGGGTACTGCACCGCGAAAACCGCTGTGCCGGAGCCGAAGCGCCGGGCCAGGGCGCGGTAGGCGGTGGCCGATCCGCCGCCGGGCGGGAATCCGACCAGCACGGTGTGCGGGGCGGGGTCGGGACGCAGTTCGCGCAGCCAGTCGGTGCCGGTGAGATTTGCCACCACGGATAAGCCTCCTCTGAGCACTAATGTCGGGCTCGTGGCTGAATACACGGATCTGGTCCACGCCTACGAGTCCGGGATCGGGGTCAACGGTTCGAGTATGCCCGCTGTCGATCCGGGCGCGAATCTGGCTGCGACGCTACCGGTGTGGGCCCTCGCCGGCGGGTCGGTGACCGCATACAGCAGGGCGACCGACCGGTTTCGGGTGGCGGCCGGACTCGACCCCCTCGACGCCGTGCCCGACCCCGCCCGCATCGCCGCGGCCTTCGCGAGCGAACGCCTCTTCCGCGCGCACGGCGCCGCACCCGACGTCTTCGCTCCCCTGTCCGGTTTCTTCACCGCCGCCGACGGCTGGATCCGCACCCACGCCAACTACCCGCACCACCGCACCCGCCTCCTCGCCGCGCTGGGCCTGCCTGCCGGCATCTCGCGCGAGGACTTCACGAAACACGTTGCGGCCCTGTCCGCGTCCGATATCGAAGACTGCGCCCACGAACACGGCGCGATCGCGGTCCGGGTTCGCACCGAACACGAATGGGCGACGAGCCCGCAGGGCCGCGCGGCAGCGGCCGGACCGCTGGTGGCGATCGAGCCGCGCGACGACCGGGGTCAAGGGTCCACGTCCGAAACCGCTGTCGCCCCAACCTCATTGCAACCCCTGCGCGGGGTGCGGGTGGTGGATATGACGCGGGTGATCGCGGGGCCGGTGGCGACGCGGGCGCTGGCGCTGCTGGGTGCGGAGGTGGTGCGAATCGATCCGCCGGGGCTGCCGGAGATCGAATGGCAATATCGGGATACTTGCCAGGGGAAAAGGACGACCTTACTTGATATTCGGACCGAATGGCCGTTATTTCGAGATCTGCTCGAGAATGCGGATGTGCTCATCTCAGGTTACCGACCGGGCGCTTTGTTACGAGCCGGAGTAGACGCCGGGCAAATTGATCCCGGAATTGTATACGGACGTGTATGCGCCTGGGGCGAACACGGTCCGTGGGGTGATCGGCGCGGGTTCGACAGCATCGTGCAGGCCGCGTCGGGGATCTCGCGCATCGAAGGCGCGCAGGGTGATTCGCGGGGCGGGGCCTCGGTCGGCGCGCTGCCGGCGCAGGCCCTCGATCACGCCAGTGGGTATTTGCTGGCGGCCGGGGTTCTCGACGCGCTCGTGGCTCGTGGACGCGACGGCATCGGGCGGGAGGTGCGAGTCGCTTTGGCGCGCACCGCCTCCTGGCTGCTCGCCGCGCCGGGCCGGACTCCGGAGCATCCGCCGGCGGCCCTGCCGGACGCTCGCTACGCGGTAACTCACGACGGGATCACCACCGCGGGCCCGGCTTTGCCAGCCTATCCGGATTATCCGTTTCCGGCGCCGAAATACGGTGCGAATCCGGCAGCTTGGACAGCCTGACCGGTCGGTACCAAATGTGCGCGAAGCTTCACGATCACCTGCACGCACACCCGCAAGAACACCTCGGATAAATCTGAATTCCCCTCGTACAGTGGGCTTTTGTGCCGTTAATAGATGAGATGCTGAAACCGACATCGTTAATACCGACACACTTGCCGGCATGCGTATGGAGGTCGTCATCGTGGACACACCTGCTCCCCTGCTAACCGCGGCGGATACCGGCACGGTCACAGTGGGTCGCCGGGAGTGGACCGGATTGGCGGTGCTCGCACTGGCATGCCTGGTGTATTCGATGGATCTCACCGTCCTGCACCTGGCCGTCCCACAGATCAGCGCCGAACTCCGCCCCACCAGTTCCCAATTGCTCTGGATCATCGACGTTTACGGATTCCTGGTCGCCGGATTGCTGCTCACCATGGGCACCATCGGCGACCGCATCGGGCGAAGACGACTACTCATGGTGGGCGCGGCCGCCTTCGCCATCGTGTCGGTGATCGCCGCGTTCGCCCCCTCCGCCCCCGTGCTCATCGGCTGCCGCGCCCTGCTCGGCATCGCCGGCGCCACGCTCGCCCCCTCCACCCTCTCCCTGATCTTCACCATGTTCCGCGATGCCGAACAGCGCTCGGTGGCCGTCGGCGTCTGGGTCGGGTCCTATTCGGTCGGCGGCTCGATCGGCCCGCTCGCGGGCGGGTTCATGCTCGAACACTTCTGGTGGGGAGCGGTTTTCCTGCTCGCCGTGCCGGTCATGTTGCTGCTCATCGTGCTTGCCCCGCGGGTGCTGCCCGAGTTCCGCGATCCGCAGGCCGGGCAACTGGATCTGGTCAGCGCGCTGCTGTGCACCAGCGCCGTCCTGCTGGTGGTGTTCGGTATGAAGAAGGCCGCGCAGGACGGACCGGGCGCGCCCGCGGTGTCCGCGCTGACCGCCGGGCTGCTCATCGGTTTCGTCTTCGTGCGCCGCCAGCTCACCGCGACCGAACCCATGCTGGATCTGCGGCTGTTCCGGCTGGCCAGCTTCCGCACCGCGCTGACCATCAATATGGTCGCGATCTTCGTTGCGTTCGGCTATTTCCTGTTCGTCGGCCAGTATTTCCAGCTGGTGCTGGGCATGTCGCCGTTGCGCGCCGGAATCTGCACCATCCCGGCGGGTCTGGGGTTCATGATCGGCTCCCAGCTGGGCCCGCGCATCGGCAAGATCGTGCGGCCCGCGTACATGATCGGCGGGGGCATGGCGATGGCCTCGGTGGGGCTGCTGCTGCTCACCAGGATCAGCGTGAGCGGCGGGGTGGGCCTGGTCATCGCGGCGTCGCTGCTGGTGTCCTTCGGTCTCGCACCGGTTTTCGGCATCACCACCGAGCTGATCGTGGGCACCGCGCCGCCGGAACAGGCCGGCGCAGCCTCGGGGCTGTCCGAAACGGGTGCGGAATTCGGTGGCGCGCTGGGGATCTCGATCCTCGGCAGCATCAGCATCGCCATCTACCGCAGCAATCTCGGCGAGACCCTGCCCTACGGGCTGCGCGATCCGGACGCCCATGCCGCGCGCGACACCCTGGGCGCGGCAATGGAAGTCGCCAATACCCTGCCCGGCAAACTGGGCTCCGCCGTGGCCGAGGCGGCCAAACAGGCCTTCCTCAGCGGCATGCATCTGACCTCGGCCATCGCGGCGGGGGCGGCGCTGCTGCTGGCGTTCATCGCCATGGCGCGGCTGCGGCACATTCCGCCCGGGTAACTCACCGGCCGCGGAATGCCTCCAGGGCGGTGACCAGATCGTCCCCGTCGAGATGATCCGCGGCCGGTGCGCCCAGCCGCTGCATGGTCGCACCGCTGAAGAGCGTGAACAGCAGCTTCGCCAGCGCCTGCGACTGGCTCGCGGACAGCTCGGGGTGCACGGCGCGCAATTGCCGGGCGATGTCGGAGAGCGCCCCGGCGGTGGCATCGGCCACGTACTGCTGGGCTTCGGGATTGCGGGAGATCTGCACGCTGTTCTCGAAGCTCAGTTGCAGTTCCTCGCGATTGCGCTCGATGACGTCGATGAGCCCGTTCCAGGTGGCGCCGAGCGCGTCCCAGAGGCTCCGGCCCTCCCCCGCGTCGGCGATGGCGGCATCGATCTCGTCGCCGATCTCGGTGCCGACGCCTTCGGTGAGGGCTTCCATGACGAGCTTGTCCTTGGAGCCGAAGTGATAGCCGATGGCGGCGAGGCTGACGCCGGCTTCCTTGGCGATATCACGCGCGGTGACCTTGGCCAGTCCGCGGTCCAGAATCGCCCGGCGCGCTCCCATCAAGAGGTCTTCTCGGTTTCCCATAACCCCACCCTACCAGCGTCTTAGACATTTGTTCTAGACAGCCGTGCGAGAGTCTGTTAGACATATGTCTTAGACAGACGTTCTCCACTACACCGGGAGTCAGCAATGAGCACCACCGCCACCAACCTCCGCATCCTCGTCGCCGGCGGCGGCATCGCCGGGAATTCCGTTGCGCTGCAACTGCTGCGGGCCGGTATCGCGACCACCGTGGTCGAGCGCGCCGACGCGCCCCGGCCGGGCGGGCAGGCGGTGGATCTGCGCGGACCCAGCCGCCGGGTGGCCGAGCAGATGGGCCTGATGGACGGCATTCGCAAGTACCAGCTCGATGAGGAGGCCATGATCCTGGTCGACCGCGCGGGCAAGGAGATCTACCGGATGGGCGCCGACATGTTCGGCGGCAAGGGCCCGGTCTCCGATATCGAGATCTCGCGCGGGGACCTGAACCAGGTGCTGCTGACCGCGGTCGCCGCGGCGGGCGGTGAACTCGACTACCGCTACGGCGAGTGGATCGAAGACCTCGCCCAGGACGCGACCGGCGTGGATGTCACCTTCGCCTCCGGCACGCGCGAGCGCTTCGATCTGGTGATCGCCGCGGACGGCGTCCACTCCGGTACGCGCAGACTGGCTTTCGGGCCGGAGGAGCAGTTCGCCACCTACCTGGGCGGATACATGTCCTTCTACACCATCCCGACCCCGGCCGGGACCGACCCGCGCTGGATGACCATCCACCCGGTGCCGAAGGCCTCGGTCGGGGTGCGCGCCGATGCCGATCCGGCCACCTCCAAGGCCATCATCACGCTGCGGACCGAACAGGATCCGGCGCTGCGCCGGGACGTGGCCGCGCAACGGCAGCTCATCCGGGACATGCTGGCCACCGCGGGCTGGATCGCGCCGGAGATCCTCGACGGCATGCTCACCACGCCCGACTTCTACTTCGACGAGCTGGTGCGCATCGATATGCCGACCCTCTCGGCCGGGCGCGTGGTGCTGCTGGGCGATGCCGGGTTCTGCGGCTCCCCCATGACCGGCATGGGCACCGCCATGGCGCTGGTCGGCGCCTATGTGCTCGCCGGTGAGATCGCTGCCCGCCCGGCCGATCTCGCGGCCGCGCTGACCCGCTACGAACAGGTCGTGACCCCGTTCCTGGCCAAGGCCAAGGAGCTGCCGGGCGGTGGCATCAAGATGATGCTGCCCAATTCCGAACTGGGGCTCAAGGCCGCGACGACCATGGGCAAGCTCATGACCACCCGGATCATGCGCCCGGTCATGATGAAGATGCTCGACCAGACCGAGGACTACGAGCTGCCCACCTACTGAGTTCCCGGCGGCGGCTAGGCTCGACACGTGCGGCAGAAGATGATCATGGACGTCGACACCGGCATCGACGACTCGCTGGCCCTGCTCTATCTGCTCGCCTCCCCCGAGGCCGAGATCGTCGGAATCGCCGCCACCGCGGGCAATGTGGCCGCCGACCGGGTGGCCGCGAACAATCTGGCCTGGCTGGACGTGTGCCGGGCCGGGGCGATCGAAGTGGCGCTCGGAGCGGCCGAACCCCTGGCCATTCCGCTGCGAACCACCGAGGACACGCACGGGCCGCAGGGCGTGGGGTACGCGGAACTGCCGCCCTCGCAACGGGAACTGTCCTCGCGCTCGGCCGCGCAAATGTGGGTGGAGCTGGTGCGGGCCCATCCCGGGGAGATCATCGGGCTGTGCACCGGGCCGCTCACCAATCTGGCGCTGGCGCTGCGGATCGAACCCGAACTGCCCCGGCTGCTGCGCCGGCTGGTGATCATGGGCGGGGCCTTCAACCATCCCGGCAACACCACCCCCACCAACGAGTGGAACGTGCACGTGGATCCGGAGGCCGCCAAGGAGGTGTTCGACGCGTTCAGCGCGGCGCCCGCGGATCGGCGGCCGCTGGTGTGCGCGCTCGACATCACCGAAACCATCGAGATGCGGCCCAAGCATGTGGCGCTGCTGGCCGAGCGGGCCGGGAGCACGCCGGTGGAGCTGGTGTCGGAAAGCGATGGGCCGGAAGTGCGTTCGGCGGCGAGCAATCCGATCATCCGGTATTTCACCGATGCGGTGCGGTTCTACTTCGACTTCCATCAGCTCTACGACCAGGGCTATCTGGCGCATATGCACGATCCTTTCGCGGCGGCGGTCGCCTTGGATACGGCCTTGGCGCGCACCAGACCGGCGACCGTGGACGTGGAGCTGGCGGGGACCATCACCCGGGCCACCACGGTCGCGGACTGGGCGGGCATGTGGGAGCGGGAACCCAACGCGGACATCGTGATCGGAACCGATCCGGAGGAGTTCTTCGACCGGTTGATCAGCCGGGTGGGCGATTTCGCGCGCGCGGTGTACCCGCCGGAGGAGCAGGCGTGAACGACGACTACGTGGCCGGGCTGCGCACGCGCCTCGGCCTGCCCGGAATCATCGATATCCATACGCATTTCATGCCCGACCCGGTCATGCGCAAGGTGTGGGACTACTTCGATTCGGCGGGGCCGCTGATCGGGCGCGCGTGGCCGATCGAGTATCGCGACGAGGAGCAGGTGCGGCTGAAGACGTTGCGCGGGTTCGGGGTTCGCGCCTTCACCTCGATGGTCTATCCGCACAAACCGGATATGGCGGCCTGGCTCAACGGCTGGACGGCGGATTTCGCGGCCCGCACCCCCGATTGCCTGCACACCGCGACGTTCTATCCCGAGCCGGGCGCGGGCGAGTACGTGCGCGCGGCGCTGGACGGCGGGACGCGGGTGTTCAAGGTGCACGTGCAGGTCGGGCAGTTCGATCCCGGCGATCGGCTGCTCGATGAGGTCTGGGGTCTGATCCAGGACGCGGGCATACCGGTCGTCATCCATTGCGGATCCGGGCCCACCCCGGGGAAATTCACCGGTCCCGGGCCGATTCGCGCGCTGCTGCGGCGCTTTCCACGCCTGCAGCTGATCATCGCCCACCTGGGCGCGCCCGAGTACACCGACTTCCTCGATATCGCGGCCGAGCACGACGCGGTCCTGCTCGATACCACCATGAACTTCACCGACTTCTTCGAAGCGGCCGACCCCTTCCCGGCATCGGAGTACCCGCGCCTGCGCGATTTCGGCGACCGCATCCTGTTCGGCAGCGACTTCCCGAACATCCCCTACCCCTACGGTCACGCCCTGCACGCGCTCGAGCGCTTGAACCTGGGCGACGACTGGCTGCGGCGGGTCTGCCACGACAATGCCGCGCGCGTATTCGGCCTCGGATAACCCGCAGAACCTCCCCGGTGTCGTCTGATTAGGGACTTTGGTCCATCCCCGGGCCGGGCGGCGCGGGCTATGTTGGTGGGATCAGTTCGGGACGGCAGATCGGACGGCGGCAAATGATCAAGGTGTTCCTCGTCGATGATCACGAGATCGTCCGTCGCGGCCTGATCGATCTGCTGGAGGGCGACCCGGAACTCACCGTGGTCGGCGAGGCCGGTGATGTGGCGCAGGCCCTGGCCCGGATTCCGGCGCTGCGCCCCGACGTGGCGGTGCTGGACGTGCGCCTGCCCGACGGCAACGGGATCGAACTGTGCCGGGAACTGCTGTCCCGGCTCGACGACCTACGCTGCCTGATCCTGACCTCCTTCACCGACGAGCAGGCCATGATGGACGCCATCCTGGCCGGGGCGAGCGGGTACGTGGTCAAGGACATCAAGGGCATGGAACTGGCCAAGGCCATCAAGGAGATCGGCGCCGGGCGATCCCTGCTGGACAATCGCGCCGCCGCCGCGCTGATGGAACGCCTGCGCCGCAGCACCGAACCCGACGGTCCCCTGGCCATGCTCACCGATCAGGAACGCAAACTCCTGGACCTGCTCGGCGAGGGCCTGACCAACCGGCAGATCGCCGAGCGCATGTTCCTGGCGGAGAAGACCGTCAAGAACTACGTTTCCCGATTGCTCGCCAAGCTCGGCATGGAACGCCGCACCCAGGCCGCGGTATTGGCGTCCCGATTGCGTTCGGGCACACCGTCTTCCCCGCGCGGCTGAGCACTCACCACCGCACCGTCGTGGTGCCGATGAGCACGCGGGCGAAGAAACGCGGTCCGGTGTCCGCGCCAGTGTGGTTGTAGGCGTTCATGATCTCCGCCAGTTCGGTGGCGACCGCCCGGATCGATTCCGGGTCCCAGCCCGGCGGCAGCTCGCTCATGGTGACGGTGATGGTGCCGTCGAACGGAACAGCCACCGTGAAAACGACTTCCGGCGGCGCCGCGCGCAGGACGCTGTATTCCTCGACCGCATCACCGTTCTCGTCATCGGTGAAAGTGCGGGCGAAAGCGATATCGGCGCGGATCATTTCGGCCACGGCATCCAGATCGGCGTGCCGGCCCACACGGCCGTAGTGAGCGCCGTAGGCACGGTCGCCGCCACTGCGACCGGTATCCGATCTGCTCAGCACCCGATCGAGCATGCGCTGGGCGGCAGCGCGTTCCGCGGCGCCGGTCCCGGGGTGGTCGATGAGGGCTCTCAGGCGCGCGATTCGGGTGCTCACCCCTCGAGTATGCCTAGAATCTGCGCAGGGACATGGGCGGTAGTGAGCCGATGCTGCTCAGATAGGTGAGCAGGTTGAGCATCCAATTCAGTTCCCACCCCATCGCCACCATCTCCTTGGACTACCGGGTCAGTGGGTTGCTGGCCTATTGCGGGACGTGGATTATTCAGGGTACTCGCTGTTCGGGGGCGTAGCGGGCCAGACGTATTCGAATTCGGCCAGATCGAAACCTTGGGGCCAGTGGCCGATGCGTTCCACGGCGCGCACACCGCCGTGACGTTCATAGAAGGCGATCGCCGGATGGTTGTCCTTGAGCACTTCCAGGTACATGGGGTGGCCCGGGAACTCCGTAGCCGTCCAGTGCAGCGCGCGGCGCAGCAGCCGGCCGCCGATGCCGCCGCGTTTGAGATCGGGGCGGACGTGCAGGTTGTCCAGCAGGACGCGGCCGTCGGATTGGCGCGCCAGATAGGTGAACCCCAGCAGTTCGCCACCGGATTCCGCGACGAACAGCGCGGTCGCCGGATCGGCGGTGACGAGCCGCTCACGCCACACCTCACGCCGGATATCCGGGTGCAGGCTGTCGAGAAACCATTGCGGCATGATGCCCGCGTAGGCCGTCCGCCAGCTCTGGATATGCAGTACCGCAACGGCTTCCGCGTCGGCGGGCGCTCCCGGCCGGATCTCGATGGTGTCCACGGGTACGAGCCTGCCAGACCGGCGACGGCAGCCCGCCGACCGGTCCGGCAGCGCCGGTCAGTGCGTATCGAAAGCGCGCAGGATTTCCTCGGCGGCCAGGGCCGGGGTCAGCGAGCCGTCGCGCACCCGCTGCTCCACCTCGCCGCGCAGGGATTTCACCTTCGGATTGTCGGCCAGGCGGCGCAGCAGATTGTCGTGGACCATGGTCCAGGTCCAGTCGACCTGCTGACGGCGGCGCTTCTCCAGGAATTCGCCCGCTTCGGTCAGGATGCGGCGGTGGGTCAGCACCGTATCCCAGAAGGTGTCCAGCCCCTGGCCGTTCAACCCGCTCATGGTGAGAACCGGTGGCCGCCACATGGATTCGCGCGGGTGAATGAGCCGCATGGCGCCCTGCAGTTCCCGGGCGGCGGCCTTGGCCTCGAGTTCGTGCTTGCCGTCGGCCTTGTTGACCGCGACCAGGTCGGCCAGTTCCAGCACGCCCTTCTTGATGCCCTGGAGCTGATCGCCGGTGCGGGCGAGGGTGAGGAAGCAGAACACGTCGACCATGTTCGCGACGGTGACCTCGGATTGGCCGACGCCGACGGTCTCCACCAGGATCACGTCGTAACCGGCGGCTTCCAGCAGCGCGATGGTCTCGCGGGTCGCCTTGGCCACGCCGCCCAGCGTGCCCGCGGTGGGCGAGGGACGGATGAAGGCGTCGCGTTCCACCGACAACCGGGCCATGCGGGTCTTGTCGCCGAGAATGGAACCGCCGGTGCGGGTGGAGGACGGATCCACCGCCAGCACCGCGACCCGATGCCCCTGTCCGATCAGGTACATGCCGAGCGCATCGATGAACGTCGATTTGCCGACGCCCGGAACACCGGTGATGCCCACACGATTGGACGTCACCGCGCCGGCCTCGGGGCCCAGCTTCAGCAGCAGCTGCTGCGCCAGTTCCCGATGGTCGGCCCGGGTCGACTCGACCAGGGTGATGGCTCGCGCCAGCCCGGCGCGCTGACCGGAGCGCACCTGCTCGGCCAGCGCATCGACATCGATGGTGCGGCGCGCGCCCGCCGCGACGCTGCGGGAGCCGGCCGCACCGGTCCCGGAAGTGGTGCCCAGGCGGGGTCCCCCGCCGTGTTCACCACTCCCCCAAGCGGCCTCGCTCATGCGTCCGTGCCGGTGCCGATCTCGTGGCCGAGGGATCCGGCCAGCTTCTTGATGAGATCGATGGCGGCGTCGGCGATGACGGTGCCGGGCGGGAAGATCGCCGCGGCGCCGGCTTCGTACAGCTCGTCGAAGTCACCGGGCGGAATCACGCCGCCGACGATGACCATGATGTCGGGGCGCCCGACATCGGCCAGTGCCTGCCGCAGGGCGGGCACCAGCGTGAGGTGACCGGCCGCGAGCGAGGAGACGCCGACGATGTGCACGTCGTTGTCCGCCGCCTGCTGGGCCACCTCTTCGGGGGTCTGGAACAGCGGGCCCACATCGACGTCCATGCCGAGGTCGGCGAAGGCGGTCGCGATGACCTTCTGCCCGCGGTCGTGCCCGTCCTGGCCCATCTTGGCGACCAGGATGCGGGGGCGGCGGCCTTCGGCTTCGCCGAATTCCTCGACCAGCTCGATGGCCTTGCTGATGTTGGTCACCTTGCCCGCTTCCTCACGGTAAACGCCGGAGAGCGTACGGATCTCGGCCTGGTGGCGGCCGTAGACCTTTTCGAGGGCGTCGGAGATCTCGCCGACGGTGGCCTTGGCGCGCGCGGCCGCGATGGCCAGGGCCATCAGGTTGTTGTCCATGCCGCCCTCGGAAGAGGCGGCGGCACGGGTCAATTCGGCGAGCGCCCGCTCGACCTCGGCCGAATCGCGTTCGGCGCGCAGCTTTTCCAGCTTGGCGTTCTGCTCGGCCCGCACCCGCGAGTTCTCGACCTTGAGCACTTCGATCGGGGTGTCTTCCTCGACCTGGTACTTGTTGACGCCGATCACCGGCTGCTGCCCGGTGTCGATGCGCGCCTGGGTGCGGGCGGCGGCCTCTTCGATGCGCAGCTTCGGAATGCCTTCCGAGATCGCCTGCGCCATACCGCCGTGCGCCTCCACCTCGGCGATATGGGCGCGGGCCCGTTCGGCGAGCTGGTGGGTCAGCCATTCGACGTAGTACGAGCCGCCCCACGGGTCGGCGGGGCGAGTCGTATTGGACTCCTGCTGGATCAGCAGCTGGGTATTGCGGGCGATGCGCGCCGAGAAGTCGGTCGGCAGTGCGAGGGCCTCGTCCAGGGCGTTGGTGTGCAGCGACTGGGTGTGCCCCTGGGTCGCGGCCATCGCCTCCACACAGGTGCGCGCCACATTGTTGAACACGTCCTGCGCGGTCAGCGACCAGCCCGAGGTCTGCGAATGGGTGCGCAGGGCACGCGATTTCGCGCTCTTGGGCTCGAACTCGGCGACCAGCTCGTCCCACAGCAGTCGCCCGGCGCGCAGCTTGGCGACCTCCATGAAGAAGTTCATGCCGATGGCCCAGAAGAACGACAGCCGCGGCGCGAACTGGTCGATCTCCATGCCCGCGTCCAGCCCGGCCCGCAGGTACTCCACACCGTCGGCGAGGGTGTAGGCCAGTTCCAGGTCGGCGGTCGCGCCGGCTTCCTGGATGTGGTAGCCGGAGATGGAGATCGAGTTGAACTTCGGCATCTTCGCGGAGGTGTAGGCGAAGATGTCGGAGATGATCCGCATCGAGGGCTTGGGCGGGTAGATGTAGGTGTTGCGGACCATGAACTCCTTCAGAATGTCGTTCTGAATGGTTCCGGCCAGCTGTTCGGGCTTGACGCCCTGTTCCTCGGCGGCGACGACGTAGAGCGCCAGGATCGGCAGCACCGCGCCGTTCATGGTCATCGACACAGATACCTGGTCCAGCGGAATCTGATCGAACAGCTCCCGCATATCCAGGATGGAGTCGATGGCCACGCCCGCCATACCGACGTCGCCGGTCACGCGCGGGTGATCGGAGTCGTAGCCGCGGTGGGTGGCCAGGTCGAAGGCGACCGACAGGCCCTTCTGACCCGAGGCCAGGTTGCGGCGATAGAAGGCGTTGGAGTCCGCGGCGGTGGAGAAGCCCGCGTACTGGCGGATCGTCCACGGCTGGTTCACGTACATGGTCGGGTACGGGCCACGCACGAACGGCGAGACGCCCGGCACGCTGTCGAGGGGGTAGCCCGCCTCGGCGATGGCGTCCCGGTCGGCCTTGGTGAACACCGGCGGCACGTCGATGCCTTCGGGGGTGGCCCAGGTGAGCTGTTCGGGCGCATAGTGATTGGCGGTGGCGGCCGCGGCGACGAAGTCGCTCACCTCGGCGGCGCTCACCGGGGCGGCGGTGGCGTCACCGTCGGCCAGCGGCACCTCGGCGAAATTGCCGATGCGATGCTTGATCTCACTCATTCCTATGCTCCCAGCTTCTCGAGCAGGCCGGACAGCGCCGCGACCGCGTCGATGCGGGCGGCCACGAAACCATCGGGGCGCGAGGTTCCGGTCAGGTCGGCGACGACCTTCTCGGGACCGGCCAGCAGCACGGTGGTGACGCCGGCGGCGCGCAGGGCGTCCACGGCGGTCCCGGCTTCGGCGGCGTAGCGCTTGTCGGCGCCGCACAGCACGGCGATGGAGGCGCCGGATTCGGTTGCGGCCTTGCCGATCTCGTCCAGGCCGATGGCGCCCGGATGCACCGCTTCGATACCGCCGGAGGCGAGCAGGTTGGCGGTGAAGGTGACGCGGACATTGTTCTCCGCCACCGGTCCCAGCGGCACCAGCAGCGCCTTGGGGCGCGCGCCGTTGGCGATCAGGAAGGCATCGGAGCGGTTGCGCAGTTCCTCGAACGCCGCGCCGTAGCGGGCGGTCGCACCGGGCACACGGGCCGCTTCCGACAGCGGCTCCTCGCCCAGGTTCGGGAACTCGTTGACGCCGGTGACGGCGGTCTTGCGGTGCGCCACATCGGAATCGCGGCGGGTCTTGGTCTCGGCGATGCGCTCGGCCAGCAGACCGGCCTGCAGCGCGGCCAGATAACCGCCCGCCTGCTCGATCTCCTGCATGAACTCCCACGCCTTGGCGGCCAGTTCGTCGGTGAGCGAATCGACGTACCAGGAACCGGCGGCCGGGTCCTGCACGTGGCCGAGGTGCGATTCCTCGAGCAGCAGCAGCTGGGTGTTGCGGGCCATGCGCTGCGAGAACGCCTGCGAGACACCGAGTTCCCCGGCGGGCAGGGCGTCGTCGAAGGGCAGCACGGTGACATAGTCCGCACCGCCGACGCCCGCGCCGAACGCGGCCAGGGTGGTGCGCAGCATGTTCACCCACGGGTCGCGCTGGGTCATCATGGCGGGCGAGGTGACGGCCTGCTGCGGGGCATTGCCGAACGCGGGCGCGCCGCACACCTGGGCCACGCGGGCCCAGAGCCGGCGGGCGGCCCGGAATTTGGCGATGGTCTCGAACTGGTCGTCGGTCGCGGCGAAGCGGAACTCCAGCTGGCCCAGCGCATCCGCGATATCGGCGCCCGCGTCGGTGAGCGCGCGCAGGTATTCCAGACCGGCGGCGACGGCCGCGCCCAGCTCCTGGGCATCGGAGGCGCCCTGGTTGTGGAAGGCCACGCCGCACACGGTGATGGCGCGGACGGTCTCCGGCCGGGCCACCGCCTGCTGGGCCAGCGCCACCGCGCCATCCAGGTCGATGGCCGGCGAACCGGCGAACAGGCTGGTGAGCGGGGTCGCGCCGAGCGAGACCCGGATCGCCGTGCGGTCCTCGGCCTGATAGCCGTCGAGCACCGAGAACAGCTGCGCGGCAGCCTCGTTCACCTCGTCACCGGCGCGCAGGGTGATCGGCGCGAGATCGAAGAGCATGCCCTTGACGGCCGTCTTCAGGTCCGCGACGGGCACCGCGTCGGCGCCCACGCTCAACCACACGGCGCTGACGCCGTTCTCGAGCGCGAACAGGATCTCCTGGTTCACGGTCTCGGCATCGGTCCCACCGAAGCGCTGGCTCACGTACCAGCCCCGGTGCACGTCCCGGGTGGCATCGCCACCGCGCACGAACGGGAACTGCCCCGGCAGCGGCTGCTCGGGCAGCTCGTCGCGACGGGTGTACAGCGGATTGACGGTCAGGCCGTCGTAGGTCTTTACCGCAAGCAGCTTCTCCGGTTCGTCCGGCAATTCGGACACATCCACCTTGCGGGCCTTGGCCAGCACCCCGGCGACACCCTTGCGCCAGGCGGCATACCCGGGCACCGGTTCGGTGCCCGAGTCTGAAGCAATCGGCATAGCTGCTGTTCCCTCTTCCACTCACTGACCGGATGACCGGTTTCTACTGCATTCGCACAGCTCAACGGGCACTTCGGTTAACGAGCATTCATCGTCTTTACCCTGATGCTAACCGCAGCATTGTGATTCCCGTCCACGGAGTCCCACTACCAGCGGGTAACCTGGCGCGGTGCCAACAACCGAGAGCAGGCCCCGGACCCGCCTGTCCGCCCAGCTCACCCGCCTGCCCGAGCTGCTGCGCCGACTCCGCGAACCGCGGGTCGTAGTCGCCCTGCTCGCCTGCGGCGTGTTGTTCGCCCTGGCCGCCTTCGCACCCCACCCCGGGCCGCAGCAGATCCGCTCCTGGGCCGATTCGGTGGGCCCGGCGCTGCCGCTGGTCTTCTTCGCCCTGCACACCCTGGTGTGCGTACTTCCCTTCCCGCGCACCATCTTCACCCTCAGCGCGGGCATGCTCTTCGGCTCGGCGCTGGGCCTGACCCTGGCCTTGACCGCCACCACCCTAAGCGCCGTCCTGGCCCTGATCCTGGTCCGCGCCCTCGACCACGACCGGGTCCGCGCCCGCCTCACCCATCCCACCGTGCAAGCCGTGGACGCCCGCCTGGCCCGCCGCGGCTGGCTCGCGATCGGCTCACTGCGCCTGATCGCCTTCGCCCCCTTCTCCATCGTCAACTACTGCGCGGCCCTGTCCTCGATCCGCATGACCCCCTATGTCATCGCGACCGTCTTCGGCATCCTGCCCGGAACCATCGGCACCGTCCTGCTCGGCGACGCCCTCACCAACCGCACCTCCCCCGCCCAGCTGGCGATCACCGCCCTGTGCCTGGCCGCCGGCGTCGCCGGATTGGTCGTCGACGCGCGCATGGCGCTGCCCGGCGAGCGCTGATCGCTCCGCCCCCAACCGAAACCCTTTGGAGCCTGAGGGCCTTCGGCTCCGGTCAGACGGCGGTGCCGCTGTCGGGGTCCATGCCGCCGAGTCCGTCGGGGGATTCGGTCTCGCCCTCGGGGTCCCGGTCGGCGGTCACGGCCTGGTGTTCGTCGGCGAATTCGGTGCTCTGCGC
Source organism: Nocardia yamanashiensis NBRC 100130 (assembly GCF_001613325.1). GTDB lineage: Bacteria > Actinomycetota > Actinomycetes > Mycobacteriales > Mycobacteriaceae > Nocardia > Nocardia yamanashiensis. The sequence continues at coordinate 80,524 of NZ_BDCD01000003.1, read as the reverse complement.
ATCGTCGTCGAGGTCCGCGCGCTCACGCGGATCGCCGGTTTTCCGGTTCATCACAGCTCCTGGTTCGGGGGGCGGCCGCCGGGGCGGGGTCGCGGTGGGGGCGGATTCGATCGACGAGGTCGCTCTACCCGTGGGCCGGGAGCGCAAACGGGCACGTCGCCGGTTGATCTTCGAGGAGCGGGGTATCACCGTCGAGCACACCGTCCGCGTCACGTCCAGGAGCCCGCCTTGTCCGATCTTCGTGCTCTCCGCCACGACGCCCGGCGATCGGCACGGGCGGTGTGACGAATGCGATTGCGGCACAGCACGATCGAGGGCGACGGCATCTTGCGCCGGCGGCGGGGGCGGGGGTTTTCCTACGTCACCAGCGCGGGTGAGGTGGTGCGTGACGAGGAGACGCTGCGGCGGATTCGGGAGCTGGCGATTCCACCGGCTTGGCGCAAGGTGTGGATCTGCGCGTATCCGAACGGTCATATCCAGGCGGTGGGGCGTGACGCGGCGGGCCGCAAACAGTATCTCTACCACGCACAATGGCGGCGGGAACGGGATGAGGAGAAGTTCGACCGGGTGCTGGAGCTGGCGACGCGGCTGCCGGTGCTGCGCGAGCGGTTGCGCGCCGACCTGGATCGGCGGGGGCTGGGCGAGGATCGCGTGTTGGCCGCCGCGATCACGCTGCTCGACTCGGGGGTGCTGCGGGTGGGCGGTGAGGAGTACGCCGAGACGAACGGGTCGCACGGGGTCGCGACGCTGCTGCGCGAGCATCTCCGGGTGCACGGCGCGCGGATCGCGCTCGATTTCCCGGCCAAGAGCGGTATCCGGTGTCAGGCCGAAGTGTGTGACGTCGCCTTGGCGAAAGCATTGCGGGCGTTGCTGACCGCGCGCACGGACACGCAGCGGTTGTTCGTCTACCGGGATCGAACGGGCGTCCACGAAGTGCACGCCGACACGGTCAACGCCCGCTTCCGGGAGCTCACCGGGCCCGAGTTCAGCGTCAAGGATTTGCGCACCTGGCAGGCGACCGTGCTGGCCGCCGCCGGGCTCGCGACCGTGACCGCGCCGAGTTCCGTGCGGGGCCGCAAAACCGTGGTGCGGCAGGTGATGTCGGATGTGGCCGAGTTGCTGGGCAATACGCCCGCCGTGGTGCGCGCCTCCTATGTCGATCCGCGGGTGCTGCGCGCTTTCGAGGAGGGCGTCACGATCGCCGCCGCCCTGGGCCGGGCGCACCGCGCGGACAGCCCGCAGGCGCAGCGCGACATCGTCGATCGGGCGGTGATCCGGTTGCTGCGGCGCACGCATCAATCGGCGGCCATCGGGTAGCTCGTCGGTATCCAGCGAACCACGACCGAAGGAGCGAGCCTGTGACCAGATTCGGATACACGCTGATGACCGAGCAGAGCGGCCCCCGCGAACTCGTCGGGTACGCCGTCGCCGCCGAACAGGTGGGATTCGATTTCCTGGTCAGCAGCGATCATTTCTCGCCCTGGCTCGAGGAGCAGGGGCACGCGCCGCACGCCTGGACGATGCTCGGCGCCGTCGCGCAGGCCACCGAGTCGATTCCGCTGATGACCTACGTGACCTGCCCGACGCTGCGCTACCACCCGGTGATCGTGGCGCAGCAGGCCGCCACGCTGCAGATCCTCGCCGAAGGCCGGTTCACCCTGGGGCTGGGCAGCGGGGAGAGCCTCAACGAGCACGTAGTGGGCCTGGGCTGGCCGGGTGTGGCCGAACGTCACGAGCGGCTGGAGGAGGCGATCGGCGTCATCCGCGATCTGCTCGCGGGCGGGACGGTGAGTCGGCACGGGCATTGGTACCGGGTCGATTCGGCTCGGATCTGGGATCTGCCGCCGGATCCGGTGCCCCTCGCGGTGGCCGTGTCCGGTGCGCGGTCGGTCGAGCGGTTCGCGCCGCTGGCGGACGAGATGATCAGCACCGATCCGGACGCGGATCTCGTCCAGTCCTGGCGGCAGGCCAGTGACGGCGACGGGGCCCTACGAGTGACCGGTCAGGTGCCGGTGAGCTGGGATACGCACCGGGACAAGGCCGTTCAGCGTGCTCACGAGCAGTTCCGGTGGTCGACCGGCGGGTGGGACGTCAATTCGAATCTGCCCACCACGGACGGCTTCGCGGCCGCGACCCAGCTGGTGCGGCCCGAGGACGTCGCCGAATCGATTCCCTGCGGACCGGACCTGGACGCGGTCGTGGAGGCCGTCCGCCCCTACTGGGAAGCCGGATTCACCGATATCGCACTCGTGCAGGTCGGCGACGAAGCGCAACAGCAGTTCCTCGACGAGGCAGCCGGACCGCTGCTCGAGAAACTCCGCGCGGCCGCCGCATAATCCGAGTCCGACACGGTCTGGGCAATCGAGACATAAGCGACTGTCCAGACTTGATCTTGCACGGTCGTGGATGAATATCTACTATCGCCGTACGTAGGTAGTAGATGGCCCAGTTCCTCACACGACCCTCGGAAGCGGGAATGCGACCACCAGACTCCTCCCGGACTTACGGCCAGTATTGCGGATTGGCACGCGCTCTCGACATCGTCGGCGAACGCTGGAATCTGCTGATCATCCGCGAATTGCTCATCCACCCAGCACGATACAGCGATCTGCAGGCAGCACTGCCCGGCATCGCCACCAACCTGCTCGCCGATCGACTGCGCGCGCTCGAGAGTGCCGGGGTACTGCAGCGCCGGCTCGATCCGGGAGTGCGAGGTGTGACCTACCACCTCACGCCATGGGGCGAAGAACTGCGCAGCACAGTCGAATCACTCGTAGCCTGGAGCGCACCCCTGATGGAGTCAGGACCCCGGCGCGGGGACGCCTTCCGCACCCACTGGCTCGTAGTCGCATTGCGAGCCCTGCTGCGAGGCAAACGATCCGAGCGACCGACCGTAATCGGCGTAGAAGTCGAAGGCGAGCTCGTGGCAGTCCGCGTCGACCACACCGGCACCCACACCACCCTCGCCCCCGCCCAACGACCGGCAACGGTGTTCCACAGCGGCCCGACAACGGTCTTGGGTCTGGCAGCCGGCAGCATCACCATCGAGCAGGCGACAGCGATGGGCGAACTGCGCGGCGACGAACACGACCTCGCCGCCGTCTTCAGCCAGGCCTGAGCCCGGGCACCACCGCCGAACATCTGGTACACCCGCGAGTGTGAGACCGAATACCCCATCGGACAACGTTGTTCACGGGTCACGCCCATTGCTGTTCCTCGACGTAGACGGGCCATTGCTCCCCTTCGGAGCCGACCCGATCGACCTCTCCCCCAACACCGAACCCGGGCCGGCCCGATCGCGATTGACTCACGCGATCGGGCACCGGCTGGCAGCCCTTCCCTGCGAACTGGTGTGGGCCACAACATGGGAAGAGGAAGCCAACACCCACCTCGCACCACTCTTGGGCCTGCCGCCGCTCCCCGTGGTCCGCTGGCCCGAGCCCACCGCGTCACAAATCCACGAAGACCGATGGTTCGGATTGTCGTGGAAGACACGCACTCTCGTCACCTGGGCAGCCGGCCGCCCGTTCGCCTGGGTCGACGACGAGATCACCGAAGCCGATCGCGAGTGGGTGGCCGGACACCATCCCGCACCCGCGTTCCTACGGCAGGTCGACTGCTTCCAGGGCCTGACCGACACCGACTTCGAGGTCCTGCACGCCTGGCTGCGGACCGGACCGGCGCGCCCGATGCTCTGAACCGGGCACGCCGCCCTCGCTACTCGAAATCGTATGTGAGCGTGTAGGTGTGGACGCCGTCGGTGGAGTCGAAGCCGCCGGTGCCGGTGAGGCCGGTGAGCTCGCCGGTGGCGGATCCGGGCAGGACCGACCATTGGGCGCGGGAGTTTCCGTCGGGGTCGAAGGTGCCGGTCATGCGGAGCACGAAGGTGCCTTTGCGGTCGGCGAGGGTGCAGTTCATGCGTTGGAGGCTGTCGAAGGTGCCGCTGCCGTCGGCGGCGGTGCAGGTGAGTCCCCGCCATTCGGCGTCTCCTTCGATCGCGCCGCGGTAGGTGTCGTGACCCTCGGAGATGCCCAGGGCCGGTGCGTCCGTGGCGTCGGCGAACGGGGCCTGTTCCCAGGATTTCGATTCGATGGTGCCGGTCGCGGTAGTCGATGTCGTCATGGCTTCGACGCTATGGTCGAGATCGAGTGCCGTCTTGAACAAACGCGAACAGCAGGGGCCATGGACCACAGGACCGCCGAGCCGGCGCGTGGGCTGCTCGATCCGCAATCGGGGGTGGGCGTCTATCGCGAGGCGATGATCCCCGCCGCCGAGGATCTCGCCGACATCGTGGCCCACCACTGGTCCGTGCGCTGGGATCTGAACGGCCGCAACCCGTTCGTCGTGGAAGTGCTCCCGAGCCCGGCGGTAGTGCTCGTGGTCGACAACGGCCAATGCCGCATCCACGGCGTACTACGCGGACGATTCACCGACACCCTGTCCGGGCGCGGCGAAATCTTCGGAACCACCTTCCGCCCCGCCGGATTTCACGCACTCCTCGGCACCCCCGTCGCCGACCTCACCGACCGCGTCCTCCCCGCCGCGGAGGTCCTCGGCCCCGCCGCCGACCACCTCGCCGCCACCCTCGCCGCCCTCGCCGATACCGAAACCCGCCGCACCACAGCGGAAGCCTTCATCCGCGACCGCATTCCACCCGACCTGGCCCACACCCCACTACTGAACGAGATAGTCGACGAAACCCTCACCAACCGTTCGATCCTCCGCGTAGACGACCTCGTCCACCGCTCCGGCATAGCAAAACGCCACCTCCAAAAACTCTTCCGCGAATACATCGGCGTCTCCCCCAAATGGGTGATCCAGCGCTACCGCCTCCACGAAGCCGCCCAACGCCTCGACGAACACCCCATAGACCTGGCCACCCTCGCAGCCGAACTCGGCTACGCCGACCAGTCCCACTTCACCCGCGACTTCAAAACCATGGTCGGCCGCTCCCCCACCACCTACCTCCGCCACGAATGACCCACATCCCCCCTGGGGATCGGCAGGTGCGACGCAGGTTTTTGGTATGCGCATACCACTTATGTGGTACGTTCATATCAGCAAGATCGGAAGGGGAGATGATGGCTCGGATCGGGCGGTTTACCAGTGCAGATGCGCGGGAAGAGTTCTTGCGCGCGTATGACAACATGGCTGCGAAGTGGCCGGTGACGTTCAGCGATATCGATGTCGAGACCTCGTTCGGGACCACTCGGGTGCGCAAGTCCGGGAGCGGGCCGGGGGCGCCGATTGTGTTGTTGCCGGGGATCGGCGGGAACGGGCAGGTGGCTCGACGATTCATGGCGGAGCTGGCTCGGGATCGGGTCGTCTATACGCCCGATGTGATCGGGTGGGCGGGGCGGAGTGCACAGACTGCGCAGTTGCGGGATACGGCGGATATTGCCGAATGGATGGTCGAGACGTTCGACGGGCTCGGCGAGGAGCGGGTGCATTTGGCGGGGAATTCCTTGGGCGCCTGGCTTTCCGGGGCTGTCGCGGTGCATCGGTCCGATCGGCTGGCCAGTGTGACGTTGATCGAGCCGAGCGCTTCCACGTTTGCCAGGCCGCGGTTGGGGTTGTTGTTGAAGTTCATTGCGGCCGGGATGCGGCCCACGCCGGAGCGGATGCGGAAGCTGAATGCGTGGCTGATGCCCGGGTTCGAACCTTCCGATGACGAGTTCGCTATTGCTTTGGCGGCGGCAAAGTTCCGGATGGCCATGCCCTGGGATCGGCCGTTCACCGATGAGGAGTTGGGGGCCATCGATATTCCGGCGCTGGTGCTCTTCGGGGCCGAAACCGTGGTCAGCGACGTCGAATTCGCGGCAGGGCGCGCTCGCGATCACCTTCCCGCGGCGGAGGTCGAGATCTATCCGGGTGTCGGGCACGACCTGATGTGGGCCGGTCCCGATGCGGTGATTCCGCGGTTTCTCGAGTTCGTCGGCAGCCACGATCCGGCGCTGGCGTGAGGTCACCATGAGTCGCTGACCACAGGTGTCGGTGGGAGTGGGTAGCGTCTGGAGCTGTGGAAATTGGGGAACGGATGCAAGAGCTCGCTGACCGGATCGTGGTGCTGCGGGAGGCCTACTATCAGGGGTCGCCGCTGGTCGCCGATGCCGAGTACGACCTGATCGAGGATGAGCTGCGGGAGTTGGTGGGAGCGCATCCGGAGCTGGCGCCGGATCCGAATCCGCTGGAGCAGGTGGGTGCGCCGGGGGTGCTGCATGCGCCGATCCGGCATTCGCGGCCGATGCTGTCACTGGAGAAGGCGACCAAGCCCGAGCAGGTGGCGGCGTTCTTCGATCGATTCCCGGGGCAGTCGGTGGTGGTGATGCCGAAGCTGGACGGGCTGTCGCTCGCGCTGGTGTTCGAGGACGGGCGCTTGGCTCGGGCGATCACGCGAGGTGACGGGACCACCGGGGATGACGTGACCATGCTGGTGCGGGCGCTGGTCGACGGGGTGCCGGAGAAGATCGACACCCCGGGGCGGGTGGAGGTGCGCGGCGAGGCGGTGATGCTGCGCTCGACGTTCGCGGCGTACAACACCGCGCATCCGGACAAGCCGTTGATCAATCCGCGCAATGCGGCCGCGGGCACGCTGCGGGCGAAGGATCCGGCCACGGTCGCCGAACGGCGGTTGCAGTTCTTCGGATTCGATCTGGACGACTCCTCCGGTGACGCGGCGCTGGATCTGGAAGACGGGTTGCGGGCCCTCGGCATCGCCGGCGCGCAGATGCGGCATTGCGAGGACGCCACGCAGGCGCAGGCGGCGATCAGCGCGATCGAGGACGGCCGCAATGACCTGGACTACGACCTCGACGGCGCGGTACTGCGGCTCGCGGACCGGGATGCCTACGCCGCGGCCGGGACTCGCTCCAACTCGCCGCGCGGCGCGCTGGCGTTCAAATTCGCCGCCGAGGAGAAGACCACCCTGCTGCGCGAGGTCATCTGGGATGTCGGCAAGACCGGCAAGATCGTGCCGGTGGCGTGGCTGGAGCCGGTGTTCGTGGGCGGCACCACGGTCACCAAGGCCACGCTCGCCAACCAAGAGGTGATCCGCGCCCGCGACATCAAGATCGGCGACACGGTGCTGGTGCGCCGCGCCGGTGACGTGATCCCGTTCGTGGCGGGCGTGCTCGACGCCGCCAAACGCACCGGGGCGGAACAGGAGATCGTGCCGCCCACGGTGTGCCCGTCCTGCCAGCAGCCGGTGACCGAACAGGGCAACAGCCGGGAACTGTTCTGCACCAATGTTTCCTGCCCCGCACAGACGGTGCGGCGGCTCATCCACTGGGCTTCGCGCGCGGCGGCCGATATCGACGCCATCGGCCCGGTGTGGATCGAGCGGCTCGCCGAGGCGGGCATGCTGGAACAGCCGTCGGACTTCTACACCCTGACCAAGGAACAGCTGCTCGAATTCGACCGTGTCGGTGAGGTTTCCGCGCAGCGCATGATCGACTCGATCGATGCCAGCCGCCAGGTCGGCCTGCGCCGCGCCCTCATCGGCCTGGCCATTCCGATGGCCTCCGACGGCACCGCGGCCCGCCTGGCCCGCTCCGGTTTCGGCTCCCTGGAAGAGGTCGCCGACGCCGGTGAGGAGCGTCTGGTGGCGGTGGAGGACATCGGCCCGAAGGTGGCCGCCTCGCTGGTCGCGCACCTCACCCGGCTGCGCCCGGAACTGGATCGGTTGCGCGCCAACGGCGTCTCCCTCGATGTCCGCGAGGAGGATCTACCGCCCGTGGTGGCCGCCGGCGCGCCCCTGGAGGGCAAGACCGTGGTGATCACCGGGGCGATCAGCGACCCGCGCTCGGGTGAGAAGGTCGCCCGCCCGACCTTCCAGCGGCTGTGCGAGAAGGCCGGGGCGACAACGGCTTCGTCGGTGTCGGCGAGCACCGACATGCTCATCACCGGCGCGGGCGTGGGCGACAGCAAGCTCACCAAGGCCGAGAAGCTGGGCGTCGCGGTCGTCGATCAGGGCGAGATCTGGACCATGCTGATCGACGCCAACGTCGTCTAGCCCTCGGCGACGCCGGCGGGACGGGCCGGCGGTTCGTGGTGCGACACCGCCGGAATCGGTCGCACCGGCGCGGCTGTCTCGGGAGCAGCAGCCGCCGTCTCGGTGACGGCGGCTTCGGTTCCGACGGCGGCGACCGTCTCGACCTCGGTGTCGGTCGCGGGAATCTCGGTGCCGTGCAACGAGGTTCCCGCGGTCTCGCGCAGGAACGCGCAGGCCACGAGGCCGACGAGCGACGCCGCCACCATGTATCCCGCGGGGAACAGCGACCAACCGGTTCGTTCGATGACCGCCTCGTTGACCAGCGGTGCGGTACCGCCGAACAGGGCCGTGGACACGTTGTAGCCCATCGCGAATCCCGCGTATCGGACATGCGTGGGGAAGATCGCCGGGAAGGTCGAGCTGATGGTGGACAGCTGCGGAACGTAGAACAACCCCAGCACCACGAATGCGACGACGGCCCAGGCGGTTCCGAGCCCCATCAGCATGTACATGGGTATCGCGAGCACGGTCAATCCGATCAGCGAAACGAGCCACATCGGCCGCCGCCCGACCCGATCGGAGAGCCGTCCGAAGAACGGCAGCGACATCATCATGACCAGCTGTCCGATGAGCATCATGGCCGTGGTGGTCGATTCACCCAGTCCGAGCGTGCGTTGCAGATAGGTCGGCTGATAGGTGAGCAGCGTGTAGTTCACCACGTTCAGCGCGACGACCAGACCGATCAGCGTCAGCACCTCACGGCGGTAGGTGGTGAGCACCTCGCGCAACCCACCCGGCGGGGTATCGCGAGAATCCTGCTCCGACAGCTCGGTGAACACCGGCGACTCGTCCAGCTTGGCGCGCAGATACCACCCGGTCAGCCCCAGCGGCACGGCCAGCAGGAACGGAATCCGCCACCCACCGGCGTACATGGCGTCCGACCCCAGCGCCAGCTGACAGGCCAGCACCACCGCCGAACCGCCGACGAACCCGGCGAGCGTGCCGAATTCGAGGAAGCTGCCCAGGAATCCGCGCCTGCGATCGTTCGCGCATTCCGCCAGATACGTTGCCGCGCCGCCATATTCGCCACCGGTTGAGAATCCCTGCACGACCCGCAGCAGGATCAGCAGCACGGGCGCGAGCACGCCTGCCGTGGCGTGGGTGGGCAGCAGTCCGATGGCGCCGGTGGCCGCCGACATGAGCAGGATGGTGGTCGCCAGCACGGCTTTGCGCCCGATACGGTCGCCCAGCGGTCCCCACACCATGCCGCCGAGCGGGCGCAGCACGAAGGAGACCGCGAAGCCCAGCATGGTGCCGAGGGTGCCCAGCGAGCCCGGGAAGAAGGCCGAGGTCAGGTATCCCGCCGTGGCCGCGTACACGCCGTAGTCGAACCACTCGGTGGCATTGCCCATGGCGCTCGCGGCGACCGACCTCCGTAGCGGAAAGCCGGGTTTGTTCGGTTCCGTGGTTTCTCGCACGAAACAGACCGGTACCCATGCAATCGCTGCGCAAACGGTGGCGGTCCGGTACGGGTGCGCCGGCGACCGGTCCCACCAGCGCCTAAACCTGGTCTGTGATCGTGGTCACTATCGGCTCGAATGGCAAAGTCATTGGCCGTTTTTCGATTCCGCGGCCATCATGTCGAGGTGACTCCGTATCGCCTGGCCGAGCCGCCGTTGTTCACCCGCCTGCGGGATGCCACCCGGGTGCTGATCGCGGGTGCGGGCGGCGGATTCGACGTGTACGGCGGACTGCCGCTGGCCGTGGCCTTGCAGGCGCAGGGCAAGACGGTGCATCTGGCGAATCTGTCGTTCAGCAATTTGCGCCGGCTCGCGCTCGACGACTGGTTCGCGCCCGGAGTGGCCGCCGTCGGCCCGGAATCGGCGGGCAACGACGACTATTTCCCGGAGCGCAGCCTGGCCCGCTGGCTGGCGAGCACCGGCCGCGATCCCCTGGTCTACGCCTTCCCCAAATCCGGCGTCCGCCCTTTGCGCGCGGCCTACGCGGCCCTGGTCGAGCGGCTCGGCATCGATGCCATCGTGCTGGTGGACGGCGGCACGGACATTCTGCTGCGCGGCGACGAGGCCGGGCTGGGCACGCCGCAGGAGGATATGACCAGCCTCGCGGCCGTCGCCGGTCTCCCGGACATCAATCGCCTCGTGGTCTCCGTCGGTTTCGGCGTCGACGCCTACCACGGCGTCTGCCACGCCCACGTCCTGGAAAACCTCGCCGCCTTGCAGAAACAGCACGCCTACCTGGGCGCGCTCTCCATCCCCGCGGAAAGTCCCGAAGGCACAGCCTATTTCGCCGCCGTCGTACACGCCCTCGCCGAAACCCCGCTGCGCCCCAGCATCGTTCATTCCCAGATCGCCAGCGCTCTCCGCGGCGAGTTCGGCGACGTCCACGCCACCGACCGCACTTCGGGCACAGAGCTTTTCGTCAATCCCCTCATGGCGATGTACCTGTCCGTCGACCTACCGGCCTTGGCCCGCACGGTCGAATACCTCCCCCACCTCGAACCCACCGAACACGCCTACCAGGTGGCGCAATTGATCGAAGCCCACCTGACCTCGCGCCCCGAACCCCGCCCCGCCGGCTTCATTCCGCACTGACATCAACGACGGCACAGATGCTCCGGGCTCAGCAGGCGCGTCAGCACCGCGTCGTCGATCAGTGCGTAGCGGCGGACCAGCTCCGGAATCGAGGCACCGGTGGCAATCGCTTCGGTGACCAGCGCGGATACCGCTTCGTACCCCAGCACCGGATTGAGCACGGTGGCGATGCTGGCCGAGCCGAGGACGGACTCGCGCATGCGTTCGGGGTTGGCCGTGATGCCGCGGATACAGCGGTCGCCCAGCACCCGCACCGCGGCGGTGAGGTGGGTGAGCGAGGCCAGCAGGGCGCGGGCGATGATCGGTTCGAAGGCGTTGAGCTGCAGCTGTCCGGCCTCGGCGGCCATGGTGATGGTGAGATCGTTGCCGATCACCTCGAAGGCGACCTGATTGACGACTTCGGGGATGACCGGGTTCACCTTGCCCGGCATGATGCTCGAACCCGCTTGCACGGGTGGGAGCTCGATCTCGCCCAGGCCCGCGCGCGGCCCGGACGACAGCAGCCGCAGATCGTTGCAGATTTTCGACAGTTTCACCGCGGACCGCTTGGTCACCCCCGAGAGCTGGACGAGCGCACCCACATCGGAGGTGGCCTCGACCAGGTCCCGCGCGGTGGTCAGCGGCAGTCCCGTGATCCGGCGCAGGTGCTCGCACACGATGCCCGGGTACGCGGGATGGGTGTTGAGCCCGGTCCCGATCGCGGTGCCACCCAAGTTGATCTCGGCGATCAGCAGGGACGCTTCGGCGAGGCGATCGGCGTCCTCGCCGATGGTCACCGCGAAGGCGCCGAATTCCTGCCCCAGCGTCATCGGCACGGCGTCCTGGAGCTGCGTCCGGCCGAGTTTGATCATCCCGGCGAATTCGGCGGATTTCTCCCGGCACTGTTCGCCGAGCACCCGAAGCGCGTGTTCCAGTGCGCGCGCGGCGAATCCGATCGCCACCTTGACCGCGGTGGGATAGACGTCATTGGTGCTCTGCCCGCGATTGACGTGTTCGAGCGGGTGGATGCGGTGGTAGTCGCCGCGCTGGTGGCCGAGGATCTCCAGCGCCCGGTTGGCGATCACCTCGTTGGCGTTCATATTGGTGGATGTCCCGGCGCCGCCCTGGATCTGGTCGACCACGAATTGGTCGTGCAGCGCCCCGCCGCGAATCTCGGTGCAGGCGGCGATGATCGCGTCGGCGATATCGCCGTCGAGCTCGCCGAGATCCCGATTGGCTTGCGCCGCCGCCTGTTTCACCGCGGCGAGCGCGACGACCAGGTCGGACAGCCGGGCGATCGGCACCCCGCTGATCGGGAAGTTCGCCAGCGCGCGGGCGGTGTGCACGCCGTAGTAGGCGGCGGCGGGGACATCGTGGCAGCCGAGCAGATCGTGCTCGGTGCGGACGGTGGACGGGGTCGGTGCGACCATTACTGTGCTCCTGCGTCAGTCCGCGCGGTGGCCGCGGATCAGGCGGTGGCGGATCCGGGTGTCGGTGGCGGCGTCGACGATCGTGCCCGCCAGCGCTGCCGCGCCCTGCCCGATCGCCGCTTCGGCTGCGGGCGTGGTGGTGGCGGTGGCGAACTCGGGTTGATGGTTGACCGCGGGCATCGAGTCGATGCCGATGTAGGGATGGATGGCCGGGATGAGCTGAGACACGTTGCCCATATCGGTGGAAGCCCGGGCCATCATCGCGTCCGCGCCGGAACTGAACCGGCGTCCGACCGCGATCGCGCGCCGCTCGTAGCAGGCGAGAAGTTCGGTGTCCGTGCGGAATTCGGCGTAGGGCTTCGACTCGGGCGTAACGGTGAGCGCGGCGCCCGAGGCCCACGCGCCCGCTTCGAAGCAGCGCAGGATCCGAGGTTCGACCTCGGCGAGTTCGGCGAGCGTTTCCGCGCGCACGTACCACCGGCCGGCGGTGTGTTCGGCGATCGCGTTCGGCGCCTCCCCGCCGCGCGTCATCATGCCGTGCACCCTTACCGAGTGCGGAAGTTGCTGGCGTAGTAGCCCGATCGCGACCTGCGCGATGGTGAACGCGTCGGCGGCGTTGACGCCCCGCTCGGGGTAGGCGGCGGCGTGCGCGGATCTGCCGCGATACTCGATGTGGCTGTGCGACACCGCGAACGGCCGAGCCAGGGCGACGTCGACGGGGCCGGGGTGGACCATCGCCGCCGCGTGCAGGCCGTCGAAACCGCCGCGTTCCAGGAGTTCGATCTTGCCGCCGCCGCCCTCTTCGGCGGGTGTGCCGAGCACCGACACCGTCAGGCCGAGGTCGTCGACGACGGGTGCGAGCGCGAGTGCGGCGCCCACCGAGATGGCCGAGATCAGGTTGTGGCCGCACGCATGCCCGAGCCCGGGCAGCGCGTCGTATTCCGCGCACACCGCGATGTGCAGGTCACCGCTGCCGATCCGGGCGGCGAACGCCGTGTCCAGATCGCGGTACCGCTCGGTGACCTCGAACCCGTTGTCCGCCAGCTGTTCCGCGACCCGGCGTGCTGATCTGACCTCCTCCCAGGCGATTTCGGGATGGTCGTAGAGATCGTGGGACAGCCGGACCAGGTCCGGGTGGGCGGCGGCCACTGCGGCGGTGACCACATCGTCGATGGTGGTCACAGGTCACCCGGAACGCCGTAGGAGGGCGCGGCCGTCGGATCGATGGCGCGCATCCGGTAGTCGGCCCGCTGCGGTCGCCAAAGCTCCCACAGGGCAACGAGATCCACCAGCGGATCGGCGGCGTAGTCGACGCGCAGATCGGTGACCGGCCAGGACACATCGTCGACGACCAGCAGACCGGCGGAGTGCACCGGCCCCGCTTCCCCGCCGGCCGCCGTCCCCGCCCTGAGCCCGTCGAGCAGGCGGCCCTCGAAGGTCTCCGCATCGCTGCCGGTGTAGCCGGCGAGCAGGGCGGCGACGACCCCGTCGTGGGCGAGCAGATTTCCCGCCGCCACGGCATGCTCACCGACAGCCTCGGCATGCACGCCCAGGCTGTGGGCGCCGGAGTGCACGGCGGTACCGCCGTGGATATCGACGACGGTCACCTGACGGTGCTCCGGGTACCGTTCCTCGGCCAATGCTGCATCCAGCGCCGCAGCGGCATCGCGCCCCGCTGCCAGCAGATCGAGCACCCGCGTACCCAGTGCCGGATTCGTAATGTTCTGCGAGGCAACGACTCCCACCCCCGCACGGGCGTGCGCGCAACGTGCCGCCACGGCGGGGCTCGACGAGCAGATGACCATGCCGAAGGCCCCGGTACCGGGGTCACGGGCAACCAGGGACAGGGTCATGCGCCGCCGTCCTTCGGGTCGCTGAGCACCGCCGTGGCGTCGATCTCGACCAGCCATTCCGGCCGCGCGAGGGCCTCGACGACGAGTCCGGTCGAGACCGGGAACACGCCTTCGAGCCAGCGCCCCATCACCCGGTACACCGGTTCGCGATAGCGGATGTCGGTCAGGTAGACGGTGACCTTGACGATGTCGCGCAGTGAGCTGCCCGCTTCGTCGAGCAGCATGGCGATATTGGCCATCGCCCGCTCCGCCTGCGCCGCCGCATCACCGATGCCGACGGACTCCCGGGTATCCAGGTCCTGGCCGATCTGCCCGCGCAGATAGACCACGCCGCCGGCGACCACGGCCTGACACAGGTCGTTCGAGAGATTTTGCTCGGGGTAGGTGTCCTTGGTGTTGAACGGCCGAATCCGCCGGTGGGTGGGAGAAGTCAAGGCGCACAGTTCCTTTCAGATGCTCACGGATGGTTCCGCGGACAGGGACCGTTCGCCCTGGCCCCGGTGTGCGAGGTAGCCGCGCTGGATCGCGATCTGCCCGGCGAGGTATCCGGCGTCGTGCCACACGCCCCACAGGAAGCTCGATCCGCGATTCGACAGCCACGGCAGGCCGAGGAAGTACAGCCCGGGCTCGGCCGAAACCCCGCGCTGGTGCACCGGTTTTCCGCGCTCGTCGAAGGTGTCGACCTGCAACCACCCGTAGTCGTTGGCGAATCCGGTCGCCCACACGATCGTGGTCACACCGGCTCCGGCGAGCACCAGTTCGGCGGCGGGGTCGGTCACACAGCGCGGCAGCGGGCCGAGCACGTGTGCGCCGGGTTCCTCCGGCAGGTCCAGACCGTTGCGGGCGACGTACTCGTCCGCCTCGGCCAGCATCGACAGGTAGTTCGCGTCCCCGTTCTCGATGTTCGTCCGCAGGTCGGACCCGAAGCGCAGGACCCCGTCGGCGAAGCCTGTGGCCGTCCCCCACAGGGTGATCCCGTCCGCGGCGAGCGCGCGGAAGTCGACGGTGTGCCCGCCGCGTGCCCCGCTGACGGCGATCGTCACGTGCTCGGCGCCCAGCGGCGGCGCCGCCGCGCCCCATTTGCCCAGCACCCCGAGCCACCAGCAGAAGTCGCGGCCGCGATAGCTGCGCGGCGGGCGGTCGTGGGGGCCGACGGCGAGATGGACCGCGCGGCCCGAGCGCCGCAGCTCGTCGGCGATCTGCACGCCCGAGGAGCCCGCGCCGACCACGAGCACCGCGCCGTCGGGCAACTGCTCCGGATTGTGGTAGGAGCTCGAGTGGATCTGATGAATACCGGCGTCGGCGGGGACGACATTCGGGATGATCGGCCGCTGGAACGCACCGGTGGCCGCGACGACGAAGCGCGCGTCGATGGTGCCGCCGGTCGTCTCGACGCGGAAGCCGGGGCGCCCGGTGTTCCGGCGTACCGAGGTGACCTCGACGCCGGTGCGAATCGGCGCGGCGATCTTGTCTGCATAGGCCAGGAGGTAGTCCGCGACCTGTTCCTTGGTGGCGAATTCGTCTGCGGCGATATCGAATTCCAGCCCGGGAAAGCGGTCGTGCCAGGCCGGCCCGTTGGCCACGAGCGAATCCCAGCGCCACGAGCGCCAGCGCTCGGCGACGCGATCTCGTTCGATCACCAGGTGCGTGATGCCCTGGGCGCCGAGGTGCTCGCTCATCGCGATACCGGCCTGACCGGCGCCGACCACGAGCACGTCGATCTCCTCGGTGGACACTTGTACCTCCGGATGCACTGGGAGAGTTGTCGATTCCATGGCTCAGCCGACCGCCGGGCGAATGGCGAACCAGGTGGTCTTCAAGCCGGTGTACTTGTCCAGCGCGTGCAGCGAGAGATCGCGGCCGAAGCCCGACTGTTTGAAACCGCCGAACGGCGTCTGGGCGCTGAGCGCGTCGACGGTGTTCACCGAGACCGTGCCCGCGCGCAGTGCGGACGACACCCGGTGGGCGCGATCGAGGCTGTCGGTCCACACCGACGCGGCCAGGCCGTACACGCTGTCATTGGCCAGGCGCACCGCCTCGGCTTCGTCGCGGAAGGTCTGCACCGACAGCACCGGCCCGAAGACCTCTTGGGTGACCAGTTCCGCATCCGCGGGCAGGCCGGTGAAAATGGTCGGCTCGACGAAGCAGCCCCGCCCGGCCACGGTGGTGCGGTGGCCGCCGAGCAGCAATTCGCCCTCGGCCCGGGCACGGTCGATGAACCCCATGACGGTGTGGGTGTGCTCCTCGGAAACGAGTGCGCCCAGGGTGGAGGCCGGGTCGAGCGGATCGCCCGGGCGGATCGCGGCGGCGTGCCGCAGCAGCGCCTCGATCAGGTAGTCGGCCGCGTCCTGCTGCACCAGCAGGCGGGAGTTGGCCGAGCACACCGCCCCCTGGTTGTAGAAGGCCCCGAATACCGCCTTCTCCGCGGCCGCGTCGAGATCGGCGTCGGCGAACACGAGATTGGGGCTCTTGCCGCCGCATTCGAGCCAGACCTGTTTGAGGTTGGAGTCGGCGGCGTAGCGCAGAAACCGTTTGCCGGTCGCGGTGGAGCCGGTGAACGCGAGCACGTCGACGTCCCCGTGCAGGCCCAGCGCCGCGCCCGCGGTCGCGCCGAGGCCGGGCACGACATTGAGCACGCCGTCGGGCAGACCGGCTTCGGCCGCGAGTTCGGCGAGCCGCAGTGCCGACAACGGTGACTGCTCAGCGGGTTTGAGGACGACACTGTTTCCGGCGGCGAGTGCGGGGGCGAGCTTCCAGACCGCGAGATCGAGCGGGAAGTTCCACGGCACGACCGCGCCGACCACCCCCAGCGGTTCGCGCGTGACCAGGGCCAGCGCACCGGGATCGGTGGGCGCGATCTCGCCGGGGATTTTGTCCAGCGCTTCGGCATAGTAGGTGAAAAGCGCTGCGGCCGAAGGCACATCGACGGTGTCGGCCTCGGTGACGAGCTTGCCCATGTCGAGCGAGTCCAGCAGCGCCAGTTCGTGCCGGTGCTCGAGTATCAGGTCTGCGAGCCGCAGCAGCACCCGCTTGCGTTCGGCCGATGCCGCCCGCGACCAGACCCCGGACTCGAACGCTGTGCGGGCGGCGCGGACGGCGCGATCCACGTCGGCGGCGTCGCCAGCGCCGACCCGCGCCAGCACGTCGCCGGTGGCCGGTGCGATCGAGTCGAACGTCGTGCCCGAGGCGGCGGGGCGGAAGGAGCCGTCGATGAACAGTTCGGTGCGCGGCCTGAGTGTTCCGGCCAGGGCCGACCAGTCGGCGGCCGAGGATGGCGCTGTCATCGTCACTCCCCCGGGATGTAGATGGCGAACTGCTTGAGCAGCGGTTCGTCGACCCGGTACTCCCCGCGCCAGCCGCGTTCGAGGGTGAACGAGTCGCCGGGGCCGAAGGTGCGAGCCACGCCGTCCTCGGAGGTCAGCGTCAGCGAGCCCTCGAGCACGTGGGTGAACTCGTCACCGGGGTAGGACTCGATGTATTCGGTGTAGGGCTGGGCGCGCCAGGAGCCGACGCTGAATCGCTGGTCGGCACTGGCGAGGTGGGCGCTTTCGTGTTCCTGCGGATCTCCGGATCGCAGCGTGGCGGCGGTGACATAGGCGCTCGGGGTCATGGTGGCGGCGAGCTCGGGGCCGGTGGGAACGGGGTTGACGGCAGGCATCGGTGGTCTCCTCAAAGTTGTTGTGCGGCAAGGGACGGGAAGGGCAGCAGCACGGGTTCGGTGGACAGGCCGGTGACTTCGCGGCGGAAGGGCACCGGATCGGTGCGGACGGGCTCGTCGAGTTCCTCGGCGTAGCGGTGGCCCGACCACACGGCGGCGGCGATGGTCCCGGGAGCCCAGGCATCGCCGATGCCGCGCACGGAGCGCAGGTCGGCGGCCTCCCATTCGTCCTTGCGCCGGTGCAACTCGGTGTACAGGCCGTCGTTGGGCAGTCGCGCGGTGACGAATACGACGCTGTCGGCGGGCACGGTGACGTCGTGGCCGGTGAACGCGCAGGTCGTCGTCACACCGTCCGCGGTGACCGCGGTGACGGCCCGGTTGACCTGAACCTCGACGCCGGCGTTCATCACCCGCTTGCGGATGCGATGGACCTCCATCGTGTTGGTCGTCCACTGCGAGACATGGGCGGCGGGGGTGACCAGGGTGACGTCGAACTTCTCGCCGGCCAGCAGTTCGGCGAGCACGCCACCCAGGTAATAGTGGTCGTCGTCGAAGAGCACGACCTTGCGACCACGCGGGCGCGCTCCGCCGAAAATGTCGTCGGGAGTGAGGATTTCGGCCCCGGCGTCGATCGGGATCGGGTGGGTGTGCCAGCGTGCGACGCCGTCGCGCCGCCACCGCGCGCCCGTGGCGATGACCACCTGCTGAAAGTCGTTGCCGAGGATGTCGTCCGCGGTCATCGGGCTCTGCCGGAAGACCTCGACATTGTCGAGCCGCCGCAGTTGCTGCTCGCGGTAGTCCACGACCCGGATCCACGCCGACAGGCCCGGCAGGCTCGATTCGGCGCGCACCCGTCCGCCGAGTTCGCGCGTCGCCTCGGCCAGGCTGACCGCGTAGCCGCGCTGACCGAGGGCACGCGCGGCCTCCAGACCCGCCGGGCCCGCGCCGACGACCAGCACCGTCGACTCGCTCGCGCGGGGTTTGATCCGCTCGGGATGCCATCCGCGCCGGAACTCCTCGCCCATGGTGGGGTTCTGCGTGCAGCGGATCGGAGACATAGTGAAGTCACCGGAGACGCAGATATTGCAGCCGATGCATTCGCGAATGTCCTCGAGATCGCCGGTCTCGATCTTGCGGGGCAGGAAGGGGTCGGCGATCGAGGGCCGGGCGGCGCCGATGAGATCGAGCACGCCGCTCTTGACCTGGTGCACCATCATGTCCGGTGAGGTGAAACGTCCAACGCCCACAACGGGTTTGGTGGTGAGCTGCTTCAGTCCGCGCACATAGGGCTCCTGCTCGCCCTCGGGCCCGAAGCGGGAGGTGACCGAGTCGTCCTCCCAGCTGCCCAGCACGAAGTCCCACAGGTCCGGAAGCTCACCGAGCATTCCGATGACGTCTTCCATCTCCGCCCGGGTGATGCCCGCGTCGCCGAGCAGTTCGTCCACCGAGATGCGGCAGGCGACGGCGGCGCGGCCCTCGCAGATCTCGCGGGTGTCCTCGAGGATCTCGCGCAGTAGCCGGACCCGGTTGCGCAGGCTGCCGCCGTACTCGTCGGTGCGGTTGTTGTAGCGCGGGGACAGGAAGTGATGCAGCCCGCCGATCGCGTGCCCGGCGTAGACGTAGACGATGTCGTACTCGGCCCGCAGCGAGCGGCGCACCGCTTCACGATGCCAATGCCGCAGGTCGGCGATATCGGACCGGGTCATCTCGCGGGCCTGCACCGGGTCGTAGTTCCAGGAGACCACCGGCAGATGCTGCGGGCCCAGCGGAGTCTCGCGGCTGATCAGGTTGGGGCTGTTGAGCCCGTTGTGGGCCAGTTCGATACCGGCCAGCGCGCCGCCCTCGTGGATCTTCTCCGAGATCCGGGTGAGGGCGGGCAGGTCCTGGTCGTCCCAGAGCCGCAGTTCGATGAACGGCCCGATATCGGAGGTGGGGTGGATCTCGACCTGCTCGGTGCACACCACCGCCCAGCCGCCCTCGGCCTTGACCTGCCGCATGTAGGCCTCGCCGGAGGGATCGCGGTAGCCCATGCCGTTGCAGTGCGGAACCTGGAAGAACCGATTGCGGGCGGTCACCGGTCCGATACGGACCGGCTCGAAGAGGATGTCGTAGCGGGGATCACGCACGGCAGGCTCCTGACTGGAGTGGGGATCGGATCGCACCATTCTTTGCGATTGATCTCAAATAATCGTCCGGCCCGGACTATCTGTCCACCTGGGGAGAGGTCAAACCTGAACTTGTTTTCTGATCCAGTTCATAAATAATGATGAACATGGCGCGTCCGAAGAAGCAGGAGAACAGGCGGCACGAGATGGTGGCCGCCGCGACCGCGGCCATCGCCCAGCGCGGGTTGACCGGGCTGCGCATCAAGGACGTCGCGCAGGAGGCGGGACTGTCGGCGGGGCTGGTCAGCTACTACTACCCCTCGATGGAGGATCTGCTGCTCGAGGTGCACGAAGCGGCGGTGGACCGGTTCTACCGGCGCCGGCTCGACGCGGTGCGCGAGTGCTCCGATCCGGTCGAAAGGCTGTACCGGACAGTGCGACTCGGCATCCCCGATACCGCTGACGACCCGCTGTGCGTCGTGCTCTACGAACTGCATGTGCACGCCAGCCGCAATCCCCGGCATTCGGTGCTGATGACCACGCTGTTCGATCTGGAAGTGTCGCTGTACACCACGGCGCTCGAGATCGGCCGCAGTCACGGCGCGTTCACCTTCACCGCGTCCGCCGACGAAATCGCCCGCACGGCAGTCGGATTGGAGGACGCGTTCGGCTTGCACATCGTCGCCCGCAACCGCCGGATCAGCGCGATCGGCGCGCGCAACAGCGTGCTGGGGTATCTGGAGGCCATGCTCGGCTGCCGCCTCGGTGACTTCGACGCGGCCGAGAGCACGGCGATGTCATGAACTCGCAGCGCCGCCCCGACGTGACCCTCACGCAGCTTCGCTACTTCGTGGAAGCGGCGACGTTCCTGAGCATGACCAGGGCCGCCGAACGGCTGATGGTGGCACAGTCGGCGATCTCGTCGTCGATCTCGCAATTGGAGCACCAGATCGGCACGCCCCTGTTCATCCGGCAGCGCTCACGCGGGCTGGTGCTGACCGCCGCGGGCGAGCAGATGCTGCGCGATACCCGCGGCCTGCTCGCGCATCTGGGCGATGTCCTCGACGCCGCGCGCGGTCACGAGGACGCGGTCCGCGGCCGGGTCCGGCTGGCGTCCTTCGTCACTCTGACGCCGTTCCTGCTGCCCCGGCTCATTTCCGAGGTGGGACAGGCACATCCGGAGCTGGAGATCGACGTCGTCGAGGTGCGCCCCGACACCGTGCGGACGGCACTGCGGGACGGCAGCAGCGAGTTGGCGCTGTGCTACGACCTGGGCATCGCCGACGATCTCGAATGCGAGACGCTGGCCACCTACCCGCCGCACGTGGTGCTGCCCCCGGATCATCGGCTGGCGGGCGAGACCGCAATTCGCTTGCGCGATCTGGCCGAGGACCCGATGGTGCTGCTCGACCTGCCGGTGAGCCGCGACTACTTCCTCGCGATGTTCACCGCCGCGGGCGTCACGCCCACCGTCCGGTATCGGACCGGCAGCTACGAAGCCGTGCGCGGGCTGGTGGCGCGCGGGCACGGATTCTCCATCCTCAACCAGCTGCCCGCCTCGGATCTCACCTACGACGGCGGCCGGGTGGTCACCGTCGCGATCGCCGACGAGGTCGAGCCGCTGTCGGTGGTGCTCGCGAGCCTGAAAGGCGTGCAGCGCACCGCCCGGGTGCGCGCGGTCGCCACCCGGATCCGGGCGACCTTCAGCGCATGAATCAGCGCGCACACGGGCCGCGAGCCGGGCGGACTCACCATTTTCGATGATCTGCATCAAAAAACCATAGGCAGGGAAATGCGTCGTTCACATGTTCTGAACACGATGGCGTTGTTTGCTGAACATCATTCATCGAGATGAATCTCAAAGAATGCTCGGCACCCCGAATCGAGACGGAACATGATTGACACCCCGACAGCCCTGGCGACGGAACAATCGGCGCACCTGGTCAAGGCCCTGCGCCGCTTCGACATCGTCTTCCTCATCATCGCCGCTGTCGTCGGCCTGGAAACCCTCGGCCAGGTCTCCACCTTCGGCGCGCAAACCTTCACCTGGGCACTGGTGCTCGCGGTGACCTTCCTGCTGCCCTACGGTCTGGTCTTCGCCGAGGTCGGCTCGACGTTCACCGAGGAGGGCGGCGCCTACACCTGGGTCCGCACGGCCTTCGGCCGCGGCGCCGGCGCGATCGCCGCACTGCTGACCTGGGTCACCCAGCCGGTGTGGGTCGGCGGCTCGATCTCGTTTCTCGCCGCCGCCACCTGGAACGAGCACGTCGGCAGCCTGCCGGCGGGATCAGTGGGCGACTACCTGTTCAAACTCGGCTTCATCTGGCTGACCGTGCTCGCCGCCGTCGTCAGCCTGCGCCGGGGAAAGTGGATTCCGACCATCGGCGCGATCCTGAAACTGGGGTTGCTGCTGTTCTTCGTCGGCACCACCATTGCGTACGCGATCGAGCACGGCATCGCCGGACTCTCCTTCCAGGACTTCAGCCCCACGATGACCGGCCTGCTCGGGGTCACCCCGATCCTGCTGTTCGCCTATCTGGGTTTCGAATCCTCCAGCGCGGCCGCGGCCGAAATGGACAATCCGGCGCGCGACGTCCCCATCTCGCTGCTGCGGTCCTGCCTGACCGCCGCCGCCTGCTACCTGATTCCGATCTTCGCGATCCTGATCGTCGTCCCGAAGGACCAGATCACCGGCATCGGCGGACTGCTCGAGGCCATCGGCACCGTGTTCACCGTCTACGGTCCGGCCGCCGAGCCGCTGGCCACGGTCGCGGCCGTGCTGTTCATCGTGATCCTGATGAGTCAGGGCGCGGCGTGGATGATCATCAGCGATCGGGTGCAGGCGGTCGCGGCCGCGGACGGCGCGTTCTTCGGCGGGTTCTTCGGCGTCTTCCATCATCGGCTGGGCACGCCGCTGCGCGTGAATCTCCTGTCCGGCGTCGTGGCCACGGTGTTCATGCTGGTGGCGATGCAGGTGACCGGTTCCAGCGCTTCGGTTTTCGCCGTCGTGCTGAGCATCTCGATCACCACCTTCCTGCTGAGCTACCTGCTGGTGATTCCGGCGGCGATCCGCCTGCGCACCCGATTCCCGGATCAGCCCCGGCCTTTCCGGGTGCCGGTGGGGAATCGCGGCTTCGCGGCGCTGGGCCTGGTCTGCCTCGCCTGGGTCGCGCTCGGCTCGTTCGTGGCGATCTTCCCCGGCGTCTTGGACAGCCTGTTCGGACTCGAGTACGACTTCCTGGCGGTCTGGGGTGTCGATCGCGCCCAGTTCGAACTGTTCACCCTCGGGACGCTGGCCGTCCTGCTGGTACTCGGCGCGGTCGGGTACTGGCGTGCCGCGGCGGTACGCAATGCGCGCGAACCCATTCCGTCCCTGAGCCCGGCAGAGTAGTCGGCGGAACTGTTTCCATCCGGTGGTAGTGGCGCGGATTGTTCCCGGTGCGGCTCGAATTGTCCCCCCGGCCGCTTCGGCCGCGGCCCTAGGCTTCACGAGCCGAAACTATTCGAGGGGATCACGGTGACGAGAACCGAGCAATTCACTTTCACCAGCAACGGTGATCAACTGGTCGGGCTGTTGCATCTGCCCGACGGGGAGCCCATCGCCGCGGTGGTCACCAGCGGTCCACTGACCTCGGTGAAGGAGCAGGCGGCCGGGGCGTATGCGCGGGCCATGGCCGAGCGCGGGTTCGCGGCGCTGGCGTTCGACCACCGGACCTTCGGGGAGAGCGCGGGGCAGCCGCGCCAGTTCGAGAACGGGTTCGGCAAGGCCGAGGACATCCGGAATGCGGTGACGGCGTTGGGTTCCGACGCGCGGACCGCGCAGTTGCCGGTCGTCGCGGTGGGTGTGTGCGCGGGCGCGGGATACATGGCCCGCGCAGTCGCGGACGATCCGCGGATCCAGGCGTTCACCGGTGTGGCCGGGTTCTACTCCAATACCGCCGCGATGCCGCCGGATCCGGCGGTGCTCGAGCGCGGCCGGGCCGCCGAGGCCAAGTGGCGGGAAACCGGTGAGTCCGAGACCATTCCGGCGGTCGCGCCCGACGGCGGTGACGTGGGCATGCCGCTGCGGGAGGCGTACGAGTTCTACGGGACGCCGCGCGGCGCGGTGCCGAACTACACCAATGGCTATGCGGTGGCGTCGTTCGCCTACGGCGACTTCGATTCCATCGAGGCGGCGGCCCGCATCGCGGTGCCGTTCGCCATGGTGCACTCGGAGAACGCGCTGGTGCCGCCGTTCGCCCGCGAGTTCTTCGCCACCGTGCCCGGTGAGAAGTCCGAGGTGTGGCTGCAGTCGATCGGCCAGATCGACTTCTACGACGACCCGAACCTGATCAACCCCGCGGCCGACGTGGCGGCGGAGTTGTTCCACAAGGTGCTGGGGCGCTGAGCCCCGGCCGGGTCGCTTCCGATCCGTGCGCGGATCACGCGGGGTATCAGCGCACGGAACTCCCGGCGGCCTCTTTCCGGAAGGCGTCGGGGGTCTGACCGGACCAGCGCCGGAACGCGCGGCGCAGGGTGCGGGCATCGGAGTACCCGACCCGCGCCGCGATGGCCTGCACCGGAAGAGCGGTGTCGCGCAACAGATCCCGGGCCTGCGCGTGCCGCACGCTCTCGATTTCCGCGCTCCAGGTGGTGTGCATTTCCGCCAGCCGGCGCTGCAGCGTGCGCGGGCTGATCGCCAGCCGCTGCGCCACCGCTTCCAGCCCGGCGTCACCGTAGGCCAGCGCCTCGGAGATGGCGGCGCGCAGTTTGTCCCGCCAGTCCGGCGTCTTGTACGAGGTGGACTGCAACAGTCCGGCGTACCGGCACAGCACCTCACCCAGGCCGGGATCACCGCCGGTGGGCAGCCGTGCCGCGTTCAGGAAGGTGATCTCGGAGTACGGTGCGCCGAAATCGATACGCCCGGTGCCGAATTCGTCGGCCAGCTCGCGGCGGCGGTGCGTGACACGATGGGTGAACGCGACCCGGGCCGGCACCAGGTACTGCCCGGTGGCTTCGCGGACCCGCCGCAGGATCAGGGTGAGCACGAATTCCTCGACCGGCACGAACACGGGATCGGATTCCACGGCCACGCCCACCCGCACCGTCAGCAGCCCGCCGTCCTCGATGACCTGCCATTCCACCGCCGGATCGGTGACCGCGGAACGGAATTCCATGACCGCGCGCAGACTTTCGGCCAGCGTGGCGCGACTGCTGAACAGGTGATCCCACACCCCGAGCACGCCGCGCTCGGCCGCCGCCGAGGCGCACAGTCCGGCGCCGGGACCGCCGGTGGCGCCGATGAGTTCCCATAATCGCCACGCCGATTCGATGGGCACCCGCAGCCGGTCATCGCCCAGCCCCGCCGGATCGATGTCCGTGAAGGTCCCGATATTCCACGGTGTCGCGCCGACGCGCAGCGCCGTATCCCGCAGAACGACTGCGGTGCGCAGCGGAATGGTGCCTTCGATCACCGGCGGAGTGTAACGAAGCTTTCAGACCGAATGGTCTCTAGCGGGTCACTCCGGCTTCCGCCGTGCGCGAACGGCCTTTTTCAGCCCGCGCCGAGCCATGAAACCGTTCGCCAGTAGGAGCAGCGTCTTGTTCGGGGGCGCGAGGAAACCCGAGCTGGTGTGCGGTGCGTAGACGGCGTCCTGGGCGGTGACCTCGAGCCAGCCGGTGTGCTGCCGGGTTTGTAGTCCGACCAATGCCGGACGATAGGAATGCGCGAAAAGCCCGGCGCGGCGGCCGGATTCGGGCACCGAGTCCGGGACGGTGAGGTGCATGCCTTCGGGTCCGGCGGAAGTGATCTGGACCGGGACCACGGCGGGATAGCCGTCGGCCTGGCGATAGCCCAGCAGCCGATGCGGGAGCTTGGTCACCCGCGCGGCCGCCTTCGTCACCTCCACGCGCGGGCCGGTGCCCTTGGCGGGCGGCGATTGCGGCGCCGCCGCCTCAGCGGGCAGTGGTGCGCCGTACACCTCGGGCGTCTTGGTGGCGGTGAGATCGGGCCAGACCGCGATCCGTTCGACGGCGACCGTCACCAGCACCCGATCGGCGTAGTACGCGCTGAGCCAGCGATCCCAGAACCGGCCGCGCCGCGGTGCGCCCAGATACGGCGTGGCCTGTGCGCCGATACCGTCCAGGGTGGCTTGATCGGGGTGTTCGTCGAAGCTCGCGGTGCCCTGCACCAGCACGTACCGCTGATTGCCCGGATCGCCCAGCCCGTGTTCACGAGCGTGGAAAGCCAAGGCCACCTTGGGATTCCGGGCGATGCGTTCGAGTTTCTTGCCGAAGCCGAGGGAGGTGGTGAAGCCGACGGTGCCGAGCGCCCGGTCGCGCAGCCCGATCGGTGCGACCGCGGTGACGACCACGCCGCCGGCGGGGGTGAGATAGGCCAGCGCGCAGGTCAGGTCGCCGCCGAGAATGTCGTCCACTTCGTCGGGCCAGGTGACTGTCATGGGTGGGAGCGTAGGAACGCCGGGGCTAGTTCGTGTGGCGGTTCGATAACGAGGCGGGAACTTCTGATGGCGATCCCGTGACCGGGCGCGGGGACTTCGAATCACGGTGATCGTGGCCCTGTTCGCGCCGCCCGGACCGCGCAAGGATCGCACCGGACGGTTTCGGCCCGGGGTCGGCGCCGTCGGTCCACGCCCATCGTCCGACCGGAAGGCAGTCCCCGCGTGTCCTCTCCCCCGATCGCCGCCGATCGCGGTGCGCCCGGCGCGAACGGCGCGGCCCCGCCCGTTGCGCGGGAAACCGACAGGCGGCGAACCGTTCTCGGCGCGCCCCGGGTGCGGGCGATCGCGGTGCGGGCGTTCTCGCTGGCGGTCTTCCTGGCCCTGTGGTGGGTGGTCGCCGCCGTCGAACTGGTCGATCCGCGTTTCCTGCCGGGCCCGCAGGCGGTGTGGTCGGCGTTCGTGCGCGCCAACAGCTGGCACGAGCTCGCGCCGGGAGTGCCGCGTGAGGTGCGCGGGGAACAGAACTATTTCCTGTGGGAGCACCTGGTGGCCAGCCTGCAGCGCATCGCCGCCGGGGCGGGTGCGGCCGTGCTGCTCGGGCCGATCGTGGGATTCGTGCTCGGCACCTCGAAGACCGTCGGCGCGGTGGTGGAGCCGTATCTGAACTTCCTGCGCACGCTGCCGCCGCTGGGCTATATCGGGTTGCTCATCGTGTGGTTCGGGATCGGCGACACCTCCAAGATCTGGCTGTTGTTCCTGGCCGCGTTCCCGCCGGTGGTCATCGCCACCATCTCGGGCGTGCACGGCGTCTCGGCCGATCGGATCAATGCCGCCCGGTCCCTGGGCGCGAACCGTTTCCAGGTCACCACCCGGGTCCTGCTGCCCGCCACGCTGCCCGAGGTGATCGGCGGTATCCGCGTCGCCATCGGATTCGCCTGGACCACCGTGGTGGCGGCCGAGTTGAACAATGGCATTCCCGGTATCGGCGGCCTCGCCTTCCTGGCCGGTCAGCAGTTGAACACGGCGCTGACCATGGCCTGCATCATCGTCATCGGCTTGACCGCGCTGAGTCTGGACGCGGGCATCAAATGGATCGGCGCGCTGCTCGTGCCGTGGAAAGGCAAAGCGTGAAAGCCACTTTCGCGGCGCTGGCTCTGGCCGGCGCGCTGACCGTCTCGCTCACCGGCTGCGTGGAATCCGGGCGCACCGAATCCGGCGGCAGCGCCGATCGGCCCGCCTGCCCGGTCGCGGTGGACGAATCCTTCACCGGCACGGTGCGACTCGGCTACCAGGACATTCCCAATGGGGCGCTGGTGGTCAAGGATGCCGGGGTGCTGGAGACCTGCCTGCCCAAGGCCAAGATCACCTGGAGCAAGTTCGCCTCCGGCGCGACCGTGATCCAGGCCTTCGGAGCCAACTCCCTGGATATGGGCCTGCTCGGCAGTTCCGCTGCGGCCCGGGCGATTTCGGCGCCGTTGAACATCGCCATGAAGGTGGTGTGGGTGCACGATGTGATCGGCGCGGCGGAATCGCTGGTGGTGAAGGATCCGGCGATCACCACCGTGGCGGGCCTGCGCGGCAAGAAGATCGCGGTGCCGTTCGCCAGCACCTCGCACTACAGTCTGCTGGCCGCGCTCACCGCCGCCGGGATCGAACGCGAGGTGACGCTGGTCAATATGCAGCCGGACGCCATCGCCGCGGCCTGGCGCGACAGCGGGATCGACGCGGCGTTCATCTGGGAGCCGACGTTGTCGGAGCTGACCAAGAACGGGCACGTGGTGACCACCGCCGCCGAAACCGCCAAGGCCGGCAAGCCGACCTACGATCTCGAGGGCGCCCGCGCCGAATTCGTCACCGCCAACCCGCGTTTCCTCGAGGTCTGGACGGCCGCGCAGAACTGGGCGGTCAAGCTGATCAACAGCTCGCCGGAGGACGCCGCCACCCGCATTTCGGCGCAGCTGGGCATTCCGGTCGCCGATATCCGCAAGCAGCTGACCGAGTACGGCTATGTGGACGCGTCGACCCAGGCCGGGGCCTCCTATCTGGGCAAGCAGCTCGGGGCGGATCTGCGCTCATCGGCGGAATTCCTGTTGAGCCAGGGCGAGATCCAGGGGCTGGCGAGCGCGGAGACCTACACCGGAGCCGTCTACGCCACGGCCGCGGCGAGCTCGAAATGACGGCCGCCGTCGGCGCCCGGGATCGGGTGGCGCTGACCGGGGTCTCGAAAACCTATGAGACCGCGACCGGTTCGACCATCGCCCTCTCCCCCACCGACCTGGTCATCGAACCCGGCGAATTCGTGAGCATCGTCGGCCCGTCCGGCTGCGGCAAAACCACGCTGCTGCAATTGCTCGCCGGTTTCCTGGAACCCACCACCGGCACGCTGGTGGTGGGTGCGGATCGCGTCGCCGGTCCGGCGCCCGAACGGGGCGTGGTCTTCCAGGCTCCCACCCTCTACCCGTGGCTGTCGGTGCGCGGCAATGTCGAATTCGGCCCGAAATGCCGTGGCGTGGACAAGAAGACCCGCCGCGCCGAAGCCGACCGCCTGCTGAAGCTGGTCGGTCTGGCCGATGCCGCTGACAAACGCCCCTACGAGCTCTCGGGCGGCATGCAGCAGCGCGCCCAGATCGCCCGCGTGCTGATCAACGATCCGCGCATCATCCTCATGGACGAGCCGTTCGGCGCGCTCGATCAGCTCACCCGCGAACGGCTCCAGGTCGAGTTGCTGCGCCTGTGGCGGCAGGCCGGGAAAACCATTGTGTTCGTGACGCATTCGGTGGAAGAGGCGGTCTTCCTGTCCACCCGCGTGCTCGTGATGAGCGCCCGTCCCGGCCGGGTGATCGTGGACCGCCGGGTGGAATTGCCCGGCGACGAACCCGGCGGCGTCCGCTCCCTGACGGTCACCGCCACACCCGACTTCCAGGCCCTCAAATCCGAGCTGGCACAAGCGATCTACGCCGCGCACAGCTAGCCGGTCACCTGCTCAGGACTTCATCTCGGCGATCTGGATGAGATTGCCGCAGGTGTCGTCCAGCACGGCGGTGGTGACGGTGCCGTGGTCCACCGGCGGCTGGGTGAAGCGCACGCCGAGCCCGGTCAGGCGCTCGTATTCGGCCTGGATATCGTCCACCGCGAACGAGGTGAACGGAATGCCATCGGCGACAAGGGCTTCCTTCAACGACTTGGACGCCGGGTGCTCGTCGGGTTCCAGCAGGAGCTCGACGCCATCGGGCGCGGCCGGTGACACCACGGTCAGCCAGCTGTGTCCGCCGAGCGGTACCTCGGTCTTCTTCACGAACCCGAGCACGTCGGTGTAGAAGCTCAGCGCCTTGGCCTGATCATCCACCCACACGCTCGTCACATTGATACGCAACATCGTCTACTCCTTCAGCCAGCGGTCAGTGAGGTTTCGCAGCGGTTCCCGATTCAGGTAGTGGAACTTGTACCGGCCTTCGCGGCTCGCGGTCACCAGTCCGGCGGCCGCCAGCACATCCAGATGCTGGGAGATGGCCTGCCGCGTGGACGACATCCCGTGCCGCATGGTCAGCCGCCCGCACAGTTCGAACAGCGTCTGACCGTCCCGTTCGGCGAGCTCGTCGAGAATGACCCGGCGCGTGGGATCGGCCAGCGCCTTGAACACCTCGGCGGGATCGGTACCGTCGCTCACCCCGCCCACTATAGGCAAGTAACCACTTGCATGTCACGTACCCAGTCCTCACCCACCGAAGAGACCCCGTCGTCGGCACCCTCCCGCACCGCCCCTCGTCACCCTCCCCACCGAAGCGAGCCCGACCGTCGTTGCCTCTCCCCGCCAACGAAGCGAGCCCCCACCGTCGTCAGACGGTGGGGGCTCGATCTTGCTCTTGAAAGCCGGAGCGCTTACAGGTAAGCGCCGCAGACCGGCCACGCGCCGCGGCCCTGGCCGGCGAGCACGTTCTCGGCCACGCGGATCTGCTCCTCGCGGCTGGCGTTGGCGGCGTTGCCCGAGCCGCCGTAGGCGTTCCAGGTGCTCTGGGTGAACTGCAGGCCGCCGTAGAAGCCGTTGCCGGTGTTGGCGGCCCAGTTGCCGCTGCTCTCGCACTGCGCGACGGCGTCCCAGTTGCCGCTCGCGGCCGACGCGGTCGCGGTGGACAGCGCGAACGGGATGGACACGAGCGCGCCGACGGCCGCGGTGGCGGCGAGCATGCGGGAGGTGAGCTTCCGGTTGCGATGCATAAGTTGGGTTCCCTACCTGCGCCCTTCCGGCCCGCGCTCGAAGCGGCGGGTCCCCGTCCCCAGGGATGTCGGTTGCGTTCGAATCGCGGGACGGGCTTGCTGGTGTTCGGCGATTCGAGTTCGAGCCCGGTTATCCGAGCCGAAAGCGACGGTAACGGAACAATCACGGCGAATCACGTTGCGATCACGGTGGGTTGACAAATGGGAATACACGAGATCCGCGCAGTTTTCGCAGATGGCATCGGATGGATAACGAATTACAAATACCGAATTTACGGCCGATAATGTGACGGAGGTCACGTGAATTTAGTGATCCGGCTCGCGTAATACAAAGCGAGCACAAAACGATGCCGTTTATCCGGCGCGCCCGCGCGGCAGCATTCGAAATTCGTGCGCTGACCGGCTGGGATCGCGCTGCGCGCAATCATTGCCGCCGGTCGCGGCGCTGGGGATAGTGCCGGGAACGTCGTTCTACCCGGCAGGAGCAGCCATGAAACCCACCGATGAGCCCCGTTCCGGCACCCGCGCGGTCGATCGCGCCATCCAGGTCCTGAACTGCTTCGAGGGCGACGATCCGGAGTTGTCGCTGGTCGAGCTGGCGGCCCGGGCCGGATTGCCGGTCAGCACCACGCATCGGCTGGCGCAGGCGCTGGTGCGCGGCGGCCTGCTCGAACAGGACCCGGCCACCGATCGTTACCGCATCGGTCACGGTCTGGCCTCGCTGGCGCGCCCGGCGCTCACCCGCCTCGGCCTGGATTCGGCCGCCCCGCACCTGTACGCGCTGGCCGCGGGCATCAAGATCACTGTGAGCGTGAGCGTGGCCGAGGATCGCGACGCGGTCACCGTGTTCCAGGCCCGGCCGCCGGTGTTCTTCTGCCCGAACCAGGTCCCGCGCGCCCGCCAGCCGCTGCGCGCCAGCGCGGTCGGGCATGCGCTGCTGGCCTTCTCCCCCGGCCGGGCCATCGCCGAAGGTCATGCCGCGCAGTGGGATTCGAAGCCCGCCCTGCCGCACGTGGAGCTGGATCGGGTGCGCCGCACGGGATTCGCCAGTGAGCTCATCGACACCGAGGATCCGATCCGGGCCATCGCCGTGCCCATCGTCGGACCGGACCGGCGGGTGCGCGGCGCGCTGGGCGTGCAGGCGCGCTCGGCCCGGCTGGACGACTCCCTGGTGCGCAGTATCGTGCCCGCCATGCGGGTGGCCGCGGGCCGGATCGCCCCGCTTTTCCAAACCGCCGGTGGGCCAATGCTTTCCGTCGCCGAATTAGAATCACGCTGATTTCCACATCGTGAAACCGAGGTTGCCGTCCCGCCGCGCGCACCGCACCATTGCGGGCAACCTCGAGCACCATCGTCTCTTCCGCAAGGACTACTCCCGCAAAGGACTCGGAGTGATCCCTTCCGATCTCACCCGGCGCCGCGCACTCGATCTCATGCGCGTCGCGCACGGCATCTGTCACGCCTGATTCGTTCGTATTCCACGTCGCCACCGGCGAATTCACCGAAAGAATCAGCAATGCATTCCATTTCCCGTAGCTCACGGCTGCGGCGCGCCCTGGTGGCCGCGCTCGCCGTCACCTCCGCACTTGCCACGCTGTCCGGGTGCGCGAAAACCGATGCCGGCACCACCGCCGACGGCAAGACCGTGCTGCGGTATCAGGGCAGCACCAGCCAGGTCACGCCGTTCGAACTGGCCGCCGATCTCGGCTACTTCTCCAAGATCGATCTGCATTGGGAGGGCGACACCACCAGCGGTCCGGCCAATATCCAGGCCGCCGCGACCAAGCAGATCGAATTCGGCAGCGCCTTCAACGGCGCGGTCGTGAAGCTCATCGCGGGCGGCGCGCCCGTCACTTCGGTGCTGAGTTCCTACGGCGCGGACGAGCAATCGTTCACCGGCTATTTCGTCCGCGACGATTCCGGCATCACCTCCGCGCGCGATCTGATCGGCAAGAAGGTCGGCGTCAATACCCTCGGCGCGCACCACGAATTCATCACCCGGCAGTGGCTGCACGATCAAGGCCTGAGCGATCAGGAGATCAAGCAGGTGCAGCTGGTGGTGCTGCCGCCGGCCAATACCGAGGACGCGCTGCGCAACAAGCAGATCGATGTGGCGGCCCTGGGTTCGGTGTTCCGGGATACCGCGGTGGGCCGTGGCGGAGTGCACCCGCTCTACACCGACAAGGACCTGTTCGGGCAATTCGATTACGGCACCTACGTTTTCCGGAACGACTACATCAAGGAACATCCGGAAGCGGTGCGTGATTTCGTGCAGGGCACCGCGCGGGCGACGCGCTGGTTGCAGATCACGCCGCGCGACGAGGTGCTGGCCAAATTCAAGACCATTATCGAGAAGCGCGGCCGCAACGAGAACGTGAATCTGCTCCAGTACTGGAAGAGTTCGGGCATTCCGGTGCCGGGCGGCGTGATCGCCGAACGCGAATTGCAGATCTGGGTCGATTGGCTGGTCCGCAATGGCGAACTGCCCGCGGGCAAGGTCGCGGCCAAGGACATCTACACCAACAAGGACAACCCGTACGCCAATGGCACATACCCGGCCAGCAGCGGGCCGAGCGGTGAGCAGGTCGCGAAATGACCACGGCGACTGTGAAACTCGCGCTGTCCGGAGTGCGCAAGGAGTTCCCGGTCCGCGGTGAGCGCGACACCCTCACCGCCATCGAGGACATCAGCGTGGACGTGCGCGCCGGGGAGTTCCTGGTGCTCGTCGGCCCCAGCGGTTCGGGCAAATCGACCCTGCTGGATCTGCTGGGCGGGCTGAGCAAGCCGACGGCCGGGCAGATCCTCCTCGACGGCGCGCCCATCGCCGGTCCGGGCCTGGATCGCGGCATCGTGTTCCAGCAGTACGCGCTGCTGCCCTGGCGCACCGCCCGCGCCAATATCGAATTCGGCTTGGAGGCCAAGGGCGTTCGCCGTCCTGAGCGCCGGCGGATCGCGGACGAATACCTGGAGCTGGTCGGGCTGGCCGGCTTCGGGAACCGGTATCCGCACGAATTGTCCGGCGGCATGAAGCAGCGGGTGGCCATCGCGCGCAGCCTGGCCTTCGATCCCGAGGTGCTGCTCATGGACGAGCCGTTCGCGGCGCTGGACGCCCAGACCCGGGAGTCGTTGCAGGACGAGCTGTTGCGGATCTGGCGCACCACCGGCAAGACGATTCTGTTCATCACCCACGGCATCGACGAAGCGGTGTATCTGGGGCAGCGGGTGGCGGTGCTGACCTCGCGGCCCGGCCGGGTCAAGGCCGTGGTGGACATCGACCTGGATCGCGACGGGGATCCCGATGTCCGCTCCAGCGAACGCTTCCGCGATATCCGCCATCACATCTGGACCCTGCTGCACGACGAGGTCACCCGGGCGCAGGGACTCGAGAAAGCGGCCCTGGCCGCGGACGGGAACAGCCATGTCTAGTGCCATCGCTCTCGGACCGGTCACCACCGCCCCGCCGGTCACCGACACCGCTGCGCCCGCGGTCGAACCGGCGACCCGGACCAGTGCGGCCGCCGGCTCACCGGCCGCGCGAATCGCCCGCACGACCGCCCGGCTGGGCTGGCGAATCGTCAAACCGACGCTGGTCATCGCCCTGTTCCTGGCGCTGTGGGAGGCCGCGCCCCGGCTCGGACTGGTGGACGAGGTATTCCTGCCGCCGTTCAGCGCGGTGCTCGACGCCGGGCTCGAGCTGATCCGCACCGGCCAGCTGCAGGAGCACGTGTCCGCCAGCCTCGGCCGGTCGCTGGCCGGGTTCGCCATCGCATTGAGCACGGCGGTTCCGGTGGGTGTGGCCATCGCCTGGTATCGGCCGGTCGCGGAGTTCCTGAGCCCGATTCTCGAACTGTTCCGCAATACCGCGGCGCTGGCGCTGCTGCCGGTGTTCGTGCTCATCCTGGGCATCGGCGAGACCTCCAAGATCGCCCTGGTGGTGTACGCCAGCTTCTTCCCGATCCTGCTCAACACCATCACCGGGGTGCGGACCGTGGACCCGCTGCTGGTGAAATCGGCGGTGTCGCTGGGGTTCTCGCCGCTGCCGCTGTTCCGCAAGGTGGTGCTGCCGGCCGCGGTGCCGAGCATCTTCACCGGTATCCGCATGGCGGCCTCGGCGTCCATCCTGGTGCTCATCGCGGCCGAAATGGTCGGTGCGCGTGCGGGTCTGGGCTATCTGATCACCGCCGCGCAGCAGAACTTCCAGATTCCCGACATGTACGCGGGCATCGTGGCCATCTCCCTGGTCGGGCTGAGCTTCAACGGGCTGCTGGTCGCAATCGAGCGGCGACTCTCCCGCTGGCGCGTCCAGTCCTGATCCCCGAACTTCCCGAAGGACAATTCGTATGTCGCAGTCACGCAAGCCTTTTCATCTCAATGCCTTCCTGATGGGCGTCGGCCACCACGAGGCGGCCTGGCGGCATCCGCGCACCGAGGCGCACCGGGTGCTGGATGTGAAGCACTTCCAGGAGCTGGGCCGCATCGCCGAGCGCGGCAAACTGGATTCGGTGTTCTTCGCCGACGGGCTGGCCGTGGGGCCGCGCATCAAGCGCAATACCCTCGCCGTGTTCGAGCCGGTCACGCTGCTGTCGGCGATCGCCACCGCCACCGAACGGGTGGGGCTCATCGCCACCGCGTCCACCACCTACAACGAGCCGTTCAATCTGGCCCGCAAGTTCGCCTCGCTCGATCACATCAGCGGCGGGCGGGCCGGCTGGAACATCGTCACCTCCGGCAACGAGGACGAGGCGTTCAATTTCGGTTACGACGTCATCCCCGAGCACGCGCGCCGCTACGAGCGGGCGCAGGAATTCGTGGACGTGGCCGTGCAGCTGTGGGACAGCTGGGAATCCGAGGCCATCGTGCTCGACGAAGAGGCTGGAATCTTCGCCGACCCGGACAAGGTGCACACCCTCGATTACCAAGGTGAGCGCTTCCGGGTGCGCGGGCCGTTGAACTCGCCGCGCGGCCCGCAGGGACGGCCGCTGCTGGTGCAGGCCGGATCCTCCGAGAGCGGCAAGGAATTCGCGGCCCGCTACGCCGAGGCCGTGTTCACCGCGCAGCGCGGTATCGACGAGGGGCGGGCGTTCTACCGCGATCTGAAGTCGCGGCTGGCCAAGTACGGTCGCTCGGCCGACGAGCTGAAGGTGCTGCCGGGTCTGGTGCCGTTCATCGCCGACACCGAGGAACAGGCGCGAGCGCTCGAGCAGGAGTTCACCGACCTCATCTCCCCCGATTACGCGCTCAAACAGCTGTCCTCGCTGCTGGGTGTGGATCTCACCGAGCACGCGCTCGACGCGCCGTTGCCGCCGCTGCCCGCCGAGAGCGAGATCGAAGGCGGCAAGAGCCGGTTCACCTTGGTCAAGGAGCTGGCCGAGCGCGAGGAGCTCACCGTGCGGCAGTTGATCGGCAAGCTCGGCGGCGGGCGCGGGCATCGCACCTTCGCGGGCACGCCCGAGCAGATCGCCGACGAGCTGCAGAGCTGGTACGAGCAGGGCGCGGCCGACGGCTTCAACATCATGCCGCCGTATCTGCCGGGCGGACTCGAGGACTTCGTCGACCGGGTGGTGCCGATCCTGCAGGAGCGCGGACTGTTCCGCACCGAGTACACCGCCACCACCCTGCGCGGGCATTACGGGCTCGAACCGGTCGAGAGCCAGTTCGCCGCCCGGGAGGACGCGCGGGCCACCGCGTGAATCGATTCATCCGATAACCCTGAGGAATTCATCATGACCACTGTGGCCGAAAACCGTACCGGCACTTTCACCATCGCACCCGTGGCCGGGCATATCGGGGCGGAGATCCGCGGTATCGATCTGCGCGCCGACTTCACCGACGCGCAGATCGCCGAGCTCACCGCGGCGCTGCACGAATACAAGGTGCTGTTCTTCCGCGATCAGCAGATCGGGCACGCCGAGCAGATCGCGTTCTCGCGGCGGTTCGGCGCGGTCACGCCGTCGCATCCCTATGACGACGACGCGCCCACCGAGTACCCGGAGATCCTGGCCGTGGACAGCCGCCTGTACGAGAAGCGGTTCGGCAAGCGGAAGTTCAGCTACACCAACCATTGGCACACCGATGTCTCGCCGCTGATCAATCCCCCGGCGGCATCGCTGCTGCGGGCCGAGATCGCGCCCGAACGCGGCGGCGACACCCAGTGGACCAACCTGGCGGCGGCCTATGCCGGGCTGCCGGAATCGCTGCGCTCGTTCCTGGACGGGCTGCGGGCCGAGCACCGGTTCGGCGGGAAGCTGCCGGCCTGGGACGCCGAGAGCGATTACGCCAAGCGGGTGGCGGCCGCGCCGCTGGTGACCGAGCATCCGGTGGTGCGGGTGCATCCGGTGACCGGGGAACGGGTCCTGTTCGTGAATCCGGGGTTCACCACCCGCATCATCGGATTGAGCCCGCGGCAGAGCGACGCGCTGCTGGAGCTGCTGTACGCGGAGCTGTCCGATCCCGCCTACACGGTGCGATTCCGTTGGGAGCAGGGCAGTCTCGCGTTCTGGGACAATCGCGCCACCGCGCATCTCGCGCCCAGCGATCTGGACCATCTGGACGTGACCCGGGTGTTGTACCGCACCACGCTCGAGGGTGAGGTGCCGGTCGGAGTGGACGGGCAGGAGTCGCGCTCCATCGCCGGGGAACGGTTCGTGGGTTCGTCGAACTGACCCCGAACAGCGGCGAGCCCCTCGATCGATGCGGTCGAGGGGCGCGTCGGCGTCAGCGGCCCAGCGGGCGCGGCGGCTGCGCGGGCGGATCACCCGGATCCGGGCGATACCGTTGCGGCGGTTGCTGTTCCAGGCGCGGCCGGGGCGGGATGCCGGTCGGTTCCACCGGGGTGCGGGCATCGGCTTCGGCGGCGCGCACCGCGCGTTCGGCGGCCGGATCGGTGGCGGTGTCGAACCAGTCGGCGACCTCGTCGGAATCGTCCTCGGGACGTTCGGCGGGCTCGGTGTCCGGGGCCGGTTCGTAGCGGAAGACGCCGTCGGCGCCCTTGGTGGCGAAGTTCTGGGCGAAACCCTCCAGGGCCTTGCCGAAATCGCTCGGCACCAGCCACACCTTGTTGGCGTCGCCCTTGGCGACCAGCGGCAGCGTCTGCATGTACTGGTAGGCCAGCAGTTCCGGGGTCGGCTTGCCGGATTTGATTGCGGCGAACACCTTTTCGATGGCCTTGGCTTGACCTTGCGCCTGCAGATAGGCGGCGGCCCGCTCACCCTGGGCGCGCAGGATGCGGGACTGGCGTTCGCCTTCGGCCGACAGAATGGCCGACTGCTTGGAGCCTTCGGCGGCCAGGATCTGCGCCTGCTTCTGGCCTTCGGCGGTCTTGATCGAGGCTTCGCGCTGGCCTTCCGCGGTGAGGATCATGGCGCGCTTCTCGCGATCGGCCTTCATCTGCTTCTCCATCGATTCCTGGATCGACGGGGGCGGATCGATGGCCTTCAGTTCCACGCGCGACACGCGCAGGCCCCAGCGCCCGGTGGCCTCGTCCAGCACGCCGCGCAGCTGGCTGTTGATCTGATCGCGGGAGGTGAGGGTTTCCTCCAGGGTCATGCCGCCGACCACATTGCGCAGCGTGGTGATGGTCAGCTGTTCCACGGCCGCAATGTAATTGGAGATCTCGTAGACCGCGGCCTGCGGGCTGGTGACCTGGAAGTAGACGACCGAGTCGATCTGCACGGTCAGGTTGTCCTGCGTGATGACCGGCTGCGGCGGGAACGAGACGACCCGCTCGCGCAGGTCCACCTTGGCGCGCACCCGGTCCGCGAACGGCACCAGGAACGTCAACTGCCCGGACACGGTTCGCGAATACCGCCCTAGTCGTTCGATGACGGCGGCCTCGGCCTGCGGCACCAGCGCCACCGATTTGAACACCACGACCACGACCAGCAGGATCAATACCGCGGCGACTATGAGTACAGCCATGATTTACGGCCCTTTCCAGACGACGGCGGTCGCGCCGTCGATCTTCATGATGCACACGGTCGCGCCCACCTCGAAAGTCTCCGACGGGTCGAACGGCCGTGCGCTCCAGACCTCACCGTCCACCTTCACCCGGCCGCCGTGCTCGTCGACCGCCTCCAGCACCTTCGCGGTCTTGCCCGGCAGCGCGGCGACGCCGGTCTGATGCGGGGGCGGAGTCGCGAAGCGCCGCAACAGGAACGGGCGCACCAGCAGTATGAGCACGAGCGCGGCGACGCCGAACACCACGGCGTCCACCACCACGGAAGTCCCCGCCAGCCCGCTGACCCCCGCCGTGATCAGCGCGGCGC
Source organism: Nocardia yamanashiensis NBRC 100130 (assembly GCF_001613325.1). GTDB lineage: Bacteria > Actinomycetota > Actinomycetes > Mycobacteriales > Mycobacteriaceae > Nocardia > Nocardia yamanashiensis. Next base: position 41,978 of record NZ_BDCD01000003.1, on the reverse strand, counting down.
CCCCGAGCATGAGCAACGTGAGATCGCCGATGAGCATCTCCGCGGCCGCGAGGAGGATCCCCGCGACCAGCCAAACGATTGCGGCCACCCACCCAACACTAGTCGGCGGGCCCGTTCGCGGCCGCTTTTCGTGATCATCCTGCCGCCGGAACCGCCCATTTCAGATCAATCCGCCCGGGCCGCTGCGGCGTGCCCCACACTCGGGCCCCGATTGGGCGCGGCGCGACCGCATTTCGCGGCCCGCCCCGGTACCCTCGCCCCCGTGAACGGGCAGCACGGTTACGGCGACATCTTCTCGGGGCATTCCAGGACGCGCAAACGCGAGGTCCCCACCGTGGTCGCGGACCGCGACCTGGTCGCCGAGGACGCCGCTACCGGATTCTGCGGCGCCGTAGTCGGTTTCGACCGCACCTACGACGGCGATTTCGTGAAACTCGAGGACCGCGCCGGCCGCGTCCGCCTCTTCGCCCTCCGCGAAGCCGCCTTCCTCATCGACGGCCAGCCGGTCACCCTGGTGCGCCCCAAAGCCGCTCCCCAGCAGCAGCCCACCCGCTCGGCCTCCGGCTCCACGCGCGTCGCGGGCCTCAAAGCCCAGGTGGCCAAGGCCAGCCGCATCTGGGTGGAAGGCATCCACGACGCCGCCCTCGTCGAACGCGTCTGGGGCCACGACCTGCGCGTCGAGGGCGTCGTCGTCGAACAACTCGAAGGCCTCGACCACCTCGCCACCCGCCTCACCGACTTCCACCCCGCCCCCGGCCGCCGCGTCGGCGTCCTGGTGGACCACCTCGTCACCGGCTCCAAGGAAACCGGCCTGACCACCGGCCTCGGCCCCCACGTCCTGGTCACCGGCCACCCCTACATCGACGTCTGGCAAGCCGTCCGCCCCGCCGCGGTAGGCATCAAGGCCTGGCCCGAAGTCCCCCGCGGCGAAGAATGGAAAACCGGCATCTGCCGCCGATTGGGCTGGGGCACACCACAAGACGGCTGGCGCCGCGTCTACAACGCCGTCACCTCCTACCGCGACCTCGAAACCCCCCTCATCGGCGCGGTGGAACGCCTCATCGACTTCGTCACCGAACCCGAATAACCCGGCCGTCGATTCCGTTGCCGGTCAAACCTTTACGAGGTCGGGTTTGTCCGGGGTGGGGTGGTCTGGGGTGAGGGCGGGTTCGGCGAGGCCGATTTTCTGCTGGATTCGTTTGAGCCACTTGGGGGCCCACCAGCAGTCGTCGCCGAGGAGTTTCATGGTGGCGGGGACGAGGAGCATGCGCAGGACGGTGGCGTCGATGAAGAGGGCGGCGATCATGCCGTAGGCGATGTACTGCATCATCACCAGGTCGGAGAAGGCGAAGGCGCCGGTGACCACGAGCAGGATGAGAGCGGCGGCGGTGATGATGCGGCCGGTGTGGGCGGTGCCGGTACGGATGGCCTCGGTGGTGGTGGCGCCGGCGGCGCGGGCTTCGACCATGCGGGAGATGAGGAAGACCTCGTAGTCGGTGGACAGGCCGTAGATGATGGCGATGATCAGCACCAGGACGTTGGCCTGGATGGGTTGGGGCGTGAAGTTGAGCAGGGTGGCGCCGTGGCCGTCGAGGAAGATCCAGGTCAGGATGCCAAGGGTGGAGCCGAGGCCGAGGGCGCTCATGAGGGCGGCCTTGATCGGCAGGACCAGGGAGCCGAAGGTCAGGAACATGAGCAGGGTGGTGAGCGCCAGCACCAGGACCACCATGAGCGGGATACGGACCAGCAGGGCGTCGATGCTGTCCTTCTGCACGGCGGGCAGGCCGCCGACGAGCATGGTGGTGCCCTCGGGGAGTTCCATCGCCCGCAGGAAGTCGATGGTGTCGCCGGCTTCGTTGACGTCGGCGACCGTGGCTTTGGTGCGATAGACGTCGGGGTTCTTGATCGAGCGCGACGGCACCTCGAACGGGGTGTCCAGGCCGGGCGCTGCATCGGCTTGTTTCCAGGCCGCACCCACCGCCGTGCTGTCGGCGGAGACGAAGATCAGTTCGATGGGGTCGGATCGATTGCCGGGGAACAGGGTGTCGATCTGTTCCTTGGCCAGGCGCACGGAATTGTCCGGGGGCAGGTACTTTTCGCTGAACCCGCCGAAGACCAGGTTCTTCACCGGCAGGATGAGCAGCAGCAGGATGATCGACAGCGAGACGCCGATCTTCAGCGGATGCCGCATCACCCAGGCGGTGGAGCGGCCCCAGAATCCGTTCTCGATCTCCTCGGCGGTCTTGGTCCGGCGGAATCGCTCCAGCCCCAGCGCGTCCACCCGCTTGCCGAGAATGCCCAGTGCGGCCGGCAGGATGGTGACGGCGGTCAGCGCGGCCAGCGAGACGGTCGTAATCGCCCCGTACGCCATGGATTTCAGGAAGCCCTGCGGGAACAGCAGCATGCCGCCGAGACTCGCGATGATCATGGTCGCGGAGAACACCACGGTCCGGCCCGCGGTCATGACGGTGCGCCGCACGGCCGCGCGGGTGTCGTAGCCCGCGGCCAGCTCCTCCCGGAACCGGCTCACGATGAACAGCCCGTAATCGATGGCCAGCCCCAGCCCGATCATGGTCACCACCGAGGACACGAAACTGTTGACCTCGATGAAATCGGTGAGCACGCGCACGATTCCGAGCGCGCCGAGCATGGTCAGCCCGCCGATCGCCAACGGCAGCGCCGCCGCGACCACCCCGCCGAAGATGAAGAACAACAGCACCGCCACCGCCGGCAGCGCGATCAGCTCCATCCGGTGCAGGTCGTCGGCCATGGTGTCATTGAGCGTCCCCGCGATCGGCTGCAGACCGCTGACCTGCACGTCCACGCCCGGAATGAAGAAGACGTCCTTGACTTTCCGATAGTTCCGCACCATGTCGGTGTCGGTATCGCCGCGAATCGCGATCAGCGCGATGGCCTGTTTGCGATCCTTGGTCGCCGCCTTGGCCCCGCTGATCTTCCCGGTATCGGTTCGCCAGTAGGCCGCGTTGATCCCCGCGATCTGCTCCGGATACTCCCGCGGCAGCCGGTTCAGATTGTCGATGACCTTCCGGCTGAACTCGGGATCGTCGACCGTCTTGCCTTCCGGCGCGGTGTAGAGCACCGCCACGTCCACATCGTGATTGCGCCCGAACGCCTGATCGGCGAGCCGCGCCGCCTGCGAGGACTCCGCCCGCGGATCCTCGAGCCCGCCCGCGGTCAGCCGATCGGCCACCCCGACGCTGTAGGCCCCCAAGGCCAGCAGCCCGGCCACCACCACCCCGAGCACCCCGAACCGCAGCCGGTAGACCACACCACCCCACCACGCGAACATCCAAAGCCTCTTCGTCCGAACCGACAACACCGAACCGCGACCCGTCCAACCGCCGACGGCCACCGCCCGCACCCGACATTACTGACGAGTCCGACACCGTTTCGACCGAGAGCCCAATTCCGGAACACATTCAGTCCAGATCCTCAGACTTGACACACCCGACCCTCAGATCCCTTGTCCCCGAGCACGACCCGCAGTGGTCGAACGGTTGATCGATTTCCGCCCCGTGCCCCAGTTGTCCCCCAGTTATTCTGTTGGGATGAGCTCACCGAGTACGACGCTGACGGTGTGGGCCGGGTCCTGGCTGGCCGGCTGCAGCGCCCCCGACGACCTGCTCGACGCCCTGCGCACCTGGGCGCCGCGGCAGAGCGTCGCGGCCGGCGACCCGGTGACCGGCGGGCACACCGGGCTACCCTGGGCCGCGCACGACGAGACCGACGCGGGCCCGGGCGCGGGGATCATGGTGCTGCTCAAGCTGATTCGCGAGGCCACCGCCGCGCCCGGGGCCGAGCTGCGGCTGGTGCTGCCGGTGCCCGGGGATGTGCGCGGCTTGCCGACCGGGTCCGAATTCGCCGCCGCCGCAACCGAAGCCGGCGAGGGCCTGCTACTCGGAGCGCCCGGCACCCTGGGCACCGGACTGGTACCGGTGTGGACCGAGGACGAGGCGCTGCGCTGGACCGTGTACGCCACGCCCATTCCGATGACCTCCGAACCCGATATGCCGCTCGGCGAGGCCGAGTATTCGATGCGCCAAGCGGTGCGCGATGCCGCCGACGCGCTCATGCAACTGCACACCACCGGTATGGACACCGGCGGCATTCCGCCCCGCGACCTGATCGAGGCCGAGTTGGAGGGCCACACCCGCCACGCCTACCCCGAGTCGATGCCGTTGCGCGCCCGCCGCATTCTCGATTCCGCCGATCAGGTGGCCGCCATCTTGACCGTCGCCGAGCGCGAACCGGCCTCGGCGCCCACGTCGGCGAGCGCGGCCGCTGCCCAGGAGACGCTGTTGCGCCCACTGTGGAACGCCATCCGCGCGGCCCGGCTGGCCGCGGTGCACGCGCGATAGTTCAGACTTCCCCGCGCGCGGACTGGGCGAGGCGGCGGATCTGGTCGAGGAGTTCTTCGCGGCGGGGGTGGTCGCCGGAGGCAGCGGGGAGCAGGACGGCTTGGAGCTGGCGTAGTGACCACCAGCCGGTGACCAGGGTGAAGGTGGACAGTAGTAGGTGGCGGGCGGATTCGTCGTCGAGGTGGGGTAGGGCGGTGCGCAGGGCCGCGGTCTTGTGGGTCCAGGCCGTGACGCGGTCGTCGAAGGCGATGGGGGCGCGGCGTTCCAGGGCTTCCCAGGCGAGCAGGCGGGCCAGGTCGGGGTGGGCGGCGTAGGTGTCGAAGAGGCGGGCGGCGTAGTGCACCAAGGCTTCCGGGCCCGAACCGCTGAGTTCGGCGGCGCCGATGGTGTTCTCCATGGCCTGACGCATGACCTCGGCGAAGAGGGCGTCCTTGTCGCCGAAGTACTGGTAGATGCGCTGCTTGTTCACCCCGGCCGCGGCGGCGATGGCGTCCACGCGCGCACCCGCGAGGCCGTGCTCGGCGAAATGGCCGGTGGCGGCCTCCAACAGCAGCTTGCGGCGGCCGGCGGTATCCCATCCCATATCGGCCAGCCTACAGAACGCAACCGGTTAGTTGCGTTCTCGGCGGGGCGATTGCTAGCCTCCGAGAAACACAACTAACCGTTTGCGTTTGGAGCCGAGATGCCCGCCGTGTCGTCGCACCTGCTGGAAGAACCGATGTCCACACCGGACGGCGTGGCGCCCATCCGACTGGTCGGTGATGCTCCCGGCCGGGCGGCGGCGCTGGCGGAACTGGCAGCCCGCACCTTTCCGCTGGCCTGCCCGAAATGGCTGGCACGCAAGGACATCGATGCATTCATCGCCCATCAGCTCGATATCGAATCCTTCCGCGCGTACCTGAACGATCCCGAATGCCGGGTCTTCATCGCCGGACCCGCGGACGCACCCGTCGGCTACGCCCTCGCGCTGCACGGCATCGGACATTCCGACTGCCCGCCCGGCTGGAAGTCCGAGCGCACCGCCTACCTGTCCAAGCTCTACGTCGATCCCGCCCGGCACGGCACCGGCACCGCCGCCGCGCTGATGGACGAAGTCGTGCGCGCGGCCCGCGCCGACGGGTGCGCCGCGGTCTGGCTGGGCGTCAACGAGGAGAACGAACGGGCCAAGCGGTTCTATCGCAAGTTCGGCTTCGAACCGGTGGCGCGGCGCAACTTCCGGCTCGGTGACCGCACCTTCGATGACGAGGTGCTGGGACGGCAGCTGCGCTGACCGCGCCGCGCGTCAGCTGCGGCTCAATCGCATGGCCTCACCGAGGCGAACGAGCTTGTGCGGGTTGCGGATCGCGTAGACCCGGGTGATCAGCCCGGATTCCACGACCGGGCTGATCGCCGCCTCGAGGTTGCCGCCGGCATCGATGCGCAGGACCGGAGCGCCATTGATCCAGACCACCGTGACCACCGCCCCGGGCGCCAGCCGGGGGAAGCGGGCGATGAAAGCGGCCACCTGCGAGGCGCCTGCGATCGGGTGCGGCACGGCGGGCACCAGACCGCCGCCGTCCGCCACGAACACCACATCCGGGGCCAGCACATCGAAAAGCCCCTGGAGATCACCGGTTTCGACGGCCGACCGGAACCGTTCCACCACCATCCGCTGCTCGTCCCGGCTCACCCGCACCCGCGGGCGGCGCGCTGCCACATGCTCCCGGGCCCGGCGCGCGATCTGCCGCACCGCCGCCGCCGATTTCCCCACCGCCCCGGCGATCTCGTCGTGCGGCACATCGAACACCTCGCGCAGCACGAACACCGCGCGCTCGGTCGGCGCGAGCGTTTCCAGCACCGTCAGCATGGCGATCGACACGCTCTCCGCCAGCTCGACGTCCTCGGCCACATCCGGACCGGTCAGCACGGGTTCGGGCAGCCACTCCCCCAGATAATCCTCGCGCCGCCGGGCCATCGTGCGAATCCGGTTGAGCGACTGGCGAGTCACCATCCGCACCAGATAGGCCCGCGGATCGCGCACCCCCGCCCGATCGACCTCGCGCCAGCGCAGCCAGGTCTCCTGCACCACATCGTCGGCATCGGCGGCGGATCCGAGCATCTCGTAGGCGACGGTGAACAGCAGACTGCGATGCACGGTGAACGGGTCCGCGCCCATATCTCCTCCTGTGTGTCGATGGCCTCGACATACAGACACCGCCCCGAACCGCGGTGTGACAGACGCGATTCGACTTCATGATCTAGCAGTGATAGATTCTCTATCGTCGTTACACACCGTGTACGCGGCTAGATCGGTTACCGGCGATAGAAGTAGTCGCCGACTGGGCAAGGAGTCTCTGATGAAGGTTCTGGTGACGGGCGTGTCGGGCGCGATCGGTGGCGCGGCGGCGCGGGCGCTGCTCAACCGCGGACATCGCGTGATCGGCACGGTGACGAGCGCCGGCCGCGAGGTTCCCGAGCAGGTGGAGACGCTGGTGGCCGACCTGTTCGATCCGGCGGCGCTCACCTCCGCACTCGCCGATGTGGATGCGGTGGTGCACGCGGCCTCCAGCAATGACGAGCGGGCGGGCGAACTCGACCGGATCGTCGCCGAGACCGTGCTCGACGCGTTCGCCGGCACCGGAAAGGCGTTCGTGTACACCAGCGGAATCTGGGTGCACGGCCATTCCGGCGAGACCGCCCTGACCGAGGAGTCCCCGCTGGCGCCGCCGCTGGTGGTGTCCTGGCGGCCCGCGGTCGAGAAGCTCATCGAGGAGACCGGCCACGCCCGCGGCGTGCGCACCGTGCGCATCCGCCCGGGCCTGGTCTACGGCGCCGGAAAGGGCTATCCCGCAATCCTGCTGGCCCCGCAGCAGACCCCCGACGGTCCTGTGGTGCGGCACTTCGGCGACGGCTCGAACCGCTGGCCGGTCGTGCACGTCGACGATCTCGGCGAGCTGTACGCCCTGGCGGTGGAATCCGCGCCCGCCGGGTCGGTCTACCTCGCGGCCCTCGACGAATCCGTCCGGGTCGCCGACGCGGCGCGCGCGGTCGCCGAACGGCACGGCGCGCAGGTCGCGGACTGGAATCCCGAAGACGCACAACAGTATTGGGGCGTCATGGTGGAAGCCTTCATGCTCGATCAGCTCGCCTCCGCCGCCAAGGCGCGCACCGAACTCGGCTGGACGCCCACCCGCCCGGGCCGGGCGGCGGACCTCACCGCGAGCTGAGCGGTTCGCCCGATCCCAGGTGGCGGGCCCGACCCACTCCGGGACCGCGGCGACCGGCGGATACCGATGGGCGTCAAGAGGTTCGGCGGAATCGTGGCGGCGGTGGGCGCGGTGCGGAAATATCAAGGTGGTGCTCGACTTTCACGCTGTCGCCGCGGCTCGCGAGCGGGAATGCCGGGTTCGCGCCCGGGCCTACTCCACCTGGTTGTCCACGCTGCGGCCCGCCAATGTCATTCTCGTCGTCGGGGCCGCGGTGCTGTCCACCGTGGCCGGGTCGGTGGTGCTGGGCACCAAGGAGGCCGGGAATCTGCCGGCCTACCTGGCCCTGGGCGCCGCCATCTGCACCATCGTCCACACGGCGTTGAATTGCGATGTGCACCAGGCCGAATGCCGGATGCTGCGGTCGGTGTACGAGGCGCAGGCCGACCGGTATCGCTCACTGCAAACGCTGGAGGATCCGGCGGAATTGCGGACCGGTATCCGGGAGCTCGATATCCGGCAGGCGGCCTTGCGGGAGAAGTCCGAGGCGACGCCGCCAGGCTGGGCGGTGCGGCGGGCCGAACGACGGGAGGCCGCGCCGGTGCAACTGGCGGTGCAGCGGGAGGTCGCGCCGGTGAAACCGGCGGAGTAGTCACGACAGCGGAACCAGCGGGGTCGCCGCTACAACGAAAACGGCGGAACGACGCGGCGGGAGCGGGTCCTGGGCGAGCGAACCACCGGTGTAGCGGTGCCGGGGCGGACCGGCTGAGCACGGTCTGGGACCATGGAAGCGCGGTGCGCGAAGCCCGCGATTTCTGCTCCGCTCGGTTCGGCAACTTCACAGGTGTTCGGCAACTCCGATGTGTCCGGCAATCGTTTCCGCTACGCAGGAGGTCGAAAATCCATGGTGTCCAAGCAGCACTACCGACGGCCCGCACTCCTTCTCACCACGCTCGGCGCGCTCGGCCTACTGGTCGCGACCGCCGGTCCGGCATCCGCCGCCAACAGCATCGACGTCAGCGGTGTCGGCCCGGCCAATGTGCAGGTCGACTACAGCTGTGATGCCTCGGCCGGGGTCGCGAGCATTCAGGCCATGGCGGGCGATCCCAATGCCGAGAGCCCCGCCGCCACCGGCAGCCAGCGCGACGTCACCTGTGACGGCAGCGCGCACACCGCGGTCGTCGTCCTCACCGGCGCTTCCGGGGCGTCCGCGCCGCTCGCCGCGGGACAGACGGTGCAGGTGCGGGTCGCGCTGGTCGATCGCAACGACACCGTCGTCACCGGTCAAGCCAAGGTGGTGTCACTCGCCTGATCCCGCCAGCGCGGTGACCGCTTTGGTCCACTCCCACAATCGATTCCGGCGTCGGCAGGGGGCCGTCACAGAACCCGGCGATCTTGGTCAGCCGACCACGCGCGCGCGGATATAAAGGGGCTCCCGCCGATTCGGGATGGTGGAATCGGCCCGGCCAGAACCGCGAGACTGTGGTAACCGAGATATTTGATACGACCGTGGAATTGCCGGTCGCGGCGCAATCGCTGCGGGAGTTGCTGACCGACCCGTTGGTCTACCCGCGGATCTGCACCGGGATCGGCGGCTGTGAGCGCGTCACCACGCCGGACGGCGGATCGCGGTGGGAGCTGCGGGTCGGGACGTCCGAGGCCGGTGTCCGCACGGTGTGCATCGATGTGCGCGCCGGGCGCAGCGACGGCCTCGAGCTCCAATGCCCGGACACGGGCAGCTTCGCGCTGATCCGGTTCCGGGCACGCGAGAACGGCACCCGGGTCACGGTCACCTACTTCGCGCCGGGGCGGATTCATCCCGCCATTGCCGGACAGGCGAATTCGGTCGTCACCGACTGGACCCGGGATGCCCTGCGCCGGCTCGCCGAGCTGGCGGCCGGAGCCCCGACCTCGATCATCGACAATGGCGAGGACGCGCCGATGCGGCGGCGATTGCGGATCGCCCGGCAGGTGGTGACGACCGGCGTCGTCACCGGGCGGATCGATCGCGGGGTGAAACAACTGGGCGGACTGGTCAAATGGGGATTCAATCTGGCGGGCGGGTACGCGGCGGCGGCCGCCGCGTCGCCCAAGCGGACCGCCGTCGTCGACGATCGGGGCAGCCGGACCTTTCGCGAGATCCACGAGCGCAGTCACGCCCTGGCGAGCGCCGTCGCCGGACTCGGCCTGGTGCCCGGGGACGCGGTGGGGCTGCTGGCGCGCAATCGCGTGGGCATGGTCGAAACCATGGTCGCGGCAGGCAAACTCGGGGTCGATGTGGTGCTGCTGAACGCCGGACTGTCGGCGCGGCGCATCGAGGACCTCGTGCAGCGACATCAGCTCGGGACCTTGTTCGTGGACAGCGATCTCGAACACCTCGTGCACTATCTGCACGCCGATATCCGGCGCTATCGCACCGACGACGTGCCCGGCGAGCACACCATCGCGGCGTTGGCGGAGGCCGGTGGATCCGGCTTCGACCGACCGGCACGGCCCGGGAAACTGGTGGTGCTCACCAGCGGTACCAGCGGCACCCCGAAGGGCGCGCGCCGCCCGCATGCCAAGGGCTTCGCCACCATCGCGGCGCTGCTGTCCCGAATTCCCTTGCGCATGAACGAGACCATGCTCATCGCCGCACCGCTGTTCCACACCTGGGGGCTGGCCACCCTGCAATTGAGCGTGGCACTGCGCGATACCGTGGTGCTCTCGGAGGACTTCGACGCCGAAGACTGCCTGCGGCAGATCGCCGAGCACGGCGTCCAGGTGCTCGTGGTGGTGCCGACCATGGTGCAGCGCATCCTCGATCTGCCCCTCGCCGTGCGCGCCCGCCACGACCTGTCGAGCCTGCGCGTGGTGGCCAGTTGCGGCGCACCGCTGGCGGCGGCGACGGTGCTGCGGTTCATGGACGTGTTCGGCGACATCCTCTACAACGTGTACGGCTCCACCGAGGTCTCGTGGGCGACCGTCGCGACGCCCGCGGACCTGCGCATCTCCCCCACCACCGCCGGACGACCGCCACTGGGCACCAAAATCGCCGTGCTGGGCGAGAACCGGCGACCGGTGCCGGTGGGCGCGACCGGCCGCATCTTCGTCGGCAACCACATGCTCTTCGACGGCTACGTCAACTGCCCGCCACCCGACGAGGTAGGCGGCCTGCTCGACACCGGCGATCTCGGCTACCTCGATGCCGCGGGCCGCTTGTTCATCGCCGGCCGCGACGACGAGATGATCATCTCCGGCGGCGAGAACGTCTTCCCCCGCCCGGTCGAGGAAGCCCTCGCCCACCTCCCCCAGGTCAGCGAAGTAGCGGTGATCGGCGTACCCGACCACGACTTCGGCGAGCGCCTGGCCGCCTACATCGTCAAACGAGACGGCTCGGGCCTGGACCCGGAAATGGTCCGCCGCTACGTGCGAAACCGCCTGAGCCGCTTCAGCGTGCCCCGAGACATCGTCTTCCTCCCGTCCCTCCCACGCGGCGAAACCGGCAAGGTACTCAAACGGCTACTGGCAGGGCCTTCCGACGATTCCACGTCGTAGTCACGCAAGCCGGGAATCGTGATGTCGGCTGGACGACCGCCGCACCCGCAGTACACCGGTCAGCATCGGGAGCTCGAATTCGCCCGTGTTCGCTTCCGACGTTCGTGCGAGGAACTCCCGTATGCGGCCGAGGGTGGCGGCTCGATCCGGGTCCGACATGACCAGAACTCCCGCGCGGGTCCCGAGGGTGGCGACGAGCGAGTCGGCGTCACGGCGTTGGGTGTGCGGGAATTCAGCCTGTTCGGGGGTGCCGAAGGCGACCGTTTCGCCGGTGCCGGAGCGGTGCAGGTGCGCGGTCGCGGTGCGCCAGCTGCCGAGGGTGTCCCGGGGACCGATGGCGGCGGGTCCCCCGGCCCAGGCGAGTCCGGCGATCCAGTCGATGCGGTCGTCCAGGAGGTTCCACAGTCCGGCCAGGATGCCTTCGGGTGCAAGGACTCTCGCTATCTCGGGTCCGGCGACGGCCATGTCGAACCAGTGCATGGCGTTTCCGGCCAGTACGGCGTGCACGGAGGCGTCGGGCAGCGGGATTCGCTCGGCGCTGCCGGACAGCGCGCGGACCGACGGCAGCGTGCGGCGCAATTCGGCGAGCATCGCGGAGTCGGGTTCGACCGCGATGACGTCCACGCCCAGCGCCGCCACTGTGCCGGTCAGTTTCCCGGTGCCGGCGCCGAGGTCGAGCACGCGTGGACCGGGTGCGGGCTCGAGCGCCCATTCGACCGCTGTGGGGGCGTAGTCCGGGCGGTGCGCGGCGTACGCGGCTGCGGCGGTGCCGAACGAGGAGGCGTGTAAGTGGTGGGTGCGGTCCATTCCGTCGCCCTCTCCGATCGGGCTCGAGCGTCGCGGGGTGTCCGTTTTGTTCAAGACGGGGCAGCGCGGGCGCTCGTAGGGTTCCGCGTATGACTGTGCAATTGGATGTGATCGGGATCGTTGTCTCGGATATGGCGGCGGCGCTGGGGTTTTACCGGCGGCTCGGGCTGGAGATCGGGGATGGGGCGGAGAACGAAGCGCATGTGGAAGTGGGGTTGCCCGGTGGGATGCGCTTGACGTTCGATACCGAGGAAGTCATTCGGTCGTTCCATCCCGAATGGCGGGCGAGGTCCGGCGGGCGGATCGGGGTGGCGGTGCGGTGTGGGAGTCCCGGTGCGGTGGATGCGAAGTTCGACGAGTTGGTGGCGGCGGGCTATCACGGGGAAGTGAAGCCGTTCGATGCGTTCTGGGGGCAGCGGTATGCGATCGTGGCCGATCCGGACGGGAACGGTGTGGATCTGTATGCGGCGCTGGGTGAATCCGCTCAGGGGTGACCGGGGCGGGCACCCGTCAAGTGGCCGAGCGGCAGGCCGGTGAGGGCGCGGACCTCGCGGGAGAGGTGGGCTTGATCGGCGTAGCCGGAGCGGACGGCTACTTCCGCGAATGGCGTGCCCGCGCGGGCCAGGGCGAGGGCGCGTTGCATGCGCAGGATGCGGGCCAGGGTTTTGGGTCCGTAGCCGAATGCCGCCAGGGATAGGCGGTGCAGGCGGCGTGGGCCCAGGTCCAGGTGGTCGGCGATGGCGGAGATCGATTCGCCGGAGCGCAATTCGGTGACGATGGCGTGCAGGATCGGGTCGGGCGTAGCCGTTTCGGCGGCCCGCCAGGCGGCGACGGCCTCCAATCCTGCGGCCGGGTTGTGCGCGCGGGCGAGGAGATCGTGGGCGCGACGCGTTTCGGCCGGAGTCCAGAGGTCGGCGAGGTCGATTCGGCTGTCCCGTAGTTCGTGGGCCGGGACGCCGAGCAGGGCGGGCGCGGAGCCGGGAAAGAACCGGATGCCCGCGATCCGGGTAGCCGGTCCGAAAGCCGGTTGATACGGCTGAGTGTCTGGGCCCGCGACCGCGAGCCTGCCGTCGATCCAGAGCAGATCCATGGAGCCGTCCGGGAACACCGGCGTGCTCGATACACCGACGGGTTCGCGTGTCCACACAACCGCACCGGGTAGGGTCGAGGGGCGTTCGCGATAGCTGTCGACGGCCGGAAAAGCGTTGGGATGCACCGTTTTCGGCACCTCACGCATTATTGCATCGCGTGCAACAATGCCATCGCTGCCACTTTGCGCGAAGTGCCCGTTTGGGGCGACCGTCATCAGTGCTTCCGCACCGTGTATTCGCCTTTGCCGGGCTTCCACACCGTGATCTCCAGGTGCTCGCCGTCCACCAGTTCGACAGCGGAGGCCCCGGTGAGTTCCGCGGCATAGAACGGATCGAACTTCTGACCACGTAGATCGAAGCCGGTTTCCGCGTACAACGCATCGGCGAAACGCTGGTGCAGCGCCTCGTCCTGCACATTCCGCACGGTGCCGAACAGCTTCGCGTCGCCATCGCCGACATGGGTGTCGACGGTGGCGGTGTGCAGGCAGAAGCGCGGGTCGCGGGCCAGGTCGGCGAACTTGGTGGTGTTGGGCATGCCGCCCACCCACAGCTGGCCTTCGAAGATTCGCGGCTCCATGGGGCTGATGCGCGGCGAGCCGTCGGCGCGCACGGTGGCCAGCATGCACAGGTTGCCGGTGGCGGCGTGACGGCGGGTGAAGATCGACGAGATGTGCGGTGCGGCGACAGCGAACTCGGACCAGGACGTCATAACCCGACGGTACGCGTGGGGGCCGACAGATTTCGGGCCGTCAAGGAAGATGCCGGTCTGTTTGAATGGGCGGGGTGACCGTCTTTCGCCGTCTCGCGACACCGGCAGCGACGGTGCTCGCCGGCGCCACCCTGGCCGTTTCTCCCGCCGCGGCGGTGATCGGGGGTTCGGAAGTTTCGGCGCGGGAGTATCCGTGGCTCGCGGCGGTGGGAAGTCCGTTGTTCCTGGACCGGGCGTCGGGACAGTTCTGCGGAGGGGCGCTCATCGCGCCCGATCAGGTACTGACGGCGGCGCATTGCGTGCAATTGGCCGGGTTGCTGCCGCAGGCGCTGACCGTCACCTTCGATCGGAGCGAGCTGCGATCGGGTGACGGAGTCACGGTGGGGGTGCAGGCCGTGCGCATCCATCCGGGGTTCCGGCAGGAGACGATCGACGGGGTGGAGGTCTACCGGCACGATCTCGCCATCCTCACCTTGAGCGCGCCGCAGCAGCGGGCCGTCGTCGAAATCGCCGCGCCCCACGCGAGTTCGGGCACGGTCCTCGGCTGGGGTGGGACCGCCGACGGCGACACCTCGAATACGCGGCTGCGAGCGGCCGTCGTGCCGTTCACGGCCGATGCCGATTGTGCGACCGCCTATCCCGGCGGGTTCGACAGCGCGGATATGGTCTGCGCCGGATCCACCGAGGCCGACACCGGGGAATTCGACAGCGGCGGGCCGCTATTGGCGGACGGGAAGCTGGTGGGGATCACGTCGTGGGCGAGGGGAGCGGCGCAACCGGGATATCCCGGCGTTTACGCGCGGCTGCCGTCCGCGTTCTGAGCGGGGCATCAGAGCTTCGATACCGATTGGGCGAAATCGAATACGCCGACGGGGTCGTACCGGTCGGCGACCTTGCGTAGTCGGGTGGCGTTCGCACCGTAGTACGCCCGGCCCCAATCCTTCAGGTCGGGGTCGATGTAGTTGACGAAGCCGGTATCGCCGACGAGTTGTCCCAGGCCGTCGCGCACTTCGGCGACCACGGTGCGATCGGCCGCGGTGATGCCGCCGACGTAGATCTGCGCCGTGGCCAATGCACCTCGATGCGGAAAGGCGGTGTCGGCGGGACCGATTCGGCTCACGGCTCCGGCGAGGCTGTCGAGCAGGATGTCCATGCCGGTGCGGCCGGTGAGCAGCGCGGTCAGGCGGTCCGGCTCGGTGAGAGGCTTGATCAGTACCCGGGAGGACGCGGTGAAGGATTCGCGATCCAGCAGGCCGCCGCCGTTCCAGGACGGACGGCATTGTGCGACCGCATAGTTCGTGCAGCCGCCGAAATACTGCATCGCCTGCAAATACCCCATATCGGTGACCGACCGGTCGGCTGGCTGGGTACCGGTGGCCGCGATCAGCTTGTCCAGCAGCGAGTTCAGGTCCTGTTCGGTGCCGAGATAACAGACGCTGATGCGGCAGGACGGTGCGGCACCGGCGGAAATCGCCAGGGTGGACCAGAATTCGTCCGGGGCGGTGGTAGTGAAGGACTGCCACCCGCCGAGTACGGCGGTGGCGGAACCGGCCGCGAACAACAGCTTGGCGACGATCGGGCGCGGGGCAGGCTGGGTGCGGAAGGTGAACGAGGTGACCACCCCGAAATTGCCGCCGCCACCGCCACGCAATGCCCAGAACAGATCCGGCTCGGAGTCCGCGGACGCGGTGCGCAGGGTGCCGTCGGCGGTGACGATCTCCGCCGAAACCAGACTGTCGCACGTCAATCCGTACTTTCCGGCCAGGACGCCGATCCCGCCGCCGAGGGTGAGTCCGGCGATGCCCACGGTCGGGCAGGAACCGCCCGGCAGACAGCGGCCCGCGCTCGCGAGGCCCGAGTAGACGTCCATCAGGCGGGCGCCCGCGCCGATCACGGCGGTGCCGTCGGCGCGCACCTCGACGGTGTTCAGCGCGCCCACGTCGATGATCAGGCCGTCGTCGGGGGTGGAATAGCCCGCGTAGCTGTGGCTTCCGCTGCGGGCGGCGGCCCGCACCCCGGTGCCCGCGACCGCGGTCACGCACGCCTGCACATCCGAGACGGAGCCGCAGGCGGCCACCGCTGCGGGCCGCCGGTCGTCGAATCGCGGATTGAATGCCTGTTTCGCCCGCTCATACCCGGTGTCCTCGGGTAGTAGCAGCGACCCTTGCAGGCGCTGGCTCAGCGCGGGCCAATCCACCTGTCCCGGTGCCGATTCCGCCTGCTGCCAGCCGCTGGCCGTCCACGCCCCCAAGGCGGTGCTCGCCGCCGCCAGCCCGGCCACCCGCAGTACGGTCCGACGATCGATCGCCATCGCGCTGCCTCCCCCGAGGCCATTCCCGGTCGCGCACAGCGCAAACCGGTACGAAAACACCATCCGGCTCGATAATCGCGGTCGCCGGGATGGGTGTTTCAGCTGAGCATCTGCTCCGCGAGACGGGTCCAATCGGCCAGAACCTGCTTGCGCCGCAGGCGATCCCGGCCCACCATCTCATCGAGGGTGGCGCCGCGCACCAGGTTGATGGTGAGCCAGAACGCGGCCTCGAGGCGATCGCGCGGCACCTCGATGCGGGCGGCGCAGGCGTCCAGCAGTTCGACCGTCAGATCGTGCTGTACGCGCAGCATTTCGCGGCGTAGTTCCTTGTCGTTGGCGATCCCCACATACAACTCCACCGCCGCCTTGCCGAGCTTCCCCGCGAACGGCGCGGTCACGAACTCGACCAGCACCTCCCCCGCGGACGCCGTCGTGGGCAGCGTGCGCGTCCGCTTGCCCAGCGCTTCCCGCTGCCGCTGCGTCAGATGGTCGATGGTCTGCGCGAACAATTCCTGCCGGGTATGGAAATGGTGCAGCTGCGCACCGCGGGTCACCCCGGCGCGGGCGGTGATATCGGCGATGGACGCGCTCGCATACCCCACCTCGGCCAAGCTGTCGATGGCGGCATCCAGCAGCAGCGCCCGCGTGCGCAGGCTCTTCTCCTGATGCTTGTTCAAGGGCAGACCGGAAACCACCAGCTCAGTCTAGCCAATTCTGAAAATTGCGTGCACCCTTGCACGGAATTGGGTGTCACCCGTAACGTAATGGCATGCCAGTCGATCGCCTGCTGCCCACCACCGAGGCCCGCGACCTCATCGAACTCACCCGCGATATCGCCGACAAGGTGCTCGAACCCGATGCCGCCGAGTTCGAGAAGCAGGAGCGGTATCCGGAGGAGGCGTTCCGGGCGCTCGGGGCGGCCGGGCTGCTGAGCCTGCCCTACCCGGAGGAGTTCGGCGGCGGCGGGCAGCCCTACGAGGTGTACCTGCAGGTGCTGGAGGAACTGGGCGCGCGCTGGGCCGCCGTCGCCGTCGCGGTCAGCGTCCACAGCCTGTCCTGCCATCCGCTCTTCGTCTACGGCACCGAGGAACAGAAGCAGCGCTGGCTCCCGGACATGCTGTCGGGCAACCTGATCGGCGCCTACAGCCTCTCCGAAGCCCATGCCGGCTCCGACGCCGCCGCCCTGCGTTGCCGCGCCGTCGAATCCGAGGACGGCTATCGCGTCACCGGCACCAAAGCCTGGATCACCAACGGCGGCAAAGCCGACTACTACACCCTCTTCGCCCGCACCGGCGAAGGCTCGCGCGGCATCTCCTGCTTCCTGGTCCCCGCCGACACCGCGGGCCTGACCTTCGGCAAGCCGGAAGAGAAAATGGGCCTGCGCGCCGTCCCCACCACCAGCGCCGCCTACGACAACGCCCTCATCCCCGCCGACCGTCTCCTCGGCGCCCCCGGTCAAGGTCTCCCCATCGCCTTCAGCGCCCTCGACTCCGGTCGCCTCGGCATCGCCGCGGTAGCCACCGGCATCGCCCAGCGCGCCCTCGACGACGCCGTCGCCTACGCCAAACAACGAGAAGCCTTCGGCCGAGCCATCATCGACCACCAGGGCCTCGGCTTCGTCCTGGCCGACATGGCCGCCGCCGTAGACTCCGCCCGCGCCACCTACCTCGACGCCGCCCGCCGCCGCGACGCCGGCCTCCCCTACTCCCGCCAAGCCAGCATCGCCAAACTCATCGCCACCGACGCCGCCATGAAGGTCACCACCGACGCCGTCCAAGTCCTCGGCGGCTACGGCTACACCCAAGACTTCCCCGTAGAGCGCTACATGCGAGAAGCCAAAATCACCCAGATCTTCGAAGGCACCAACCAAATCCAGCGCCTCGTCATCGCCCGCAGCCTCGCCGGCAGCTGATTCTCGGGCGGCATATCAGCAATCTTTCAGTCCAACCCCGGGTGGCACATCAGGTCATTTTCGCGCACATCCTGACGTGCGATGATCACCCGCATCGGAGCGTTTTCGACAGTCGACGCGGCAGCGAGACAAGATGTGGCTAACGGTGAGCGGCCCGCTTCCGGGCCGCTCACCGTGGCGACCGTTCTGGAGATCTGGATAAGCCGCCACCACACCGCCACACTGCTGGGACCGGCGGGGCTACAACGGATCGATCCCTATCTGGTGTCGCTGCACCGCAGGTTCGGTGCAATCGCAGCCGACGAGCTCACGCCGGCTCGGGTGCTGTCGGCCTACCGACCTGACCCCGCCGATGACTATGCCGATCTGGGCGGCGGCGCGGAACGATCCATTCTCACCATGGCACTGGATCTGGCCTTGGAATACCGCCTCCTCGACGCTAATCCGCTGCGCCCAGCCATCGAAAACATCGGCGCGACCTGGTTCTGCGCTCACCCCTGAATCGGCACCGACCGAACTGAACCGAATTCGTGGATTCGCCGCGCGATTGTGACCTAGCCCACTTGTGGGCGTAGCCGGGTGGCTGACGTGTCGTTACAGCGGGTCATGCGATAGCCATCGGACTGTCATCGCGGCGGCAAATATCCAGGCGCACACTGGTTCCCGCACCCGGCGCCGGGCCGACATCCCCTTCTCCCTCTCTATGCGGGGGCCAGACGGCGCGGGTCCGGTGCGAATCGGGATGCTGCCCGTTCGTCATCAGGCATGGGATCCCGCACGTCCCCGCCGCCGGGTGCCCACCTGTCGTTGGGAGGCTCCGATGTTCGAATCCTGCTGTTCGCCACACGAATCCGCGCATCTGCTCCGCAGTCGCTACGGGCTGCCGGTCGAGCAGGCGGGTGCGGACCTATACCTGGTCAATGGATTATCGGTGGAAGCGATCGGACTGCCCGCCGACCTGGGCCGGCTGCTGTGCACGCAGCTGGCGGAACTGCCCGCCACTCCCGCGGTCGCCGACCCGCACGACCGGCACTGGATTTTCCTCGTTTCGGCGCCGGCCCCGTTCGAGCCGGTTCCGTTGCGCTTACGGCATCTGCTGACCGCGCATCGCGCCGTGTTTCCCGGCCCGGGCACACACATCCCGGTGCCCGGTGACGACCATGTGCGGGGCTGGCATTGGGCCAGCGCGCCGCACCCGGGACGGCTGTGTGTCCCGTCCCGCGCCGCTGTGCTCGACGCGGTCTGCCGGATCGTCCTGCGCGGCGCCTGCCCGGTGTCGGCGTGACCTCCGCAGTTCGGGTCAGTGCTTCTTCTTGAAGGGCCAGATCTGCACGATCAGGACTACGAGGGTGCCGACGGCGAAGCCGATGACTGCTGAGATGGCTGTGTTGGTCAGCCAGGCCAGGATTCCGCCGATGGCGGGGACGGCGTCGCGGATTGCTTCTTCGGCGTGGTGGACCAGGTCGTAGGGGGTGTGCCAGCCGAGGGTGTCGGTGCCGGTGAGGAGGATGTGGCCGCCGACCCAGAGCATTGCGACGGTGCCGATGATGGACAGGGCCGAGAGCAGTTTGGGCATGCCGGTCACCAGGCCGCGGCCCAGGGTTTGGGCGAAGCGTGAAGAGCGTTGTGCCAGTGCGAGTCCGGCGTCGTCCATCTTGACGATCAGGCCGACTACGCCGTAGACGGCGGCGGTGATGACGACGGCGACGATGGCGAGGATGATCAGGCGGGGGAAGAAGGACTGGTCGGCGACCTCGTCGAGGGCGATCACCATGATCTCGGCGGAGAGGATGAAGTCGGTGCGGATAGCGCCGGCGGTCATCGACTTCTCGTCGGTGGGGCCGGATTCGGCGGCGTGGCTGTCGTGGTGCAGGAACCGGCCGAGCACCTTCTCGGCGCCTTCGAAGCACAGGTAGGTGGCGCCGACCATCAGGATCGGGGTGAGCAGCCACGGCGCGAACTGGCTCAGGATCAGGGCGGCCGGAAGGATGAAGACCAGCTTGTTGCGCAGCGATCCGAGGGCGATGCGCTTGATCATCGGCAGTTCGCGGTCGGCGGTGATGCCGTGTACGTACTGCGGGGTCACGGCGGTGTCGTCGATGACCACACCGGCGGCCTTGGCGGTCGCCCGGCCGGTGGCCGCGCCGATGTCGTCGAGGGAAGCAGCCGCGAGCCGGGCCAGCACGGCCACGTCATCGAGGAGTCCGAACAGACCTGCACTCATGCCTGGCAGGTTACCGGCCCGTCACCGGCCGGGCGGACAGCGCATCGCCTCTGGATGCGGATGCGCTGCTCGGGCGGGCCGGTGCGGGAGCACGACGAGCTCGTATCCGGTGGATCAGATCATTTGGGACATGGCGCGGAGCTGAGCCATGACCGGTTCGTCGGGGTGGTTCTCGACCCGGTAGCGCGGCGGGTACAAACCGGGAACGGGGTGCAGGTCCACGGCGGCGGCAAGGGTTTGCCAAGGGACGCCGAAGGTTTCGCCGGTCGACGGATTCGTCAGAGTGACGTTGTGGGCCTGCGGAAGGAGAGTAGGGACGGTGTCGGTCCAGGGGGTGATGGTGGTTTCGGTGCCGTCGGGTTTGCGGGCGTGCAGCAGTTTGGCCGCGTAGTCCTCGAGGGCGCCTTCGTCGAGTTCGGCACGGAGAGTTTCGTACTGCTGGCCGTAGACGTTGGCGGCCAGGAGCGATTCGGCGGCTCGGATGTCCTTCCAGGCCGGATGGTCTCGCGGCACCTGGTAGGGGGTGAGGCGACCCGCGGCGTCGAGCGTGTACGGGACAGGCGAAACTTGACGAACCGACTGGTCGAAAAGTTCTCGGGCGGTGGTCACCAGGTGAACGACGTGCTGCGCCGAGAATTCGGCGCCCACCAGAACGCCGGTGTTACCCGCGATGAACACGATGGGGCGGGCGCCCGCGCGAGCACCGATACCGGCCAGCCAACCGGGAACCAGCGGCAGCGAGCCCGCGTACTCCTCGCCATCGGAATCGGGCAGGTAGAGAATGCCGCCGCGAGCATTCGGGTCGTAGCGGGCGACCGTGTCATGAGCGAAAGCATTCAAATTGGATTGCGCGGCGGCGAAGACGGTTTCGGCATCCACTCCCCACTCGGCCAGCTGACCGGGATGCACCTTGCGCATGGCCGAGGGCTCGTCGAGAACGATGGTCTCCATGAGGCAGGGCAGCACCGGGCGCCACAGGATGTGATCGCCCGCGCGCATCCCTTCGATACGAATGGACAGCTCACCGGCCTGACGGAGGAGCGGCCGGAGTTTCCCGGCCGCGGCGGCCCAACTGTCGGGCGGCTCGACAGCCCCGCCGGCATGACCGGAAGTGACGAAGTCGAACAGCAGATGCGCGGCCTCACGCGGCGAGACATCGGCGCACCGGCGGAAGACGGTGGTCAGGTTCATCCATCCGCGTTCACCGTCATGCGTCACATAGGCGATCTCGAACTTCTCGACATCGAAATCGGCTGCGGCGATAGCGGGTTGCGCCCGCACCATCGACAAGGCTTGTGCACCGAAATCGGCCCGCCGCGCCTGCTCACGCTTCGCGGAGCCGAACCTCCCACCCCAAAAGCTCATGCGCCAGAATCTAGCTGACACACCAAGCGGTTGCTCGACGGAGGGCGGATTGCGTCGCTCCCGGACCGCAAGCCCCGCCCGGGTGATACTGCTGGGCGTGAGCAGCACCGACAGCGACGATCAGGTTCCGGCGTGGGCGCGACGCACGGAGGGCGAATCACGTTGGGCGGCCACCGTCGCCATGGTCGGGTTTCTGGTGCTGCAGTACTACATGCCCGCGCAGCTGACGCCGGGACCGCGCTGGCTGGTGCCCGCACTCGGGCTCTGCGTGATCGTGGTGCTGGTCGTCGGCGCGCCGCTGCGGCTGGATCGGGAGGAGCGCTGGCTGCGCAATGCCGGGCTCACCCTGATGGCGCTGCTCGGATTCGCCATGATCTGGGCGGTGATTCAGCTGGTACACGGTTTGATCAGCGGCACCATCTCGGGCGATCCGGCGGGGCTGCTCGGCTCCGGCGCTGCGGTGTGGCTGTCGAATGTGCTGGTATTCGCGCTCTGGTATTGGGATTTCGATCGCGGTGGCCCGGCCGCTCGCGCGCACGCCCGCAAACCGTATCCGGATTTTCTGTTCGTCCAGATGCAGAATCCCGAAGTCGCGCCGCCGGATTGGGAACCCCAGTTTCCCGATTACCTGTACCTGTCCTTCACCAACGCGACCGCGTTCAGCCCCACCGATGTGATGCCGATGTCGTGGTGGGCCAAGCTGACCATGATGGTGCAATCGGGAATCGCCCTGGTCACCATGAGCCTCGTCATCGCACGTGCGGTCAATGTGCTGAAGTGAGCGCTTCGGTCAGCCGAGTCGCGGGCGGGCGATCAGGCCCCGATCGAGCGCGACGACGACCGCGTGCGTGCGATCGCGGGCATCGAGTTTGGCGAACACCCGCAGCAGGTGGGTTTTGACGGTCGCCTCTCCGATCACGAGCCGCTTGCCGATCTCGGCATTGGACAGCCCGTCGGCCACCGCCTCGAGCACCTCCTTCTCACGCGAGGTCAAAGTGACGGGCGCGGGTCGGCGCATCCGCGAGACCAGGCGCTGGGCGACACGCGGCGCGAGTACCGTCTCACCGCGGGATGCGGCGTGGATGGCTTCGACCAGCTGATCGCGTGAGGTGTCCTTGAGCAGATAGCCGATGGCTCCGGCTTCGACGGCACGCTCGATGTCGGCGTCGGTGTCGTAGGTGGTGAGGATCAGCACGCGGGTGCCGGTGCGGGCGGCGATCGCGGCGGTCGCGGCCACCCCGTCGAGTTCGGGCATGCGCAGATCCAGCAGCGCCACATCGGGTTGCACACGTTCGACGAGCTCGATCGCGGCGCGGCCGTCATCGGCCTCGCCGACGATCCGCACGGTCGGCTCGGATTCCAGCAGCGCGACGACACCGGCGCGCAGCACCGTGTGATCGTCGGCGATCACCAGGCGAATCGGTCTTTCGGTCATGTCACACCCGCGCATTCAGGGGAATCGTCGCCAGCACCCGGGTCCCCTCGCCCGCCGTGCTGGTGATGGTGAGTTCGCCGCCGAGTTCGGCGAGCCGTTTGCGCATGCCGTCGAGGCCGAAGCCGCGCGCGGCCGCCGGATCGAAACCTCGCCCGTCGTCGGTGATCTCGAGCTCGACTCCGTCCGGACGCCGGGCGAGCACGACGCCGACCGTGCGGGCGCCGGCGTGCTTGCGCACATTCGCCAGCGACTCCTGTGTGCAGCGCAGCAGCGCGATCCTGGTCGGCTGATCGCATTCCAGGTCGGGCAGTTCGGAATCGACGGTCAGCCCGGTGTCCTCGCCGAACCTGTCCACGGTGCGGCGCAGCATGTCCGCGACCGCGGCGACGCTGCGATGCGCATCGGAGCCGACGAGTACCCGTGCCTCCGTGAGGTTTTCGCGCGCGGTGCGCTCGATGGAACGCAATTGTTCGGCGGCCCGGTCCCGATCGGCGCCGAGGTTGTCGCGCGCCGCCTGCGCGAGCACGATGATGGAGGCGAAACCCTGCGCCAGGGTGTCGTGGATTTCCCGGGCGATCCGTTCGCGTTCGTCCATCGCGCCCTGGAGTTGATGCACCCTGGCCAATTCGGCTTGGGCGCTTTCCAATTCGACAGCCAGTGTCCGCGCGCGCTCGTCGCTGTGCCGGACGATCCGATGCAGCAACAGCCCGACCAGGATGCCGCCGGCACAGCCGAACACGGTGAAAACCACATTGCCGGTCCAGAATTCCTGCCGGACCAAGGCCCCGGTGAGGCTGGCCGCTCCGCCGGCGACGGTGAAGCCGACCGCGCGCCGGGCGCTCGTGGCATGGATCCAGAACTGCGGCAGCGAGACGATGAACAGGGCGGCCCCGCCATGCAGCAGATACGACATCGCACCCAGCACCAGCACCAGCAAGCCGAGGAAGATCTCGGGGCGCAGCAGCGGGGTACGCCGGAGGGTGGGTATCCAGGCGAGGGCGAGCAGGCACACGAGCGCCGATGTCGTGTACTTGACCGCAGCCTCGCGATCCCATACCGCGATCAACGGCGGGATCAGGCCGAACGATGTCCACACGACCAGGTACCAGCGATGCAGTATCCGTGTCCGGAACCGGTCCTCGGACTGCGGTTGATCCATTCCGATCAGCCTACTTTCCGCCATGCGCGATCACCGACGTCACGCGTGCGCCCGGGCAGGCGCGCGGGCCACCAGGTGCGGTCGCCGAGCAGCAGCAGGAGCGCGGGCAGCAGCAGGATCCGAATGACGAAGGCGTCCAGCAGGACCGCGATCGCGAGGGCGAAGCCCATCTGCTTCATCTCCATGATGTGCAACGGGACGAACGCCGCGAATACGGTTGTCATGACGAAGGCAGCGCTGGTGACCACGCTCGCCGAACCCCCGATGCCGTCGAGCACGGCCTGCCGCATCGGTAATCCGCTCCGCCGGGCTTCTTCGATGCGGCTGAGCACGAACACCTGGTAGTCCATCGACAGCCCGAACAGGATGACCAGCAGCAGCAGCGGCACCCGGGAGCCGATCGTTCCCGTCGAGTGGAAATCGAGCAGGCGTTCGGCCCACGTGTGCTGGAAGGTCACGGTGAGCAGCCCGAGCGCGGCCCCGGCCGACAGCAGGTTGAGCACGACGCCGACGAGTCCGAGGACGACCGACCGGAACGCCCAGATCGTCAGCGCGCACGTGGCCAGCAGCAGCGCGCCGACGACCCAGGGCAATTGGCGTTTCTGATGCTCCGGATAATCGGCATAGCGGGCGACATCACCGGTCACGGCCGATTCGGCATCGGGAAGCGCACCCACGGTGGCGGGTACGTACATATCGCGCAGCCGCTCCAGCGAAGCCAGCGCCGCCGGTTCGCTCACGTAGTGCGGCACCGGAAGTTCCAGCAAAGCGACCCGATGATCGGGCGAGAAGCGCAACTCCGATGTTCCGGCCAGCGCCGGATCCGACTGCGCACGCCGGGCCAGCTCCGACAGTGCCCCGGTCACCTGGTCGAACATCTCGGGCCGGGCGGTGACCACGACCTGATGCATCGATTTCAGTTCCGGGAACGCTTGATTCAACCGATCGAACGTCCGCATGGCGGCGATACTCCGCGGATGGGTCTCCCGCCCCATATCGGACAGCTCGAGTCCGAGCAGCGGCGCCGTCGCGCCCAGCAGCGCGAGCACCGAGACAGCCAGGGCCGCGGCGGGTTCACGAGCGACGAATCCGAGCATCGCGCCCGTGATCCGCCCGGGCCGATGCCAGCGGGAGTCGGTAGCACTGTGCTGTCCGGGGCGATCGGATCGCGCGCCCAGCAGCACCAGCAGCCCCGGCAGGACCGTCGATGAGCCGAGCACGGCGACCAGGGTGACGAGAATCGTGGCGGTGGCGATCGAGGAGAAGATCACGTCGTCGGCCAGAAACATTGCCGCGCTGGAGATCGCGACCGCGAACCCGGAGATCATGACCGCCCGGCCCGAGGTGGCCGCGGCCAGTGCGACGACGGCCGCCGCGGGCAGTCTGCCGCGGGCGCGAGCGCGCTCTTCGCGTTCCCGCTTCAGATAGAACAGGGTGTAGTCGACGCCCACCGCCATCCCGATCAGCAGAATGATGTTGGTGCCCACCCCGTTGTCGGGCACCAGATGCGATGCGGGCATGGACAATCCGATGGCCGCGGCGATCGCCGAGATCGCCAGCAACGGCGGCACCAAGGCCAAGGTCACCGAGCGGAAGACGACCAGCAGCGTCAGCAGGGTGAGCGGCAGCGCGATCAGCTCGGTCCGTGACAGGTCGCGACCGCGCAGTTCCTCCACGCCCCGGCTGATCGACGGTCCGCCGGTCTCCTCCACCAGCAGGTCCGGGTTTGCGGCCTGCACCTGCGCGGTCTGCGCGCGCAGCGGCCCGACGTGCTTCTTGCCGTCGAGTTCGACGCCCGCCATGACGACGTCGATACGCACCACCCCACCGTCGCGCGAATACTGGGGCGCGCCAACCGTTTCCACTTCCGGCAAGGCTCGCATCCGGTCGCTGACCGCACGCACCGCCGCCGCGACGGCGGCCGTATCCGGCTCGGTCCCGGGCCGCGCCGTGATGAGCACCCGCTCGAGGGCCCGCTGTTGCAGTCCCCCTCGCGCGGCCATCGCCTCGCCGCGCCCGGCTTCCCCGACTCGGAAATCCTCGGTCCCCGCGGCCTTCCCACCGATCGCGAGTCCGATCCCCACACACAGCACCACGAAGAGCAGCCAGCTCACGATCGCCCACCCGGGGTGCCGAATACTCCAACGAGCCAAACCGATCGAGCGATTACGCATGGGATGAATCTTGTTCATCGCGCGATATTGCCGACAGCGGCTACCGGTGGAACCTCGGGTCCACCGATCAGTGGACCCCGCCGAATCCCGTCCGGCCGGCGCGCCGATCCCTGCGCCGGCCTACCTCGGCATCGAACTCCGCGACGTGGCTCCCGAGCAGATCACGCTCGGCCGCCTGATTCAGCGGTTGAAGAACATATCGGCCACCACGAGCACCACCGCCGCCGCCACCAATCCCGCGGCTAGCAGGATGGATTGGCCGATGGTCGCGCAAATGCCGGCCGCCATGAACAAACCCATCACCGGCAACCAGACGAAGACGTCGGGCGCTCCGAGCGCCCGCTTCTTGCTCGCCGCTCCCCCGCCCTGACCCGCGCGCCCGGACTGCGGACGTCGCGCCGTAGTAGTTCTTCCCTGTGTACTCACCCGCGCGACAATACAATTGACCGCCCGCCCGCGCGCGCCCAGGGGCGGATCGGGCGGACGTTCTCACGATGATCTCAGACAGCCGGCCGCGATTCGCTGACCAGCCAACGCCCGTCGGACTGTTCTTCCAGCTCGAGCACCAGGGTGAGCGGCACCAGATGCGAGTCCGGAATGTCGACGGTCCACTGCTGCTGTTTCACCGAGGCCAGCACCTCGGCCTTCTTGCCGTCCAGCGCGGTGACGCCGCAGTGGCTTTCGACGGCGGCGCTGCGCACGAACTGCCCGCCGATCCAATCCCGCAGCCCGGCGGTGGAATTGGCGAATTCCTGCTGCCAGACACCGGTGGAGGCGTTCTGCACGGCGGTGAAATACCGTTCCGGATCGGTGAAGTCGTAGCTGGTCAGCGTGACGGTGTAGTCGCAGGCCGCTTTCAGCGCGGCGGCGCGGCGGGTGTCGGCCTGTTTGGCGTCCGAGACCTGCTTGCGCTGTTCGGCGATGGTGTGCGCGCGTTCGTCGGCGGTGTCCTGCGCGCTGCTCGCCCGCATGCCGTAGAACGCGGTTCCGGCGATGCCGAGCACCGCCAGCACGCCCGCGGCAATGAGCGGCGTGCGCGATCCCGCGGATCGTTTGGACTCGTTGAGGAACGGCGGCGGCACGGCGGGCGCGTACTCCGGAATCGACGGAACCGTCACCGACTTCGTGCTGGAGCGCTGCGACGGTTTCGGATGCTCACCGGCCGTGGCCTGCGCACCCTCACCGGGGTTGGACATGAATGTACCCTTCTGAATCGTGATGGCTCGCATGGTATCCCGTGCGGGCTACCGGACGGGTGCCCAGTCGCATAGACCGGTATCGGGCGAGCGAATTCGACGATCGCGAAGGAGCGGCGGTTACGAAGCCGGGCGGGCCGGGCGCGGGGGCAATGCGCAGCAACCGGGCGTGCAGGGCGCGCCGTTGAGGGTGCAGCCGAGGCCGGTGACCGCGCCCAGGCGGGCCGGAGCGGCATCGGACAGGTACTCCTGCACCAGGTCCGCGACCAGGCGCGCGAACCGCGGATCCGGGCCGGGGGTGGCGGCGCGGGCGAAGGCGATGCCGAGTTCGGCGGCGCGCTGGGCGGCCTCGTTGTCAAGATCCCAGATCACTTCCAGGTGATCGGAGACGAACCCGACCGGGCACACCACGACCGCGTCCACGTCCTGGGCCGCCAGCGCGTCCAGGTGGTCGACGATGTCGGGGTCCAGCCACGGGATCTGCGGCGGCCCGGAGCGCGACTGCCACACCAGGTCGTGGTCGGCGAAACCGGTTGCGGCGGCGACCAATCGAGCCGCCTCGGCGACCTGGCGGCTGTAGAGATCCTGCTCCTGCGGCGGGCCGGACGCATGGTCGGCCGACACCGGGATGGAATGCGCGGTGAAGACCAGCCGGGCGCGTGCCTGCCGGTCCGCGGGTAGTCGCGCCACCGCCGCCCGCACGGCATCGGCGAACGCCTCGATCAGCAGCGGATGATCGAAGTACTGCCGCAGCTTGGTCAGATCGGGCGCGTCCGCCACCGCGTCACGCGCCCGCGAAATGTCCTCGTGGTATTGCAGGCACCCTGAATACCCGCCCCACGCGGAGGTCGGGAACACCAGCGCCGAGCGAATCCCGTCCGCGCGCATGCGTTCCACGGTGTCCTCCACCATGGGATGCCAATTGCGATTGCCGAAGTACACCGGCAGATCCCAACCGCGCGCGGCGAATTCGGCCTCGACCGCCTTGATGATCTCCAGATTCAAGGCATTGATCGGCGACACCCCGCCGAAGTGCAGATAGTGCTCCGCGACTTCGGCGAGCCGCTCCGGCGGGATGCCCCGGCCCCGGGTGACGTTCTCCAGGAACGGCATCACGTCCTCGGGGCGTTCGGGGCCGCCGAAAGACAGCAGTAGCAGCCCATCCACTTCGTGCGCAGTGGACTCGACAGCCACTGTGTCCTCCTCGAATCAGTTGGCCGCGAAGCCGTTTTCCGGGAACCAGGTGTTGTGGCTGGCGCCGCCGTCCACGTAGATGATGGAACCGGTGGTGCCCGGCAGCCAATCCGAGAGCAGCGTGACGATGGACTTGGCCACCACCGTCGGGTCGTCCACGTCCCAGCCGATGGGCGAGGCGCCGTCCCAGTACTCGTTGAGCATGTTCAGCTGCTTGGCGTCATCGGTGGCGGTGCCCGCGATGGCCTTGGCGGCGAGGGTCTTGATCGGGCCGGCCGCGATCAGGTTCGAGCGAATCTTCTTGGCCTCGCCCATTTCCCGCGCCACATAGCGGTTCACGGACTCGAGCGCGGCCTTGGCCACACCCATCCAGTTGTAGAACGGCATGGCGGTGCGCGGATCGAAGTCCATGCCCACGATGGAGCCGCCCTCGTTCATGACCGGCAGCACGGCGCGCGCCAGCGAGGCGTAGCTCCAGGCCGAGATCTCGAACGCCTTGGCCGCGTCCGGGCCGGGCGCGTCGAGGAAGTTGACCGCGTCCGGGCCCATCAGGGTCTTGGGCGCGAAGGCGATGGAGTGCAGCACGCCGTCGATGCCCTCGGGCGCCAGCTCCCGCACCTTGTCGGCCAGCTCCGAGAGGTTCTCCTCGCTGGTGATGTCGAGCCCGATCGCCGGCGGCACCTCCTGCGGCAGGCGCTTGGCGATCCGGTCGATCAGCCGCAGCCGCTCCGGAATACCGGTGATGATCACCTTCGCGCCCTGCTCCTGCGCGACCGCGGCCGCGTGGAAGGCGATGGAGGAATCGGTGATGATGCCGGTGATGAGTACGGTCTTGCCTTCGAGCAATCCACCCATGAGTTGGTCGGTTCTCCTCTTTGGAAGGGACAGGGAGTGCGCGGGTAGGGCAGAGCCTAGTGGCCCATGCCCATGCCGCCGTCGACCGGGATGATCGCGCCGGAGATGTAGGAGGCGTCGTCGCCGACCAGGAAGCTGACCACGCCGGCCACGTCCTCGGCCTGGCCGATCCGGCCCGCAGGGATGAAATCGAGCGCCGTCTTGCGCATTTCCGGGGTCATCTCGTCACGGGTCATATCGGTGTCGATGAGACCGGGCGCGACCACATTGGCGGTGATGTTGCGCTTGCCGACCTCACGGGTGATGGCGCGCGCCATACCGACCAGACCGGCCTTGGCCGCCGCGTAGCTGACCTGCGCCGGGGCGCCGATCTGCCCGACCACCGAGCCGAGGAAGACGATGCGGCCGAAGCGGTGCTTGAGCATATTGCGGTTGGCGCGCTGCGCCACTCGCCACGCACCGGTCAGGTTGGCGTCGATGACCTTGTTGAACGATTCCTCGCTCATGCGCATGAACAGCACGTTGTCGACGATGCCGGCGTTGGCCACCACGACCTCGATCGGACCCTGGTGCGCTTCGACCTCGGTGAACGCGCGATCGACCGATTCGGCATCGGTCACATCGCATTTCACGCCGAAGAGTCCCTCCGGCACCCCCGAACCACGATGGGTGACGGCAACCTTGTGTCCATCGGCGAGCAGACGCTGTGCGACCGCGAGCCCGATGCCGCGGTTGCCGCCCGTAACCAGTACCGACCTGGAAGAGTTCGACATGCCGTAGAACTTAACCGGTGAGGTCCGGGATGCCCACATTGGGGCAACATCACATTCGACATCGGAACAAAAACGACGAATGCCCGAAACCACCCGGCCGAGGTCGGGTAGCGTCGGGCATTTTCGCGGCCGCGGATTACGGAATGCGCTGGCGCAGTATCAGTCCGGAACCGACACCGGCGGCGACCAGCAGGCCGGCCAGGAGCATCCAGGGGCGGCTGGCGTCGCCACGGGTGTTCTCGTAGCCGATCTGCTCTTCCAGGGTGTCGTAGACGGCGTTCAATTCCTCCAGGCTGGAGGCGGTGTAGAACTCGCCGCCGGACAGTTTGGCGATCTCGCGCAGCGAGTCGTCGTCGACAGGGACCTTGACGCGCTGGGAGCCCTTGCCGTCGGAATCGGGGATCTCGACGGTGCCCCAGGTGGTGCCGAACGAAATCGTGGACACCGGAACGCCTTTGCTCTTCGCCAGGCGGGCCGCGGTGAAACCGTGGCGGGGATTGTCGACGTCGTTGTCGGCGGGGACCGTCTGCTTGCCGTCGGACATCAGGACGATGCGGGCGGGAGGCGGGGTCTCCGCGCCGCCCAGCACCGAAGCCAGGGTGTCGATGGATTGCAGGGCGGTCAGGATGCCTTCACCGGTGGCGGTGCGCTCGGCCAGTTTGATGTTATCGATGGCCGCCTTCACCGCTTCGCGATTGGTGGTCGGCGACATCTGCACCGAGGCCGTGCCCGCGAAGGTGACCAGGCCCAGGTTCACGCCCGGGGTCAGGCCGTCGGCGAATTCCTTGGCCGCCTTCTGCGCCACCTGCAGGCGGCTCGGCGGCACGTCGGTGGCCTCCATGGACAGCGACACGTCCAGCACCAGCACCACGGTGGCCCGGTTGCGCGGCACCTTCTTGGCCTCGGTCGGACCCGCGGCGGCGATGGTGAAGCACACCAGCGCGGTGAGCAGCAGCGCGATCGGGATGTGCCGCCACGGCTTCGGCCCGCTGGGCGCGACCTTCTCCAGCTGCTCCATATTGCTGAAGCGCAGCATCTGCTTGTGCCGCCCGCGCTGGACCAGCACGTACACCAGGGCGATGGCCGCGATCACGGCCAGGAACAGGAACCAGACATACGAAGTGAAGCCAGTAATACTCACTGCCGCGGTACCTGCCGGGTGGTCGAGGCGCCGAAGGTGTGGCGCCGGGCGGACACGAATCGCACCACATCGGTGATCCAGTCCCGATCGGTGCTCAGGGTCATCACGGGCGCACCGCAACTGCGCAGCGCACCCTCGACCTGCTGGCGATGCAGGCCGGCGGCGCGCGCGTAATCGGCGCGCAGCTGCGGGGTCACGCTGAACTCGCGGGTGCGGCCGGTCTCCGGATCGTGCAGCACCACATCGCCGAGGTCGGGCAATTCCAGATCACGCGGATCCAGGATCTCGACGCCGAGCAGATCGTGGCGGCCGGAGATGGCGCGCAGCGAACGCTGCCAGTCGATATCGCCGAGGAAATCGGAAATGATCACAGCCAGACCGCGTTTGCGCTGCGGACGGCGCAGGGCCTCGATGGCTCCGCGCAGATCCCCGCGCACCCCGTCACGGGCGTGCGGGGTGGTGGCGATCTTGCGCAGCATGGACTGGGCGTGCACGCGGCCGCTGTGCGCCGGAATGCGGATCAGCTGTTCGCCATTGGCGACGACCGCGCCGATCCGGTTACCGCCGCCGCTGGTCAGATGCGTGACCGCGGCGGCCGCGGCCACCACCAGATCCCGCTTCTGGCACAGGCCGGTGCCGAAGTCGAGGCTGGCGGACAGATCCACCACCAGCCAGGTCTCCAGCTCCCGGTCGGCGATCATCTGGCGCACGTGCGGATGCGTGGTGCGCGCGGTCACCGACCAATCCATCTGGCGCACATCGTCACCCGGCTGATACATGCGGGCGTCACCGGGCTCGGAGCCCGGGCCGGGAATCAGGCCCAGATGGTCACCGTGCAGCACCCCGTCCAGGCGGCGGCGCACGGTGAGCTCGAGGGTCTTCAAGGCGGCGGACAAACGCGGATCACTCAGCTCACCCGCCCGGAAGGAGGGCGGGCGGTGCGGTGAACCGCCGGACACGGGATTCGTCACGGGCGCAACCGGATCCGAATCTCGTCTCACTTGGCCTGCGGCTGGCCGGGCACGCCCGGAAGCTGACCGTTCGGCGGCTGCGGGATGCTCTGCTGCGGCGGCTGCGGGATCCCGGGCGCGCCCTGCGGGACGCCGTGCGGACCCATGGCGGGCGCGGCGGGCTGCGGCGCGGCGGGCATCGGAGCGGCCGGGGCGGCGCCGGTCGGGGCCACGGCCTGCGGGGCCACCTGCGGCAGGCCGACGGTCTGCAGCACGCGGCGGATCACCTCGTCGGGGGTGATCTCGTCGGCGAGCGCGTCGTAGGACAGCACCAGCCGGTGCCGCAGCACGTCCGGGATGACCTCCACGACGTCCTGCGGGACCACGTAGTCGCGGCCGCGGATCAGCGCCACCGCGCGCGCGGCGGCGATGATGCCGAGGCTGGCGCGCGGCGAGGCGCCGTAGGAGATCCAGCCGGCCACATCGTGCAGGCCGAAATCGGCGGGCTTACGGGTGGCGGCGATGACGCGCACGACGTAGTCCACCAGCGCGTGATGCACGAAGGTGTTGGCGGCCAGCTGCTGCAGGCGCACCAGCTCGGTCGGCTCCAGCACCCGCTTGGGCTCCGGCGGGGTCACGCCCATCCGGTAGATGATCTCGCGCTCTTCCTCCACCGACGGGTAGTCCACGACCACCTTGAACAGGAAGCGGTCGCGCTGCGCCTCGGGCAGCGGGTACACGCCTTCGGATTCGATCGGGTTCTGAGTCGCCATGACCAGGAACGGATTCGGCATCGGGTAGGTCTTGCCGCCGATCGACACGTGCCGTTCGGCCATCACCTCGAGCAGCGCCGACTGCACCTTGGCGGGCGCGCGGTTGATCTCGTCGGCGAGCACGAAGTTCGCCACCACCGGGCCGAGTTCGGTGTCGAACTCCTCGCGGCCCTGCCGGTAGATACGGGTACCGACGAGGTCGGTAGGCACCAGGTCGGGCGTGAACTGCACACGAGAGAAGCTGCCGCCCACCACTTTCGCGAAGGTCTCCACGGCGAGGGTCTTGGCGATACCCGGCACACCCTCCAGGAGCACATGTCCCCGCGCGAGCACACCCACGAGCAGCCGCTCCACCAGGCGATCCTGGCCGACGATCACCCGCTTGACTTCGTAGATCGCCTTTTCCAGCGTCTGGACATCGCGCTCGAGGGTGCTGGAAACGGGAGCCGGCGTATCCGATTTCGCCATCGTCGCCCCACTCACACCATCAGTCGAAGTCACCCAACATCCCCGCTTTCGCCTTGGTCTCTGTGCGTGCTGCCACAACTATTCCAGGTATCTGCCGTAATTGCCGCACCTGGTTGGGATCAGCCGCCCTGGTTCGCAGTCTGCCAGTCTCATTCCAGCAAACGATCGATGGCCTCCGCGACGGGCGTGGTGCCGTCGGTCAGCTCGACGATCACCCGGTTCAATTCGGGGCGATGCAGAGCCGCGGCCAGGAACGCGGCGACGTCATCGCGGGCCACGTCCCCGTATTCGATGGCCGGACCCGCGGTGACCAGGCCGTTTCCGGGTTCGTTGCGCAGCGTGCCGGGACGCACGATGAGCCAGTCCAGTGCGGTGCGGGTCAGATACACATCGGCGGTCTTCTTCACCCGCATGTAGTGCTCGAATCCCTCGCCGGTGTCGCGGTCGCGCCCGGCATCGGGGAAGACCGAGACCAGCAGGAATCGCGACACTCCGGCGAGCCGGGCGGCGTCGGCGGCTTTCTCCAGGCCTTTTCCGTCGATGAGGGTGGTCTTGTCCATGCCGGTGCCGTGCGCGCCCGCGGAGAAGACGATGGCGTCGTGGCCGCGGAATTTTTCGGCCAGTGCATCGATGCCGTCGGTGATGAGATCACCCGTGACGGGGGTCGCGCCGGAATCGGTGATGGTGTCGGCCTGATCGGGATTGCGGTGCATACCGGTGACTTCGTCGCCGACTTCGGTCAGCAGGGCGGCCAAACGACGGCCGATCCCGCCCGCGGCGCCGATCTGGAAGACCTTCACGAGCAACTCCTCCGGGTAGTTTCACTGTCAAACGAACAGTTTGGGGGACGAATGGACGAGGACGCGGGACGACGCCCCAAAGGGCTGGGAAAACGCGCGTGGGTGACCACGAAACTGGTGCGCCGGGTCTTGCGCGGGCTGGCGTGGTCGCGGTTCGTGCACGTCACGGTGATCGGACGCGAGTCGGTGCCGGCGCACGGGCCGGTGATCGTGGCGAGCAATCACATTTCGATGCTCGATGCGGTGTTTCTGTGGGGTGCGCTGCGGCGGCGCGCGATCGCCATCGCCATGGCCGAGTTGTGGTCGTGGCCGGTGGTGGGCTGGCTGGTGCGGCGGCTCGGGCAGATTCCGGTGGTGCGCAAGGACAGTGCGTCGGGGCAGGCGGCGATGACGCAGGCGGAGACGATTCTGCGGCACGGCGGCGTGCTGATCATCTACCCGGAGGGGCGGCTGGTCGGGCCCGGGGAGCACGAACCGTACAAGCCCGGGGTGGCGAAACTGGCGCTGGCGACCGGGGTTCCGATCGTGCCGGTGGGGACCTGGGGCACCGACCGGGTGCTGCCCATGCGGCGGGTGCGCGGGGACGGCAAGGCGTTCGACCGCAGTCAGCGGGTGCGGATTCACTTCGGCGCACCGCTCGATCCCGCCGAATTCGATGATCCGGACAAACTGCTCGAGGTCCTGCGGTCGCGGATCGAGGAACTGAGTTCAGGCGAGCCCGGTGAGAGCGCGTAACGCGGTGTGCGAGGGCGTGTCCGGTTCGGCGCTGTAGACGACCACCGCCCGCGCGCCCGGATCGGCGGGCAGGGTGAGGAATTCGTAATCCAGGTGCAGGTCACCGGCGCGCGGATGCTGTAGGTGGTAGCGGCCGTGGGCGATATCGGTGACGTCCTGGGTGTCCCACATGTGGCGGAATTGTTCGCTGGTCGCGGTCATCTCGGTGAGCAGGGCGCGCAGGGCCGGATCGGCGGGGCGGGCGGCGGCGCGCAGGCGCAGATAGGTGACGATCTGGCGGGCCACGCGCGGCCAGACCGGTGCGCACAGCGCGCGGACGGCGTCATGGCGGAAGACCAGGTGGGCCCAGGTGCGTTCGGGGCCGGGGATATTCGCGAAGTCGATATCGAAGACGGCGGCGGCGGCGCGGTTCCAGCCCAGGATGTCGGTGTGATGCCCGACCACATAGGCGGGCGTAGGGTCCAGGGCCGCGAGCATCTGGGTCAGGCGCGGGCGCAGCACCGGACCCGGTGCGGCCGTTTCGGTCCGGGGCGGGCGCGCGAGGTTGTAGAGGTAGTCGCGTTCGTCGGGGTCCAGGCGCAGCGCCGTCGCCACCGCGTCGATCACCGCGTCCGAGACATTGTCCAGGCGGCCGCGTTCGAAGCGGATGTAGTAGTCGACGCTGATGCCGGCCAACCGCGCCAGCTCCTCCCGGCGCAGACCCGGCACGCGGCGGCGGTCGCCGTACGGGATCAGACCGACCTGATCCGGGCGCAGGCGGGCGCGCCGGGTGCGCAGGAACGCGCCGATCTTCGGGATCTCCTCCACGGTCGGCCATCTTAAAGGGGGCCTGACAGACCCCCGGTTGCGTGGACCCGGGGCGAAACAGGGTGCTCCCGAGGGACTTCCGGGTCGCCGAGGCTGGATGCCGGGGCCGCTTTCGGCCATCGCCCGGCTAACTCGGAAGGAATCCGGAATCCATGCAGCGCGCGTTGCTCGTGATCGACGTACAGAACGAATACATCGGGGGCGGACTGCCCATCGCCTATCCGCCGCTGGACATCAGTCTGGCCAATATCGGCGCTGCCATGGACGCGGCGGCGCGGGCCGGGATCCCGATCGTCATGATTCAGCATGCCGCTCCCCCGGAATCACCGCTGTTCGCGGTCGGCAGTGCGGGTTTCGCCCTGCATCCGGTGGTGGCGGAGCGGCCGTACACGGTCTTGCTGGAGAAGACGCTGCCGTCCAGTTTCACCGGGACGGGGTTGGCGGAGTGGCTGACCGAGCGTGGGATCGACACGGTGGTGATCGCGGGGTATATGACGCAGAACTGCGATGAGTCCACCGCGCGCGATGCCGTGCACCGGGGGTTCGCGGTGGAGTTCCTGGCCGATGCCACCGGGACGCTCGGGATGGCCAATGAGGCGGGGAATGTCGGTGCCGAGCAGTTGCACGAGGCGGTGCTGGTGACCTTGCAGTCGCGATTCGCCGCGGTGTGCACGACCCGGGAGTGGATCGAGGCGATCGCGGGCGGGCCGGAACCGGTGCGGTCGAACATCTTCGCCAGTACCGCCGCGGCGCGGTCGTGAGCGGCGAAATACTGCACATCCCAGTCGGTTTGGATCTCGCGGCGGTGGCGGTCGGGGCGGTCGGCGGGGCGGCCGCCGCGACCGTGCGGGCCGCCGCCGAGCGGATCGACGTGCTCGGGGTGGTCATCGTCGGATTCGCGACCGGGCTCGGCGGGAGCTTGCTGCGCGATGTGCTGCTGGGTGCGCCGCCCGCCGCCCTGCGCGGCGACCGCTATCTGCTGGTTACGGTTCTCGCGGCCGGTGCGGGAATGGTCTTCGCGCGCTTGGTCGTTCGCGTGGAGATTGCGGTGCTGCTGCTGGACGCGGTATCCATCGGGCTGTACCTGACGCTCGGGATCACCAAAGCCGAGCACGCCGGGCTGCCGGTGGGCAGCGCTGTACTGGTCGGGTTGGTGGCGTGCAGCGGCGGCGGACTGCTGCGCGATCTGCTGCTCGGCGACCCGATCGGTCTGATTCGCGTCGGATCCTGGTACGTCACAGCCGCTTTGGGCGCGGCCGCGATATTCCTGCTCGCCCGGCCGTGGTCCGGATCACTCGCCGCCACGATCGCGGCGGTGGTCGTGGCCGCGGGCCTGCGCATACTCGCGCTCGG
Source organism: Nocardia yamanashiensis NBRC 100130 (assembly GCF_001613325.1). GTDB lineage: Bacteria > Actinomycetota > Actinomycetes > Mycobacteriales > Mycobacteriaceae > Nocardia > Nocardia yamanashiensis. Next base: position 4,645 of record NZ_BDCD01000003.1, on the reverse strand, counting down.
GCGCTCCTGGACGAGTCCGCTTGCCCGGCCGGTTATTCCGCCCGCCTTGACTGATCGGAATCAAAGTGATTCGATTTGAATCACTATGGTTCCAGTGAATCACCCCGAAGAGGGCGCGACCGACGCCGCGGCAGTTGCCGCGAATCCGGTTGCGCCCGAGTCGCACCCACGGGTGCGGCTCGGTGGTGAGCTACGCCGCCTGCGCGACCTGGCCGGGATCTCCGGCCGGGAACTGGCCAAGCGGGTCGGAATCAGCCAGTCCACGCTCTCGCGCATCGAAGCGGGTCACGTGGTGCCGTCGCTACCGCAGGTGCTGGACTGGGCGCGCGAGGTCGGCGCCGAACCGGAATGCCAGCACGCGCTACGCACTCTCACCGAAGCGGCGCATTCGCCCGAGGTGCACGACTGGGCGGCCTCGCTCGTCGGCCGCCCCCACCTACAGGACGACATCCGCGAATTCGAGGAAGACGCGCACCTGGTGCGGAACTTCCAGCCGTCGCTGATCCCGGGGCTACTACAGACCGCCGACTACGCACGGCGGGTATTCGCCAATTTCGATCCCCCCTATTCCAAAGAAGACCTGGCGGCCGCGCTCGCCGCGCGCCTGCATCGTCAGCTCGTGCTGTACGACACCGCCAAACGGTTCGAATTCCTCATTACCGAAGCGGCACTGCGCTTCCGGCCCGGACCCCATCGGGTGCTGCTGGCCCAGCTCGATCGGATCATTTCCATCGAGACCCTCGATACGGTCACCATCGGCGTGATTCCGCAGGATATCGAGGCGTGCACCACGATTCCGCACGGTTTCGTCATTTACGAGAACGAGGACAACGCGCTCGCGTCGGCGGAGCCGATCCCGGGGAACATGGTTTCCCGAGGCCCCGAACAGGTCGACGCCCATCGACGCCGCTGGGACGCATTGACGCGAATGGCCTTGTTCGACACCGACGCCCGCGAATTCATCGCCGCACTCCGGGCCGAAATCCTCCGCATGTCCACCACTTGACCTGATTCACGCGGCTGTACGAGGGGTCGGCCGCACGAGGGGTGGTGGTGTCGCAGCGAATTCGCTGCGACACCACCTGCCTCACAACAATCCGAAATCGAATTCGCCGGCGCGTACGCCCGACACGAATGCCCGCCACTCCGATCGCGTGAACCACAAGGTCGGGCTGTACCGATCCTTGGAGTCACGCAACGCGATCCGGCCGTCGTGGTACGCGACCTCGACGCAATCGCCGCCGCCGTAACTGAAGCTGCTCTTCGCAAACCTCGGGCCGCCGCGATGCTCCCCGCGAATCTTGTTGCCGTTCATGGCATTCATTCCTTCCCCCGGAGGGCCACTCCCCATGACCCTGCACGTGAATCGCTTACGACACACACAGTGATATCCGAACCGCCGGCTGCGCAACTGAATTCGCCCGGGCCCGCCCGCCGGCGCACCGAATTTCCCATGTACGCAACTCTACGGCGACCCACCGACAAGAAAGATCACTCGACGCGGCCACCGCGCAGGGCGGCTTCCTTCCGATCGGCGGGCCGTTCCGGCGGATCCACGGGCGCCGGATCAGCGACTCCCTGGCTATCACCCTGCGTTACCAGTTCGGAAATGAGCGGCAGCTTCGACATCACGAAGTCCACCCCGGGATTGACGATGCCGCGCAGCACCGACAGGACCGACCACTGACTCGGCGCGATGATCTGCGCGGACCGCTGCTCGATGCCGCGAATCAGCGCCTCCGCGCCCTGTTCCGGGGTGAGGTGCTGATTCAACGGCCATGGCACCAAACCGGTTCCGCGCACCCCGAGCGGATCGGTGTCGACCTCGAAACGCACCATGTCGGTGTCCACGAACCCGAAGTAGGCGACCGTGACGCTCGCCCGGTGCGGCGCGAGCTCCACGCGCAGCGCCCGCCCGAACTGTTCCACCGCGGCCTTGCTGGCCGCGTACGGGGCCACGAACGCGCCCTGGGTGAACGCGTAGATGGACGACACCAGCGAGATGTGCCCGCGCGTCTCGAGAATGTGCGGCAGCGCCGCGTGCGCGGTGTAGTAGGCGCCCAGCAGATTGACCCGCACCACCTTCTCGAACTCCTCCGGCGGCATGGCGCGCACCGTGGCCAGCCGCGCCGTCACCCCCGCATTGGCCACCGCCACATCCAACCGCCCGAATCGCTCGACGGTTGCCGCCACCGCCAACTCCACCGCCGCCCGATCCCCCACATCCGCCCCCAGCCCGAGCACCCCGTCCCCCAAACTCGCAGCCACCTTCGCCGCGTTCTCACCGTCCCGCCCGATAATCGCGACCCGCGCCCCCCGTTCCCGCAGCGCCCGCGCGGTCGCCAACCCGATCCCCCGCGTTCCCCCCGTCACCAGCGCCACCTTGCCGTTCAATTCCAATCGGCCCATCGTCAATGCTCCTCTCCGGCTTTCGAACCGGTCCGGAAGACATCGCCGCTGATCGCCACCGAATCCCACGGTCCATTCTTTTAGAACCCGAATCCTAGAGCGCCGCAATACATTCCGCAGCACCCCCGACAATTCGCCAGCCCGACGGTCCGATTCGATTTTTCGACAACCCCGCCATTCCCACCCCGGGTCCCCGCAAACCCGCACCCCGGATCACCTGTACTAGCTGCATATTCGCTGGCCAGCTACCACGCCCGTGCTGGTAGCGTCCCGGGCGTGGAGACATTCAGTGATGCTTTGACGTCTCTCGCTCGGGGGAGCCTGCGCGGAGCCATGGAACAATACGATGCTTTCTCACGAGCGATTCCGGTGGGACATACCCGCGTGGACGCGGAGGTGGCCAAGGTGTGGATCGGGGGGCGGGAGTTCGGGCGGTCGGGGCATTTGGGGTCGTTTGCGGAGGATGGGACGTTTCTGTGGGCTTGGGCGAACGATCAGCTGCGGGGGTGGGCGGGGACGGAGCATGCGAATCGGTTGCGGGACATCGGTGTTCGGCACGATGTGCCGGAACTGACGAGCGCGCTGGTTGATTTGAATCGGTTCGAGGATCCGTGGCTGGCAGCTGATCAGCTGGCGTTGCTGGCGCAGGCGGTGCTGGGTGTGCGGGGGATGACGAAGTTCAATCATGGTGGGCGCGCGTACACCTATTTGATGATCGATGACGAGTCGGTGCCGGTGGCAGTGGCGGATCCGGAGCGCACTGCCATTTTCGAGCGGGCCGCCGGCGAATTGTTGCGTGGCACGACCGAGCGGGTGATCAATACCGGTGGCCCGGCACCGCGTGGGGCTGCTCCCGGCTTCATTCCCGATTCACTGCTGCCCGTGCTCGCGCCCGGGGCGGCCATCGCCATGGGGATGAGCGGTGTCCTGCTCGATGCCGAGCCCGCTCTCGCCGAACTCCCCCAGCGCCGACCGGTCTGGGATCGCGCCTCCGGCCGCTTCTGCTACGCCGGACGGCCCGATTTGACCTTCGAAGCCGCCGAAATCGGGCACTTCGATACCCAGCGCCAACTCTGGGAATGGTCCGATTCCGCTTTCCAGGGCGTCGCCACCCTTCGCGCCATCGCCACCCAGCACGAGGCCGATCACCTGGCCGCCCAGCAGGTTCCGCTGCACGACCAGGAGAAGCCCGCCAATATCGCGAACCTGCTGGCTGCCGCCGCGGTCCATCGCGGCGGAGCGGTCGGCTGGCTGTTCGCTCCCACCGCGACCGGCTACGTCAACCTCGCCCTCACCGATCCCCGCGTATCGGCGCGCGGCACCGACCCCGACCACGCCTGCGCGATTCTCGAGAACGCCGCCGACATGCTGCATCCGTTGACCCGCGTGCACAATCGCTATCCGACGATGCGCGCGCTGGTATCCGGATTCCTCGAATACCACGGGCTGCCAATGCTTTACGTCGGCGAACCGTATTTCACCGGCGCGATGTTCGGCCTCTACGAATTGCGTGCCGAATACGGTTCCGAGGGTGGGCTGATCCGCACCCATTACGACATCATGGGTGCGCTCAGGACTGTGTGATGGGCAGCCAGCGTTGCTGAACGAAGCTGATCGCGGCGGCGTCCAGCACATACGTTTCGAGATATCCGCACGTGCTGCAGACGAATTGCCATAGGCCGGTCGTGTTGTGGCCCTGCACCATTCCCCGGAATCCGGGGCCGGTGTGTGGCATGAGGACCGCGTGCGGGTGCTCGCCCAGTCGGAGGCCGTTCTGGGCGGCGTAGATTGTGGTGGCCGAGCATTTCGGGCAGATTCCGTTGCGCATTCGCAGAAACCTAGATGTCAGCGGGTGCGATGGCGGGTTTTTCGGCGGGCTCGGCGGCGGCTCCATTCATGGTCGGGGCCTTGACCTTGAGGTTTTCGGTCAGTTGCCTGGCCTCGATACGGTCGATGGACTGCAGCATCAGCTGCGCCACATCCACGACCTCGACACCCTGACCGACCTCGCCACCGTCCTTACGGGCGGTGACACCGTCGGTCAGCATCACGCGGCAGAACGGGCAACCCGTCGCGATCATCGACGGCTCATTACCACCGTTGAGGGTGGACAGGGCCTCATCGACGCGATCGACGTTGATGCGCTTGCCGAGCTGTTCTTCCATCCACATGCGGGCGCCACCAGCACCACAGCACATCGAGCGCTCCCCGTGACGCGGCATCTCCACCAGCGTGG
>NZ_BDCD01000002.1 GCF_001613325.1 Nocardia yamanashiensis NBRC 100130 | reverse complement strand
GGGCCGGGAGGCGAGCGCCGGCGGCGGCGCGGATCCGGGCCAGCAGGATCAGGCCGATCCCGAGGGCCAGCGCGGTCAGGATGAAGTAGGCGCATTCGTGTGCGATGCCGTGCCCGCCGGACCTATGGTCGGCGGGAGCAGCGGCCGCGTGATCGGACGATGCGGCGCCGGAGTCGGCCGGGGAGGACACGACGACCGAGGAATGCGAGGGCATGGTTCCGGTGGCGAAAACGCCCGCGTGCATGGCCGCGATGCCGAGCAGCAACGTCAGCACGCCGAGCAGGCGAACCAGCCCGGTCGCCCGAATCGATGCGCGCTGGTCGACCACATTGCCAGGATAGCCAGGTATGAAATGAGCAGTTCATCCACCCCCTGGGGGTATGATGCGGACCACCCTTCGAACCATCCGGCCGGACATCCCGGGCGAGGTCGCGGAATCGGGCGGAAAGGCTTGTGCGGCAGCCCGTTCATATCTACTGTCTACGTACGTAGATCGTATGAAAGCCTGGTGCCGGGTGCTGCTCCGGCATCGGGCGCCGCCTCGGCGGCGTCTCCCGTGAGCGCGGGGGCGCGCATTCCCCTCATCTGCGCACCCCCGCGACTCCGGCCGGAAAGGAATCCCCATGATCGGTGCACACACCCTCCGCCGGACCCTGGTGATCGTCGCGATAACCGCGACGGGGCTCATCGCCCAGACCGCCGGGCCCGCGACCGCGGATACGCCCGAGTGCCGGCAGTGCACCCGCAGTCACGACGGCCTGCATCATGGCGGTGAGGGCAGGTTCAGCGGAAACGGTTCCGGCACAACCGGTTCCGGCAGCTCAGGACATGACGGACGCGGCAACGGCGGGCGCGGTGGCGGGCCGGGCAGCCACCGCTGACCCGATCGGCAGGCTGGCTCGGAGGCCAGCATGACCGCACTGCTGATCGGACTGGCCTGGGTGCTGTGCGCGGTGCCGCTGGCGGTGACCCTGGCGCGCATCTTCCGGCAATGAATCGCCGTCCGCCATGGTCGCGGTGTATGTGCTGGTGCGCCTTTCACCGATGTAGCGCTCACCACAAGGGGTCGCCGTACACCGGAACTGCCGCTGGCGATCCTGGGCCTGGAGGTGTTGGCCGCACCATTGCCGGTGCACCCACCCGCGCGCGGCCATAGACCGAGTCTATGAGTACATCGAATAGCGGTGGCTAGCGGGCAGTTTGCCTGAGCTGAAAAGTAGGGGATGAAGAGAAATCCCCTATGAAATCAGGAGAGATGTACACGCTGCTATTCGCTTCGATTCTGCTCTGCGTGCTGGCGGTGGTGCGGGATCGGCCGCGCCGCTATTGGATGTCGATGTGCGCCGCCACCCTGGCATTGTCGGTATTGGCGTGGCTGCCGCATATCGCGAGCCACCATTTCGGGATCGCCCTGTGAACGCCGCGGAATCGGGGTTGTCGCATCGCCTCGGATTGTGGTTCGCGCATCTGTACGTATTGGGAATGTGTGCGACTCTCGCGGGCGCGTACACCTTCCAATTCGTGCTGTGGGAGTACCCGTGCCCGATGTGCCTGTTGCAGCGAATGTTCTTCTTGCTCAGCGCGATCGGACCGACCTCGATCATCGTGAAATCGCGGAGGGGCACGGTGAGTACCCGGGAATTCGCCACCGGCTGGGGCTGGGCGATTCTCGTCGCCGTGCTGGGCGCGCTGGTGTCGGGTTCGCAGGTGCTCATGCACATCGTGCCGCCGGACCCCGGTTACGCCGGCGCGCTGTTCGGCCTGCATCTCTACACCTGGGCGCTGATCGCCTTCGTGGCCGCCGTGGCGGCGGGCGGGATTATGCTCTTCCTGACCCAGTTCACCGAACCCGCCACTGCCGCAGTCACTTCCGGCGCACTGCGCACCGCCGCACGGTTCACCCCGTGGATCCTGGCGCTGTTCGCGGGCACCAACCTGATCGCCTGTTTCTTCCTGCAAGGCTTGCACTGGAAGATGACCGGCGACCCCACCGGATACCAGTTCTTCACCGACCTGTTCGGATAGACAGCACGAAAACAGCTGCACGGCGCTGACTATGATCAGCCCGTGCAGCTGCTGTGGGGGAATCAGGCGTTCCGGCTGCTGTGGACGGCGCGCACGGTGTCGTTCCTGGGCGATTCGCTGAGCCTGGTCGCCTTGATGCTGTACGTGGCGAGCGAAACCGGCCAGGCGCTGGCGGTGGCAGCGCTGCTGCTGGTGGGTGACTTCGCACCGGCATTGCTGGGACCGCTGACCGGAGCCCTGTCGGATCGCTTCGACCGGCGGCGGGTCATGGTGAGTTGCGAACTGGCACAAGCGATCGTCATGTTGCTGATCGCCGTGTGGCTGCCGCCCCTCGGCCCGCTGCTGGTACTGGTGGGCGTGCGGGCCATCGCGGGCCAGATCTTCCAACCCGCTTCGCGCGCAGTTGTTCCCGGCTTGGTGCGCGATGACGAACTGGAAAGCGCCAATGCCGCAGTGGGATTCGGCACCAATGGCGGTGAAGCGCTCGGGCCGCTGGTGGCGGCCGGTCTATTGCCGTTCCTCGGGGTGCGCGGGGTGTTCCTGCTGGATGCCGCCAGCTTCCTGATCTCGGCGGCGCTGCTGCTCTTCCTGCCCGCAACTGCGCAGGGGGACAAAGAAACTCGCGGCTCGCTCTTAACGGAGACCAAAGCCGGACTGCGCTACATCGCGACCACTCCCCTGCTGCGCGCCCTCGGTCTCGGCTTCTTCGCGGTCGTCGCATGCAACGGCATCGACGATGTCGCGCTGGTCTTCCTCGCGAAAGACACACTGCACGGCGGCGATTCGGCGGTGGCGCTGCTGCTCGCCGCGGTGGGCATCGGCCTGCTGGCCGGGTACGCCCTACTCGCTCGCCCCCACTCGCGCCTGTCCATGCCCGTACTGCTCATCGCGGGTTTCGCCGTCAGCAGCGCCGGCAACCTGCTCACCGGTCTCGCCGGAGCGGTCGCCGCCGCCTTCGCCGTGCAAGCCGTTCGCGGCCTGGGCATCGCCGGAATGGACGTCGCCACCAACACTCTCGTGCAGCGCACCGTCCCCGCCGATCTGCTCGGCCGGGTCTTCGGCACCCTCTACGGCGCGATCGGCATCGCCGCCGCGCTCTCCTACCTCGGCGGCGGCCTGCTCCTCGACCACACCGATCCCCGCACCGCCTTCGTCGTCGCGGGCCTCGGCGGGCTCGCCGCCACCCTCGCCACCGCGCTCGCCCTCCGCCGCCGGTGACGCCTCCGTGAGTGGCACATCAGCGGGAAATTTGTCCGTATTTTCGACGGTGGTGTGCCGCTCGACGACCGGTTCGACGGGGGCGGCGGCGAGTTCGGTTCGGAGGGCCGCTATCTCGGCGGTGAGGTCGTCGCGGAGTTGTTCGCGTTCGCGGAGGCTGTCACGGAGGGAGGCGATGGTGTCCTCGAGGGAGGCCAGTTTCTGGTCGGCGCCCTTCAGGCGCCAGGCGATGACGGCGCGGCGGTCTACATCGGTGCTCGCCGAATGGACCCAGGTCAGGACGTGGTCGAGCCAGTCGGGCGGTTTGGGGGTGTCGGCGGGGGAATCCCAGCCGCGACGGTCGGCGGGTTTGGTGGAAAGCACCTGGTCGCCGTCGCGGGGCGAGACCATGTGGGCGCGGGTGAGTTTGCCGGCGCTGGTGACCGTGACGGTGATGCGGTAGACGCCCGCGAGATGCATGCGGAGTTCGGCGGTGCCGCGACCGTCGGCGTCGATGACGCCCAGCCAGGGACCTTCGGCGGTGACGATGATCGAATCGAGGACCTCGAGCTGCCCGACGCCGCGCCGCAGCCGGGTGACGCCGGCGCGTAGGTCCTCGGGTGTGGCGGACATCTGGTCCCAGTGCATCCGACCTCTATTTCCTCGTCGACCGATCCGGTGATACCTCTCGAACCTATACGGAACGGGTCCACCGGTCGCACGCGGCGGGTCCGGGCGAGTCGCCGCCGGTCGCGGCGGTCAGCCGAAGCGTTTGGCCTTGGTGGCCAGGGCGGATCTGCCGCGCGGGGTGATGCGCCAGCGGTTGCCGGGGGCGGTGGCGGTGATCAGGCCGCGCGCGGCGAGATGGGCGACGGCGTTCCGGGCGCGCCAGGTGGTGAGGGTGGCGGACTGCTGGATCTCGCGGATGGTCTGGGCGGCGCCGGGGCGCAGGGTGTACAGGACGGCGATCTCGACGGGAGTCATCGGCGGGAATGCGCTTTCGCTCGGAGGGGACGGTGACGGCCGGGTGCTTGCTCGGCGAGGCGGGGGATCTCGAGATGCCCGCCGTTGAGCAGGGGTAGGTGCAGTACCGGCGATTCGGTGGAGTGCGCGTCGCGGTAGAAGTCCCACCACGACTTGACGATGACCATCGAGCACAGCGCGATGATCAACAGAAGTGCCCATGCATCCCAAGACATTTCGATGCCTCCTCGCCGAAATCCTTTGTGGCAAATACTCGGTATCTGTCATTATTGGATTCGCCGGATTGTCATGGAAGATCCCGCGAGAAACTGGCTGGAAGTCCATTTTGAACCGGTCCGTGGTACCTCCTCCCCAGATAGCGAGGCTAAGAAATGGTCGGGTCCACAGTCCCTCGCAGAGCGTTCGGTCGGTATCTTCGCGGGCTTCGCGAACAAGCCGGAGTGACTCTCATGTCCGCCGGATTGGAAATAGACACTTCCAAGCAAACCATCCTCCGCATGGAGGACGGGCAACCGACCAAAGTCTCTACGCCCCAACTCAAAACACTGCTCGACCGTTATCGCGTCCGGCCGGAAGTCCGCGCCGAAGCGCTCCAGTTGTGGGACGAGGTACGGCAGCAAGCCAAGGCCGCACAGCTACAGGGCACCTACAAGGGCTGGTGGCAGGCATACGCCGACCAGTACGCACCGCACTTCGATCACTATCTGCGACTCGAGGATTCCGCGAACCGCATGACCACCCACCAGCTCGTGCTGGTCCACGGCCTGTTACAGACACCCGACTACCGGCGCGCGATCATCCAGGCCAGCATCCCGGATATCTCCCCCACCGACCTCGATCGGCGACTCGAGGTCGCGGCGCATCGACAGGAGCGGCTGACAGAGACCGGTTTTCGCTTCGAAGCCCTGCTCTCCGAGGCGGTGCCCCGGCATCTACCCGGCGGACCTGCGGTGATGATCGGTCAACTGCGGCGCCTGATCGAGATCGGCGAACAGGACAACATCTCGATCCGGATCGTGCCCTTCGCAGCGGGCATGCACGGCGGCCTGGTGGCCCTGTCCTTCACCCTGCTCGAATTTCCGCCGCTCGCAAGCCGTTTGGTCGAACCACCGGTCGCGTACATCGACGGCTCGGAAGGAGCGTTGTATCTCGAACACGCCGACGCGCTCGCCCGCTTCCGGCGCGCGATCACCGATATGCGCCACGTAGCATTGGACGAGGACGACACCAGAGATCTGATGGTGGCGCTAATCAAGGAGTACTCGGCATGATCGACAATCCGTCGGAAGCCCAGTGGTTCAAATCCTCCCGATCCGCCAATGCGTCGGAGTGCGTCGAGGTCGCCTTCCTCGACTCGGATGCCACGCGGGTCGGGGTGCGGGACTCGAAGGACCCCGGCGGCCCGGCGCTGGTGTTCTCCGGCGCGGACTGGGATCGGTTCCTCCGCCTCATCTGACCCTCCTGGGTGCGGCTACTTCGCAGCCGTCAGCGAGACCGCGTCGGCTGGGATCGTCTTGACCGAATGCACCGTCACGGTTTTCGCGGCGGGGTCCGGGAGCTGGAGCCGCCAGTCGTCGGCGGACCAGACGACCGTGGTGTCGGTGGCGGTGATGCTCGCGTCGGAGTACGTGGCGTAGACGGTCAATGCGGTGCGCGCCGGGTCGTAGGCGGTGATCTTGTACGCCGTGATGTGCGGGGCCACGGTCGGGTCGGTGGCGGCGGTGAGGGAGACCTGGACCCGGGCCAGGACCCACGCGTCCTTGCCGGGGCCCGGCAGCAGCGCGTTGGCGGCCAGGGTGGGCCAGACCGAGTCGGGGGCCAGGGACAGGCGGGCGCTGTGGTTGATGGCGGCGAGGGCCGCGCCCTGCGGAGTGTGGGCGTAGCCGAGGGGGACGGCGGCCAGCTTGTTGGGACCGTCCTCGCCGCCCAAAGGTAACTGGACGCCCTGATAGTTCTCCCAGCGCAGGTTCGCCGGGGCGCGCGCCGGATCCGGCGGCGGGGTCGTCGTGGCCACCTCGGCGGGATCGTTGCCGCCGCAGGCGGTCAGGGCGACGGCGGCGAGAACCGTAACGAGCAGTTGCTTGAAGTGTGCTGCGCGGGCGCGCATCGGATTCACTCCTCGGGAAACGCGTGCGGGCGAGACATATTGGGGCGCAGTATGGTTCCCCGGCGTGCGGTTGATCTTACGAGGGCTTAAGTGCCGTTCTTAAGAATTCGTGCCGACTGGCTCGTATCAGGTTGTCGGAAGACGGGTTACGAGTAAGATCTGGACCGCAAGATGATCATCGCACGGTTGTGGGGATTCATCATGGGTCATTTCGAGCATATTCGGGTGAACCACTTGCGATGCGGGCCGGTGGTGTGGAATGCCATGGGGTCAGGGGGGTTTCGGGCGAAGCGGCCCGCCGCTGTCCATTCGGGGAACGGGAATGGGAAATGACGAAGAGATTAACTTCCGTCGCGTTGTCGATGCTGCCGATCGCGCTGGTGATGAGTCAAGGCGTGAGCGCCGCCGCCCCCGGGCAACCGGGACTGGCGGTGCCCGGTGAGGGGCAACCCGGGCTGACCACGGAAAACCAGCCGGCGGCGAATACGCCCAGCCCGGCGGATTACATTCCGGACCCGCCGATTCCGGCGCCCTCACGGCCCCGGCCGAGCCAGCAGACGAATCCGCAGATGGATACGTATGTGCAGCCCAAGCAGCCGGAGCAGTCGGCGGGGGAAGAGACGCAGCCGGAAGCGCCCGCGGAGAACGCGCCCGCGGTGTTGTCGACCGATCCGCACAAGCTGCGGGTGGGGACGAACTCGGTCGAGTTGCCGGACTTCGTGGACAAGAAGACCCGCGACAAGGCGCAGGCGTACGTCGACATGGCGGAGTGGCAGATCGCTGCCGCCTACGACAGGATGGGCTTCTCGCAGAACGAGTCCGATCGGCTGGCCGCCTCGAGCTTCGGCGGCGCGGGCCTCGGTCTGGCTGCCGGTGGCATCGCGACCGTCGCGCTGGTTCCGATCGGGTGCGGGGTGGGTGCAGCGGTCGGCGCGGTCGCGGGCGGCCTGATCGGGGGAATTCCGACGGCCGGCGTAGGCGCTCCAGCTGGTGCGTTGATCGGCGGCGTGACCGGATGTCTGACGGGTGCTGCCGTGGTGGGCATTCCGGCGGTCGGCATCACCGGAACCTTCGGCGCGATCTTGGCAGGTGCTCTCGGCGGTGGCGACGCGACCAAACCTCAGCCCGCCAACCCGGAATCGATCGATCACCCGGGGGTTGTCAATGCCTCCGCCACGATCAACCCTGCGCCCGCACAGGTTTCGGCCCCCATCGTCGAAGCCGTCGCGCAGCTCGCCCCAGCTCCCGTCGCCCAGGTCATCGAACCCGTCGCGGAGCAGGTCTACACCGCGGTCGACAATTTCGCCACGCAGGTCAATCAAGTGGTCGAGCAGCAGGTCGTCCCCGTGGTGCAGCAGGCGGTGCAGGACGCGTCCGCGACCGTCGACTCCTTCCGCACGGCGGTGGAGAACATGCCCGCGCTGACCCCCGAAGCTTTCCTGGCCGCGATCGCACCCGCGCCGGGTGCGTGACCGGAACGGCACGGGAGACGCCGTGATCGAACAGGACGATGGCCTAGCCGCGCGCCCGCCGCTGCCCGCACTCGACCCGATAGCGGGCGAATCGGACAGCCCGGCGGCGGCTCCCGGCTGGGCGCAATGGCTGAACGAGGGCGCCGCACCGGTCGAATCGGCGGCGGATCGGGAATCCCGGCTCAGCGCAACCGAACTGCTGGCCGAGGATCCGATGGCCCCGCTGGTCCTGGAAGCCCGGCGGCGCGCCGCGCAGACCCAGCGCCGGCGGCAGCTGCGCGACCGCTTCCTCCTCGCGGGCGGGGCGCTGCTGACCCTGGTGGTGCTCGGCGTCGCGGTGTGGCTGACCTTCACCCCCGAAGCCGACGAACCCGTCGCCGCTCCCCCGCCGAGCCCCCAGACCTCCGCCACGGACGCCCAGCCGGGATTGAACGTGTGGTGCCCGGCGGTCAACACCCCGGACCGGGTGATCGGTTCCGGCGCGGGCGATCCCGGCACCGGGCCCGGTGCGATCATGCGGCTCGAATACGCCTGGTACGTGCAGCGCGATCCGGCGGCCGTGCGCGCACTGCTCGCCCCGGGCGCGCAGGCCGCCAGCGAAGAGGCCACGCGCACCGCCATTTCGGCGACCCCGGCGGGCACCCAGCATTGCGTGACCATCACGCCGCTGGGGTCGGATCGCTGGAACGTGAACGTCGACGAGCTGCGGCCGGACGGCTCCCGGCCCTCCTGGCAGCAGATCATGATCACCACCGTGTCCGGTGGGCAGGCTCGGATCAGCGCCATTCTGGCGGGAGGCAACTGATGAGCGCCCGCCGCCGCGTCACACCACCCGGAGCGGGAGGTGACTGATGACGCAGATCCACGATTTCCTGCGGGGCCTCGACGAACCCGGCCGGCCGGAGGAACCGGCGGTACTGTCGCGGCCCGCCGCCGCCGGATCACCCACGGACCCGGTGCCTTTGCGCGGCGGGCAAGGGCGGCTGCTCCGCGCGGCGCTGCCGTCGGCGCTGGTGCTGGGCGGCTCCGGATCGTCGGGGGCCACCACCACGGCGATGGGGCTCGCGGCCGCGGCGGCGGTCGACAGCGAAGGTGAGGTGTGGCCGGTCGCGGTCGATGCCACGCTCGGCGGCGGGGACCTCGCACTGCGCGGCTGCGATGCGGCGGCGCCGCCCGGGACGCTCCAGAAGTGGCTGGACGCACCGCATCCCGAACTCGCTTCCACGGTGGGGGCGTACGCGGGGCGGACCACTACCGGAGTGCGGATATTGAGCCGCAGCCCGGAAGCCCTGCCGCGCCGGGAATCGCTCGTCTCGGTGGCGCGGCACCTCGAAACCGCGGGGCTGCTGGCGGTTTTCGACGCGGGCGCGCCGGTGACCAGCCGGTTGGCCGCGCCGCTGCTCGCCGATCCGCGGGTCGGGCTGGTGCTGACCGTGGCGGCGCGGCCGGATGCCATCAACCGGCTGCAACCGGCCCTGCAATGGCTGGACGAGAACTACAGCGAATTCGTGGTCGGGGACGCGGTGATCGTGCTGACCGAGCAGGTGCCGGGATCGGCGGCCGCGGTGGTCGAACACGTGCGCACCCATCTCGGGTCGTGGGTACGCGAAGTGGTGAAGGTGCCGTTCGACATTCACCTCGCCGGGGGCGGGATGGTGTCGTGGCATCGGCTCGCCGCCGAGACCCGGGACGCGTACCTCGCCCTGCTGGGGGCGCTGCGATGACCACCTTCCGGGAACGGCCCGCCTCGCCGTATGCCGAGGACTACCAGGAACTCTCGTCAGCACCTACGCGCGCGACGCCGGATCCGGTCCTCCCCCAACCCAGTCCGGTCCTCCCCCAACCCAGTCCGGTCCTCCCCCACCCCGATCCGCTCCTCTCTCAACCGGGTCCCGTCCTCTCTCAACCGGGTCCGGTCCCACAACTGGATCCGGTCCTTCTGCACTCGGACATGTCCGCGCGTCATCAACCGGACCTGCCCCCTCGTCATCCCGGCGTGCTTCCAGCCGGGGTGCCCGCGGTCGCCGCGCCGCCGGTGCCGATGTGGCATCGGGCCGTGCCCAATCCCACCGGGCCGCCGCCGCTGCTGTGGCTGGTCGGGGTGCACGGCGGGGCCGGGGTGAGCAGTCTGGCGGCGAGCATGAGCTGGGCCGGGGATGCGGGGCAGCGCTGGCCGGCGCGGATCGGGCTCGGGGCCGATATGGATTCGCCGCTCGTGGTTCTGGTGGCACGGTCGCATATGCGAGGAATCAACACCTTGCAGCGGGCGCTGCTGGCGCATCAGCAGCGCGCCACCCCCGCGGGGTCCGAGGTGGTGGGAATTCTCACGGTCTCGGACTCCGCGCGGCCACTGCCCGCGCCCGTCGCCACCCGGCGCGAGGAAGCCGAACGGCTCGCGCACGAACTCGGCGCGCGCACCTGGCGGCTCGGCTGGCTGGAACCCTGGCGCGCCCTCGAACCGCACGAACTGGCGGCGTGGACGCCCGCGCAAGGCTTTTCGCCGCTCGACGACGGGGACCCCACCCGCACCCCACCGCAACCGGTTCGGCTGCTCGCCGAACAGATCCTCATCGCCGCCCGGCAGGCCGGCGCCCGGATCACCGCCCGCGTCACCGCCGACGCACCCGAGTCCCCGAGCTGAACGAGGTGCGAAATGCATCGGAAACTGTTGTCCGCGGGAACCATCCGGAACTCGGCGCTGCTCACGGCGGTCGTGTGCGCCGTCGCGGCGGTGGCCGTGGGCGGGGCGCGCGCGGACGCGCCCAGTACCCAGATCAATCTCGACAAATGCCCGGCGCTGTTCGCGTTCGGGATTCAAGGCACCGGCGAATCCTCGCCGGACGCGGCCATCACCACCGATACCGGAATGCTGTCCACGGTGTTCCGGCCCATGATGGCCGACGCCACCGAACTGGTGGCACGCGCGTACGTGCCCTATGACGCCACCTTCGGCGGGGCTACGACCAGCGGCACCACGCCGTATCTGCAATCGGTGGCCAAGGGCAAGACCACCCTCGAGTCGATGGTGAAGCAGGTGGTCGAACGGTGCCCCAGCACCCGCATCGCCCTCACCGGGTATTCGCAAGGCGCGCACGTGGCTTCGCTGTTCGCGCAGGAGGTCGGGGCGGGCAAGGGGGTGGTGTCCGCCGACAAGGTGGTGGCGGTGGCGCTGTTCGGCGACCCGACCCGCAATACCGCCGCGGGGCTGTTCCCCAGTTCGCCCGGCAAGACCAAGCCCGATGCCGCGCCCGGGACCAGCGGGAAAGCGGTGGCGGCGCTGGAGGATCCGCCGCAGTACTCGATGGGCGCGACCGGCGCGGGCATGGGCAACGACAAGAACGCGTCGGTCAGCTTCGGCAAGCTCGCCGGGCGGGTCGCCAGCTTCTGCTCCAGCGGGGACCTGGCCTGCGACGCGCCCAGTGGCGCGCCGATCGTGCGGGCGGTGGCCAATATCGCCGGGCAGGTGGAGGTTTCGGGCGGGGATCCCATCGCCTCGCTGAAATCGGTGGCGGAGGCGCTGGCCTACACCTCGATCAAGACCTTCACCAATGTGGTGAACAACGACGTCAAGGGCGAGTCGCTGGCGAATCTGTCCTACGAGCCGAAGAAGTCGATCTCCGAGCGGATCGCCGAGGCATCCTCGCCGACCACCTCGCTGGATCTGGGGTCGGCGTTCCAGGCGCTGATCAAGGTGGGGACCATCGCCATCAATTCGGTGGTGTCGGTGGTGAAGTCGGTGCTGACCGCCACCAATATCGCCGAGATCGCCACGGCCGGGCTGGCCAATCCGATCGCGGGGCTGGCCGTGCTGGGGACCAAACTGGTCAGCGCCGTCACCACGCTGGTGCCGCCGACGACGGTGAGCACGCTGGTGCAGCAGGCGTTCACGGCGGTGTCGACCAACATCACCGACAACAAGGATCTCCTGGACGTGACCACCTGGTCGCGATACTGGAACATGGCGCAGAAGCACGATTACACGGTCGCGCCGGGCGCCGATTTCGGGGAGAGCGCGACGCAGTACGCGGGACGGTGGTTCGCGGCCATCGCGCAGGATCTGTCGAGCGCCGTCGAGAGCGGGACGGTGCCGAGCGGGGGTAGCGACAAGCCCACCGGCGGGTTCGATTTCACGGGCGGGTCGACGGTCACCACCAGTGTGATGCCGGGGTTCCCGCTCGGGGGCGGGGCGACGACCTCGAGCAGCGCGCCGGATCTGTTCGGGACCACCACGCCGGGCGCGCCGTCCAGCGGGCTGCCGTTCTTCCAGAGCTCGGGCGTGCCGACGACCAGCGGGCAGCCGGCCATCATTCCGGGCACCCAGCCGCAAGCCGTGCGATGAGGCCGCGCGGGGGCGCCCGGCGGGAAAGACAGGGGGCGCGATGAGCACGCGAGAATCCGATCCGCCCGAACCCACGGGCGGCGGGGCGTACAGCGGGAGCTGGGCCGATTGGATCGAGCCCGCGCCGGAACCCGTTGCGGCGCGCGAGGATCGGTACGAGAGCCGGTACCGCGACGACGACTACGACGATTACGACGACGAGTACTACGACGACGAACCCGCGCCCGCGCGGCGGCTGGGGCGGGCCGGGGTGCATCGGCAGGCCCCGTCCGGGCGGGCGTGGGTGGCGCCGCTGCTGGGGGTGCTGGCCGTGCTCGCGGTGGTGGCGGCGGTGGCGGTGCAGGTGTCGAAAGTCACCGGGACGCAGGAGCATCCGACGGCGGTCGCCACGATTCCGGCGGGGACCTCGGCGACCACCACGACCTCGGCGGAGCCCGCGGCCGCGGCGGCCGGGAGCTGTGCCAGCGAGGTCAATGGCGGGCATGTGCGCGGGAACGGGCCGGGCAGTACGAAATCGGGGACGGATGTGATTCTCGCCCTGCAGAACCGGTACTACGTGGACCGGTCCGGGGCGAAGGTGCGGGAGATGTACGCGCCGGACGCGGCCGCGCCGAGCGTGGCGCAGATCCAGGCCGGGATCGACTCCATTCCGGCCGGGACCACCTACTGCGTGCAGATCCTGCCGGGGCCGCTGGACGGGCAGCACATCATGGTGGTGAACGAGACGCATCCCGATTCGACCCGCAAGACCTGGCCGCCGCAGCTGGTGCTGACGGTGGCGAGCGGGGACCGGACCTTGATCAGCGCCATCGTGCCGTACGAGGACGGCACGCCGCGGTGACGCGCCGCAGGGCCGGAGAAACGGCCGTTACGCTGGCGTTTTGGAACTTCCGCGGGTCGTCGGCTAATGTTCTCTCTCGCAAGCCACGGACGGAAACGCCCAGGTGAGCGGTTTGCGGATGTAGCGCAGCTGGTAGCGCATCACCTTGCCAAGGTGAGGGTCGCGAGTTCGAATCTCGTCATCCGCTCTTTCGAAGCCCCGGAACGGCCATCAGGCCGGACCGGGGTTTCGCCGTTTCGGACACGGGCATACCGGGCAATCCGACACGCGGTGAAACCACCAGGGGCACAGCACAACT
The DNA here is from genome assembly GCF_001613325.1 of Nocardia yamanashiensis NBRC 100130. Classification (GTDB taxonomy): domain Bacteria; phylum Actinomycetota; class Actinomycetes; order Mycobacteriales; family Mycobacteriaceae; genus Nocardia; species Nocardia yamanashiensis. Next base: position 620,350 of record NZ_BDCD01000002.1, on the reverse strand, counting down.
CACAGAGGTTCCCGCGCGGGCATCATCGATTTGGCGGTACCTTCGTGTGGTGACGATCATGCTCAGCGCTCTCCACGACACTGTGCTCCTCCACGGCTCCGGGCTCGGTGACACCCTGGCCCAGCAGATGGGCAACCCCACGCCCGAAACCCCGCCGGTGGCCGACAAGCTGATGAAGCTCGTCCGCTACTTCACCTGGTTCGTGCTGCTGTCCGGCATCATGGCCATCACCTACGCGGGCGGCCGGTTCGCCTGGGAGAAATGGTCCGGCGGCGGCCTGGCCTCGCCGAAGATGGTGGCCGGGGCGATGATCGGCGGCATCATCGCGACCAGCGCCGGAACCATCATGAACGCGGCCATCGGAACCTAGTTTCCGGTCGCGGTTGCGCCGAGCTGTCGGTGCGCGGCGTTAGGCTCGTCGAACAGACTGGCGAACGAAGTAGGGGCCGCCTTGACGAGCAGTGATACGCGCACCGATCTCTACGGCGACCTGGGCGACGGCGTGAGCTTCGGCTTCGAGGACGTCAACCAGGTGGTCGCGGAACTGGTGGCGGAACAAGCCGTGGAACGGCCGCGCGACGGGGAGCTCATCACCTGCCGGCTGGGGCTGGACGGGGAAGCGCCCGAAACGCTCACCGTGCTCGGCTCGCGGTTCGGGGTGTCCCGTGATCGCGCCCGCCAGCTCTACACCCGGGCCGTCGGCAATCTGGTGCGCCAAACCCAGCTGACCGGTCACCCCGATCTCGACGTGTTCGGGACGCGGTACCCCGTAGGACGCGGAGACGAGTGGCTGGTTCGCACGCTGCTCGCCGAAACCTATGCCACCGATACCGATATCGCCGCCCAGGATTGGGCGTACCTGAAATTGCGCCTGGCGGGTCACGACCTTCAAGAGTGCAAGCGCATCGCCGGGTTCGTCTTCCAGCGCATCGCGGGCTGGCAGCAGAAGGGCCGCTGGCATCTGCTTCCGCCGCAGCAGCCCGAGGAAGTGCCTGCGGGCGTGTGGAATCCGTGGCTGCACCGTGTGGAGTGGGGGGCGGGCGCACCCGATGAACTGCCCGACGGCCCCGCCCGCACCGTCGATCTCACCGATGACGGCCGCGGCCGCATGTACTCCGAAAAACTCTCCCGCGAAGTAACTTTCGACACCGGCCTGCAAGCCCGCCTGTTCCGCCTGCTGGACGCCAGCGAGCGCGTGGAAACCTTCCAGGAGTTCCCCGCCCCCGTCACCTACGACATCGACTCCAGCGAACGCCTGCACCACCCCACCGTCGCCGTCCGCTTCACCGACGCCCGCACCGTCCTCATCGACGTGATCCCCCTCCCCCACACCGCCTTTCACGTCAACCGCGCGAAAGCCACCGCCGGCCGCGCCTACGCCCACACCCACGGCTGGGGCTGGCTGGTCTGGACCGGCTCCCGCCACGGCGTCACCGACCTCGCCACCCGCGAAGTCGACGCCCACACCGAGAACATCCTCCGCAACCGCCTTGCCTCCGGCCCCCTCGCCTGGCCGGAGCTACGCACCCTCCGAACCGACATCGGCCTCGACCCCCTCGACCTGGCCGGCCTCACCCTGCGCCACCAATGGCGTTGGGACCGCGGGCCGTTCCGCCTGTCCCGCTGAATCGCCGGTTGCGGCAGGCGGAGCCGGTGCGCCCGCAGTGCGCACCGGCTCCGATAGGCACCGCCTAGCGGCGGTGCGAGTCCTTTCTGGGCGGTTCGACCTTGGGGGGCTTCGGCTTGTCGGGTTGCTTACCCAGGGTGGCCAGCGAACCGTGGATGTGGTTGCCGGAGGTGATCACCGCGGTGCGGCCGTAGGTGAGGCCCAGGGCGGAGGGATTCATGTTGAAGAGCGAGGGTTCCTGCAACCAGTCGCTGGGGGAATACACGGCCTGCAGGACTTCGAGGGCTTTGCCGGGAGCGGCGCCGTGACGGCCCAGGACTATGTAGCAGGCCGAGCCGCCCTTGTCGGGGTAGCCGACGAATTTCTTCCAGGCGGCCATGGTGGCGCCGATGCTCATCAACCAGTGCGAGAAATCCTGGGAGGGATAGTTCAGCAGGTCGATGGCGAAACCGCTTACGGCGGCGATATATCCGCGGCTGCCGACACTATTGAGATCGTTCATCATGGCGGTGTAGATGGACGGATCGGGGACCAGGGAATGGGGTTCGTAGGTTTGGTAATACAGGTGCGACATGACGGGTTCGAAACTGACCGGATCGTATAGTGCGATCTGATAGCCGCCTACCGGGGCCGCTTGACCGGGGGCGATGACGGTGGGAGCGGGCGGAGTCACCGGCGGATTCGGGGTCGCCACATTGCCATTGGTGATGATGCCCCACGAAGTGCTCACATTGCCGCCGCCGGGAGCGCCGTTGGGGGTGTAGTCGGTGTTGGCGTAGCAGAGGATCGCGCCATTGGTGTATGCCTCGAGGGCTTGCGCCACCGCTACCGCTTGATTGCCGTGGAAGAGGTTGTTCAGCGGGCTGAGTGAGAACTCCACCACGGAGGGGTTCTTCATCACCTGCGAGGACCACTGCTCGAATATGCCGGAGTGGTTGTCGCCATAGCTGGGATTGAGGGAGTTCAGCAGGCCGTTGTCGCCGCCGGTGGCGTCCACCGTGACGATGCGGCTGTCGGACCAGGTGCGGCCGAGTTCGTCCCATTGGGTCTTGGATTCGGCCTTGGCGGAGGTGAACACCGCCTTGTACTCGAGCTGGATATTGGCGCTGACCTGCTGCTGGTTCATCGAGTACGAGGTCTGCACGGCCTCGTAGTAGTCGAGGCTGCCGCCCACCACGACCTGGCCGACGTAATGCGTACCCCACTTGCGGAACACCGCGAAGAATTGTTCTTGATTCTGCGGAGTGAAGGAGCTCGGGAGGTTCTTGATGTCGGGATCGTCGCGGAAATCGCTGCTCAGCCATTCGTCCGATGAATGGTGCAGATTCAGTTGCCACGCAGTGAAATCCGACTCGTAAATGCCGTAATAGTATGACTGGTCGGTATTTACGGTGCGACTGTACGCGACATTGAACTGCCCGCTGAACGCGCCGTACGAGGCCGAAGCACTGGCCTTCGTCGCGAAATGCGACTGGAACTGCTCGACGGTACTGTAAACGAAAGAGGAGACGGTGGTGTTGGTGTACTCGATCGGCTGGACATTCGTCGGCACCGAGTAGGTGATACCCGTGGGCGGATACTCCCAGTTCTTGCCGTCGGGACCTAGATCGATGATTTGCTGCGTCAGTGATCGAATACTGTAGTCGCCCAGGATATTGAATCCTGATCCGATCGCGCCAGCACCGGGAATCTGCTGCATCGTAATTATCCTTCCGGTTGCCGTCCCCGCGCCAATCGTACGAGCAGAATCCGGGCAATCCGCCGGATATTCCCTACCATAAGCGAATTCGAAGGTTTCGCGACAGTCGCCTCATCGAATGTTCACGTGTCCATTCGCGGCCGCCGAGACCGAATCCGGCGGCGTGGAGATCATTTCGCCGCCGCGTGTCCGCGTTTGCGACGCGCGTCCCGGGGCAGGTCCAACACGTCGACCTACCTCCAACTTCCGGGGAACGATCATGGGTATTGCAGAGGGCACGGCGAACGAATCATCGAGTGGGACGACGGAGCGGACCGGCGAGGTGCGGGGATGACGCCGTCGTTGCGTGGACTTGTGCTGGCGCCGGTGCGGCTTCCGTTGCTCGCGGCCGCGGTGGTGGCCGAGAAGGGGACGGATGTGGTGCGGGCCGTCGCGCCTGAGCCGGTCATCGAGCTTGTCGACGGGTTCGGGCGTGAGGCGGCGGCGTTGTTCGATCCTCGGGCGCAGCGGTGGCAGCGGCGAATCTCGGTGCGGGGAGACCGGATTCATGCCGAGGTCAAGGGGTTGCGGGGCGAGCGGGCGGCGGAAATCGGGGAGCTGTTGAGTGAGCGGCTCGGTGGGCACCACGCGGTCCGGTGGTTGCGGGTGAACGCGGTCAATGGGCGGGTGACGGTGCAGACCGAACCGGATCGGCTCGACGCCGGTGAATTGGATGACGCGCTCAGTGAACTCGAACGTAAGGCGGGCACCGAGGACATTCCGTGGAGCCGCCATCTGACCGATCCCTCCGATCAGGAACCGGTGTTCACCAGCGCCGCGCAGCTGGCGGGCGATGTCATCGGCATCGGGCTCGCTGTGGCGGGCAAGGTGATTCCGACTTCACCGGTCGCCGATTTCGTGCGCTCCACCGTCAGTCTCGTCGACGGTCAGCCCCAGCTGCGCAGAATGCTCGAGCGGCAGCTCGGCGTCCACCGCGCCGATACCGTTCTGGCCCTCGGCAATGCCGTCGGCCAAGCCTTGGACTCCCAGCTCAGCGCCCTGCTCGCCGACACCCTGCAACGCACGGTGCGCCTCGTGGAAGCCACCGCGCGCTACAGCCAATGGCGACGCTGGGACAGCCTGCTCGCCACCCCCGACCAGCCCGGTGTGGCCGAATACCACTCCCCCGCACCACGACCCGTGATCCTGCCCGCCGGACCCATCGAACAAACGGCGTCCCAGATCGGCGCCGCGGCCGCAGCCGCCTCCCTGGCCACCCTCACCGGCCGTCGCGGCACCTCCGACGCCGCCGACGCCCTGGCCGCGGGCGTGCCGCGCGCCGCCCGCGCCGGGCGCGAAACCTTCGCCGGCGTCCTGTCCACCCTCATGACCCGGCACGGCGTCCTCACCATCGACCCGCGTCTCTGGCGACGCCTGGACCGCGCCTCCGCACTGGTAGTGGACCGTCACGCCCTCCGCGGCGACCGCCCCGTCGTCCTGTCCGCCGAACCTCTCGACCCCACCTGGACCGTCGAACACGTGTGGAGCGCCTCCCAGCGCCTGTTGCGGCCCAACGGATCCGAACTCCCCATCCCACCCCCACCCGGCCGCCACCGCGAAACCCTCCGCCTCGAACCCGAAGGTTCGGATGAGGCGCACGCGGACGGCAACGCCGCGGGGGAACCAAACGAAACACCCACTGGCGACAACACTTCAGTCGGCGAGAAACGCGGCCGACGCAGCGCAGGCGGAGAACACGCGGTCCGCGTCGCGCGCGCATCCGACAACTCCGGTGTGGCGGAGGGAGATCCCGCGTGGCACCGGCTGTATGAGGGAGACGAAGTCGTCGGTCGCGCGCTGATCGGGCGGGAAGCGCATCCCGAAGCGCTGGGGCTGCTCGCGGCGGCGCGGCGAGCGGGACTGCGAGTGGTGTTGCTGGGCGACGAATCGATGAGTGAATTGCGGCGCAGCGCTGACGAGTTCGTCACGGGCGGTGGGTCGGAGACGGCGCTGGTGCGGCGATTGCAGAAGCAGGGGCATGTGGTCGCGGTGCTGAGTGGCCGGGCGCACAAGGCTTTGGGGGCAGCGGATCTGGGGATCGGCTTGGTAGAGCGCGAGGGCGGGCAAGTGCGGGTGCCTTGGCAGGCCGATGTGGTGTGCCCGGATTTGGAATGTGCGCGGCGGATTATCGCGGCGGTGGGGCCGGCGCGGGCGGTGAGTGAGCGGGGGCGGGTGCTGGCGCTGTCGGCGGCTACGTTGACCGGATTGCTGTTGGCGTCGGGGCCCGCGGGGGCTCGGCCGGTGGCGGCGACCGCGCCGTTGTCGAGTGCGACGGGGCTGAGTTCGGTGAGCGGGATGCTGGCTGGGCGCAGTGCGGCGCGGGCGAGCGATGTCACGGCCGTGCCGTTGGTGCCGTGGCATGCGTTGGAGGCCGATGAGGTGCTGGCGCGGCTGCCCCCGCCTCCGGAGGTTAGCGCCGCGCACGGTGCTGTCGCTTCCGGTGCTATCAGAACCGCGCGGTGGTTCGCTACTCCTGCAACTACTTTGGGTGAGCTGGCTACTCAAGTGCGGCGTGAGCTCGCCGATCCGCTGACCCCGTTGCTGGCGGTGGGCGCGGTGGCTTCGGCACTCCTGGGTTCGCCGACCGATGCCGTGCTGGTGGGGTCGGTGCTCGGGCTCAATGCCGTCGTCTCCGCATTGCAGCGCCGCCGCGCAGGGCAATCACTGCATCGGCTGCTGGTCGGTGAACGGCTGCTCGCGCGCCGCGTCGAGAACCCCCGGGAACGTCGCGCCGTCGAATCGGGCGGCGAGGCAGAGGAACTCGGACACGGCAGCGATCAGGGAAACCTGGACGGCGGATCGGGTGCGGTCGGTTCGATCGGGGAGCGGGAGGGGGAGGTTGCGGCGGATGGGTTGCGGGTGGGGGATGTGATCGTGCTGCGGGCGGGGGCTGTGGTGCCGGCTGATGCTCGGTTGCTGGCGGCGGAGGGGCTGGAGGTGGACGAGTCGGGGTTGACGGGTGAGTCGGTGACGGTGGAGAAGGAGGTGGGGGCGACTCCCGGGGCGGCGCTGGGGGATCGGAGTTGCATGGTGTTCGAAGGGGGCGTGGTGGTGAACGGTCAGGCGCGGGCCGTGGTGGTCGCGGTGGGGGCGGGGACCGAGGCGGGGCGGGCGTTGGCGGCGGCGGGGGCGCCGCGGGGCGGCGGGGTGCAGGCGCAGTTGAAATCGCTTTCGTCGCAGGTGCTTCCGCTGACGTTGGGTGGCGGGAGCGTGGTGGCGGCTGCCAGTTTCCTGCGCGGATTGCCATTGCGGCCCGCGCTGGCGGACGGGCTCGCGGTGGCGGTGGCGGCCGTGCCCGAGGGATTGCCGTTGGTGGCCACGGTGGCGCAACTGGCCGCCACCCGGCGATTGTCGCGGCACGGGGTGCTGGTGCGGTCGAGCCGGACCATCGAGGCATTGGGGCGGTTGGATACCGTGTGCTTCGACAAGACCGGGACGCTCACCGCCGGGCGATTGCATCTGGACGCGCTGGCCGACGCGGACGAGACGTGGGATACCGAGAACGCTTCGGGCTCACCGCAATCCCGCCGGTTGCTGCGCGCGGCGGCGCGCGCCTGCCCGCACGAGGACGACGGGCCGACCCACGCCACCGACCGGGCCGTGGTCGATGCGGCGGACCGCCTGCTCGGGGCGAAGGCGGCGCACACCTGGGATCCGATCGAGGAGGTCCCGTTCGAGAGCAATCGCGGGTATGCGGCGGCCGTGGGGCACACCGCCCACCACATCCGCCTCGCGGTGAAGGGCGCGCCCGAAGTGCTGCTCCCCCGCTGCACCCAGGTATTGCGCGCCAATGGCGAAGGCGACCGGGTGATCACCGCGTTCGACGCCGAGCAGCGCGCCGACGCCGAAGCGGCCGTGCAACGCCTGGCCGAACGCGGCCTGCGCGTACTGGTGGTGGCGCGCCGCGATTTCCCGCGCGCGCCGGCCGAAGTCGCCGAGGAGATCGAGCAATTGACGCTGCTGGGATTCATCGGTCTCGCCGATACGCCGCGTCCGCAGACCCCGGATCTGGTGGGGCAGCTGGCGCGCAACGACATCAGCGTGCGCATGATCACCGGGGATCATCCGGTCACCGCTCGCGCCGTGGCCCGCCAGCTCGGCATTCCCGCCGATGAGGTGGCGACGGGCGCGGACATCGACGCGCTCGATGAAGACGAGCAGACCGAATTTATCGACCGGGCAACCGTTTTCGCTCGGGTTACGCCCGAGCACAAGGTGCGCATCGTCACCGCGTTGCAGCGCCGAGGGCATGTGGTCGCGATGACCGGCGACGGGAGCAATGACGCGGCGGCCATTCGCAGCGCGGATATCGGTATCGGTCTCGCGGCGCGGGGTTCGGTGGCGGCACGCGAGGCGGCGGATCTCATCATCACCGGTACGCCCGTCAGTGATGCGGACCGCGGCGGCGAATCCGCCGATCCGGCAGACGATCTCGACCTCACCGTATTGCTCACCGCGCTCGTCGAAGGCCGCGGCATGTGGCAGCGCGTGCGGGACGCCATCGGAGTCCTGGTGGGCGGCAATGCGGGCGAGGTGACCTTCACCGTGCTGGGCACCCTGCTGTCCGGGAAGGCGCCGATCGGCACCCGGCAGTTCCTGCTGGTGAACCTGCTGACCGACCTCGGCCCCGCCATGGCGGTCGCGCTGTCCAGCACTCGAACCAGTGCGGACGCCGCCGAACCCGCCGACACCGGCAGCGAATTGGGCGAACTGCCCCGCCCGGAACTCGGCGGCGATTTCCTGCGCACGGTCGCCGTACGCGGAGCCTGTACGACGGCGGGGGCGGGTGCGGCCTGGCTGCTGGGCCGCGCGACCGGCACGCAGCGCCGCGCCGCCACCATGGCGCTGGCGGCGCTCGTCTCCACGCAGCTCGGCCAAACCCTGGTGATCGGCCGCCACAGTCCCCTGGTGTGGGTGACCGCGGCCGGGAGCACCGCGCTGCTGGCCGAAATCATCATGACGCCGGGCGTGAATCGATTCTTCGGGTGCGTAGCGCTGGATCCGGTGGCGTGGGCGATCGTCACCGGTTGCGCGGTCGGCGGCACCATCGGCGCGGTCTACGCGGGACACGCGCTGGCGGCGTGATGGTGCGCGCCGGCCTCGCGGGCGCTACGCGGACGGGCTCGCGATCAGGCACCACAGGCCGATCAGCGGGTCGAGGTCGCACCAGCCGCCGGCGACGGGTTCGCTCGTCACCGGCTCGGCCGCGGGGGTTTCGAGGGGGACGGGGGCGGCCGCGGCGGTGGTGGCGCCAGCGACGAGGGCCGCGCCGATCGTGCAGGCGGCGAGGGAAACGCGAATAGTGTTGCGAACTGCCATTATCTGAAATCCTCACTAGGTCGAACAGCCGGGAATCGATCTTCGGCTCGAACGCTCCCACCGTAGGAGCGGGAGTCGGGGATGGGTATCGGGCGGATGCCCTATCGAGATCAGTCCGGAGAGGCGCGTCAGGTCAACCGCCCGGCACATAGTTTCATTTTGTTGAAAACCATTGCACTCTAACTGATTCCATCGCCGCGATCGGGAACACGCGCGAATGCGGGCGGGTTGCCACCGGCATGACTATCGGAATTGCGCTCGCCCCCGCGAACGCCGGCAACTATGTCGATGCCACCGTGACCCAGGCGCGCACGGTGCACGAACTCGGCGTCGGATCGGTCTGGTTCGGGCAGCGGATGGACTACGACTCCCCCGTCCTGGCCGCGATCGTCGGCCGCGAAATCCCCGGACTCCAGGTCGGCACCTCCGCCATCCCCGTCGTCGGCCGCCACCCCCTGATAGTCGCCTCGCAAGCCCAGACCGCCCAAGCCGCCACCCACGGCCGCTACCACCTAGGCCTGGCCGTCGGCTCGGCGCTCGTCGCCGGAGCCTTCGGCACGCCGTTCGACCATCCCATCGCCCGCCTGCGCGAATTCCTCACCGCGATAACGCAACTCCTCGACGCCGGAACCGCCGACTTCCACGGCGAACTGCTCACCGCCACCCCGACGCTGCCCACAGCGGTCCCCGGTGCCAGCCCCCGCACCCCCGTCCTGGTAGCGGCGATGGGCCCGCAAGCATTGCGCGTCACCGGCGAACTGGCCGACGGCATCCTCCCCTACCTGGCCGGCCCGAAAACCCTGTCCGAGCACATCATTCCCGCCATCACCCGCGCATCGGCCACCACCCCGCGCGTAATCGCCTTCGTACCCGCCGTGGTCACCGCCGACGCCGAAGCCGTCCGCGCACAGGCCATCGACAAACTCGCGTTCTACGAACAGGTCCCGTCCTACCGCCGAGTCATCGACCTCGAAGGCGCAACCCGCGCAGCCGAACTCGCCCTCATCGGCGACGAGGAAACCGTAGCGGCAGGCATCCAGCACTACTTCGACGCCGGAGCCACCGAAGTAGTCTTCACCAGCACCAACCTGAGCACCCCCGAAGACGAACACCGAACCTGGGCCCTGGCAGGTCAACTCGCCGCCGACCGCACCGCCGCGACAGCATCCGCCTGAGGACGCTCGTCACGGAGCCTCAAGTCAGGCGGCGGGTGGCGAGTTCGGCGTGGGAGATGCGGCGCAGGGCGGCGAGGATCGGTTCGTAGAGGGCGGTGCCCAGGACCGCGTATTCGATTGCTTCCGAAGGGGTTTCGACGGGGAGGTGGTCTATGTCGTAGACGGCTATGGACATGATGTGGGGGGCGTAGACGTGCAGGCGGGCTTCATCGAGGGGGAGGCCGGCGGCTTCGGCGGCGGCCAGGCCTAGTTCGAGTTGGGCTACCGCGGGGTAGTCGTCGGGGACGGAGTAGCCGAGGGAGGTCAGGATCGCCCGGGCTCGGGGGTAGACGGGGTCGGGGGTGGATTCGACGGCGGGCGGGAGGGAGGCGGTGGCGACGGCCAGGGCGTCGAGGAGCGGGAGGTCCTGCTGGTCGATCACCTCGGTGATGGATTTGATGCGGGTCATCGGGACGCCGAGGTGGGAGAGGGCCTTGATGAGGGCGATGCGGCGGAGGTGGGGCTCGCCGTAGACGGCGCGGGTGGCGCTGGTGGCTTCACCGGGCATGAGCACGCCGGTGCGCAGGTAGAACTTCACCGTCGGTAGCGGGACGCCGGATTGCGCGGCGAGTTCCGAGATCTGCATCGGCGGGCTCCTTCTTCGACGGGTCTTGACATTGGATACTAGTACTATCCAATATTGGATAGCAGCACTATCCAATGCTTTCCGGACCCTCGGGGGAACCATGTACGCCTCACTCATCGACGCGAAAATGACCATCGCCCTGGGCGCGACGATCATCTCGGTCGCCACCATCGCCTTCGGCGGAACCTTCCTGCTACGGGTGGTCACCGGCGGGCAGGAAGCCAACGACCTGCAGAAATCGTTCTTCCGCGCCGGCCACGCACATGCGGGCGTGCTGGTCATCCTCGGACTGCTGCTGACCGTGGTGGGCAATGCGGCGGGCGCGAGCCCGGGCTGGGCCAACGGCGGCGCGCTCGCCGTCCTGGTCGCCGCCATCCTCATGCCCGTCGGATTCTTCCTCTCGGTCCTGGGCCGGAACCCGGTGCGGCCCAATCGAATGATCGTCAGCCTCTGGGCCGGTGCGGCACTACTCGTAACCGGCGTGCTGACCTCGGGAATCACGATCCTGGCGGCGGGGATCGACCGGATGTGACCGCCGGCCGCGCCTACCATCGAAGTTCATGAGCATTCATGCCGATCGCCCGAATTCCGGTGTCCTCGTCGTCGACGCCCAGAACGGCGTGGTCGGCAACGCTCACCAGCGCGATCTCGTCGTCGCGGCCATCGGCCGACTGGTGGACAAGGCGCGCGACGCAGGGGTTCCTGTCGTCTGGATCCAGGACATCGGCGAGGACCGCGCTCCCGGCACCGATCCGTGGCGCATAGTCCCGGAATTGCTTCCCGCAGCGGACGATCCGCGACTCGACAAACGCTACGGCGACTCCTTCGAAGACACCGACCTGGAAAAGACCCTCGAACGCCTGGCCATCGGCCGCCTGTATATCGCCGGCGCCCAATCCGACGCCTGCATCCGATCCACCCTGCACGGCGCATTGGTTCGCGGGTACGACACGATCCTCGTCGCCGATGCCCACACCACCGAAGACCTCACCCAATGGGGCGCGCCCTCCCCCGACGCCGTCATCCGCCACACCAATCTCTACTGGGAATACACCACCACGCCGGGCCGAAGCGCGGGCGTCGTCACCGTCGACGACCTCGAATTCACGCCTTGACGGGTGCCGGGTGTCAGGTATCGGCGTGCGCGGCAGGGTATTCCGCGTGGATGTCGCCGCCGAAGAGTTTCCAGTAGAAGGCGTTCATTCGGGCGGCGGCGGGGGCGTAGCGGGTCAGGAGGGCGGTTATCGGTTGAGGTACTTCGGAGGGGATATGGCCTGTGGCGCATTGGGTTACGTATTCGTTGCGGGCTATCGGGGGTGTGCCGGGAGGGGTTATGACACCGCAGATGTCGGTGACGAGCCAGTTGACCAGGCGCATGGCGGCGTAGTCGGCGTCGTGGGTTGCGTTGCGGGTGACGAAGTCTTGTTCGGCGGGTGAGAGGGTGAAGTTCGGGGAGGTGGCGAGGCCGAAGTCGGTGAGGTAGAGGCGGTGGCCGTCGCTGCGGAGGTTGCCGAAGTGGCCGTCCATGTGGAGGAGGGCGGTGTCGGTGAGGAACTCGGTGATGGTCGAGAGTTGTTGTGCGAGTTGGGGGGCTTTGGATGTGGGGTTGTCGCGGAGCCAGTCCTCTATGGGGAGTGGGATGTATTCGCTCAGTAGGAGGAGGCTCGAGGTGGCGGCGGCCAAGGCTTCGAGGCGGGTGCGGACGGCGGGGCTGTTGCCTTGGAGGGTGACTATCGCGTCGATGTCCTCGTGTTCGGCGGCGATCGGTGGGCGGCCGGGGAGGATGCGCCAGTGGTAGAGGAGGGGGAAAGCGGTTGCGCGGGAGGCGAGTACGGCGTTGGTGACGAGGATGTTGGTGGACAATTCGCGCCACGCGTTGAAGCTGGGGCCGCCGATGCCGTATTGGCAGAACGTGGGGAGATTGAAGAGGTTGGCGGTGGAGCCGCGGTGGGTTAGTTCGAGGTCGGACAGTGGGATGCGTTTGGCGAATAGAGGGGTGCCGTCGACGTGGATAAGTGTCGACTCGCCGCCTACGCCGACGCCGATCGGTTCACCCGCGTGCAGCAGGTGGGTGAGTTGGGAATCGTTGCGGGAAGCGAGAAGAGCTGAGAGTTGCCGGTGGTGTTCGGGCCGCACCTTCATCACACGATCTTGCCAGCGGTGGAGTTTTGCTCCACTTTTTGCGGCCGACCGTCGGGAAACTGACTGGAACCCCGGAAAAGTGGAGGAAAACTCCAATGCCTGCGGATTAGGGTGGAGCGATGGCGGGTGTGAAGACGGTACAGGTGACGTTTGATTGTGCTGAGCCTGAGCGGGTTGCGCTGTTCTGGAGTGAAGCGCTGGGGTACGAGTATCAGGGGACTGCCTGTGTTGACCCGGCGGGGGTGGGGCCGCGGCTTTACTTTCAGAAGGTGCCGGAGGGGAAGGTGGTCAAGAATCGGGTGCATCTCGATATTCGGGTGGGCACGGGGTTGGTGGGTGAGGAGCGGGTGGCTACGCTCGAGAAGGAATGTGCGCGGCTGGTGGCGATCGGGGGTACGCGGGTGCGGTTGTTGCCTGCCGATGGGGTGGATGAGGCTTGTCTGGTGATGCAGGACGTGGAGGGGAACGAGTTCTGCCTGGATTGAGGCGATGAATTTCGGGGGACGGCGTCGTCACATCGTTTGGATCGCTCATACGACAGGAGTCCAGACATGGTCAGACCGTTTCGTTTCGGAGTTGTCGCGCCGCTCATGACCGATGTGCCGGCTTGGCGGGATCGGGCGCGGCGTATCGCCGACAGTGGGTATTCGACGTTTCTGGTGGCTGATTTCCCACTCACGCAACCGGCGCCCGCGCCCATGCTGGCCACCGTCGCGGCGTTGACCGATATGCGGGTCGGCACCTGGGTGTACGCCTCACCGTTCCGCCCTGCCTGGCTGACCGCGTGGGAGGCGCATTCGCTGACGGTGCTGACGGACGGTCGCTTCGAGATGGGGATCGGGACCGGGCGGCCGGGGATCGAGGACGAGTTGCGGGATCGGGGGATTCCGGGGGTGCCGGCGCCGCACGCGCGCTTGGCGGGGGTGCGGCAGACCGTCGAGGCATTGCGGGAATTCGATGGGCCGGATCGGCATACGCCCGTGGCGATGGCCGTGCAAGGTCCGAAAGCGCGGGCGCTGGCGGCGGAGGTCGCGGATATCGTGACGTTCGCGCTCGGGGATCAGCCCCGGGACGAAGTAGCGCTACTGGCAAGCGAATTCCGCGGCGACGAAGGTCCGGAGCTGGCGCTGGCCGTGCCGGTGATCGGCGATTACGTCGCACCGCATATGGCCCCGCCCACCACCGACCCCGCCGCCCTGCGCGCCGTCGATGCGCTGACCGTGCTCCCGGAGGACCCGGCGGCCGCCATCGAGGAAATCCAGCGCAGGCGCGAGGAGATCGGCTTCTCCTACTTCGTCTTCGGAGCCGACTACGCGGAAAAGTTCGCTCCGGTCGTCGCCAAGCTCGCGGGCTAGGGGTTGTAGATCTCCACGTAGGCGTTGGTCGCGACGGCGAAGACGCCCGGGCCCATGCCGGTGCAGGCCGCGTTGACGGTTTGGCCGTTGGGGGTGAAGGGATAGCTGAGGACCTTGTAGGGCCCGATGGCGTAGAGCGGGAAGGGACCGCTGGCGTAGAGGCCGACGCAGTCGAGATGGAGGACGTAATTGGAGCCGCCGTCGGGGGCGCAGGTGGCGGAAGCGTCGAAAATGCCCTTGGAGACGGTGCAATCCTGCGGGGCGGCTTGCGCGGCGGGGGCGGCCACGACAGCCAAACCCAGGGCCGAGACGCTCATGGCGGCGACGCTCGCGGCGGTGACCAGTGACTTGCTCATGAAGCTCCTTCGGTTCGTACGGTGTGCAGAGCCGGGACCGGCGGAAGGGCCGGGCCGACCCGAACACTAGGAATCGAAACGTTCCAGGGGCTATCGGGTAAACGCCCTAACTTGCTACAAACCGCAGGACATCAGCGGGTTTCGTAGCGGGTGCGGGCACGGTCGTGAGCGGTGCGGAGGAGGTCCCGGACAGCGGCGTCGGTGCGGGGGCCGGGGTTCACGATAGCCAGCCAGCCCGCGCCGGCGTAGATCGGATGCGGGTGGAGGGTGTCGGGGACGCTGGGGTCGCCGGGCACGGACTCGCGAGGCGAATGGCCGGTCGCGGCGATGAAGGCAGCGCGACCGGCATGGATATTGAGGCGGAACGCGCCGGGACGGTGCAGGCCGGAGGAAGCGTCATCGGGGTAGTCCTTGGTGACGATGGTGGCGAAAGGCTGAGTGGCGGTAGGGGTTCGGCCGTCGGGGGCGTAGTAGAAGAACACGTCACCCCAGGCGATCTCGGGGGAACCGTCGCCGGGAACGGGGCGCAGCGTCAGGACGCCGCCGAGGGCTTCGAGGTAGTCGATGATCTCTTCGATGGTCACGAGTTCAAGGGTTACATTGAAGTGCTTGTGGAGACTTGGAGCGCGTTGAAGTGGGGTGAGGTGGCGAAAAGTCGCAACCCGGGTGGTCTGCGCACCGCCGATGTCGCGCGGCTGTCGGGGTATTCGGTGCAGCAGATCCGGAACCTCGAACGGGACGGAGTATTGCCGATAGCGCACCGGACCACGTCCGGGTACCGCAGCTACGGCGAGGCGCAGGTGCATGCGGCCCGGGCCTATCGGGAACTGGCGGCCGGCACAGGACCGGTCGAGGCGAAGCGGATCATGCGCGCCGTGCACACGCGGCCACTGCCGGAGGTGCTCGCGGCGATGGACGCGGCGCACGCCCGGCTCGACGGCGAACGGCGGGAGCTGGCGCTGGCCAAGGCCGCCGTGCACGCCATCTCGGCGGAGACCATCGCCGACGTGCGGGCCGCGGATGCGATGAGCATCTCCGAACTGGCGGACGCGCTCGGCATCCGGACTTCCACGCTGCGGCATTGGGACGCAATGGAACTCGTCACACCCGATCGGGGCGCGACCCGGCAGGCGCGCAACTACACCCCCGGCCAGGTGCGGGAAGCGCGCATCGTGCACCAGCTCCGCCTGGCCGGCTACGGCATCACCGCGCTGCGGGCGCTCATGCCCGAACTGCGGGCGACGCGCGACAAGGGCAGCGCACTGGCCGCCCTCGACGCCCGCGATGCGGGGCTGGCGGCGCGCTCGCTCGCCCTGCTCGCCGCCGGCGGCGCCTTGGCCGCTCTGCTCAGCGCAGCAGCAGACCCGCCGCGATGAAGGTGACGATCACCAGCAGCGCGAACCAGGAGATCAACTGCCAGTGCATGATCGCGGCCTTCTGACCGCGCACGGTGAGACGCAGGGTGGCGTCCACGCGATCGTGATCGGCCAGGCGGCGGCGCACCTGGGCCAGATCGTCGGCCTGATCCTGCGCCGCCTGCTCGGCCCGCTCCAGCCGATGCGTCATGCGCAGCAATTGCTTGGACTTGTCGCGGGTGGTCTTGCGCGCCAGCGCCAGCGCGGTGCGCTGATTCATGAGCTCCTGACGCTGCCGGGCGATGACCGCGGCCTGGGTGCGGGTGTGACGTTCCCAATCAGTCACCGTCGCCCAACCTCCCGTGTGTTCGTCGCGGAAGCCGTACGCCAACTCCTCCGCGGCCCAGCCGGTAATGAATTCGCGCAGCTCGCAGCTGGTATCCCGGGCGGTGGCGACACCACCCGGACCGGCGACCAGCAGGCCGCCGACCACGCGATATTCGCACGCCTCCGGCGCGAAATCGACCACGGCCAGCGCGGGCAGCTGCGAGGTCCAGAACCCGGGCGGGCAGAGCCAGAGCACTTCGGTGCAGCCGCTCTCGCGCAATTGCACGGTCAGGTCACGGGCGCGCGCCAATTCCGGTGCGGCACTTGTCACCTGGATGGCGCAGACGCGATCGCCCTTGCGCCACAGCAGATCCGGCGTGTGCGCGCCGAACTCGATATCGACCTGGGCGTCCACCACCCCGGCCGCCAGCAGCCGGCCGCGTAGCCAGTATTTGAAGGCCAGCACGTCCCAGCGGCAATCCGGACAACCCGGTTCCCGGCAGCAGTCACCGGGCGCATGGCCGCGCGAATCCGCCACCACCGCCGGTCGATTCGGTGTCGGATCGGCGAGCGCCACCGACTGCCCGCGCGGAACTTCCACTCGCCTCGTGCTCACACGATCACCGCCCCAGCCACTTCACCATGGGCCGCTTCCGATGACTCCGGAAACCACCTAGCCCACGCATTACCTCCAGAGTGCCGCAGCAACCAGGGGACTATGCACGAAAGCAGCAAGATTCGTTATCCAACCGCGAGCGGTACGTAATCAAGGCCGGAGCGGTTTGTAATCGTAGCCCGAGATGCCGGACCGCAGTGGCGCGGCTAACCTTTCGGGATGCTCGACGCGCAAGCCCCGAACCCGCTGCTCCGCGCGGCGCGCGCCGCCAATTCGGTGGCGTTCGCGCTGCAAGGTTTCTTCCTGGCGGTGGTGCTCACCGAACTGCCACAGCAGAAGGACGAATTCGGGCTCACCGACACCATGATCGTGGTAGCGGTGGCAGTGATCTCGCTGCTCGCGGGCGCGGGCAGCATCACCGCCGAGCGGCTCGCGCTGCGCTGGTCGAGCCGGACCGCGCTGCGGATCGGGCTCGGGTTGATCGCGGTGGCGGGCGTGGGAATCGCGTTCGCGCCCAATCTGGGTGTGCTGTACGCGGCGCTCGGGGTGTACGGCGTGGCGGTCGGCATCGTCGACGCGGGCACCAATATGCAGGCGGTATTCATTCAGCACGGCTATGGGCGGTTCGTGCTGTCGTCGTTCTACGCGGCGTGGAGTGCGGGGTCGATTGTCGGAGCGCTGTTCGTCGCGGCCCTCGAAGCCCTGGATGTGTCGCTGTGGGCGTCGATTCTGGGCGCGGCGGCGGTGGTGGCGGCTGGGGCGCTGCTCGTGGGGCCGCGCCTGCTCGGGACCGATGAGGCGGAAGCCGCACCGGCCGAAGCGGAATCGGCCCGGTCGGTACCCACCAAGATCTTCCTGGTGTTCGGCGTGGTGATCGCGCTGGCCTTCGCGATCGATCTGGCGGTCGGGAACTGGTCGGCGCTGTACCTGAAGGACGAACTGCTGTCCTCGTCCTCGACCGCCGCGCTCGCGCTCGCCGCGTACCAAGGAGCGTCGCTGATCGGGCGGCTCACCGGCGACCTGTGGGTCCGGCAATTCGGACCGCGCCTGGTGGTGCGAGTGGCGGCCGTCGTCGGAGCGGTCGGCATCGCGCTCGTCGTGGCCGCGCCCGGACCGGTGGCGGCGATCATCGGCTTCGGCATCGCCGGAATCGGACTGCCGATCATCGCGCCATTGTGCTTCAGCGAGGCCGGGCAATTGACCAGCGGACGAGAACTGGACGCCCTCATCGCCCGCCTCAATCTGTTCAACTACGCGGGCACCCTGGTGGGCGGCGCGGTGGTGGGCGCGGTCGCCGACGCCGCGAACATGCGCGCGGGATTCGCGATTCCCCTCGCCTTCGCGATCATCCTGATCGGCTTCGCCCGCATCTTCCACACCCGGGCGAGCGCCGCGGAGATGTCCGCGCGCCCGAGCGCCGAACTCGCCTGACTCACCGAACACCCGCCACCGACCCCGTTCGAGTCACCGCTCCCCAGGCTTGCTCGGCCGCGCCCGAGCCACGACTCCCCCGGCACGCGCGGCTCGGAGCCGCCGCAACCGGATCGCGAGAGCCGGCCCGCAGTGAACCTGATTGACTGGACCGGGTGAGCCCACTCCCCGTCACCGTCACACTGGCCGAAGCGCAGGACGCGGCGGCCCTGAGTGACGTCGCCGCCATTACGTTTCCGCTGGCCTGCCCGCCCGGAATGCCGCAGGAGGACAGTGCGGCGTTCATCGCGAAGACGCTGTCCAAGGAGCGGTTCGAGGACTACCTCGCCGATCCCGGCCGGACGGTGTTGAAGGCCGTGGCCGACGGGGAGATCGTCGGCTACGCCATGCTCGTCGCCGACGCACCCGCCGATCCTGATGTCGCGGCCGCGATCACCCTGCGGCCGGTGGCCGAGCTCAGCAAGATGTACGTGCTGCCCGGACACCACAGCGGTGGGGTGGCCGGGCCGCTCATGCGGGCCGCGCTCGACGCCGCACGCCGAGCCGGGAACGCCGGGGTGTGGCTGGGCGTCAACCAGGAAAACGCACGCGCGCAACGCTTCTACGGTAAGCACGGGTTCGAGGTGGTCGGTACCAAGACGTTCCGGGTGGGCTCGCAGGTGTGCTCGGATTACGTCATGCAAGCGCAGCTTTGACGCACGCGCAGCGGGGATACACCCGGGCATCCGTCGACCGCGCGCGCATTCGTCACCCCGGCATGCTCCACCCCGCCTTCCCGGCGCGCTCCGCCCCGCCATCCCGGCGCGCTCCGCCCCATCATCCCGGCGCGCTCCGCCCCATCATCCCGGCGTGGTCCCCCTCGTCATCCCGGCGTGCTTTCAGCCGGGATCCACAGCGTTTCGAACCGTGTGGATTCCGGCTAAAGGCGTGCCGGAATGACGGGGGACGGCGGACGGGAGGCAACGGGGGCGGGGAGGGCTGGGGTCAGGCCGAACGGGGCAGCGGTTCGGCGGGATCGATTCGGCCGTCGCGCAGTTCGAGGCGGCGACCCTCGAAGCGGGCGCGCATGCGGCGGTCGTGGGTTACCAGGACTACCGCGCCCGGATAGGTTTCCAGGGCCTGTTCCAGGTCTTCGACCAGGGCCGGGGAGAGGTGGTTGGTGGGCTCGTCGAGGAGGAGCAGGTCGGCGGGATCGGTTACCAGCCTGGCCAATTCGATGCGGCGGCGTTGGCCGTAGGACAGTTCGGCTATGCGCAGGGACAGTTCGGACGGGCGGAACAGGCCGAGGGACAGCAGGGTCTCGGCGTGCTCGTCCGGGTAGCCGATCTTGCCGGAGGCGAAGGCTTCCAGGACGGTAAGAGTTGCGGGCCAAGGGGATTCCTCCTGTCGCAGGTGGCCCACTCGGCCGCGCACGGCGACCGTGCCCGCATCCGGGGTGAGTTCGCCGGACAGCAGCTTCAGCAGGGTCGTCTTGCCCGCGCCGTTCGGGCCGGTCACCAGCAGCCGATCCGAGGGGCCGATCCGCAGGTTGTCGAGACGAAGGCGGGAATCGACCACCGCATCGAGCACTTCGGCGATCGGCGCGGGTGAAGTGTCCCGGATCGGCTCCGCAGAGGCGGCACGTGACCGCTCGCCGGCCGCGGGTGCGGACACCGAGTCCGAGACCGACGACGCCTCGGTCGGGGATGCGGGGCGCGCCGCCATGATCGATGCCGCGAAGTGCAGCGGATCCGGCGGCGGGGCAACGGGTTCGGAGGTCAAGCGTGCAACCCGTTCCTTGGCGTTGCGTATCCGGCCCATCGCGCCATGGTCGCGACCGCGTGCCCGGAACGGTCCGGCCGCGAAGACCGCCAAGGGCAGTTTGCGCGGGATCGCGTCCAGGCGGGCCACATTCGACTCGGCGAGGCGTTTGCTGCGGGCCAGTTCGGCTTTCCAGCGCTCGAATTCCAGGTGCTGCCTGCGGCGTTCAGCGGCCTTGGCGGTCAGGTAGCCCGCGTAGCCGTTGCCATGGCGGGACACCCGGCCCGCGTCGACTTCCAGGACGATCGAGGTGATGCGGTCCAGGAACACCCGGTCGTGGGTGACCGCGACGACGGTGCCGCGATGCGAACGCAGGTGGCGCTCCAGCCATTCGACCGCGGAGTCGTCGAGATCGTTGGTGGGCTCGTCGAGCAGCAGCAATTCCGGCGACGAGGCCAGGACGCCCGCGAGGGCCAGGCGGCGGCGTTCGCCGCCGGAGAGAGTGCCCAGTGCGCGGGTGCGGTCCAGGCCCGGCAGGCCCAGGCCGTGCAGCGCGGCTTCCACCCGCGCTTCGGCCTGATATCCGCCGCGTGCCTCGAAGCGTTCGAGCAGGCGGTCGTAGCGGGCCAGGCGATCGGCGAGCGGACCGGGGGCGACCAGCGCCTGTTCGGCCGCGCGGAGCTGGAGTTCCATTTCGCGAATGTCCTTCAGCGCCACGTCGATCGCGTCCGCGACGGTCGCGGTGGGCGGCAGCTCCAAGGTTTGGGCCAGGTAGCCGATGCCGCCCGGGAACTGCACGATCAGCTCGCCGTTGTCGGGCAGGTCGCGGCCCGCGATGAGCCGCAGCAGGGTGGATTTGCCGGAGCCGTTGTCGCCGACGATGCCGGCCTTCTCCCCCGGGCGGATGGACAGGGAGACCGCGTCGAGCACGATGCGGTCGTCGAAACGGCGGGTGACCTCGGCGAGGGTGAGCTGGGAGACGGTGGGGCGAGGGAGGGTAAGCAAGGGAGCCTCCTGTTCTCGGCATGCCGGGACGCACGGATGCGCGGCTACAGCCGGATGGGTGGGGAGTTCACGCGAAAGACACACGCCCGCAGGCGGTTGCGTGGGGATGACGGATCGGCGCGGAGCAAAGCTCAACGCGGCGACCGGATTACATCAACAAGGTTCCCATGAGGTTTACGAAGCTATCCCGGCGGTGCGCGGCCGTCAACCGCGATTCAGGTCACATCCCGAAGGTTGACAAGTTCTGCTTGTTCAGTCAATACTGAACACATCGCACCTACAGAACATGATGTAGGTGGCAGCGAAGGAGTAAGAGATGACCGCCCCCGCAATCCGCGTCGCAGGTCTGACCAAGCATTACGGCAAGAACGTCGCGCTCACCGACCTGAACCTGGAGGTCGCGCCGGGCGAGGTGTTCGGCTTCCTCGGCCCCAACGGCGCGGGGAAATCCACCACCATCCGCATCCTGCTGGACCTGATCCGGCCGACCGCGGGCCGCGTGGAGATCTTCGGCATCGAACCGCGGACCGGCGGGGCGGAACTGCGGCGGCGTATCGGCTATCTGCCCGGCGAACTCACCCTCGAGGGCCGCAATACCGCGCGCGATCTGCTGGGCTTCCTCGCCGATCAGCACGGGAACGTGCCCGCGGGGCGGATCGAGGAACTGGCCGGGCAGCTGGACCTGGATCTGGGCAAGAAGGTCGGGGCGATGAGCAAGGGCAACAAGCAGAAGGTCGGCATCGTCGCCGCCTTCATGCACCGGCCCGACCTGCTCATCCTGGACGAACCCACCTCCGGGCTGGATCCGCTGCTGCAGCAACGGTTTCTGACGCTGGTCGAGGAAGCCAAGGGCAACGGCCAGACGGTGTTCATGTCCTCGCACATCCTCAGCGAAGTGCAGCAGACCGCGGACCGCGCCGTCATCATGCGCGCCGGGCGGCTGCTGGGCACCGAGAACGTCGAGGACCTGCGCAGCCGCGCCCCGCGCTCGGTCGAAATCGTGTTCGGGGAAACGGTTTTCGCCGACGACTTCGCCCGGCTCGGCAACGTCAAGGATGTCGTGGTGGACGGAAACACCCTGCGCTGCACCACCGAAGGCGAAGTGGACGCACTGTTCAAGACGGCCGCCAAGTACCAGCTGGTGAGCGTGCTGTCCACCGAACCCGATCTCGAAGAGCTCTTCTTCGACCTGTACGAACGCCGCTGAACCCTCCCCGCCAGCATCGAAGTCTTTTCCGCACAAAGGAATCCGTCATGACCCGCTCGGTTTTCACCCAGACTCTGAAGGAACAGCGGCGCGCGCTCATCGGCTGGTCGGCCGGCCTGGCCATCGTGCCGATGATGTACCTGCCGTCCTACCAGTCGCTCAAGGACCAGGGCTCGCTGAACATCAAGCAGAACGATATGTACACCGCGATGGGCATGAGCGATTTCGCCAGCGCCACCGGGTATCTCAACTCCACCATCTTCTCGCTGATGGGTCTGCTGCTCGTCGTGATCTTCGCGGTCACCATGGGCGCGCGCACCGCCGCACAGGAGGACAGCGGCACCCTGG
Source organism: Nocardia yamanashiensis NBRC 100130 (assembly GCF_001613325.1). Taxonomy (GTDB): domain Bacteria; phylum Actinomycetota; class Actinomycetes; order Mycobacteriales; family Mycobacteriaceae; genus Nocardia; species Nocardia yamanashiensis. The sequence goes on along the minus strand of NZ_BDCD01000002.1, from coordinate 597,984 downwards.
ATCTGCTACTGGCGCAACCGATCAGCCGCGGTTCGCTGCTGCGGCAGCGGTTCGCCGCGCTGGCCGTGCAGATCGTGATCGTCACCGCCGTGCTCGGACTCGGCGTGCTCGCCGGAGCCAAGGCCGGCGGACTGGACGTCCCGGCGGGCAATATCCTCGCCGCCGTCGCCGGACTCGGACTGCTCGGATTGGCCGTCGGCGCACTCACACTCATGGTCGGCGCGGTCACCGGCAAGCGGGCCATGACCCTCGGCCTGGCCGCGCTGCTGGTGGCGGGCGGCTACCTCGCCAACAGCCTGGGCGCGCTCGTCGACGGGGCCACCTGGTTGCAGCGGCTGTCGCCGTTCCACTACGCCATCGGCGACGCGCCGCTGGTGAACGGCTGGAACGCCGGTAACCTCGCCGTCCTGCTGGCGCTGGCCGCCGCCGCGATCGCGGTGGCGCTCACCGTCTTCGACCGCCGCGATCTCGCGGTCTGACCGTCCCCTCGGGGTGGGTTCGCCGAACCCACCCCGATTTCCCGTATCCGAGGAAGGAATACTGCAGCCATGACCAGCGCAACCCCCGAACAGCCCACGCCCACCGACGCCCAACTGGCCTTCGTGGAGGATTTCGCGCTCGTACTGGAACGCATGGGCCTGGTCCGCATGGTCGGCCGCACCGTCGGCTGGCTGCTGGTCTGCGATCCCCCGCAGCAGACGTTCAACCAGATCGCCGAGGCGCTGCAGGCCTCCAAGGGTTCGATCTCCAGCGCGCTCAAGACGCTCACCACCATGCACTGGGTGGACAAGACCACCCGCCCGGGCGATCGCCGCGACTACTACTCGGTGCGCCCCGGCATCCTGCCCGAACTCACCAAACGCCAGAGCGGCATGTACGACACCCTCACCCAGATGACCTCGCGCGGGCTGGCGCTGTTCGAGGACCCGAACGGCGAGGATGCGGCGCGGGTGCGCGATATGCACGAGTTCTTCGTCTGGATGGGCAAGGAGCTGCCCGCCCTGCTCGACCGCTGGGATGCCGAACAGGGCGCGAAATAGGCTGTCAGGACAGCATTTTCGCCTTCAGGGCGGCGATGTCCGCGGCGGTGAGTTTCAGGCCGTCGCGGACGTAGTTGTCGAAGCTGCCGTAGGTCTGGTTCACCTGGTCGAACGCGGCGTCCAGAGCTGAGGGGACGACGCCGTTGAGGGCGTCGCCCGGCGCGGCATCGCGGTAGTAGTTCGACAGCAGGTAGTCGTACATGACGGTGTCGCGGTCCACGCCGAGGATGGTGAGCAGGACCGCGGACATCCAGCCGGTGCGGTCCTTGCCCGCCGTGCAGTGGTAGAGGACGGTGCCGTCGGTGGTGTCGATGATGTTGTGCAGGATCGAGGCGAAGCCCTCGTTCGCGCCCGGAGTGGTGATGAAGGCGCGGTACAGGTCCGCGCCGGCGCTGAAGGTGGACAGCATGACCTGGGGCGGGGCCTGGCCGATCACGTCGTCGAGATTGAGCACCGCACCCGCCGGTACCCGATCGGGGGCCATGGCGACCTCGTAGCCGGTGCGCAGGTCGTCGTCGAATTTCAGGTTATGGGCGGTGAGCCAGGCCAGGTCGAGATCGGTGGCTTTGGACAGTTCGCCGGTGCGGAAGACCAGGCCGGTGCGGACTTCCTTGCTGTCGGTGGTGCGGTAACCGCCCGCGTCGCGCGCGTTCTGGACGCCTTGCAGCGGCAGTGCCCGGTCGCCGACGCCGACCACTACGGCGGGAGTCGGGGCCGGGGGATCGACAGCGGCCGCGGTTCCGGTAATGCCGAAGCCCAGGGCCACCGCGAGCAGGGCGGCGGGCAGAAGCGCACGACGACGAGGCATCACACCATCTCCTTGATCAGATCCGAGCGTGGCAAATCTCTAGCGACGTACCGTCCGATCATCCCGGAAACGCCGAGCGCGCCGGGCGGCAGGGCCACCCGGCGCGCACCGGAAACGCGAATCAGCTTGTCAGGCGAGCAGTTTCGCCTTCAGCGCCGAAATATCGTCGGCGGTCAGCTTCAGGCCGTCGCGGACGTAGTTGTCGAAGCTGCCGTAGCTCTGGGCGGCCTGATCGAAGGCCGAGTCCAGGGCCGCGGAGATGACGCCGTTCATGGCATCGCCGTCCTTGGCGTCGCGGTAGTAGTTGGAGAGCATGAAGTCGTAATAGACGGTGTCCTTGTCGACTCCGAGAATGCTCAGCAACACCGCCGAGGTCCAGCCGGTGCGATCCTTGCCGGCCGTGCAGTGGAACAGGACCGCGCCGTCGTTGTGGGCGATATCGCGCAGCACGGACGCGAACGCCTCGTTCGCGCCCGGGGCGGTGATGAAGGCGCGGTAGAGGTCGGTGCCCGCGGACAGGGTGGAGGCCATCACCTGCGGCGGGGCTTGGCCGATCACGTCGTCGTGGAAGGCGGTCGCCCCGGCCGGGATCTTGTCCTTGCCCATCAGCTGCTGCTCGTAGGAGGTGCGCAGATCGTGCACCGAACGCACGTTCTTGCCCGTCAGCGCGGCCAGATCGGCATCGGTGGCCTTGCTCAATTCGCCGGTGCGGTAAACCAGCCCGGTACGCACGGTGTGACCGTCGGCGGTGCGGTAACCACCGGCGTCACGGGCGTTCACCACGCCCTGCAGAGCCAGCGAACGGCCATCGGTGTTCACCACTACGGCGCTGGTCGCGGCGGGCGGCTCGGCGGCGAACGCCAGGGCCGGGGACGCACCGAAAGACAGGGCGGCGGCCATGACCACCGAGGCCCCGAGCATGCGGGGTCGAATCACGCGAACTCCCTTCAACAGACGCCCGGCGGGGTGCGCCGGGCAGGCGGCCCGCGACGATCACGGGACGCGAAACTCGGTTCCCCCCTGAGTCGTTCCGCCGCACACGAGGGTGCGCGGCGGAATCGACGAGGCGTGCTTCAGGATGCGGTGGCCGCCGGGACCTCGAAACGAGACAGGGCCAGCAGGCGGGAGATGGCGCGCAGGTACTTCTTCTTGTAGCCGCCGTCCAGCATTTCCTGGGTGAAGATCTGATCCAGCTTCGCGCCCGACACGGTCACCGGGGTGCCGGCGTCGTAGAGACGGTCGGCCAGCACCACCACGCGCAGCGCTGCGACCTGATCCGGCACGGTGTGCAGGCCCGAGATGTAGACCGCGGACACGCCGTTGATCAGCGCGCCGTAGCGCGACGGGTGCAGGGTGCTCAGATGCTTGAGCAGCTCGTCGAAATCGTCGAGCGTGGAATCCGGTGTGGCGGCGGCCTTTTCGACCAGCAGCGCGGGCGAGGTCGGCTCCGGGGCGGGCGGCAGATCACGGTGGCGGTAGTCCGGGCCATCGACGCGGATGGTCTCGAACAGCGAACCCAGCTTCTTGATCTCGCGCAGGAAGTCCTGGGCGGCGAAACGGCCCTCGCCCAGCTGGCCCGGCAGCGTGTTGGAGGTGGCCACGATGGACACTCCGCGCGCGGTCAGCTCGGTGAGCAGGCGCGAGACCAGCATGGTGTCGCCCGGATCGTCGAGCTCGAACTCGTCGATGCACAGCACGCTGTTCGACGACAGCCGCTCCACCGAATTGTTGAAGCCCAGCGCGCCCACCAGATTGGTGACCTCGCCGAAGGTGCCGAAGGTCTTGGGGCCGGGCACGGAGTGGAAGATCGAGGCCAGCAGGTGGGTCTTGCCCACGCCGAAGCCGCCGTCCAGGTACAGGCCGATGCCGGAGACCGGCTTCTTCTTGCCGAAGAGGCCCTTCTTGTCCGCGGCCTTGCGCAGCTTGGCGACCTGGTTCGCGAACTCCTCGGCCTTTTTCACCGCGGCAGCCTGGGTAGGCTCCTTGGGATCCGGGATGTACGAAGCGAAGCTCACCTCGTCGAAGGTGGGCGGGGGAACCATCTGGGCCACCAGCTGGTCAGCCGGAACCTCCGGGTGGCGATCGACGAGGCGTTGTTGCACGCAAATAGCCTAGAGACGTGGTGTAGTGGCTTCTCATGCAGCGTATGCCAATTGCGACCCAGCTCACAGATCTCACCCATGACGACCTGGTCCGGCTGTACGCCTACCCCGCCAAGCTGAGTGCGCCGTGGATCCGGGTCAACTTCGTGACCAGCATCGACGGAGCGGTGAGCATCGACGGGCGCTCGGGCGGGCTGGGGACGCCGGCGGACAAGACGGTGTTCCGGCTGCTGCGCGATCTGGCGGATGTGGTGCTGGTCGGGGCGGGGACCGCGCGGGCGGAGAACTACGGGGCGGCGCATACCGACGAGCGCTTGCGAACCCGGCTGTACCACCACGGTTTCGGCGGCGATCCCGATGGCGCGGCGCCGCGCATCGCGGTGGTGACGGCGAGCGCCGCGCTCGATCCGACCAGTCGGCTGTTCACCGATACTGGGGCCCGGCCGATCATCATCACCACCGCCGACGCGCCCGCCGAACGCAAACGCCTGCTGACCGACGCCGGGGGCGAAATCGTGGAGGCGGGCGAGACCTCGTGCACCGTCACCGCCATCCGCGACGCGCTCGCCGCACGCGGACTGCCGCGCGTGCTGTGCGAAGGCGGCCCCGCGCTCTTCGGCGAACTGCTCACCGCGCACGCCGTCGACGAACTCTGCCTCACCACCTCCCCGCTGCTGGTCGGCGGCACCGAACGGCGAATCGCGGTGTCCCCCAACGCCACGGCCACCCCCATGAACTGCCGGCATCTGCTCGTCGACAGTGACGGCACCGTGCTCACCCGATGGGAACGCGCCCACACCCAGAGCTGAAACCGCTTGCCGGACCTGGCAGGCTGTAGCGCATGCGCTGGACTCGGGCCGCTCTGCTGGCGTCGACACTTTCGATCCTGGTGACCACCGGCTGTGGTGCCGGACCCTCGGACCGTCCCGCCGTCGCGGTGGAACGGCCGCATCAGGCCGGGGCCGTGGAGACGAACGCGCCGTCGAAACCGGAGCAGCCCGCGCCCGAAGTGCCCAAGACCGAATTGAACTGGCACGACTGCGCGACGCCGACGTTCAACCTGCTCGCCCTCGGCGCGCCGCCCGCGGGGCTGATCCTGGAATGCGCGGAGTACACCACGCAGGTCGATATCGCCGGGACCGTGGCGGGGAACTTCCGGACCGCGGCCATGCGGGCCCGCTACGACAAGACGCCCAAGGACGCCGCGCCGCTGGTGCTGACCTCCGGCAACGACCGGTCCTCGACGGCCACGCTGGCCGGGCTGGCGGCCGGACCGACGGCGGCGCTGCTGACCTCGCGGCCCATCGTGGCGGTGGACCGGCGCGGCATCGGCAGTTCGCAGGCGGTCAACTGCATGACCAACGAGATTCGCCGGATCATCAACGACCAGGGGCAATTCACGCGCGGCGCAACCGATCCCGTGGACGCGGTGGGCGAGGCCAGCCAGGACGCCACCATCGCCTGCCTGGACTTCCTCTCGCCCGCGCAGCAGACCTTCGACGCCGCGCACGCCGCCGACGATATCGAGCAGCTGCGCAAGCAGTGGCAGGTCGATCACATCGCGCTGCTGGGCACCGGCAGCGGCGCGAACGTGGCGCTGAGCTACGCGCGCAAGTACGGGGATCATCTGGCGCGGCTGCTGCTGGATTCGCCGCAGGCCGTCGGGCTGGACGCGGTCGGGCGCGCGGAACTGACGGTGAAGGGTGCGGAGGCGGCGCTCACCGCGTACGCGCAGCGTTGCACCGCCCTGAAATGCGCGCTGGGCGCTGATCCGCGCGGCGCGGTGGCCGAACTGGTGAAGCGGGCCGGAAACGGCGAATTCGGCGATCTGTCGGCCGCGGTGCTGGTGACCACGCTGAGCGGGTTCCTCGGCAATCCGCTTGCCGTGCAGAACAACACCGTCACCGAATTCGCCGATGCGCTGGCCGCGCTGGGGCGCGGGGATCGGGGGCCGTTGCAGCCCTATGTGCTGAAAGCCAATTCGGCCATCGCCAGCGACGGTGAGTACGTGAACCGGTGCAGCGACAATTCGCAGCCCGCGTCCTCCGCGCGCGCCAAGGAACTCTCCGGCACCTGGGGCAACCAGTACCCGGTCTTCGGCCGCGTCACCGCCATCGGACTGATGGCCTGCTCGGCGTGGCCCGCCGCCGCCGTCATGCCCCTGCCCGAAAAGTTCGACAAGCCGGTCCTGATCCTCGGCGGCAACGCCGATCCGGTCACCGGCCAGGACGGCCGCCCCTCGGTCAGCGGCGCCCTCGGCACCGCCGGCGCCCGCACCTCCACCGTGGTCTGGCAGGGCTGGGGCCACCCCAGCTTCTCGCACTCCGGCTGCGTGCAGCAGAACATGGTCGACTACCTGAAGGACGCCAAGCTCCCCGCCGACGGAACCGCCTGTCCCGCCTAGCGCCCCACCATTCGAGTTCATCCCTGTGCCGCGGGGCACGTTTTCGGCGGGTCCGCGCAACCTCGAGCGCGGTTTCCGGTGTACCGTGCCCGAGTGTTCCTTCGCCAGCTCGAGCCCCGCACCGCTCGCACCACCGCCGAGGTCCTGAACTTCGCCTTATGGCCGTTCGCGATCCTGACCGTGATCAACCGGGTGTTCATCAAGGCTGTCAACGGGTACATCACCAATGACTTCCGCCCCGTCTACGACGCGTCGTTGAACTTCCTCAACCATCGCGCCATCTACGGGGCGAACTTCAACTCGACCGATCCGCACTACCTGTACCCGCCCAGCGGGACGCTGCTGATCGCGCCGCTGGCCATCGTCGACCCGGAGAAGTCGCGGTGGCTGTTCATCCTGGTGAACGCGGCGGCCATCATCCTGGCCGGGTATCTGCTGCTGCGGCTGTTCAACTTCACGCTGAACTCGGTGGCCGCGCCCGCGCTGCTGCTGGCCATGTTCATGTCCGAAACCGTCACCAACACCCTGGTTTTCACCAATATCAACGGCTGTCTGCTGCTCGCCATGGTGGCGTACTTCCACCTGCTGCTGAAGCGCAAGGATCTATGGGCCGGGGTGGCATTGGGATTGACCATCGCGGTCAAGGGGCCGTTGCTGGCGCCGCTGCTGTTCATTCCGCTAGTGCGCGGGCAGTGGAAGGTGTTCATCACCGCCCTGGGCATTCCGGTCGCATTGAACCTGGCGGCCTGGCCGCTGATCGTGGACTACAAGCAGTTCTGGTCGCACACCTGGCCTTACATCATGGAGTCGCGGGACTACTTCAACAGCGCCATCGTCGGCAATGCCGGGTACTACGGCGTCGCGGACTGGCTGACCTGGACCATCCGCATCGCCATGGGCGTGATGGTGCTGGCCATCCTGTGGATCCTGTACCGGTACTACCTCGAGGACGAGGTGTTCTTCGTCTGCACCACCTCCGGCGTGCTGATCGCCGGTGTGCTGCTGCTCGGCTCGCTCGGCCAGATGTACTACTCGATGTTCCTGTTCCCGCTGCTCATGACCGTGGTGCTGAAGAATTCGACACTGCGCAACTGGCCGGCGTGGGTGGCGGTGTTCGGGTTCATGTCCTATGACAAGTGGCTCTCGGATCGCTGGCAGTCGCCGGGCCGCACCCTGGAATACCTGCGCGTCACCTTCGGCTGGGGCCTGCTGCTCATCGTCATCTTCTGTGTGCTGGGCGAGCGCTACCTGACCGCGAAGCGCGAAGGCCGGTTGCAGGCGGGCAAATCCCTGGATCCGGCGTGGATGCATCCGGAGCAGCGGGAAGCGCCGGTCACGAGCAATGGCCGTGCGCGCCATGCCGAACCGGTCGCACAGGGCACCGGACACTGATCGCGGCGAAGTATTAGCGTGGGGGCATGAGTTCCGATGCCGATACTTCGCAACCGCGAATCCAGCTCACGCCGCAGGAGTGGCGCGCCAAGCTGAGCCCCGAGGAGTACGCGGTGCTGCGGGAGGCGGGCACCGAGCGGGCGTTCACGGGTGAATACACCGATACCGAGACCGAGGGCGTGTACGCCTGCCGGGCCTGCGGGGCCGAATTGTTCCGCAGCACCGAGAAATTCCATTCGCACTGCGGGTGGCCGTCGTTCTTCGATCCGGCCGATTCGGACGCGGTGATCCTGAAGGCCGATGATTCGCTCGGCATGCGGCGGGTGGAAGTGCTGTGCGCCAACTGCCACAGCCATCTGGGGCACGTGTTCGAGGGCGAGGGATATCCCACGCCCACGGACAAGCGCTACTGCATCAACTCCATCTCGCTGCGCCTGCACCCCTCGGACGAGGCAGCGAAGTAGGTCGCAGGAATCCTACGGAGCGAACGCGATTCCCCGCATGCCCCGAATTGTCCGGGCATGCGGGGAGCAAACTCAGGGCAGCGAGGCGATCAGCTGCTCGATCTCCACGCGCGGACCGGTGAAGAACGGAATCTCCTCGCGCACATGCAACCTCGCCTCGGTGGCGCGCAGATCCCGCATCAGATCCACGATGCGATGCAGCTCCGGGGCCTCGAAGGCGAGCAGCCACTCGTAGTCGCCGAGCGCGAAGGACGCGACCGTATTGGCGCGCACATCCGGGTAGCCGCGGGCCGCCTTGCCGTGATCGGCGAGCATCTTGCGGCGCTCCTCGTCCGGCAGCAGGTACCACTCGTAGGAGCGCACGAACGGGTACACGCAGATGTAGTTGCCCGGCTCCTCGCCCGCCAGGAACGCGGGGATGTGGGACTTGTTGAATTCGGCCGGGCGATGCAGAGCGGCATTGGACCACACCGGGTTCGAGGCCTGGCCCAGTTCGGTGGTGCGGCGGAAATCGGCGTAGGCGGCCTGGATCTCCTCGATCTTCTCCGCGTGCCACCAGATCATGAAATCGGCGTCGGCGCGCATGCCGGCCACATCGTAGATACCGCGCACGATCACGCCGCGCTCTTCCAGAGAATCGAAGAACTCGCGGGCCTCCTTGACGGCGGCCGCACGGTCGTCGCCGAGCACACCGGGCTCCACTTGGAACACCGAGAACATGAGGTAGCGGATGGTGTCGTTGAGGGCCTTGTAGTCGAGTCGCGCCATGGCACCCATCGTGCCACCCGGGGGCCGCGGGTCCGGCGGCGCACCCCGGCCAGGGCCGGTGCGGCCAGACGTTCCAGCAGCAGCAGACCGTAGAGCAGCAGCAGCCATTCGATGACGTACAGCAGCGGGAAGACGGACGCGGCCACCGACCACACCTTCGGAACGGCCTCGGCCAGCCGCGCGATCATCGCTCCCCTTCCCCGGCACCGGCGGCGCCCAGCGTTCAGAAGCGATATCGCGCGGCCGCGCGGGCGTGTTCACAGCGGGCGGTCACGGACCGGCAACACGGGGTCAGGGGCGGGCGGACCAGGAGGCGATGAGGCGGCGCAGGCCGTCGCGGAAGATGTCGTCGCTGACGGTCAGGCGGGCCACCTCGTCGAGATGGGTACCCAGCACCGGGAATTCGTCCGGGTCCAGGGCGGCCAGGGCCGAACGGGCGCGCAGCAGTACCGATTTGCGGTCGCGGTGTTCGATGAGCGCGGCGCAGCCCAGGGTGTAGAGGTACATTTCGCGGTAGGCCAGCAGGGCGTCCTGGACGCTGAGGCCGGCGGCCATATTGTCGGCCAGCTGCGGTTCGGTGAGGCGGGACAGCAGGCGCGGGCCGAACCAGGAGCGGGAGCCGCGCAGCAGCACCAGACCGGGGCGGGTGCCGAGCAGTTCGTACCAGGCGGTAAAACGGTTTTCGGTCACCTCCGCCCAGGTCCCGGAGCCGGCGGGGATCTCGGGCAGGTGGTCGGCGAGGTGATCGGCGAGCAGGTCGAGCAGGCCCGCGAAATCTCCGCCACCCCGGCGCACCACCGTGGTGTGCGACACGTCCAGATAGTTCGCGATGGCGCGGAAACTCAGTTCGGCGCCGCCCTTTTCGCTGATGATGGCCAGTCCGGCGTGCGCGATGGCCTCCGGTGTCGCCTCGTCGAGCGACTTCGACTTCCTGGGCATGTCACCAGCGTAAGTTACAGTGTAACTATCCGATACCGCGGGCCCGGAGTGTCGCCCGGGCTGTCCGTATCGTCCGAATCCGCATCGAAGCGAAGGAAGTGCAGTGCATCCGACTTACGCAGACGTGAAAGCGGCCGCCGACCGAATCGCGGGGCACACCCGTCCGGTGGTGCTCACGCCTGCCGACCCGGGCACCGTTCCCGCACCCGGCGGCGGACAGGTGTGGTTCGCGCTCGAGCATCTGCAGTACACGGGGAGCTTCAAAGCTCGCGGGGCCGCCAATTTCATGCTGGCGCATCAGGAATCGGGTGACCTGCCCAAAGTGGGCGTGACCATCGCCTCGGGCGGGAACGCGGGCGTGGCCTGCGCGTGGGCCGCCGGGCTCGTCGATGCCGCCGCCACCGTCTTCCTTCCCACCGCCGCGCCGGCGGTGAAGGTCGAGCGCCTGAAATCCCTGGGCGCGCAGGTCATGTCCGGCGGCGCGGCCTATGCCGACGCGGCCGCCGACTGCGAGCGCTACGCAGCCACCACCGGAGCCCTGCGCTCGCACGCCTACGACGATCCGTACATCGCCGCCGGCGCGGGCACGCTGCTGGACGAAATCGTCGCGCAGCTACCCGGTCTGGACACCGTGGTAGTCGCGGTCGGCGGCGGCGGACTCTTCACCGGGGTGGCCGTAGCCGCCGCCCACCACGGCATCCGCGTGATCGCCGCCGAACCGGAGAACTGCCGCGCCTTCAACACCGCCCTCGCCGAAGGCCACCCGGTCGACGTCCCCATCGACTCCATCGCCGCCGATTCCCTCGGCGCCACCCGCACCTCCGAAATGGCCCTGGCCGCCGCCGCGCTCGCCGACGTCCGCTCGGTCCTGGTCACCGACGAGCAGATCATCGCCGCCCGCAAACTGCTCTGGACGAACCGCCACCTCCCCGTGGAACACGCCGCCGCCACCGCCCTGGCCGCCCTCCGCTTCGGGGCCTATGTGCCCCGTCCGGGCGAGCGAGTGGCAATCGTCCTGTGCGGCGGCAACACCGACACCACAGACCTACTCCCCCGCTGACCCGTCCGCCACTTCAGGCGCGCGATGGGGCCGCTCGAGGTACGTGGTGGAGCGGGGCCCGTTTAGGCAGATCTACTCAGGGGGTCGAGTAGCCGGGCTCATCCGGCGGGGCGCCCTTGTTCAGCAGGATCGAACGCGTTGCCAGTTCTCCGACGCGGAAGGTCCCCTCATGAATCGGTCATTGCTCGTCATCAGCCAGATCGTGGTCGTTCTGCTCGCCATCGCGGTGCGGATGCTCGCGCCGGGGTGGTGGTTCGTCATCATCATCATGAGCTTCGGGCTGGTTGCCGCCATCTCACTCGCACCGCTGCTGCTGGCCGCCATCATGGCCACCGTGTTCGCGCCATCGTTGCGCCCGCACACTCTCGTCACCCTCGTTGTCGCCGATCTCGCGGCGCTGTCCTTCGCGCTCACCATGACCGACTTCACCGATCAGTCCGACGATCACCTGGTCCCCTTGGCCGCGTTGGTGACGGGGGACGGGAACGTCTCCGCTTCCGCGGCAAGCATTTTCGACTCGGTCGCGGGGTGGTCCTTCATCGTCGGCATCGTCGCAGGTATCGCCGTGGCGGTCCTATCCGTTGTCGATCATGTTCGTGCCGGGCGGGCGGACCGGGCGCGGCAATTCCTCACGCCGGCGGTCGGGTGAGGTGTGGTCGATCGAGGTCGGGTCAGCGGTGGCTGAGGTCGTCGAGGATGCGTGCTGCGGCGGCGGTGCCGGTGGCGGCGCAGGCGGGGACGCCGACGCCGTCGAGGTAGGAGCCTGCCAGGGCGAGGGCGGGGAGATCGGCTGTGGCCGAACGGAGATCGGCGATTCGGGTGGTGTGGCCGGGGGCGTATTGGGGGAGGCCGCCGGGCCAGCGTTGGACTACCGCTTGCAACGGGTGGATCGTTGCGCTCGTGACGGTGACGAGGTCTTCGCGGGCGGCGGCGATGAGTTCTTCGTCCGACCAGGTCAGAGGGGTGGCTGCGCCGTAGCGGCCGAAGGAGGCGCGGACCAGGGCCACGTCGCGGGATGCCAGGTGGGGCCATTTGCGGCTCGACAGGGTGAAGGCCTTGGCGCGCAAGGGCTCTCCGGTGGCGACCAGGATGCCGGAGTTCTCGGGGAGATCGGTGTCGGCGGGGAGAGCCATGGCGACCACCGCGGAGGACGCGAGTTCGATGCCGGTGAGCAGTTCGGTTGCGGCGGGGGCGATCTCGGCGAGGAGCGATGCGGTGACCGGGGCCGGGGTGGCCAGGATCACAGCGTCGACCGGGCCTACCGGGTTCAGGTGCCAGCCGGTGGGGGTGCGGCGGAGTTCGGTTGCGGTGGTTTCGGTTTCGATCTTGACGTCGGCGGCGGTGCGGAGGGCTTCCAGGAGGACGCCGTAACCGTCGCGGATACCGCCGAAAACGGGGGTCGTGGAGGGGGCGGGCAGGGCGGTGGCGATGGCCGCGGTGAGGCTGGGGGCGCCGCCGTCGAGGGCGGCGGCGAGGGTGGGGAGGGCGGCGCGGACGCCGATCGTATTGGCAAGTCCCGCATAGACTCCGCCGAGCAGCGGGTCGACGCTGCGGTGCACGACCTGTTCGCCGAAGCGATCCCCGACCAGGGCCGCGACCGAGATGTCGTCGCCGGGCGACCAGTGCAGGGGGCGTTGGGGTTCCGTGGCGATGCGGGTCAGGGTGTCGGCGTCGACGAGCCCGGTTACCGCTTCCGGGCTGGCGGGGATGCCCATGAGCGTGCCTTCGGGCAGCGGGTGAGAGGTACCGCCCGACCAGATCAGCGGCCGCCGTCCGGCGGGGTACACCAACTGGTCTTCGATGCCGAGTTCGCGCATGAGCGAGGGGATTTCGGGCCGGCGGCCGACGAACGCCTCCGCACCCAGATCCACCGGATCACCGGCCAGCTCACCGGTGCGCAGGATTCCGCCGATGCGGGCGCGCCGTTCGATCAGGACCAGATCCGCGGCTGATCCCAGCGCCTGACGCAATCGATACGCGGCAACCAGTCCACTGATTCCGCCACCGACCACCGCGATCCGCATCGAGCACTCCTCGTCACTCCGTGATCGCCGCGGCCCGCTCGAGCGCCGGGCCACAGCATCACAGCCCGCACCTCACCGTCGAGCCGCTACACCGCCAACCTACTCCCGGCCGGGAGTGTGACCTGCGCCCGGTATGCGGTGATCCCCCGCCACCGCCGTGAGTCGCCGAACCCCGGCAGCAAGCGTGACTGCCCCGCCGAGTCCGCGGCGACAAGACCTGGTGGCGGGACCACATCGCGGCCTCATCCGATGCTGCGCACCCCACGAACGACAGCGGCCCGCGTCTGGTGGACGCGGGCCGGTGCGGTGGATGAGCAGCGCCGGTTACAGCGGTGCGGGAAGGCTGTGGATCAGGGCGACCGTGTCGGTGATGACCGTCGGGTCGGTGGCGGGGAGGACGCCGTGGCCGAGGTTGAAGATGTGCCCCTTCGCGCCGAGGGTGATGGCCTCGTCGGCTTCATGGGCGATGCGGCGAACCTCGGCTTCGATAGCGGCGGGGCCCGCGAAAAGAACCGCCGGATCGAGGTTGCCCTGCAACGCTTTTCCGGGACCGACGCGGCGGATGGCGTCGGTGAGCGGGATGCGCCAGTCGACGCCGACCACGTCCGCGCCCGCTTCGCCCATGGCGCCCAGCAGTTCTCCGGTGCCGACGCCGAAGTGGATGCGCGGAATGCCCGCTCCGGCCAGTTCGGTGAAGACGCGTTCGGAGTGCGGCATCACGTATTCGCGGTACTGGGCGAGGGACAGCGCCCCGGCCCAGGAATCGAAGAGCTGCACCGCGTCCACGCCCGCGTCGATCTGGGCGCGCAGGAATTCGATGGTGATATCGGTGAGCACCCCGAGCAGCTCGTGCCAGGTGGCGGGATCGGCGAGCATCATCGCCTTGGTGCGTTCGTGATTCTTCGACGGCCCGCCCTCGACCAGATAGGACGCGAGGGTGAAAGGCGCACCGGCGAACCCGATGAGCGGAACCTGATCGAGTTCGTCGAGCAGCAGTTTGATGCCCGCGGTGACCGCACCCACTTCCTCGGCCCGCAGCCGCGGCAGCGCGCGCACATCGGCGGTGTCGCGCACCGGGTTCGCCACCACGGGGCCGACGCCCGCCACGATATCGAGGTCGATGCCCGCCGCCTTGAGCGGAACCACGATGTCGGAGAACAGGATTGCCGCGTCCATATCGTGGCGGCGGATCGGCTGCATGGTGATCTCGCAGACCAGCTCCGGATCGAAACAGGACTGCAGCATGCCGATTCCCGCGCGCAGTTCCCGATACTCCGGAAGAGACCGACCGGCCTGTCTCATAAACCACACCGGACGCCGATGCGGAACGCCACCCTTCGCGGCGACGAGGAAGGGTGCGTCGGTCAACTGGCGGCGGCTGTGAGTGCTCATCACGAGCCATCGTAAAGGGGCATGACGGCGCGCCTCGCACGACTCCGGCCCCCGGCGGTCTACCGTTGCCTTCCGTGACACCGCTCGACTTCCGCGACGGCGCCGCACCGACCCCGGAACCCGAAGAACCCCCAAGGTTTCGCGCCGCGGTCGATGCGATGGGAACCGCAACCGTTCACCCTCGGATCGAGCTCGCTCCGATCCGCCCGCCCCAGCGCCTGGCTCCTTACTCCTACGCGTTAGGTGCGGAAGTCACGCGACCCGACACCAATGTGGTGCCCGTCGACTCCGACGGGGACGCGTTCGGGCGGCTCATCCTGCTACACGACCCGAACGGGCAAGAGGCCTGGCACGGGGTGTTCCGGCTGGTCGCCTACATCCAGGCCGACATCGATTCCGCGCTCGCCGCCGACCCGCTGCTGCCCGAAGTGGCGTGGAGCTGGCTGGTGGACGCGCTCGAATCGCGCACCGGGTACACCGCGCTCGGCGGGACCGTGACCTCCACCAGCTCGGTGCGCTACGGCGATATCGCCGGGCCGCCGCGCGCGCATCAGCTGGAACTGCGCGCGTCCTGGACGGTCGGCGACACCGAGATGCGCCCGCACGTCGAAGCCTTCGCCGAAGTCCTCGCCTACGCCTCGGGCCTGCCGCCCGCCGGCGTCACCCGGCTGGACGTGCGGCGCGGCGGCGCGGACGACGACTAGGTCCCGCCGCCGCTCCCGCCGTTCGTGGTGGTCAGTGTGATTTTCCCCTCCGCGACAGGGCGTCCGGACGCGGATGAGAACTTCTGTACCGCAACGAAACCGGCGGCGGGCACGTACGATTCCGAACAGCGCACAGCCGCGTGCCGGTCAGCCGATTATCGACGGGACGCGGGCCCATTCCCGCCCTACCCGTAAAGTTCAAGACCATGTCCGTACCAGAAGAACCCGAAGCCACCGTCGCGGTCCCCTTGCTCGCGCCAGTGGACGGTGTGCCGCCGGTATTGGACACCCCCGCCGAAATCGCCGACGCCGCGCGCCGCTTGGCCGCCGGCACGGGTCCGCTGGCGGTCGACGCCGAACGCGCTTCCGGGTTCCGCTACTCCAATCGCGCCTATCTGATCCAGTTGCGGCGCGCGGGCGCGGGCAGCTTCCTCATCGATCCGGTGCCGGTGGACGAAGCGCTGACGCCGCTCGCGGACGCCATCAACGGCCTCGAATGGGTGCTGCACTCCGCCGATCAGGATCTGCCCGGGCTGGCCGAACTGGGGCTGTACCCGGCGCGGCTGTTCGACACCGAACTGGGCGGGCGGCTGGCCGGATACGAGCGGGTCGGTCTGGCCGCCATGGTGGAACGATTGCTCGGGCGCGAACTGCGCAAGGGGCACGGGGCCGCCGACTGGTCCACCCGCCCGCTGCCCGACGAATGGCTGAACTACGCGGCCCTCGATGTGGAGCTGCTCCTCGAACTGCGCGACGCGGTCGCCGTCGAACTCGAACACCAGGGCAAAACCGATTGGGCCGCCCAGGAATTCGAGCATGTGCGGCTGGCCGAACCGTCCGCGCCGAAAGCCGATCGCTGGCGCCGCACCTCCGGGATTCACACCCTGCGCCGCACGCGGCAGCTCGCCATCGTGCGTGAACTGTGGACCACGCGCGACCGCCTGGCCCGGCTGCGGGATGTGGCGCCCGCCCGCATCCTCCCCGACTCGGCGATCGTGTCCGCCGCCACCGGCGAGCCCAAGACCATCGCCCAATTGCGTGCGCTGCCCATCTTCGGCGGGCCGCGCCAGCGCCGCTACTCGCGCGAATGGCTCGGCGCGGTGGAGCGCGCCCGCGCGCTTCCGGACAACGAGCTGCCTCCGCTCACCCAGCCCTTCGACGGGCCGCCCCCGGTGAATCGCTGGGAACGCCGCGATCCGGCTGCCGCGGCCCGCCTCGCGAGCGCCCGGGCCGCCATGACCGAGCTGTCCAACGAGGTGTCGATTCCGGTCGAGAACCTGCTCACCCCGGATCTGCTGCGGCGCATGTGCTGGGACGGGCTCCCGCTGACCGCCACCAACGGCGATGCCCCGCGGCTCATCGACGACTATCTCGCCGCCGGGGGCGCTCGCCCGTGGCAGCGTGAACTCGCGGTCCCCCGGTTGGCCACCGCCCTCTATTCGTCGCCCAAAGTCTGACCATTCGCGCCCCACGTCCGACCTCGGCTCGGACCCGGGGGATTCGCGCACCCGCCGGAACCCGCGCGGTCGGACATCGCGAAATGCGCCGCGTCACTGGACCGTTTGCCGACGGCCGGGCGAAAGGCCCTGCGGCACGGACGAGGCCGACGGCGACCGTGTGTTGCGCGCGAAATCACCAACCGCCCAGTTCGGCTCCTCTATGTTCTGATCATGAGCGCGTCGCAGGTCCACGCGCCGGCTACCACCCCGGGCCGGCGGCTTTCCTACCCCATGTTCGCCGTGATCGTCCTCGCCTACCTCGCGATCATCCAGGGCGGCGGGATTCTGATGAAGCATCTCAGCGGCGAGGACGACTTCCTGTCCACGCGGGCGGTCTGCTACGGCATGATCATCCCGCTCGGCGCGGCCCTGGCCTTCACCTACGGCGTCATCGCCTATCTGGGCTGGTTGCGGCCGGTATTGCACGACGACCGCCCCACCCAATCGTGGGTGCGCGTGGTGCCGATCGTGTTCGCCGTGGCCATCGCCGGCGGTATCGGCTACAGCGCCCTCGCTGAGAAGGGCTGGCTGTACGTTCTGGTCCTGCTCATCGCCACCCAGTTCGTCGGCTGGGGCGAGGAGGGCATGTTCCGCGGCATCGGCGTCGTCACCCTGCGCGCGCACGGCCTCACCGAAGGCCGCGTCGCGCTGTGGTCCAGCCTGGTCTTCGGCGCGGTGCACCTGACCAACGCCCTCACGCACGGCGCGTCCGCGCTGCTCCAGGCGATCATGGTCAGTCTGGCCGGCTATTTCTTCTACCTGATCCGCCGGGTCAGCCGCGGCAACGTCCTCAACTCCATCACCCACGGCCTCTTCGACTTCACCCTCCTCAGCGGCACCGCCGTCCTGGCCGACCAGACCTTCTACCCGGGCACCCTGCTGCCGATCCTGCTGTATCCCGTCCTGGCGATCGTTCTGCTGGTCCGGCGCAAGCACATCGAACCCGCGCACTGATCCGGCACCGGATCGGCGGGAGGTTTTCAGCTCGGGGCCGGCGGCGCGAAACCGTCGAAAATCTGCCAGGCCAGCGGGGTCAGTGCGATCCCGGCGAGTACGGCCGCGGCGGTACCGCGCGCCCAGCCGAGCAGGGCTGCCGGCAAGGGCCGGCGCACGAAACGGGCGGGTACGGCGAACAGCGCCGGCACGATGAGCAGCACGGCGGCGACGCAGACGGTGACGCCGGTTCCGGGCAGGTAGGACTCCGGTGTGGCCAGTGCCATGGTCGACAGCAGCCAGCCGCCCGGAATGCCGACGGTGGCGGCCTCCCAGGAGATGAATCCGGCCGGGCGGTCCGAGTCCGGGCGCGGCGGCGAGAGGCCGCGCCGCCGACCGAGGTCCGGACGGACGACGGCGATCGCCGGCACCAGCACCAGCCAGGCGAGAGAGGGCACCGACCAGAGGCAGCCGAAAGGGAAGGCCGCCAGGCCGCTCAGCGCGCCGATCGACAATTGCCGGGGCCGCCCCGCGAACGCCGCCGCGAAAAGCGGTAGGGCGAGCGAGAGATACAGCAGCATCGGCCCATCGAAGTAGGCGATCAGTTCCGCGCCGAAGGCGATGGCGACCGCGGCCGCGTAACCGATCGGACCGAAGAGCGGAACTCGTTGTGCGGCATCCTGTTCCGAAACCGTCAGTTGCATGTTCTCCCCCGCCCCGGGCCCGGCCGTAAAGGTGTCAATCTGCCTGGTGACCGGTCCCGGCGGCAAACCGTTTTTCAGTGTTCGAAGTGGGGTGGGCGGCGGTCCTTGCGGGCGCGGATGGCTTCGTCGAAGTTGTCGGTGGTGAGGCGGACGTAGAGCTGGGCCATGCCCTCGTGCTGCATGTGGGATTCGAAGCTGCCAGCTTCCAGGCCGGACCAGAGCATGCGTTTGGTGAGTTCGGCGCCGACGCGGCTCCAGCGCAGGATCTGGTCGGCGGTGTCGTAGGCGGTTTCCAGGAGTTTGTCGCCGGGGACCACGCGGGAGACGATGCCGATGCGTTCGGCTTCGGTGGAATCGACGTCGCGGCCGGTGAGCATGATCTCGAAGGCGCGGGTGGAGCCGATGGCGCGCGGCAGGGTGTAGCTGATGCCGAGTTCGGCGGAGGTGAGGCCGTTGTTGATGCCGGCGGCGCGGAAGTAGGCGTCCTCGGCGGCGATGCGGATGTCGGTGCCCATGGCCAGGCAGAAGCCGCCGCCGATGGCCGCGCCGTTGATGGCGGAGATGACCGGCTGGTGCATGCGGCGCAGGGTGAGCATGACGTTGTTGAGCAGGTCCATGGAGCGGCGGGCCACCGTGGTTTTCGTCAAGCCCTCCACCCCGGGGACCTTGCCGGCGTGCTGCAGGTCCGCCCCGGAGCAGAAGCCGTGGCCCGCGCCCGTCAGCACCACCGCGCGCACCTCGTTGTCCGCCGCGACCGCTTCCAGGGTTTCGCGCAGCGGGATCATCACGTCGAATGCCATGGCGTTCATGCGATCCGGGCGATTGAGGGTGACCAGGGCGATGCCCGGGCGCGGCTTGTCGACGAGGACGAATGTCATGCGGACTCCTGACCGGAAAACTGTAACCGGTTACAGAATCTACGCGAGAACCCCCGTGCGGCATATGAAAAACGGGCGGCACCCGAGGGTGCCGCCCGCATATCGCGAAACCTGATCACCGGCATGCCCGCCCGCTCGCCGGTCCGTCGGCCCTTGGAGCCCGCCGACCCCGGGGCCCGCTGACTCCAAAGCCCGCCGGCCCTGGAGCCCGTTCGCTCTCGGGCTGAACTCCAGAGCTCGAGCTACTCCGCGAGCGCGCGCTCCGCCGAATCCGCGACGGGTGCCGCCTCCGCTTCCGCCATCGCCTTGTCCGCCTCGGCGCTGTCGCCGAGCCAGCCGTGTACGCGGCGGGCGATATCGCCGGGGGTGAGGCCGAGTTCCTGGCGGACCTGAGTGATCGAGGCGTGGTCCAGGAAGCGCTGCGGGACACCGATATCGCGGGTGGGGACGTCCACGCCGGATTCGCGCATGCGCGCCGAGACCGTGCTGCCGATGCCGCCGTGCAGGCCGCTGTCCTCCAGGGTGACCACCAGGCGGTAGTTCTCGGCCAGCTTCACCACGGTGTCGGAGACCGGCAGCACCCAGCGCGGGTCGATGACGGTGACCGAAACACCTTCGGCGGACAGCAGATCCGCGACCTTCAGCGCCAGGTCGGCGAACGCGCCGACCGCGACGAGCAGGACGTCGCCGTGCGCGGACTGGGCGGACCCGGCCTGCGCATCGGGCAGGCGCAGCACGTCGACGCCGTCGCAGCGTTCGACGGCCGAGATCTCCTCGGCCACAGCGCCCTTGGGGAAGCGGATGGCGGTTGGCCCGTCGCTGATGTGCAGCGCCTCGCCGAGCTCCTCGCGCAGGGTGGCAGCATCGCGCGGGGCGGCGACCCGGATGCCCGGGATGATACCGAGCACCGACAGATCCCACATGCCGTTATGCGAAGCGCCGTCGTCGCCGGTGATGCCCGCACGGTCCAGCACCAGCGTGACCGGGAGCTTCAGCAGCGCCACGTCCATGAGCAGCTGGTCGAAGGCGCGGTTCAGGAACGTCGAGTAGATGGCCACGACCGGATGCAAGCCGCCCAGCGCCATACCGGCCGCGGAGGTGATGGCGTGCTGTTCGGCGATACCGACGTCGAACATGCGCTCGGGGAAGCGATCCCCGAACGACGACAGACCGGTCGGCCCCGGCATGGCGGCGGTGATCGCCACGATGTCGTCCCGCTGCTCGGCCTGCGCGATCAATTCCTTGGAGAACACCGAAGTCCAGCTCGGCCCGGCCGAACTGCTCACCGGCTCACCGGTTTCCGGATCCATCTTGCCGACCGCGTGCATCTGATCGGCTTCGTGCTCCTCGGCGAGCTTGTACCCGCGCCCCTTCTGGGTGACCACGTGCACCACCACCGGACCGCCGAAGTCCTTGGCGCGCCGCAGCGCACCTTCGAGGGCGATCGTGTCGTGCCCGTCCACCGGGCCCACGTACTTCAGCCCGATATCGCCGAACAGCTCCTGCGGCGCGACGGCATCCTTTATCCCGGTCTTGATGGCGTGCAGCATCGAATACGCCGAATCCCCGACCCGCGGAATGCTCTGCACGATCCGCTTGGTGGCGTCGAGGGCGTGCTCGTAGGCGGGCTGCATGCGCAGTCCGGCCAGCCGATCGGCCAAACCGCCGATGGTGGGCGCATAGGACCGCCCGTTGTCGTTGACCACGATGACCACCGAGCGATCCTGCCCGGCGGCGATATTGTTCAACGCCTCCCAGCACATGCCGCCGGTCAGCGCGCCGTCACCGACGACCGCCACCACCGACCGCTTCTGCCGGGTCAGATCGAACGCCTTGGCCAGCCCGTCGGCATAGGACAGCGAGGCCGACGCGTGCGAGGACTCGACCCAGTCGTGCGCGCTCTCGGCGCGGCACGGATACCCGGACAGCCCGCCCTGCTTGCGCAGGGTGTCGAAGCCGTCCTTGCGGCCGGTCAGGATCTTGTGGACATACGACTGGTGACCGGTATCGAAGATGATCGGGTCGGCAGGCGAGTCGAATACGCGATGCAGCGCGATGGTGAGCTCGACGACACCCAGGTTCGGCCCCAGATGCCCGCCCGTCGCCGCGACTTTGCGCACCAGGAACTCGCGAATCTCCTCCGCCAGCTCGCGCAGCTCCGGTACCGACAGCCGGCGCAAGTCCTCGGGCGTGTCGACCCGGGAAAGCACTCCCACGGCTATTGCTCCCTCCGGATGTCTCCTGTGTTTGCAACAGTCTACGGAGCCCCGCCCGACCCCCGACGCCAGGAACGAAACCCACCTGCGACATCCGCAAGGAATGTGAGGCTTGGCACACTCTACCCGGATACAGTGGCGCGGTGGCACCTTCCGCACCGATCTTCGACGGCTCCGGGCTTGCTACCAGCGGCGTTGTGGCGCGCTTGATCGACGAAGTGTACGAATTGTGCCGATCCGACACCTCGGGCGCGCTCGCCGACTACATCCCGGAACTGGCGGCGGTGCAACCGGATTCGTTCGGCGTCTGCCTCGCGACGGCGGACGGGCGGGTGTACGGGAGCGGAGATCTGGACACCTGCTTCACGATTCAGTCGATCTCGAAACCGTTCACCTACGCACTGGCGCTGGCGGATCGGGGACTGGACGCGGTCTCCGAACGCATCGATGTGGAGCCGTCCGGGGAGCCGTTCAACGAGATCAGCCTGGATCCGCGCACGCAGCGGCCACGCAATCCGATGATCAATGCCGGGGCGATCACCGCCGCGTCGCTGATCACCGGGCGGGACGCGGAGGACCGGTTCACGCGAATCCGGCGCAGCTACAGCCGATTCGCGGGGCGGGAACTGCGCCTGAACGAGGAGGTGTACGCCTCCGAGGCGCGGACCGGGTATCGCAATCGGGCCATCGGGTATCTGCTGCGCGGGGCGGGCATCATCGATATCGATCCGGACGAAGCGGTCGACCGGTATTTCCGGCAGTGTTCCATCGACGTCACCTGCCGTGATCTGGCCATGATGGCGGCGACCTTGGCCAATAACGGGGTGAATCCGCTCACCCGGGAACGCGCGCTGTCGGGGCCGCTGGTCGAGCAGGTGCTCTCGGTGATGACCACCTGCGGCATGTACGACGCGGCGGGCGACTGGGTGACCACGGTCGGGCTGCCCGCGAAAAGCGGTGTGGGCGGCGGAATTCTGGCGGTGCTGCCCGGGCAGATCGGGATAGCGGTGTATTCGCCGCGATTGGACGAGCACGGCAGCAGCGTGCGCGGGGTGAAGGCTTGCCGGGAGCTTTCGACCCGATTGGGCTTGCACTTCCTGCACGTGTCGCGGGCCGCGCGCACCGCCATTCGCGCCGCGTATTCGGTGGCCGAAGCGCCGTCGCGGTTGCGGCGGGAGCCCGAGGAGCTGGCGGTGCTGCGCCGGTTCGGGGATCGGGCGCGCATTTTCGAACTGCACGGCGACCTGTTGTTCGCGGGCGCGGAATCCACGGTGCGGGCGGTGGAGCACACTCCGGGCGAACTGGCGGCGCTGGTGCTGGATCTGCGCGAGGTCGGGGATGTGAGCGCCATCGCCATCCGGATGCTCGACGATCTGCAATCCGAACTCGCCGCGGCGGGCACCCGGGTGGCGCTGGTCGATCCGGACGCCAAGCTCGGGCGGCTGGTGTCGAGTCTGGATCCCGCCGATCCGCAAGGGCGGGTGTTCATCGATCGCGATGCCGCCACCGAATGGTGCGAGCAGATCATTCTGGACGAGCACACGCCCGAGGACGAGCGCACGCCCGCCGCCTACGCGGTGGCCGAGCATCCGGCGCTGGCGGCCATGCCGGAGGACGAACGGCTGCTGCTGGCCAAGGAATTCGAGACGCGGACGGTGGCGCGCGGGGAACGCATCGTGGCGCACGACAGTCCGCGCTGCGGGTTGTTCCTGATCCTGTCGGGGCGGGTGCGGTTCACGTTCGACGATCGCGAGCATCGGCGGCATCGCCTGGTGACGTTGAGCGCGGGTATGTCGTTCGGTGAGATGTCGATGCTGGCCGGGGTGCGGTTCGCCAATGACGTGTACGCGGAATCGGCCGTGCGGCTGGCGGTGCTGCCGCCGGACCGGTTCGATCTGCTCACCGGGCAGGCGCCCGAGGTGAAACTGGCGCTGCTGGAACGGCTGGCCGCTGCGGCCTACGCGCAAGCCGATGCCGCCGTCCGGGCGCTGGCCGCGCACGGCGGCATCTGAGGTCAGTGGCCCCCGGCGATCACCTTCGGATTCACGTAGGGGCGCAAGGGCGACAGTCCCTTGTAGGTGTCGATCATGAAGCGGCCCAGGGCCGCATGCGCGGCGACGATCGGATTGGTGCCGCCGTAGTTGCCCGCGTCCGGCGCTCGATCGGCGAAGAACGAGAAGGCCAGCAGCGGTGCGCCGTTCTCGTCGAACATCACCCCGGTCTCGTGCCGGCGATCATCGGCCGCACCGAATTTGGTGGCGAAACGCGCCCGTTCGCCCGAGGACATGTAGCGGCGGACGCCATCGGTGTAGCCGACGCCCGACCAGCTCATGACGCGCAGGATCGCCTGCGTCGAATCCTTCGACAGCAGGGTCCCCGAGGCCAGCCGGTACAGCAGGTCGTTGTTCTCCCGGGGCGTGGTCACGCCCAGATAGAACCGTTCCTCCCCCGGAATCACCTCCACCCGGGTCTTCTCGAACCCCAGCTTCGCCAGATTCCCGTTGATGGTCTCCCCCGGCACGAACCGCGCCAGCAGCCGCACCGCCGTATTGTCCGACACCTGCAGCATGGAAGTGAGCAGACCGGCGACGGTCACCTGATCCCCGAACGCCGGCTGATTCAGATAGATCCCACTCCCCTCCATGATGCTCGCCTCATCGAGAGTCGTTGTGTCCGTGAGCCGTAACCGCCCCGCATCGACCTCGGCCATCACCCCCGCCATCACCGCCAGCTTCTGCACGCTGGCACCCTCGATCACGAAATCCGCGTCCTCGTCGACCACGGCCGTCCGCTCCCCCGACCCCAGCTCCGTCACATACGCGTGCCACCGCCCACCCGCCGCCCTGGCCACCGCCCGGAATTCCGCATCGAACGCCCCGCCCGCCGCCGACGGTTCCGCCCCCGCGACCCCCGCCCCCAACAACCCGCCCGCCGCGATCGTGCTCGCCGCCAACAGGGTTCGCCTGGTGATCTTTTCCACCCGCCGAAAGCTAGCCGTGCCGAACAGGATTCAGCAAGCAAACGGGCAATGTTGGCGCGACCGGCCGCTCGAGCGCGCTTCGGTATCCTGGAAGGCGTGACGGAGCGCAAACCGCCCGATCTCACCTTCGAGTCGTGGATCGACAAGCAGATCCGCGAGTCAGCCGAGCGGGGCGAATTCG
Organism: Nocardia yamanashiensis NBRC 100130; assembly: GCF_001613325.1. Taxonomy (GTDB): domain Bacteria; phylum Actinomycetota; class Actinomycetes; order Mycobacteriales; family Mycobacteriaceae; genus Nocardia; species Nocardia yamanashiensis. The sequence goes on along the minus strand of NZ_BDCD01000002.1, from coordinate 573,496 downwards.
ATGATCTGCCCGGGGCCGGGCAGCCGATACCGCCGGGACCGGTGGATGACGGGTGGTGGCTGCGGTCCGCACTCAAACGTGAGGGGCTCAGCGCGGACGCCCTGCTACCCGAGTCGATAGTGCTGCGCCGCGACCGCGAACGGCTCCTGGAGAACGTGCGCGGCATGCGGTCCGAACGCGAAGTGCGAGAAGCGGTCTCCGAACTCAACGACCGCATAGTGCGCTGGCTGCGGATGCCCAGCGGGCCGCCGGTACCGGTCGCGCCGGTGCGGGTGGAAGACGTGGTCGCGGAGTGGAAGTCCGGGCGTGAGGCTGCGCGGGCAGTTCGGGTGGCGGCCGCGGAATCGCGCGCCGAGAGTCACGTCACGCCTTCAGGGCGGGACGGAACCAGTTGGTGGCGGAGGCTTTTCGGGCGCACCTCCTGAGATCCCGATGGACCTCCCCCTCGTCATTCCCACACCCCCGTCATCCCCGCACCTCCCCTCGTCATCCCGGCGTGCCCCTTCTCGTCATCCCGGCCGGCGATCAGGGAATCGCGCGGAGCCAGACGTCGGCTTCCCGCGCGGTGCGCAGGCGGATGACGGTGAGGTGGGGGTAGTCGGGGAGGCGGGATTCGGTGTCGGCGCGGCGGGTGGCGTGCTGGGACCAGGCCCAGCGCATGGGGTGGTCGGGTTCGAGCCAGTTGCGGGCGGATTCGCGGTTGCCGTTCCAGAGTTCGGCGCGGGTCAGGGTGCGGGTGACCGAGCGGCGGATGACTCGGGGCATGACGGTGGAACGGGGGAAGTCCAGCCAGACGAAGGTGTCGGCGCGGGACCAGAGGAGGCCGCCGAGGGTGCGGAAGTACTGGTCTTCGGTGACCCAGGCGTCGGTGCGGGAGAAAGCGTCTACTTCGGCTTCGAATTCGGGGCGTTTGACCCAGCCGGGGCCGTGGTGCAGGGCGTCGAGTTCGTAGCGTGGAAGGTGCAGGCGGGCGGAGAGTTTCGTGGCCAGGGTGGTTTTGCCGGCGCCGGAGATGCCGGAGACCAGGATGCGGCGCATGGGGGTCATCGCGGAGGCAGATGGTGAGCCAGGAGGATGGCGAGCTGGGGGCGGGCGTCGTCGAAGGGGCGGCTGGATTTCAGGGCCCGGCTCTGCACGATCACGCCTTCGATGACCGAGACCAGCAGGCCCGCCAAGGCGCGAGCCGAGTCTGTCGGGACCCCTGCGGCGATCAGGCCGTCGGCCAGCCGCGTGGTCCATTCGGCGAAGGCCTGACCGGCGGCGGACTGGACGGTGGGATCGAGTTCGTCGAGGGCGGCGGCCATCATGAACGATCCGGCCCGGTAGTCGCTGGCTTCCAGCTCGTTGCGCCAGAAGGCGAACAGGTCGGTCAGCCACTTGTCCGGATCGGGTGCGGCGGCCAGGGCGTCGGCCAAGCGGCTGAGGTGGTTGTACACCAACCGCGACACGATTTTCGCGGCCGTCTCGATCAACTCCCCCTTGCCCGCGGGGAAGTGCTGATACAGCGAATTACGGGAGGCATTGCTGCGTTTGAGCAGCTCACTCAGGCCGGCGGCATGCACGCCGTGTTCCTGCACCGCGGCAATGGTGCTCGAGATCAGCCGAGCGCGGGGTCCTGCGGTCAAAAATCCTCCAGCCCTTGTGTGAACCGATCGGTCCATGTTAGACGTTAACCCTGTGAACCGATCGGTTCACACACGAGAGGAAGCCATGCCCGCGACCATCGCCACCGCAGCCCCGGTCACGCACGCCGCCATCCTCGGCCTGGGCGCCTACCGCCCGCGCCGGGTGGTGCCCAATGCCGAGATCATCGACCGCATCGATTCCTCCGACGAGTGGATTCGCACCCGCTCCGGCATCGCCGCCCGCCGCTGGGCCGACGCCGACGAGACCATCGTGTCCATGAGCGTCGCCGCCTCCCGCGACGCGCTCACCGCGGCGGGCATCACCGCCGAACAGATCGACACCGTGGTGCTGGCCACCTCCTCGCAGATGGTGCTCGGGCCGTCCGCGGGCGCCGTGGTCGCCACCGAACTCGGCATGCACGACACCGCCGCCTTCGACGTGTCGGCCGGGTGCGCGGGCTTCTGCTACGCGCTCGGCGACGCGGCCGCGCTGGTGCGTTCCGGGCAGTCCCGGTACGTGCTGGTGATCGGCGTCGAGCGGCTCTCGGACCTGCTCGACACCTCGGACCGCACCTGCGCGTTCATCTTCGCCGACGGCGCGGGCGCGGTCGTGGTGGGACCGTCCGAGGAAGAGGGCATCGGGCCGGTGGCCTGGGGTTCGGACGGCAGCCAGACCGCGGCCATCAAGCAGGACAAGGACTTCCAGCAGTACTTCGCGGAGGTCGCCGAGGCCGAGCGCACCGGCGGCACCTCCGTGCGGCCCTACATCCGGATGAACGGCACCGCCGTATTCCGCTGGGCCGTCACGTTTTTGGAGAAGGCGTGCCGGGACGCGCTGGACAAGGCGGGTGTGAGCGTCGCCGACCTGGACGCCTTCGTGCCGCATCAGGCCAATATCCGCATCACCGAGGCGCTGGTGCGGGCACTGCACATGCCCGAGAACGTCGCTGTCGCAAAGGATATCGTCGAGACCGGCAATACCAGCGCCGCCTCCATCCCGATGGCCATGGAGGAGCTCATCCGCTCCGGCGGGGCCAAGCCGGGCGATACCGCGCTGCTGCTCGGTTTCGGCGCGGGCCTGGCCTACGCCGGACAGGTGGTGCGCCTGCCCGGCATCGCCTGAGAGTGATCGCTACTGGCGGTAAGTCGCCAGGAACCTGCCGATGCGCTCGATGATCGCTTCCAGATCATCGGCGTGCGGCAGGGTGACGATGCGGAAGTGGTCCGGGCGCGCCCAGTTGAACCCGGTGCCCTGCACGATGTGGATCTTCTCCTGCAACAGCAGGTCGAGCACGAACTTCTCGTCGTCGTGGATCGGGTAGACGTTCAGGTCGATGCGCGGGAAGGCGTACAGCGCGCCTTTGGGTTTCACGCACGAGATGCCGGGGATGGCATTGAGCGCCTCCCAGGTGCGGTCGCGCTGATCGAGCAGCCGGCCGCCGGGCGCGGTGAGATCGTAAATGCTCTGATGCCCGCCGAGCGCGGCCTGAATCGCCTGCTGCGCGGGCACATTCGCGCACAGGCGCAGGCCCGCGAGCATGGTGAGGCCCTCGAGATAGTTCTCGGCGTGCTCGGTCGGCCCGGACACCACCAGCCAGCCGCCGCGGAATCCCGCCGCGCGGTAGGACTTCGAGAGGCCGGAGAAGGTCAGGCAGATCAGGTCCGGGGCGAGGGCGGCCGTGGCGGTGTGAGTGAGGCCGTCGTAGAGGATCTTGTCGTAGATCTCGTCGGAGAAGACCACCAGATTGTGGCGGCGGGCCACCTCGAGGATGGCGCGCAGCACCTCGGGCGAATACACCGCGCCCGTCGGGTTGTTGGGGTTGATGATGACGATGGCCCGGGTCCGGTCGGTGATCTTGGACTCGATATCGGCCACGTCCGGGGCCCAGTCCGCGCCCTCGTCGCAGACGTAATGCACCGGGCGGCCGCCGTTCAGCGCGGTCGCGGCGGTCCAGAGCGGGAAGTCCGGCGAGGGCACCAGCACCTCGTCGCCGTTTTCCAGCAGCGCGGTCATGGCCATCATGATGAGTTCGGAGACGCCGTTGCCGAGGAACACCTCCTCCACGTCCACCTCGCCGACGCCGAGCGTCTGGTAGTACTGCACCACCGCGCGCCGCGCCGACAGCAGCCCCTTCGAGGAGGAGTAACCGCTCGACGCGGGCAGGTTGCGGACCATGTCCTGCAGGATCTCCGCGGGCGCCTCGAACCCGAACGGCAGCGGGTTGCCGGTGTTCAGCTTCACCACGTGATGCCCCTCGGCCTCCAGCCGTGCGGCATGCTCTGCGACCGGGCCACGAATCTCGTACGACACTCCCGCGAGCTTGCTCGACTGCTTGACCTGCATGGACATCCCCTTCCGGATACGTTGCCGCACACTCTACTTGGATTTCCCAAGAATGCACTTGGTTTTTCCAAGCAGAACGCTACAGTAGTCACATGCCGCGCCGCACCTACGACCACTACTGCGCCGTCAGCCGGGCCCTCGACGTCATCGGCGACCGCTGGAGCCTGCTGGTGGTCCGCGAATTGAGTTCCGGCCCACGCCGCTACAGCGACCTGTTCGCCGACCTCCCCGGCATCAGCACCGACATGCTCGCCACCCGCCTCAAGGAACTCGAACGCGACGGCATCCTCACCCGCCGCAAGGCCGGCCCGCGCGCCACCACCGCCGTCTACGAACTCACCGACACCGGTGCGGACCTGCGTCCCGTCCTGGACACCCTCTCCGCCTGGGGCACTCCCCTGCTCGGCGAACGCCGCAGCACCGACGCCGTGCGCGCCCACTGGTTCGCGCTCCCCCTCGGCCGCGCCCTCGCCGCATCCCACGGCCCCGGCGTCATCACCGTCCAGATCGGCGACACCGCCCTGCATTACGAGATCACCGACACCGGCATCACCCATCACGACGGCCCCGCCCCCACCCCCGACCACGAACTCCACCTCACCCTCGCCGAGGCCATCGAGATCGCCACCGGCGCCGGCCGGCTCGCCGACATCGCCGAACCCGCCTGATCCCGCCGCGCGGCTCCTCGTCTCCGGGACCCGCCGCGATGCCCCGACTTACCGGGGCATCCGCAGCGGCACAGCGTATTTCGCGGAATGCTGGTGAATACGCCGGATCGGCCGACGGGAGACGCCCATGCGCAAACACCTGCCCCTGCTGCAGGCGGCCGGGTTGCTCCTCGGCGCCGGGGTGCTCATCGCCATCAGCGTCCTGAGACTGCTCGCCCTGAACGAACCACTGGCCGGCGTCCTGTACCAGGCAGCCGACTTCGGCGGCCTGCACCCGTTCCTGACGACCACCCCCGCCGAAGGCGCGGCCCAAGTCGTCACGCCGACACCGGCATTGCCCGCGCACACCGCGGCGAAAACAGCCGGCGCAGTCCAGATCGCCGGAGACGAACCCGGCGTGTACGGCGCGTTCCGGGGCCAAGCGACCGGCAATGTGGACACCCTGGCCGCCTTCTACGCGGATCACCCGGCCGAACGCCAGGGCGTGGTGCACGCCTTCACCGGCGACGCGGGATTCCGATGGACCCGAAGCTGGGCACTCCGAGAGAAAGACCTGGCCGACTACCTCCACGAATTGACCCCCGCCCTCCTGCGATTCGACATCCGCGTCACCGACCACGAATTCCGCGACGGCAAGATCACCCCCTTCGAAACCGTCCTCCAGCGCGGCACAACAGTATTCATCGACGCTTACGGCGTCCCCCGGATCCGCGGCCGAAGCGGATCGCCACTGACGCTATCGACCTCGACCGCCCTACGCCCGGCCTACTCGGGCACCCCCTGGACCGATTTCGCCGCAGCCTCCGTCATCGCCATCACACCCACCCCCACCCGCCTCACCGCCCTCACCCTCATCGACCTCACCGGCGGTTCGCCTTTCGAACGTCCGCTGGGAACGAACGGCGAAAGCGACCGACCACCCTCGGTCACCGTCCGGCCGAGCGGACGCTGATCTCCCAAAGCGAGTAGCCGCCCTGGCGACCGAGCGTGCCGACATTCCCCGAAGCGGCCCGGCCGCATTTCGCGGCGTGCGAGAATTCGTGCCGGGTCGGTCGGAGGAGACGCTCATGGGCAAATACCTGCCCTGGCTGGGTTCGACAATTCTGGCGGTGGTCGCGCTGTCCATCGGCGTGACACCGTGGGTGCACGCGTGGCCGCGTTGGGCACTCATCGGTTTCGGTGCGCTGGTCCTGGCCGCCGTCCTGCTCACCTTCCCGTGGCCCACCGCCTCCGGACCGCGCCGGCTATTGGGCGGCAGCAAGCCTGTCACCATGAACCAGAAGGCGGGCAACAACTCTCGCATGGTGCAGGGCGGCGGAAACGTCCGGATCGAGGGCGGTATGGGAGATCAGAAATGACGACCGCTCGCCGTGGCCGATAAGAACCAGGAAGCGAGAGACAATTCGTTTCTCGTACAAGGCGACTCGGTTCATTTCCATCAACCGCAACCCTGGCGTTCGTCCTATACGTGGCTGATCGCCTTCGCCATACTCGTCGCGGCGGTGGTGCTCATCGTCATCGGCACGCGTGCACTCGGCGGATCCTCGGATGATGGCGATGTCCAAGTGGCTTATCAGGCAGCCGATTTCGGCGGCAAACATCCGTTCTTGCCGAACCCGCCAGCCGAGGCGGGTGCACAGCCGATCGCGTCCACACCGGCCTTCCCCGCGCCGACCGGGGGCAAATCAGCGGGTGGAATCCAGATCTCAGGTGGGGAACCCGGCGTCTACGGCGGGCTGCAGGACCAGACGACCGGTGGCACGGATGCCATCGTCGGCTTCTATGAAAACCATCCGCCCGAACGCCGCGCGCTCATCCGTACCCTCACAGCGGACCCGACCTTCGGATGGGCCGGGGGTGAGGCACTCTCGGAAGCCGACCTGCCGAACTATCTCCGCGGGCTGACCGCCGTGGTACTCCGTCTCGATATCCGGGTCACCGACCACGAATACCGAGATGGCAAGGTCACCGCGTTCGAAACCGTCTTGCAAAGGGGCACTTCGGTGCTCGTCGACACGCGGGGTGTGCCACGTCTGCGCAGCCTCAGCGGCTCGCCGCTGACCGTGTCGACTTCGATCGGAAGGGCACCCGAGTACACCGGGACCGCCTGGACCGGCTTTGATCCGGCTGCGATCATCATCATGGTTCGCGCACCCAACCCGTTGGCCGTCTTCACGCTCGTGGACATCGACGGCGGCAAGGCATTCGAGCGTCCGGCGGGCAGTTGCGGAACGAAAGACCGCGAAGCGAAGAGTGCCGTTCCCACTATGACCGGCAGCGCTTCGAGTCAGACGCCCTCCAGTACAGGTGCTCCGACGGTGCCAACCACTGCTGTAACACCGACCGCCCTCGATGTCTCCGGCACCTGGATTCTCGAATCGATGACGAATAACAGCGGCACCGGCACGGTAACCGTCGTCGACGGAGGCTTCCGCTTTCACAGCGACACCAGCGGTGGTGCAGCACCCTGGGAATGCCTGCTGCCCGGCCGCCCCGGACAGCAGACAACCATGACCTGCACCCTCGACACGACGGCGAACGGCAGCGCCATACACGCCGAATGGAAGGGCGAGGGCACCATTACCTCGATTCAGTGGGCGGGCCGAACCATGTTCCGATTCGACGGCATCACCGTTGCCGCCAACTCGCTGGCCGGAATGCCGATGACCCTGCGCCCGGCCTGACCCCGGGGAGAGAACGGAAAACGCTGATGAGTAGTGAAGTTCGTGAATTTCGCATCGATGTTCCGCAGTCCGAACTCGAGTATCTGCACGGGCGGCTCGATCGGGCGCGGTGGGCGGGGGCGCTGCCGGGGACGGGGTGGGAGCGGGGGGTGCCGGTGGATTATCTGCGGGAGCTGGCGGGGTATTGGCGGAGCGAATTCGATTGGCGGGGGCAGGAAGCGCGGTTGAACGGGTTTCCGCAGTATGTGACGGAGATCGATGGGCAGCATATTCATTTTCTGCATGTGCGGTCCACGCGGGCGGAGGCGCAGCCGCTGCTGATCACGCACGGGTATCCGAGTTCGGTGGCGGAGTTCTGGGAGTTGATTCCGCAGCTGATCGAGCCGCGGGAGGGGCCGGCGTTTCATGTGGTGGCGCCGTCGCTGCCGGGGTACGCGTTCTCGACACCGCTGGCGGGGTCGGGGTGGACGATGACGCGGACGGCGCGGGCCTGGGTGCAGTTGATGGCGCTGCTGGGGTACGAGCGGTACGGGGTGCACGGGGGCGATGTGGGGGCGGGGGTTTCGGGGGCCGTGGCGGGGCTGGACGGTGCGCATGTGACGGGGGTGCATGTGGTGACCGATCCGCTGACCGCGGCCAATACCGCCACCTTCCTGCCGGGGATGGCCGAGCGGCTCGATCCGGACGATCCGGTGGACAAGGTGATCCTCACGCGGATGGATCAGTTCCGGCGGGACGGTTCCGGCTATCTGGCGATTCAGAACACGCGGCCGCGGACCATCGGGTACGGGCTGGTGGATTCGCCGCTGCTGCAATTGGCATGGATCGCGGAGAAGTTCGAGGAATGGACGGATCTGCCGATCGACCGGGATCAGCTGCTGACCACGGTCAGCCTGTACTGGTTCACCGGGTCGGGGGCCAGCGCGGCGCACACGCTGTACGAGCAGGCGCATTCCGCCGATTGGGGTGCGGCGCCGGCCGTGCCGCAGGGGTTCGCGGTGTTCGGCGCGGACGAGACCGTGCGACGGGTGGTGCCCGCACCGCCCGACGCGCACTGGAGCGAGTTCGGGCAGGGGCTGCACTTTCCCGCCATGGAAGCGCCCGCCGAACTCGCCGGTGATCTGCGGGCCTTCTTCGGACCGCTGCGGTAGGCGACCCACCCCGCGGCCGAACCCGGAACCGGCCGGCATCCGTATTACTCTCGGGGGCGACAGCGTCTTCAGCTCTGCGCAACCCCGCTCCCGTACGGATTTCCGGAGGTCTGCCGATGAACCAGCTCGTCGCTCCACCGCTGCTCGCGGCCGATCCGGCACGGCAGCCGCTCGCGCCCGTGCCGTCCACCGGGCACATCTTCGACGTCACGCGCCGGCTCGGCACCGTCGACATGGACGAGAACCAGGGCCTGCGGATCGATGGCATCGCCCGGCACATCCAGGACGCCGGGGTCGATCACCTGGTGCACTGCGACGCACTGCAATCGCATCCGCACTGGATCGTGCGGCGCACGGTCATCGACGTGATCCGGCCGATCGCCTGGCCCGCCCAATTGCGTTTGCGCCGTTGGTGTTCGGGGATCTCCCCGCGCTGGTGCACCATGCGGGTGCGGATCGACGCCGACAACGGCGGGCTGGTCGAGACCGAAGGTTTCTGGATTCACATGAACAAGGAGACGATGAGCCCGTCGCGGGTGGCGGACGAGTTCTTCGAGCTCATGTGCACGACCACCGATGAGCGGCGGCTGCGCTGGAAGCAGTGGTTGAACGAACCCCTCCCGCTCGCCGCCGGTGTGCGATTCCCCTTGCGCCGCACCGATATCGACCACTTCGGTCATGTCACGAATACCGCCTACTGGCATGCCGTGCACGAGTTCACCGCCGACGCAACGGAGTTCACCGCGGGCCCGCACCGCTTCGTCCTCGAATACAACAAGCCCATCCGCTACGGGCAGCAGCTCGACATCCACACCGCCCGCACCTCCGATGCCGTGACGATGTGGTTCTCGGTCGAAGGTGACGTCCGCGCCGTAGCGCAGCTCCGCTCCACCGAATAGGGGATTCAGCGGCGCGGACACCCGACCAGGGCCACCGCATCACATTTCCCGGGCACCGGTGGCAGCGTCTCCGCGCGGCGGACCTGGGCATTCGCCCGGCGTCGGTAGCATCGGCCCGGACGTGCCGGGATCGATTCAGGAGGACTTGTGAGCAGCACCGACACCGCGGGCACCATTACGATGTCCGGTTCTGGGAGCGCCAGCGCCACGCCCGACCTCATGCGGGTGACGGTGTCGGTCGAGAGCCGCGCCGAGACGGTGGCCGCCGCTTATGCGCGGGCCGGGGAGCGTACGGAGGCGATCACCGCCGCGTTGCGCGCCGACGGGGTGCAGGGGCGCGATATCGGCACCAGCGGGCTGTCGGTGCGGACCGAGACGGTGTGGACGGATGGGAATCGCGAACGGGTGATCGGGTATCTGGCCAGTACGTCGCTGACGGTGACCTTGCGCGATATCGGGACCAGTGCGGCCAAATCCGACAGTGGGCCGGCGGCGATCATCGCGCATGCGGTGGACGCGGGCGGTGACGATGTGCGGCTGGGCGGGCTCACCCTCGCGGTCGCCGATGAGGCGGAACTGGTTGCCACCGCGCGGGATTCGGCGTGGGACGATGCCCTCGCCAAGGCCGAACGGTACGCCGCCCGCGCCGGCCGCTCCCTCGGCGCGGTGGTGGAGATCACCGAGAATGTGGGTGCGGCCCCGGTGAATCGGGAGATCGCGTTCGTCGCCAAATCGGCTCCCATGGGCGCGGCCCCGGTGCCGGTGGAGCTGGGCGAAAGTCAGCTCTCGGCGACGGTGCAGGTCACGTGGCGACTGAACTGAGACGGTTCGCGGCCCATCGGTCAGGCGGCCAGGTTTCGCAGCGCGGCTTCGGAATTCGAACCCGGTTCGGCCGCGTACATGTCCAGGCCGCAGCAGGCCGGGGCTTCCGGGAGCGAGACCAGTTCGGCGTGCAGGAGCAGTTCACCGGCATGCGGGTGGTGGAGGTGGGTGGTCCGCGAACGGGTGCGGGCCACCGGGTGTGACGACCACAGCCGCTCGAATTCGACACTGGAGGATCGCATTTCGGTGATGTGCGCGACGACCCTGGCATCGCCGCGATAGCGACCGAAGAGCACTCGCAGATGCGCGACATGGTCGTGGGCCGCCGATTCCCAGCCAGCACCGTACAACTCGCGGTACCGGTCGTCGGTGAACAGTAGGTGGGTGATGGTGCGCCGTTCCTCGGGCACGGCCGCGAAATCACCGAATACCGCTGCCGCCAGCGGATTCCACGCGATTACTTGGGTAAACCGCCCCAGCAGCACGGCCGGTGTCAGCACCATCGATTCCAGCAGATGCCGTACCCCCGCGCTCACCTCGGGCGTCGCCTCCGGATCGGGGCAATGCCGCGGGCGGCGAGCCAGCTGATGCAGATAGTCCAGCTCGTCGCCGTCCAACCGCAGCGCGGCACCGATCGCATCGAGCACCTCGTCCGAAACCTGTTCGCTCCGGCCCTGTTCCAGCCGCGTGTAATGGGCGATGCTCACCCCCGCGAGCCGCGCCAGCTCCTCGCGCCGCAGTCCCGCCACCCGCCGGGTCCGGCCGTAGTCCCGCAAGCCGACCTCGGCGGGCCGTAAGCGCGCCCGGCGTGAGGTGAGGAACCCGCTCAGCTCGGCCCGATCGTTCACACTCCGACCTTACGCCCGGCGCAAGGTGATCATGCCGTGCGTACCCAGCGCCCGGACCTGGCAGCCGGATCGCCGCCGCCGCAAGCTGATCTCGCCCATCCCCTCGACCAGGAGCGAAACCATGTCCCGGACCATCGGATTCATCGGCAGCGGAATGATCGGCGGCACCGTCGCCCGGCTGGCGGTGGCCGCCGGATACGACGTCGTGCTGAGCAATTCCCGCGATCCACGCACCCTCGACGACCTGGTCGCCGACCTTGGTCCCCGAGCCCGCGCCGCCACTGCGGCCGAAGCCGCGCGCACCGCCGATCTCGTCGTGGCGGCGATACCGCTGACCGCGTTCCGCACGCTGCCGGTGGCCGACCTCGCCGGGCGCATCGTGCTCGACACCGCCAACTACTACCCCGAACGCGACGGTCACCTGCCCGAACTCGACACCGCCGCACTGACTTCCAGCGCCCTGCTGCAACGCACGCTGCCCGGCTCGCGAGTGGTGAAGGCGTTCAACACCATCACCCCGCATCAGCTCGCCACCCTGGCCCGTCCCACGGACGCGCCCGACCGCAGCGCGCTTCCCCTCGCCGCCGACGATCCCGCCGCCCTGTTCGAGGTCACCGCCTTCCTCGACCGAATCGGTTACGACGCCGTCGAAGCCGGCCCGCTCGCCGACAGCTGGCGGATGGAACCCGGCACGCCCGCCTACGTCGAGCCCTACCTCGGGCCTATCCCCGCCGTCGATGTCGCCGAGTTCCTGACGTGGACCTACAACACCCCCGGCCTGGTCATCCCGCGGACCCGCCTACGCGATCTGCTCGACGGCGCGACCCGTCAGTGCCCGGCGGACACCCGCTTCCCGTCCGCGAACCAGCCGGTCGTCAAGCCTTGAAATAGACCATCTGATGTGTGGTGACCAGCAGCTCACCGTCGGCGCTCCACAGTTCACCCGCCTGATCGAAGTAGCCGCCGCCGAACCGCGTCGCCCGTGCACTCGCCAGCACCGGCCGATCCCCCTGTGCGGCAAGCAGTTCGGCATCGGCATGGAAGTAGACGGTCAGCGAAACGGTACTGGCGGGCACCATCCGGCCCAAGCGCACGAAGACGCGCGGGAAGAACGCATCGGACATGGCCGTCAGGCTCGCGAAGTCCAGCGCCCGCGCGGGCGCGTCACGAATCCACAGCGTGGTCTGTGACCCGGCGGCCTCCCCGGCCGCGATCGCATCCATCCCACCCTCGACGAACCGCATCTCGTAATTCCGCAACCAGGCGATGAACCCTTCCGGAACCTCCTGCACGGGGACCGACTCGGCGCACCCGACGTCCGGCGCCTCCCGCTCGGTAGCCGCCCAGCTGTCCCGCCGGGTACCGGTCACCACGGTGGCGGTCGCATTCGTCTCCGCCCCCTGCCGCAGCGTCAGCGTCCAATGCTGGGTGGCCCGATTGGTCCGCACCGGCTCGGCGAGGATCTCGAAATCACCCTCCGCGATCGGCCCCGCGAAGTTCACCGTCAGCGAGATCGGATCCCCCAGCCGCTCCGGATGATCCAGCACCGCCTGCAACAACGTCGCAGCCGTGATCCCCCCGAACGGCCCCACCATATTCCCGTAATCGGGCGTGGTCCGCCCCGCGAAAACACCGGGTGTCCCGGATTTCAGCGCGACAGCGGTATCGAAGGGATGCGTCGGAGCAGCGTCGGTCGCCATGACACACAAACTAGACACTGTTCAGACGACGCCCACGCCCACCCCCGCAACCAAAGCCCGACACCAGGTTCAGCACCCGCCCGCCGGCCCGCCGCCCAAGCTCGGACGGCTCCCGCCGGTACAGCAATTGCCGTCAGCGCTCGAGGAGAGCGATGCACTCCACGTGGTGGGTGGAGGGGAAGGCGTCGAATACGCGCAGCGTCGAGGGGGTGTAGCCGGCGGACTGGTAGAGGCCCAGGTCGCGGGCGAAAGAGGCCGGGTCGCAGCCGATGTGGACGATGCGGCGCGGGGCTCGTTCGGTCAGCGCGTTGATCACGTCTTTGCCCGCGCCCGCGCGCGGCGGGTCGAGGACGACGACATCCGGTGCGAGGGTGGGTTGTTCGGTGATCCAGCGTTCGACTCGCTCGGCGCGTAGTTCGACCTGTCGCATATCCCGGAGCGATGCCTTGCCGTCGGCTACGGCGGAGCGCGCGAATTCGACGCCGTGTACCTCACCGCCTGCGCCGACCTGGTCGCCCAAGCGGGCGGCGAAGACGCCGACGCCGCAGTAGAGGTCCCAGGCCAGGGCGCCGGGAGCCGCATCGGACCATTCCGCTACGACATCCGAATAGCGCTGCGCCGCACCGTAATGCGGCTGCCAGAAGCCGGTGGCGGACAGTTCCCAGCGGCGGCCGCCGACATACTGCACGGCACGGCCGTCACCTTCGACGATTCGTTCCGGGCGTTCGCTGTGCGCGGCCGCCCGGCGTGCGGCGGTGCTGCGTCGATCGCCACCGCGGCGGCCACCATTGCCGGCCCGGGCGTCAGCGTGGCCCGAACTGCCGCCGCGAGCCGAGCCACCATTGCGGCCTGTGCCGCCCGCGCGGCCGGAACCGCCGTACTGTCCGCGCCGATCACGGCCGCCACGACCACCCGCGAAATCCACTTCGGCGGGCGCGAGTTCGATCAGGTGCCGGGTGCCGTCGCCGTCGACGGCCACCACCAGTTCCGCGCCGGGCGTCCATTTCCGGTCGGCGATGCCGTCCATCGCGCCGGGCATGGGCTGTGGGCAGCGCAGGTCGGCGATCACGTCGGTGCTGCGGAAGGCGTGCACGCCCGCGCGGCCCTGGGCGTCGACGGCCAGGCGGACCCGGGAGCGCCAGCCGCCGAATTCGGCGGCGGGGCCGATCGATTCGACGGTGATCTCCGGCTCCCAGCCCGCGAGCCGCCGCAGTTGTTCGGCCACCACGGACGCCTTGAGCGCGCGCTGGGCCGCCGGGGTGGCGAAGGCGAAATCGCAGCAGCCCGCGCCGCCGGGTCCGGAGACCGGGCAGGTGGCGGGGATGCGGTCGGGCGACGCCTCCAGGACCTCGATGGCCTCGGCGCGGCAGAACGATCCGCCGCGATCCTCGGTCACCTGGGCGCGCACCAGTTCACCGGGCAGGCCGTGCCGCACGAACAGCACCCGGCCTTCGTGCCGGGCCACACAGAACCCGCCGTGCCCGGGCGCCCCGAGCCGGACCTCGAAAATCTCCCCGTACCAGTCGCTTCCGGACCGGCTCACCCTTCGTCTCCGAAACCACGCCGCACCGATCCGGGCGCGATCACCGAACGCGGCCGGGCGGCCCGGGCCGAGGAGCTCAGCTGCCACGGCACGCTGGTCACCATCACGCCGGGCTCGAACAGCAGCCGCCCCTTGAGCCGCAGCGCACTCTGGTTGTGCAGCAACTGCTCCCACCAGTGACCCACCACGTATTCGGGAATGAACACGGTGACGATGTCGCGCGGCGCGTCCTTGCGCAGCCGCTTCACATAATCCACCACCGGCTTGGTGATCTCGCGATACGGCGACTCGATCACCTTGAGCGGCACCGCGATATCGCTGCGCTCCCATTCCCGCACCAGCGCCCGGGTATCGGGCTCGTCCACGTTCACCGTGATGGCCTCGAGGGTGTCCGGCCGGGTGGCCCGCGCGTACGACAGCGCCCGCTTGGTCGGCAGATGCAGCTTCGAGACCAGCACGATGGAATGCGTCCGGCTGGGCAGCACACCGTCCCAATCGGTTTCGTCGAGCTCCCGCGCCACCGTGTCGTAATGCCGGTGGATCAGCTTCATCAGCACGAAGATCGCCAGCATGGTCACGATGGCGATCCACGCCCCGGCCAGGAACTTGGTGATCAGCACGATGACCAGCACGGTCGCCGTCATGGTCAGGCCGATGGCATTGATCACCCGGGACCGCTTCATCCGCGACCGCTGCGCCGGATCGGTCTCGGTGCGCAGCAGGCGCGTCCAATGCCGCAGCATGCCGGTCTGGCTCAGCACGAACGAGACGAACACGCCGACGATGTAGAGCTGGATGAGCTTGGTCACCTCGGCCCCGAACAGCACCACGAACGCGATGGCCGCCCCCGCCAGGAAGATGATGCCGTTGGAGAACGCCAGCCGGTCGCCGCGGGTGTGCAGCTGCCGCGGCAGGAACCGGTCCTGCGCCAGGATGGACCCGAGCACCGGGAACCCGTTGAAGGCGGTGTTGGCCGCCAGCACCAGGATCAGCGCGGTGACGATGGTGATGAAGTAGAACCCGAGCGGGAACCCGTCGAACACCGCGCCCGCGAGCTGCGCCACCAGCGTCTTCTGCTCGTAGCCGGCCGGCGCGCCGATCAGGTCGGCGGTGTTGTGGGCGTACACGATGCCCACCTTCTGGGTGAGCACGATCATGCCCATGAAAAGCGAGATGGCAATCGTGCCCAGCAGCAACAGCGTGGTGGCGGCATTGCGCGACTTCGGTTTCCGGAATGCGGGTACGCCATTGCTGATGGCTTCCACACCGGTCAGCGCGGCGCATCCGGAGGAGAACGCGCGAGCGATCAGGAATACGAAGGCGATACCGGCCAGATGCTCTTCCTCGGCCTTCAACCCGAATCCGTAGGACTCGGCGTGCACCTGCTCGCCCAGAATCCCGATACGGGTGAATCCCCACAGCAGCATGACGAACATGCCGATCATGAAGGCGTAGGTGGGAATCGCGAAGGCGGTGCCGGATTCGCGCACCCCGCGCAGATTGATTGCGGTGAGGATCACGATCGCCGCCACCGCGAACAAGACCTTGTGCGTCGAGACGAACGGCACGGCCGAGCCGATATTGGAGGCCGCCGAGGAAATCGACACCGCCACGGTCAGTACGTAATCCACCAGCAGCGCGCTGCCCACCGTGAGGCCCGCGGTGGGCCCGAGATTCTTGGTCGCCACCTCGTAGTCGCCGCCGCCGGAGGGGTAGGCGTGCACGTTCTGCCGGTAGCTGGCCACCACGACGGCCATGACCAGCGCCACCGCCACACCGACCCAGGGGGCATAGGCGTAAGCGGACAATCCGGACACCGAGAGCACCAGGAAGATTTCCTCGGGCGCGTACGCCACCGACGAGAGCGCGTCGGACGCGAAGACCGGGAGCGCGATTCGCTTCGGCAACAGGGTATGACCGAGCGAATCGCTACGGAATGGGCGGCCAACCAGCATGCGTTTGGCGGCCGTCGTCAACTTCGACACTCCTGCGAGCATAAGGCAGTGGTTGTCATGTCGCGTCCACGGCGCGGCGGGTTCGGTTTCCGGGTCGTAGGGTGGCCCGTGAGGGATGTGAGCTTTTTCCGATTGCGTTTGAAGCAAGACCGGAGGGGGAAAGTGCCTCGGGAAAAACTCGAGCGGTACGGTTGCCACCCGGACAAGAGCAACCAGACCGCACACCACGGTTTTCGGGAATGGGGTTCGCACGGTGTACGTAGTGATCATGGGGTGTGGTCGAGTGGGTTCCTCACTCGCGCGCGCCCTGGTCCGGATCGGCCACGAGGTCGCGGTGATCGACCAGAATTCGAGCGCCTTCTTGCGCCTGGGCCGAGATTTCCCGGGCCTGTGCATCACCGGCGTCGGATTCGACCGGGATGTGCTGACCCGCGCGGGCATCGAGAAGGCGGGGGCGTTCGCGGCGGTGTCCTCGGGCGACAACTCCAACATCATCTCGGCGCGGGTGGCGCGCGAGACCTTCGGCGTGGAACGCGTGGTGGCCCGCATCTACGACGCCAAGCGGGCCGCGGTGTACGAGCGGCTGGGCATCCCGACCATCGCGACAGTCCCCTGGACGACCGACCGATTCCTGCGCACGCTGGTGGCCGATCAGAGCACCACCACCTGGCGCGATCCCACCGGCACCGTGGCGGTCACCGAGCTGGTCCTGCACGAGGATTGGTACGGCCGCACCGTGCAGTCGCTGGAGAGCGCCATCGGTGCGCGCGTGGCCTTCCTGATCCGATTCGGGCAGGGCATGCTGCCGGGCGGCAAGACCATGCTGCAGGCCGACGACACCGTCTACATCGCAGCCACCTCCGGCAGCGTGGGCGAGGCCGTCGCCCTGGCCGGTAATCCGCCCGCGAGCGAGGACTGATCATGAAGGTAGCCATTGCGGGAGCCGGCGCGGTCGGCCGATCCATCGCCCAGGAGCTATTGCGCGGCGGGCATCAGGTGATGCTGCTCGAGCGCCGCCTCGACCACATCGACCCCACCATCGCCCCCACCGCGGTCTGGACCCACGCCGACGCCTGCGAGCTGGAAACCCTCGAAGAGGCCGGCCTGGAGACCTACGACGTGGTCATCGCCGCCACCGGCGACGACAAGGTGAACCTGGTCTTCAGCCTGCTCGCCAAGACCGAGTTCGGCGTCCAGCGGGTGGTGGCCCGCGTCAACGACCCCCGCAACGAATGGCTCTTCGATTCCTCGTGGGGCGTCGACGTGGCGGTCTCGACACCCCGTTTGCTCGCCTCCCTGGTCGAGGAAGCCGTCTCGGTCGGCGACCTGGTCCGCCTGATGACCCTGCGCCAGGGCCAGGCCAACCTGGTCGAGATCACCCTCCCCGGCGATACCCCCTTGGCGGGCAAGGCCGTTCGCACCCTCCGCCTCCCCCGCGACGCCGCCCTGGTCGCCATCCTCCGCGGCGGCCGAGTCATCGTCCCCCAGGGCGACGACCCCATCGAAGGCTCCGACGAACTCCTCTTCGTAGCCTCCGTCGAATCCGAAGACGACCTCCGTAAAGCCCTCGGCGTCAACGGCTTCGGCAGCACCATCCCCACCCCCGCCTGACCCGTCGAGTGGCACACCACCGCGGCGGAATCGGACAAATCCCCTCGCTGGTGTGCCACTCGACACGGACATACCGAAGGGCCGAGCGCACACCCCCGCGCTCGGCCCTTTTCGGGTGATTCGTTATGACGCCGCGCGCAATTCGGCCCGGAGGCGGTTGAGGGCGCGGTGCTGCATGACCCGGACCACGCCGGGGCTGGTGCCGATGGCTTCGGCGGTCTGGGCCGCGGTCCACCCCAGCACGATGCGCATGACCAGCACCTCGCGATGGGTCGGGGCGAGCACCTTCATGAGTTCCCGGGTCGCCTCACGGGTTTCGGTGGCCAGGGCCCGCTCTTCGGGGCCGGCCTCGGTGACCGGCGCGTCCGGGAATTCCGCGACCGGGTAGGCCGGGTGCAGCTGGGCCCGGCGGAACGCGTCGGCGACCTTGTTGGCCGAGATGCCGTACACGAACGCCAGGAACGACTTGCCCTGGTCCCGGTAGCGCGGGATGGCCTGGACGGTGGCCAGGCAGATCTCCTGGGCCACGTCGTCGGCGGTCACGTGCAGATGCCCGGCGCCGCTCATGCGGGCCGCGCAGTAGCGCCGCACGAGCGGGTAGACGATGCGCAGGATCTCCGAGACGGCGTCCCGGTCACCCCCCGCCGCCGGACCGATCAACTTCTCCAATTCCGCGGCCGCGCGCCGGGATTCCGACGTCGCCGCGGTCGTGCCTTTGGTTCCCCGCCCCGCCTGGTGTTGCCGGCGCGAGGCAATCGGTGCCACCGTCGCCCCGTGCCCCTCGCCACGGTCCTGCGACGTTGCCACTGCCTTGCCGTCGGTACCCACTCCGGATCCTTTCGCCGTTATCTGATGAAAAGATCGTCCGTCGAACCGGACCGGCGAAATAGGTACCCCAGGGGTGGGGTGAGACCCCCCTTCATCCCCCGGTGACCCCCGAAGGTGTTGCGCGAGGCGCGATTACCGCGATAAGTGGCTGGTCGCGGCTACTGCGCGGCGGATTCCCCGGCCTTGGCCGCACTCTTGGGCAGATGACCGGCTTTGCGCACGGCCCAAATCGTGATCAACAGCGCCACACCGGTGAGCGGCCAGCCCATGGCGATACGCGCCACGGCGAGCAGGCCGGTGCTGTCGGCCGCGTAGAGGTGGTTCTGCACCAGGTAGCGGGCTCCGAACACGACCGCCCACACCACGGTCGCCAGATCGTAGAGCCGCATGGCCCGGCGATCCGAACGCCATTCGGTGCCATGGCCGTTCAGCACGCCCCAGATGACGCCCGCCAGCGGCCAGCGCACCACCAGCGAGAGCAGGAAAGCGCCCGCGTAAACCAGGCTGGCGTAAATGCCGAAGAGGAAGAACCCCTTCGCCTCGCCCATCCGATAGGCGATGAGCGCGCACACGCCCACCCCGAGGAAGCCGGAGATGGCGGGTTGCACCGGGCCTTTGCGCACCAGTCGCCAGATCAGGATCGCGGTGGCGACGCCCAGCGCCGCCCATACGGCCGCGGTGAGCCCGCGCAGCGTATTGACCGGCACGAACACCAGCACCGGCAGCGAGGAGTAGATCAGGCCGCTGAATCCGCCCATCTGCTCGAGCAGGGTCTGCTCGATCTCCTCTTCGCGCTCCTCGTCGGCGGCCTCGCGATCCGCGTCCGGGTTCGCGGCGACCCGCTCCCAGGCGCCGAGTTCCTCGTTGAACGCGAGGACGGTCTCCTCGGCCGAGACCTGCTCGGCCCATGCCGTATCACTCGCCAGCTCGCCGGGGGCGCTCAGCTGATCATGGTCAGCGGGCCAGCGGCCCTCGTCGTTGCTGCTGGTGGGAATCGGCATGCCTCAGGAATTCTCACGAAGTTCGTAGTAGGGGTTGTAGATGACCTTGCCGCCGGCCCGCTGGCCGACGCGGCCGCGGACCAGGATACGACGTCCCGGCTCGATTCCCGGGATGCGACGCCGCCCGATCCAGACCAGCGCCACACTGTCGGTCCCGTCGAAGAACTCGGCCTCGACCTCCGCGCCCCCGGTCTTCGGGCACGCTTCCACGCTGCGCAATCTCCCCAGCATGGTGACTTCCTCACCGCGCCGGCATTCCGAGGCCCGGCAGGCGCCCGACGCCTCGGCGGTCTCGGCGAGCTCCTCGGCGTCCAGGCTGTCCAGGTCAGCGGTGAGCCGACGGCTCAGCCGCCGGAAATAACCTGAGGGGGTTGTGTCCTTCCCGCTGTGGGATGGCATCTCGCACGCTCTCCTGTAGAGCAGACGGCGTGGGTCTCACGTCGTTGGTTCCTTCCACACGCCTGGTGGGTGTTCCCACGCGACCGGCTGTGGCCGTACATCGCCACTGTAGATGGGACGGCCTGCCCTCGCCACGCGCGCCCGTCCCAGTACGCTCGGCGGGTGCCAGATCTTTCCCGTCCGGTGGTCGCCGTCGCCCTGCCCGGAACCGGTTCCGATGCTCATTTCGCCGGTAGAGCGTTCGGATCCGCTTGCGCCGCACTCGATCTCCCGCTCCACGCGGTCGACCCCGATCCGAGGCGCGTGATCGACAGCTATCGCACGGCACTCGATGTCGCCGCGCGCTCCGGGCCGATCCTGGTGGCGGGAATCTCACTCGGCGCGGCCGTCGCGGTCGAATGGGCCGCGCGCCGTCCGGAATCCGTTGTGGCCGTAGTGGCCGCCCTGCCCGCCTGGACCGGGGCCGACACCACCGGCTGCCCCGCCGCCCTGAGCGCCGCCGCCACGGCCTCCGCCCTGCGCGCCGAGGGTTTGGAAGCTGTCATCGACACCATGCGCGACTCCAGCCCCGCCTGGCTGGCCGAAGCCCTCACCCGCTCCTGGCGCTCGCAATGGCCGGACCTGCCCGCCGCCCTCGAAGAAGCCGCCGCCTACGCCTGGCCCGAGCCTGACCTGTTGTCCCAGGTCACCGCCCCGGTCTCGATCGTCGGCGCGACCGACGACCCCGTGCACCCGATCGCCGTGGCCGAGCAATGGACTTCGCTCATCCCCCACGCCGAACTCCACCGCATCACCCTCGACGAACTCGGCGCCGACCCCGCAGTCCTCGGCGACCGCGGCATCACTCCCCTGCTGCGAACCTCCCTGAGCCGCAACACCGCATCCTGAGAGCCACGACCAGGTTCGGCCGGGCAAACGACGAAGGGGCGCATCGCGGTGATCGCGATGCGCCCCTTCGTGTGGTGACTAGTTCTGACCCAGCTGCTGCATGGCCGAGCCCTCGGCGCCGCGGCGCGGCTGGTTGTCCTCCGGGTTGGGCAGCCCCTGGAACGGCTGCCCGCCCTGCATGGCGGCGAGCTGCTGCGCCATCGCCTGCTGCTGCGCGGCCAGCTGCTGCTGGTGCGCGGCGGCGAGCTGATCGGCCAGCTCCTGGGGTAGGACCACCGGCAGCGGTTCGCGCACGGGGAGAGGTTCGTCACCGCGGCGCACCACGGTCTCGCCCATGATGGCGCGCGCGGCGGCGACCAGCGGGCTGTTCTCACCGGCCGCGCCGGAGGGTCCGGCCGCGACCAGGCGGACCATCCAGCGATGGCCGTCCACGCCGATGAAGCGCAGGTCCGCGCCCTCGGTGACGGCGTGCAGCTCGCGACCCCACGGCCCGTTCGTCACCGACACCTGCGCGCCGTCCTTGCGCAGCGTCTCGGCGAGATCGGCTGCCACCGCCCGCCATTGGCCCGGCGATTTGGGAGCGGCGTAGGCGGCGACCGTGATTCGCCCGTGCTGGGTGGCCAGGTGCACCGCCTGCGGCGCGCCCTCGGGGGTCATCTCGACCTGCAGCTGCCCGCCCGGCGGCACCGGCACGATCACCGAGCCGAGGTCCAGCCGCTGATCCGCCACGGTCTCGAGCCGGTCGGCGACGTCCTCGTAGTCGTAGGGCCCGGTGCGGTCACCGGACGCGACCGGCGCCGGATCCCGGTCGTAGTCCGGCTTTTCGAACGAGTCGGTGTCGTACTCGTCCTCGTCCAGGTACTCCGCGTCGTCCTCGTACTCGTCGTACTCGGTGTACTCGTCGTCCCGGTGCGGCGCGTCGTCTCTGCCGCCCTTGTTCTTCTTGCGTCCGAACACCATCGTCATGCCTCCTTGCCGGTCACCTGACCCGCCGACGACCCCAGGCTGGCATGCCCGCCGCTGGAGCCGTAACCGCCCGCGCCCCGGGCGGTTTCGTCGAGCGTGTCGACCTCTGTGAAATCGACCAGTTCCACCTTCTGCACCAGCAATTGCGCGATGCGATCGCCGCGGCGCAGTTCGATGGGCGTACGGAGATCATGATTGATCAGGCACACCTTGATCTCACCGCGGTACCCGGCATCGACCGTGCCGGGGGTATTCACCACGGACAGACCGTGCTTGGCGGCCAGTCCGGAACGCGGATGGATCAATCCGACCGTGCCGAGCGGCAGGGCCACGGCGATGCCGGTGCCCACGAGCACGCGCTCGCCCGGTTCGATGATGACGTCCTCCGTCGTGCACAGGTCCACGCCCGCGTCGCCCTCGTGAGCGCGCGTCGGTACGGGGATGCCGGGATCGAGCCGCAGCAGGGGAATAGGTGGAATACCGGTCACGTACGCCGAGCCTACGCGTTCACCCCCGTATGCATTGACCTAGTCTGATGTCGTGTCCGACCAGCCCCCGCAGGTGACCATGGAACCTGATCAGCAGACCATCGCCCCCCTCTACACCGAGCGCCTCTGGGTGCCCCTGTGGTGGTGGCCGGTGGCCCTCGTCGTGACCGGTCTGCTGGCGGCCGAAATCCATATGGGCGCACCGGGAATCCGCGCCTGGCTGCCGTACGTGCTGCTGATCCCGATCCCCGTGTGGGTGCTGCTGTGGTTCTCGCGGCATCGGGTGGAAGTGGTGCGGGACGCCTCCGGCACCCCGGAATTGAAGGTGGACCGCGCGCATCTGCCGGCGACCTTCGTGTCGCGGGGGGCGGCGGTGCCGGCCAGTGCGAAGAGCGCGGCGCTGGGCCGCCAGCTCGATCCGGCCGCGTACGTCCAGCATCGTGCCTGGGTCGGGCCCCTGGTGCTGCTGGTGCTCGACGATCCGGATGATCCGACGCCGTACTGGCTGGTCAGTACGCGCCATCCGGAGAAGATCCTGTCCGCGCTCGGCAAATGACGCCGAGCGAGCGGTCTTGACCGCGCTCGGCGAACCGAGCGCGGGCTTGACCGTCTTTCCCGTTCCGGGCCGTGCAGCCTAGGCCGCGCAGTCCATGCAGATGAGCTGCCCGCCGGACTCGTCAGCGAGCCGGCTTCGGTGGTGCACCAGGAAACAGCTCGAGCAGGTGAACTCGTCGGCCTGCTTCGGGATGACCCGAACCGAGAGCACCTCCTCGGAAAGGTCCGCGCCGGGAAGCTCGAACGACTCCGCGGTATCGGATTCGTCGATATCCACGACGGCGGACGCGGCCTCGTTGCGACGAGCCTTCAGCTCCTCGAGCGAGTCCTCCGACACTTCGTCGGATTCACTGCGCCGCGGTGCGTCATAGTCGGTTGCCATGTCGTCTTCCCCTCGTCCTTACTCCGTATATCCCGGACCGGCGCTCCCGTGCCGACTCCCTCGGGAATCGGCCGGGGGTCGCCGCCCCGCCCGTGGTGTACGTCACGCGTACACCGGTCACCGATCGGGCGGATTTTCCTGATCCGCACCGGATCGCGCTCGGTCAACGCAGGACATGCCCTTGTTGTTCCCGAAATCGAACCCCCGATTCACCCGGGCTGTACGATCTGGGCCGCCAGACAATAGCGGACCCCAGCGCAAAAGTCGCAATCAAAACACACACGAGTCGAAACTGAGGGGCAATCGTCACACGTGAACGGGGCTATAGCGGCCCGGTTGTCCATAACGAGACCTGAGACGCCGCTCACTCACGATCCGGCAATGACCGGGCGCGCCGGTCCGCCGACCAGTGTCGATCTTGTCCGACGCACCGGCGCGGCCCGGACTCACCGGTGGCTTGCGCGCAGTGCCGCACCGGCTTTCGTAGAGTGTGCGTCGTGGTTTCACTGATCACCCAAGGCAACTCGTCCGATCCGAACGGCCGGCCGTTCCTCCGCCGCCGCTGGGAACCCTGGGCGGCGATGGTCGGCGTGGTCGCCCTGATCGGCGTTCTGGTGTGGTGGAAGGCGCTCACCACCACCGAGGGCGATCACGGTGCGATGGCCTGCAATTCGCCGAGCCCGGCCTCGAGCACCAGCAGCCCAGCCGCCGCGCCCGCCACCCTCGGCAACCGGTTCTCCCCCTCGCGGCTGCGGGATGTGGACCCGGCGGCGCTGTCACAGGCGCACGTGCGGGTGTTCAATGCCAACGGCCAGCGCGGTCAGGCCGCGCACGTGGCCTCGGAGCTGAGCGATCTCGGCTTCGCCAGCGCGCCGGACGTGCAGATCGGCAACGACCCGGTCTACGTCAACGGTGATCTGGAGTGCACGGGGCAGATCCGGTTCGGCGTGAGCGGACGGCCGGCCGCGGCCGCGGTGCAGCTGGTCGCGCCGTGCGCGGAGCTCATCGAGGACAAGCGCGAGGACAACACGGTGGATTTCGTGCTGGGGTCGCTGTTCCGCGATATCCGGCCGAGCACCGATGCCGAGGAGGTGCTGCGGGCGCTGAAGAATCCCGCGCCGGGCACCACGCCGGCCATCGATCCGAAGTTGCTGGAGGCGGCGCGGCACGCCAAGTGCTGACGCATCCGGCTTGAATCGGGGCGAAAATCGTTCCGGTACATATTGATACGACATCGCCGCGCCCCTTCCCGGGCGCGGCGATTCGTATACCCGGCTATCAGGGAATCGGGATAGGGGCGCTGACGCCCAGGCGGTCCAGCAGGCCGCTCAATTCGTCGGCGATGCCGGGGGCCGCGGCGACCACCAGTTCACCGTCCTGACCCGGGCTGGTCGGCGCGGGGAGGATGAGCCGCGCGCCCGCCTCGGCGGCGATCAGCGCACCGGCGGCCCAATCCCACAGGTTCAGGCCGTGCTCGTAGTGCGCGTCCACCCGGCCCTCGGCCACCATGCACAGATCCAGCGCCGCCGAACCCACCCGGCGGATATCGCGAATATGCGGCAGCAATTCCGCGACCAGCTGTCCCTGCCGGGTGCGGCGCGGGGTGGCGTAGGCGAAGCCGGTGGCCACCAGCGCCATGCTCACCGCGCCGACCTCGTTGCAGCGCAAGGCGATCGGCGCGCGGCCCGGTTCGCTGCGATGCGCGCCCTGGCCCAGTCCGGCGCTGTAGGTGACCCCGTGCGCGACATCGGCCACCGCGCCCGCCACCGAGCGCCCGCCGCGCACCGCGGCCACCGACACCGAGTACGCGGGGATGCCGTAGACGAAGTTGACCGTCCCGTCGATGGGGTCGACCACCCACTGCACGGCGTCGGGATCCTCCAGCAGGGTGCCGCCGTTCTCCTCCCCCACCACCTGCTCGTCCGGGCGCAATTCGGCGACCAGTTTGCGCACCAGCTGCTCGGTCTCGGTATCGACGATGGTGACCGGGTCGGTCGGGGTGCTCTTGGCTTGCACGGCGTCGATCTCCAGGGCGCCGGCCCCGAAGACCTCGGGCCGGCGGGCGCGCACGTGGGCGGCGGCGGTTTCCGCGAGATGCACCGCTACCCGCCGCAGTTCGGCGATATCGGTCTCCTCGGCGCTCGGCGTGGTGTTCGATGCGGTGAAAGTGAAATCGGATTCCGGCACGACATCCATCGCAGCACAGATCCGGCGTAGCGCGCATTAGGCTTGTCGTGCACGACACAGGTCAGGGTCGCAGAGAACCACCGGCAATACGGGAGAACGAGGAGTCGTCATGTCCGCTCGGGGGCACGCGTTCGGTATCGACATCGGTGGCAGCGGCGTCAAGGGCGCCGCGGTCGATCTGGCTACCGGCGAGTTGGTCCACGAGCGCATCAAGGTGCTCACCCCGCATCCGTCGACGCCGAACGCGGTGGCGGAAGCGGTGGCCAAGGTGGTGGCTCAAGCCGGATGGGACGGACCGGTCGGCATCACCATGCCGAGCGTCGTCATAGGCGGTTTGATCCGCACCGCCGCCAATATCGACAAGACCTGGATCGGAACCGACGCCCGCGCACTGTTCTCCACCGCGCTCGGCGGCCGCGAGGTCACCGTCCTCAATGACGCCGACGCCGCGGGACTCGCCGAGGACCGCTACGGCGCGGCAAAGGATCTCGATGGTTTGGTGGTGCTGCTCACCTTCGGCACCGGTATCGGATCGGCAGTGATGTACAACGGTGTGCTCATGCCCAACAGCGAACTCGGGCACATCGAGGTGGACGGCCGCGAGGCCGAGCACCGGGCCGCCGCGTCCGTCAAGGACCGGCTCGGCCTGACCTACCCGCAGTGGACCGAGGAGGTCTCCAAGGTGCTGGTCACCCTGGAAAACCTGTTCTGGCCGAACGTCTTCGTCGCCGGTGGCGGAATCAGCCGCGACTACCAGGAATGGATTCCGTTGCTCACCAACAGAACCCCCGTGGTGGCCGCCGATCTGAAGAACACCGCGGGCATCGTCGGAGCCGCCATGGCCGTGTCTGCCGGTATCGCGCCGTAAGCACACCGCTGCGATCGTTACAATGGAACAAGCCCGGCGGTAAGCCGGAAAACGACACCGGCACGAGAGCCGGTTTACCCCCCGACAGAAACCGCTCCGCCGGATGATCACTCTGGCGTGACGCCGCACGAGACCGTCACGAAAGGGCGTACGTGGTAGCCACGAATACCCGAGAGACCGCCGAATCGGCCGACGCCGCCGACTCAGCAGACACTACTGAAGCACGGCCGGTCAAGAAGGCTGCCGCCAAGAAAGCCCCGGCCAAGAAGGCCGCGGCGAAGAAGGTCGCGGCCAAGAAGGCCCCGGCCAAGAAGGCCGCCAAGGCCACCGCCGCCAAGAAGACGGCGGCGAAGAAGGCTGCGCCCAAGAAGGCCGGCGAGCCCGGCGTCGAGGGCGAAGTCGACGAGGTCATCGAGGACGACGAGTCGCTGGAACTCGACGACCTGGGTGATCTGGAAGTCGACGAGGACGACCTCGGCGAAGACGAGGAGATCGTCGACGAGGAGGACGACGCCGAAGAGGAGACCGCCGAGGCTCCCGCGGCGGGCGAGGAGGCCGAAGAGGCCGACGAGCCCTCCGAGAAGGACAAGGCCTCCGGCGATTTCGTCTGGGACGAAGAGGAATCCGAGGCGCTGCGCCAGGCCCGCAAGGACGCCGAGCTCACCGCTTCGGCCGACTCGGTCCGCGCCTACCTCAAGCAGATCGGCAAGGTCGCGCTGCTCAATGCCGAGGAGGAGGTCGAGCTCGCCAAGCGTATCGAGGCCGGCCTCTACGCCACGGAGAAGCTGCGCGAGTTCGCCGACAAGGGTGAGAAGCTGCCCGTGCAGGGCCGCCGCGACCTGCAGTGGATCATGCGCGACGGCAATCGCGCCAAGAACCATCTGCTGGAAGCCAACCTCCGCCTGGTGGTTTCGCTGGCCAAGCGCTACACCGGCCGCGGCATGGCGTTCCTGGACCTCATCCAGGAAGGCAATCTCGGTCTGATCCGCGCGGTCGAGAAGTTCGACTACACCAAGGGCTACAAGTTCTCGACCTACGCGACGTGGTGGATCCGTCAGGCCATCACCCGCGCCATGGCCGACCAGGCCCGCACCATCCGTATCCCGGTGCACATGGTCGAGGTCATCAACAAGCTCGGCCGCATCCAGCGCGAACTCCTCCAGGACCTGGGCCGTGAGCCCACCCCCGAAGAGCTCGCCAAGGAAATGGACATCACGCCCGAAAAGGTGCTGGAAATCCAGCAGTACGCGCGCGAGCCCATCTCCCTGGACCAGACCATCGGCGACGAAGGCGACTCCCAGCTCGGCGACTTCATCGAAGACTCCGAAGCGGTAGTCGCAGTAGACGCCGTCTCCTTCACCCTGCTCCAGGACCAACTCCAGTCCGTCCTGGAAACCCTCTCCGAACGCGAAGCCGGCGTAGTCCGCCTCCGCTTCGGCCTCACCGACGGCCAGCCCCGCACCCTGGACGAAATCGGCCAGGTCTACGGAGTAACCCGCGAACGCATCCGCCAGATCGAATCCAAGACCATGAGCAAACTGCGCCACCCCAGCCGCAGCCAGGTCTTGCGCGACTACCTCGACTAGGCAACCACGGGATTGGGCCACTGAGCTACAGCTCAGTGGCCCAATCCCGTGTCAGGCGCCGGTGCACAGCACTGTCAGTCCAAGATATCGGCGACAGCGTGCAGATCCCGCCATCGTCGCGGCACGATCAAGCCACAATCGCCGTGCCATCGAGACTACGGCCTGCCGAGTTCGATCCGCCGTTCCTCCAACAGGTCCATGCACTCATGAATACCGGGAGTCGGTTCCGACAAGTCCCCGCGCACAGCATGAATCGCCCATACCTTGCGTCCGTTGCGAATCTCATCGTTAGAAAGCGCACGCAATTCTGGTGACATACGTTGCCACAGGCGATGATTCAACTGTTCTCTCCTGTCGCCACGCTAGGCGCCCGCTGTTCCACGAGGGATTCCGTAAGGGCGGTGACGTGGTCCCACTCCGGCAGCGGAATCTGGGTGATCAACCCGCACCATCCGAAGCTGCATGGAAGGTAATCCGCCAGACGTCCGTCTGTGACGAGCTTTCTCAACGATTACGACATGGCGGTTCAACGACACGGTGGGCAGGGGCTGCAGGCTTCCGGGATTGGCTGATCGCTAATCATGTTCGCAGGGATCCCAGGGCGTCGTATCCGGCGGCGATTTGCAGTTCGGTGTAGTCCAGATGCGCCTTTGCGTTTTCGCGAGTCTTGATGTAGTTCCAGTCCGGAACATCGATCACGGTGTTGCCGCGCGCAGTGTACGGATCGATCAGCGCGGGCTCCGGTGCGAGGGCGGACTGTTCAATGTCGGGATCGGGGTGCTGGACCAGAGTGTCGGTCTGCGGGGTGGACTGCCGCTGGGGCGGTGGCCCCGTTGGCGGGCGGGAGGGGGATTCCCGTGCCGGGAATCAGACCGGTGTGCGGCGTCTGCCATCACCGGCGGCTTGCTCGGCGCGATGGCGGTTGCGGAACGAGTCTCGGTCCCCACTGCGGGCCTCGGCTGCGCGGTCGGGACAGTCATGGAACGGGGAGGCCGGCTGTCATTCGAACCAGGGAGTCAGAACTCTTCGGAATCAGCGTGCTCTGACGAGCACACCGGGTGTCGGCGTGGGAAGTCCGTGCGCAGCCTACAGTCGCTATCCGATCGCCTTGCGTGAATCGGACAGGTAGTCGAGATCCAGGCTTTCTGTAATCAGGTACCGCGATAGCGGAAAGTCATCGACCGCAGCGAGTTCGGCCGTGATCGAGCCGACGACGTGAGTAAGCTGCTTCGATGTTGCAGTCATTTCGCATTGGAGCGCCCAGGCTTCGGCGAGGTACTGCCATGCGAAATAGCGTTCGGTGGGACTTCGGCCTTCGTCTTCCAGATACTTTGCGTACCAGGCGATTTGGTCTCCGAGATCCGCAACCGTAGGTGGGACGAGGTCGTCTGGGCACGCCCCGATGTCCTCGGGGTCCGATGGCACGATGTCCGGTTCCAGGATGACGATCAGGGTCAATTCATAAGGAGACGCCGCCCAGTCTTCGCAGTGCACCCTGAACGAGTGAACCTTGATAAGTGCTCTCCCCATCGGCGACTGTTCTTTACGGGTCTTCGACCGTAGCGCATTTGTAAGAGGTTTCAGGCACTCGACAACGTCATCCGGATAGGCAAACCGACCAAATCGCCGGGCAACCGAGAATGCGAACTCGCGAATCTCCTGGTCAGTATTGACTCCCGCTGCACGTTCGTACGATACGAGCGCCGTCTTGGATACCGTGGTGATGCCGTCGAGATCGGCGAAGAAGTCGGGACCTAGTTGCGGAACACTGACGTACTGTGGCCGCTTCCCCGCCGCCGCCTCGCTCGCCTCACTGGAATTTTGCAAGCGTACTAACGGGGCAAGCTGGATGTGGGCGCGACCCGGCTGCGAAGCATCGCAGGTCTGGCTCACAACTACTGCACCGTACGTCGTCTCAATCTGTCGGGGTTCCCATGCCCAGTCGAAGACGAATGTCTTGGCGTCTCGGAAGACGTCGCCCTGGCGCCAATCACGGCACAGCTCACCAAGTACGGGGGCGAGGCCTTGTGGTGCGGGTTCCAAATCGCTTTCCTGTTCACGATGTCGAGCACGCATACTTTCGAAACCTCAAACGACTAGCGCTCGATCTCATTTTCCTGCGTATGCAGGGGTTCACGGATCGCATCCACTAGCCGCTCGGGGCCAAATGGGGCGCCCCAGGTCGGCCCCGCCGAACGTTCACGACGAAGACGATCGACAATGCTCAGGCCATTGGTCCCGACCTCAAGAAGGTGCGCACGAACCATCTCCGGTGTTGGCTGGGGCATTAAGGACTCGATATCGCGAACGATTGCCGAAAAAGAGCGGAGGCGTCGCGCGTTCGATTCATTCAGTCGACCGCCATTGGCCCACATGTGGACTGCACGTCTTGAAACACCGAACACCTTGCCCAACTGGTCCCACGTGAGTCCAGAGTGCGCCTTGATCCATGCGACCTCTTCCTGGTCACTCCTCGACTCGGTGTCCTTAACTGGTGGTGCGGCCGTTGGTTCGGCAATCGCTATAAGTTCACCGCGGTCAGTCGCCCCCACCATCACAAACGGCGTGACAAGGTCAAACTGGTCGCCGTTCGAAGTGGCACCCAATCCGCCGAGCATCAGGACGGCAGAAAGGAGAACGCCAGACCCTCGACCTGGTCGCCGGGGCGCGCCCGTGTCAATGAATACCGGGGGTTGAGTTAGGTGACTGAACTCGGTGTTGGTACCGAGCTCGCTAAGCCTGTGCTCAGTGACCACTTCATAGCCATTGAGAAGTCCTGGCGATGTTGTCATTTCGCCCCTCCAAAGGCCGTGAGGAACTCGTCAGTCACCGCCCAGCGGAAGAACTGATAACCCCTAAGTGCCAGAGCGCGAATGTCCTCAAATAAGGTACCGCCACTCTGCGAGCCGGGCGCGTACTCGCGGAAGGAGTCCATATCCAACAGCCACGTCGGGTAATCGTAGGCTGGACGGGCGACATCGACCCGGGCTCCAGCGGCAAGCAAACCCCACCTTGCAAGGAATGCCCCGCCGTCGGGGAATGCGTATTGAACCTCACTTAGTGCCGCGGAGAGCATGGCAACGCCAGGCTCCTGAGTAGTCGCGATACCCAGCACCTCGGGCCGAAGGAGTTCCGGCAGCCGCTTCAGGTGGTCGCGATCGGTCACCTGGTTGACGTAGCGGATTCCTAGCCGATCGATGTAGGGAACCTCGATCTGCCGGTTAAGTGCCAGCCACGCTTCATTGAGTCGCTGGGCGAAGTCGCTGCGGTTGTCGTAGCTCGTAGTGTCAATACTGAGGAAGGTCCCGGTGAAGCTGATCTGCCAGACGCGATCGCTGCTTGAAACACGCCAAATCCGCGTCGCGTTGGCGGTCTCGCTCACCCCTTCCGGAGTGATTACGACGGAGACGTCCCGACCGACCTCCATCACAGGGTATTGCTCGGCAAGTGCCGCAGCAACGCCGTGTGCCACCTCGTCCTCGTTGATCGTGAACCGCGTGAGGTGAGGGAAGCGGACCTGCGCGATTGTGCGCACAAGCGGCGCCGAAGACAGTGGAATGTTGCCGGGCTCTTGGGCGGCGAAGGGATGAGCATGTGTCGCCATGCTTCACACTCTAGTTCACGCGGCTGACAGAGGTGAAGAGAAGGGTGAAGTGATCATCCGTGTCATGCTCGCTTCTTGGGCATCCGGTCAATGACTGTGCACCAGGTAGGGGCGGGTGACCTACAGCCTGCAATGTGTCGACGGCCTCCCGACCTGCACATGCGTGATCAGCTGGTCCCGGTACGCGCTGCGTCAGCGCGCACAACCGGCTCGTCCCTGCTTTCGCCAGGAACGCCACGCCGTCAACGGCGTGCACCCCGTCCCGTCCGAATCAATTCCGGCGCGCGCATACCCGACATCATGCAGCCAAGCTGCCGCAACCAAGAGATCCGGATCGTCGACAACGCCAAGGCCACGCTCGGCCTGTCTCGCCACACCCTGAGCATGCTTCCAACGTCGAGGCAGTTCTTCGAGCCGCTCGCGGTATGCCAGACGCCCAGCTGCACAGGTCCGCGGTCATGGTGACGCCTCAAAACGCGTAGTAGCGAGCCGTCTGTTCGCTCGTCCGGATACCCCAGTCCAACATATCGGCGGGTGTCCCGCTCAGGTGTCACCTGGATTGACCAGGTAGCGGTACAGAGCACACCCCTCCCTAGTGCGCGACTATCTGGACTAAGCGTCAACCGAGATTGGGCCCCTGAGCAGCAGCTTCGGGGCCCAATTTCTGTTTTCTGGACGTGCACAACGCTCTCGCTAGTGACATGGGCGGACAAGCGATGACGCTTCGAGACGTGTGCCTGCTCCACAAGACACCTCACGCGGCTCGCCAGTTGCCCCACGCCGCACAGCTTGGCGCCGGGGGTTTGGCCGTGAACGACGAGCCCCTACACGAACAACGCAGGTGCCTGGATCCCCAACGCCCGCATCACTCGCTGTGCGGCCGCACGACCCGGTCCCCGTGTGGTGTTAATCTTGTCGCCCGTGATGATGTTGCCTTGCCAAATCTCGGCGTCTCGTTGCCAATCGATCTTAGTGGCCAAATCTATGTAACGAGCGCGGCGCCAATCCTCGTCCCGGTTCTTTTCGATCTCATAAGCGACATGCCCGATGACAACCAAACCCGTGGCCGTCATATTGACGTAGTGGCGTCGAAAATCGACTACCTGATTTGCTGGTCCGCCTGATTTTGGGAGCTCTACAATCGAGTTCCAGGGAGTCATCTGCGCTGTCAACAGCTCCATCATCGCCAAGGTACGTGCGACAAACGCATCCTGATCTTCAGTCGTGCCGATAACCTGTGCACTCCGACCCGGAATGCTGCTCTCCGCAAGAGCATAGTCATGAAAGAGCAACTCTTTGACCATGCCACGAACTTGATTCAGCAGAAACACAGAAGGGGAATTCTTCGACAGACTCTTCGAAGTCTCGTCAATCCTCCCCTGGAAGAGCTGCGCTCCGTCGACAATTTTTGTCAAGACACGGTTCAGAGGCTCCCGAGTATTGAAAGCCGCCAGCAGGCTCGCCGGAATCTGCTTGGTCTGTGCTGCGTCAGCAAAATCCTGATGAATCCGCGCGAGATCGGGCTCAACCACTATTACGACAGAAATACTGTCAGACAAGAAGTCCGAGCTGTCTGTCAAGGCATCTCGCCGCTTGGTGATCGCCATCAGACGGTGCTGTCCGTCAGTAATAGAAAACTGCGTGTCGTCACCGATTACCACGAATCCGACCGTAGTAGCGAAATTTCCGCGGGTGATATGAATAGCTGGAACCGATCGAACATTGAGAGTGACCGGTGGAAGTATGTAGTTCTCATCGTTGTCCGTCAGGTACTTAGTGATCACGCGAACGTGCCCGCTATCGACCGGACGATTGGTTGCCATTCGCGGATTGCCGCCCTTCTCCGCTGGCGCCGAAATCACATGCCTGATCAAGAACGCATAGGAGAACGCCGTAGTGAGCATCAGACGCCCACCCTGTCGGAAAACGACACATGTGAAGACACGACCACCCGACGCCGACGCAGCTTCGTTCGCTGCGGCCTGTGCCGCGGTCAACGAGTCATGCTGAGTAAGGCCCATCTCTGTCAAGAACATAAGATCTCTTCTCTAGCAGGTAATGAACGGGCACAGACTACGCCCCAACACGACTCCATACGTTCGCTTTAGCACGTAGCACGTTGTGAAAATATGGCCGACGTGGTTGGCGCCCATGATTTACGCTGCTCTAGCAGCCTTTGCACGATTGCGAGCCTTTGACGAATGTCATAGAAAGTACCAACTAGTCTCGATCAATTCACCCATCTGCGACAGGATTGACTACAAGGGAAGGTTCTCCAGCAAGGTCCGCGCAATGTCGGCGGCCCACCCACGTAAGTCGGCGCTCACACTTCCGTGCGCTAGCGTCGAGGCACCCGCTCCGCTGCCCCAAACGGCTGCAAGAAGGCTCAGTCAAAGATATCAGCGGGTGCCGCACTCGTCGGCTACCTCGTTCAGCGGGTACAACACAAAGCGCAGTCACCACTAGTGCGCGACCATCTGGATTAGTTCGACCCCGAGAATGGGCCGCAGAGCATCAGCTCCGCGGCCCATTCTCGTATCCGGCAAGGGATCGGCCGGTGAACGCTACCCGGCCCAGAAACCGATGAGATCCTTCTTCGCGGTAGTGGATTCACGGAACCACTCGACGATGGAATCGGCGTATCCGCCGTGGTCGTCGGTTCCGGCGGCGATGGTCTCCCACTCGGGCAGCTGTTCCGCGCAGCTCTCTTTGCTGATATGGCCCCACCCGTTGTCCTCGGTGGATGGGAATGGGTCCTTGCCACCCATATTGTCGGCCAGACTGAGGATTACGTCGGGAAGGCCGTCGTAACCGAACCAGAAACTCACCTCGCCTATGTCCGTGCTGATATCGCGGCAGATCAATTCCAATGCCGAAACGTAGGCATGGGCGTGATGCTCGTCGAAAGGACCGCCGGCGAAGATGGTCCGCAACGCTTGCGGATGCTGGGCGTCCTCGCAGTGGTAGCACTCCTCGCAGTCGGGTCCTTCGCAATCCGCAGGATCACACAGCTCGCAGCAGCCGTACTCCGGATCGTGATCGGGCAGGTCGGCCAGCAACCGGCTGAGGAATTCCTCGTTCTTGGAGCCGATGACGGCCTCGAGCTCGGCCAGATCGACAAGGTAGACGTTCAAGCAATGTGACGCGGCACGAATCGCAGCCAGCCACAACGACACTCAGGCTGACAGCGCCGCTCCGACCATCATGGTGCGAGATTCTCGATTGGCTGGTTCGGGCTGCGGGTGGGGTGGATTGTTGATTTGATTGGCAGCCAGCGTTATCGGTTCATGGGGAGGCGCGGGATGCGGGCGGTCGCGCGGGGTGTGGTCATGCTGTTGCTGGTGGGGGCGGTGCTGGCGTTTATCGGCGCGGGGATATCCGTCTTGATCGGGGTCGGGAAGGTGTTGCAGGACCCGGATGCGGAGCCGACCTGTGACAAGAAGACGATGCGGCCGGGGACCGAGTGCGTTCATTACAAGGCGAACAGCATGACGGAGGTCGGCAGTACCAGTTATGCGGAGGCGCTCGAGGAGCAGCGGGGCGTTCGGCGGGAAGGGGTCGAGTATTTGGAGGTCGCGGGCGCCATGGCCGGTGGGAGCGTGGTGGTGTTCGTGGGTGGCGCGTTCGTGCTGGGGGCGTTGGACGGGGAGCAGACCGGGGCGCGAGGGTTGAGGCGCGGGCGGCGGGTGTGGTCGGAGGCGAGCGGGTCGACGCGTTCTGGCGCAATGGGATTCGACGGTCGACGGGGGATGTCTCAGGAGCCGGAGGGTGGCGGGTCCTTCGTGGATATCGGCCGGACGTACGAGGCGCGGGGGGAGCTTTTCGCTGCGGAGGAGTGTTATCGACGGGGTGCGGTGTTGGGCGATACGGCTGCGATGGATCGGCTGGCGCGGCTACTGCACGATCGGGTCGCGGGGCAGAGTGCGTTTGTGCGGTGGCGGAATCGGGGGCGGAATCGGGTGGTGCTGGCCGAGGCCGAGATGTGGTTGCGGGAGGCGGCGGGGGCGGGGAATGCGCAGGCTATGGCCGCGTTGGGGGCGCTGCTCGAGGAGCAGGGGGCAGGTGTGGAGGCGGAGCGGTGGTATCGGCTGGCGATCAATGGCGGTGATGGCAGTGCCATGAACAATCTTGGGCTGCTGTTGTTTCGGCGTGGGGATCATGCCGGGGCCAGGCAGTGGTGGAATCGTGCGGCGGCGGCGGGAAGTGCTGCGGCGCTGCGGAATTTGAAGGCGCTGCCGGCGGGGACTCCCCTGCCCGCGCGGGCCGGTCCGGTTGTCGGGCCGACTCGGCCCGGCTCGATGCCGTCGGGTACCTATGCGGACCTGCTCAGGTTGGTGATGAACGATCGCGCCACTGCCGATCGCCTGATCGAGTACGAGAGACAGCTGACGCCGCAGGCCGGTCGGCCGGAGCTGATTCACCGAGCCATCGATCGACTACGGCACGACCGGAACCGGTAGCACCTTATCGGTCGGCTCGTGCGAGAGTTCGTGAGGGAGACTGGATTTCGCGGCCTGCGTGTTTGACGAATGCGTCGATCAAGCCCATCGATTCGTCGCCGCAGGCGTTCTTGGCTTGCGAGTCGCCGGCGCGGTGGATGGCGTGGGTGGCCTCCATGATCTTCTCGCCCAGCTCCTGAAGCCGGACGTCATTGGTCAGCAGGCGCACGCGGAGGAGAGCGCTGCGGGCTTCGGTGCGCTTCGCGTAGGACTCGACCCGGGTCGCCAGTTCGGCGTCGGGGTTGCCGTCCTGCATGCGGTGCCAGCGGTCGATCTCGGTGCGGCGGTACTCGACGGCGGCGTCGGCGAACGTGTTGTAGGCGTTCAGGCGGTCCTGGCGTAGCCGCTCGGCTACGGCGTGGTCCGCGGCTCGGTCCGCGGAGCTGCGTTGAAACAAGTAGGTGACTCCGGTGCCCAGTAACGTTCCGGCGATCGCGATCAATGCGGAAACATATGCGCTCACGAGGTACCACTGTATGGAAGAGTTTGCGGGACAGTCCATCTGAAGGTCCGGCCTGCTCATGCGCGTCGCGCGGGCGGGCAAAGGAGTTGCATTCTTCCGGCGTGATCGTCGAGGCTGTCGGGGTCGGGGTGGTATCGGGGAGGGGAATCATGGGTGATGCGGATGAGCAGGCATGGGAGGTGGCGAGTTCTGTTTGGGCTCGGCCGGTGCTGCTGAATACGTTGTCGACGGCGACTTTCATCGCGCTGGTGGTGGCGCAGTATTGGTGGTGGCACGATCATGGGCGGCCGTTCTCCTGGGTGTTGCTACTGGCCACGCCGGCGCTGGCGTTTCTGCCGTCGGGGCTCATCGTGAAATCGTTCCGCAAGCGGTGGACCGCGGAATGGGCTGCGGCGAACGGGTTCCGGTATCGCCGGGCGAGCGACTGGCCGGTGCCCGTGTGGGATTTCCCGCCGTTCAATATCGGGCGTGCCCGGCGTTTCCGGGTGCGGGATTGCATGGAAGGCAGAGCCGGTGGGTATCCGGCGAGCTTCTTCCATGTGACCTGGTTGCACAACAACCGGATCAATGTCAGTACGCA
This sequence comes from Nocardia yamanashiensis NBRC 100130, assembly GCF_001613325.1. GTDB lineage: Bacteria > Actinomycetota > Actinomycetes > Mycobacteriales > Mycobacteriaceae > Nocardia > Nocardia yamanashiensis. Next base: position 536,352 of record NZ_BDCD01000002.1, on the reverse strand, counting down.
CTATCGGAATGTCTTCGCCATCACACTGCCCGCGGCGCTACCCCGATTGACGATGGGGATCACCCTGGACAGCACCACCGGTGATCGCGTGGAATTCGAATCGGCGGACTTCAACGATCGATTCTCGGTGTATTGCTCGAAACCGGCTTTCGCACACGCGGTGCTGACGCCGCGCACGATTGACCAGCTCGTGCACCTCACCAAGTCGCACGGCAGCGCGGTGATGCTGACCAAGTTCGAGATCGTCGGGAACCTGCTGGTCGGGATTACGACGCTGGGGAATCGCCCGCATGAGATCGGCGGAGTTTTCGATGCGATGCGGGTGGTCGCGGACGGCATCCCGCGATTCGTCTGGACCGACTACGGAACCCTCACGCCGGACAGCACTCTCGCCTTCCAGCCGGAAAGGAATATCGCATGAGCACCACCGTCCTCGTCATAGCGGTCGTCGTCATCGCGCTGATCGCGGTGCTGTGGTATTTCGCCGCGTACAACGATTTCGTGCGGCTGCGGAATCTGATCACCGAATCCTGGAACCAGGTCGATGTCGAATTGCAGCGCCGCCACGAACTGGTGCCGAATCTGGTGGCCACGGTCGAGCGAGCCGCCGCATTCGAACGCGGAACTCTGGAAGCCGTGACGAATGCGCGCAATCACGCCCGTTCTCTCGCCACCTTGAACCGGGCCGACACCGAAATCACCGGCGTAGCAACGGCGGAGAACGCACTGACCGCAGCCTTGTCCCAACTGTCAGCTCTCGCGGAGCAATACCCGGCGCTGCGCACGGTGCAGAACTATGCCGCATTGCAGCAGGAACTGAGCGATATCGAGGATCGGATCGCCGCTTCCAGGCGGCTCTACAATGCGAACGTCCGAGCGTTGAACACGAAGATCCAGTCGATCCCCGCCGCCATAGTGGCTACGCTGCACCATGTCTCGCCCGAACAGTATTTCGAGATCAGCAGCCCCGAGGCTCGGTCGGCGGTGTCGGTCGATCAGCTGTTCAGAGCACATCCGGATCGGTAAGAACCAATACACCGGCAGCCCTGGGGATTTCGGATTCGGCTCGCCCGTAGCGAGCCGAATCCGCAGGCTTCACCAGCCCGAGCCGGACCCACCCGATCCGGTGTTGGCCAGGATGGTGCCGATGATCATCTGCGCGATACCGGCGACAGAGCCTACATATTCCACGGTGTTCCTCCGACATTCTCATCGCCGGTTGTCCGGCGTAGCGGGAATCTAACCCGGCAAACATGTGGAATGTGCACATTTCATCGAAGACGCTGGTCATCAGCTATCAGCCAGTCATCCATCTCGGTTGCCGGAACCGGCCCGGACGGCCGCACCGCCTGACTACCATCAAGGTCGATTTCGCTCGCGATGTCGGATGACCCAGGAGGTCAGGCAATGTTCGGTACGAGATATGCGCTGGTCGCGGTCGCGGCAGCCGCGATCGCGACCCTGTGTTCGAGCCCGGCGAGCGCCGCCCCCGAAGACGAGTTCATCACCCTGAACTCCGCGGTCACCTCCACGTCGGAGGGATTGCAGGCCACCGGCACCTACCGCTGCGAGGCCGGCATCGGCTACCTCGACGTCTCCGCCCAGATGGAAACCAGCGGCAGCGGCACCATCGCACTCACCAGCTACCCGCCCGGCGCGACCCTGCAATGCTCGGGCCGCATCGAAACCTGGACCGCCACACTCAAACCCAGCACCACCTACCCGATCCTCGTGCCCTACACCACCGGCACCGGCAAGGCCCAACTGAACCGCAAGTACTGGAAAACCGACTCCGGCGAGGTAGCCCTCCACCTCGCCTGACCCGAGATCCCGGTGCGGGGTAGCGTCGCACCGAGATGAAAGGGAGGGACCGGTGCAGGAGAGTGCGGTAGCACGGGCGGCACACGCGATCACACGACTGCGGGCGGTAGCCGAGCAGTCGAGCGGCGCGGTGCAACTGGGCCCGGGCGTTTCCGAGTCGATCATCGACAGCTGGCCTGTCCCGGTTCCAGACGAAATCCGGCTGCTGGCAAGCGAAATCGGCGAGATCCGGTTCGACGAGTACGACTCGATCACCTTCACGCATCCGGAGAACACCGAACCCAGGTATTGCCGCGCCGGGGCTCCGGGCGCCTGGTGGGTGCTGCATACCAATAGCGCGGCCGAAATCTATTACGCCGATATCGATCCCGAGCGCGGCACCTGGGGCCGGGTGTTCTTCCATTGGGAAGACAACTCGACCACCCTGGTCGCCCCCTCCGTGACGGACTGGTTCCTGCGCCTCGCCGCAGGATTCGAGTCCGCGCTGCGCGTGGCCGGCGGTGAACGCATCGAGGGCCTGTCCGAGTGGGTCGATGACGACGAACTCGAGGAACTCGACTTCGCATCGGCGTTCTCCGACTGGTTCTTCCGGAGCGGGGAGATATTCGAGGTGGAGGACACGCCGAAGGTGCGGGCGGTGCCGGTGCTCGATGCGCGCCACTCCCCCGACCCCGAGGTGGCGGCCGCTGCCGCCGGACTGCCCGAGGAGGCCGTGGTGGCCGATTTGCGCGGGGCCGCCTATCCGACGTTCGTGTCGTTCAGCGAATTCCACGGTGGGAGAGCGAGTTACCGGCGGTTGGCGGGTGGCTCGTTCTTGGCAGCGGTCGGCGACTGATCGACGGCCTAGGGGCTAGCGCCCGGGGTGGGGCTGGTCGAGTTCCTTGGCGCGCCGCCTGGTGCGGAGCCAGCGGGCGGCGCGGAATCCCAGCCAGCCCAGCACGATCAGCAGGATCAGTACCGCGATGAAGGCCACGACGGGTACCGCTAGGGCCAGGATGGTGAGGGCCAGGGAGGTGCCGTCTTCGGCGGTGGAGACTACGGGATTGCCTACGCCGGCGGTGGTTCCGGTGACGAAGGGGCGGGCTACGGTGCGGCCGGCGTGGACGCTGCCGGCGGTGACGGCGCCGAGGATGGCGGCCACGGCGGGTGGGAGGTGGGAGGAGATGCTGGTTTCGGCGGTGAAGAGGATGGCGCCGGACACCGGGGCGATGACGGTGCCGATGCTGTGCAGCACCGAATCCAGGGCGGGGATCTTGTCGCCGATCAGGTCGAGGACGAACAGGACCGCGATGCCGATCAGCGCCGGGGTCGAGGACAGCCAGCCGTAGGAGCTGCCCAGATCGATCCAGCCGAGGCGATCGGCGAAGCCCACCACCAGCAGGGGTAGCCAGGCGTTGAGGCCGGCGGCGCCCGAGAGTCCGAAGGCGCCGAGGATCGCGCCGACGGCCGATGTGATCTCCATAGGAACCAGTGTGAGGGCAGGAGCCGGTGGCGTGCGTAGCCGAAGCCCGTGGAGATTACGTGGCGGGCTCCGTGGTCGGCACGGATGTCGCTGGACCAGGGCGAATCTAGGGTTTTACCTATGACGAACTCCACCGCTCCCGCCCTCACCGTCAGCCTCGACGCCGCCGATCCGGCCGCCGTCACCGCCGCCTACGAAGCCGCTTTCGGCCTCGGCGGCACACTGAACTTCCGCCCCGCGCAGGCCCCGTCGGACGGGTTCCGCGGCTTCATGATGTCGCTGGTCGTCGATCAGCCGGGCACCGTCGAGAACCTCGTCGGCTCCGCCCTCCAGAACGGGTTCAGCGTGCTGAAGCCGGGCAAGAAGAACTTCTGGGGCTACGGCGCCGTCATTCAGGGCCCGGACGGCACCATCTGGAAGGTCACCACGTCGCAGAAGAAGGACAGCGGACCGTCCTCCCGGAACGTCGACAGTGTCGTGCTACTGCTCGGCGTCGACGATGTGAAGGCCAGCAAGCAGTTCTACGTCGACCAGGGCCTGACCGTGTCGAAGAGCTTCGGCGGCAAGTACGCCGAGTTCGAGCTGCCGGATTCGCCGATCAAGCTGGCCATGTATCCGCGCAAGGCCGCGGCCAAGGATGCCGGTGTGTCCCCGGAGGGCTCCGGTTCGCACGGCATCGTGGTCAACGGCAATACGGGATCGTTCGTGGATCCGGACGGGTACGTGTGGGAAGCGGATGCCTGAAACACCAAGTGCCGGGGCCGGATCGGTCCCGGCATCCTCCGATCGAAAACCGACCCGGGTCAGCCCGGCCACTGGTGTGAACGCGTCTGCGGAACCACCGGAGCCTCGGCGACCTGGGTCGGCTGGCGTTGCACGGTGAACTGCGGGGCCGCCTGCTCCACCGGCGGAGCCGCCGTGATCGCGGATTCGGTTTCAGCGGGCGGGGTTTCCGCGGGCGGGGGCGCGGGCGCCGGTTCACTGGTGCGCGGAACAGACGTGACGGTCGTAAGTTGTTGCGACACGGTCGCACTCACGGACGGCGGATTCGGCGTCGAAGCCGGCGAACCGGAATCCTCGCGTAACGCGAACGCCGCGACGACAACCACGCTCACACCCGCCAACACCAGTCCCGACACCGTCGCCAGACGCCGGCGGCGCACCGGCTTCACACCTTCCGACACCGCGATGACCTCGGCCGGAACCTTCCCCAAATCGACCCGCGAGGCCACCGGCACAACCGATTCCGCACGCTGCACCTCGGTAGTCGGCTCCGGCAGCACACCACTCGAATCCGCCACCGGCCGCGCGAATTCCGGCGTCCCGCCCGGCGAAACGACCACCGGCCGTTCCTGTTCCGCCGCGGCACTCCGCGAATTCACCACCAGCCGCCCCGGTTCCGCCATCACACCCCGCGAAACCACTACCGTCCGTTCGGGTTCCGGCGGCTCGGGAGCGACGACCGGCGGCAGCGCCGCAGCGGCAGCGGCGGCCAGGGCAGTGCACGTCGGGTAGCGATCGGCCGGTAACTTCGCCAGCGCTGTCGCTATCACGTCATCCAAGGCCGCGGGCAGTTCCGGCCGCACCGTCCGGGGCGCGGGCGGCGGCGCGGTCAGATGCGCGCCGATCACCGCCGCCTGATCCTTGCGCGGAAACGGCGGCTGCCCGGTCAGCAGCTGAAACAGCGTGCAGCCCAGCGAATAGATGTCCGCCCGATGGTCGGCGGGCGTATCGCTGAACCGTTCCGGCGCCGCGTACGCGAACGTCGCGGCGATCCCCGACAGCGTCACCGTATCGTCGAGCGTGCGCGCGATCCCGAAGTCGGTGAGCACCGCCCGCTCCCCCTCGCGGTGATCGTTGTCGATGAGCAGGTTCGCCGGTTTCACATCCCGGTGCAGCACCCCTTGCGCGTGCGCGTAGTCGAGCGCATGCGCCGCATCGGCCACCAATCGCACCGCCCGCGCCGGCTCCAGCCCCTGCTCGTGCTCGCGCAGCAGCGCCGCGGCATCACCCCCGTCGATGTACCGCATCGCCAGCCACAGCACGGCGTCGTCGACCGCGCTGCGGTCGTACACCGGAACGATATTGGGATGATCGAGCCCCGCGGCGAGGGTCGCCTCCCGATCGAACGCGGTGCGGATCTTGGTGTCGGTGACGAAGGTATCGCCGAGCACCTTCAGCGCCACCCGCCGCCGCAAGCGCGGATGCGCGGCCAGATACACCGTCCCCATCCCGCCCGCACCGAGCAGTCGCTCGATGGAGAATCCGGCGAACACCGTCCCCGGCTGCAATCCCACGATCGTCCTCCCCGGGCCGCGCATCCCGAATCGTGCGGCCGCCCTGGGGAAATCTAGCGCAGCCGACCGTCAGGAGGGCGGGGTCACGGCGGTCTTGCGCGACCAGTTCTCGAAAGACTTGGTGGTGAAGAAGGTTACGGGCACCACCAGGTGCCGGTCGTCGGCGAGCCGCACCACCACGTAGGTGAGCGCGATCTCCTCGATCACCCCGCGCTGTTCGTCGATCACCACCGTGTCGCCGATCCGCACCACATCGCCGAACGCGATCTGAATCCCCGCGAACAGACTCCCCAGCGTCCCCTGCGCCGCGATCCCGGCCACCAGGGTGAGCAGCCCGGCCGACGCGGACAGCGTGGTGGCGATGGCCCGGGTGGCGGGGAACAGCAGCATGACCACGATGCCCGCGATCAGCCACACCACCGCGGTGGCGACGGTCCGGAACACGCTGAGCTGGGTGCGGATTCGCCGCAGCCGCTGCGGATCGCCGGTGCGGCGGGCCAGCCGCTCGCCGAGCGCCCGCATGGCCGCGCCGACGAGCACGGTCGCGAGCCAGCCGAAGGCGAGCACGCAGGCGACATCGAGCAGCGCCGCGACGAGCTGCCCGCCGGGTACCGCGTCGGCCCGCACGCTCACATATGCGCGAGCCAGCAGCAGAGCGATGATCGTCACGGCGGGCAACACACGGGCGAGCATCCACGGACCTCCGGCGTCGGCAGCTGATTCCCCATTGTCTGTACAAACCGTTCTGTTCTATTGACGCCGTGCCGAGCGCCCGCACATATTCCGCATTAGCCTGATGCGAAAACCCTTCGGAGACATGACGACCGGGCGATCTCCAACTAGTAGGACGTCCAATAAAACCAGCCGGAAGAAATATACCGGAAACCTTCCCTTTCAATTTCCCATCCGGTCAACCGCCCGGTAGTGTGCGCTCGTCGCTTCCGCGTATTGCGTTTCGCGGCATGCGAATTGCGAAACCCCCGTTCTGGCAATGGAGTTCGAGTGCTGGAAATTCACCACTTCAGCTATGGCTGGGTCACCCCGGTCGTGGCCTACATCATGTCGGTGACCGGATCGTTGCTCGGTCTGCGTTGCACCGCACGCGCCCGCTCGGGGGACGGGCGCAAGGGCTGGCTCATCGCGGCGGCCGTCGCCATCGGCGGCACCGGTATCTGGGTCATGCATTTCATTGCCATGCTGGGCTTCTCGATCCACGGCGCGGCCATCCGCTACAACGTGCCGATCACCCTGCTCAGCGCGGCGATCGCGATGGTGGTGGTCTGGGTGGGCCTGTCCATCGTGACGCGCGGGCACTGGGGCGTCTGGTCGCTGCCGGTCGGCGGCACGATCACCGGGCTCGGCGTGGGCGCCATGCACTACTCGGGCATGTACGCCATGAAATCCGACGCCATGATCAGTTACGACTTCTGGCTGGTGACGCTGTCGATGGTGATCGCCGTGGTGGCCTCGACCGTGGCGCTGTGGTTCACCTTGCACATCAATGGGATATTCGCCACCATCGGCGCCGCATTGATCATGGGTGTGGCGGTGTGCGGCATGCATTACACCGGCATGGCCTCGATGAGCGCCCACCATTCCAGCCACAGCGGCACGGTGCCCGCCGGCGCCGGGGCGATGGAACTGCTGGCGCCGCTGATGATCTCGGTCAGCATGGTGACCATGGTGCTGCTCATTCACGTCGGCCTGACCGAGGTGGACGAGGCCAGCATGGTGGCCGAACCGACCCGTCCCGAGCCCGCGCAGCGCGAGGCCTGGGCTTTCCAGGCGGATCAGGCTGCGGCCCAGGCGAATCGGATGGGGCAGCCGGGCGCGGTGGTGCCGGGCGGCTACGGCGGTCCGGCCCAGAACAACCTGGGAGCGGCTGAGAACCGGCCCGGGTACGGGCAGCCGCATCAGGGTTTCGCGGGACCCGAGACGGGTCCGGGTTCCTACCGGTCGGCCGCTGATTTCCGCCCTCGCAGGTCCGACCGGTCGGCATCCTGAGAGAACCCGGGCCCGGCTGAGAACCCGGCCCGGGTATTCGACTTTCCGGCATATCGGCAGTTAACTGGCTGCGTGCACCACCAGCTGGAGCTCATCTTCCTGGTCCTGTTCGCGACCATTCTGGCGCAGCCGCTCGGCAAGCGGCTGGGCCAGGCGCCCGCCGTGCTCATGACGGCGTTCGGCGTGGTGCTGGCGCTCATCCCCTCGGTGCCCGAGATCCACATCGATCCCGATCTGATCCTGCCGCTGGTGCTGCCGCCGCTGCTGTACGCGGCGGCGCGGCGCACCTCGTGGCGGCAGTTCGCGGAGAACTGGGGCGCCATCAGCATGCGTGCGGTGGTGCTGGTGGTGGTGACCGCCGCCGCGGTGGCCTGGGCCTTCCACTGGTGGTATCCGGCGATTCCGATCGCGGCGGCCATCGCCCTGGGCGCGCTGGTCGCGCCGCCCGACCCGGTGGCGGTATCGGCGCTGGCGGGCAAGCTCGGGCTGCCGCGCCGGCTGGTCTCGGTGCTCGAGGGCGAGGGCCTGTTCAACGACGTCACCGCCATCGTCATCTATTCGGCGGCGGTGCGGGCCGTGGTCACCGGATCCTTCTCCAGCTGGGGCGCGGTGCGCGAATTCGCCCTCTCGGCGGTGGTGGGCGCGGTGGTGGGGCTCGTACTGGGCTGGGCGGGAAGCAAACTCATGCGGCAGCTGGACGAGGCGCCGTGGCAGGTCGCGCTCGGTCTGCTGCTGCCGTTCGCGGCCTACGGGATCTCCGATGCGCGCGGCGGGTCGGCGGTGCTGGCGGTGCTGGTGTGCTCGCTGTATCTCACCGATGCCGCAACCGATTTCAGCGACAGCGACTATCGGCTGGTCGGTGATTCGTTCTGGGAGATCACCGAGATGCTGGTCACCGGTTTCGCGTTCGGGCTGATCGGCTTGGAGCTCAGTACCGTGCTGCGCGAGGCCGGGCCGGACTGGCCGAAATTCCTGGGCGGGGCGGCCGTGGTGATCGGTGTGGTGGTGGGGCTGCGGCTGATCTGGCTGCTGTTCACCACCGCGCTGTTCCAGGGCTGGTGGCGGCATCGCGACGCGGACGAGCCGTACACCTGGCGGGAGACCGTCGTCACCTGGTGGGCGGGGATGCGCGGGGTGGCGACCGTCGCACTGGCGCTGGCCATTCCGTTCACCACCGACGGCGGGGAGCCGTTCCCCGGGCGCGACGAGATCCTGTTCACCGCGTTCGCCGTCGTGCTGTTCACCCTGCTGTTGCAGGGGCCGACGCTGCCGCTGGTGGTGCGCGCCACCGGGGTGCACGCCGACACCGGGATGGAACGGGAGATGGAACGCCGGCTCTGGAAACGGGTGCTGGAAGCCGAACTGGCCCAGCTGAAGGAGATCGCGAAGACCGAGCAGCTGCCCGACGAGGTCTACGAACGCCTGCGCGACGGTTTCGAACGCCGCCTCGCGCAAGCGGATCCGGAGGCCGCCGAGAACAACGCGCGCCTGGCCACCGACCGCACCCTGGCGCTGACCAAGCATATGCGCGCCATTACCAACGAGGTCCTGGAAGCGGGCCGCACCGAAGCACTCGCCGCCCGCCGCGAGCCGGGCATCCCGCCGGACGTGGTGGATCGGGTGATGCGCCGTCTCGATCTGCGCCGCTGATCAGTTCCCCGGATCGCCGCCGATCGGGAGATACGAGATGATCAGCAGCGCGCCGATGAGGGCGGTCAGCACGCCTCCGATGATCAGATTCACCTTGCGATGGGTGACCAGCACCGCCACGAATTCGCGCAGGAAGGCCGCGGGCACGAAGTAGCGGGCCGTGCGCGCGCCGGTCACCTGCGCCCGCAGGCCCTGGCGGCGGGTGAGCCCGGCGGTGCGCAGCACGTGGAAGTCGCTGGTCACCACCGTCATTCGCGCCTCCGCCGGATCGATGCCGCGGGCGGTGAGTTCGCGTTCGGTGAAGCGCAGGTTCTCCTCGGTATTGCGGGACCGGTTCTCGCGCACGATGCGATCGGCCGGAATTCCCCTCGCCGCCAGGTAATCCGCCATCGCGTCGGCTTCGGCGACGGTCTCCCCCGGTCCCTTGCCGCCGGAGGCGACCAGCAGCGGATCCCCGCCCTCGGCGCATTCCTCGCGATACACCTCTGCCGCCCGGTCCAATCGCGAGGCCAGCAGCGGAGTCACCGCGTCCCCGCGCAGGCCGCAGCCGAGCACCACCACGACATCCGCGCCCGGCGGCTGCGGCAAACGGGCGTACAGCACCGCGTACGCCGTGAACGCGACCAGCTGCACCAGCACCAGCAGGCCGAGGAGCACCACCAGCAGGAGCAAGGCCGACGCCCAGGCGGAGTGCGCCGTGGCCGGGGAGAGCCACAGCACCGCGAGAAACGGCAGCGCGATCAGCCCGATCCCCGCCACCGGCGCGACCGCCGTGGCCACCCGCAAGCCCTCCTTGCGGGTCAGCACCACCCCGTTGGCCAGCAATCCGATTCCCGCCGCCAGCAACGACAACGGCGGCAGCAACAGGAACAACACCACCCCGAGCGCGGCCGCCACCGACGGATCGACCGTATGCAGCGAGCTCACCACCCATAGCGTCAAGAACACCGCGGCCGCGACCAGAATCAGCCCCGTCGAAATCCGCCGCGGCTCCCGCACCACCCGAACCGACCCCCAGACGGCAAGCCCCGCCCCGATCGCGAACAGCACATGAATCGCACTCATCGCCCCACCTCCCCACCGTCGATCGAGCTGCGGCCGAACACTTTCCGGCCCCCGCCCGATCCAGGCGGCGCGGCATCCAGGTGCCGGCACGGAGCGAACATCAGGCGACCCACCACCCGACCCTAACCAGCCCATACCCCGAAACCGGGCAACCACACCGCCACCATCGGCGAACGCCGCCGATACCGGATCGGCAGCTACTCCTATGCGGGCTCGGCCAGTTCGATCAGTCCGGCGGGCAGCGCGGGGTCGGCCGAGGTGTCCTTGAGGTCGACGCCGGAGCGGCCGAGGCGGCGGGCGCCGGTGAGCAGGCCGGCTACGACCTGGGCGGCGCGGCGGTAGGTGAGGCCTTCGGGTGGGTGGATGTTGGAGACGCAGTTGCGTTCGGAGTCGGCGCGGCCGGGGCGCGGGTGGTGGGTGAGGTAGATGCCGAGGCTGTCGGCCACCGACAGGCCGGGGCGTTCGCCGATCAGGACCAGGACGGTGTCGACGCCCAGGGCGGCGCCGATGTGGTCGCCGAGGGCCACGCGGGCCTGGGTGGCGATCACGGGTGGGGCGAAAGTGTAGCTGTCGCCGAGTAATTCGAGGAGGGCGGCGAGCATGGGGACGCCGTGGTCGGTGAGTGCGCGCGGGGAGAGGCCGTCGGCCAGGACCACGCCGATGTCGGCGCGGCCGGCGGGGACGGCGGCCAGGGTGGCGTCGCCGGGGACCGCGAGGACCGGGGCGCCCACTCCGCCGATGCGCTCCGAGCTGCCCGGCAGTCGTCCGAGGTCGGGGCGGCGCAGGTACTCCGATCGAGCTCCCGCCCGGCTGCGCACGTGCACCGGATCGCCCAGGCCGACCGACGCCACCTCCGTCGCGAAGGCGGCCACGTCCAACGGCTGGTGCACGGCGTCGCGGGCCGCGGCGTGCGCTGCCCGGAATTCGAGCACGTCACGGGTGAGCAGCGCATCTCCGGTACGTCCCAATCCGATTCGCGCCTGGGTCGTGCTTCGCAACGCGGCCCAGAAATCGGCACCGGATTCGCTTGCGGGCGTGGGCGTCTCGATCGCCGGGTCCGGGACGGGCGGTGGGGCCGAGGTCATGTGAGAGGTCCTTCCTCTGCATCGGGTACGGCGTGCGGTCCGCAGCGGCGGTCCAGCAGGTGCACGGTGCGCAGGTTGCGGCGCGAAGCGGTTCTGGTGGATGCGCGCCTGGCCGTCGGGAGGCCGGAAAGCGCTGGGCAGGTGTGCGGTTCGGGGTTCACGGCGCTCCCGTGAGAGCGCGAAGGGGCGAGGCGAGGGGTTCGACGGGAAGGATGCGGCCGTCGGGGGCGAGCATCCCGAGATTGTCGAGCCAGGCCGCGAATTCGGGCGCGGGGCGCAGGTCCAGGACTTGGCGGGCGTAGAGGGCGTCGTGATAGGCGAGGCTCTGGTAGCCGAGCATGACGTCGTCGGCGCCGGGGACGGCGATGACGAAGGCACAGCCGGCCGCGCCGAGCAGGGTCAGGAGCGTGTCCATATCGTCCTGGTCGGCTTCGGCGTGGTTGGTGTAGCAGACGTCCACGCCCATGGGCAGGCCGAGGAGTTTGCCGCAGAAGTGGTCCTCCAGGCCGGCTCGGATGATTTGCTTTCCGTCGTAGAGGTATTCGGGGCCGATGAAGCCGACGACGGTATTGACCAGGAGCGGATCGAGATCGCGGGCGACGGCGTAGGCGCGGGTCTCGAGGGTCTGCTGGTCGACCGGTTTGCCGCCGGTGCCCAGGTGCGCGCCGGCGGAAAGCGCCGAGCCCTGGCCGGTTTCGAGGTACATGACATTGTCGCCGACGGTGCCGCGCCGCAGCGAACGACCGGCTTCATTGGCTTCGCGCAGCAGTGAAATGTTCACGCCGAAGCCGGAATTCGCGCCCTCGGTGCCCGCGATGGACTGGAAGACCAGATCCACCGGCGCTCCGGCTTCGATCAACCCCATGGTGGTGGTGACGTGGGAGAGCACGCACGATTGGGTGGGGATGTCGAAGCGCTGCCGCACCTCGTCGAGCAGATGCAGCAGATCGGCGGTGGCGGAAGGGGAATCGGTGGCGGGGTTGATGCCGATCACCGCGTCACCGCAGCCCAGCAGCAGCCCGTCGAGCACCGCCGCCGCGATACCGCGCGGATCGTCGGTGGGATGGTTGGGTTGCAGCCGGGTGGCGAGTGTCCCGGGCAGTCCGACGGTGGTGCGGAACGCGGCCCGCACCCGGATGGCGCGCGCGACCGCGATCAGATCCTGATTCCGCATGAGTTTGCTGACCGCCGCGACCATTTCGGGCGTGAGCCCGGGCGCGACGGCGGTCAGTGACCGTGCGTCACCGGCCGCCGCGGCCGCCAGCAGCCAGTCCCGCAGCCCGCCCACGGTGAGATGCGAAACCGCTTGGAACGCAACCCGATCGTGGGTATCGATGATCAACCGCGTGACCTCGTCGGTCTCGTACGGCACCACCGGATCGTTCAGGAACACGGTGAGCGGCACCTCGGCCAGCGCCCACTGCGCCGCCGCCCGCTCGGCATCGGAATCCGCCGCACATCCGGCCAATTCGTCACCGCTGCGCAACGGCGTGGCCTTGGCGAGCAGCTCCACCAACCCGTCGAAGGTATAGCCGCTGCCGCCGATTCGCTGGTTATACAAGGTCATTCGAGTTCCTCCTCGGCACGAGCCAGCACCGCGAACTCCTCGTCCGGCGAATGCGCGACCAGCCGATGCCGGCTGTACAGACCGAAATAGAGCATGAAGGCGCAGAACGCGGCGAGCGTCCACGCGGCGGCGACCGGATCGACCAGGAAGGTCGCCGCCACCGCCACACACGCGACGACGAGGGCGAATCCGGTGGTCGCGATGCCGCCGGGCGTGCGGTACGGCCGCTTCATCCCGGGCTCGCGCACCCGCAGCACGATATGGCTGACCATCATCAGCACATAGCTCACGGCCGCACCGAACACGGCCATGTTCAACAGCATCGCACCCTTACCGGTGAGCGAGAGCCCGAACCCGATCACGCCCGGCACGATCAACGCCAGCACCGGCGCCTTGCGCGCATTGGTCACCGACAGGCTGGTCGGCAGATACCCCGCCCGCGACAGCGCGAAGGTCTGCCGCGAGTACGCGTACACGATCGAGAAGAAGCTGGCGACCAGTCCGGCCAGCCCGATGTAGTTCACCACGGTGGCCGCCGCGCTGCTGCCGAGCGCCTCCACCAGCGGATTTCCCGACTTCGACAGCGCGTCCGCGCCGAGCGCTCCGGTGGACAGCACCAGCACCGTGCCCGCCGTCACCAGCAGCACCAGCATGGCCGCGATAATCCCCTTGGGCACGTTCTTCTCCGGCTCGCGCGCCTCCTCGGCGGCCAGCGGCACGCCTTCCACCGCGAGGAAGAACCAGATGGCGAACGGCACCGCCGCCCAGATCCCGAACGCCCCGAACGGCAGGAACGACGAGCTGCCCGCCGCGGTCGGGTCGGGGGCGATATCGGTGAGGTTGGCGAGATCGAACTTGCCCCACGCCGCGACCGCGAACACCCCGAGCCCGAGCAGCGCCACCACGGTGATGGCGCACATGACCTTCAGCGCCTCCCCCGCGCCGGTCAGATGGACGGCGATGAACAGCGTGTACACCGCCAGGTACACCCACCAGCCGTCGGTGATCCCGAACAGGTGCAGCGACTCCACATAACCGCCGATGAAGGTCGCGATGGCCGCCGGCGCGATGGCGTACTCGATGAGAATGGCCGTGCCCGTGGCGAATCCGCCCCACGGCCCGAGCGCCCGCCGCGCGAAGGTATAGCCGCCGCCGGCCGCGGGCAGCGCCGAGGACATTTCGGCCATGCCGAGCACCATGGCCAGGTACATGCCCGCGATGAGCACGGTGGCGATGAACAGGCCGCCGAATCCGCCTTGGGCCAGACCGAAATTCCAGCCCGAGTAGTCGCCGGAGATCACATAGCTGACGCCGAGCCCGGCGAGCAGTAACCAGCCGGCCGATCCGGTGCGCAGCGTGCGTTTGGCGAGATAGTCGTCGGGGGCCGGGGCCGTGCGGGTCGCGGTCGTCATGGGGTGGGTGGCACTCCTCGCTCTCGACCTGAGCAAGCGCCCAGGAAAGGATTACCTCCCCGATCCTCCGGACTCATGTTGCTGCGATGTAACCGAGGTTTTCCGCCGGGATTAAGGCGCGTTACGTCCGGCGGACCGATCCCGCTTGCGGAGCGCGCTTTTGACCTCGGGATACCATCGGCGCATGGCATTGGCCGGCTATCAGCCACCCTGGCTGCGCACCGTCGATCCGGGCGTGGAATTGCGTGCGCTGGGCGATTGGTGGCGGCATCCGCAGCGCCTGCGGCGGGCGGTGGCGGCCTATCGCGATCTGCTCGCGGTCGCGCCCGCTTCCATCGCCTACGCCTTCACCCTGTTCGTCACCTGGTGGACGCTGCGCGGGGCCAGCGATATCGTCGGACGGCGGCTGATCCTGTCGGCGTCCACGAATCTGCGCAATATGCAGCGGGATCCGATCCAGGTGCTCCTCGCCTCCGCCTTCTGGACCGACGGCGGCTTCCCGTGGGGCGACATACTCATCCTGCTCACCCTGATGGCGCTGGCCGAGCGCTGGCTGGGGTCGCTGCGCTGGATCCTGGTGGTGGCGGTCGGGCATATCGGCGCGACATTGCTGACCGTGCTGGGCATTTCGCGCGGGCTGGACCGGGAGGTGATTCCGGTCCGGGTGGCCTTCGCCTCCGATGTCGGCCCCAGCTACGGCATTTCGGCCATGCTGGCGGTGCTGGCCTTCCGGGTGCGCGGCCCGGCGCGATGGCTCTGGGCGTGCGGGTTGCTGGTCTATTACGCGTACGGGGTGTGGAGCGGGCGGACGTTCACCGACTACGGCCATTTCTTCGCGCTCATCATCGGTTTCGTGACGGGCGCGATCGCGGTCAGGGTGTCGCGGCGGATAGCGGCCACGGTGCGGCGGCGGTGTGCGGAGAGCGACCGGACACCGGCGCCCCTGGCCGAGACGCCACCGGCCGATCCGGGCTCAGAGTCCGACCGGATCCGGGCTGGGCGGGGTGCGCTGGATGAACCGGACAGTCGGCTCGACAAGCCGGGCGGCGATCGGCCCGATGATGGCCATCAATAGCACGTAGGCCGAGGCCAGCGCGGCCAGCCGATCGTCGACGCCGCGCGAAACCGCCAGCGCCGCAATCACGATGGAGAACTCGCCGCGCGCCACCAGGGCCGCGCCGGCGCGGGCGCGGCCCATCCGCCGGATTCCCTGCCGCTGCGCCGCCCACCAGCCGGTGCCGATCTTGGTGAGCGAGGTGATCAGGGCCAGCGCCACCGCCCAGGCCAGCACGGGCGGAATCGCCTTGGGGTCGGTATTGAGCCCGAAGGCCACGAAGAAGATGGCGGCGAACAGATCGCGCAGCGGCTCCAGGAGTTTGGCCGCTTCGTGCGCGGTCGAGCCGGAGATGGCGATGCCGAGCAGGAACGCGCCCACGCCCGCGGACACATTGAGCACCGAGGCCACGCCGGACACCAGCAGCGCCGCGCCGAGCAGCTTGAGCAGGAACACTTCCGGATCGTTGCTGTCCACCAGGGCCGAGACGTAGCGGCCGTAGCGCAGCGCCACGATGAGCACCACGGTGATGGCGAGCAGCGCGATGCCGAGCGATTTCATCCCGGCCAGGAAGCCGACGCCGGCCAGCACCATGGTGAGAATGGGCAGGTAGACCGCCATGGCCAGATCCTCGAACACCAGGATGGAGAGGATGACCGGGGTTTCGCGGTTGCCGAGCCGGCCGAGGTCGTTGAGCACCTTGGCGACGATGCCGGAGGAGGAGATGTAGGTGACGCCGGCCATGGTGACCGCACCGACCGGCCCCCAGCCCAGTAGGAGCGCGACCAGCGCGCCGGGCGTGGCATTGGCGACGATATCCAGCAGACCCGCCAGCCAGGAGCGGCGCAGCCCGGTCACCAATTCCGCTGCGGTGTACTCCAATCCGAGCAGCAGGAGCAGCAGCACCACGCCGATCTCACCGGCCAGGTGGCCGAAGTCGGCGGCGGCGCGCATCTCGACCACGCCGCCGGTGCCGAAGAACAGGCCGCCCAGTAGATAGAGCGGAATCGGGGACATGCCGAAGCGACCCGCGATCCGCCCCATCATGCCCAGCACGAACAAGATCGCGCCGAGTTCGATCAGAGCTAGACCGGCCGAATCCACCGTGTTCAGCCGTCGGCCAGGAGCCGCGCGGCCGCGTCCAGGCCGTGGGGCGTACCG
Organism: Nocardia yamanashiensis NBRC 100130; assembly: GCF_001613325.1. Taxonomy (GTDB): domain Bacteria; phylum Actinomycetota; class Actinomycetes; order Mycobacteriales; family Mycobacteriaceae; genus Nocardia; species Nocardia yamanashiensis. The sequence continues at coordinate 519,774 of NZ_BDCD01000002.1, read as the reverse complement.
ACGACGACCAGCAGATCCCCGGAGTCGAGCACGAAATCCGGTCCGGGCGAGGGATGCAGCTGCCCTGCCCGCATGACCGCGACGATCGAGGCCTTGGTGCGGGTGCGCATTCCGGTCTCGCCGAGCATGCGCCCGCGGTAGGGGGAATCACCACCGATGGGCAGCTGCCGGGTGGTGATGCCGGGTAGGTCGGAGTGCTCGTCCTTCAACCGCTCCACCAATTGCGGAGCGCCGAGCAGATTGGCCAGGACCGCGGCCTCGTCGGTGGTCAGCGGCACCTGCGCCAGACAGGCGTCCGGATCGTCGCGCTGGGAAATGATCAGATCGATCGCCCCGTCCCGGTGTGCCACCACACCGATCCGGCGGCCCGACCGCACCTCGAAATCCTTCCGGACACCGATCCCTGGCAACGCTGTCACATCGACGTTCACACTGTCTATATTGCCCTGCGCTTCGCTCCGGGCGGGTTCGCGGCCCCTGATGTCTCGTTCTTCCCTCCCTCCGCTCCCCCAAGGCGCAGGTCTATGGAGCCGTTCGCTCCTCCGCTCCGCTCAGTCCAGAACGAGACGGGCCGCGAACTGGGGGGTCAGGCGTTAGGAAGGGGGAGAAAACGGCCGTCGGACTCGGGTCGGAAGTCGGCCACCTCGACCACCGCCGCGACCGGCAGCGGGCCGTAGAGGTGCGGGAACAGCATCGACTGCGGGTCGGTGGGCACGCCGGGCTCCCATTTCACCGGCGCGCCGAGGGCGGTCGGATCCAGCCAGAGGAGCACCAGGTCCGGTCGGCCGGTGAAGAGGCGGTTGGCGGGGAGGTGGGCCTGGTAGGGGGCGGACAGGTGGATGAAGCCGGCCTCGTCCAGGGAGGGCGCGCGGTATTCGCCGGTGGGACGCGCGGCCTCCCATTCGGCGCGAGTGCAGATGTGTACCAGCGCATTCGGGGTGTCGGCCGAGGTCTCCATCCGACCAACATTAGGCCGCCGACCGCGCGGTCTCGCGCCGAACCTCGAACTCAGTGCAGGCTGGGGCGCGCCACATGCACCGAGACGTCGTTGACGCCGACCCGCGCCGGGGCGAAGCGCGCCACCGCGCGGGCGCCGGCGGTGACATCGGTGGTCCAGATGCTCACCGAGGGTCCGGTGGGCGCGCGCAGCGCGAGTTCGAACGCCTCCCCCGCATCGGCGACCCGCACCACGGGCAGTACCGGCCCCAGGGTCTGGTGGGTCAGCACCGTCATGGTGGCGTCGACGTCGCCGAGCACGGTGGGCTCGAAGTAATTACCGCCTCCGGTGCCGCCGCACCGCAGCGTCGCACCCTTGAGCAGGGCGTCGCGGACTTGATCGCGGATGAGGTCGACCTGGGCGGCGGAGGTCATCACCCCGGTTCCGTGCTCGTCGTCGGCGATCGGCCCGAAGGCGGCGGCCTCGGCTGCCAGTTTGCCGAGGAACCTGTCGTAGACCGCGGTCTCGACATACACCCGTTCGATGCAATTGGAGCTTTGCCCGTTGTTCGCCAGCCCGCCGAGGGCGATACAGGCCGCCGCCTGATCGAGATCGGCGTCGGCGAGCACCACGGCACTGGACTTTCCGCCCAGATCCAGGCAGCACGGGATGAGCCGGGCGGCCGCACGCAGCGCCACCACCTTGCCGGTCTCCATGCTGCCGGTGAAGCGCACGTAGTCCACGCTATCCAGTACGGCGGGCCCGGCGTCGTGCCCGGCCACGGTCTCGAAAACCGCCGGGGCCCCGAGACTCGCCCAGCCGGCGGCGACCGCGCGCAGGGTGAGCGGGGTGGCCGAGGACGGCTTCACCACCACCGCCGCACCGGCCATGAGCGCGGGCATCGCATCGAACAGGGCCAGGGCCAAGGGGTAGGTCCACGGTCCGATCACCCCCACCACCGCGCACGCGTGATTGGCGATGGCCAGCTGCACGGACGCGCCCGGCCGCGGCGATTCGGGGAGCTGCCGCCCGCCCAGGAATTCGGCCGCGTGCGTGCGGAAGTGGTCGACGGCCTCGAGGGCGAGCAGGAATTCCGCCTCGGTCTCCGATTCCGCCTTGCCGGTTTCCCGCCCGAGCAGGTCGATGATCGAATCCCGATTGTCCAGCAACCAGTTTCGGAAGGCGCCGATCCAATGCACCCGCCCGACCACGCCTAACGAACGCCACAGCGCCCCGTTGTCGCGCAGCCGTTCCACCGTACGGTGTACTTGGGCAGGCGAATCCGTGGCAATGGTGTCGAGCACCCGGCCGTCGGCGGGTGCGATCACGGTGAGCATCGGTGGATGGACCTTTCCGGAATCCGAGTCCCGGGTCTGTGAGAGTTGCGCGCTGCGCATGAATCTCACCGTATGGCTGAGGGTTTCGAGCGAACAGTCCGCAATAGGCCATGAATCGCCGAATATGGGCCGGGCCAGGCAACCTACCGGCCGGTAATGGCCATGCGGACGCCGAAAGTTTGCGAGACTGCCTGAGTGACGGAAGAGTTGGCGCAACTGCGTTCCATCACCAGCACGGCCCTCCTCGCCGACTTCGCCCTCGGCCGCGGGCTGGCGATGCGAACCGTCCTGCAGGACAGCGGAATCCGGGAGACCGACCTGCGCGACCCGTCCTCCGAGATCACCTGGGCGCAGGAATGCCTGGTCATGCGCAATGTGGTGGACGGCATTCACGACGAACCCGGGCTGGGGCTGCTGGCCGGGCTGCTGTGCCATCCGCCGTCGCTGGGCGTGCTCGGCTTCGCCCTGATGAGCAGCTCGAACCTGCGGCACGCCATGGATATCGCGCTGCGCTACGCCGACCTGTCGTTCACCGCGGCGCATCACCACGTCGAGGAGCAGGGCCCGGTGGTGTGGGTGGTGCGCGACGACTCCGCGCTGCCGCCCGAGATCCGGCGTTTCGCCCTGGAGCGGGATCTGGCCGCCATCGCGACCATCCAGCAGGACCTCATTCCCACCCGTATCCCCGCGGTCCGGGTGGAGCTGTACGTGGAGGCGCATCCCATCTACGAGATGTTCGGCGCGGTCTTCGGCGTGGAGGAGGTCATCTTCTCGCAGCCGGTGTCGCGGATCGCCTTCCAGGCCAGCACGCTGGAAACCCCGCTCCCGCAATCGAATATGTCGACCGCCCGGTTCTATGAGCAGCAGTGCAACGACCTGATGGAATCCCGCCGCAGCCGCAGCGGCCTGAGCGGGCGCGTACGCCAGCTGCTCATCCGGCACGGCGGCTCCGCCGACCAGGCCCGCATCGCCGCCGACCTGGACGTCAGCGTGCGCACCCTGCGCCGCCGGCTCTCCGAGGAGGGCACCACCTTCCGCGAGCTCAGCACCGAGACGGTCGGCATGCTGGCCGAGGAACTGCTCATCGCCGGGCTCACCGTGGAGCAGGCCGCCGGTCGCCTGGGCTACTCCAGCCCGTCCGCCTTCGCCTCGGCCTTCCGCACCTGGAAGGGCCAGTCGCCCGGACATTTCGGACGTCTGCACCGAGGGCGGGCCCCCGCGCGTTCCTGAACACCGGTTCCATCGCCCCGCACGGATCTGGTAGACCGGCTGGTACGACCAGCCGCACCCGACCGTTCGAGGAACCATGAACCCCTCCGTGATCATGTCCGCCCGCGATATCGAGTTCCTGCTCTACGACTGGCTGGACGTGACGGCGCTGACCGCGCGGGAACGGTTCGCCGATCATTCGCGGGAGACCTTCGACCAGGTGCTGCGGCTGTGCCAGGACCTGGCCACCACCTATTTCGCGCCGCACAATCGCGAGAACGATCTGCACGAGCCCACCTTCGACGGGGAGAACGTGCACATCATTCCGGCGGTCGGCAAGGCGCTGCGGGCCTTCGGCGACGCCGGCATGATCGGTGCGGCCATGGACTACGAGATCGGCGGGCAGCAGCTGCCGCACTCGGTCTACACCGCGTGCATGTCCTGGTTCCACGCCGCCAATGTCGGCACCGCGTCCTATCCGCTGCTCACCACCGGCAATGCGAATCTGCTTGCCGCGCACGGCAGTCCCGCGCAGATCGAGGAATTCGTGCGGCCCATGCTGGAGGGGCGCTGGTTCGGCACCATGGCGCTGTCGGAGCCGCAAGCCGGATCCAGCCTGGCCGACATCACCACCCGGGCGGTCCCGCAGGCGGACGGCAGTTACCGGCTGTTCGGGCACAAGATGTGGATCTCCGGTGCGGATCACGACCTTTCGGAGAACATCGTGCACCTGGTGCTGGCCCGGATTCCGGGGGCGCCGGAGGGCACGCGCGGCATCTCGCTGTTCGTCGTGCCCAAGCTGCTTCCGGACGAACAGGGCGCGGTGACTGTCCGGAATGATGTGGTGCTGGCCGGAATCAATCACAAAATGGGCTGGCGCGGAACCGTCAATACCGCACCGGTTTTCGGTGACGGGCGTTTCACCCCGGGTGGGCAGCCGGGCGCGGTGGGGTATCTGGTGGGCGAGCCGAATCACGGTCTGGCCCAGATGTTCACCATGATGAACGAGGCGCGCATCGGCGTCGGGCTGGCGGCCACCGCGCTCGGGTACACCGGATATCTCAAGTCCCTCGACTACGCCCGCAATCGCCCGCAGGGCCGGCCGATCGGGGCGCGCGGCGGGGCGCAGGTGCCGCTGGTCGAGCATCCCGATGTGCGGCGCATGCTGCTGGCGCAGAAGTCCTATGCCGAAGGGGCGCTGGCGCTGCAGTTGTACTGCGGCAAGCTGGTCGACGAACAGCGCACCGCCCCGGGCGAATCCGAGCGGCGGCGGGCCGGGACGCTGCTGCGGGTGCTGACGCCGATCGCGAAATCGTGGCCGAGTCAGTGGTGCCTGGCGGCCAACGATCTGGCGATTCAGGTGCACGGCGGGGCGGGGTACACGCGGGATTACGACGTGGAGCAGCACTATCGCGACAATCGGCTCAATCCGATTCACGAAGGGACGCACGGTATTCAGAGCATGGATCTGCTGGGACGGCAGGTGATTCTGGACAATGGCGCGGCGCTGGCGCTGCTGGTGGAGACCATCGCCGCCACCGTCGCCGCGGGGCGGGCGTCCGGCGATCAGGAGCTCTCCGGCTTCGCCGATGCTCTCGAAGCCGCAGTGAACCGACTGGTCGCCACCACCGCTGGTCTGTGGCGCGACGGCGATCCGCAAGCCGCCCTTGCCAATTCCGCCGCCTACCTCGAAGCGTTCGGCCACACGGTGCTGGCCTGGATCTGGCTCGCCCAGGCCGTCACCGCCGATGCCCTGCCCGCCGACCGCGATCCGGCCTTCCGTCAGGGTAAGCGCGCCGCCGCCCGCTACTTCTTCGCCTGGGAGCTGCCCAAGACCGGGCCCATGCTCGACCTCCTCGATTCCGGCGACCGCACCACCCTGGACTTGGATCCGTCCTGGCTGTGATCAGCGGGGGGCTCGATCACGGACGGCTCCGCGACTCGCCACGCCGGCCCGGAATTCGCTTGCCCCGGGCCCGCGTGCTCGGCACCATCCCCGCATGGATGTCGAACAAGTGCCTGCGCTCCCGCCGGGTGTGACGCCGCCGGAGCGAATCGACCTGGGCGACCTGGTGATCCGGCGCTGGCAGCCGGAGGATTTGATGGCGCGCTTCGAGGCCGTCACCACCTCCTTCGAGCACATCCATCCCTGGATGGATTGGCTCCCCGTCCCGCCGACCCTGGAGCAGCAGCGCGAGGTCGGCGAGCGCACCCTCGCCGGCTGGCCGACCCGCGACGGCGGATTCCTCTACGGCATCTTCGATACCGACGGCGTCCTGCTCGGCGCGATCGGCCTGCACGACCGGATCGCCCCCGCCACCCTCGAAATCGGTTATTGGTGCCACGTCGCGCACACCGGCCGCGGCGTGATCACCCGCAGCGCGGAAGCCCTCACCCGAATCGCCCTGGCGCTCCCCGGAATCGACCAGGTCGAAATCCACTGCGACGCCGCCAACGAACGCAGCGCCGCCGTCGCCCGCCGCCTCGGCTACCACCTCGACCGCATCGCACCCCGCCCGATCACCGCCCCCGCCGAATCCGGCCGCGGCATGTGGTGGATCAAGCGGCGATAATCAGCGGGCGGACAACTGATTTCGGAACGCCTCCGCACGCCGCTCCAACGCCGCCAGTTGCTGACGCGCACGGCGCGCGGTCTCCCGGGTGGCGCGTTCGGAGGCGGAGGTGAACCGGCGGCGGTCCTCGGTGTGCGCGAGTTCGGCGCGCATGGCGGCCAGGCGCGAATCCAGTTCGGCCAGTTCGGTCACCGCGTCCTCATGGGCGGATTCCGCCGAAGTCAGTTCGCCGCGAGCGGATTCGATCTCGGCGAGCGTCGCCTCGAGATCGCGCCGCAGTTCTGCCTGCGGATCAGCCGCCGGTTTCTTGGACACCGGCTTCTTACGCGAGCCCGCTGGATGAGCTGTTTTGCTTGCGCCGGAGCTGGATTCGCCCGCTCCGTCTTCGTCCGCCGCCAGGCTCGCGCGGTCGCCGCGGCCCGCAACCCTGCCGGTACCGGCGTCCGGGACCGCGACCAGGATCGCGGGGCCGAAGCCGTCGTAGCTCGCCGCCGTGGTGAGGGTGCCGGTGCGGAGCTGGTCGCCGACCTCCGAATCGGCCAGGGCCGCTTGCAGGGTCGCGCCGATGTCCCGGAGGGTGGATTCGGTCAGGCGCTGGCCGTGGCGCTCGGCAGCGGCGGCGGCGGCCTCGCGGGTCAGGGCGCTGATCACCTGCTGGCGTCGGGTGGTGAGGGCGCGCAGTTGGTCGCCGGACAAACGCTGCTGGGCGGCGCGCAGGGCGGTGCCCAGTTCGAGCAGGGCGTGGATCTCGGCGGGGGCGGTGCGGACCAGGAGGTTCACCGCCCAGGCCGCCACGGTCGGCCGCCGCAGCTTGCCGATGGCGGCGGCGAGGGCCTTGTCCCCCGCGTCCCGGGCCTGGCGGGCGCGTTCGGTGCGTACCGCCACGAACTCGGCGGGCGGCAACCCGTAGAGCTCGTTCGCGATCTCGTCGACCGTCATAGCGTCCAAGCCTACGAGCGCGACCGCCCAATCCAGACCAGGCGGTCAGCATTTCGGCGGGGAAGCTCCCGAAACACCCGAAACGGCCCGGGAGCCAGTGACTCTCGGGCCGTGTCCGTGTTCGCGCTGCGCGAAATCAGACCGCTCAGGCGGTGACCGTATAGCCCGCCGCGACGACCGCGTCGGCCACGGCGGAGCGGTCCGCGGCCCCGTGCGCGGTCACCACACCGCTGTCCACATCGATATCGATCTCGGTCACGCCGGCGATCTTCCCGACCTCCGTGCGCACCTTGTTCGCACAGCAACCGCAGGTCATGCCCGTGACGGTGACAGTAGTGCTCATCGCGACTCCCTTTCCGCGGCGCCCCTCGGCCCGCGCCTCAAACCCTACCCCCCTACCGTATTTAGCAGCGCGGCGGAACGCAAGCGATCGCGGCGCGGAAGCGGGCGATCGATCCAGCGCCCTTGATTACGGTTTGCTGGCGCCACGGTCACACTCCCGAATCGGAGTGTGAGTGTCGGGGGTCACGGGTAGTCTCCCGGTAGACAACTCGATCAGCGTGCCGGTGCGGGAGCCCGAAGGGGCTTCGTGGGGTAATTGCCCGGGCCTGTTCGCTTTCAGCGAAATACCAGGTCGTGTTACTGAAAACACACGGGAAACTCCACGGGAACAAAGACCGCGCGCCGAACGTCTGACAGAGTAGTCATCAACCACTGCTGGGAAGTAGCGGTAGCGAGGTTCGCGAAGTGGATCGCGAACCCCCACACCAGGCGAATGGTGTGCGAGCACCAGGAGCCAGGACGGAGGAGTCATGCCAGGAACCCTGACAAGCACCCCACTGACCGCGGTCGATCGTTGCGACCGCTGCGGGGCGGCTGCGCGCGTGCGCGCAACCCTTCCCGCGGGTGGCGAGTTGCTCTTCTGCCAGCATCACGCCAATGAGCACATGGATCGTCTCCGTGAGCTCGAAGCCGTGATCGACACGGAGTCGGCACCGGCGCTTTAACAGCTCCTCCAAGCTCGAGGAGACCGTTCATCGGTAGTCAGGACCTCGAGTGCCCGCTCGAACAATTTCATCTTCCCAACAGAAAACCCGGCAGCGGGCGACCGAATAGGTCGCCCGCTGTTGCGTTTCCGGACACAATCGGCACACGGCACGAACTCGGTCATAGCCGAATCGAATGACGCGGACGACACTCCGGCTGTGACACGGGCCACAGGCTATGTGCGCGAATCGCTTCCGTTTGGATACAAAGGGTGCGTGCCGACCACCCTGCAAGCCACCTACCTGCCCGATCGTCATATGTTCGCGCTGTGGACCTGGACCGGTCACGGGCCAGGAAAGCCGCCAGGAGGTCTCGGTGAGCGGGACTCGATCGCCCTGGCGATCCCGGCCGCGGACGGGATCGCGGTCAGCGAGGTCGAATGCGCACTCGTGGAAGCGGATCGGTTCCCGGCGCTCACCCTGCCCGAGGCGGGGGAATCGGTTCGCCTGTGGCGAAACGCCTTCGACGGGGAGATCGATCCGGCGGACCTGCCGCCCGCCGCGCACGCGGTGCCCAATGCCGCCGGGACCGCAATCGTGTCGGCCGCGCGGGCGGTACGAGCCCTGCGGGACACCCTGGCCGTCAGCGCGGAACTGCGCACCGGGCTGAAGGCCGAGCTGCGGCCGTATCAGGCGCGCGGCATCACCTGGCTGCGCGAGACCGTGGCCGTGCACGGCGGAGCGGTGCTGGCCGACGAGATGGGTCTGGGCAAGACCGTGCAGGCGATCGGGTATCTGCTCGGGCGGGCCGGCGACGGTGCCCAGCTGGTGGTGTGCCCGACCTCGCTGGTCGGCAACTGGGTGCACGAGATCCAGCGCTTCGCACCGGGACTGCGCGCCGTGGCCTGGCGGGGCGGGGAACTGCCCGCGGCCGCGGCGGGGACGGTGGTGGTGACCGGGTATCCGACCTTGCGCGGGCACGGGCAGGGATTGGCGGGGCAGCACTGGACGAGTGTGGTTTTCGACGAGGCGCAGGTATTGAAGAATCCGCGCACCCAGGTCTCGAAGGCGGCGCGGGCCATCACCGCCGACGCGCGGGTCGCGCTGACCGGCACTCCGGTGGAGAACCATCTCGACGAACTGTGGGCGCTGCTGAATCTGGTCGTGCCGCAGGCGTTCACGCACAAGGCGCAGTTCCGGCGGCGGTTCGTGAAACCCATTCACGAAGGATCGGCCGCGGCGGTGACCCGGCTGCGCGACGCCCTGGAACCGATCCTGCTGGCCCGGCGCAAAGCCCAGGTCGCGGCCGCGCTGCCGCCCAAGATCCACACCGACCTGGTGTGCGACCTCACCGGCGAGCAGGAGAAACTCTACGATCAGCTGCTCGATCGCGCCGAAGCCGAAGGGTTCGGCAGTGGGGCGCAACGGCATACGCGGGTGCTGGCGGTGCTGACCGAGCTCAAGCAGGTGTGCAATCACCCGGGGCTGATCACCGGTGAGCTGGACGAATTGACCGGGCGCTCGGGCAAATTCGATGTGTGCGCCGACATCCTGGCCAACAATCTGGAGGCGGACGCGCCCACGCTGGTGTTCACGCAGTACCGGCGCACCGGGGAACTGCTGGTCCGGTATTGCGCCGAGGAGCTCGGGGTGGCGGCACCGTTCTTCCACGGCGGGCTGAATCAGGCCGAGCGGACCGATATCGTCACCCGGTTCCAATCCCCCGGCGGCCCACCGATTCTGATCCTCAGCCTGCGCGCGGCGGGCACCGGTCTCACCCTCACCCGGGCCGCCGACGTCATCCACTTCGATCGCTGGTGGAATCCCGCCGTCGAGGCGCAGGCGTCGGATCGCGCGCACCGCATCGGGCAGACCCGCACGGTCACCGTGACCACGCTGACCTCGGGCACCACCATCGAGGAACATATCGCGGGCATGCACGATCGCAAATCGGCGCTCACCGACCTGTCCGATACCGCCGGCATCGCCGAACTGGCCCGGCTCGACGACGAACGACTCCTCGAACTGCTACGCCGGAAGCGAGGCAACTGAGATGCCCGACAACGACTTCGGTTACACCCGCTGGGGCATGGACTGGGTCCGGCTGGCCGAACCGCTGAAACTCAGCAAACCGGAACCGCTGCTCCCCCGCGCCCGCAGCGTCGCCCGGAATGTCGCACCGCAGCTGGAGATCAGCGGAACCACGGTGCGCGCGCACCTGCATCGCGGCTCGGAAGCCTCGGTCATCCACCTCGAATTCGCGCCGCTGGGCCGCGCGACCGTCGAGGCACTGAACGAGCTCATCCCGCCCGGCACCCTCACCCTGAGCGATGAGCTCCGCACCGCCGTCTCCGACGCGGGGATCACGGTGACCCCGCGCCTCGTCGCCTCCGACTGCTCGTGCCGCGCCCGCAACGACCGCTGCCTGCACGTGATCGTCCTGCTGTACACGCTCGCCCAGCGCGTGGACGAAAACCCTTGGCTGGCACTGGATCTCCAGGGCTACCGCAGCGGCGGAACACCCGACGCCGAGACGGAGGCTACGGTCACACCCCCGCGCTGGACCCCGATCGACGTCCTGGACCCGGCAGCGTTCTTCGGCGGATGATCCGCCCGCGTGGGCCTCAAGGACGGCGGGCGCGGAAGCGGAACATGGTTGGGGCGGTGTCGATCTCGATATCGGTGAAGCCGATGCGGGTCAGGCGGGCGGTGAGGGTGGCGGGCGGGACCGGGACGCAGGTGTCGCCCAGGTGGATGAGGCGGAAGCCGAGGCTGTCCAGGCCGTCGCTGCCCGCGAAGACGCCGTCGGGGCGCAGTACGCGGAAGGCTTCGGCGAACAGGTCGTCCTGCTGTGCGGGCGAGGGCACGTGGTGCAGCATGGTGAAGCAGACGACCGAGCTGAATTCCTTGTCCGGCAAGGGCATTGCGGTGCCGTCGCCGTCGATCACGCGCACCTGGCCGCTCCGGCGCTTACGCAGCCGAGCAGCCAAGGCCGGATCGATCTCGAGACCGGACAGCACCGGGACCCGTTCGCGCAGGGTCGCGATATTCGCGCCGTAGCCCGGCCCGACTTCCAGGGCGTTATCGCCCAGATCCAGGTCGCGCAGCGCCCACGGCACGATGCGGGTGGCGCTGGTCTTCTCCCAGGCACTGGAGCGGCAGAGCAGTTGGTGAAAGATGTTCATCCCCATGCCCGCAACGCTAGGCAGCACGACGCGCGACCGCGAGAGACTACACTGACAGATCATGTCGCTGAACGGTCAACCACGGGTGCTGGATGTGCCCGGCGGCCCCACCGCCATGGTGTTCGGGGCGGGCGCGCTGCCCGCGGGCCACTGGTTCGACGTGCACGAACATCCGCAACACCAGATCGCCTGGGCCGCACGGGGTGTCCTATTGGTCGAGGCCGGCGGCGGGCAGTGGGTGCTGCCGCCCACCCGCGCGCTCTGGATCCCGGGCGGCATCCGGCACCGCACCGGCACCACCGTGGGCGCGATCATGCGCGGCATCTTCCTGGATCCGGCCCGCACCCCGATCCGTTTCGCCGCGCCGACCATGCTCCGCGTCAGCGCCCTGCTGCACGAACTGTTCGATCACCTCACCGCCGACACCACCGGCCCCGATCAGCGTGCCCGCGCCGAAGCCGTCGTCTTCGACCTGCTCGACCCGGTCGACGTCATCCCCATCGGCGCACCCATGCCCATCGACCCGCGCGCCCGCCACGTCGCCGAAGCTCTCCTCACCAACCCCGCCGACCCCCGCTCCCTCGAAGGCTTCGCCCCCTCCGCCGCCGCCAGCCCCCGCACCCTGGCCCGATCCTTTCTCGCCGACACCGGAATCACCTTCGGCCAGTGGCGAACCCAGATCCGGCTGGCCGCCTCCCTGCCCCTGCTGGCCGAGGGCCTGCCCATCGCCCGCATCGCCGAACGAGTCGGCTACGCCACCCCCAGCGCCTACGTAGCCGCCTTCCGCCGCGATGTCGGCGTCACCCCGGGCCGCTACTTCGCCCGCTGACCGTGGCCTGCAACTCTTTACGCGCCGACCGACATTCCGTGCCAACCTCGGGCTATCGGCAGAACTCCCGGTGCCCGAGGGTTTCGCGCGTGGCAGAGTGACCGCCGCGACCGATGCGGGAGTCGGGGGACGATCCACCCGCATCCATTCCAGGTCGCGCCCATTCGATCTTGGGGAAACGGTATGACAGTTCGGCAGTCGACGCTCCGGCAGCGTCTCGCACTCGGCACCTTGGCGATCGGCGGCGTCGCACTACTAACGGCGTGCGGCGGCTCCACCAGCGGCAGCCCGGCCGCGACCAGCACGCCGCGCACGACTGTCGCGAACCCCATCACCGCACCGATCACCACCGCGAAAACCACCACCACCGTGGCGATTCCGTCCACCGTGGCCGCGCCGCCCGAAGCTCCCGCGACCGAGCAGGCCGCGCCCGCCCCCGCCACACAAGCGCCCGCCGCGACGGCCCCGGTTGTCGTACCGACCGCTCCGGCCGTCGCACCCGCCCCGCAGACGACCGCACGTCAGGGTTCGGTCAGCTACAAATCGTGCGCCGACGCCAAGGCAGCCGGCGCCGCACCCCTGCGCCGCGGCGACCCCGGCTACAGCTCCAACCTGGACCGCGACGGCGACGGCATCGCCTGCGAGAAGTAGGCGGACCGCCCGCGACCGGGTGAACCTGTCGGACCGTCTCGCTACCGTCGCCCCTATGGCGACTGCGCGATACTCCTTCTCGGCTGAGATCTGGGAGCACGACGGGCCCGCGTCGTGGCATTTCCTGAGCTTGCCGGAGGCTATCGCGGACGAGATCGAGGAGCGCTACGGCACGCAGGCCGGTGGGTTCGGGTCGGTCCGGGTGCGGGTGGTGATCGGCGAGAGCCGCTGGGCCACTTCGCTGTTCCCGGATCGTAAGCGGGCGACCTATGTGCTGCCGGTCAAGAAGCCGGTGCGCATCGCCGAAGGGCTCGCGGCGGGCGACCGGGTCGCGGTCGACCTATCCGTCGTCCTCTGACCGAGCCTTCCGCTCGTAGTTCCGGCGCGCCTCTTCCCCGTGGTCAGAGGCGGCGCAGGGCGGCGATGCGTTCGGTGAGCTGGTCTGCCGTGGCGAGAGCGGTTGGGGGGCCGCCGCATTCGCGGCGTAGGTCGCCGTGGATGACGCCGTGGGGTTTGCCGGTGCGGTGGTGGTGCATGGCGACCAGGGAGTTGAGTTCGCGGCGGAGTTCGCCGAGGCGGTCGGAGGTGGCGGCGCGTTCGGCGGCGGCCGCCACCTGGGGGCCGGATTCGACGGGGCGGGCGCTGCGGTCCTGGATCTGACGGGCCTGGCGCTCGTTGAGCAGGGCGCGCATCTGGCTGGCGTCCAGCAGGCCGGGGATGCCGAGGTAGTCGGCTTCCTCGTCACTGCCGGAGAAGGTGGTGGTGCCGAAGGAGTCGCCGTCGTAGATGACCTGGTCCAGTTCGGCGTCGGCGGCGAGGGCGACGAACTTCTTCTCCTCCTCGCCCGGTTCGTCCTTCTGCTTGTTGGCGTCGGTGAGCAGCTCGTCCTCGAGCGAGCTCGCCTCCCGATGCGGTTTGCCGATGACATGGTCGCGCTGCACTTCCAGCTGAGCGGCCAGATCGAGCAGCACCGGAACGGACGGCAGGAAGACGCTGGCCGTCTCACCCGATTTGCGCGCACGCACGAATCGGCCGATGGCCTGGGCGAAATAGAGCGGGGTGGAAGCGCTGGTGGCGTACACGCCGACCGCCAGGCGCGGCACGTCGACGCCCTCGGACACCATGCGGACGGCCACCATCCACGGATCGGTGTTCTTGCTGAACTCCTCGATGCGATCCGAGGAACCCGGATCGTCGGAGAGCACCACGGTCGGTTTGCTGCCCGAGATGTGTTCCAGCAGTTCGGCGTAATCACGCGCCTTGTCCTGGTCGGTGGCGATGACCAGCCCGCCCGCATCGGGCATACCGGTGGCGCGCAACTGACGCAGCCGGGTGTCGGCGGCGGTCAGCACCTTCGACATCCAGTCGCCGGCCGGATCGAGCGCGGTGCGCCAGGCGCGCGCGGTCTGCGCGGCATCCAGGGGCTCACCGAGCCGGGCCGAGTACTCCTCGCCCGCACTGTCCCGCCAATGCGCCTCACCCGAGTAGGCGAGGAACACCACCGGCCGCACCACGCCGTCGGCCAGCGCCTCGGAATACCCGTAGGTGTGGTCGGCGCGCGACTTCTCGAAACCGGACTCGTCGGGTTCGTAGACGATGAACGGGATCTTGGAATCGTCGGACCGGAACGGCGTACCGGTCAGCGACAGCCGCCGGGTGGCATCGCCGAACGCTTCCTCGACCGCCTCGCCCCAGCTCTTGGCGTCACCGGCGTGATGGACCTCGTCCATGATCACCAGCGTGCGCCGGTTCTCGGTGCGCACCCGGTGCTTGAACGGATGCGAGGCGATCTGCGCATAGGTGACGACCACGCCGTGATAGTCCGAGGACGTCGACCCGGTCGAGTTGGAGAAGTTCGAGTCCAGCTGAATCCCGTTGCGCGCGGCCGAGGCCGCCCACTGGTGTTTGAGGTGCTCGGTCGGCGCCACCACCGTCACCTGATCGACCGTGCGGTCCGCCAGCAATTCGGCGGCCACGCGCAGCGCGAACGTCGTCTTACCGGCACCTGGCGTAGCGACGGCGAGGAAATCGCGAGGCTTGGTCGTCAGATACTTGGTAAGTGCCCTGCGCTGCCATGCACGTAACGAACCGCCACCACCCGAAGTCACTCGGTAGAGATTAGCGACCGGGACCGACTGCTTTCCAATCCGACACAGCCTCTTGTAGTGCGCCACGACACACACGGCACAAGTGCGCCACAACACAGCGCGGGTCCACACCCATTCGAAACCCTGGTACGCGATGCTGTAGCCACCATGAACGAGCAGGATCACCCCCCGCGACACCCCGACGCGCCCGCGCCGGACGCGCCCGCCGTGCGCATAGTCACACGTTTGCGCCACGCCGGGCAGCGCACCTGGGAGCTGATCGTGCACGTCGCGGTGAAGGCTTGGGACGATTCGATATTCGCCAAATCCGCCGCCGCGGCCTTCTGGCAGACGCTGTCGCTGGCCCCGCTGCTGCTCGGCCTGCTCGGCAGCCTCGGCTACGTCGGGCACTGGTTCGGGCCGAACACGGTGAACATCGTGGAAACCAAGATCATCGCCTTTGCCCGGAAGCTGTTCAGTCCCAGCGTGGTCGACGATCTGGTCGGGCCGACCGTTGTCGACGTGCTGCAACGCGGGCACGGCGGCGTGGTGTCGGTGGGTTTCGTGCTCTCGCTGTGGGCCGGCTCCTCGGCGATGGCCACCTTCGTCGACGCCATCACCGCGGCGCACGGGCAGGCGACCGCCCGCCATCCCGTCTGGCAGCGCATCTTCGCCCTGCTGCTGTATGTCGGCTTCCTGATCGCGGCGGTGCTGATCCTGCCGCTGGTGGCGCTGGGGCCCAGTCTGGTCGGGCGCGTATTGCCTTCGGGCTGGCGCGAACCCGGGCTGCGATTGATCGACGCCTTCTATTACCCCGGCACCGGATTCCTGCTGATCATCGGCTTGACCACGCTGTACAAGCTGGCGCTGCACCGCACCCTGCCCTGGCATCGGCTCTTCGGCGGGGCGCTGGTGGCGGGTGTGTTCTTCATGACCGCCAGCGAGGGCCTGCGCCGATACCTGGCCTGGGTGACCAAGACCGGCATCAGCTACGGCGCGCTGGCCACCCCCATCGCCTTCCTGCTGTTCACCTTCTTTCTGGGTTTCGCCGTGATTCTCGGGGCCGAATTCAATGCCAGCGTGCAGGAGTTCTGGCCCGCCCGCGCCACCCGGCTGTCCCAGTTCCGGATCTGGCTGGCGCGCCGCGGCGAGCGGTCCGACGATCCGCCGCCGCCTCCCCCGGCGGGCCAGTCGCCGGTCTCGACTAGTTTCATCGCGTAGTCGGGAGCGTTTCTGGAGGTAGCGGGAGTGGACGAGGCATATCTGGCGATTGCGGGATTCCTGCGGGAACGCCGGATGGCGGCGCGTCTGACCCGGGCCGAACTCGCCCGCAAGGCAGGGGTTTCCGAGGCGCTGATCCAGAAGCTCGAACAGGGCACCCGCCCGCCGACCTCGACGGCGCTGCACGCGCTCTTCCAGGCGCTGGACGTGCCGGCGGTGTATCGCGAATACGCGGCCATCGTGTTGCAGCCCGAGCTGACGGCGATCTCCAATGGCATCGAACCGACCGAGGCCGAGCTGGATCTGCTCGACTGCCTGCCGCATCCGGCCTGCTATCAGCACGCGCCCGGGATGGATCTGATCGCGGCCAACGCGGCCTATCTGCGCGCGTTTCCGGGTCTGGCGCCCGGCCGCAACATCATCGAATGGTTCCTGAACGACCCGCGTTCACGGCTCGTGGTCGAGAACTGGGATCGCGAGGTGCACGTGCTGGTGCAGGCGTTCCGGCATATGGCGCCCGGCATCACGCCCCCGGAGCGCATCGAGGAGATCATCCGGATGTGCGAGCCGTCGCCGCACTGGCAGCGCCTGTGGTCGACCGATCTGCCCGGCGAGATGATGCAATTCCGGCCGGTCCGGATCCGTCCGCCGGAGGGCGGCGAGTGGACGGCCATGCACGTGCACATCCTGCGCTGCGAGATCCCGCGCCGGGAGTGGTGCTTGTACACCATGATCCCGGTGCGATCCGATGCCATTCCACATACCGAGCGGTCTCCGAAAATCGGCTAGCTTTCTCCGGTAGTGGTTTCAGCAGTATCTGGAGGTCGTACGTGGACGAGTCGCATCTGGCTATCGCGGGATACCTCCGGGAACGCCGGAACACGCTGCGCCTGACCCGTGCCGAACTCGCTCGCAAGGCCGGCGTCTCGGAGGGCCTGATCCAGAAGCTGGAGCAGGGTCGCCGGCCGCCCACCACCACGGCGCTGGCGGCGCTCTTCCAAGCGCTCGACGTGCCGCTCATGTATCGCGAATACGCCGCCATGGTGCTGCAACCCGAGCTCACCACCCTTACCGGCGGCATTCCGGAACCGACGCGGGCGGAGCTGAACTTCCTGGAGAGCTTCCCGCATCCGGCTTGCTTCCAGACCGCGCCGGGCTTCGACCTGGTCGCCACCAATGCCGCCTATCGGCGCGCGTTCCCGGGCCTGCGGCGCGGGGCCAATATCCTCGAATGGTTCCTGCTGAGCCCGCACGCGCGGTCGGTCTTCGCGAGCTGGGAGCGCGAGACGCATCGGATGGTGCAGGCGTTCCGGCACATGGGGCCCGGGCAGATCGCGCCGGAACGCATCGAGGAGATCATCGCGGCCTGTGCGCCCGCCCCGGACTGGCAGCGGTTCTGGGCGACCGATATCGATCCCGCCGAGATGGATTGGCGGCCGCTGCGGATCCGGCCCGCCGACGGGGACGGCGCATGGATCGATATGCAGCCGCACCTGCTGCGCTGCGAGATGCCGCGCCGCGAGTGGTACATGTACTCGATGGTGCCGTGCACCGGCGATCCGGAGCTATTCGGCGCGTAACAGCGGCTGGGTGGAGCAGCGGAATGCGCCGCCGAAGATCCGCGATACCGAGAAGTCGATGTATTCGACTGTGACGCCGCGTTTTTCGAGTTCCTTGCCGACGCGCTCGAACTCCGGGTCGGTGATGTAGGTGTGCGCGTCGATGGGCAGGCCGTTGGTGGCCATGGCGGCGGCCTCGTCCTCGCTGACCTCGATGCGCTCCCAGTCGCGCAGGGGTGCGGGGAGGCCGTCGGGGAGCCGGTCGGGGCAGGCGATGAGCAGGCCGTCGCGGACCAGTCCGAGGGCGCAGTCCAGGTGCAGGACGTGGGCGGGCAGGCGGACGGTGGTGACGGTGAATCCGAAGGGCCGCAAGTACTTCGAGAGCCAGGCGATGCCGAGTTCGTCGGTGGCCATGCCGGAGCGGCCGACGAAGATCTGCTTGCCCAGCACCAGGACGTCACCGCCTTCGAGGAACGGTCCGGGACCGGCCTGACCGAGGGGCGCCGGCTCGGGTCGCAGCAGCGAAACATAGTGTGCCGCAGACGACATCACGCGATCGAGCAGCAACTGGCGGCTGGGGAGCACCTCCATGCGGCGGTGCGGGAATTGCAGGACGCCTTCGATCACGTGATCGCCGACCGTGAACCAGGGGTCGCGGACGAAGAAGTTGGCGTAGCCGGTCGGGCCGGCGGCGGCCTTCTCCACGTCGGTAAACAGGCGCGGGCGCAGCACCTCGACGCCGTGCCGGGTCAGCACGGCGGCCAGTTCGTCGCGTTCGGCTTCCCATTTCCGCTGCTTGTCGGGGTAGACCGCGCCGAAGTCCTTGCCCCACACCGCTTCCAGAATGCCGACCGCGCCGGGTTCCACGGGCATCGAATGACCGAAGACGGCGGCGTCGGCCGGGGCGCGGAATTCGCTCTGGGAGACGACCACGGTGCGCAGCGGGGCGAACTCACTCTCCACATGAACCTGCAAAGAATCAGCAACCATGTAGACGAGGGTAGTACTCCCCGATAGTGGTGGCCCGGAGCGTGCGTGAGGACACATCGTTATGGTTGTTGGCATGGCGACCGGCAAACGGGTGAATCTGGCGCTGGGCAGTGGTGGGGCGCGCGGCTATGCGCACATCGGCGTGATCGCGGAGCTGGAGGCGCGCGGCTACGAGATCGCGGGGGTGGCGGGCTCGTCCATGGGAGCGCTGGTCGGCGGGCTGTACGCGGCCGGGCGGCTCGGCGAATTCACCTCCTGGGCAACGACTCTCGGGCAGTTCGAGGTGGTGCGGCTGCTCGATCCGGCGCTCACCGAACCCGGGGTGATCCGGGCGGCGAAGATTCTCGACCGGATCCGGGAGCTGCTCGGGGAGCTGCGGATCGAGGACCTGCCGATGCCGTACCTGGCGGTCGCGACGGACCTGAGCGCGGGGCGGTCGATCTGGTATCAGCGCGGGGACCTGGACAGCGCCATCCGGGCGTCGATCTCCATACCCGGATTCATCACGCCGGTGCTGGTCGACGGGCACGTACTGGTGGACGGCGGGGTGCTCGATCCGCTGCCGGTGGTGGCGACGCTGGCGCTCGGGCCCGCCGATCTCACCATCGCCGTGGATCTGTCCGGACCGCCGGATCCGGTGTACGACCGGGAGCAGCCGCGCACCAACTGGTTCCGGCAGTGGTGGCGGCCCACCGCACAACCGCAGGCGCTCACCAGCATTCGCGCCACCGATGTGGCCCAGCGCGCCATCGATCTGATGCTGGCGGCGCTGACCCGGCAGCATCTGGCCGCGCATCCGGCGGATCTGGTGATCGAGATCCCGCAGAACGTGTGCGGCACCATGGATTTCCATCGCGCCGAACCGATCATCGCCCAGGGCCGGGCCTTGGCGGCCGCGGCCCTGGACACCCTGGCCTAGTCCTTGCCGCGACCGGCGCGGATCTCGAAGGCCCAGTTGTAGCGGCGGGCGATCTCGGAGATGCCCGCGCCGGGACGCCCGGCGGGCGGGCGGATGAAGGTGCATTCGCGGCGCACCACCATCTCGCCGTTGATGTTCTCGATGGTGGCCAGCACCGCGTCGCGCGAATCGTCGACGCAGCCGCCCAGCGTCAATTCGATGGGCAGGCTGTTGACCGGATACATGGTGGCCGTGGCCTCCACGCCGCGGAAGTCCCGGGCGCCCTCGTAGATCGAGGTGAAGATGAGAATGCGCTTGAAGAACTTGGTGTAATCCAGGTTGATGTCGATGTTCTCGCCGCTCGCACTGGAGCCGGTGCGGTCGTCGTGGTCGAGCTGGATGAACGGCGGATTGTGCAGGTCGCCGAAGCGGCGGTCCAGGGCGCGCACGGAACCGATGGCGCCGTTGACCAATTCGTAGAAGCAGCACAGATCCAGATCGATGCCGCCGTTGCCCGCCTTGCGGCCGCCGAACAGGCCGCGCTTGTTGCTGGTCCAGTTCAGGTTGAACCGCATGGTGCCGCCGGTCGCGCCGGATTTGGTGAGCGAGACGGTGGGGGCTTCCTTGGTCAGGGAGATCTTGGTGAGGCTGACCGGGGGTGTGGGGGGTTGGGGTGCGGGCGGGGTGAAGGGCTGGGGTGCCGGAGTGGACGGCTGCGGCGGGGGCGGTGCCTGCTGCGGCGGGGTGAAGGGCTGCGGCGGCTGCGTATATGGCTGCGGCGGCTGCGGATACGTCGGCTGGGGCGGTTGGGTATACGGCTGAGGCGGCTGCGAGTACGCCGGTTGCGGCGGCTGCGTGTAATTGGGCTGCTGCGGCGGATATGCCGGCTGCGGGGGCTGCGCGTAATTGGGCTGCGGCGGAGTATGTGTCGGCTGCGGTGGCTGGGTGTACGGCTGCGGCGGGGCGGGCGGCGGCGTGAACGGCTGCTGCGGCGGGGCGGCGGGCGCGTCGTCGACGGAGATGCCGAAATCGGTTGCCAGCCCGGCCAGCCCGGTGTTGTACCCCTGACCGACCGCCCGGAACTTCCACGCCCCCTGCCGGCGATACAACTCACCCAGCACGAACGCGGTCTCCACCCCCGCGGTGGGCTCGAACCGCGCCACCTCGACGCCGCCCATCGCATCCACCACCCGCACATACAACCCGCGGAACTGCGCGAACGTCCCGCCATCCGCGGACGCCGCGATCACGATGGTCTCGATCTGCGGCTCCACCCGCCCCAGATCCACGGCGAGCGCATCGACCACCCACGGCCCCTGCTGCTTGCCCTCGTGCCGCACCGCCCCTGAACTGTGCACCGGCTGGTTGTAGAACACGAAGTCGCCATCGGACCGGACCTTCCCCCCGACGAGCAACAACGCGGACCCATCCGCATCGGGCACCCCTGGCCCCGACTGCCACCCCAGTTCGACGCGAACAGCACTCATCGGCACCGGAACATTGGCGCCCTTCATCATCGACACGCTTGCCAACCTATACGACGCGCCGCGGCCGGGGCCGAGTTCCCGCGGCCGGATCAGAGCACCGCGGGAGCCGCAGCGGTGAGCAGGCGGCGCAGCCAGCGCTCGGCCCGGGCGGCATCCGCGGCGAGGTGGTCGGCCAGGTCGGCTTCGGCCGGATGCATCGAGGGCGACCAGCTCGGGATCGCCAGCACGCGCATGCTCGCGGCGTGCGCCGAGCGGATACCGGCGGCCGAATCCTCCACCGCCACACAGGATGACGGCTCCACGCCGAGCCGGGCGGCCGCGTGCAGCCACGGCGCGGGATGGGGTTTGGTTTCGGGCTGGTCCTCCCGGGTGATCACGACGCGCAACGCCGGACGCAATCCGAAATGGTCGAGCGCGGCGTGCACGAATCGGCGCGGAGAGGCCGAAACCACCCCTGTCACAGTGCTGTTCATCGCGGTGGCCAGCAGCGCTTCCACGCCGGGCAGCAGCTCGATCTGCCCGGCGTGGATCCGCGTGACCATCGCATCCACGCAATCGGCGACCACGCGGTCGGCCGCGACGCCGCAGACCGCCGCGAGATGGTCGGCCCAGTCACCGTGTCCGTGCGTGCGGTGCCGGTCGGCGTCGGTCCAGGTGTGGCCGTGCCGGGCCGCGTAATCCGACCAGCAGCGATCCCACGGATCCATGGTCGCGGCGAGTGTGCCGTCCAGGTCGAACAGGACGGCTGCGACGACCCCGGTCATGCCGTGCCGGAGCCCCGCGCGATGAGCTGATCGATCGAAATCAGTTTCAGGCCATGGGTATCGGCGAAGACGCGCAATTCCGGCAGCCGCATCACCGACCCGTCGTCGTGGCACACCTCGCTGATCACCGCCACCTGCGCCAGCCCCGCCAGCCGCAGCAACTCCACGCTCGCCTCGGTGTGCCCCTGCCGGGCCGCCAGCCCCCGCGGATGCGCACGCAACGGGAACACATGCCCCGGCCTTTGCAGATCGCCCGCCACGGTGCCCGGATGCGCCAGCGCCCGGAAGGTCGCGGCCCGATCGGCGGCGCTGATCCCCGACACCACGCCGGCCACCGCGTCGACGGTCACGGTGAACGCGGTCTGCTTCTCGTCCTCGTTCCCGTCGGTCATCAACGGCAGCCCCAGCCGGTCCGCGCGCTCGGCGGCCATCGGCGCGCACACCACGCCGCCGGTGTAGCGGATGAAGAACCCCAGCAGTTCCGGGGTGGCCAGCTCGGCGGCCATGATCAGATCGCCTTCGTTCTCACGCTGTTCGTCATCGACCACGATCACCGCACGGCCCGCGGCGATTTCCCGCACGGCGTCGTCGAGATCGTCGAAGAGGTTCGCTTGGTTCCGGGTGCTGGTAGCAACGGCCATCGTCAGTGGTCTCCGTCCCGATCGTGGAGGGAATCACGCACACAACGGAGCCGAGACTAGACGAAACAAGATCAATTGCCAGTCCGCGGCGCGCGCCGCGCCCAGCGGCATTCAGTTCGCATCGCGAAAACCCTCACCGCCGCGCTGATGAACTCCTGACGGTCAACGGCGGAGGGAGCGGCGGTAGCCGGCGGGGGTGGTGGCGGTGGCGGCTCGGAGGTGGGTGCGGAGGGCGGTGACGCTGCCGAAGCCGGATTGGGTGGCTACGACTTCTATTGGGAGGTCGGTGGTTTCGAGGAGTTCGCGGGCGCGGGCGGTGCGCTGGGCTTCGAGCCAGCGGCGGGGGGTGGTGCCTACTTCCTGTTTGAAGCGGCGGATGAAGGTGCGGTCGCTCATCAGGGCGTGGCGGGCGAGGGCGGAGATGGAGGTGGCCTCGGTGGGGTTGGCGGCGGCCCAGGCGAG
The DNA here is from genome assembly GCF_001613325.1 of Nocardia yamanashiensis NBRC 100130. Lineage (GTDB taxonomy): Bacteria > Actinomycetota > Actinomycetes > Mycobacteriales > Mycobacteriaceae > Nocardia > Nocardia yamanashiensis. The sequence goes on along the minus strand of NZ_BDCD01000002.1, from coordinate 497,019 downwards.
GGTGGCGGCGAGGCCGCCGGTGGTGGAGGTGGGGAGGGCGTCCGGGATGTATTGGGCCTGACCGCCTTCGCGGTGTGGGGCGGCGACGTTCCAGCGGGCCAGTTCGGCGGCGGCGCTCGCGCCGAGTTCGCGGCGGACTATGTGCAGGCAGAGGTCCAGGCCGGCGGAGAGGCCGGCCGAGGTGAGGATGTCGCCGTCGTCGATGTAGAGGGCGTGGGGGTCGAGTTTCACGGCCGGGAACATGGCGGCGAAGTCGTCGCAGTAGGCCCAGTGGGTGGTGGCGGGGCGATGGTCGAGCAGGCCGGCCTGGCCGAGGACGAAGGCACCGACGCAGATACTCACGATGGTGGCGCCGCGTTCGGCGGCGGCGCGCAGGGCGTCCAGGGCGGCGTCCGGTACGGGAAATGTCGGCAACCCGGTGCCCGGCACCACGACGATGTCCGCGTCTTCCAGAGCTTCCAGCCCCTCCTCGACGCGCAGATCGAAACCGTTGGGCGTCCATACCGGCCCCGGCCGTACCCCGCAGGTCCGCATCTCGAACCCGCTCGGTTCCCCGAACTTTCCCGGCCCGTGCCGGAAAGCCTGCACGGCACAGGCCAGATCGAACGTCATGACGCCGTCCAATGCCAGCGCGGTCACCTGCCTCACCGCCCCAGTTTGGCACGAATCCGAGCATCACTGGCATTCGTGCCACTCGCCCGGCGCGCGCCCGGCCGATTGACTGGACAGCGACATCGCCCGCAGATCCAAGGAGTTCACCGTGGCCGCATCGACCGCACTCGACTGGGACTGGGCCACCAGCACCGGAGGCGCCCTCACCGCCGCCCAGCGCCGCCATCTCACCGCCGCTTTCGTCAAGGCCGCCCCCACGGTGCTCCCCGGCCGGTTGAAGATCGCCCTGGGCCGCCGCGGCCGTGGCCGGCTGGACTTCGCCGGCCTGCGCCTACCCGATTCCGCCCTGGCCAAAGCCGCCGAAACCGAAGCCCGCGAAACCCTTTCGGACGCCATCCTCGAACACTCGTTCCGCACCTACTATTTCGGCCGCGTCCTGGCCGCCCTCGACGGCGCCCCCTACGACGACGAACTCGTCTACGTCTCCAGCCTCCTGCACGACATCAGCCTCGAATCCCCCACCCCCGGCCGATGTTTCGCAGTCCGAGGCGGCGAACACGCCGTCGACTTCGCTACCCGCCACGGCGCCACCCCCGACCGCGCCCAAGCAATCGGATCGGCCATCGCCGCCCACCTCACCCCCGGCGTAGCCGCAAACCTCTCCGACCCAGGCGGTTTCGTCTCCGCCGGCGCCTCCGCCGACGTAATCGGAGCCCGCCTATCCGACCTGTCCCCCACCTGGGTAACCGAACTCCTCCACCACCACCCCCGCCACAATTTCAAACACCACATCACCACCGCCTTCCGAGCCGAAGCCGCAGCCGTCCCCCACGGCCGCACCAAATGGCTCCTCAACTCCGGCTTCGACCCCCTCATCCGCCTGTCCCCCTTCCCCGAATAGCCCAACCTCATCGTCGAGGCTCGGCAATATCGACGAACCCGGTCGCCCAGCGGGCATAGGTGCACTCCGGACTGATGGTGATCACGTCCATCCGCTGCACGAGGTCAGCCGGGACCTGCTCGCCGTCGAAGTGCCCCACACCCGGCACGATGACCGCTTCGGCGGCGAGAGCCGTCGCACGCCGTTTCAACCGTTGCAATGGGCTGCTCGCCGATGATCGAAGGATGATGATCTCCGCGAGGTCGTAGCCCAGCCGTTCGGCCAGGCGGCGAATCGCGGCTTCATCCCACGCCTGCTGAATCCCCGACACATCGGATCGCAGATATCCGAGTGCAGTAGGCCGGAATCGCATGTCGTCCTTCCTTCGCGTGTCGTTTCGAATTGGGTCGTGCACAGCCAGATTCGCTGGGCAACCGGGGACCTCGCGACCACCGGACAGGACTTCACCGGACGTCTGAACACGTTTACACTCGTCCCGAAACGTCCCCTCGGCGATGGGCAGACCATGGCTAACGAGCGACTCCGGACTGCGTTACTTCACAACGGACTCACGCCCCAGGCAGTGGCCGCATCGCTGCAAGTCGATGCGAAGACGGTCGAGCGATGGATCACCAAAGCCCGTGTGCCCTACCCGAAGCACCGCTACGCGCTCGCCGCGTTACTCCGCGAGCCGGAAGATGCCCTGTGGCCGGAAGTTTCGCCGCGTCGGCAGTACGCGGACGTGGAAGCGATATTCACGACCCGCGCCGAGTTCACGCAGGCAATGCCGCCACGGATGCTGTTCGACGGCGCCGCACACATCGATATCGCCGGGCTTTCACTGAATCTGCTGTGCCAGCAGTATTCCGACGGTGACCTGCTCCATCTGGTCACCTCCGGCACGATCCTTCGATGCCTGTTTCTCGAGCCCGGCGGCAGGCACATTCTCGCCCGGGAGGAGGAAGAGGGACACAATCCCGGGGTTCTGACCAGTCTGACGGAGCTGAACATTCGGTCGCTCGCGCGGCTGCGGAACAGAATTCCGGAAGAGGGTGGCGGGGCAATTCTGATGCGGACCTATGATGCGCCGGTGAGGTTCAACATCACGATCGTCGATCGGCGCATCTGTGTTGTGCAGCCGTATCTGCCGAATGCAAGAGGGGTGGAATCTCCGACTTTCGTGACGCGGCGCAGCGACCGGGCCGGGATGTTCGATACGTTCAGCCAAGTCTTCGAAGCTGTTTGGGCCAGCGGGAAGGAGATTGCCGCGCGATGACATGCAATATGGCGGCCATGATGGAGATTGCTCGGCAGGCTGCGGGCTTCGGGGCCGACCTTCTCATGGATGCAGAGCCCGGCGATATTCGGCGAAAGAGTGATCGGGACTTCGTTACCGACCTCGATGTGCGAATTCAGGGGGTGATTCGGCAGTTTCTCGAGGAGAGGACACCTGGGATCGGGTTTCTCGGCGAGGAAGGGCAAGGGTCGCTCGTCGAGTCCGTGGGCAGTGGCGCGGTGTGGGTGCTGGACCCCATCGATGGGACCTCGAATTTCATTCATGGGCTGCCGCTTTCGGCTGTGTCGCTCGCGCTCGTCGAGCGGGGAGTGCCTGCGGTCGGGGTGATCGCCGCGCCGTTCCTCGGGCTCGAGTACCGGGCGGTGCGGGGGTGCGGTGCGTTTTCGGGGGATCGGCGGATGGCGTGTAGTAGTCGCGGTGCGCTCGGTGAATCCATTGTCTCGCTGGGGGATTATGCCGTCGGTGTCGATGCCGATCGGAAGAACCGGCGGCGGGTTGCGTTGGCGGCGGCGCTGGCCGCTGCTGCCGAGCGGGTGCGGATGTTCGGGTCGGCCGCATTGGATTTGGCGTGGGTGGCGGAGGGGCGGACGGAGGGGTGCGTTATTCATTCCAACAAGCCGTGGGATACCGCTGCGGGGGTTTTGATCGCACGGGAGAGTGGCGCCTTGGTGACGGATTCGTCTGGGCGAGCCCATGATTTCGGGTCGGCCGACACTGTTGCGGCGGCGCCGGGGGTTCAGGGGGAGCTGCTCGAGCTGATCAGAGTTTCCGGGTTGTAAAGCGGCAGCTTCCGGGCTATATAGCGAATATCTCTCGTGGTGATGGTGCGCACTCGAGGGGGGTGATCGGGGGTGGGTTTATTAGGGTTCCGGGAACTGCGTTTTCGACGAAGGGGATATTTCTGATGAGCACCGCGGGACGGCATCGGCGGGTATCGCAGCGGTCGGTTGCGCTTCGGACCGTGGTGGTGAGTGTGCCGTCGGCTGTTGCGGTGGTGAGTGCGGCGGGGACCGCGAGTGCGGATCCGGCGGCGGTGGTGAGTGTTCGGGCCGAGGGGGTGCAACCGGGGGTGCAGGCGGTTGGTTCGGGTGCGCAGCCTGCGCCGGCGGTGCAGTCGATCGCTTATTTCCTGCCGGAAAGTGTCGTGCCGATGGCAGAGAGCTCGGCTCCGGCGGCTGTGGTCGCCGATGCTGCGGCGCGGCCGGTGGCGCTCTATACGCCGCAGGACAATGGGGCGGTGATCGGCGGCGGGATCGGGACGGCGACGGGTGCGGTGCTCGGTGGGGTCGGTGGCGGGCTGGCCGGGATCGCCATCGGCGCTATTGCGGGTGGGCTGATCGGGTCGGTGCCGGGGGCCGCTATCGGCGCGGTGATCGGTGGCGTGATCGGGGCGGGGCTCGGCGGGACGGCGGGCGCCGGCACCGGCGGGGTGGCCGGTGCGGCTACGGGCGCCGGAATCGCGACCAATGACCTTGCCGCGTTCCCTTATATCCTCTGAAGCTTTTCCTCGATTCGATCGGTATTCAGTCCTTTTCGGACGGATCGAGCCTGCGGCGCGCCAGCTGGGTGACACCGTTGTATCCGTAGCTCTCGCCGTCGAGTTCATACAGGGCGACGTACGCGGCGGCGGGCAGCGGACCGAGCCGGTCCGACAGCAGCGCGTAGGCGTGCTCGATGAAGGCCGCTTTCTCCGCGGCGGTATTGGTGCCCGCGGTAATACTGACTTCCAGGTGCGCCCCGGTCGCCTGTTCGGGCTCGGCCGCGACGAACCAGGTATTACCCGGGACCAGGTTCACGTGGACCACCGTCACTTCGGGCTCCTTGTGCAGATCCTTTTCCAGGAGAGCGGTGATATCGGCGGCCAGACCGGCCCGGACGTCGGTGGGGATCTCGGTATTCGCGATGGTCAAGCGAGCGAAAGGCATTGTCGCCAACTCCTAGTCGTTTCCGTGGGTGCTGTGCTCAGCGGCCGCGCTTCACAACGCTATGACCGGATAGAGCACCGGCATGGGGACAGAACACGCCACGGTGCGGACCGGACGAGACAGAGCGACCGGATGGAACTATCGAATGCCGTTCACAGCGCAGTGGTTCGGGGTGGGGCGGTGACGGTCAGGTCCGGGAGCGGGCCGGTGTGGCGTTCGATTTCGACCAGGGACAGCTGGCCGGTGCAGCCTTGGCTCAGGCGGGAAGCGCCGCGGTCGTTGGTGACGGCGTTGGGGTTGCCGTGGCGGCAGTGGGTCGGGTCGGCGGGGTCGGGGTCGTACCAAGCGCCCGTGGACAATTGGGCGATGCCGGGGCGGACCGCGTCGTCGATGGTGAGGCCGGCGAGGCAGCTTCCGCGGTCGTTGTGGATGCGGACGATGTCGCCGGCGGCGAGACCGCGGGCGGCGGCGTCTTCGGGATGCAGGCGAACCGGTTCGCGGCCGCGGATTTTGGTGGATTGGCTGTGGTCGCCGATATCGAGCTGGCTGTGGAGTTTGGTGCGGGGCTGGTTGGCTACCAGTTGCAGGGGGAAGCGGGCGGCGAGTGGGCTGCCCAGCCACTCGTCGGGTTCGCGCCAGACGGGATGACCGGGGCAGTCGTCGTAGCCGAAGCTCGCGATGGTGTCGGAGAAGATCTCGATGCGGCCGCTCGGGGTGTGCAAAGGATGGGACACGGGGTCGGCCCGGAAATCGGCGAAGGCGATGTGTTCTTCGGCTTCCAATGGCAGTTCGATGGCATCGCCGGACCAGAAGGCGTCGAAGTCGGGGAGCGTGTGCCCTTTGGCGAGCAGACGGGTACGCCATTCCTCGTAGAGGTAACGCAACCATTCGCCGGTGGTGCGACCGCCCGTGAATTCCTTTCCGGCACCGAGCCTTTCGGCCAGCTCGGCGAACATCCAGTAGTCGTCGCGAGCCTGCCCGTGCGGAGTGGTGAGCGCCGGCATCGGGAAGAAGAAACGGTCGCCTTCACCGGCCCCGTAGTCGTCGCGTTCGATCGTCATCGTCGCGGGCAGCACGATATCGGCGTGCCGGGCGGTGGCCGACCAGAACGGATCGTGCACCACCACGGTGTCGGGCCGGGCGAAGGCGGTGCGCAGGCGAGCCAGGTTCTGATGGTGATGGAACGGATTGCCGCCCGCCCAATACACCAGTTTGATGTCCGGGTACGTGCGGTGTTCGCCGTTGTATTCGTATGCGCCGCCGGGGTTCAGGAGCATATCGGCGATCCGGGCGACCGGAATGAAATCGTCGACGGGATTCGCGCCCTGCGGCAGCCGCGGCGGTGAGGTGAGCCGCACGGCCAGCCCGACATTGGCGGCCGAGCCGTAACCGTGGCCGAAACCCCCACCGGGCAAACCGATCTGGCCCAGCATGGCGGCCAGGACCACACCGAGCCAGAGCGGCTGTTCACCGTACTGCGCGCGCTGCAACGACCAGCTGACGGTAATGAAGGTCCGGGTGCCCGCCATATCCCGGGCCAGCCGCCGAATCCGTTCGGCCGGAACGCCGGTAATGGATTCGGCCCATTCCGGATCCTTCACCTGCCCGTCCACGCCCCCGCGCAGATACTCGGCGAACCGCGCGTACCCGACGGTGTAGGTATCGAGAAACTCGTTGTCCGCCAACCCTTCCGAGTCTAGCACCTGCGCCAGCGCGAGCATGAACGCAGCATCGCTGCCCGGTCGCGGCGCGATCCATTCGGCCTGCGCCTCGCCCGGAATGTCATCGCGCAAGGGGCTGACGGTGACAAACCGGCACCCATTGGCCCGCGCGGTCTCGATCCACCCCCGCGTATCGTGCCGCGACACCCCACCGGGTGAGACGGCCGAGTTCTTCGGCGACAACCCCCCGAACGCCACCACCAGCTTCGAATGCCCGGCCAGCACCGATTTGGTGGTGGCCCGCGCCATGATGGTCCCCATATCGGCGAGGATGTGCGGCAACAGCACCGTCGACGCCCCCAGGCTGTAGCTGTTGCGGTGCGAGACGTACCCGCCCAGGCAGTTCAGGAACCGATGCACCTGACTCTGTGCGTGATGGAACCGCCCCGCGCTGGCCCACCCGTAGGACCCGCCGTACACCGCCTCTCCCCCGTATTCGCGATACACCCGCGCCAGTTCCCCGGCCAGCAGGTCCAGCGCCGTCTCCCACGTCACCGGCACGAACTCGTCCGCACCCCGCGCGCCGGGCCCCGGTCCGTGCTCGAGCCACCCCCGCCGCACATACGGCTGATCCACCCGCGTCGGATGATGCTGCGCCGAAGCCACATTGGATATCAGCGGGGTCGGCTCCGGATCGCCCCGCCACGGCCGCACCTCGGTCAACCGGGCGCCGTCACTGCTCGCCTCGAATGCTCCCCAATGCGTCAGATGCGTGGCCATCAACTCAACATACGCCTGCCCGCCGACGGGCACGCCCGCATGATTTCCCCCGGTCGAATGATGATTACCGATCCCGGATGGACCACTTCGCTCCGGTGCGCGGGTGCACCCCGTAGGGTGCAGGGAGACGGAGTTGGCCCGCGTCATTCGGATACGAGCAACCCGGCGCAGCCCGGAAAGTGGCCTCAATGACCTCCTCCGCACGTCAGACCACCCTCGTTCACGAGCAGAGCGAATTCACCGCCGCCCGCGCCGCCGAGAAGGCGGCCTGCGCGAAGCAGAACGCGCTGGCGACGCATACGGTCGCCGGTCACGCCCTCGACGCGGCCGATTGCAAGTACCTGCTCGAAATGCTCGGCCTGGATGCGGCGAGCCAGGCGGCCGCGCAGGAGTAGTTCCCGCTATTTCAGCGGCAGCGCCCCGTCCATCCCGCCGACGTCGGTGATCTTCCAGTCCGCGCCGCTGTCCACGGTCACGTTGTAGGTGACCGTGGTCTGCGCCCCGTTCGGGTTCTGGGCGTTGGTGGAGGACACATTGAGGAAGACGTTGACCTTGTAGACCCCGTTGGTCTCCGAGGCCACCCGTGCGGCGATGAGCTGCGCGGTGGAGGTCCACTTCAACGGCGTCAGCAGCTCCTGCAGCTTCGGCGCGGTGGCGTCGAACTTGTTGGACAGCGCGGGCGCCGTATTGGCTTTCAACCGGTTCACCCAGGCGGTGAAGTCGGCGAAGTTCACGGTGGCCGCGCCGACCGTGTAGTCCTTGGCGACCTGTTCGGCGCGCGTCGCGCCAGCCGCCACGGTATCGCGGTCGGACAGCTCGCCGCGCGCCGAGAGCAGGAATCCGCCCAGCACCAGCGCGGCCAGGGTGGCCACCGCCAGGCCCGCCGACAGCAGCAGCGTCGAGAACGGCACCGCGACGGTACGCCGGGCGGGCGTAGTCGTTTTCGCTTCCGCCGCAACGGTTTCGGTGGCCGTGTCGGCGGGCTTGTCGAGTTCGATGGTCATCGTTTTCTCCCGGGATTACTTGACGGCGAGCTGCAGGCGCAGCGTGCCGTCGGGGCTGGTGGCGTGCAGCGCCTGGCTGATCAGCGCGCCCAGGTCCAGGCGGCTGATGATCGGGACGGCCAGCGCGTACAGGGGCGCGAGCAGCGGCGCGTACGGGGCGAGCGAGGGCCCCATCTCGTCGAGTTTCGCCGTGAGCTTCTCCAGGAACGGCGAGAGCCCGAGCGCACCTTCCTTGTCCTCCAGGAACGAATCGGGCGCATTGCCGGTGCGAATGACCCGGGCGATGGAATCGGCGACCTCGCCGACCCGGGGCCCGAAGTCGGCCCACGGCCCGGCCGCGTCCAGCAGCGCCGGTTCCGCCCAATCCATATCGCCGGCATTGGCCTGCATGGCGATGAGCATCCGGCGGATCAGATCGGTGCGGCTGAGCAGCGTCTCGGCCAGCAGGCCGGTGGAGCGCGACAGTTCCGGCACCAGCGCTTCGGTCCCGGCCATCGCCTGCCCGAAGGTGTCCACGATCGAGGCCAGCGCCGTCGGATCCAGCTGCCGCAACAGTTCGGTGGTGGTGCGCGCGATATCCGGAATCGATACCGGCGCACCGACTTTGTCCCCGCGCAGCGTCTGCCCGTCGGCCAGGTACGGCCCGGCCCCCGAGGACGGCTGGAATTCCAGATACGCCTCCCCCAGCCCGGACAGGCTCTCGATGCGCGCCGCACTGGCCACCGGAATCGGATAGTCGGTGCCGACCTCGAATCGCACCCGCACCCCGTCCGGCACGTGCGTCACCTCGGTGATCTTGCCGACCTCGACCCCCGACAGCAGCACCTTCGAACGCGGCAGCAGCCCACCGGATTGCGGAATGGTCATGGTGGCGGTGATCCGGTCCTCCAGCCAGCTCACCCGCACCACGCCGACCGCCAGGTACACGCTGCCCACCGCCAGGATGGTCAGGATGCTGAGCAGGGACAGAACGGAACTCATTCTCATCGGACGACTCCGAGCATTCGCAGGGTGCGCACGATCGATTCGATCTGCTCGTCGGCGGCCACCGGGGTCGCCGACCCCGCCACGGTCACGCCGGTGATGTTCACCTTGGGCCCGCGCTCGACGAACGGAATGATCTTGTCGCGCAGCAGGGCATACAGCCGGTTCAGATTGGACGGCGCGGTCAGGTCCAGGGGATTGTTCGCCAGCAGCAAGGGCACGAACGCCTTGGCCGCCGCGTCGGCCGCGCTCAGCAACGGGGCGAGCGGCTCCACCGCGTGCCCGATGACGCCGAGCGAGCCGACGATGCCGAGGGTATTGACCAGCGATTGCGCATCGGCCGGAATCTCCACCGCGCCGCGTTCGCTGAGCAGCGCGTCCAGCTCGCGCGGATTGTCCAGCACCGCTTGCAGATCCCGCTCGAACGCCGCCAGCGACCGGTCCAGGATGTCCTGGTGCGCCGCCAGATCCTCGATATTGGTGCCGAGCCGGTCGGCGATGCGCGCGGTGTCGGCTTTGTCGGCCGGCAGCACCGCATTGGTCTGGTTGATGATCTCCTGGATCTGGTGCGGCGCACCGCCGCCCACGAAGGTGGACAGCCCCACCAGCAGATCCTCCACCTGCAGGGCGGGTTTGGTGCGCTCCAGCGGAATGGTCCCGCCGGGTGCGATCGTCGGCCCGGAATCCCCTGCGGGCGTGGTCAATCCGATGAAGATGTCGCCCAGGATGGTGTTCTGGCGCAGCTGCACGGTGGTGCTGGCGGGCAGCCGTACCGCGCTGGAGATCTCCACCACCGCGTCGATGCGCCCCGGCTGTGCGGCCGAGGGATCGATCACCCGCACCGAGCGCAGGCTGCCGATCTTCGCGCCATTGGCCATCACTTTGGCCTGTGCGGGCAGGTTCAGGGCATTGGCGAGCTCGATGTGCACCTCGTAGGTCGGCCCCGATACCGCCGCGCCCGGCACCGGCACCGCCGACGGATCGAAGGCGCAGGCGCTCGGCAGCACCGCCGCCATCCCCAGCGCGGAGATCGCCAGAAATCGTTGTGAAGCAACCCGTTTCATCGCACCCCCGCCAATCCGAGCACGAGCGGCACCAGGTCCACGCTCGCCAGCCCGTCGTCCGCGCCCCGGCATTTCCCGGGTTCGAGCGCGTTGACGGCCGCGCACACCTGCTCGGCGTTCTCCTTCGCCAGCGACACCCGCGGCGCGGCATAGGTGATGCGCGCCTGCCCGGTCTGCGGATCGAGGAACTGCTGGAAGGCGCTCACCACCGCCGGGATCATCTCGATGAGCTGCCGCAGGCTGCCCACCTGCGCCGCCAGCAATTGCAGTTTCGGCACCGCCGCGTCCAGCCCGTTCAGGATGGACTGCCCGTACTTGTGCGCGATGGTGTTGAACCACGGCAGGATCACTAGCAGCGAGTCCACGATCTGCACGGTGCGCCCCCACACGGCATTGATGAAGGTGAGCCCCTCATTGCCCTGTGTCAGAGCGACTTTGATGTCGCCCCAGTTGAGCGCGACGCTCTCCACGGTGGAGGCGAACGCGTCCAGCAGCCCGCCCAGATGCCCGATGGCCGCGTCGGGCCGGTCGAGCATGGTGCTCAGATCCTTGATCAGCTGATTGAGCTTCTGCCCGGTCCCGGAGGTGGCCCGGTCGAAGGACCGCACGCTGTCGCGCAAACGCGCCTGTTCGGCGGGATCACCGTGCCCGGTGAGCTCTTCGGCCAGGTTGGAGAACGCCTCCAGGGTCTGGGTCAGGCTCTTGGGCGTGAACGTCTTGGTGACGCAGCTCTTCTCGTCCCATCGGGTGCGGGATTTGCTGTCGCTCACCACTTCCAGGCTCCGATCGGCCACGATGGTGTCCGAGACCGTGGTGGCGCTGACCTCCCCGTACAGCGGATGTTCGGCGTCGATGTCGAAAGTGACGCGTACCGAACCGTTCTCGGGCCGCACCCCGGTGACGCTGCCGACCGGGATGCCGAGCATGGTGACGCTGTTGCCTTCGTAGAGCCCGATGGAGTCCGGCATGATCGCGCAGTAGGCGAGGGTCTTGCGCAGCGGGTCGAACGCGAGCAGGTACCCGGCGACCACGACCAGCAGCACCCCGGCCACGCCGACCGCGGTGACGAAACCCTGTGATCCGAGAAAGCGTTTCATCTCAGCAGGTCCTCCCCGGCAGCGGCACACAGAATTCCGGGGCCGCGAGGGTGATGGCGGACTGGTCGATCACGACCCCCTCCCCCGGAGAGACGGTGGCGGCCAGCCGCGCCTTGATATCGCCGAGGTTGGTCAGCGCCTGGTCGAAGCGCCGCCCCAGATCCTCCAGCGCCGGAACGGCTTCCTCGAGCTTGTCGGCGAAGGGCTCGAGCTGACTGCGCCAGGCCGGTTCGATGGCGGCGATCCGGGACAGCAGTTCGCCGGTGATCCGCAGCGATTCGGCGATCTCGGCCTTCTTGGCCAGCCCGTCGGTCTCCAGCGCGCCGATCTTGCGCACGAAGGTGCCCAGCAGCGATTTGTTGGCGTCCACGGTGGTCAGGTATTCGTCCATCACAGTGAGCGCCCGCGACACGTCGGTGTTCTGCCGGTTGATCAAGCCGACCAGCGATTCGACGGCGGATCCCATGCGCCGCAGCGCATCCGGGCTCTCCGACAGCGCGTCCTGCAGCGAGGCGAAGTTCTTGCGCAGGGTGTCGCCGTCCACCTGTGCGGTGGGCACGGCAGCGTCCTGGATGGTGCGAATCAGGCTGTAGGGCAGGCGCACCCGGTCCGCGGGGATCACCTTGGTCCCGAGCGCCTTGTCCCCGGCCGGGAAGGCGGCGATGTAGTGCCCGCCGACCACGGTGAGCATGCGCACCTCGAGCGAGGTGCCGTCACCGAGGAAGACATTGTCGTTGACGGTGAACGTCATCCGCACCCGATCCGGCAGCAGCTCCAGCGATTTCACCGATCCGACATGGATGCCCGCGATCCGGATCTCGTCCCCGGCCCGCACCGACCGCGCCTCGGACAGCTCGGCGGTATAGGTGGCCTTGCCGAGCGGCAGTACGTAGATGACGCCGGTGGCGACCAGCACCACCGCGAGCACGATCGCGCCCAGCAGCCCGTACCCGAGTTCGCGCCCGGCGGTGGCCGCCTCGTACGGGTCGCGCTGCCCGCTCAATGCGGTCAACCGGGCCCGGAATCCCTTGCGGGCAGCCGGTTTCGGTGTGTTCAGCTCTTGCATATCGACACCCGCTGCCCGCTGATCAGCACCGCGAACGGTGCGGGCGCCTGCGCGGTCCCCTTGGAACAGGTCAGGTCGAGCTGCCCGGAGGTGCCGGCGGGCGGCAGCAGATTGGCCAGCGACTGCAGCAGTCCGGGCAATCGCCCGAGCGTGTCGAGCGCCTGATTCGGATCGGGGAACAACAGCGCCAGGTCCTTTTCCAGGTTCGGATTCGAGTTCTCGGTGAACCCGAGCGTGTTCAGCAGGCTGTTGAGCGGGCCCAGCGCCGACGGCGCGACGGCCGCGAAGTCCAGCAGCCCGTCGAGCTCCTTGCGGAAAGCCACGAACACGTCGGCGATACCGCGCAGCAGCGTCACCAGATGCGGTGACTTGCCGCCGATCTGACTGGAGATGGCCTGCAGATTCGACAGCAGCAGCGACAGCACCGCCTGCCGATCGGAGACGTACCGGCTGAGCTGCTCGAACGCGTCCAGGGCCGGACCGATGCCCGCCCCGTTGCCCTCGATCACGGCCAGCACGTTCTCGGTGAACTGATTCAGCGCGCCCGGCGAGAACTCCGCCAGCACCGGTTGCAGGCCGTTGAACAATTGGGTGATGTCGAACGACGGCACCGTCTTGTCCGCCCCGATGGTGGCCCCGCCCGCCAGCCGATCGCCCGGTGAATCCGGTTGCCGCACATCGACATACCGCTGCCCGGTGAGCGTCTGATACCGGATGGCCAGCCCGCTGCCGGTGTACATGGGCCGATCCCGCTGCACGGTGAAGGTGACGACCCCGCGGCTGCCGACCAGCTCGATATCGCTCACCTTTCCCACCTGCACGCCGAACATGCGCACGTCGTCACCGGTCTTGAGCCCGCTCACATCGGTGAATTCGCCACGGTAGGAAGCGGTGTCGCCGCTCACCGGCCGTACGATGGCGCTGATCACCACCAGCAGCAGCGCGACCATGGCCGCCGCGAACACCCCGATGCGCCACAGCACGGCGCGAATCCCGCGTTGTTTCACCGCGTTCCCCCCGTCAGCCCCAGCTGGCCCAGCAGCGGAGTGGCCACCGCGGGGACACCGCTCAACGCCACCTGCACGTTCACTGTCGGCCCGTCGGGGGTGTCGGCGAAGATGCGGTGCAGCCGGTCCACCAGTTCGGTCATCTCCGCCTGGGAGACAGCGGGATTCGGCAGGGTCCCCGCGATGGCCTCCACCACGGGCACCAGCGGATCGGTGAACGCGCCGAAGTTCGCGTACACCGATTTCAGGGTGTCGGCGAACTGTTCGAGCACGTTCTTGCGCAGCATGGTCACCGAGGCGTCGAAGCGCGGCCGATCGGTCACGAAGATCTCGATATCCATGATCGCCTTGGCCAGTTTGAAGGTGGCCGAGGTGTACGCGCCGAAACCGTTGAAGAAGCCCGCGTACTTGTCCAGCAGATACGACGACGGATACTGCTGGGTGTCGGCGACCAGCCGGCTCAGCGTGATCACCGCCTCGACCATCGGGGTGAAGGCCCGCAGATCGCCGTTGAGCTGGGTGACGAGTTCGGTGAGTTTCGGGGTCAGCACCTCGGTTCCGGTCTGGGTGAGCGAGCGCAGCAGCGCGCCCATGGTCACGTCGGAGACCTTGCCCGCCAGATCGATCTGCTGCCCGTCCCGTAGTGGCGTCCCGCCCGATGCGCGGCGCAGCGTGAGCGCGCTGATGCCGAACAGGTTCTCCGGCGCGTAGTCCACGGTGAGCGCGTCGGTGAGCCCCGCGGCCTGCGCCTTGTCGAGTTCGAGGGTGACCAGCTGCCGCCCCTGTCCGATCGGCTCGATGCCGGTGATGGCCCCGACCGCGACCCCGTCGTAGCGCACCGACGCCCCGCTGACGATGCCCTCGCCGATTTGCTCGGTGCGCAATTGAATCCGCAGATGCTCACCGGTGTCGCGGCCGTTGTAGGCGTTCCAGCCCATCCCGGCGGTGACCGCGAGCACGACGGCGACCGCCCCGAGTCCGCGCGCCCGGCCGCGGCCGATGCTCACCCCTGGGATTCCGTAATTCGGCATGCCCCTACCCCGGGAATTCGATCGAGGAGTTGACGCCCCACAGCAGCAGCGTCAGCACCATGTCCAGACCGACGATGGCGACGAAGCTGGCCCGCACCGCGCGCCCGGAGGCGATACCGACGCCTTCCGGCCCGCCGGAGGCGAAAAACCCGTAGTAGCAATGGATCAGGATGACCGCGACCCCGAACACCAGGATCTTCACCACCGCGGCGAGCACGTCGTAGCCGCTGGTGAACTGGAAGAAGTAGTGGTCGTACACGCCGCCCGCCTGCCCGTGCAGCAGCACCACCACGGTGGAGCAGGCCAGGTAGGACAGCATGAGCGCGATCAGGAAGGTGGGCACCACGGCCACCGCGCCGGCGATGACGCGGGTGGTCACCACGAACGGAATCGACCGCAGGCCGAGGGATTCCAGGGCGTCGATCTCCTCGGAGATGCGCATGGATCCGATCTCGGCGGTCATCCGGCACCCGGCCTGCGCCGCGAATCCGACGGCGGCGGCGATGGGCGCGAGCTCGCGGGTATTGGCGAACGCCGACACCACGCCGGTGACCGGACCGAGCCCGAGCATGTCCAGGGTGGTGAAGGTTTGGATCCCCACCCCCGCGCCGATGGCCAGCCCCAGCACCACCAGCATCGGCACCGTGCCGCCGCCGACGATCAAAGAGCCACGGCCCCAGGTCATATCGGTGATGGCCCGCAGCGTCTCGGCGCGATACCGCCGCAGCGTCAACGGAATCCCCGCCAGCGCCTGCACGACGAACCCGAGCATGAACCCGGCGTTCTCCAGCGGCGTGAAAGCCCGATCGCGCCGCTGATACAGGCGCACAACCCAATTCAGCCCGCGCGGGGCATACGGTGCGGCCGTCATCACGCCACCCGCACCGGCACGAACATGGCGACCACCTGCGTGATCACCAGGTTCACCACGATCACCGACGCCACCGACAGCACCACCGCCGCGTTCACCCCGTCGGCCACCCCGCGCGGCCCGCCCCGGGCCTCCAGCCCGCGCTGGCAGGCCACGATCACCACCAGGAACCCGAACAGCACCGCCTTGGCCAGCGAGATCCACACATCCGTCAGCACGGTGAACGCGCCGAAGGTGGCCCAGTAGCTGCCCGGCGTCACGTTCTGCGCGCCGATGGCTACGAAGTAGCCGGCCACGATGCCGACGAAGATGATCAGGATATTGAGCAGCGGGGCCACCAGCACCATGGCCGCCACCCGCGGAATCACCAGCCGGTGCACCGGATTGATGCCCATGGTGCGCAGCGCGTCGATCTCCTCGCGCACGGTGCGCGCCCCCAGATCCGAGGCGATGGCCGAGGCCCCCGCCCCGCCGAGCAGCAGCCCGGTCGCGATCGGCGCGCCCTGCTGGATCACCCCGAGCCCGCCGGCCGCGCCGATCAGCGAATCCGCCCCCAGCTGATGGATCAGATTGCCGACCTGCACCGACACCACGACCCCGAACGGCACCGCCATCAGCACCGCGGGCAGCGCGGTGACCGTGATCAGATACCAAGCCTGATACAGCATTTCGCGCCACTGGAACTTCCGCGCGAGCACATCGGACACCGTGCCGCGCAGCGCTTCGACGCCGAGGTCGACGGTCCGGCCGAAGGTGCGCAGGCTCGCGATGGCGACGTCGGAGAAGTTCTTGCGGACGATCTGCAGGGCCGTGGTCGTATCGCCCCGCATCCGGGCCGGCGACTCGGTCTGCATGTGATGCTTCCTCCCTGATGTCCCCCCGGGGCCGAGCCGGAAAGCGCCCGGCCGAAGGTCTTTCGTGCACGGTATGCAGTGGTCGCGATGCTGCCCATGGCACTGGCAGCCACGCGGTTGACACTTTCCGACTGTGCGCCGCGTCACTCAGGAGGCGAGCGGCAGCACCGGCCGATGGGCGCGCACGAACTCCGCCAGGGCGGCCGCGATGGGTTCAGGCGAACCGTCGGCGCGCGGATCGGCGCCCGCGGCCACATCGCAGTGCAGGTAGCCGGGGAACCAGTGCGTGTTCTCCGGGTACACGCCCAAGTCGGTCAGCGCCCAGGTGAAGCTGGACTCCCCCATCAGGTTGACGTACGGCAGCCGCGCCGCGCCCGCCTCGTGCCGGACGGGCGCCAGCGAACCGGTCCGGCAGCCGGCGAAAACAGCGGTGGCATCGAGGCTTTGACGGTTCGGGAAGTAGTCCTCGAACACATTGAGCCGCCCGCCCGCGAGCATGGGGGCCAGTTCCGCCAGGCTCACCACTTCGCTGGCGGGGGTGGCGACGGGAATGCCCGTGCGGGTGGCTTGCCGCGGCGCGTCCGGGCCGCCGCAGCGGTCGTAGTCGCGCCAGCGGTACAGCTCGTCGAAAGAGGTCGGGCTGTAGCGGGGGCCGGTACCGCAGAGCGCCCGGTACAGCGGGCGGATGCCGGGACGCTGGCCCATCTCGTAGGAGACCGGGAAGCTGCGCGGGGCGACGGCCTCGCTGTCGAGGACGCCGCAGCTCATGGACAGCACCCCCATATTGATCGAGGTGTGCGCGCCGCCCACCAGCCCCAGCAGGGCCTGATTGGTCAGCCGCAGCTTGCGGTAATCCGGTGCGCCGGTGACGAATTCACGCCAGGTCCGGGCGGTGGAGCCGCGCAGCACCAGGCCCGGGGTGCCGGTGGCGGGCAGCAGTCGCAGGATGTCGGTCTCCTCCTCCGGCGCCTGCACGGCCGCCACCGCCACCGCCGCGATCAGGGCGAAGGCTTCGGGATTGCCCCAGCCGCCGCGCAATACGGCGGTGCTGCGCGGCAGCAGCCCGCGCCGCATGGCCGCCGGGATCCGTTCGACACCGCGCGCCAGCGGCCGCAGTGACCGGGCCAGCCACGGCCGGGCGGCCAGCCGCAACGGGTCCAGATGCGTCACGGTGTCCAAGGCGATCAAACCGGCGATCTGCTCGTGCCCGGGGCGGCCGTCGAAATCCCAGGCCGCGTAGGTTCCGGCCTGGATGCCGCCCAGCGAATGCCCGCCCAGGAAGACCTTCTCCGCGCGGACGTCCGGGTCGGGAATCTCGCGGCACAGCACCGCGTGCACGTCCTCGACCGTGCGGGCCATCCCGAATTCGGCGAGGAATCCCAGCTCACGATCGGGCCGGAAGCCCGCGAACCGCCGGCCGCCGACCGTGCGGCCGCCGTAGTAGTAGTCGAACGCGAGGTGGTAATCCCCCTCGGCCATGGCCACCTCGATGGCGGAATGATCCTCCACGCCATTGGCGCGGCGGTCGATCACCCACACCTCGGCGATCAACCCGGCCTCGCCCAGCATGCGAATCGTATTGCGCCCCAGCGGTTGCAGTGACCGCGCCCCCGCGATGGCCCCGGGCAGCAGCACGATCACCGCGTCGGCGCGCGCGGGATCGTCCGGGGCGTCCGCCCACTTGATCCGCAGGTGCCGCAGTTCGTCGCATTCGTCCGGATGACTCGGGAAGCCATCCGATAGCGGGAGCGTCTGGGTCACCATGCTCAGCTGGATTCCATCGGTGCTCGAAAGCCGCTCTTCGGTGCGCATCGCCCCATATCTCCCTTGATCGCGGTACCGGTCCACAGTCGGGACAGCGTAGGAGAATTGCCCGGAAAACGGCCGCTACCGGGGGAAATGAGGCGACTTCGGCACATGGTGTGGCGACTGAAGTCAAGTTCTATCGACTGAACGCTACCGTCTGATACACATAGTTCTGTAAGTTGGACCACACCGCACCGTGTGGAGTTGTACATTTCGCCACATCACGTGCCGGAGTAGTTGTTGGTAGGACGTCGATGAGGACACCGCGCACATGTTCGACTGGGATTTGCTGAGGAACACCTCCAGCGTTCATATCTTGACGCGTCTCGCGGAGGAGCGCGGCATACCGGCCGCGGTCTGCCTGGCCGGAACCGGGATGGAGCCGGCCGCCGTGCTCGACCCGAATTCCGAGATCACCGCCCGCCAGGAACTCACCGTCGTCCGCAATCTGCTCACCCACTGCGGGGATGTGGCGGGCCTGGGCATCGAGGCGGGCGGGCGCTATCACATCTCCATGTACGGTCCGTGGGGTCTGGCGCTGCTGAGCAGCCGCACCCTGCGCGACGCGGTGGACGTGGCGCTGAAGTACGTGGAACTCGCCTTCGCCTTCGGCCAGGTGGAATTCGAGGAGCGGGACGGGCGGGCGCATCTGCGCTTCGACGATCACGAGGTGCCCGCCGATGTGCGGCCCTTCCTCACCGAGCGGGTACTGACCGGCATCCACACCCTGGGCCGCGAATTGTATTCGGTCGGAATCCCGTTCGACCGGGTGGCCTTCCGGCACGACGCGCCCAGCGACACCAGCCGGCACGTGGCCGCGTTCGGGGTGGAACCCGAGTTCGGCGCGGACTGCAACGAAGCGGTTTTCGATGCCATGTTCCTGGATCTGCCACTGCCGCAAGCCAATGAGTGGGCGCGCGGCACCTTCGAGCAGTTGTGCCGGGACCTGTTGACGCGCCGGCAGGCCCGCACCGGGATCGCGGGGTCGGTGCGGGACCTGCTGGTGCGGGATCCGGGCGAGATCCCGGATCAGGCGGCGGTGGCGGCCGAGCTGTACATGAGCCCGCGCACGCTCTCGCGCCGGCTCAACGAGGAGGGCACCTCGTTCCGGGCGCTGCTGGACGAGATCCGGCAGATGCTCTCCGAAGAACTCCTCGACCGCACCGATATGACCACCGACCAGGTGGCGGCCCGGCTCGGATACGCCGAGGCCGCCTCGTTCATCCGGGCCTTCCGGCGCTGGAAGGGCTGCCCGCCGCAGGAGTACCGGGCCCGTGGGGCGCGACCGGCGCCGGGGCGGGTGCCCGAACCGGTGTAGCGGAAACCGCTGCGTTATCGACTGTTTCGGACAGCGGGTTGACCCGGTGCGCCAAGGTGGGACCAGCGCGTGCTTCGGCTTGAACTGTCAATCGCACGTCCGCCTGTGCTCTGGCCGATCGCTTCGCGCCCCCGCTACCGTCCCCCGGGATATCGGTAGCGTGGAGGTCACGACGTGGATGGTTCCCAGTGCGGGCACGAGAATTTCGACTTCGACTGGATCGTGGTCGGCAGCGGCTTCGGAGCCAGCGTGGCGGCGCTGCGCCTGTCCGAGAAAGGATATCGGGTCGGCGTGCTCGAACAGGGGCGCCGGTTCGAGGACGGTGACTTCGCCGAACGCGCCACCCAATTGCGCCGCTACGTGTGGCTGCCCGCGCTCGGTTTGCGAGGCATTCTGCGGATCGCGCCCTACCGGCACGCCATGGTGCTGGCCGGGGTGGGCGTCGGCGGCGGCAGCCTGGTGTACGCCAACACCATGTATCAACCCGACGGCGACGACTTCTACCGGCATCCGCAATGGGGTGAATTAGCCGACTGGCGTGCGGAATTGGCGCCGCACTTCGCGACCGCGAAGCGGATGTTCGGGGTGGAGCCGTATCAGGGCGCGCGGCCGGTGGACGATCTCATGCGGGAACTGTCGGTGGAACTCGGTGTGCCGCACGGGTATCGGCGCACTCCTATCGCGGTGTACTTCGGGGAAGCCGGAAAGACCGTTCCCGACCCGTATTTCGACGGCGTGGGACCGGCGCGCACCGGCTGCGTACGCTGCGGGCAGTGCATGCTGGGCTGCCGGTACGGGGCGAAGAACAGTCTGCCCAAGAACTATCTGTGGCTGGCGGAGCGGGCCGGGGCCGTCGTGGTGCCCGATTCCAAGGTCGTCGATATCGCGCCGCTGGGCGACGGGACCGGCGCGGACGGCTATCGCTTGACGGTGCGTAGGCCCGGCGTATTCCGGCGGGGCCGAAGGGAATTCACGGCGCGCGGGGTGGTGGTCGCGGCGGGCGCGCTCGGCACCAATGAGCTGCTGGCCGCGTGCAAGCGGAGCGGTTCCCTGCCCGCGCTCTCCGATCGGCTCGGCGAGGTGGTGCGCACCAATGACGAATCGATTCCGGCCGCCTCCACCGTGGCCGCCGACGCCGACTATCGCAGCGACGCGGCCATCACCTCCAGCATCTTCCTGGACGAGCACACGCATTTCACCAACAACACCTACGGGGACGGCGGCGCGCTGCTGTCGCTGGTGTACGGCCCGGCCACCACCGCGGAGTCAGCGCTCGGGCGCTGGGCGCAGTTCCTGGCCGGATATCCGGGCTATCTCTGGGAATTGGCGCGGCGACGGCACTGGTCGCGGCGCACGGTGATCTTCACGGTCATGCGCGGCACCGATGTGGCGCTGCGGCTGCGGCGCGGCTTCGGGCCCGGGCGATTGCAGACCGAGGCGGCCGGCGCGGCCCCGAGCGGAGAGACGGCCGTGCAGCTCGCCCGGCGGGTGGCGGCGCTGGCGGCGCGGCGCATGAACGGACGACCCCTCGCTTCGGTGGGCGAGACGCTGGGTTCCGCACCGATGACCGCGCACTTCCTCGGCGGCGCGGTCATCGGCAAGGACCGGGAGCACGGCGTGATCGACCATCGGCATCGGGTGTTCGGGTACACCAACCTGCTGGTTTGCGACGGGTCGGCGGTGCCGGCGAATGTCGGGGTGAATCCGAGCCTGACCATCTGCGCGATGGCCGAGGCCGCGATGGCGCACGTACCGAATACCGTTGCGGCGCAATGACAGCGCGGCGGGCCGGACGAGCGATCGCCTCCGGCCCGCCGGCCGGATTCAGTCCACCAGGTCCGCGACCAGTACCTGCACCAGTCGGGTGTAGCGCCGGACCGCGGCGGGCAGTTCCGTCGCACCGGCGGCGTCGACGATGCGCGGGTTGACGAACTTGCGCGTGGTGCGCCGGTAGGTGGCCGAGCCGCCGCCCGCCGCCCGGATATTGCGCAGCCAGTCGGCCTTGCTGCCGTACGGGAGCGGGACGATCAGCAGGCCGTCGGCATAGTTGGCGACCACCGGATTGACGTACGGCTTACCGGATTTGCGGCCCTCGTGGTGAATCAGGCTGTACGGCGGGATCTTTCCGGCGTACAGCCGCGTGAACGGGTTGACCACATAGCGATTGAAGGCGGGCAGCCAGCCGGGCGCGATACCGTCGCCGGTGCCCTGATCACGCACCCATTTCAGCGGACCGCGCTGCCACATACCGGGTTCGGGTTCGATACCGTGCGTCTTGAGCAGCATGGCGAGCATCTCGTAATGCCCGACCAGCATGCACAGGTCGGCGATCTGCGCGGGCGACAGGTGCTCGGCCAGCCCTTCGAAGGTGGCATCGGAGATCATGCGGTCGGCGTGCAGTTCGTCCACCGCACGCAGCAGCAGGCGTTGCCGCCCGGTCCATTCCGGGGCGTCGGGGCCGGCACCGACGCGTTCCACGGTGGCGGTGGACAATCCGCTGAACCGGGCCGCGTACACGTGGTGGTGCCATTCGTAGCGGGCCGCCGTGTTCCAGGCGGTGCGCAAAGTGGCCAGCTCACAGTCCACGCGAGTCAGCTTGCTGCGGAACACGAGCCGGATGCCCAATGGCGCGTAGGCCAGCGCCAGACCCCCGCTGCGGCCCATCGCCTCCAGAACCTTGATCCGGCCGCCGCCGCCGATCCGCCCGCCCAGGCGCCCGATCAGCCAGGGGAAGGTGTCCGTCTGCCCGAACCTGCCGAGCTCGGGCATACGCTCGGTCGCCGCCGCCCGCCAATGCGGTGCGGCATCGCTCGGCGCGGCGACATCTGTCTTCCACTGCACGGCTGTGTCCTTCCCTCGAGATCCGCGGGCGGCGCGCCCGGGCCTGGCGAGCCTAAGAAGCCGCCGCGACGCCCGGCCAGTACGCGAATCGCCACCTGATTGACGATCGATGCCAAGCGAATTCGACGTGCTCACAGCGAGCGGGCCCGGGCCATGGTGTTCGCGATCATCTCGTGCGTGCGATAGTGCCCGACGAGCACGCACATTTCGAGGATCTGCCGAATATCGAAGTACCGCAGCAGTTCCCGCCAGGCTTCGTCGGACAGGAAGAACTCGCGGTCCAGCTCGGTCACGGCAGTCCTGAGGAACCCGGGCGTATCCGGATCCGCCGGGAAGTTCAACGCCGCGATGACAGCGGCGGCATCCAGGCTGCTCAGCCTGGCCATGGTGCGCCCGTACCAGTCGAGGAGGGCACGTAGGGGCGGATGGGCGGCCAGGGCGGCGTTCCCGGGCGTCCACGGCCGGGCGCCATTCAGTCCGGGTGCCCGGTCGCGTGTTCCGGTGCGCCGCCGGCGCGGCTGAGCGCCGCGGCCGGACCGCGGCCGCCCCAGCAGCGGTTCCGGCGGCATGCCCGCACTCTCCTCCAGCATGCCGAGCAGCTGGTAATGCGCTGTGATGAAACAGATTTCGACGAGCTCCCGATCGCCGAGCCCGAGCAGCCGCAGGCGGGCGATGGTCGGCGCGGCGATGACCAGGTCGGTGTGCAGTTCGTCGACCGCGCGCAGCAGCGCCGCCTGGCGCTCGTTCCAGCGCGAATCGGCCGGCCCGGCGTGCACCGCGTCGAGAAAGCCCGCGCGCTCCCGGATCCGCGCCCACAGCGCGTGCACCGAATAGTGGTAGACGTGCCCGGCATTCCAGCTCGCCCGCAACACCACGAGTTCGATATCGCGATGCCGCAGCGAGGCAACCAGCGCCTGCCCGAACTCCGCCGGACCCTCGAGCAGGAACAGCACCGCGAGCAGGCGTGGATGCAGCGACCCCATCCAGCAGATCTGCGTGGAACCCGGCAGCGGATAGCGCAACCAGCCCCAGCGTGGCCGGGCGCGCACGATGCCCGGCTCCGGCCAGCCCAATGCAGTCATGATCGTGTCCCCGTCGTCAGTTGTGCAGGTAGTACGACAGCCACGGGCCGATCATGGGCGCGGCGACCAGGTCGAGTTTGCCGTCGCCGTCGAGATCGACCGGTTCCACCGATTCGACGGTGGCGGGCGCGGAATGCCATTCGGCGCGTACGAAACCCCCGGCCCCGTCACCGCGCCACAGGGTGACGCACATGGTGATCGAGTCGGCCGTCACCAGGTCCGCGCGGCCGTCACCGTCGAAATCGGCCAGCGCCAGTCCCGCGTTGCCGGGCGTGCCGATCATCCAGTTCGACTGCCGTGGGCCGTCTTCGCCGCCCATCCATACGTTGATGCCGCCCAGGCTGGTCACCCCGACGATATCCGCGCGGCCGTCGCCGTCGAGATCGGCGACTCGGATGGCCTCCTGCACCAGCTCCGGCGCGAGCAGTGTGCGACCACGGCCGAAGGTGCCGTTCCCGTTGCCGTACAACACGTTCAGGACCACCGGGAAGCCGCCTGCCACCACGATGTCGGGATTGCCGTCGCCGTCGAAATCCGCGGTCTCGAGGCCGACGCTGGCGAAACCGGTCAGCAGCGACGTCGCGGTGAAGGTCCGGTCGCCGTTGTTCCGGAACACGGTGGCGGGTGTCGCGGCCACCGCGAAGTCCGGGCGGCCGTCGCGGTCGAAATCCGCGATCCGGATCGCGCCCGGGGCGATACCGAACGCGAAATACCTTGCCTGGTGGTCGAATCCGCCGCTGCCGTCCCCGTACAGCACCACCACGTCACCGATGGCGTTCGCGACGATCAGGTCCGTCCGGCCGTCGGAATCCAGATCCCCGGCCGTGATCCCGTCCGGCAGCACGCCCGTCGCGAGGTACCGTCCCGGTTCGAAGGACCCGTCCCCGCGCCCGGCCAGCACCCGGACCCCGAAACCGCACAGATCCGTCATGGCGACGTCCGCCCGTCCGTCGCCGGTGAAGTCGCCGGTCGCGATCGCTTCGGCCGTCGGCGAATTCCCGCACACCGTGACCGCGGTACTGCGCTCGGCCCCGAACACCGGCGGCCATCCCTGCGCGGGGGCCGTTGCCGCGATCGCCACCTGCACGACCGCGGCAACCGCGCCGAGCGCCACCGCGCCGCTCCTTCGGCCCATGAACATTCGGCCCTCCCAAGGCTGCGGTGGCGTCCTGCGACGGTATCGGGACGGCGCGGGGTGGGCCTTGACGATGGCGGCCACGTGGCTGACCGAACCGGCCAGCGCATGCCGGCGCGAGAGCCGCGCTCGGCGAGCACGCGGCTCTCGCGTCGAGCCTCGATCAGCTCGGACCGGTGAGCGCCGCGAGGGTCTTTCGGGCGCTGTCGGCGTGCAAGGGTGAGAAGTAGGGGTTGATGCGGAGGGCTTCGGACAGGACGGCGGCCGCTTCCTCGGTGCGGCCGAGTGCGGCCAGGATCATGCCGCGGTGGTAGGTGAAGGTGGCGCTGTGGTAGCCGAGGGCGGTGGTGCGGTCGGCGTAGGTCAGCGCCTCGGTGTCGCGGCCCGCGCGGTGCAGGGCCCAGGCCAGGGCATCGGTGGAGATGAGGTTCTGGCGGCGGGCGTATTCCAGCTGGGCCAGGCGGACGGCTTCGGCGGGGTCGCCGTGGTCGGCGGCGAGCAGGGCGGAATCGATATTGTCGATGGCTCCTTCGGCGGCCATGGCCGCGAATCTCGTTGAAACATCGGCGAATCGGAGCGCGGCGGCGTCGGGGCGACCGGCGGCCTCGAGGAGTTCGCCGTATTCGATCAGGTATTCCGGTAGCGGGCTGGCGGAGGTGAGCTGTGCATATTCGTCGATGGCGCGGTCGAGCTGACCGCGAGCGGCGAAGACCTTGGCCTGACCCTGATGCAGTGCGGCACTACTCGGATCAGCCAATAGTCCTGCGCGGTACTGTGTTTCGGCCTCGTCGAGACGTCCGCTATTGAAGGCGAGCTCACCGAGGTGGTATCGGCAGTAGGCGATCTGATCGCCGCTGTAGGCCGCCGCGAGCGCCATTTCCAGGGCCGTACGGGCGTCGTCGACGCGGCCGTGGAGTTCGAGGTCGTAGGCGGCGCGGGTGAAGGACGCCACGCCGGGACGCAGATCCAGCATGCGCTGCACCGCGGCGGTCGCGGCGTCGGTGTCGCCGAGCTGGGTGTAGGCGTCGACCAAAACGCCGTAGACATCGGTGCTGTCCGGGCGCAGTGCGAGGGCCTGCTGACCGTAGTCGCGGGCCGCGCCGAAATTGTGCAGCGCGTTGGCGAGTACGCCGAGACCGATCAGGGCATCGGCGTTGCCGTCCGGACGCAGTTCGAGGGAGCGGTCCAGGGCGCGTTGTGCCGCACCGTAATTGGCGGGGTCGCCGGTGATCCGCGCCAGTTCGACATACGACGAGCCGAGCTTCGCCCAACCGGCCGGGTTGGCGGGGACGCGGTCCAGGTCGCGGCGCAATCGGTCGATCTGCGCCGCCAGTTGCTCGCTCGGCACCGAGGCGACGGCCACGGGGTGCGGGGACCGGCTGGTCACCGCGAACGTCGTACCGACGACCGCGGCGACCAGACCGGCCAGAACGCACAGCGCCACAAGCGATTTGCGGAGTGCGATGGTCATGACGAACTCACTGACGACGCCGGCGCAGTAACAGCCAGCCGCCGGTGGCGAGCACGGCCGCGACCGCGGTGCCGCCCGCTGCCACCGGAATCAGCGAACCGCCATCCGCAGAACTCGCGGATTGCGCTGCGGCCGGGGTGATTCCGCCCGCCACCGACGACGCGCCCGCCAGACCCTTCGACGGCAGCGCCACATACGGGAAGGTGTCGGAGAACTTCACGTCATTGGCGTTCACCTTGTCCCCCGCGGCCAAGGCCTCGACCAGCTTGCCGGACTGCGCCGCGCCCTCCACCGCCTGGACCGCGATATCGACCACGTCGTCGGTCAGCCGCCGCCCGTTGGGGAAGCCCTGCAGGTCACCGGCGAGCACGCCGAGCCGTTCGGGCTGCTTCGCCACCGGCACGGACATGTTGAGCCGCAGCATCTCCGACGGCTGGAAGGACTTGGCATCGGCATCGGCGTTGAGGACCTGCGAGTTCAGATCCGCCTGGATGGGCGGCGCGCTGCCGTCCAAGGTCGGGGCCTGCTTGGCGATACCGGTCAGGAAGATCTCGACCAGGTCGTTGCGCGGACCCTTCGGCGCGGGCACCTTGTAGATCGACTCGATCAGCTTGGCCAATTCCGGATCCGTCACGCGCGCAACGACTTCCGGAATGGTGGCGTCCTTGCTCGGCGACAGGCTGTTGAACGCGTCCTTCAGCGCGGATGGGACGATGACCTCGTTCACCAGCGGATTGCCCAGGCGCGAGACCTGCACCGCCTCGCCGACCGGTTTGGCCTCGCCCGGGCTCAGCTGCAATGTGCGCCGTTCGGTATCGCTCCACACCCCGATGACCGGGTTGCGGGTGGCGTTGCCCTTCAGTGCCAGATCCTTCATAGGCACCTGCAGCACAACGGTATTCACGTTGTACCCGGCGAGAGTGTCCGTCCCGACCTCGGACAGATTGCCGCCGTACAGCAGGTCGAACACCCGCAGGTCCAGGAAGAACGGATCCTCCGCGGCCCCCACGTACACCGATCCGCCGCCCGGCAGGCTCTGGGTCGCCTGGCTGCGCAGCGGAGCGTAATCCGGGATCGACGCGGGACCGGTGTAGGAAGGCGCGGCGGTGCCTTCCACCACCGGCCGCCAGTCGTCGACACCGTGGCTGACCGACAGCTTGTAATTCTGCCGGAACAGCAGATTCTCGTCGTTCAGGCTGGTGACGGGACCGTTGTTGTACAGGAACGTGGAGCCGCCGCGCCGGTCGTCATTGCTGAACGTGACCCGATAGCTCACATCGGGTTTCCCGTTCCCGTCATTGTCGATATTGATGTCGTAGTTGGCCTCCGTGGCCCACGGATAGAAGTTGGGCCCGCCATTGGGCTCCTGTAGACCGAACCAGTTCGCGACGATGGTCACTGTATCCGGCTTGTCCGGGCTCACGAACGCGTACACATCGGTGTTGTCCACCGCCGGATCCGCGGCGATCAGCGGCGCTTCCCGATGGCTGGACGCGGCGGCCGTGGGCAGCACCAGCCCGCCCACCGACCCGCTGAGGACGATAACGCCGGACGCCGCCAGGGCGCCCGCCGCACGACGCCGGGCGCTCCGGCGAGATTTTCGAGACATGAGATCTGCTTCCATTGGGTGACAGCGGCTTCCGAGCCGCTAACCCATGCTCGATCCCACACCCCCGGCGCCACATCGGTCGATCGACCTATCCCGTCTCTCCGGATCGCGGGGGTCAGTGCGCGGGGGCAGAATGCGGGCCGAATTCGTCGGCGACCACGGTGACCAGGTCGGCGGGGAAGCCGCCGCGGCGGGCGTGCTCGCGGATGGCTTCCGGGTCGTCGGCCTCGTGCAGGCAGTAGATCTTGTCGCCGGCCACGTAGCTGGTGATCCAGCGGTAGGGGACGCCCAGGGAAGTCATTGCGGCATTGGACTTCTCGGCGATGGCGGCGAGATCGGCGGGGGTGAGGTCGGACGCGCCGGGGATCTCCCGCTCGATGAGGAAGCGCTTCATGATTCGTTCTCCTGTCGGTGGGCCGGCCGGGGTGACCGGTGACTTCTACGGTCGGGCATCGGGGAACGGATCTCATGGGGGGTGGTTCCCTATCTTGCCGATCGCGGGCCCGCACCGATCCCGGCAAAGGCGCTGTTGGGGCGCCCGGTGCGCCGGTAAAATCCCGGATGTGATGCTCACCGAGCGCGAGAACGAGCTCGGAGAGCTCATCACCCGGGCGGACCAGGCGCGCGCGGGGCGGGGCGGGGCGGTCCTGGTGTGCGGGGAATCCGGGGCGGGGAAGACCGCTTTCGTGGAGACGTTCCTGGAGCAATGGGGTGGCGGCGAGCGGGTGCTGTGGGGTGCGTGCGATCCGCTGTCCACGCCGCGGCCGCTGGGTCCGCTGCACGATCTGGCCGGGCATTTCGACGCCGGCACGCGGGAATTGCTGAGCGGCGGGGATCAGTCGTACGACATTTTCGCGGCGGTGTTCGAAGCGCTGCGGGGGACGCCGACGGTGCTGGTCGTGGATGATCTGCAGTGGGCCGATCAGGGCACCATCGATCTGTTCCGGTTTCTGCTGCGGCGGATTCGGCAGACGTCGCTGCTGCTGGTCGGGATCGCTCGCGATGACGAAGTGGGGGTGAGCCATCCGCTGCGCGGGCTGCTCGGTGATATCGCGCGCTCCGCGCAGGCGCACACGCTCACCGTGCCGCCATTGAGCTTGGCCGCGGTGACCGCACTGGCCGGGGACCGGGCCGTCGATCCCGCGTGGCTGCACCGGGTGTCGGGCGGCAACGCGTTCTTCGTGACCGAGATGCTCGACCATCGAGGCGGCGACCTGCCCACCACCGTGCGCGACGCCATCCTGGCTCGCACCGCCGGATTATCCACCGCCGCTTGGGATCTGCTGCACCTGCTCACCTGCGCGCCGGGCGCCATCGCCGACCATCTGCTCACCGATCTCGGCGTCACGCTGCCCGCGCTGCGCACCCTCGACGAGGCCAAACTCATCAAACGCAATGACCGCGGCGTGGCGTTCCGGCACGACCTGTGCCGGCTCGCCGTCACCAGCGTCATCCCGCCCGGCGCGGAACCGAGCCTGCATCGGCGCTTCATCGCCGCCCACTACGCCTCCGGCAATCCGGACCCCGCCGTCATCACCCACCACGCGCTCGGCGCCGGTGACCGCGAGCTGATCACCAGCGCCGCCGCCGAAGCCGGCCGGGTCTCCGCCCGCTCCGGGGCGCACACCCAGGCCACCGAGTTCTTCCGCCTCGCGCTCGAACAGCACAATCTCCCTGCGGCCACCGAAGCCGACCTCCTCGAACTGCTGGCCGCCGAGTACTACCTCACCGATCGCCTGGACGACGCGATCACGTCCTGCCGCAATGCCATTCGGCTGCGCGAAGCCATGAACACCGCACCGGCGGTCAGTGCCGACCACCACTCCCTCGCTGTCTACGAGTGGTACAACTCCAATCGCGCCACCGCCGACGACCACGTCGCCGCCGCGATCGCGGTCCTCGAAAGCGACAGCGCGCCAGCCACTCCCGCACAGGCCGGGCATGCCATCGCCATGCAGGCGTTCCTGGCCGCCCAATCCACCCGGCTCGACGACGCCGCAGATCTGCTCGCCCGCGCCCGCGAAATAGCCGACGCCGCAGGCGATCCCCTGCTCCACGTCCGCATCGATATCATTTCCGGCTGGTGCGCGGTGCTGGCCGGTAAACCCACCGCCCGCACCGACCTGCTGACTCTGCTCGCCGCCGGTCCCCGCCACATCGACGAAATCTATTCCAGCGGCTACACCCATCTCACCTTCTTCGACGTGGAACAACGCCGCCTCACCGCCGCCGGCGAACTCCTCGACACCTGCCTCCCCCTCATGGTCGACAACGACCTCCCCGTCTGCCGCGTAGTCCAACTCGGCTCCCGCAGCCGCTTGAAACTCCTCACCGGCGACTGGCAGGGCGCCCTCACCGACGCCGATACCGTCCTCGACGGCCCCAGCGCCCCTTTGGCCCGCGGCTGGCCCCTCCTCATCCGCGCCCTCATCGCCCTGCGCCGGGACGGCGACGACCACGGCGCGATAGACGAAGCCTGGACCCTGGCCCGCCGCTACGACGAACCCATCCGAACCCTCCCCGTAGCCGCCGCCATAGTCGAAAAGTGCTGGCTCACCGGCACCCCCGACCCCCGCCTCGACCACTGCCGCGCCCTCTACGACTCTGTCCCCGCCCTCGGCCTGGAATGGGCGCGCGGCGAATTGGCCAGCTGGCTCACCCGAATCGGCGACCACCCCGACACCACCACCGTCGCCACCCCCTACCACCTCCTGGCCACCGGCCACCACCAAGCCGCCGCCACCGCCTTCGATGCCCTCTCCACCCCCTACGACGCCGCCCTGGCCCTAGCCGACTCCGCCGAAACCCCCTCCCTCCGCAAAGCCCTCGACACCCTGGACCGCCTAGGCGCCACCGCCGTAGCCGCCAAACTCCGCCGCACCCTCCGAGCCACCGGCGCCCGAGACATCCCCTCCCCCCGCCGCCCCACCACCCGCTCCAACCCCCTAGGCCTGACCACCCGCCAACTAGAAGTCCTCCGCCTCCTCGAACAAGGCCTGACCAACGCCGAACTAGCCGCCCACCTCTACCTCTCGATAAAAACAGTCGACCACCACGTCTCCGCCATCCTCACCAAACTCCAAGTGTCCAAACGCCGAGACGCAGTCCGCCGAGCCAGAGAAGCCGGCATCCTCCCCGAACCCCACTGACCCCTTCAGTTCTGAAACCGATGATTCGAATGCGGGCTACCGGGTGGAGTTTGGGTTCCTGGGTGTTATTCGCGAGTTCGGGGCCGTTGGCCAAGGGGGTGATGGACGCGGGGTGGTCTGCGGGGGCGGTGGCGGCGGTGCGGATCGGGGTGGCGGCGGTGTTGTTGATGGGTGTGGTTGCGGTGGTGCGGCCGGGGGCTTTGCGGTTTCGGTGGGGGGATTTGTGGGTGGTGGGTGGGTATGGGGTGTTGGGGGTGGCGGGGGTGCAGGGATTGTTTTTTGTTGCGGTGGAGCGGGTTCCGGTGGGGGTGGCGATGGTGTTGGTGGGGTTGGCGCCGGTGCTGGTGGCGTTGTGGGTGCGGGTGGTGCGTGGGGTTCGGGTGGCGGGGGTGGTGTGGGCGGGGGTTGGGGCGGGGGTGGTGGGGTTGGGGATGGTGGCGGAGGTTTGGCGGGGCGGCGGGTTGGATTTGGGCGGCATGGCGGCCGGGGTGGGGGCGGCGGTGTGTTCAGCGGGGTACTTTCTGCTGGGGGAGCATGGGGCGCGGAGGTTCGATGCGCTGGGGTTGACCGCTGCGGGATTGTCGGTCGGGGCGGTGGTGTCGGTCGCGGTTGCCGCGCCTTGGGGGGTGAGTGGCCGGTTGCTCAGTGCGCCTGCGACTTTCGGGGATCGGCAGGTGGCGGTGTGGGTGGTGTTGTCGGTGCTGGCTGTGGGTGGGACGGTGGTGCCCTATTTGGCTGGGCTGTATGCGATGCGGGAGTTGCCGGTGGCGGTGGCGGGGGTGTTGTCGGTGGTGGAGCCGTTGGTGGCGGCGGGGCTGACGTGGTTGCTGCTCGGGCAGGGGCTGGGGGTGGTGCAGATGGTGGGGGCGGTGATCATGATTGTGGGGGCCGCCGCGGTACAGATCGCTGTGCCGCAGGATGTTCCGGCGGCGGGGCAGGAGGTCAGTTCAGGCCGAGGATGTGGGTGAGCCAGGGGTTGAGGAAGACGCCTTCGGGGTCTTGGGTGGCTCGGATGCGTTCGAAGACTTGGAAGTCCGGGTATAGCGGGGCCAGGTCGGTGTGGGTGAGGGCGAAGACTTTGCCCCAGTGGGGGCGGACTGGGGTGGCGGCGGAGTGGATGGCCTCGGTGGCGGCGGTGAAGTAGGGGTGGGGGTCGAGGGCGTGGTGTTGCATTACGTCGATGGTGAGGCTTTCGCGGCGGAAGTTGTTGCTGAGGGGGAGGTTTCCGTCGCTGCCTACGAAACGGAGGGAGATTACGAAGCCGGCCAGGAAGGAGGCGGGGCGGGGGCCGATGGCGGTGTGGAGGGCGGTGATCGCGGATTGCCAGGCTCGGACGGGGACGGACCATTCCATTTCGAGGTGGCGTGGGGGTAGGTCTGGGAGGCTCAGGCAGCGCCACGACGCGTCGGCGGGGCCGGTTCCCGGCTTGCGGCCGCGGGCTACGAAGCCCAGGGCGGCGGGGGTGGTGCGTCTGGGTAGTAGGTGGGCGGTGGTGGTGAAGAGGGCTTCGCCCAGGTGGCGGTCGATCAACGTTCCGTGGATCCAGCGGCTCGCGCGGTACGAGAAGTCTTGGGGCGCAGGCGGATCGTCGGTGGGGATGTCGGTGACGCATTCGACGATGTCGGTGTAGGGGAAGTAGTAGAAGCGGGCGTAGGGGTGGGTGCGGGCGATGGTTTCGCCTTCGGTGAGGAACTGCTCGACCGAGAGGATGCGGCGGACGGGAACCAGGGTGAAGGCGCGGACCACTTCCAGCTCCACCTCCAGCAGGATGCCCAGGGCGCCCAAACCGACACAGGCACAACGGAACAGGTCAGCCTGGTCCGGGTCGTCGCGGGTGACGGTGGTGACGGTGCCGTCGGCGTTCAGCAGCTTCAGCGACACCACGAGCGAGCTGAGGGAGCCGACGTGGATGCTGGCGCCGTGCGTGCCGGTGCTGATGGCACCCGCAATTGTCTGGGCGCGAATCGCGCCGACGTTCACCAGCGTGCGGCCCCGGGCCTCGAGCGCGTGCAGCAGCGCGTCGATGGTGATACCGGCTTCGACGGTGACGGTGCCGACGGCCGCGGGCATGGCCGGATGTGGGCGTTCGACATCGTAATTCCGCACCGCGAGCACACGATCGAGGCGATCGAGCAGCACCAGTGCGGCGTCCTCGGCGGGCACAGCGATGTCGTTGAAGCTGTGCCCGGACCCCGCAGCCCGCAACCGGCGATACCGCCCGGAGCGGACGGCATCGATCAACTCCTCCTGGGTGGCGGGCCGCAGGACGGTGACGCCGGGCCGCGCGAGACTCGTACGCGGACCCCAGGTGCGTAGGCCGGTCATCTAGGCGCGCCGCCAGTCCACCACAACGCGATTGCCGGGAAAGCTCGCGATCAACCGCAGGTTCTTGTCGTCGATCTCGTACTGCCGCTCGATATCGGTCCCGTCCCAGTCCGGCAGCCCGGCCAGCTCCGCGTGATGGATCACGGTGTCGCCCACCACTTCCCAGGTCCCCGCGTACACCACCGTCCGCAACGCCGACACCCCGAGCCGCAGCAACCCGGGCAGCTTCGGCAGCGTGAACAGCACCCGCGCCAGCCCGTCACGCGCCGCGAACTCGTCCGGCTGCGCCCCCAGTTTCGGCCGCTCTTCCGGCCCGATCATGCAGTGCACGAACCCGGATTCGGTGTAGGTGATGAACCCGATCGGCTGACTGCCCAACGGCTCCGCGACCGACCCGTCGGCACGTTCCTGACGCAGCGACAGCAGTTTCCAGGTGCCGACGAAATCCGGCGGGCGATGAGCGTTCACGGCCGCCAGTGAAACGGCGCGCCGGGAGCCGCCGCCAGTGCCGCCGCCGAGTCTGGCCGACCGGATCAACATCCTGACGCCATCGGCCAATCCGGGAACTCGATCGCACTGCGACGCTGGGGACCGTAGAGAGGGAATGGGGTTTTGACGCATTTGGATTACGACTGGATCGTGGTGGGTTCCGGGTTCGGCGGCAGTGTGAGCGCGCTGCGCCTGGCCGAGAAGGGCCATCGGGTGGCCGTGCTGGAAGCCGGTTACCGTTTCGCCGCGCAGGATTACGCCGCGAGCGCCGCCGAGCTGCGCCGCTACTATTTCGCGCCCCGCCTGGGCCTGCGCGGCATCGTCCGGACCACCCTGTTCAAGGATGTGCTGATCGCGACCGGCGCGGGCGTCGGCGGCGGTTCCCTGGTCTACGGCAATGCCCTCTATCGCGCCCAGCCCGGTTTCCTGCGGCACCCGCAGTGGGCGCACCTGGCCGACTGGGAGCGCGAACTCGACCCGCATTACCGCACCGCCGAGCAGATGCTGGGCGTGACTCCGTACGACGCCGACACCCCGGCCGGTGACCTGCTGCGCGCGTACGCGCACGCGCACGGCTTGGCGGACAAGCACACTCGCAGCAATGTCGCGGTGTTCCTGGGCGAGCCCGGCAAAACGGTCCCGGACCCCTATTTCGCCGGCGACGGCCCGGACCGCACCGGCTGCACCCGCTGCGGTTCCTGCCTGATCGGCTGCCGCTACGACGCCAAGAACACCCTCGACAAGAACTACCTGTGGTTCGCCGAACAGCGCGGTGCGGTGGTGCGGCCCGAGCGCACGGTCACCGATATCCGCCCGCTCGGCGACGACCCCACCGGCGGCGCCGGTTACGCGGTGACGACGGTCCGCACCGGCCGCTGGTTCCGGCGCGAAACGCAGACCGTCACCGCGCGCGGCGTCGTCCTGGCGGCGGGCGCGCTCGGCACGGTGCGGCTCCTGTTGCGCTGCAAGGGAAACGGCGCACTCCCCCGGCTCTCGGATCGAGTGGGCGAGCTGGTGCGCACCAACAGCGAGACGGTGCTGGTGGTCCGCACTCCGGACGAGACCCGCGATTTCACGCACGGCGTCGCCGTCATGTCGGACTATGCCCCGGACGCCGACACACACATCCAGCCCGCCACCTACGGCCGCAACAGCGATGTCATGTCCCTCATGACAACGCCCGCCGTCACCCGAGGCGGCCGCGCCACCCGCCCGCTGCACTTCCTGCTCGACACCCTGCGCGACCCGGTGCGTTTCGCCCGCGCCAACCGCATCCGCGGTTCGGCCGCGCAGTCGATCGTGCTGACCACCATGCAGGCCCACGAGAACGCGATGGCGCTGCGCGTGCGCTTCCGGCTGCCCGGCGGCCGCCCGGTCCTGACCACCGAACAGGACCCCGCCAACCCGATCCCCACCTATGTCGAGGCCGGCTACCGGGCCGCGAACTGGATCGCCGAACGCACCGGCGGCGTGGTGAAAGCCGCTGTGCCCGAAGCGATCTTCTCGATACCGAGCACCGTGCACATTCTCGGCGGCGCACCCATCGGCGCCGATCCCGAGACCGGCGTGATCGATGCCCGCCACCGGGTCTTCGGCTACCGCAACCTCCTGGTCGCCGACGGTGCGGCCCTGCCCGCCAATGTCGGCGTCAACCCGAGCCTGACCATCGCCGCCCTGGCCGAGCGCGCCATGAGTTTCGTCGATCCCGCCCCGAATGCCACAGCCGCACCGCCCATCCGCTTCGGCCCGGCGCCGTCCTGAACGGCGCGGCGGATTCGGCATATCCGATGGCGCGATCTGCCATGCCGCGAGCAGGCCGAAAATCCTACCTTCGAAGATGCGGGGCGAGTGCCGTTTTGCATCAATGACGATGGAGGGAATCCATATGGGTAGGCCGCAGCACGAGGTGGTGATCGTCGGCGCGGGGTTCGGCGGGATGGGAGCCGCGATCCAGTTGCGGCGGCAGGGCATCGACGACATCGTGATCCTGGACCGGGAGCAGGATCTGGGCGGCACCTGGCATGTGAACCGGTATCCGGGCATCGCGGTGGATATCGCGTCGGTGACGTATTCCTTTTCGTTCGAACCGAATCCGAACTGGTCGCGCATTTTCGCGCCCGGTTCGGAACTGAAGAGCTACGCCGATCATGTGGCCGGCAAATACGATCTGCGCCGCCTCATGCGGTTCGGGGTGTCGGTCGAGGGCGCGCGCTGGGACGCCGAACAGCGGCATTGGGTGATCACCACCGCGGCGGGCGAGCAACTCACCGCGCGCTATCTGGTCACCGCGACCGGGTACCTGTCGCAGCCGCGCGATCCGGAGATCGAGGGCCTGGACTCCTTCGCGGGCAAGGTGATTCACACCGCGAACTGGGACGGCTCCTACAACCCGGCGGGCCGCCGCATCGCGGTGATCGGTACCGGCGCGACCTCGGTGCAGCTGGCCCCGGAACTGGCGCGCACGGCCGCCGAATTGACCGTCTACCAGCGCACCCCGATCTGGGTGGTGCCCAAGATCGATGCCCCGATCCCGCCGGCCCTGCGCGCGGTGTTCGCGAAAGCGCCCGCCACCCAGCGCCTCATGCGCACCGCGAACACCGGTCTGCTGCAAGCGCTGATCGCCGCGCAGCTGCACTATCGCCGGTTCAAGTTCCTGAACAAGACCGCCGCCGCCATCGGCCGCGCTCACCTGCGCATGCAGGTCTCGGATCCGGCGATCCGCGAAAAGCTCACGCCGCATTACGAATTCGGCTGCAAGCGCCCCACTTTCTCCAATCAGTACTACGCCATGTTCGACCGCCCGAACGTGCGTCTGGAGACCACCTCGATCGCGCGCATCGAACCCGACGGCATCGTCACCACCGACGGCAACAAGATCGTCATCGATACGTTGGTGCTGGCCACCGGGTTCAGCCTGTGGGAGACCAACTTCCCGGCGTTCGAGATCATCGGTCGGGACGGCCGCAATCTCGGAAAATGGTGGCGGGAGAACCGTTTTCAAGCCTACGAGGGCGTCACGGTGCCGCATTTCCCGAATTTCATCGGGCTGGCCAATCCGTATTCCTTCAATATCCTGTCGTACTTCTACACCATCGAAGAACAGATGGGCCATCTGAAGCGCCTGTTCGAGCAGCTGGCCAAGCGCGGCGCACAGGTTTTCGAGGTCACCGAGCAAGCCAACGACCGGTATCTGGAGCGCATGACGGAGCTGACCGGCGAGAGCATCCTGATCAACCCCACCTGCTTGACGTCGAACACCTATTACCTGGACCCGAACGGGGATCCGTCGCTGGTGCGGTTCGGCGCGAACGCCGCGGTACTGAAGAAGGGCCGCTTCCCGATCGACGATTACAGCTACGCCTGACCACACACGAAAACGGCCTGCGCAGCCGAGCGCAGGCCGTTTCTCGTTCCGGGTGAATTCAGCGCCGGGTGTTCATCAGCACCGAGATACCGCCGTGCACCAGCACGGTGTCGTCGACGGCGACGCTCGGCACATTGCCCGTGGCCAGGTCCGGTTTCCCGTCACCGTTGAAATCGGCGGTGGTGATGGAGTTGGTGCCGATGATCCAGCTCGACCCGTTGTAACCATCGGGCCCGGTGAGATTCGCGACGGCGGCGCCCGGCCCGGTGTGATTGGTGAACACGCTCACCCCGTAACCCGGAACCGGGAAGTCATTGTTGACCGCGATATCCAGGGTCCCGTCCCCGTCGTAATCGGCGATGGCGATGCCCTCGGTCACCACGCCCATGGTCCCGTGCGCCCGCGTCACCTCACCGATCAGATCACCCACGATGTCCTCACCGAACTCCGCGACCGGCGCACCGGGCGCGGTCCGGTTGAGCCGCACCGTGAATCCGCCCGCGGTCCGCGAGACGATCATGTCCAGCCGCCCGTCCCCGTCGAGATCGGCGAGCTGAGCATCGGTGCTGGTGACCACCCATTCCTCGGTGATGTTGAAGGTCGGGGTCAGCGATCCGGGCGCGGTGGTGTTGATCAGCACCGCCACATTGCTGGTGGTGGTATTGGCGACGATCGCGTCGATCAGGCCGTCATTGTTGATATCGCCGACCGCCAGGCCCTCCGCCACGCTGCCGCCCAGGAATTGCGTCGGCGCGGTGAAACCGATCGGCCCGCCCGGCGCGGTGGTGTTGATCAGCACCGAGATGCCGAGCCCGAACGGAATTCCGCCGTCACCGGTCACCAGGTCGAGTTTGCCATCGCCATTGATATCGGCGGTGTGCACCAGCGACGGGAACGCCCCGGTGGCGAAATTGACCGGAGCCGCGAAGTCGGCGGTGGCCGAACCGGCGGGCGTCAGATTCCGCAGAATCGACACCCCGTTCGCTCCGGTGTCGAAGAAATTGGAGGTGATGATCTCCGGCGCGCCGTCGCCGTCCAGATCCGCCGTTTCCACCGACAGCGTGCCGACGCCCGCCACGAACTGCTTCGGATCGGTGAACGACGGTGTGGGCGAACCGGTTTCGGTGGTGTTCAACAGCACCGAAACACCCTTCAAGCCGAGCGCGGTACTGCCGTTGACGGTGGTGGATCCGGCGTTCGCGGTCACGATATCGGGCTTGCCGTCCTGATTGACGTCCGCGCCGCGCGTCACCCACGGCGCGGTACCGGTATCGAAGTAGTACGGCCCGGAGAACTGGGTACCGGCGCCGCCACCCGAGCCGGACGCCGGAGCGCCGGCCGCCTGCCCGCCGGCGAGGGTCGCACCCGCGACCATCGCGGCACAGACCAAGACATGAGACCTCATGGCACGGACACTATGGCGCAGACGAACTCCGGCAATTGTCCCGCTCGGCCAATGGCGTCGAAAATCAACCCTTTGGCGATCTGCGCCATGACCGCCGTCACATTCGCCTCATACGGTCGATTCGTCATCGGCCGAAACAGAGGAAGCGATTTGTACACGAACAAGACCGGGCTGCGCCGTCTGTGCGCCGCGGGCACCGCGCTGACCCTGGCATTGGGTGGCGCGGCCACCGCCGGGGCCGAGCCGCTGTCCTCCGGATCAGCGTCGGGTTCCAGCGGACCCAACCCCATTTTCCACGAATCCGTGCAATACAACGTGGGCGGTCTCGGCCCCGGCGTGGGTTCGCAGACCATGGCGACCGGCGATTTCAACGGCGACGGTTTTCCGGATGTGGCGGCCACCGGTCTGGTCGACGGCGTCGGCATTCTGTTCGGCGACGGCACCGGGCGGCTGCGGCGCAACCAGTTCGTGAACACCGAAGTCGGTGCGAACGCGGTGGCGGCGGCCGATCTGAACGGTGACGGGCGCCCGGATCTGGTGGTCGGCGACTTCCTGAGCCTGGCCGTGCTGATCAATGACGGGCGCGGCGTATTCCACGTCGACCGCACCTATTCCACCGATTTCAATCCGAATGTCACCTACCGCACCGGCGGTATTCCGTTCGGCGTCGCACTGGCCGATTTCGATCGGGACGGCTCGGTCGATCTGGCGTTCAACAGTGTGCTGCCGGTGCCCGGCGGGGTGGGCATCATGCACGGCGACGGCCAGGGGCATTTCGGGGCGC
The DNA here is from genome assembly GCF_001613325.1 of Nocardia yamanashiensis NBRC 100130. Taxonomy (GTDB): domain Bacteria; phylum Actinomycetota; class Actinomycetes; order Mycobacteriales; family Mycobacteriaceae; genus Nocardia; species Nocardia yamanashiensis. The sequence goes on along the minus strand of NZ_BDCD01000002.1, from coordinate 458,108 downwards.
CGCAATGGTTCGGGGTCGGCATCTCCAAGGCGAGCGTGCTGACCGGCGATGTGGACAATGACGGGTATCCGGATCTGGCGTTCCACGATCTGGCGACCTCCGGCGTGTGGATCATGCTGAACGATCGCAATGGCGGATTCGGCGCTCCCCGTTGGAATCTGGCGACGCTGCCGAGCGAGGACCTGAAACTCGCCGATGTCGACAATGACGGCAACCTGGATTTCGTGACCGCCAATATCGCGGGCTTCAGCGCGGCCGTGCACTACGGCGACGGGCGCGGGAATTTCAGCGGGCCGAACCTGGTCGGACCGGCGATCGCGCCGTGCGCGGTGGCCATCGGCGATTTCGACGGCGACGGCATCAACGATATCGCCGCCGGTCAGTACTTCCCTTCCACCGCAATGATTTTCAAGGGCGATGGGCGGCGCGGCTTCACCTATACCGAACAGCACACCATCGGTCTGGGACCGCAGGCCGCCGAAGCCGTCGATCTCGACAATGACGGCCGCGTCGACCTGATCACCATGAGCAGCCTGTCCGAGGACGTCGCCGTGCTCATGAACCGTTCCGCGCAGAGAGGCTGAACCATGCGGAAATCCATTCCGTCCGTGCTGACCGCGTGCGGCGGCATCATCGCCGTCGCCGCCACCCTGGGCGCGCCCGAGGCCGACGCGCTGGAACCGACGCTGTCGTGGGGCACCAGTTTCGGCGGCACCAGCATCAACCATTTCACGACCGTGCCCAATGGCGCGGTGTTCGACGGCGATATCGGTACGCTGCAACCGGCCATCGCGCCGGGCGTGCTGGGTTTGCTGGCCGACGCCACCCCGTTCGACGACAAATGCGCCACCGCACAGCTGGTCTTCTATCCGAAAAATGGTGCGCCGGAGACGATTCCGGTCGGCACCGCGTGCGGCGGCGGCTTCCCGTACCTGGTGGTGGCACGCCGCCCGGCCGGTGAGTACGCCGAGATGTGCGGTGTGGTGAGCGTGGCCGAACAGCGCACCGAGACCTGTTTCCGCTTCCCCAACGATTGAGAGCCGCCACGATGAACAAGACCTCCACCCGGCTGCTCACCGGGCTGTTCGGCGCGGCCCTGGCCGTGACCGTCGCGCCCGCCGCCACCGCGGAACCGGCCGATCCGAATCCGTCCGCCGCGGTCGTGGAAGCGCCGAAAACCAATGCGCCGCCGCTGCTTCCGCCGTTCAACTTCAATGCCAATATTCTCGGCTTCGATTTCAAGCACACCAATCAGTTCCCGGCCGGGGTGACCTTCGACGGCGCGGTGTGGGCCTTGAATCCGGACTGGAATGTCTTCCTGCTCGGCTGGCTCGCCGATATGGCCCCGTTCATCGACGTGAACTGCGCCGAGGGGTCGATCGTATTCGAGACGAAAACCGGTGAGCAGGAAGTACATCCGCTGGCCACCCAATGCTCCAACGGCTACATCTTCGGCTTCCTGAGCCAGCGGCCGGCCAAGGATTACAAGTCGATCTGCCTGTCCTCGGCCACCGTGGGCGACCGCGGCTCGCGGGCTTGCTTCCGGTTCATCAACTGAACCGGCGAGTGCCCGCCACGGTGGGCGTGAGGTGTCAATGCGGTGGCCACAAATGTCCTCGGACTAGGGATTTTCGCGCCTTAATCTCGGCGTGAGGCTCGGGAATCGCGGGCGGGACTTCCGTTCCCGCCATTCCCGGCCACCGACGATCAATGATGTTCGACCGCAGGAGGATCGGGTGCGTCAACCCCGTCGTTTGACCAAAGCCGCCTTAGCCATGGCCACGGCGGTATCGCTGTCGGTCGCCGGCGGGGCGCCGGCCGGGGCCGAACCGGCCCCGCCGCCGGATCCGAATCCGGATAATTCCTATATGTTGCAGCAGGTCAGCGATCTGTTCACGGGGATTTTCGGGGGCACGCTGCGCGACCTGAGCACCCCGGGCATGCTGGAGTACCTGGTGCGGGCGGGCATCACCGATATCACCGGCAACTGGCAGGGCGGGTTCGCCGATCTGGCCGATCCGGCCACCTACACCGGACCCGATTCGCAGCAGAAGATCGCCGCCGCGGCGCAGAAGGCGTGGGATCTGCTCGCGCATCTGGAAGGGCTCGGCGTGAATTTCCCGCCGCACCCGGACTATCTGCCCGATTGGAACAATGACGGCCGCTTCGGGCTCGCCGACAATGCCTCCTCGCCGGTATCGGATGTCGCGCTCGACGACGTGTACGACAATCCGGCTTTCATGTCGGCCAAGTTCCGCTACCCGTGCCTGAATTCCGACGGCAGCGTCTTCTACGAAACCCGCTCCGGCTCCTGCGTGGCCGGCGATACCGCGGGCGCGGACTTCAAACTCGGTGAGGTCCACAAGATCCAGATCGTCGGCAATCGCGGCATTCCCATGTCGGCCATGGTGTGGCTGCCCGAGGGCGCGGCCGAGTCCGGTCAGAAGTACCCGGTCGCGTACGGCATGCCGGGCGCGGGCGAGACCATGAACCACATCGCCATGTACACCGAAACCTATGTGCGCAACGGGTTCATCGGCGTCACGGTCTCCCAGGTCGGCCAGCCCGACAGCCCTGGCACCGCGCTGGACATGTTCCTGCCCCAGTTCACGGTCCCGGACTGCTTCTCCCCCTCCACCTGCTGGGCCGCGCAGGACGGCATCCGCTGGGTGGCCGGTGACGACATCACGCCGATCGTCGACCTGCACAACGAGCTCAACAATGTGCTGATGGTGCCCCGCCTGGTCCGCCAGGATCCGGCGTACGCCCCCATCGGCGCGAACCAGCGCAACCCGTGGATCGATCTGATGGACACCGAGCACATCAATGTGTACGGCCAATCCATCGGCGCGGTGGGCGTTTCCAGCTACCTCGACTGGCAGCGCAAGGGCCACGGCTGGGACGGGCGGCCGCTCCCCCGCGTGTCCTCCGCCTCCCTGATGTCGGGCTTCCAGCAGATGGGCTCGGACGTTCCGGTCCAGATGCAGACCGCCGACTTCGACATCCCCGGGCTGTCCACCTACGGCATCACCAACTTCTATCAGCCGCTGTTCAACCCCACCGACGGCCCGTTCGGCACCGCCGACAAGTACCGCAATATGCTGAATTCCGGCTCGACCGCCGCCCTGCAGTGGATCAATATCCAGAGCGGCAGCCACGGCGATTCCATCAACTGGCTCGGCGTGCCCCGCAATGTGAAGTCCCCCGCCATGTCCGTCCGCTACTCCGCCGCCTGGTTCAACTGCTACGGCCGCGCCGACACCCGCCAGGACGCCTGCGACACCCTGCTGCAGAGCGACGACGCCTTCTCACGCGCGTTCGCCAGCGAGTACGCGCCCCAGGGAGCGGCCGGCCCGAACTGGTGCCTGCGCGTCCCCGACCGCCCCTCCATCGCCCTGGCTTTCCGGCCGGAGTGGCTGGTAGACGCTCTCAACGGGCACAACCGCTACACCTGCACCCCGCAGAACTGACCCGGACACACAGAGGGCCGGTAGACCGAAAGGTCCACCGGCCCTTGTGCTGTCCGGCACACTGCCAGAAACAGGCGAGCGAGCCCGCCGCTATTGCGGGGCGAAGCGGTCGACCAGTTCGTCCACCCGGCGCAGCAGCGGCGTGGGGACCAGGCGGTCGACCATGGTGGCGATGTTCTCGGTGTCCATGAAGCGCGCCGCCAGGCGGGCGCCGGCCGGGGAGAGCCGGGCCGCCGTGCAGGCCAGCCGGGATTCGAAGGGGGTGGGGGCGATCGCCGGGTTTCGGGACGCGATCTGAACTATGTTGCGGCCCAAGCGCTCCGGGCTGCGGGCCACCAGTTTGGCGGCCAGGACCGAGACGCCTTTCATGCGGGAGCTCATTTCGGTTTCGATGCCGACCATTTGCGCCGACGGGTAGAAGCCGGTGTTGATGAAGGCCGGAAGGACCGCCGTGACACCGACTTTGGTGCGCGCGAATTCCAGGCGCAGGCATTCGGTGAGCATCTGGGCGGCCGCTTTGCTGGTGCAGTAGGGGGTGCTCAGCGTGATGGGGATGACCGCGGCCGGGGAAGTGACATTGAGAATGCGCCCGCCCTGGCCGCCGTCCACCATCTGACGGCCGAACAGGCGGCTGCCGTGCACCACGCCCCAGAAATTGACGCCCATGATGCGGTCCCAGTCGGCCGCGGAGTGACCGAGGAACGGGCCCGCCGTGGTGAACCCGGCATTGTTGACCAGGACCGTCGAAATGCCGTGGGTGGCATGGACTTCGGCCGCGAAATCGGCCATGGCGGTTTTGTCGGAGACATCGACCGCATAGGGGAAGGCGATACCGCCCTCGCGTTCGATGAGGGTGCAGGTGGCTTTGGCGCTGTCGGCATTGATATCGCTGACGACGACGCGCGCGCCCGCCCGAGCGAATTCGCGGGCGGTGGCGCGGCCGATACCGCTGCCCGCGCCGGTGACCACGACGAGTTTGCCGGTGAATTTGGACATGGTTGCTCCTGGGAAAAGCGGCGGCGGGTCAGACGTTCACGCCGTGATTGCTGCGCTTGGGCATGCGTTCGGCGACTTTGCGACCGGCCTCGAGCAGGGCGGGCTGTTCGGTGAGGCGGATCAAGCGGTCGAGGTCGGGGGCGGCGGCCACCGTCATGACAGCCCGCACCAGGCCCGGGAAATAGCGGGCGATGGGCCAGGACAGGCGGGCTTCCAAGCGGATCGGCTCCACCGCGATGTTCTTGCGGATGGCGTGCACGATCTGGCGGCCCGCCTTGTCCGGGTGCATGCCCAGGAAGGACATGCCCTTGGCGACGATCTGCTTACCGAGGTCGATCTGCTCGTCGCCGAAGGCGGCCGCGCGAGTGGATTCGGCGAGGTTGGTGGAGATCAGGCCGGGACAGATGGCGGTGACACCGATACCGTGCGAAGCGAATTCGGCGCGAATGCACTCACTGAAGTGCTTCACCGCGTATTTGCCGATGCTGTACGGCGCGGTATACGGAGCCGGTCCGAATGCCGCCATGGAGGCGATGTTCACCAGATGACCACCGCGACCACGGTCCACCATCTGCTGCCCGAAGACGCGGCAGCCATGGATCATCGCCATCAAATTGATGTCGATAATGCGTTCCAGGTCCTCCAGCGGAACGTCGAGAAACGGGCCACCGACGAGGATGCCCGCATTGTTGACCACCACATCCGGCACCCCGAACTGTTCGCGCACCTGCTCGGCGAAGGCCTCCAGGGCGGGAGTGTCGGCGACATCGAGCCGGAAGGCCTCGGCTTTGCCGCCCAGGGAACGGATTTCGGCAACAGCGTCGTTCGCGGCATCGAGATTGATATCGGCGATGATCAGGGTGGCCCCGTGCGCAGCGAGGGCTTTGGCGGTGCCGCGGCCGATACCGCTGCCACCTCCGGTCACCACGGCGAGTTGCGGATTGAACGGTTTCATGGGCGGCACTGCCCCTTTCGTGATTCGCCTGCAGGCGGTGATGCGGTCACAGCTGTTTCCACCTAGCCGGCGGTACCGCGGACCCGGCCGGGCAGGGCCGCGTAGCGGTAGTCGTCGAGTGGGAAACGCCGGTTGCCGCGCCGGGCTTCGAAGAAGCCCGAAGGGCGGATGTAGGTGGTGTCGCCCTGGGAGTTGCGGTAGTAGGTCGGGACGTGTGCGTTGAGGTCGGCCAGGTAGAAGCGGAGGGCCTCGGCCTTGCGGTGGATCCGGCGGTGATAGGCGTCGGCCACCTCCTTGCGCACTTCCACCGAGGTCGCGCCGCGCCGCCGCGCTTCGGAAATGGCCCGCACCGCATGGTCGGCCGTCATCTCCACGAACGCGTGCCAGCCGCTGCCGGTCCACGAATACGGTCCGACCAGGGTCCACCGGTTCGGCAGCCCGGGCAGCGAGACGCTCTGATACGACTGGAGGCCGTGCTCGGCGTAGAACTTGCCGAGATCGAAGCCGTCGCGGCCCACCACGGTGCCGGGGCGGTAGGTCTCCGGATCGGAGAACACCTCGAAACCGGTGGCGAAGACGATCATGTCGAATTTGTGCTCCACCCCGTCGGTGGTCTTGATGCCGCGCGCGGTGACGGTGGCGATGGGTTCGGTGACCAGGCGGACATTGTCGCGGTTGAAGGCGAACACGTAGTTGGACATGGTGGGGCGCTTGGCGATCGGCCCGTAGTCCGGGCTCAATCGATCGGCGGTGTCCTTGTCCTTCACCACCAGGTGCAGGTAGCGCCGATAGCCCGCGATGGCGGCCCGGTCGAAGGCGCGCAGGGCCGGCTTGACCACGCCCATGGGCATGGACGTGCCCGCCCGCAACAGCGCGTCGACCACGACCAGCACCGCGCCGTGCCCCGCCGCGACCACGCCCGGAATCGCGAAGATCCGTTGCAGCGCGGGCGGAACCGCGACATCGGGTTTGGGCGCGGACCAGACGGGGGTGCGCTGGAACACCGCCAGCTCGGCCACCTGCGGTGCGATGGCGGGCACGATCTGCACCGAACTGGCCCCGGTGCCGATGACCGCCACCCGCTTGCCGGTGAGGTCGTAGTCGCCGTCCCAATCGGTGGACTGCTGCACCTTGCCCTTGAACTTGCTCGCGCCCGGAATGCCCGCGAACTTCTTGGGCCGCACGAACGCGCCGATCGCGCTGATCAGGAAGCGCGCGGTAATGATCTCCCCGCTGTCGGTCTCGAGGTTCCAGCGGTGGTTGCCCTCGTCCCATTCCTCCCGCACCACGGTGGTGCCGAAGCGCAGGTGCGGGTACAGCCGGAAGCGGCGCGCCACCGCGGCGTGATACTCGCGGACCTCCGCGCCGTACGGAAAGAACCTGCTCCACTTGGGATTCCGGGCGAAGGAGAACTGATAGGCCAGGGCCGGTACATCGACCGCGATGCCCGGATAGTGGTTCTCCTGCCAGGACCCGCCCACGTCCTGGGCGCGTTCGATGATGACGAAATCCTCGATGCCGGCCTTGCGCAGTTTCACCCCGGCGGCGATGCCGCCCGGTCCCGCGCCGATCACCGCGACCTCGAAATCCGGCCGGAATGCTGTAGTCATGCGAATTCCTCTGTGTTCCTGTGGTTTTCCGGTCAGCTCGCGGCTTCGACGAGCGCGGGCACGGGCGCGGCGATCTTGCGATACCGGTAGACGCCGGGTGGGAAGTCGCGGGCGCGCCGCTCGGCCGCGAACACGCCGCCGACCATCGGGAACGGGAACTCGCCCTGCGAATTGCGGTAGTAGGTATTGGTTTTCGCGTTCGCCGCCGATCGCGCGAAGTACGGCGAGAACAGGCGCCGCACCGCCCGGTACTGCTCGGCATGGAAGGCGTCGTGCACGTCCTGCCGCACCTCCATGGCGGTCATCCCCCGCTCCCGGCACAGGCTGATGGCGTGCACGGCGTGATCGGCGCCGCGCTCGACGATCTCGTGCCAGTCCACCGCGTACCAGGAATACGGTCCGGACAGCATGAACCGGTTGGGCACCCGCGGCACCGAAACGGAATCGAACGCCTGCATGCCGCGCTCGCGCCAGAAGCCGGCGAGATCGAAACCGTCGCGGCCGACGATCTGCCCCAGCTTGTAATCCAAAGGCTCCGAATACATGTCGTGCCCGGTCGCCATGACCACCATGTCGAATTCGTGCGCGACACCCGACCCGGTGACGATGCCGGTCTCGGTGAAGTGATCCACCGATTCGGTCACCAGCTCGACATTGTCGCGATTGAACGTGGGCAGGAAACGGCTGTTGGCGGTGGGGCGCTTGACCAGCGGACCGTAGGCGGGCATGAGCGCGTCCCGGTTCCGCTTGTCGCGCACCCGGGTGAACAGATAGCCGCGGTACAGCTTCCGGCAGGCGGCATCGAAAGCGCCGGTCGCCCGCTCGTACCCGGCTTCCGAAACCTCCGCGCGCACCGCCAGTTCGGAGGCGGCGTCCACCACCGACAACACCGTGCGGCGCAGCGCGGGCACCAGTCCGGGTATGCGCAGCAGCGGGCGGATGGGGGCCAGGCGCGGATTGGGGCGCGGCAGGCACCAGGGCGGGGTGCGCTGGAAAACCGTCAGCGAGCGCACTTCCGGTGCGATGGCGGCGATGATCTGCACCGCGCTGGCCCCGGTTCCGACGATTCCGACCCGCAGGCCGCGATGCTCGAGCCGCGGATTCCAGCGTCCGGGCCGCTGCACGATTCCGCGATAGGAATCCAGGCCCGGGAAGGGTGCGTCCTTCGGGGTGATGAACGGGCCGACCCCGCTGATCACGAAGCGCGCGGTCAACTCCCGGCCGTCGGCCAGGTGCAGCCGCCAGTAGTGCGCGTCATCGTCCCAGACTTCCCGCAGCACCTCGGTGTTCACCCGGAAATGCGGCCCTAGGCCGTGCTCGGCGGCGATCCCGAGGTGATACGCCTGTAGTTCCGCCCCGGAGGGGAACAGCCTGGTCCAGTCCGGATTCGGCGCGAAAGTGAACTGGTAGAACAACACCGGCGTATCCACGCTGATGCCGGGATACACGTAGTGCTGCCAGGTGCCGCCCGGGGCATCGGAGCGGTCCAGGATCACGAAGTCGTCGATCCCCGCTCGTCTCAATTTCACGCCGGCGGCGATACCGCCCGGTCCGGCGCCGATCACCACCACCTCGTGATCGGGTTCCGCCGCTGTCAGATCGTCCGCCATGGGGCGTCCTCCTCATCGAGAACCGCTGCCCGCCAGTGAATTCGCGGCAGCGGGCCGTTCGGATAATGACGCTATCCGGTATGCGGGCCGAATACAATAGCTGTCTGAGACAGATACGTAATCGTGCTGCCGGGCGGTGATCTCGCGCATCGTAGGATGAGGTCGGTCGGTATCGGGTCGGTGAGGAAGGGGTGGTGCATGCCCCCGCGCAAGACACCGACCCGCGGGGAGTCGCAGGCGCGCACGCGCGCGCTGATTCTGGATACGGCCGAGGAATTATTCCTGGCCAAGGGGTTACACGCCACCAAGGTGGCCGAGATCGCGGCCGCGGCGGGGCGCACGGTCGGTTCGATCTACGCGAACTTCCCCAGCAAGGAAGCGCTGTGCCAGGCGGTACTGGAGCGCTTCTACGGCCGGGCGTTCGCCGAACTCACGGCGAGCGTGCTGGCCTCGGACAAGGCGCTGGGCGCGAATCTGGATGTGCTGGACGCGTGGTGGCGGGCGCTGGGCTCGAACACCGAACTGACTTTGCTGGTGGCGGAGTTCATGCTGGTCGCGCGCCGGCATCCGGAGCAGTTCGGGACCGTGCTCGGGACACTGACTTTCATCAATTCCGCGGCGAGCACGCTGCTGCTGGAACAGCTCGAGGTGCGGGACGCCGACGCCACGCGGCGGGTCGAGCAGGCGGTCACCGCCATTCTGAGCACCGGTATCGGGCTGGCGATCGGCCAGGCCTCGACGCTGGTGGACGCCGATGCCTCGGCCGCGATCCTGTCCGATACCGCGCGGTTCTGGGCCGCGCGGGCGGGTTTACCCGACGCCGAGTGAGACGGGGGCGGAGTCGCGGGGCAGGTCGGTGTCGCGCAGGTAGCGGACGCCGGCCATGAGCGCGAGGGCGGCCGCGAGCATGACCACCAGCACGGCGATCGAGGTCCAGAACATGGTGTCGTAGAGGGCCAGATCGGCGCGGATGACGGCGCGGCGAGCGTAGGTCATCGGGGCGATGTTCTCGAAGGGGCGGAACAACATCGGGGTGGTGCCGGCCGGGAAGACGCCGCCGAAGGCGAAGACCTGGAACATGTAGAAGGCGAAGGCGGCGACGGAGCCGGCCACCCGGCCGAACAGGACCACGAACAGCTGGGCGGTCACGGCCGCCACCACGGCGATCAAGGCGATGACCAGGGCCATTGCCGGCCATTGCCGCGGAGACCAGCCGAGGTAGCTGCCGTAGGCGGCGGCGCAGGCGGCCACGACGGCCACCGCGCCGGTTCCGATCGCCGTGGCGCGCAGGATCGGGGTGGCTGCGCGCGGCCAGGGCGAGCGGTCGGTGGCGGTACCGCGCATGGGGCGCAACAACATCCAGAGCACGATGGCGGCCAGGAAGGTGCCCATCACGACCAGCAGGGGTCCCGCGCCACGGGAGATCTCCTTATGGCTGCGGTCGCCGTCGCGGACCACCTGGCTGGGTTGCTGATTGCGGATGTCCATGATGATGGGCTGGGCGATGACGTCGGCGGAGGCCTCGGTGTCGGCGATATGCGGTGCGGCGGCGGAACCGTCACGCAGCCCGGTGCCGAGCTGGGCGGCGCCGTCGTCGAGCTGGGTGACGCCGTCGCGCAGTTCGTGACCGCCGGCGGCGAGCTGGGTCAGGCCGGCGGACAGCTCGGTCGCGCCGGTACCGAGTTCGACTGTGCCGTCGCGCAATTGGTTCGCGCCGTCGGCCAGCGCCAGGATGCCGGCGCGGTAGTCGGCTCGGGGATCGGTGAGCTGGCGCGCCAGTTCCTTGGTGCCGTCGCGCAATTGGGTGAGCTGGCCGACCAGTGAGTTCGGGTCGGTGGTGCCCATCTGATCGACGAGGCTCCGCAACTGGGTGACGGCCTCGGCGACGGCCGGATCGGAGTTCTTCGCGAGCTGTTCCAGCAGCGGATCGAGCTGCCCCGTGAGCTTTCCCGCGGGTTCCAGGGCTTCCAGCAGCGGCGTCAGGATCTGATCGACACCGTCCCGGATCTGCGTCGCCCCCGCACCGAGTTGATCGGTGCCAGTCACCAGCTCGCGCCCGCCATCGGCGAGTTGTGCTGCACCGGTGCGCAATTCCCCCGCTCCGGCCGCGAGCTGCACCCCGCCCGTAGCGGCCTCGTCGAGCCCGGCGGACAACTGCCGGGCCCCGTCGGCCAGCTGCGCGGTCCCCTCCGCCAGCTGATTCGCGCCCTGCGACGCCTCCCCCAGCCCCGAACCCAGACTGTTCACCCCCACCAGGATCTGCCCCGCGAACCCCTTGCCGATAGTGGCCGCGATCTTCCCCTGCGCCTCGGTCACCACGCTGTTGGCCACCGCCGGGCCCAATGTCCCGTTGAAGTCGTTGTACCACACCGCGATCCGAGCCCGCTGCGGCACCGGATCGGTCACGCTGAGCACATTCCGGGTGAAGTCCGCCGGAATCACCACCGAAAACGCGTACCGGCTCTCCCGCAGCCCCCGCACCGCCTCCGCGCTGCTGACCCGATGGAACTGCAGATCCCCACCGGACACCAGACTGTCCAGAATCTCGGCCCCCATGTTCTGCGCCTTGCCCTCGGAGATCGCCCCGAGATCATCACTGGCCACCGCCACCGGAATCCGCTTCAGGTACAACTCCGGATCCCACATGATCCACATGTACACGGCCGAAACCAGCGTGGGCACCACCAGCACCAGCACCACGAACACCCGCGCGGCCCTGGACGCCGGGGCCTTCCGAAGCAACCCGCCGATACGACCACGAAGCGATGCCGAACTGTCTGCCACGGTGAACCCCGACCTGCATAGTGCTGATTTCGGCACCAAGGTACCTGGTCGATCGTCCAGTTAGTGTTAATTCGAAGGAAACTCGTTTCATTTCAGTGCGGCCGGGTTCAGTGGCGGCGGATGCCGTGGCGTTGCAGGCCCGAGCGGACGGCGGTCGGGGTCGCGCCGAGGCGGTCGGCGATATCGGCGATGGGCTGGCCGCCGCGGTAGAGGAGGACGGCTTCGGCTATTTCGGCGTCGTCGAGTTGGCGGCCGAGGTGGGGGCGGGTGGATGCGGTGCGGCGGAGCGCGGTGCGCGGGCTGCCGGCCGTGACCAGTTCCCGGGCCGGGCGCAGCGCGTGGACTTCGGCGCGCAGGGCCGCCAGTTCGGCGAGAATCGCTGCGTTGGAGGCGGTTTCGGTGGCGGCTCCGCGCTCGTGCTGTTCGCGATGCTCGTCCTCGCGCACGTCTTCCGCGGCGCCGACCATGACGGCGAGGAACAGGTTCAGGACGACGAAGGTGGAGACCAGGATGTAGCCGAGGAAGAAGATCCAGGCGTACGGTTCGGCGTCCATGACCGTGCGGGCGATATCCGGCCAGGCTTCGCCGGTCATGACCTGGAAGAGGGTCCACATGGAAGTGCTGAGGCTGCCGAAGTATTCGGGGGTGACATCGCCGAACAGTTTGGTCGCCATCACCGCCGCCACGTACACCACCAGGGCGAGCAACCCGAGGATCGAACCCATACCGGGCAGCGCCGCGAGCAGGTTCGTCACCACCCGCCGCATACTCGGCGTAGCCGACACCAACCGCAGCACCCGCAGAATCCGGAACGCCCGCAGCACCGACAGCCCACCCGACGCCGGCAACAGCGCCACCCCGATCACCGCGAAATCGAAGCAGTTCCACGGATCACGGAAGTAGTCCAGCCGATACGCGTACAGCTTCAGCACCATCTCCACCACGAAGATCACCAGCGCCGCCGCGTCCACGAACGAAATCACCCCGCCCGCAACCGACATCAGCGAATCCGACGTCTCAGCACCGAGCGAAACCGCATTCACCAGAATCACCACGATGATGAACCTCTGAAACCGATTCGCGTCCACCAGTTCCCGGACCCGTTCACGCAGCAAAACAGAACCCTCCTGATTCAGCACCATGCAGTAGTCGATCACCGGCAGAGCGAGCGGAGCGAAAGTATCTGTGTTCCGGCCGGATTCTACGACCCCACCACCCCGACTGCCCGAACACCTACCTCGGACCGCTACACGACGCCTCCCACCCGACGCGATATCGCCGCTGTGTTCCCAGCCACAATGTTTGCCAAACATTTGCTATCACACTCGCAGTTTGATCTTCTGAACCCACCAGAGGTTCGATTGTTTCGATGTTCTGTTGGGGTGGATCAACTTTGAAGATCAGTTCCATGGTTTTTCCGGCAAGTTTGCTGACTGCCGTATCGGTGGTAGCAGGTGCGGCAAGAGCCGAGCCCGTGCGCAGCCCCGATCATTCGATCAGCAGGAGCACGCTCGATGGATGGAATGCCGAAGCCGCACTGGCGAACGTCGTAGTGAATCCGGTGCCGAATCTGGCTCGATCACCATGGTCGCGGGAGGCTTTCGTCGACGCCACCGCAATCGGCACGGTGACCGGACAGGGTTCGAACGGGGTCAAATCCGGCGTGTTGCGGTCGGGACTGCAGTTGGGTTGCAATACGGACGTTTCCAGCGGCTTGCAGACCGGCTCGTCGGGAACGGTGGGGCCGAACGCTTCGGTGACGATCTCGCAGTTGCCCTCGGTGAATCTGGGTGGGACGGCTACCGTTTCGCCGCAGGTCCAGTCAACGATCAAGCCGGGGACGATCACCACGATCCCGCTCGGTGAGCGGGCGCTCGAAGGAGCTGTCGGCGCATCGGATCTGACCGGAATCCAAGTGCATGTGGACAATTGCCTGGGGCCGGTCACGGTACGGGTATACGCGCAGTTCTCCATCTCGACGCATATCGCCGATACCACGGTGACCGTCTACTCCGACCCCACCACCATCTGAGGTGGGAGCGGGTATGCGAAGGGCGCAACTCCAGGAAACCCGGCCGGGCCGGTGGACTGCCGCGGCGACATCGGCGGCGGTACTCGCGGTCACGGCGATCACCGTGTTCGCCGGGCAGGCGGCCGGGCAAGAGACTCCCGAACAGCGCTGCCGCCGGGAGACCGCCGCCTACAACTCGGCGTGGGAGTCGACTTGGCGCGCAAGCAATCCCGGAAATCCGGGCCCGCCGCCCGCACCGCCGGTACCGTACGTTTGCGTCGACCCGGGCACCCAGCCCTCGACAACCACCACGCCGCCACCGACCGCGCCGGGGCTGATGCCGACACAGGCGCCTGGCGGCGGGGTCCAAGGGCAGGCCGGTAACGCGCCCGGGCGATTGCCGCAGGGCAATGGCACGGACATCGTCCCGGGGCCCGAAATCGCGGCCCCGTCAACGAATGCGGCGGTGGCGCCGATCGAGCCATCGCCCGAGCCGACCCCTCCCAGCGTTCCAGACACATCGGAACTGCCGCAGCCCTCGCCCTCCGGCACCACCATTCCGGCAGCGCGCCCGGTACCGGTGCGCCCGGTACGCGAAGAGAAGGCCATCGAGCCGGACGCGCCACCGGATGGCGAAGGCCCCGGGGCCAATGGCTGCGCATCCTGCGAACGGGATTCCGCGACCGGCTATATCCTCCCCGGCGACGTCGGTCCGGTCCCGTCGGCAGGCGACCGCTGGACGGGTTCGGACCGCTACGTCAACCACTGGGTCATCGACACCGTCGACAACAAGGGCCAGGTGATTCCGCCCGGCGACCGGCCGCTGCTGGGCCAGTGCATCCCGAAAGAGGGCGTGAACGGGTATGTCGGCGGTTCGGGCTTCGATGTCGCATGGTCCAATCAGTCGGTCAATATGACCCAGAATTCGTGGACGGTCGGCGGCAAGGGCAGCGCCGGCGGCGAGGCCGGTCCCGTCGAACTCGGCGGCGAGATCAACGGCAGTTACACCCGGTCGACATCGACCTCGGAATCCCGGCAACTCACCACCACCGGCCGCGTGAACTGCGGCGACTACCCCGCACCCCCGGCGGGCCAGGTATTGAAGTTCTATCAGGCCTACCAACAGCTGAATTGGACCGGCCGCTGGGAGCTCTACAGCTGCTCGATCTTCGGCTGCAAGAAGGTGAAGGAGCAACCCCTGCGCGGCGTGTACTACGCACCGCTGCCGACCCCACTCGGAAGACCGGAGTCGTTGTGATGGAACATGATCCGAACCTGGCAGCCGCCGTCGAGACCCCGACGGAGCCGGGGAAACGACGTACGCGCCCGCTGGTCGTCGGCGCGATAGTACTGGCGGCTGTGTTCACGGCGGCCATGATCTACTCGATCGGCCGCGAGTCTTCGCGTGCTGGCGAAACCGCTGCCCCGCAACCGACCCGGGACGCGCAGATCTACGACCTGTACGGCATGACACTGGCGCAGGCGGAGATCTATTTGGGCACCCGGGATGGGTCGAACGCCGCCGGTACCGAACTCGTGGTGGTGCCGATCCCGGCCGCCCCGGCCATAGCGGGGCTGCCGCACGATCAGCTCACGGTGACCGCAGCGTGTGTCGCGCCGGGAAAGACGCCCGCCGGCAACGCACTCGGGCGGTTGAACATCGCGGTCACCCCGACCACGAACGTGTCCGGTGAGATCGAATCCCGGATTCGGGACAAGTCATTCACCACGGAGCTCAGCGATAGCCTCGGCTGCGCGTGGTGGGGCGGAGCGTTGACCGTCCACGTCGGCTGAGGCGCTCACCAGACGGTGATGGTTCCCCAGCAGCCCTTGCCGGCGCTGCCGGATACGGTGGGGGTCATGAGTTCGAAGGGGATCGAGCCGCGAGGCTGGGGGGCTACTTCGGCGCGGGCGTGGGGGTTGAAGTAGGCGCTGGGGAGGATGATTCGGATTCCGAGGGAGGGGATTCGGAATTCGGATTGGTCGGTGAATTGGAAGCTGGTGTCGATGTCGACGTTGAAGGGGGTGTCGGCGGGGACGCTGAGTTCGGTGGTCGAGCAGTAGCCGTTGTGGAAGCCGAGTTGCAGCGTCGGGGTGTCCGCGTGGGCCGGTGGGGCGGCGAGGGCGGTCGCCGCGAGCAGGGCCGCGGGGGTTATGGCGAGAATGCCGCGGTGTGTGCGCCTCATGGTCGATCCTTCCCGTTCCTGAACTCAGCGTTGCGTAAAACGCTGACCAGCGGAGAAAGCCAGTCCTTTGCTCATCATTGCGCAGATGGCCGGGAATCGTCCAATTACCCGGGAATGAGGCCCAGCTGGCGGAGCAGGCCGGTTTCGTCGAGCCGGCCCCAGCGTTCGGCTATGCGGTCGCCGTCGATTCGGAAGATCTGAATGCCGGTGAGCACGATCGTCTTTCCGGTGGCGGGGACGCCCATGAGCTCGCCGCGGTGGGTGCCGGCGGCGGTGAAGCGTTCCACCACGAGGTCGGATTCGGCGATCAGGTGGTCGATATCGCTGTGCCAGTCGGGGAGGGCTTCACGGAACATCGCGGCGGCCAGGCGCAGACCTTCGCGGCCGGCGGGGGCTCCGGGGAACGGGGCGTCGTGATTGACGAAATCGGGGGCCAGGTAGCGGTCGACGGCGGTGAGGTCGCCTTTGGTGAACAGGTCCTGGATGAAGGACTCGACGAGATGCTTGTTCCGGGTGGTGTCGTTGGTTGTCATAGGTCGGACCTGATCCGCCATTGCCATGGCGGACTGGATGTGGCCGAGCTGCAACCGGTGCTGCTGCGCTCGATGCGGCGGATCCTGCCGGTGGACGCCGCCTTCTTCGCCACCGCCGACCCGGAAACCCTATTGTTCACCGGTGCGTACGCGGAGGAGCCGCTGGGCGCGGCGACGTCGCTGTTCCTCGACAACGAGTTCGGCGGCGAAGACGTGAACCGGTCTGCGGCACTGGCGGTTTCGGGGGAGCATGTCGCCTCGCTGGACGGCGTGACGCACGCCGACCGGCTCTCCAGCGAGCGGTATCGCGAGATCATGCGGCCGCTGGGACTGGGGGACGAACTGCGGGCGGCGCTGGTCGCGGGCTCGCAATGCTGGGGTTATCTGTGCCTGCACCGCGAAGACCATCCGCTCGGATTCAGCGACGCCGAGACCGCGCTGATCGCCGGCATCGGACCGCACCTCGCGCACGCCCTGCGCCAAGCCGTGCTCCTGCACGGTTCCCCGGCGAGCGGCGGCGGCGAACCGGGCGTAATCCTGCTCGCGGACGATCTCGACGTCGTGGCGGTGACTCCGGAAGCGGCACAACTGCTTTCACTGGTCGAGGCGAGCCACTCCCCGCGCTTCCGCTGCCGGTGGCCGTTTACAGCGTGGCCATGGCGCTGCGGGCGATCGAACAGGGCACCGCATTGCGGCACACCCTGCCGACCAGCCGCGTGCGCACCATCGAGGGCGGATGGCTCACCGTGCACGCCTCCCGCCTCCAGGGATCACCCGGTGAACAGCGCATCAGCGTCATCGTCAGACCCGCCGAAGCCGCGACCACCGTCCCCCTGCTGCTGTCCGCGCACGGATTGAGCCCGCGCGAGGTGGAGGTGGCCCGGCTGGTGTTGCGCGGCAACTCGACCCGAGCCATCTCCGACACCTTGCACATCACGGCGTACACGGTCCAGGACCACCTCAAAGCCGTCTTCGACAAGGTCGGCGTTCGCAGCCGCCGCGAGCTCGTCAGCCGCCTGCTCCAGCCACCCGGAACCGGCTAGTGCTGGACTACTGGCAGCTGGCGGCCGCCACCTTGCTCGGCCTGCGTGAATCGCTGCCGGCCCGTCGATCGGCGTTGTTCCGGACGACCTGCTGATCTGAGCGGATCTACTCCGGTTTGTCCGATCTCTGCGGGGTACTGCCAGGACACAAGCCCTTCCAGTGGCAGCGTCAACGGCGACGCCCCGCTCAATGGCGAGTGGTAGCCGCACGGAGGTGAGCTGAAGTGTTGGGCGCGGCGTCCCGGCTGGTCCGGGGCGCCCCGGCATCCGCAGTTCCGGCCGTTACGGCGGCCGGGGCGGGCGGAGGGTTACTCTGTATCCCCGCCGACCTGGATGCCCACTACGCACATATCGTCATCGGTGTCGGCGCCACCGCTGTCCAGCAGGGAATCGAGGCGGTCGTCCAGGGTGCCGGTGAACTTGGCCGACTCGGTCAGCAGTCGCCGGACGCAGTCGTCGAGGCGGCGGTCGCGGCGCTCGATCAGGCCATCGGTGTACAGCAGGAGGACGTCGCCGGGCTCGAGTTGGATATCGCCTTCGACATAGGGGGTTTCGGTCATCGCGCCCAGGATCATGCCGCCCAGGGCGGGGAGGGCCGAGGCCGCACCGGCACGGACGAGGACCGGCGGCAGGTGGCCGGCGCGCGCCCAGCGCAGGATCCGGGTTTCCGGGTCGTAGAGGCCGCACACGGCGGTCGCGAAGATGGTGTCGGCCGGGTGGCGGGCCACCAGATTCAGCCAGGCGAGCATGCGGCCCGGGCCGGCGCCGGTGACGGCCAGGCCGCGTAACGCGTTGCGTAACAGCACCATTCCGGTGGCGGCGGAGATGCCGTGGCCCGCGATGTCGCCGACCGAGACGAAGACCTGGCGTGAGGGCAGCACGAGTACGTCGTACCAGTCGCCGCCGACCAGGTGGTCCTGCTCGGCGGGGCGGTAGCGTGCCGCCACCCGCAATTCCCGCGCTTCGATGGCGGGCTGCGCGGGCGGCATGATCGCCTCTTGCAATCGGCGGGCGAGCCGGCTCTGCTCGGCGGCGTGTTCCTCGGTGTGCGAGAGGCGATCCCGGGTCGCGGACAATGCCATCTCGGTCCAGTGCTGCGCCGAGGCGTCCTGGTAGGCGCCGCGAATGGCGAGGAGATTTCCCGCCGGATCGAGCACGGGTTCGGCCACCACCCGGACGTGCCGGATCGCGCCGTCGGGCCGCAGCAGCCGGAGTGCGGCGGTGGCCGGACGCCGATAGCGCAGGATGGTTCGCAGAAACCGTTGCGCCGCTTGCGCATCCGTTTCGTGGACGTGCATCGGCAGCAAGGCTAGCGGTATCGGGTCGGCGTTCGCCGCCAGCCCGAAGACGCCGAAAAGCTGGTTGCTCCAGGTGATCTCGCCGGTGGCGGCGTTCTCCTCGAAGCCGCCGACCCCGCCCAGATGCTGTGCCTGCCGCAGCAATTCGGCCGATCGCGTCGATTCGTCCTGCACCCGGCAGACCAGCAGCACGGCATCCCCGTGCCGGCTCATACTCAATGCGGCGGGCACCGGCAATTGCGACCGGCCGATCAACTCGGTCAGCCCCGCCGCATCGGCCCGATAGCTCGCCCCGGTGGCGAAGACCTCTTCCATCCGCTCGAACAGCCGCCCCGGCCCGGCCGACATCGGATACATCTCGAGCAGGGACGAACCCACGATCAGCTGCCGCGAACGCCCCGCCGGATCGGCAAAAGACTTGTTGGCGTGGTGAATCCGGAAATCGGCGACCCCGCCGTCCCCGTCGAGGATCGGCAACAGCACCAGCACCGGATCGAAAAGATCCTCCGCCAGCCGCACCAGCCCGCCCAGCTCCACCTCATCCCGCTGCGGCGCGGTCAGCTCCGCGTCCAGCGTATGCGCGCAAAGCTCCGCCAGCGCCTCCAACTGCCGCCGCACCCGCAACTCCGGCAGCGCGATCGCCCGCCCCCAGCACACCTCGAGTACGCCCAGCAGCTTGCCGCCCACCCGAATAGGCGCCACGAACCGGCTACCGGACCGACCCGCGATCGGCAGCAGCCCCGCCCCACCGACATCGGCAACGAACATCGAATCCCGTTGCGAGAGAACCTTTCCAGCAGACGCCGCCACCCCCGGCGGCAGATAGCGCCACCGCACAGCTTCAGCCCTGCCGACACCCGCATACCCGCACAACGACAACGATCCGTCGAACCCGGCAGACCAGATGACTACAGCCGTCGCACCCAACGGCCCAGCCGCATGCGAGAGAACCGATTCGGCAACCCGCCGACCATTCCCAGCCGCCAGTACCCCACTCTCGGCGGCACGCAACCGAACTACGCTCGCAACCCGACGCGATGAATCCGCCCCCGGTCCGTCAACAACTGCCGCCGTACCACCGTCGACCGCAGCCACACCCTCACTCGAGACACGGGCTTCGACTGGGGCGCTGTCGACTTCGGCAACAGCACCGGCAGCGACCTCATCCACAGCCACCTCGGCTGCGTCAGCGGCGGCCACGTCGACTGTTGCGGCGTCGCCCACCGCTGCCGCTGCGGCGTGGACCGCTGCGGTGTCACCCGCTGCTTCGGCGGCGTCGATGTCGGTGTCGGACAGGCGGTCTCGGGCGGTGTGGCCGATGAGGTCGGCTGCGAGTTCGAGAGGGGTTATGCCGGCTCGTTCGGAGAGGAGGGCGAGTTGGCGGGTGGCTTCGGCGGGGCCGCAGTGCAGGCGTTCTATGAGGACGCCTTTGGCTAGTTCGAGGAGGGCTCGGGTGTCGGCGGTGGCGTGCAGGCGGGCGATTTCGGTGCGGAGGCGGTCGACGGTGGCGGCGAGCCGGGTGAGGTCGGGCGGGGGGCGGTGGTCCGCTGGATCGTGGGCGCTGTCCTGCGGGGTATCGGCCATCACACGCTCAGCCAGTGTTGGATGCAGCCGAGGAGGACGTCGGCGTCGACCGGTTTGGTGACGTAGTCGTTGGCGCCGGAGGCCAGGCTCTTGTCGCGGTCGCCGGGCATGGCTTTGGCGGTGACGGCGATGATCGGCAGATGCGCGTAGCGCGGGATGTCGCGGATGGTGGCGGTCGCGGTGTAGCCGTCCATTTCGGGCATCATGACGTCCATCAGCACCAGATCCACTTCGGGGTGAGCGACCAGTTTGTCGATGCCCTCGCGGCCGTTCTCCGCGTGCACCACGCCGATGCCGTGCAATTCCAGAATGCTGCTGAGCGCGAACAGATTCCGGGCGTCGTCATCGACGATCAGCACGGTGCGCCCGGCCAATTCACCGGCCGGCTGCTGCGGCGCGGGCGCTTCGGCTTGCTCGGCGCGCACCAGGGGCAAAACGTCGCCGGGCGCTTCGGCCGTGACGTGCAAGGCGATTCGCTCGCGCAATTCATCCAGGCTCGACAGCAATTCCAGCGGACGGCGCACGGTGCGCTCCTGCAGCAACCGCTCGTGTTCGCCGCCGAGGCGCCGGATGTGCGCCAGCACCGGGATGCCGCCGCACGCCGGATCGGCGTCCAAGATGTCGAGAAAACGCAGGGCATGATCGCCGGGCATGTCGAGCGCCAGCACCACGCAGTGGAAGGCTTCGGCCTCCAGGGCCGCCGCGGCCTCCTGCACCCCGACCGCGCTGACGAGTTGCACGGGACCCCGGGGATCGTCGCGATCGGCCAGGTCTGCGACCGCGCTCTGGGCGACCAGCGACAGCAGCCCCTGCGGACGGTCCTCCACCACCAGCAACCGGCGTTGTTGTTGCGGCGCAGGTGAATCGCCGTCCGGCGCGGCGTCCGCCGCCGGCGCGGTCTCGCGTTCGGCGTGCGGAATCTCCACGAAATCCGGACGCGCGACGGGCAGATACAGCGTGAAGGTACTGCCCTGATCGATCGTGCTCTCCGCGGTGATCGCGCCCCCGAGCAGATACGCGATCTCCCGGCTGATCGACAACCCGAGCCCGGTGCCGCCGTACTTGCGGCTGGTCGTCCCGTCCGCCTGCTGGAAAGCGCCGAAAATCGAATCGAGCTGATGCTCGGCGATGCCGATACCGGTGTCGACCACCCGGAAGGCCACGGCGGGACCGTGCCGCCGCGCGGCGGGCGGCAGTTCCTGACTGTCCGCCGGACCGATCCGCAGTTCCACCGAACCGGATTCGGTGAATTTGACCGCGTTCGACAGCAGATTCCGCAGCACCTGCCGCAGCCGCGAATCGTCGGTGAGCAGATCCGGCGGCAGCCCCGCCGTGGTCACGATGCGGAAGCCGAGATTCTTCTGAGTGGTCAGCGGCCGGAAGGTCGCCTCCACATAGTCCAGCAGGCGCCGCAACGGCACCCGTTCCGGCGCGATATCCATCTTGCCCGCTTCGACCTTCGACAGATCCAGAATGTCGTTGATCAGCTGCAGCAGATCCGAACCCGCCGAATGGATGATCCCGGCGTACTCGACCTGCTTGGCGGTCAGATTCCGGCTCGGATTCTGCGCCAGCAGCTGCGCCAGGATCAGCAAGCTGTTGAGCGGCGTGCGCAGTTCGTGGCTCATGTTCGCCAGGAACTCCGACTTGTACTTCGAAGCCAGCGACAGCTCCTGCGCGCGCGTCTCCAATTCCTGTCGCGCCTGCTCGATTTCGAGGTTCTTGGCCTCGATATCGCGGTTCTGGCGGGCCAGCAGCGCGGCCTTCTCCTCCATTTCGGCATTGGAGCTCTGCAACTCCTCCTGCCGCACCTGCAATTCCTGTGAGCGGGCCTGCAATTCGGAGGTGAGACGCTGCGATTCGACCAGCAGTTCATCGGTGCGCGCATTGGCGACGATGGTGTTGACGTTGACGCCGACGGTCTCCATCAACTGATCCAGGAAGTCGCGGTGAATACGCGTGAACCGGTGCAGCGACGCCAGTTCGATGACGCCGAGCACCTGATCCTCCACCACGATCGGCAGCACCAGCAGATTCACCGGCGCGGTCCGGCCCAGCCCCGAGGAGATGGTGACGTAGTCGCCGGGCACCTCGTCCACGGCGATGGTGCGGCGGCTGCGCGCGGCCTGTCCCACCAGCGACTGCCCGAAGGTGAAACTCGGTGCGCTGCCCGGCTTTTCGGGACTGCCGTAGGACCCGAGCAGCCGCAGCTCCGGCGGATCGACGGTGTCGTCGGCCAGATAGAACGCGCCGAACTGGGCCGACACCAGCGGCACCAGCTCATCCATGATCAGTTCCGCGACCACCCGCAGATCGCGCGGCCCCTGCATGAGCCCCGACACCCGCGCCAGATTCGTCTTGAGCCAGTCCTGATCCTGATTCGCCTTGGTGGTCTCGCGCAGCGATTCCACCATCGAATTGATGTTGTCCTTCAGGTCGGCCACCTCACCGGAGGCCTCCACGGTGATCGACCGCGTCAGATCGCCCTCGGCGACGGCACTGGTCACCTCGGCGATGGCGCGCACCTGCCGGGTCAGGTTGCCCGCCAGCTCGTTCACGTTCTCGGTCAAGCGTTTCCACGTGCCCGACACGCCTTCGACCTCGGCCTGACCGCCCAGCCGGCCCTCGGAGCCGACCTCGCGGGCCACGCGGGTGACCTCCGCGGCGAACGCCGACAGCTGATCGACCATGGTGTTGATGGTGGTCTTGAGCTCGAGGATCTCCCCGCGCGCATCCACGTCGATCTTGCTGGTCAGATCGCCCTGCGCCACCGCCGTGGTCACCTGCGCGATATTGCGCACCTGATTGGTCAGGTTGTTGGCCATCGAATTGACGTTGTCGGTCAAGTCCTTCCAGGTGCCGGCCACATTCGGCACCCGCGCCTGACCGCCCAGCATGCCCTCGGTGCCGACCTCGCGGGCCACGCGGGTGACCTCGTCGGCGAAGGCGGAGAGGGTGTCGACCATCGTATTGATCACCCCGGCCAGCGCCGCGACCTCGCCCTTGGCCTCCACGGTGATCTTCTGGCCGAGATCGCCGCGCGCCACCGCGGTGGCGACCTGCGCGATCGAGCGCACCTGGTTGGTCAGGTTGAAGGCCATCACATTGACGTTGTCGGTCAAGTCCTTCCAGGTGCCCGACGCCCCGCGCACGGTCGCCTGCCCGCCCAGATTGCCTTCGGTGCCGACCTCACGGGCCACGCGGGTGACCTCGTCGGCGAAGGAGGACAGCTGATCGACCATCGTATTGATGGTCTCCTTCAGCTCGAGAATCTCGCCGCGGGCATCGACCCGGATCTTCTGGGTCAGATCGCCGTCGGCGACCGCGGTGGTGACCTGGGCGATCGATCGCACCTGCGCGGTGAGATTGTCGGCCATGACGTTCACCGATTCGGTGAGGTCCTTCCAGGTGCCCGAGACGCCCTTCACGTCGGCCTGCCCGCCGAGCCGGCCCTCGGTGCCGACCTCGCGGGAAACGCGCGTCACTTCATCGGCGAAGGACGACAGCTGATCGACCATCGTATTGATGGTGTTCTTGAGCTCGAGGATCTCCCCGCGCGCATTGACATTGATCTTCTGGGTCAAATCGCCGCGCGCGACCGCGGTCGCGACCTGCGCGATCGAGCGCACCTGCGCGGTGAGGTTGCCCGCCATGAAGTTCACCGAGTCGGTGAGATCGCGCCAGGTGCCCGAGACGCCCTTCACGTCGGCCTGCCCGCCGAGGATGCCCTCGGTGCCGACCTCGCGGGAAACACGCGTCACTTCGTCGGCGAACGAGGACAGCTGATCGACCATCGTATTGATGGTGTTCTTGAGCTCCTGGATCTCGCCGCGGGCGGTGACGGTGATCTTCTGGCTCAGATCGCCGCGCGCGACCGCCGTGGTCACCTGGGCGATATTGCGGACCTGCGCGGTCAGATTGCCGGCCATGAAGTTCACCGAATCGGTGAGATCGCGCCAGACGCCGCCGACGCCCGGCACCTCGGCCTGCCCGCCGAGCTGGCCCTCGGAACCGACCTCGCGGGCCACCCGGGTGACCTCGGAGGTGAACAGCGACAGCTGGTCGACCATGCCGTTGAAGACGGTGGCGATCTCGCCGAGCAAACCGTCCGCGTCGGCCGGCAGCCGGGTGCCGAAATCGCCGTCGCGCACGGCCGTGAGACCGGCCAGCAGTTTTCGCAGCTCGACCTGGTCCGCAGGCGATCCGGCGTGCTGCGTTACGGGACGACTCGGCGTCGCCGCATCAGACATGGCACCTCACTCCGACCCCTCGGCACGCCGGACCCCGGTCCGGGCCGAGCTGGACCCAACCCGCCGGCGCGGTCGACCGAGCCTGTGGCGGGCGGTGAGGTGCTGGTTGGTCAACACCTGACCGTAAACGACTCTACGGGCCGCGCCCCAGCGGACGCGAATCACTCCCCGCGCTGGTGAGCGGGTTGCGAAAAGCCTAGTCCAGCAGCCTGTTTCCGGATGGGTTTCGCCGGCTTTCGCACCCGGGGCGCCTCACCGGTGCCGCAGCGCCGGTTCGAGCGCGTCGAACAGCAGCACCACCTTGTCCAATTCGGTGATCTCGATGGGCCGGCGCACCTCCGGCGACACCACCACCCGCAGCCGCGCCGGGCTCACCTTCTCCACCAGCTCCAGCAGCACGCTCAGCCCCACCGATCCCATGAAATGCACCGCGGACAGATCGATCACCGGAATCTCGGCCGCCGCGACCACATCCGCGAGCGCGGCGCGCAATTCGCCCACCGAGGTGATGTCGATCTCGCCGGCCGCCGACACCACGACGGTATCGCCCGCGTTATCGCGCGATACCGTCAGCAGCCGCGAAAATCCACTCTCGGTCAACACTCACTCCCTCGATCGAACCCGAGTCACCATCATCCCCCGTGACGGATTCGGTTGCGGCCAAAGCGTACGACCGTACCGTGGCCGCGCCGGTCCCCGACGCGCCCATCCTCCCCGAATTCCAGCTCATCGGTCAGCGATTCCAGCAGCACCCGGCTCAAACCGTCGCCCCACAGCACGCCCCGGGTCCGGGTCAGCGCCGACATGCGCACTTCGACCCGGAATTCGTCATAGCGGAGCGCGCACGTCACGTCCGCGTCCGCGGCCGCCGACACCAGCAGGGCGGTGGCCACCTCGTCCACCGCGACCCGCACGTCGATCACCTCCGGCAGCGTGAAATCCGCGGTCAGCAAGGCCATCTCGACCATCGACCGCAATACCGGCAACATCTCCGCGTCCGCCGCGACCACCATCTCCACCGCGCCGCCTCGCACCGTCGTCCGCATCCCACTGCCCTCCTGCCGCCCGCACAAAAACCATTTCTGCTGACCGAGTAGCCACCGATCGGCGCGGCTAACAATCGCCCGGTCAGCACCGGCAGCGCCGCCACGTGCGGTTTCGCGCGCCGCACACCGGGCATCCGCACAGCACGAGTGATCCATGATCAGGAGGAGGAGCCATGCCCGGACTACTGGCCGGCAAGCGGGTGGTGATCGTCACCTCGAACACCGGCGTGGAGCGCGACGAATTGATCGTGCCCCGGGACCGGCTGCGCGAACACGGGGCCCAGGTGCGGCACGCCGCCGTGAAAGGCGAACCGGTGCACGCCGTGACCAGCGCCGGGAATCCGATCGCCGCCATCTGTCACGGGCCCTGGCTGCTCGTCGAGACCGCGGTCGTCGCGGGCAGAACGCTCACCTCCTACCCGTCCCTGCGCACCGACATCGTCAATGCCGGCGCAGCCTGGGCCGACGAATCGGTGGTGCGGGACAGCTCGGACGGGTGGTCGCTGATCACTTCCCGCAATCCGGGCGATCTGCCCGACTTCGTCGATGCCATCACCGAGGAGCTGTCCGAACGTTAGCGGCCCCGTAATGCAAGGGAGACAACGATGTCCAGCCCGCGAATTCGATCCGCCACGTATTTCCTCGTCCTCGCCGCCGCGGCCGCCGTCGCCGCGGGCTGCGCCGACAGCACCGGGACCTCGGCGCCCGGTGATCCGCCGCCGATCGAGAGCCCGGAAGGGCCGACGGTGACCGCGGAATCCGCGCAGCATCTGTGCGACATGCTCGCGCCGGATGTCGGCGACTGGCGTATGCAGGGGCCGACGGCGGGCAAGGTCGCTTTGAACGCCACGGTCGAGAATTGGGCGCTGCGCAATAACGGCGTCAATCTCGCGGTCGCGCGGAATCGATCGGTGGTGGATCAGATCACCACGGCCATGTGTCCCGAGGTGCGTGCGGCGCTGCTCGATGTGCTGCAGGTTCCGGATCTGGCGTCCGGGCTGGTCGGCTTCTGAGTTCCCGCGGAAATCTGCTGAGTTCCCGCGAAATGGAGCGCTCGCGAGTGCGAGCGCTCCATTCCGGTTGCGGGTGAACGGGTTACGCCTTGTGCTGTGCCGACGAGCGCGCGGGATTGGATTGCTGAGCGGCCTTGGGATCCAGGGCGCTCTGCTTGGCCTGCACACCGGATTCGATCCGGTCGCCGAGTTCCTTGTCGACATTGCGCCAGTATTCGAAGGCGCGGGCCAGCACGGGCGGACTGACGCCATTGAGCAGATGGCCGACGATATTGTCCACCAGGCGGGCGCGGGCGGCATCGTCGAGGACGTCGCGGACCATGGTGCGGGCCTGGCCCCAATCGTCGTCATCGGGGCGCATCGTGTACGCGGTGCGCACCATTTCGCCGTCGGTGTGCCAGCCGATCACCGGCCCGGAGACCTCGGGGTCGGCGTGCGGGCCGCCCTTGGAATTGGGCACGTAGACGGGGTCGGAGATGTTCGTATAGCGCATCTGGCCGTCTTTGGAATACGAATGCACGGGCGCGGCATGGGGCGAATTGACCGGTAGGAGTTTGTAATTCGCGCCGATGCGATGGCGGTGCGCGTCCGGATAGGAGAACCAGCGGCCCAGCAGCATCTTGTCGGGGCTGGGACCGGTGCCCGGCACCGCATTGCTGGGTTCGAACGCCGCCTGTTCGATCTCGGTGTGGTAGTCGGTGGGGTTGCGGTTCAGGGTCAGGCGTCCCACCTCGATGAGCGGATAGTCGCCGTGCGGCCACACCTTGGTCAGGTCGAACGGGTTGAAGCGGTAGGTCTTGGCCTCGTCGAACGGCATGATCTGCATGTGCAGGGTCCAGCTCGGGAATTCACCGGCGGCGATGTGCTCGAACAGATCTCGCGTGTGATAGTCGGTGTCCATGGCGGCCATCTGGTCGCCCTCGTCCTGGGTGAAGAACTCGATGCCCTGATCGGTCTTGAAATGGTATTTCACCCAGAAACGCTCGCCCGCGGCGTTGTACCAGAGGTAGGTGTGGCTGGAGTACCCGTTCATATGCCGCCAGGTGCGCGGAATGCCGCGGTCCCCCATCAGCCAGGTGACCTGATGCGCCGATTCCGGCGACAGCGTCCAGAAGTCCCACTGCATATCGTGGTCGCGTAAGTTGTTGTCCGCGCGCCGTTTCTGCGATCGGATGAAGTCCTGGAACTTCATCGGATCCCGCACGAAGAACACCGGCGTGTTGTTGCCGACCATATCGAAATTGCCCTGCTCGGTGTAGAACTTCAGGGCGAACCCGCGCGGATCGCGCCAGGTGTCCGGGCTGCCGCGCTCCCCCGCCACCGTCGAGAACCTGGCCAGCACCTCGGTCCGCTTTCCCGGCTGGAACACATCGGCACGGGTGTAAGCGCTCACGTCCCGGGTCACCTCGAAAATCCCGAACGCCCCGCCGCCCTTGGCGTGCGGTTGCCGCTCCGGGACCCGTTCCCGGTTGAACTGCGCCATCTTCTCGATCAGATACGCGTCGTGCAACAGAATCGGCCCATCGGGACCGACGGTCAGCGAATGTTCGTCACTGGGCACCGGAATCCCGGCGTCGTCTGTCGTATAGCCCTTTCGATCGGACATGTCTCTCCTCCACACGCTGGTGTGCGGTCTTTTCGATCACTACGACACATGCCCGTTTCAACGTCCTCGAAACAGGCCCGTGCCCTTGTCAATCGTGAGATCTCCGAACCAACGGTACCCGCCGCCGGCGGCGGGCTCCCCGGGGCGGCTGTGATGCGCGGCGTGGGCGGCTGTAGCGCAGCAACTCCATCAGGCGGTCCTCGGCCGCGCGGTAGCGCGAAAGATCGACCCGCAGCCGCCAGACGATCTCCGGGTCACCGGCCTCGATGATCGTGGCCCGCTCCGGCAGCACCTGACCCGCGATCCCGGCGTCGGTGAGCGCGAAAAGCACCCGGTACACCTGGGATTCGTGCAGATCGGCGAGCACGCCCCAGGCGTGCGCGCGCAATCCGTTGCTCAATCCGCGCGCCGGAATCCAGTGCGGGGCGACTCGGTGGCTCGCCCACGGATCCGGTATCTCTCTGGGCGCGGTCATACCGGCACCCTACTCCCGCTTCCGGCGCGGCGACGAGCGCGAAAACCCGTCAGGATCGCGGGCCGCCGCGCAGTTCGTCCCGCTCGGCCGTCAGCGCGGTATTGGCTTCCAGCAGTGCCGAATTCGTGCCTTCGAGCGCAGTGTTCGCATCGTGTAATTCGCTATTGCTCTCGCGCAGTGCGGCATTGTCGTCCTCGAGCTCGAGGATGCGGCCGATGGCCGCCAGGTTGACGCCCTGTTCGGCCAGTTCGCTGATCCGTCGCAGGCGGGCCAGATCGTGGCCGCTGTAGCGGCGGGTACCGCCGGAACTCCGCACCGGGGTGATGAGTCCGTGCTGTTCGTACAGACGCAGGGTCTGCACTCCGATACCGGCCAGCTCCGCGGCCACCGAGATGGCGTACACGGCGTGCGCTGGACCGGGTAGATGGTCGTGCCGGTCAGAAACCATCATTCTCCTCACTTCCAGGCTCATAGATTACCTTGTCATCCGTCTTGTGCTCTTTTTCGACGGCTACTAGAAATTATCTATGCCTGATGGCATAGATTTTGATACTATCCGAGCCCACATTCCTTGACAGCCCGACGACATCGACAACGGATATGAACGCTTCCTCACGTGAACTCCCGACCGCCGACGACCGCACCGCGCCCACGCCGGAACTCGATGGCGCGGCCGCGGCGGCGAGCGACCCCGCGACCGGAAGCTTCCGTTTCTGGTTCGCGACCAGGCGCTGGGAGTGGTCGCCGGAGGTGTACCGCATGCACGGGTACGTGCCCGGCGAGGTCGAACCGACCACGGAACTGCTGCTCTCGCACAAGCATCCGGACGATCGCGAACACGTGGCCGAGGCCATCGCCCGCTCGATCGATCACGGCGAGCCGTTCTCCAGCCGCCACCGGTTCATCGACACCGAGGGCGGCGCGCATCAGGCGATGGTGGTCGCCGACCGGATCCTGGACCCCGCCGGCGGCGCCGTCGGCACTGCGGGCTTCTACATCGACCTGTCCGGCACGCTCGCGGACGCCGAACGCACCACCGTCGACCAGCGCCTGCCCGAACTGGTGCGGTCGCGGTCCGTCATCGAACAGGCGAAGGGCGTGCTGATGCGCATGTACCGCATCAATGCCGACCAGGCGTTCAAGGTCCTCACCTGGCGTTCACAGGAGACCAACGTGAAATTGCGCACCCTCGCCGAGCAATTGATCGCCGAACTACCGTCCCTGCCTCCCGCGCCACCCAACACCGTCGCGGCCTTCGACCACCTGCTGCTCACCATGCACGAGCGGGTACCGCAGGAGAACCGATCGCCTCAAGGCAGATAAGGCGTCAAATACGGAATGGACTCGGTGACATGGGTGGCCGCGATACCGGCCCCGATACCGACGAAGCTCCAGCCTTCCGGCGTCCGGTCGAGCCTGCCCAGCACGACCGCGGTATGCGGTCCGCCGGTGAGGGTGAACCGACCCAGCTCGGCCATCGACTCCGCGTCCGTCACCCGGCAGTAGGCATTGGCGATTTCGGTGAACGGCGTTGCGGTGTAAGAGGTTACGACGACGAACACCGCCGTCACCGCCGGATCGATCAGCGTCAGATCGGCCACGATCATCTCGTTGTCCCCGCGCCCCTCCCCGGTGAGATTGTCACCGGTATGGCGCACCGAGCCGTCCCCGGACGTCAAATTGTCGTAGAAGACCACATCGACCAACTGCCCGCCACTGAAGAACAGCGCGGCCAGGTTGACGTCGGTACGGTTCTCCACCGCCTCGACCGGGTCCACCGCCGGCGCAACCGAATCCGGCGCGGGGTCCCATCCGAGGGCCAGGGTGATGCAGGCGAGCGGCGCGCCATCGGTACTACGCAGTGGAACTGACACGACTTCGAATGCCCGGTCGCGCCGCGCCGAAACCCTGCCTTCCCGGAAGAACGCCCGGTCGGGTCAGTCTTTCTTCATCATTTCGTAGAACCCCCAAGATCATGCGCTGACCTGGCCACTTTGGGGGTTCTCCTATTCTGACCTGCGATTTCGCGATCCCAACGTTGCCCATCATGTCCAGCCCAAACCCTTGGCTTCCCACCATTCGGGCCGCAAAATGGCACGCAAAATGGCACTGGAATTCCCACCGCATCCCACCATTTCCGGCCTGTCGACCATCCGGCGATACACCGGGACTCTCACCCGGCCCACTGGATTCCGCCGTGTCCGGTTGCCAAATCCATTGCCAATTCCGGCGGATTCGGGGCCGAGGTGTGGCCGTTCCGAACCGCGCGCCATCCGGCAGATGAGTGCGTTCCCCGGGTAGCTGCGGAACAGCGCTCCGCAGGTGGCGATTATGCCGCGCTGGACCTCGGGGAAGCTGAAGCCAGCCCGACTGGAGTCCACCACGAGGTCGCAGGCCAGGACCAGTTCGAACCCGCCGCCGCACGCCGGTCGGTTTCGTCGGATCGAAGGGTTCAGGATGGGGTTCCGGCAGCCTTGTCGCCGGCGGGAAGGAACTCGCGGATCAGATCAGCGACGTGGTCGGGTGCCTCGATCATCGGCGTGTGCCCGACGTGCTCGAGGACCGCGGTCGTGATCGTGGGGACTGCCCGGTAGCGCGTCAGTGCGGCATCCACGTTGTAGAAGCGGTCCTCTCGGCCGAAGACGACCAGCGCCGGCAGTGCGAGATGGTCCAGCCGTGCGTCCAACCCGAGCCGTCCGGTCCAGGCCTGGCGCCGCTTGATGGATTGGGTGAAAGCGGGGTGGTTCAGGCTGCGGGCATCGTCGAGGCCCTGACGGGGGTCGGTGAATGCCGTGGCCATGTCGAAGCCTGGCGCGAATGCTCGCCGCACCACGCGGTTGGTCACGAACGCCGGACCATGGTGTTGCAGGATCGGGCCGATCCACGGGATGTGAATCATCCACTCTCCCGGCGGCAGTGTTCCGGTGCTCGTATCGGGCCCTTCACCGATCAGCACGAGCCGTGTGATGCGGGTGCTGTGCTCGGCGGTGGCCACGCCGAAGAGGCTGCCCATCGAGTGGCCGACAACCGTGACCTCGTTCAGGTTCAACGCGCCGAGCAGACGCGCATAGAGCCGACCTTGGCTGTCGGGGTCGTAGCCGGTCGTGGGTCGTGCCGATCCGCCGTGCCCGAGCAGGTCGACCCGGATGGTCCGGCATTCCGGCAGGCGGGCAACGAGCTGGTCGAACCATGCCGTGGAGGCACCGAAGCCGTGCAGCATCAGGAGTGCGGGTCCCTCGACCGGGCCGTCCGTTCGGACGTGCAGGTCGATGCCATCGACGGATATGACCGTTCCTGCGCCGCCGGTTGCCGGCTCGGCGCTGGTGCGCCCGGTCAGGGCGCGCATCGAGCCGCGCGGACGCCGCCCGAGTGATGATGTGTTCATTGAGGTCACGAGCTTCTCCTCACCTGGTGGTCGTGGATTCGAGACCCAGCAGGCGGACCAGGACGGTCCCGATGGTGTCGGCTGGAACGCTGCCCGGATCGGCGAGCTCTTCGATGGCGAGGCCGTTGTTCAGCGCCAGCATGGTGAACATGAGAGTGCGGGAAGAGACGGCTGTGCCCGCACCCCATCCGGTGAGTGCTTCCTCGGCCAGCTCGGTCAGTTGCCGGCGGTAGTCGCGGCGTTTGTCGACCCAGCGCTCGCGTAGCTGGTCGTCGCGCGCGGCGCGTAGCCAGAACTCGGTGAACAGCAGTTGCCATTCGCGGCTGTGCTGCATTGCGGCGGTCATTTGCCGACCGGCTGCCAGTGCGGTCGCCTCGTTGGTGACGGTCAGGTCGTCCTGGCCGAGAATGGCGCGAACGGCTGTGATGCGGCCTGTGACCTCTTGGTCGAAGAGCTCGAAGAACAGGTCGTCCTTGTTCGCGAAATTGGAGTAGAGCGCACCGGTGGTGAACCCGGCGGCGGCCGCGACCTGTTGCATGGTGGCTCCGGCGAAGCCGCGTTCGGCAAACACCGTGGAGGCAGCTCGCAGCAGACGGGCGCGAACCTCGGGCCGCGGGGTGCGGCGAGTGACGGGGACTGGGGCTGCGCTCATGAGGACCATCCTGCGTTGGAGTGTGTCTTTCCTGCCCGCAGGAAAGATCCGAAGCGTCGCTTCGTGCCGAACCCGTCGGCGAATGTGCCGTAGCGGTAGACGAGGTGACCGCCCACGATGGTCGCGGCCACTGCATCGTCGTTGCGGTTGACCATCCGGGAGACGGGCCCGAGCCCGTCGAGGATGGCTTCGGCGTAGCCGGACGATGCCTGCGAGAGCCCGGCGGGGTCGATGACGGCGATGTCGGCGCGGGCCCCCGGACGGAGGGTGCCGGCGTCCAGGCCGTACCAGTCACCGAGTTCGCCGGTGAGCCGGTGCACGGCGCGTTCGAGGCTGAGGAACCCGTGGCCATTCTCGGCGGACTCCTGGACTCGCCTCAGTAGCCGAAGTCCGGCGTTGTAGAACGCCATGTTGCGCAGGTGGGCACCGGAGTCGGCGAAACCCATCTGGATCTGAGGGTTGTCCGCGATCTTGTCGAGCACGTCGGGACGGTGGTTGGCGATCGTGGTACGCCAGCGCAGGGCGGGGCCGTGGGCGACCACCAGGTCGAGGAAGGCGTCAGCGGGGTGAATGCCCCGCTCCTGGGCGACGCGGCCGAACGACTTGCCGATCACTTCGGCGTCTGGGCAGCCGACGATGTCGGAGTCGAACAGGTCGCGGTGCCATAGTTTCGGGCCGAACCGTCGCTCCAAATCCTTCCGGAACCGGCGGCGGTAAGGCTCGGTGTCCACGAGCTTGCCGCGCTCGATCGCATCACGCACGTTGAGAGCCGCGACGCCGGAGCCGAACTCCTCGAAGACGACCAGGTCGATGCCGTCGGCGTATACCTCGAACGGCACCGGCAGGTGCTGCCAGCACAGGTCCGAGCCGATAGCCCGGTTCAGCACTGCTGTCGCCTTGGTCATCATCCAGATCAGCTTCGGGTCCGCCTTGAGATCCGCCGCGGTGAGCATCGTGGTCTTCAAGGGTGCCCTGCCTCGACCAGCGCTTTGCGCGAAGAACTTGACGATTTCGGTCTTGCGGGCAGCGTTGGGCGTGCACTGGTGCACGCGCCCGTAGTCGCGGAGCACACGGTTCAACGCTCGGTACTCCCTCCACTTCGCGTAGGTGGAGGGAAGTTGGCGTGATGGGTAGCGCGCGCCATCCAGCTTCGAGAACGAACTCCTGATGGTCGACAATCCCAGGAAGCCGGCGTCGAGCGCTTCGGCCAGCATCGCGCGCATCCGGTCCAACTCCGTGGGAGTCGGTGGTTCGCCCGGATCGGTGGCCCGATCCAGACCCATGACTGCCGCGCGGATGTCGGAGTGCCCGATGAGTGCGGCGATGTTGGGTCCCAGCGGACCGGACTCGAGTGCCTCGACGTAGCTGTGTGGATCTGTCCAGGTCTGGCGTTGTTCGACCGCCGAATGGACAGCGTCCCACGGCAGGGCTTCGACGCGGGAGAACAGGTCCGCGCAGTCGTCGGGGGAGGCGTACACAGTGGACAGTGAGCAGTTCCCGAAGACCACGGTGGTGACGCCGTGGCGCACCGATTCCGAGAGCCCGGGGGCGACCAACACCTCGGCGTCGTAGTGGGTGTGGACGTCGATGAGGCCCGGCATCACCCACAGGCCCTCAGCGTCGACGACCTCCGCCCCGTGTGTAGCCAAAGGCTCAGCGCTTATCGCAGCCACTCGTCCCGCGCGTACCCCTACATCGCGAAACGCGGGTGGTGCACCGGTTCCGTCGAAGAAGTATCCGCCCCGGATCACCAGATCGAAGTCATCCATGCCGTTGCCCCCAAAATAGATAATGCTCGTTATTCAGTAATGAACGTTATCGAAGGATGCTCGGGGTCGTCAAGATGGCCATCCGGCCGTGTGCCCGACTGGTCCTACTCGGGCAGTCGCCTGCACCAAAAGGCCCGAGCGCCAGGCACAGCACACCGGACAGGTCCAAGGGTGCCGGTGTGGGACAGGCAGTACTTGCCGACAGTCCGTGCGACAGCAAGCGATGCCGCACGGCATCCTTGCCGACGCTGTACAGCCCAGGGCGAGAACATGATTCGCTGTGTGTCTGCGTCGCCACCGGCATGCGCACACATCCCGCAGGTGAGCGGCGTAGTCGCCGGCTTGGTCGGGGCTGTCGAAGACGAGTTCGGGCATGAGCCGAGCGACATGGCCGCGGACGGTGTTGTCGGTGCAGAACATCCGATTCGCGATCTGGGTAGTCACACCCGCGCGGAGCCGCTGTTCGGGTCGGGCCAGTCGGCGGTGCGGCCATCACTTCGTTGGCAGCGGTCGGGCCCGGATCACCTGCCCCGGCGAGTGGTTTCCCGGTATCGGATGGCCCACCACACTCGCAGGGCGGCATGGGGTTTGCGGAGGTCGGTGCCGGTGAGGTCTTCGAATCTGGCGATGCGGTAGCGGACGGTGTTGGGGTGTACGACGAGTTGCGCTGCGGTGAGGTCGGCGCGCATACCGGTGTCGATGTAGCGGTCGACGGTATCGATGAGGAGCTGTGCCTGTGCGTCGGTGCCGAGGGGAAGCAGGAGCTGGCGGAAGAGTTCGGTACCGAGGTCGTGGTCGGCGATGACGGCCGGCAGTACACCCAAGGATTCCAGGGTGTTCGGCCCCGGTCGGCCGAAGGCTACGGCGGTGGTCAGCGCTCGGCCCGCCAGGCCGAAGGATCGTGGCAGGTCCGCGAGCGGGACGGGCGGGCCTACACCGATGGTGGATGTGGTGTCGAGGGTTTTGGCCGTTTCGAGCACACCGGCAAGGTCGCCGTCGATGACGGTCGTCAATCCGTACGAGGCCGCGGCGCGCATCGACCAGGGCGATGCGTCGGTGGTGTCGGAGTCGGTGAGCCGGGTTCGGAATGCGCGGTATTCGACGTCCGGATCGAGGCCGTAGTGATCGGCTTGTTGCCGTACGGCGGCGGCGCCGAGCGTACCGAGCAGCAGCGCACGGGTGAAATCGGCTCGCATATGCAGGTCGCGTCGGGACAGTTGCAGCTCGACGTCGCGGTGGGCTGCCGCGTAGGCAGTGGTTGCCTGGTCGACCAGTGCGAGCATCTGATGGGTGGTGTCGAGGAGCAGCGCATCGGGAATCTCGAGGTCACGACCCACTTTTGTTATCGCGAACAATATGTCCTGAATAGCCACCCGCCAGCTGTGTTGGACGTCTGGCAATGAAAGCCCTTGCTGGGCACGTATTTTCCCGTATTCGCGGAAGACGTGCAGGTCGTCTTCGTTCAACGGACTCCGTCGGCCCAGGGCGTCGATCATGCGATCGAACAACACCGGCGACGTGCGAGCGACGGTCGCTGCCGAGATCGCGGAGTAGCCCGCCGCGGCGGCCTGCGATCGACGTGCCATGGCATCTATGAGCTGCTCTTTTTGTTCCATGAGCCCAGCCAGAAGGCGTCGTAGCTGCGCGGCCTGTGGTGGTTCGACGGTGGCTCCCATGGTGTTGTCGAGAGTATGGCGACTCATTGGAACGAGCAACAAAATCGTCGCGCGCGCGTTGGCATCGGATCCATGGTGTGACCTACGGCGTTGCCCGAATACTCGAGACTGGCGGACTGCCGTACTCGACGACGAGGGCAAGGGATGTATCTGACACAGGGGTTGCATCGCTCGGTGCAACAGCACCCCGAGCAGGTGATGACGATCTATCGGGATCGTCGGCGGACGTACGCCGAAGCCACCCAGCGCATTGCCGCCTTGGCGGGAGCGCTGCGCGGGTTGGGCGTCGGCGACGACGAGCCGGTGGCGATCCTGTCGCTGAATTCGGATCGCTACAGCGAGTTCCTGCTGGCGGTGCCGTGGGCGAACGCGGTGATCAATCCGGTCAATATCCGGTGGAGTCCCACCGAAATCGCCTACTCGCTCACCGATTCCGACAGTCGGGTGCTGTTCGTCGACGAGGCTTTCGCGCCGATGGTGGCGGCCATCCGGGAGCAGAGCGAGTGTGTACGCACCGTGGTGTACTGCGGCGAAGGCCCAGCGCCGGAGGGCATGCTCGACTACGAGGAACTTGTCGCGGCCTCCGACCCGATTCCCGACGCCCGCCGCGGCGGTCACGCGGTCGCGGGCGTGTTCTACACCGGCGGCACCACGGGATTCCCGAAGGGAGTACTGCTCAGCCACGCGAATCTGCAGACCTCGACACTGGGCGGGCTGGCCACCGGGCTCTTCGACGAAGATTCCCGAATCCTGCACGCCGCCCCTATGTTCCACCTCGCCGATCTTTTCCTGTGGGCGTGCGGGATGAGCCTGGGCGGTACGCACGTGATCGTCCCGGCCTTCGATCCGGCGGCGGTGCCGGCGGCGATCCAGGAGCATCGGGTCACCGAAACCGTCCTGATTCCCATCATGATTCAGTTGCTGGCCGATCATCCGGCGACGGCCGAGCACGATCTCTCGTCGCTTCGGCACCTGTTCTATGGCGGCGCGCCGATCTCACGGGCCGTGCTGGACCGGGCGGTCGCGGCCTTCCCGCACGCGCGGTTCGTGCAGGCGTACGGGATGACCGAGGTCGCCGCCGTCGCCACCATGCTCACCCCCGGCGATCACACCGACACCCGGCCGGGTTCGGCCGGGCGTGCGTTGCCGCACAGCGAGGTGCGCATCGTCGATGCCGAGGACCGCGAGGTGCCACGCGGCACGGTCGGGGAGATCGTGGTGTGCGGCGGCCATGTCATGCTCGGCTATCTGAACAGGCCGCAGGAGACCGCGGCGGTTCTGCGGGACGGCTGGATGCACACCGGCGACGGCGGATTCATGGACGACGCCGGTTACGTCCATGTGGTCGACCGGCTCAAGGACATGATCATCACCGGCGGGGAGAACGTGTACTCGGCCGAAGTGGAGAACGCGATCTCCGCGCATCCGGCGGTCGCGGTGTGCGCGGTCATCGGCGTACCCGATCCGACGTGGGGTGAGCGGGTACACGCGGTCATCGTCTGCCATGCCGGTCGAACGGTCTCCTTCGAGGAGATCCGCGAGCACACCAAGGCGCTCATCGCCGGGTACAAGGTGCCGCGCAGCATCGAGATCACCGAGTCCCTGCCGCTGTCAGGAGCGGGAAAGATCCTCAAACGCGAACTGCGCAAGCAGTTTTGGAGCGAATCGGAAAGGCAGGTGTCGTAGTGGTGACCAGCTCCGCGGACATTCTGGAGTGCACTCGCGTCGACGACATCCTGGTGCTCACCATGCGGCGCGAGCGCCAGCGCAACGCCATCGACGCCGAGCTGACCGCGGCTCTGGACGCGGCGCTGAACGAGCTGGACGACAATCCCGACCTGCGCGCCGGTGTGTTGACCGGCGCTGGTGCGGTATTCAGCGCGGGCACCGATCTCAAGCGCGGCTCGGGCGCACCGACCGCACGCGGAGGGGAATACGGCCTGGTGCGCCGCCACCGCGTCAAACCGCTCATCGCGGCGGTCGACGGCCCCGCCCTGGGCGGCGGGTTCGAACTGGTGCTGGCGTGTGATCTGGTGGTGGCCTCCACGGCCGCGGCGTTCAGCCTGCCCGAAGTGCGGCGCGGGGTGGTCGCGGCGTGCGGAGCGCTCTTCCGTACCGCCAGGGCGTTGCCGCGCAATATCGCCACCGAACTGCTGCTCACCGGTGAGCCCCTCGCTGCTGAACGCGCGCACATGCTCGGGCTGGTCAATGTGTTGACCGAGCCGGGCAAGGCTGTGGAGGCGGCGCTCGAGCTGGCCGGTCGGCTGCGTGTCGGTGGGCCGGTATCCATCCGGGAAACCTTGCGCGCGATCGACAGCTACCACGCTGCCTCCGACGAAACCGGTTGGACCGTCACACAAAAGGCGATCGAGACCGTGCTCGCCTCCGAAGACTGCCGCGAGGGGATCCTCGCGTTCGCGGACAAGCGCGCCCCGCGCTGGACAGGACGGTGACCCTGATGTACTTCCGCGAAGACGGCAAGCCGCAGGGCAAACCGATCGTGCTCGTGCACGGGTTCGCCTGCTCATCGCACTGGTACGACCGCGTCGTGCCGCGCCTGGCCGACGACTACCGGGTCATTCGGGTTGATCTCAACGGCCACGGGCGTACCGGTGGCGATCAGGGCCTCGATCCGCAGGACCAAACCCGTTCCCTGGCAGCGGTTCTCGACGAGCTCGACCTCATCGACGCGATGGTGGTCGGGCATTCCTATGGCACCGATATGGCCTTGGGCGTCGGAGCGATCTCGGATCGTGTCAGTGAGATCGTGATCATGAGCCAAGCGCCGGATTACAGCCTCGCCACGTTGCCTCGCGGCCATTCGCTGGTCGGTGTGCCGCTGGTGCCGCAACTGGTGCACCATCTGACACCGGATTGGGTGGTGTGGCGGGTGTTACGCGGCGGATTCCGGCCCGGTTTCGACATCGGGTCCGGTTTCGATGATCCACGCCAGCCACTGCACGACCGCGCGGTGATGTCGCCCGGTATGTACCGCGCCGTGGTGCGAACTCGCGATCTCGAGTTGCGGGCGGAACCGCTCGATGCCCGGATCCGCGCCATCGACAAACCCGTGCTCGCGATCCACGGCCGTCACGACCAGTTCTTCGACTGCGAGGGAAGCATCACGCGCTACCGCGCCGCGGGCGCGACCGTGCGAGTCATCGAAAACGCCGGCCACACCCCCAATGTGGAGACGCCCGACGAAGTCGCCGCGCTGCTGCGCGAATTCCTCGCGCCTCGCCCGCTATAGGAACTGAGGACACTCATGAAATTCACGGACACAATGCGGTGTCTGACCGTCGTCACGGTGATGGCGCTCGCGCTCGGCGGGGTCGCCGAAGCAGCACCGCCCACGGGCCCGACCGATGCCGCCGGCGATGCCTTCTATGTTCCTCCCGACCCGCTCCCCGGATCGGCTGCCGGTGACGTCATTCGCACCCAACCGTTCCCGCTCCCGTTGTCGCTCCGGTTGAACCAGGTCACGATCCCGGCGACCGCGCAACGGATCATGTACCGCAGCAACGACGCCCACGATGAGCCGATCGCGGTGACGGGCACCTACTTCGAGCCCAGCCAACCCTGGACCGGGCCCGGCGATCGACCGCTGGTCACCATGGCGGCGGGCACCCAGGGCCAAGGCGACGACTGCGCACCGTCGAAGCTGTTCGGAGAGCTGCTCACCTACCACTTCCCGTTCGACATCATGACCGAGTACGAGGTCCTGTCCGTCTACCTGCTGCTGGCGCGTGGTGTCGCCGTCGTCATGACCGACTACGCCGGACTCGGCACCCCCGCGGTGCACGACTGGATGAACCGTCAGTCCCAAGGTCACGCCGTGCTCGACGCGGCCAGGGCGGCTCGGAAACTACCCGGCACCTCCCTGGGCGCGGCCTCACCGCTGGCGATCGCGGGCTACTCCCAGGGTGGTGGTGCGGCAGCCTCGGCCGCGGAGATGCAGCCCGGCTACGCACCCGAACTCGACCTGCGCGGCAGCTTTGTGGGCGCGGTTCCCGCGGACTTGATCGCCGTCCTGCCCGCACCGGCCTCCGAAGCCGGTATGTTCGGCAACGGCGTAATCAGCGGTCCCGCAGTCGGTTTGTTCGGTTACATCCTCAACAGTCTGGCGGCCGTCTATCCCGAGGCGAGACCGGAAATCGACCGCATCACCAACGACAGCGGAAAACGGCTGATAGCCGAGGTCGCCACCTCGTGCGTTCCGGATCTGCTGCTGCGCAACATGTTCCGGAGCTCACGCGAGTTCACCGCAAGTGGGCGACTGCTCTCGGAAGAGATTCTCGATTCCCCGATCCTGCGCGAACTGCTCGATCGGCAGCGAATCGGCCGGCTCACACCCGGTGCACCCGTCTACATCTCCTCGGCGATCGTCGACGATCTGGTCGGCTACCCCCAGAGCAGGCAGCTCGCGCAGGACTGGTGCGACGCCGGCACGACCGTGGAACTGAACAAGTTCGATCGAATTCCCCCGTGGTTCAACGGCCTCGGAGTCGGACATGTGATCAGCATGCTCCCGTATTTGTCGGCGATGACCGATTGGCTGCTGGCTCGGTTCACCGACGTTCCCACGACCGGCAACTGCTCAGCCCTGCCGAACTGACCACAGACCGAAAGAAGCATCGATGAAACAGCAACGACGTGGCCGCAAGATCGCCATGACCCCCGATGAAATCGACGCCTTCCTCGCCGACGAGCGCACCTGCCGCGTCGCCACCCTCACCGCATCCGGACACCCGCACGTCGCACCACTCTGGTTCGTGTGGGACGGCAAAAGCCTGTGGCTGTACTCGATCGTGAAAAGCCAGCGGTGGACCGACCTCACCCGAAACCCGGACATCGCGATCGTCATCGACGCCGGCAAAGACTACTTCGAACTGCGCGGCGTCGAAATCCTCGGTCGAGCGGTCGTCGTCGGCGAGGTACCGCGCACCGACACCCCCGACCCGATCCTGAGCGAGCCTGAATCATTGTTCGCGCGCAAGTACTTCGACACCGACCAGATCCCCGCCGACCACAAGCACGCCTGGTTGCGGATCACCCCGGACAAGCTCACCAGCTGGAACTTCGCCAAACTCAACGAACTATGACCCAGACGCACCCGGGCAGCCGCAGAGGTGGGTCTCAGCCCCGCTGAGAATCGGGGTCTACACCGGAAAAGTCGACTGAAGGCGCGAGACACGGCACGCTACACTCGACAATAGCGCGCACTTGAGTCCACTGAAGCCAGCTAGCCTCCGAGCACGGATCACCCAGAGGTGTGCCCAATGGGCTGTCCCCCATGATCCCGAGGACTCGAACCTGCGGCTTCATACGTTCGCTGGGCTGGTACCCCAGCGAACGCAGACGTCCCATGCGTTCCGCAGCGTCCATCGGAAAACGACTGGTAGCAAAGAGTTTCGCGGTGTTCGTCGCTCTATCGAGCACGGACGTACCGGACGGTTGCCAAATTCGTTGCCAGAAACCTCGACAAAAGTTGAGGGCGGTCCTGAAACCTACCGGTCAGGACCGCCCCCGTTAGTAGCGGGGACAGGATTCGAACCTGCGACCTCTGGGTTATGAGCCAAGGGAACACCGTACTGGGCATGCCATGACGTCCCGGTGTGTCCTGTCCACACAGGTCGACGACCTATCAATCGTCTAGGGCGTCCTCCTGATCCCATCCATCCAGCTGGGTTCCGCCCCGTCGTGATGCCAAATCTGATGCCAATC
Organism: Nocardia yamanashiensis NBRC 100130; assembly: GCF_001613325.1. Classification (GTDB taxonomy): domain Bacteria; phylum Actinomycetota; class Actinomycetes; order Mycobacteriales; family Mycobacteriaceae; genus Nocardia; species Nocardia yamanashiensis. The sequence goes on along the minus strand of NZ_BDCD01000002.1, from coordinate 416,432 downwards.
CGTCGCGGCCTGACCAGGAACAACGTCAACCAGGCGACACCGAGGATGGCGAGCGTCAGCTCCAACGCCAACAGCAGTTTCCGCATTGCCCGCTCCTTCGACGAGCCCAATCAACGCATCGGCACCTGCCCGACGTTACCGCCGCAGGCTCGCCCGCACGGCCAGCGCCGCGCGCTCACCGGAGGTCGCCGCATCGGCGAGTGAGGGCAGGTCGAGTTGGTAGTCGCCGGCGAGGTAGATGCTCCCGAGCGGGTCACGCAGGGTCGGAAGCGACTCGCGGCGGCCGGGTGCCCAGAACGGCACGACTCGGTGGTGTCGACGCAGAATTCCTTGTCCCAGTTTGCCTTTCAGCTCGGGGAAAACCGCGAGGAGGTCGGCGGTGAAGCGCGAGATGATCTCCTCGTCGGGGAGGTCGAGCAGTGCGTCGGCCTGAGCGCCGCCCGCGAAACAGGCCAGCGCGCCACCGGGTTTGCGGTCGTCACCGGTGCGCAGGGCGGCGGCGTGGTTGAATACGGCCTGGAAGGCCAGCTGCGGGGTGGAGACGGCGAAATAGTTGTCCCAGCGCTGCGGCCCGACCTCGTCGGTGAAGAATCCGACGATCACGTAACGGCCGTAGGCGATATCACCGAAGGCGCCCTCGTAATGCGGTGGGAGATCCGGGATGATCCGTTCGGCGATATCGGCGGGAACGGTCACGATCGCGCGCTCGGCGCGCAGTCGCACCTGGCGGTCCCCGTCGAGGTAGTCGACGATCACGCCGTCGCCGTCCTGCCGCACCGATCGCACTGTCGTGTGCAACCGGATGCGGTCACCGAGATCCCGCGCCAGCACGTCGGTCAGCGTCTGGTTGCCGCCCACCGGTAGCGAGAAGTTCGGGATCTTCTCCGGATCGGCCAACGCGAGGCCGACCGAGATGACGAGCTGAGTGGCGGCGGTCTCCCCCAGTTCGCATCCCATCCACTGCGCCGACCACGACCTCACGACGGCGGCGGCCAGTTCGGATCGGACGCCCTTCAGCAGGTACGAGGCCGGTTGGGCGTCGAGCCGGGCGCGCACCCGCCGAGCGAGACGACTCTGCGACTCCAGGAAGGGCATGACCGCCAGGATGCGGGCGCCGACGACGGCCATGCCGATGCGGTCCATCATGGACATGCGCGTACGGAACATGAGCGCGATGGGATTCGAGGTGTCGATCGTCCTGCCGTTCAGGTGCAACGCGACGCTCTTGCCGGCGAGCGAGCCTCGTTCGATGCCGTGCCGGTCGAGGGCTTCGATCAAAGTGCCTGTGCCCTCGGTGAATTGAGTGCCGACATTGATCCAGTAATCGCCCTGCCGGACGGTTTCGACGCGCCCGCCTGCGCGATCGGTGGACTCGAGGACAACCACGTCGGTTTCCGCGGACAGCGTGGTCGCGGCCGTCAAGCCCGCGATTCCGGCGCCGATGACGACTACCGTCGTTGTCTCGTCAGGTATTTCGTGCGTATTCATTCGAACTCCGTTGTTTCGATCGATGTGGACGCGCGGCGCTCAAGCCGTGACCGGTGTGCCGTTGACCGCTCTGGCGTCGGTGCGCTGGTTGTGCGCGTCGAACGCGCGGTAGGCGCGGAAGTACGTGAACATCTGCAGGCCCCAGGTGGACAGCGCGCCGATGTAGAAGAGCGTGTGCTCGGCATCGTCGCCCGGGATGTGGACGAAGTCGTAGATGGAGGCGATGACGAATCCGCAGGCGGTGGCGACGGCGGTCCAGATGGCGTGCCCACGTTCGCCGATATCCCACAGCCGCTTGGCGAAGTACGCCAGGAAGAGCGTGGTGAGCACGTTGACGACGATGTAGAAGATCTTGCCGGGAGTGCCGATCTCGTCGGCGAATTGGCTGAGGACGAAGCCGGCCGCGCCCGCCAGGGCGAACGCGGCGATGTCCACCGCCGCGGACGGTTTGTACCGGTGGGTCACGCTCATCAGTCCGAGGACCAGGATGAGCGTGATGCCGACCGACCGGGAGAACGCGTCCAGGAAGTACGCGAAGGAGTACATCGGGCTGTCGTGACCGGCTTTGATCAGGCCGTAGATCAGGAAGTTCGTACCCGAGGTGGCGACGATGATCCATTCGAGGCCGAGCAGGTAGTTCTTGTAGTTGCGAATGAACTTGATGCCGAAGGTGAATCCCACGGTGATCATCCAGATGTCCGCGACCGCGAACAGCAGTTCTCGAATGGACATTGTTACTCCTTGAATTGGTGAATCAGACGACCTGCGCGGTGGCCGGAGCGCCGAGCGGTCGGGTCGAGCGGAGGGTCATTTGGTGAGGCTTGCCAGGCGGTCGGAGGCGCGGTCGGCGAGCCAGCCCGCATAGAGGGCGGGACCGCTGACGAAGCTGGGACCGAAGCCCTTGCTGCCGTGCCAGATCGCGGCCAGATCCTCGTGCAGCGTCTTACCGCCGACGTGGTCGGCGAGCAGGTGACCGACGTACTGGGCCTGGGCGAAACCGTGGCCGTTGCAGGCGAGCGAGTAGAGCACGTTGTCGGAGGCTTCGCCGGCTACCGGAAGCCAGGTGGAGCTCATACCGATCCAGCCGCCCCATGCGGTCTGCGCCTTGACATCTCGCAGGCCCGGGAAGCGCTCGTGGAATCCGCGGACCAGGTCGTCGGCGACCTTCTGGTCAGGTGTGCGGTCCGGCAGCGGGTTCCGGCCGGTCTGGAGCCGGCGGGTGCCGAACACGATGGTGCCTCGCGGTGTGACGCGGTAGCTCTCGAGGATCATGTGCAGCGTGACCATCGGCGCGCGACTGGTCCAGCCGATCTCGTCGAGCCGCTCGGCCGCGACGGGTTCGGTCTCGACCAGCGAAGTCCAGACCGGAGTGGCCAGACGCTTCGGCGCGATGGACAGGCCCGCGCTATAGGCATTGGTCGTCAGCAACGCCTTTCGCGCGCGCACCCGGCCGTTCGGGGTCGTGACGATGACCTGGTCACCGGTGTCGGCGACATCGCGCGCCGGGGTGTACTCGTAGACGCGCACACCGGACGCGATCGTCGCGGCCCGCAGGCCGAGGACGAACTCGCCTGGATTGAGCGTGCCGCCGACGCCCTCGCGTACCCCGCCCAGGAAGCCCTCCGGCAGCCCTGCTGCCCGGCCCTCGACGAATTCGGCCGACGATCCGGCCTCGGCCATCGCCTTCGCATTGCGGCGTGCGTGCCGCAGTTGCCCCTTGGAGACGGCGGCCATCACGATGCCCTCGCGCTGGAAGCCGCAGTCGATTTCGTGGCGGGCGATGGCCGCCTCGGCGAAGTGCACCGAATTCTCGGCATACCGGTACAGGTTGCGCAGGCGCTCGGGTTTGAGCAGCAGCCGGAGCAACTCCGGGTCGGCCGCGATGGAGTTCGTGATGTACCCGGCGTTGCGGGAACTGGCGCCCCAGCCGAGGGTGTGTGATTCGAGCAGCACCACGTCGGCGCCGTTCTCGGCCGCGCGCAGGGCCGCCGACATGCCGCCCACGCCACCTCCGATCACCACGACATCGCAGGTGGTCTCCTGGTCCAAGGACGCTTCAGCGGTGGCGGGCGTTGCCGCCCAGCCGGTTTCGTGGAGTAGTTTCATGACGATCCCTTCTTTTCGTCGGGGATCACCGCGGTGCCACGGGCGCGTACCGCGAGCAGCGGTGATTCGAGGACTCGAGAACGGCCGGAATCGCCGGCCGCGCGGCACACCACACGGAGTTCGAAATCGACCGTGCGACTCCGGTTGCCCTTCTTCACCAGCCGGGCCTCGGCTTCCACGACGTCGCCGCCGCGCACCGGGGCGAGGAATTCGACCGAGGAGTATCCGGCGAACAGGCCCTCGTGGCCGTCGATCTCGATCGACAGGTCGGTGCCGACATCGCCGAACAGTTTCAAAGCGAAGGCACCGTCGACGAGGTTACCGGCGTAGTGGGCATCGGAGAAGGCGACGTACCGCCGGTGAATCGCTGTGTTCACGAGATCTCCTCGTGGATCGGACCGAGAGTGCGAACCTGCGCCTGGCCGTCGATCTCGACGCCGGGGTAGCCCCGCTTGGCGATCTCGGTGCATATGCGGCGGTACTTGCCGACGCCGCCCACATACCCCATGAAGGTGCTGGGCTTGCCTTCCACGTTCGAGCCCCGATACCAGGACTCGGTGGTTGCGTAAAGCGTTGCGGCAACCGTCTTTTCGGTAATGTCCACCCAGTCGTCCTGGCCTTCGGCGGTGGCCTCGACGATTGTCGCGCCGCGCTCGCGGGCGTGTTCCATCAGATCGGCGATCCAGTCGACGGCCTGCTCGATGGTCATCACCACATTGCTGGCGAGCGCGGGGCTCTGCGGGCCCGCAATCATGAAGAAGTTGGGGAAGTCCGCGGTCATGATCCCGAGGTAAGTGCGCACACCGTCCTGCCAGGTGTCCTGAAGTTTCCGGCCGGACGCGCCGGTGAGCCCGAGCCCGTACAGCGGGCCGGTGAAGGCGTCGAACCCGATGGCGAGCACCAGGGCGTCGGCCTCGTACGCGTTCTTCGAGGTGACGATCGCATTCGCGGTCATCGTCTCGATCGGCTCGTCGCGCAGCGAGACCACTGATACGTTGGGGCGGTTGAAGGTCTCGTAGTAGTCGGTTCCGAAGCAGCTGCGCTTGGCGCCGAACGGGTGGTACTTGGGCACCAGCAGTTCGGCGGTGGCCGGGTCCCGGACGATGTCGCGGATCTTGTCGTGCAGGAATTCGGCTGCGGTCCGGTTGGCTTCGGCGTCGACGAGCAGGTCGGCGAACTCGCCTCCGACGCCATTGAATCCGCTGAGTTCGTAGGCGATCTCGTAGCGTCGCCGGCGTTCTTCGGCCGATACGTCGAATGCCTTGTCGGCGGCGGGTCGGTCGGGGATGCCGCCGGGCGAGTGCCGGCATTGCTCACGGATCGCCGGGTAGTCGTTCTTGATGGCTTCGACCTGTGCAGTGGACAGTTCCGCGTTGCGGGCGGGCATCACATAGTTCGGGGTGCGCTGGAAGACCGTGACGTGCTCGGCGACCTGCGCGATCAGCGGGATGGCTTGCACCCCGGACGATCCGGTGCCGATCACGGCGACGCGCTTGCCCGCGAGGTCGTCGAGCGAGATGTTCCAGCGGCTGGTGGAGACCTGGAGCCCGGTGAAGTTCCCGAGGCCGGGTACGTCGAAATCCTTCGGGGTGGACAGCCCGCCGGCGCCCGAGATCAGGTAGCGGCCGCGACGGGTTTCGCCGTTGTCCAGCACCACTTCCCAGTACCGTTCGGCCGCATTCCAGGTGGCGCCGACCACGCGGGTGCCGAATGTGAAGTGCTTGCGCAGGTCGAAGCGGTCGGCGACATGGTTGATATAGGCGAGGATCTCGGCCTGTGGCGCGAACCGCTGGCTCCAGGTCCATTCCTGTTGGAGCGCATCGTCGAACGAGTACGAGTAGTAGATGCTCTCGACGTCGCAGCGCGCACCCGGGTAGGTGTTCCAGAACCAGGTACCGCCGACATCGGGTCCAGCTTCGAAGCCCGCGAAGGACCATCCGGCGGTGGCGAGCCGGTGTGCGAGGTAGAGGCCGGAGAATCCGGCGCCGACGCCGATGACGTCGACGATCCCGGTGTCCGCGGAGGGAATGGAATTCATGGAGAGTGCCGCTTTCGTCGAAATGGGTGGTTACAGGGGCAGGTCGGGGGAATCGACGCCGACCACGCGGTCGCCGCAGAACACCCGGACGGATTCACCGGGGGCGTGCCCGCCGATTCCCGCTGTGCCCCAGAAGCTTTGGGCCGAGCCGTCGGCGAGATCGGCGATCTTCGCGCCGTTCACGCGCACCTCTCCCGATCGGATGCGCGCACCGATGTCGATGGCATGGTCCAGATCGCGGCCGAAGACGTAGGCGTCCAGGCCGGACGGGTTGGCATTGGCCACGCGCAGGGCGTCTTCGTCGGATTCGACGCCGTGCAGGGTGATGAGCGGCCCGAATAGCTCTGCGGTGGCGAGCGCCGGGTCGATGCCAGAGGCGACGGCGGGCGAGAGGAAGAAGCCGTCGAGCTCCGGAAGTTTCGCGGGCTGATCGATGACCGCGCCGTGGGAGCGCAATGCGTCGATGCGGTTGTGCAGGGTGGCGAAGTGCGGGGCGTTCGAGATGGGGCCGAGCTGGGTGTTCTCGTCCAGGGAGTGGCCGATCTCCAGGCGCGCCAGGCGATCCAGCAGGGCCTCGCGCAGTGGTGCGACGAGACTGTGGTGCGCAAGCACCTTTCCCGGTCCCTCGCACCATTGGCCGTTGAGTTTGGTCATGCCGTCGAGGAGGCCGTCGGCGGTGACGTCGATATCGGCGTCGGCCAGCACCAGGGCCGGGTTGTTGCCGCCGAGTTCGAGCTGGAGCACCTTGAAGTCCTCGGCCGCCGCGCGGGCGATGGCGCGACCGGCGTTCGGGCCGCCGGTGAACGAGACGATCCGCACCCGGTGATCACTGGTGATCGCCGCGCCCACATCGCCCGCGCCGTGCACGAGTTGCAGTGCGCCCGAGGGTAATCCGGCCGCGACGAAGCACTCGACGATGATCTGGGCGCTACTGGGCGCGTGCTCGGACGGCTTGAGGATGACGGGGCATCCGGCGGCGAGCGCACTGGCCACCTTCGCCGCGGGGATGAAGCTCGGGCCGTTCCACGGGGTGAGGATGGCCGCCGGTCCCCACGGAACCTTGTACAGCCGCACGTCGCGCCCGTCGGCCGCCAGGGCCGTACGTCGCGGGATGGTGCGCAGATCCGCTGCCGCGGAGCGGATCCGGTGCGGCAGGAACTGTGCGATGGTGCGGGTCCTGGCGATGGGGACGCCACTGGTGAGGGCGTCGGTGCGGGCGATGTCCTCGATCCGGGTCGCGAGGAGGTCGGCCGCGCGGTCGAGCACGGCGGCGCGTTCCTCGCTCGCCGCGTCGTCCCAGCGCGCGAAGCCGTAGGACTGTTCGGCGTGGCGCAGTGCGCGTTCCACGTCCTGCAGGCGGGTGGTGACGGCACGGTGTACGGGATGGCCGGTGTTGGGGTCGAGATTCCAGGCGTCCGGGATGGTCACGCAGTCGGACCATTCGTCGGCGATGTAGTTGATCGGCTGGGGCAGTTGCGGATTCGACATCTGCGGCTCCTTCGGCGTTCGGGATGCGGGGGTCACACGGTGAGGTCGGCGACGATGCGGGTCACCTCGCCGGACTTCATCGCCTCGAAGCCCTTGTCGAGCGCGTGGAAGGGGATGATGTCGCTGACCATCTCGTCGAGCAGCAGGCCGCCCTGTAGGTACAGGCGGGCGAACTGGGCGATGTCCTCGCGTGCCTGGCCCGAGCCCATATAGGAGCCGATCAGGCGTTTCTCGCCGAAGAAGAAATCCGAGGCCGGGAGCGTCAATTCGGTTCCGTCGGGGGCGATTCCGACCAGGCAGGCGGTTCCGGTGGCGCGCAGAACCGCTACGGCGGTGGCGGCGGTCCGGGCGGAGCCGACGGCTTCGAACGCGTAGTCGACGCCATCGCCGAGCAGGCGCATGATCTCGGCGGGAACATCGGTGGCGCCGTTCACGGTGTGGGTGGCGCCGTAGGTCCGGGCCGCTGACAGCCGGGCATCGTCCAGGTCGACGGCGACGATCGCCGAAGCACCGGCCAGGCGTGCGCCCTGAATGATCGCTGAACCGACTCCGCCGCAACCGATTACGGCGACGGTCGCGCCGGGCCGGACCCGTGCGCCGCGGAATACCGCGCCGACACCGGTGATGATGCAGCACGAGAGCAGGCAGCCCACTTCGAGGCCCACGTCGTCGGGCATTTTCACCAGCGAGTTCTCTCGCATCAGCGTGTGCCGGGAGAACGCGCCCACATCGCCGAGCCGCTCGACCACCCGGCCGCCGGGCAGTTGGAAGGCGGGCCGGGGGCGCTGCCGGATCTGGGATACCCGCTGACATTGGGTCGAATGCCCGACCTGACAGTTGCGGCACAGCCCGCACGAGGGCGTGAGGGCACCGACGACTCGGTCTCCCGGACGCAGCGAAGTCACCGCGGAACCGACGGATTCCACGACGCCCGCGAGCTCGTGACCGACCACCACCGGCAGATCGGCGTGCACGGTGCCGGTCATGTAATGCAGATCGCTGTGGCACAGGCCGACATTCGAGACCGCGACTCGGACTTCGTGCGGCTGCGGATCGTCCACCTGGATCTCGGTGAACTCCAGGGGTGCGTTCAGCGCGGTGAGCAGCGCTGCTTCGGTGGTGATCATCAGTGTCTCCGATCTGGATTGCTCGGTGCGGGCGCCGCCGGCGCCGGGTTCTTCGTGGCCCAGAAGCCCTCGACGCCTTCGCTGAAGGCACCGGACTCCCACGCCAGGCGGGCCGCTTCGTCTTCGCGTGCGAAGGCGGCTTCGATGTCTTCGGGACGCGGTCGCAGCAGTCCCAGATGCAGTGCGGTGATCCGGGGATCGGAGTTCCACCGCCGCGCCGTCTCGGCCGCGTGCGGCACCAGGCCCTCCGGGGCGACGATCTCGTCGAGCAGGCCGATCCGCCGAGCCTCGTCGGCACCGATCCGGTTCGAGCCCAGGATGATTCGCATGGCGTGATTGCGGACCAGGCGACGCAGGAGAATGCTGGAGGCGTTGGAAACGATGATCCCGCGGTGGTTTTCGGGCTGAAAGTACTCGGCGGCCGGAGTGCCGATCCGGGCGTCGCAGCACAGGGTGATCTCCGAGGCGCCGCCGACCGCGATCCCGTTCACGGCCGCGATCACCGGGACTTTCGTCTCGAGAATCGCGCGCGTGATGTCGTGGAAGGTCGCGAACGCCACCCGGATCTCGGCATAGGACGCCGGAACCCGCTGGAGATCCTCACCGGCGGAGAAGGCCCGGCCCGCGCCCGTGAGCACGATCCCGCGCACTCGCTCCCCCGCACCGAAATGGCGGATGGTCCGCGCGAGCAGCACTCGCGCATCCGAATCCAGCGCGTTCAGCTTGGCGGGCCGATTCAGTGTGAGCACCGCGACGTCGTCGTCGATGCGCACGTTCACATGATTGTCGGTCATATCCGGCTCCTCAGCTGCCGTGCCGCGACGGTCGCAGGTCGTAGGTGATGCCGGGTCGCTCGGCGGACCGCGCCCGCAGCACCGGTTTGGACACCCGCTCGGACGGAGTGCGAGGGAAGTCGTCGACGAATTCCACGTAGCGGGGAACCTTGAAGCGCGCCAGCTGGTTTCGCGCGGCCTCGACGATCAGCCGCGCGGTCGTTTCGCTGTCTTCGACACCGGGGGCCAGTTGCACGAAGGCTTTGACCTCCTCGCCGAACAGTTCATCCGGCACGCCGAGCACCGCCGTCGCGACGACGCTGCGGTCGCGTTCGAGCGCCCTTTCGACCTCGGCGCTGGCGATGTTCTCCCCGCCGCGCCGGACCATGTCCTTGAGCCGGCCCACCAAGCGGTAGCCGCCCGCCTCCCGCACCGCCAGATCGCCGGTGTGCAGCCAGCCGCCGCGCAGCACCTGCGCGGTATCGCCGGGCCGATTCCAGTAGCCGAGCATCATCGGCAGACCCGAGGTGATCAGTTCACCGGATTGCCCCTCGGCGACGTCGATCCCCTGCGGGTCGACCACCCGGACCTGTTTGGTGGGCACCGGCCGGCCCAGCCGGCCGCTGCCGACATCCGCGGTGTCATCGGGCAGGCTGACCAGGTCGACGCCGCTCTCGGTCATTCCGAAGATCTCTCGCCACGGCGCGCCCCAGCGCTTTTCGAGCTGTTCGTGCAGCGCGGCGGGGATGGCCGAGCACAGCACGAGCCGCAGCTGGTTGTCGCGATCCCGGGGATCGGGCGGCTGTTTGAACAGCAGGGTCGGCATCGAGCCGAGCACGTAGCAGAACGTGGCCCGATGCCTGCGGACGTCGGCCATGAAGCCCGAGGCCGAGAAGCGGGGCAGCACCACCAGCGGCGCGCCGATCGTCAGGCACAACGCGGTGTTCCACTGCGGATCCATATACGAGAACGGCTGCGAGGTGAGCGCCACATCGCCCGCGCCGAGCCCCGACGCATGGGCGCAGACCCATCCGAGCCTGGTCCAATAGTCGTGGGTCAGCATGCAGGCCTTCGGGAAACCGGTTGTCCCCGAGGTGTATTGGAGGTTGGCGAGCGTGCTGCCGGTGATTTCGACCTCAGGCGGATCCGCGGGGAACCGCGTGAGCTCCCCGGGCGCGGCGACCTCGATGACCCGGACATCGGCCAGATCGTTGTTCGCGATGCGCACCTGCTCGACGAGCAGGGCGTGTTCCGCGTCGGTGAACACCAGTCGCGCACCGGAATCCCGGAGCACGAATTCCAGGTCGGCCCGCTGGTATGCCGAGTTCACCGGTACCGCGACCGCACCCGCCGTGAGGATCGACAGCCAGGCGACCGGCCATCGCACCTGGTTGGGCAGCATGATCGCGACCCGGTCGCCCGGACGGACGCCGTCCTCGGCGATCAGCCGCCGCGCCAGACGCGCGGTCCAGTCCGCGATCTCCCCGAAAGTCCAGGAACCGTCCTCGAACCGCAGGAACTCGCACTCACCGGAATGCCGGGCCTGATGCGCCAACAGCCCGACCAGCGTGCCGATCGGCGGATCCAGGGCCAGGCGTTCGATGTCACCGACCCGTTCGGGATGGACTGAAGCTTCGTGGATCACGGGGGTCCTCTTCGGAGTGTGCGATGGCGAGCGGCTCGTAGATCGGAGCCGGCTTGTGACGCCAGTCATAACGATAGTCCGACACGATCATTTGATCAAGTCATTTGATCCAGTCTTTGAAAAACAGCGGGCCACCTGCCCGCAATCGGCCTTGACGGCTGGTAGTGTCAGAATTGACTTGATCAACCGATCAGAAATTTCGACAGGAGCAGCGCATGGCCCGCATCCCCTCTGCCGAACGTCGCGCCGATCTGGTGGCCGCAGCGGTGCGCATGATCGCCGCGCGTGGCGTGGACGGGGCGACCACGCGCAGCATCGCGCAGGAGGCCGGCGCGCCGCTGGCCACCCTGCACTACTGCTTCGCCACGAAGGAGCTGCTGTTCGCGGCCGTCTTCGAGCACGTCGCGGCGCAGTACCGGGATGTGCTGACGCGCAACGATATTCACGGTGATGTCCGCACCAGCGCGCGGGCGCTGCTGCGCGGGGTGATGGAGTGGTACCTCGCCAATCCCGAATTGGGCGCGGCCGTCATCGAATTGATCAGCTGGGCCCGCCGCCAGTCGGACAAGCAGGCCGAGATGGTCTACAGCGAGGCGTTCACCACCATGCGCACCATCGTCGACGCCGCCGCGACCGCCTCGGGCGAGACGATCGCGCCGGACACCGTCGAGGCGCTGATCTACATGGTGACCACCCTGTCGGACGGGTTCGCGCTCAACTGGCTGGTGTTCACCGACGATGCCGCGGCCCGCCGCCAGATCGAACTCACCCTGGGCGCACTGGACGCCTGGATGGCCGTCAACCTCGAGCCCGGCGCGGACACACCGGGTCCGCGGCCCGTCCCCGAGGCAGCCCCGCGCCCGCTCATGTCCTGGGTGAACGTGCGCTGAGCACGCTCGCCTCGGCGACGAGCCAGCTCAACGACGGGTCGGTGCGTTCCATCCATTCCGGATGCCACTGCACGCCCAGCACCGGCCGGCCCGGCAGTTCCACCGCCTCCACGACGCCGTCGGACGTGCGGCCGGTGACGATCAGCCCCGCACCGCAGCGGTCGACGGCCTGGTGGTGCCAGGAATTCGTCACCGCGCTCGCGCCGAAGATCCGTTCGGCGACCGATCCGGGCTCGAAGCGGACCTTGTGATCGTCGGCGCCGTCGGTGATCGGCGGCGACATCGACAGGTGCTCGACCGAACTCGGCCCCAGATGCGGAATCAGGGTGCCGCCCAGGGCGACATTGAGGATCTGCAGGCCGCGGCACACGCCGAGCACCGGGATACCGCGGTCCAGCGCGGCGCGCACCAGCGCGATTTCGAACCGGTCGCGTTCGACATCGTGGACCATCGGGTCATCGCGCGGATCCACGTCCCGGACCACCGCCGGATCGCCGCCCCAGCACGCGGGGTGCACATCCTGGCCGCCGGTGATGATCACCCCGGAAAGCCAGTGGCACAACGCTTCCGGATCGGCGTCGTAGGGCAGGTTCACCGGAACCCCGCCCGCCCCGGCGATCCGCTCGGAGAAATCGGACATGAACGTGTCGGCGAACAGATGACCGTAGCGGGGGTCCAAGCCCTCGACCAGTCCGAGCCGCACCCGCCGGCCGGTGGTGCCGATCAGCGGCGGGATCGTCTCGCGCGCGGTCACGGGAACTCGAAGTAGCGGGCCGATTCCCATTCCGACAGTTCGGCGAAGGGGTCACCGCCGGTGGTGTGGAACTGCATCCATTCCCAGCGGCGGGTGCCGACCCAGTAGTCGACGAATTCGTCGCCGAGCTGCGCGCGCAGGATCGGATCGACCTCGAGTGCGGCGGCCGCCTTGGTGATCGTGTCGGGCAGCCGCTCCAGATCCGGTACGCACCAGGCCAGATCGCTGACCGGTTCGGGCGGTTCGAGCCCGCCGTCGAGTCCGGCGATCACGCCCGCGAGAATCGTCGCGACCGCGAGGTACAGATTCGCGTCCGCACCCGGCAGCCGATATTCGAGCCGGGACTGCGAGGGGTGGCCGACCACCGCGCGCACCGCGGTGCTCTTGTTGGCGATACCCCAGGTCACGGTGGTGGGCGGGCCGCTCAGATCGACCAAGCGGCGGTAGGAGGTGATCTGCGGCAGCATCACCGAGGTCGCGCCGCGCATGGTCGCGAGCAGTCCGGCGACCGCGTGCCGCATGGTGGCCGACGGCCCGTCGGGCGCGTAGAAGGCATTGACGCCGTCGCGTTGCAGGGACAGATTCACGTGCGACGCCTGCCCGTATCCGGCGGTCGGCTTGGCCATGAAGGTCACGGTGTGGCCGAGTTCGAAGGCCACCTCCCGCATCACCTGCCGGGCGCGAGCCCAGTTGTCGCACACCGACACTGGATCTCCGGGCACCAGATTCAATTCGACCTGACCGGCCGCGTCCTCATCGCTCCAGGCTTCCCACTCGATGCCGATCTCGTCCAGGCGGCGCGCGACCGCCGACATGTACTCGACCCAATCCTTGGATTTGGCAAGGTGATACGCGGTTCCGGCGGAGCCGCCGAGCGGGGTCAGGTCGCGATAGCTCTTGGCCCGCGCCTCGTGGATGGACTCCTGGAACACGGTCGCCTCGATCTCGACGGCGACGGTCGCGGTGTAACCGCGGGTGGCCAGCCGCTCGACCAGGGCGCGGGCCAGATTGCGCGGACAGATCCCGATCGGGCTGCCGTCGGCCTGCCAATAGTCGCCGATCACCGACCGCAGACCGGGCTCCCATTCGATCAGCGTCGACAGATCGGGCCGGAACTGCACGTCCGAGACGTGCCCTCGCCACTCCGGGAAGGGAAACCCGAAGGTCGGCGCATTGCCCAGATCGAGGCCGAAGAGCAGATCGGCCATCGCGAACCCCGAATCCGCACTGGCGGCGAACTTCTTGCGCGCCACGTTCTTTCCGAGGAAACAGCCCTCGTGATTGGTGGCCTCGAGCCGGACGGTGTGCACCGAATCGTCCAGATCGACGGTGACGGTGGTGATTTCAGACATCGTAACGAACCTTCCAAGAAGCGGCGACCAGCACCGACAGCTGCGAGAGCGTGCCGCGCACGCCGACCAGACCGGTGGACAGCGCGGCGATCAGATCGTCGGCGCCGGAGAAGATCCCGGCCAGCAGCTCCGGCGGCCCCGCGATGACGTAGTGGGTGTCGCCTTCGCCGACGACGTGCTGATCGATGCCGTCCGGACCTTCGGTGATCGCGACGAGCATGTCGGGAATGCCCGGCACCGAGCGTGCGGCAGCCCAGAACGACTCCGCGGCCGCCCGCCAGTCCGGCAGCGGCGGCGACAGCAGCGCCTGCACCGCGACCGCGAGATCGTCTGCGTCACTGGGCGCCCCGACCAGGGCGCATCGCCCGTTCAGATCGACGGTCACGCTGATATCGGGCTCGACGAATACGCCGCTCGACACCGCGACGACACCGTCGGCGATGGTGACCGTGACGGCCTGCGGGGTGTCGTGCGAGCGGACGGCGATCGTGCCCTCGCAAGCCGCGACGGCGTCCTTGCCGTTGGCGCGTACGGAATCGGCGATGGTCCGGCCGATCAACCGGACCATCGGACTGGCGTCGTCCTCGATCCGGATGTCGACCCCGCCGACCGCGTCAGCCCCGCGTACCGCGAGACCGATCGTCGTTTCGGTCATGTGATTGTCCTTTCGTGCGACGAGATCGCGTGCGCGGCAGACCAGCGGCAGGATCCCGAGGAAACACGACTTCATAGTCATATGACTGAGTCATGTGACTATGATCGTGAGGCACAAATCACTTCCTGTCAACGACTTGCGAGGCTTTCCATGAACGACAGCACCCCCGAATGCTGGAAACTGCTCGATGACAATGCCGCGGCCATGGCCCGCATCTTCGGTCAGATCATCCCGAAACCCCTGCGTGAACTGGGGCCGGAAGAGGCCCGGGCGGTGGCGAACACGCAAGCGCCACCCGAGCCGATCACCCCGTTGAACCAAGTTGATCAACTGACCATATCGACGCGTTCAGGTTCGATCACCGCTCGCCGGTACCGCGCGGACGATACGTCCGGCGGCGGCTTCGCACCCGCCGTCGTCTACCTGCACGGCGGCGGGTTCGTCCTCGGCACCCTGGACGGCGCGGACGAACTGTGCCGGGCGATCGCCGCCGGCTCCGGCTGGACGGTCATCTCCCTGGAATACCGCCTGGCCCCCGAAAACCCTTACCCCGCAGCACTACACGACTGCGTCGACGCTTTCGACTGGCTGGTCCGCAATGCCACGGAACTCGGCCTCGACCCGGACCGGATCGCCATCGCCGGCGACTCCGCGGGCGGCAATCTCGCCGCGGCACTGTGCCTGCACCGCCGTGACGCGGGCCGCCGCCTCCCCCGCACCCAGATCCTCGCCTACCCCGCCGTAGACGACACCTTCACCTCCCCGGCGTGGACCGAGTTCGCCGACGCGCCCCTGCTCAGCGCCGCCGACGCGCGCTGGTGCTGGGAACAGTACGTCGGCCCGGACCACCCCGGCGGCGACCAGCTCGCCGCACCCCTGCGCGCAGCCACACTCCGCGACCTGCCACCCGCGCTGATCCTCACCGCCGAAGTCGACCCGCTGCGCGACGACGCCGAGGCATACGCCGCCCGCCTGTGGCGCGACGAAGTCCCGGTGACCCTGACCCGACACTCGGGCGTCTTCCACGGCTTCCTCTCCGAGGTCGCCCTGTTCCCCCAAGCCAAGCACGCCATCGACGAAATATGCCTGCACCTGAGCGAATTCGCGCACAAATAGGACGCCTGCACATCAGGTGGCTGTCCTTCCGGGCGACCCCCGTAGCAGCCGACGGATCAGTAGTTGAAGTCCGGTGCGTCGATGGGAACGACTGGCGGCCACGGGTTGTGGTGCATGTCGTTGTCATTGATCGGCATCCCGTGGAACCAGCCGTGGGTACGGTCGGCGGAGGTGGTGTGCCGGGCGTCGATGTAGTCCAGGTGCAGCCAGGACCATTGTTCGGCGGCTGGGCAGGGACCAGTGCGCAGGCTGGGGTCGCTGACCACATCGGATTGGACGAGAACGTCGAGGTGATAGGCCGCGGAGAACCAACGGGCGGTGTCGCGTTCGGCAGTTCGGGCGTCGCGGTGCCAGGTGGTGCTGCGCGCACGGTCGTCGCCGAGACCGCCCGCGCCGATCGAGCGCGCGGCCAAACGGCGGACCACGGGCGCGGCTTCGGCCAGGTCCGCGTACAAGCTCTGGGTGACAAGGGAATTGGCGTAGTGTCCGGGGCCGTTCACCGAGATCATCACGCCGCCGGGTATCCGGCGGTCATGATGGCGACGCAGGTGCGCACCGGTGTGAAACAGCTGCACACTGCCTTTGAACAAGCGCAGCACCCCATCACGCCCGCGCAGCGGGATCGCCTCGGTGTAGATGACGTCGGGCTGGATGGGCGCCAGCTCGGTGAGATACAGCGACGCCAACTCGCTGCACAGCCGCACGAATTCGAGGCCCGGCCGGGCATAGGCTAGGCGACGGTCGTTGAATATGACTAGGAAGGCACTACTTTCGCCGCGGGCGGCCCGTTCCTTCCAGATGCGGCGGCCCTCGGCGATCCGCGCGGCGACCGCGAGCGGGCCGGCCGCCAGGATCCGCTCACCGATCCAGCACAGGTCCATCGCCAATCCGCGCGCCGGCTTGCCCGTCTTGGTGGCCATTCGCCCGAAGACGCAAGGTTGATGCCGCGCAACCCAGTCGAGAAACGCCGCCCGTTTCACCTCCTCGCCGGTGTCGGACAGCAGGATCTCGTGGGCGATGTCGATATCGGGGCCGAACGATGTGCCTGGCGGGTACTGCGGAAGTTCACCAAGCGTGTTGAGCGACAAACCATCCGGAATCGGTGTCATCGTGGCCTCGGTGTCGGGGGCGATGAAGCTCTCAACCCGAGGAGTGTGCCCTGCATCGATCGCGACCGCACGCCGCCACTCCGTCGCGCACCGTAACGTCAGGCGTCGTCCTTCCAGGTGACCAGGGCGTCCAGGGCTTCGACCATGGTGCCCGCCACTCGCAAGGGGTTGATTTCCAGTGATTCGAGGTCCTCGCCCAACGCCTCGGCGAGAGATCCGACGCGGGAGATCACGGCCGCGAGGGCGTCGAGATCGGCGGGTTCCGTGCCACGAGCACCCTGTAGCAGCGGGAGGCCACGCAACTCCCCGAGGAGACGGCGGGCCTTGGCCGGGGTGACGGGGAGGGGCGTCAGAGCGGAGTCGCGCAGGGCTTCGACGAACACTCCGCCAAGTGCGACCGCGAGCATCAGCCCCCACTGTGGGTCACGCACGACGCCGACGAGCAGTTCCACACCGCCCGAACGCATCGGCGACACCAGCACGCCCTCGATCCGGGCGTCCGGAACCGCCTCGGCTGCCGCGACGACCTCCCGGTACGCCCGACGGACCTCTCCGTCACCGGTCACTCCGAGGCGCACGCCGCCCAGGTCGCTCTTGTGCAGGATGTCCGGCGACACGATCTTCACCGCGACGGCTCCGTCGAACTCGGCCGCTGCCGCGACGGCGTCGTCCGCGGAGTCGACCAGCCTGCCCGGGATCACTGGAATGCCTGCCTCGGTGAGCAATCGGCGGGCTGATTCTTCCGACCACGGACCCCGTCTGTCGCGCATCGTGGGCGATACTTGCGGCGCGTCGAGTGTTCGCGGGCTGTTCAGATCCCTGGTCGTCTCCGACCACCAGCCGATATTGCGCAAGGCGACCACGGCCTGCTTCAGTCCGGGTACGGCATAGGGGATCTCCGCTTCGTCCATGACTCGACGGGTATAGGCGGTGATCGGCTGGACCACCTGGCTGACGTAGACCACCGGTCCGGCGGCCTTGCCGATACCGGCGCCGATGGCGTTGATGGCTGTCTGGGCCGCATACGGTTTGTTGTCACTACCCTGCCAGGGCAGGGTGTTGATCACCGCGACCACCCCGACGGAGGGGTCGGCCGACATCGCCTCGATGCAGCGGGTGAAGATGCCGGGGTCGATGATCGCCGCGCCGGTGACGTCCAGTGGGTTCTGCACCGTGCCGTATTCGGGCAGGATCGCGGTCAACCGAGCCACCGTGTCCTCGGCGATGGTGGGCAGCGGTGCGCCGATGTCATCGGCGCGATCGGCCAGGATGTCGCATGCCCCACCGGAAATCGACACCACACCGATCCCGGGCCGCTCCAAGCGTCCGAGGTGCGCCGCGGCGCCGGCGGTGATCAGCATGTCCTCGACGGTGTCGACCCGGATGACCCCGAGGTCGCGGAATATCGCGTCGATCGTGGCGTCGTCCCCGACCAGCGCGCCGGTGTGCGCCGCCGCGGTGCGCGCGGACAGTTCGCTGCTGCCGGCCTTGAGCACCACCACGGCCTTGCCGGCTTCGGCGGCCCGGCGGGCGGCGGCGCGGAACACCTCCGGATCACGGATGGCCTCCATGAAGATCGCCACCGCCCGGGTGTGCTCATCGTCCACGAGGTAATCCAGCACATGTCCGGCCGTGATCATCGCTTCGTTGCCGAGGGTGACCAGGTAGGACAGTCCGATACCGGTCATGGCCGCGAAATCCACCATCGCGCCGCAACTGGCCCCGCTCTGTGATAGCAGCGCCACCGGCCCGGACTCACGCGGCAGACCGGGGATCGCCGCGACCGGCACCTGCTCGGCGAAATTGGCGAAGCCGAGGTGGTTCGGTCCCAGCAGCACCATGCCCAGCGATTCGGCGTGGGCGACCAGTTCGGTCTGTGCGCGCCGACCGGCCGCACCCGTCTCCCCGTACCCGGACGACAGCACGACCGCGTTGCGGATCCCGGCCGCGGCCGCATCGGTGAGCGCATCGCGCATGCCGGCCTGCGGCACCATCATGAACGCGACATCGACCGGTTCGCCGATCGCGGCACACGAGGTGACCGTGGGCCGCCGGTGTGTTTCCACGCCGCGACGGTTGACCAGGATCACTCGGTCGCCGAAGCCTGCCTTCAGCAGATTGCGGTACGTCGTGAGGGAGAACCCCGATTTGTCCGAAGCACCGACGAGCGCGACGCTGCGCGGGCGGAACAACGACGCCAGCCGTTCGGGTGTGATCTGTGAGGTCATCTCGATTCCTTCATCGGGAGAACAGAAGCATGCGGGGATGCGTTGTCGAACGGGATCCGTTGAGCGAGCAGCGAACTCAGAGCCCGTAGGATTTGGCGATGATGTCGCGCTGAACCTCGGAGACGCCGCCGCCGATCGTTATCGCGATCGCCTGCCGAACCTGGCGCTCCATTCCGAACTCGACGGCGTATCCGGCGCCGCCCATCAGCTGCATCGCCTCGAGGGTGGCGCGTTTGGCGAGCTCGGCGGCCTGCAGTTTGGCCATCGAAGCCTCGCGCGGCAAAGGTGTTTCGGGGTTCTGGTCGACGAGGTGCGCGATGCCGTAGACCAGGTGCCGGGTCGATTCGATCGCTGTGGCGAGATCCGCAAGGCGGTGGCGCACGGCTTGGAAGCTGCCGATCGTGCGCCCGAACTGCTTGCGCTCCTTGACATACGCCACCGCATCGTCGAAGGCGCGCTGCGCACGGCCCAGGCCCTGCGCGGCGCAGAGCAGCCGTTCGTGGTTGAGCCCTGCCATCAGCTGCCGCCAGCCGTCGCCAGGGGTGCCCAGGAGCCGGTCGGCCGGAACACGGACATCGGTGAAGAAGACCTCGTTCACCTCGCTGCCGCCCATGGTCTCGATTGCTCGAATCGTCAGGCCGGGTGCCGAAGTCGGCACGCTGATCATGCTCAGGCCCTCGTGCCGTGTGCTCGCAGGCTCGGTCCGGCACACGACGAGCAGATGATCCGCGACGTGTGCCGCGGTGGTCCACATCTTCTGTCCGTTGATCACGTAGTGGTCGCCGGACAACACGGCTCGGGTGGACAGGTTGGCGACATCGGATCCGGCGTCCGGCTCGCTCATGGCGATCGCCTCGACCCGGCCCGCGCAGATGCCACCGAGGATTTCCCGCTTCTGTTCCTCGGTGCCGAACCGCTCGTAGGGACTCGCGACGATCATGCTGACTCCGAGCCCCGCGACCGGAAGCAAACCGCGGTTGACCTCCTCGATCAGCAGGCAGAGTTCCACAGCCCCGCCGCCACCGCCCTCGTGCGCTTCCGAGATGCCGACGCCGACATATCCCAGCTTCGCGAGCTTCTCGTGCAGATCGGGATTGTGCCCGCGGAAGCGCTCATCGGAGAGCGCGGCGAGCTGCTCACGGGTGCCGGCCTCTCGATCGGAGAAGGCTCGAAGCGCTGCGGCGAACGCGCGCTGTTCTTCCGTCAGGATCACAGACAACTAGGCCTCCTTCGGACTCGAGGTCGCCGGGGCGAACACCGGATACGAGTCGCCCTCCGCGGGATGGACGAACGCGACGGTCAGGGACAACCCGGCATGCAACCGGTCCGGTTCGATGCCGACGATGCGCGCGTTGAGCCAAGGTCCCTCGTCCAGTTCGATCAGTCCGACCGGGAAGGGCACCTGGTCCGCGAAGGCCGGATGCGGCGGATGGTGGACCACCGACCACGAAATCAGCTCACCTGAACCGGATGCGTTGTGCCACTCCAGGTTCGAGCTTCCGCATGAACAGGTGCGCGATTCCAGACCGAGCGGATGACCGCAATCGGAGCACTTACGGATGAGCAGGCAGTCGGCCGCGCTGGCATCGAAGAACTCGGCACTGCGTTCGTCGCGCACGACCGGGGGACCGGAGATCTCTATGGTCACGGTTGTCACGCCCCCTTCAAGACGAGAGTCGAATGGTGATCGAGGACACCGCCGTTGCCACTGACCAAGATCACGTCACGTTTGCCCACCTGGCGCTCGCCCGCCTGACCACGGCCCTGGATGACAGCTTCGGTGAGAGGCGTCATACCCCACAGGTAATACGACGACAGCTGCCCGCCACCGGTATTGAGCGGCAAAGCGCCTCCCGGTCCGAGCCGCCCGTCGGCGACGAACGCGCCGCCCTCACCCTTCGCGCAGAATCCGTAGTCCTCCAAGGTGATCAGGACCGTGAAGGTGTAGCAGTCGTAGAGTTCGACGAGGTCGACGTCGCCTACGGAGACCCCGGCCATCTTCAGCGCGGTCGGGCCGGAAATCGCTGCGCCCGTGCGCAATCCGAACTCCGAGCCCCGTTCGGCGAGCTGACCGGGATGGCCCTGACCCCAGCCGAGGATGTCGACCGGCGGCTGCGCGAGGTTTCGTGCCCGCTCCGCGGTGGTGACGATCACCGCGGCCCCGCCGTTGGAGACGAGACAGCAGTCGAGCAGATGCAGGGGGTCGGCGATCCAGCGGGAATTCTGGTGGTCCGCCAACGTGATCGGATCACGCAGCTGGGCAAGAGGATTCAGCGCGGCCCAGGATCGCTGTGCGACCGCGATGTGCCCGAGCTGCTCACTGGTCGTCCCGTAGGTCTCCATGTGCCGACGGGTGGCGAGCGCGTATCTGGCATTCGCGTTGGTGATACCACTGGCGATGTTGTAGCTCGCGAAGCCGGTGGCCGGTTTGCGGCCGCGTCCGGTATAGGCCGCACCCGCGGACAGTTTGGGTTGCAATGGCGCGTCGGCGAAAACACATGCCACGGTCTCGGCCATACCGCTCGTCACCGCGGCGGCCGCGTACGTCAGCATCGACCCCGCGGTGGCACCGTAGGCGTTCATTTCGGTGAGCAGCCGCAGATCGCGCAGTCCGAGAACATTGCCCAGGGAGATGCCGAGATCGCGCCTCAGGCCACTGGAGACCAGCAGTCCGTCGATGTCTGTTGTCCGCAATCCAGCGTCGGCGGCGGCGCGGCGGACGGCGTCGGCGGCGAAGTCGGTGGCGCTGCGGCCGTAGATTTTGCCGACCTCGGTGATGCCGAGGCCGGCGATGGACGCCCGGCTCGAATTCCTCACGTGCGACTCCTTCACGCGCCGAATTCGCACGGCATCGCGCGGACGCCGTGGATGAAGTCGCCGACGAGGTACTCGGGCGCGCCGGCCCGAATATCCGGAATATTGCGCAGCAGTTCGGAAAACAGCGCGCGCAACTGAGTTTTGGCGACATGATTGCCGAGGCAGAAGTGGGGGCCACCGCCGCCGAAACCCAAGTGCGGGTTCGGATCACGGCTCAGATCGAGCCGGTCGGGGTCGGTGAAGACCGAGGTGTCCCAATTGCCGGAGGGATAGACCATGACCACCCTCTCACCGGCCTTGATCACCCGGCCGCCCAGTTCGTAGTCGGCGACGGCGGTGCGGCGGAACGTCATCACCGGCGTGGACCAGCGCACGAATTCCTCGACGGCAGTGGGGATCCGGCCGTCGATGTCGGCCATCAGCCACTCCCGTTGTTCCGGGAAGTCGGTCAGGGCCCGCAGGGCGTGGCTCGTGGTCTGGCGGGTGGTGTCGTTACCGGCGACGCACAGCAGGACGAAGAACGCGGCGATCTCCTTGTCGGTGAGCCGCTCCCCATCGATCTCGGCCTGCACGAGGTTGGTCATGAGGTCGTCCGCCGGATCGGCCCGCCGCCGCTCGGCCATCTCGAGCGCCAGTTGGTGCAGGTACATGGTCTGGACCACGAGCAGCCCGAGCGGATCACGCCCGGCCAGGTGCACCTCATCGTTCAGTGACACGAGATCGTTGGCGGCCTCGGCCGCTTCCACACGGCGATCCTCCGGGATACCGACCATATCCGCCAAGGTGCGCAACGGAAGCAGGCTGGAACACCGGCGCACGAAATCCACCCCGCTGCCGGCGGCGGCGAGCTCGCGCACAATCGCCGCGGCATTGGTCTTGATCTGCTCCTCGATGCGCTTGACCTGCCTCGGGGTGAAGGCCGCGCTGACCAATTTGCGAATCTTGGTGTGCCGTGGCGGATCCATGGCGAGGAAAGACTGGGTGGCTTCGAGCGCCTCCTCGGGCATGTCGGCGAACAGCACGCCCTTACCGGAGATGAAGACATCGTGACGGCGACTGACTTCGACGATGTCGCGATGGCGCACGACCGCCCAGAAGCCCACGGCATCCGGGTTCTGCTGCAACGACTCCGGGGGGCGCTGCCAACTGACGGGCCGTTGCTCACGCAGGACCGCGAAACTCCGCTCGCGATCGGCTGCGGTGGTGGACCAGAACGCGCGCGTGGACAGGTCGATCGCATCGTAGGGGCGCGTGGAAATGAGAGCATTCATCGTGCGGTCCCCCGCGGGGAAAGATAGATCGACTTCAGTTCGACGTAGGCGTTCAGCCCCTCCGGGCCGAATTCCCGGCCGAGTCCACTGGCTTTCACCCCGCCGAAGGGCGCACCGATGTCCAGGTTGTAGAAATTGACGCCGATGGAGCCGGTCTCGACTCGCCGCGCCAACTCGACTCCCTTCTCGGGGTCGGAGGTCCAAATCGTGCCGCCGAGACCATATTCGGAGTCGTTGGCGATCGCCACGGCCTCGTCGATATCGCCGTAGGGGATCACGGTCAGCACCGGGCCGAAGATCTCCTCGCGGGCGATCACCGAGGTGTTGTCCGAGTCGGCGAAGACCGTGGGCTGGACGAACCATCCCTGTTCTCGGTCCGGTCGCCCGCCTCCCGCCGCGACCCGGGCACCCGATGCTTTCCCCGCGGCGATATAGGACTCCACCCGCTCGCGCTGTCGTCGGCTCACCAGGGGGCCGACATGGGTGGCCGGATCCATGGGATCGCCGACTGTCAATGCGTTGGCGAGACCGGCGACCGCATCGACGACTTCCCGATACCGACTGTGCGGGGCGAGGATTCGGGTGGACAGGTAGCAGGTCTGGCCATTGTTGAGTAGCGAACCTGTTGCCAGGCCGGTGATGGTGTCGGCGAGATCGGCGTCGTCGAGGACGATCGCCGCGGACTTGCCGCCGAGCTCCAAGGTGACCGGCCGCAACAGGCGTCCGCATACTTCGCCGATGCGACGGCCCGCCGCGGTGGATCCGGTGAAGGCGACCTTGTTCACTCCCGGATGGGCGACGAGGTGCTCGCCGGCGTCGACGCCGCCGGAGACCACATTGAGTACACCGGCGGGCAACCCCGCTCGCTCGGCGGCGGCCGCGAGTTCGAATGCGTCCAAGGACGTTTCGGGGGCGGGCTTGAGCACCACGGTGCACCCCGCGGCCAAGGCAGGCGCCACCTTGGCCATGGTCAGCGCCTGCGGGAAGTTCCAGGGCACGATCGCCGCGACCACGCCGACGGGCTGACGCCGGACCAGTGTGTCGCCCAAGCCGTCGGCGCGCGGTCGGCGTTCCTCGAAGGCGATGGTCCGGGCGAGGGCGGCGTAATACCGCAGCAGTCCGACCGGCCCCGAGCCCTCGGCGAAAGTCGCCACCGCGATCGGCATTCCGTTCTGCCGGGTGGTCAGCGCCGCACGATCGGCGAGATTCTTCTGCAACTCATCGGCCAACCGCTCCAGCAGCGCGGCTCGGTGCTCGGCGGTGAGCCCGGCCCATTCCGGCGCGGCCAGCGCGCCGCGCGCCGCGGCGACCGCGCGGTCCACGTCCGCGGGGCCGGCGGACGGCACGGTGCTGAACCGCTGCTCATCTGTGGGGGAAATGACGGCGATCGGAGTGTTTTCGCCCATCGGCCGGACCCAGTTCCCGCCGATGTAGAAGGAGTCGTATTCACGCATGCTGAGCGTCCTTTTGATCGAAATCCGCTGTCCTGCGAAAGATTTCAGGCGGGAATAAGTACCGGTTTGACAACCGCGCCGGACAGGGTCGCCTGTTCGGCCTCGTTGATGCGGTCGAGGGGGAAGGTCTGGATGAGCCGGTCGAACGGGAACAGACCCTGCTCCCACAGCGCGATCAGCTGTGGGATGAAAACCTGTGGGACGGCACTGCCCTCGATGATCCCGGTGACCGTACGGCCGACAGCCAGGTCCGACGGGTCGATCACCAGATCACCGCGCTGGATGCCCACCAGGCCACAGGTTCCGGTAGACCGCAACGCCCGGATCGCCGTGGAGATCACCGCTGGGAGGCCGGTGGTGTCGAGGCTGTAGTGCGCGCCGCCACCGGTGGCCTCCTGCACGGCCGCCACCAGATTCTCGTCGGTACCGTCGAACGTATGCGTGGCGCCCAGTTCCCGAGCCAGTTCCAGCCGAGCGGGATTGAGGTCGACAGCGATGATGGTGGCCGCACCGGCCACCTTCGCCGCCATCACCGCGCTCAGGCCGACACCACCCGCTCCGAACACCACAATGCTCGACGCTGCCCGGACATCGAGCGCCAGCAGCACCGAACCGGCTCCGGTCTGGACGCCGCAGCCCAGCGGGCCGAGTAGTTCCAAGGGCAGATCCTTCGAGACCCGCACGGCGTTGCGTGCCGATGCCAGCACATGGGTGGCGAAGGACGACTGGCCGAACCAGCGGGACGCAACCGGCTTGTCGTCCGCGTCGGTGACGGGGCTGGAACCGTCGACGCCGACTCCGATGAGGTTCCTGGCGAGGAAGGTGTCACAATAGGCGGCCTGCGCGGACTGGCAATTGGCGCAGGTCCGGCAGGAATCGAAGGACAGCACGACGTGGTCGCCGAGTTCGAGGCCGGTGACGCCGGAGCCGACCGCCTCGACCACCCCCGAGCCTTCGTGCCCGGTGATGATCGGCGGTTTGGCGACGTAGTTCGGCACCCGCGGCAGCAGGTCGCTGTGGCACATCCCGGTACCGGCGATCCGTACTCGGATCTCCCCCGGGCCCGGCTCCGCCAGCTCGAGGTCCTCGATCTGGTACGGCTTGTCGTGGGCGCGCAGCACTGCGGCTTTGATCAGCATTGTTCTCTCCTAAGGTGGATCAGGTAGCCGGGTTTACCGGTAGAGGTCACGCAGCTTGCCCTTGACAAGCTTTCCGGTGGGTGTGCGCGGTAGGTCGCGCGTGAATTCGATGCGACGGGGCACCTTGAAACCGGCGACCCGCTCGCGGAGGTAGCTCTGAAGCTCGTCCGCCAGTTCCGGACCGGAGTCGGAATGCTCGACGGGTTGGACGATCGCCAGGACGGCTTCGCCCATCTCCGGATCGGGTACACCGATCACGGCGACGTCGAAAACCTTGGGGTGCAGAGCGAGTGAGTTCTCTATCTCCTGCGGATAGATGTTCACCCCACCGGAGATGATCATGAATGCCTGACGGTCGGTGAGGAACAGGTAGCCCTCATCGTCCACATAGCCCAGGTCGCCGGTGGTGGTCCAGGTCGAATGAACCGGATGCCTTGTGCGCGCGGACTTCTCGGGGTCGTTGTGGTAGACGAACGGCGGCGTGTCGCGCTCGAAGTAGATCGTCCCGGTATCGCCCGTCGCCAGCACGGTGCCGTCGTCGCCACAGACGCGGATGGTTCCGACGCCGGCCCGGCCGACCGAACCGCGCTTACGCAGCCACTCCCCGGGGGAGATGAAGGTGATCCCGTTGCCCTCGGTCGACGAGTAGTACTCGTACAACACCGGCCCCCACCAGTCGATCATCGCCTGCTTCACCTCGACCGGGCAGGGCGCGGCGGCGTGCACGGCGACGCGCAGGCTCGACAGGTCGTACCGGCCGCGGACGCCATCGGGCAGCTTGAGCATGCGCACGAACATCGTTGGGACCCACTGGCTGTGGGTCACCCGATATCGCTCGATCATCGCCAGCGCTTCCTCGGCGTCGAAACGCTCCATCAGCACCACGGTCCCGCCCAGCGCCTGCACCACGCCGCTGAACCGCAGCGGGGCGGCATGGTAGATCGGGGCCGGGGACAGATACACGCTGTCCCGATCGAAGCCGTACATCTGCCCGAACACCGCGACGTAGCTGTCGCCCGGCTCGTCGACCTGGCAGTCGGGCAGCGGGGGTTTGATGCCCTTCGGCCGGCCGGTCGTGCCCGAGGAATAGAGCATGTCGGATCCGCGCGGCTGGTCCGGCAGCGGTTCGGCCGATGACTTGTCCACCGCCTCCTCGTACGAGTCGTATCCGCGAACGGATCCGTGATAGGCGAGGCGGACACGGACGTTCGACACGTCATCGGCGACCTGCTCGGCCAGGGGGGCCAGGGACGCCGCCGCGATCAGGACGCCGGCACCGCAGTCGTCGACGATGTAAGCGGCCTCGGCGGGGGTGAGGTGCCAGTTGACGACTGTGATGTACAAGCCGGAACGCATTGCGGCCCAATATATTTCGAAGACCCTAGGGTGATTGTCGGCCAGCACCGCAATGTGATCGCCGCGGCGCAGCCCGGCATCGTGGAGGAACCGCGCCAACCGCGCCGAATTCCGGTCGAGATCCCGGTAGGTGAGCGCCTCGCCGGTAGCAGCGAGGATCGCGGCCGGTTTGTCGGGAAATTGAGAAACATACGCACCGGGATACATCCGACTCCCTTGTCGATGACCGTTGAATGCCGTCGCTCTCCCTGCTCGCTCACGAGCGACGCGGTGACGACGATTCGAAGTTGTTGCGGATGCGGCCCTTGCGGCCACCATCGCTGAATGTGACGCTAACCATACTTAGACAGTGTGTCAAGACATGTTGTATGGACGAATAGTCCAGACATTGTGTCCAACTATTGATCCAGGGTCACCGGCTCCACCCATGCCTGGACATCGCGTCCATACCCGGTGTCTAGGCTGGTCTGGATACCCACGGCGATCGAGAATCGAAGTTGCCGCACAGAGCGATTGGAGCCACCGATGCCACCGATGACTCGCAGTTCACAGCCACGGCGCCAAGAAAGGCGGATCGCCCTCGAGGGCCGGCTGCTCGATGCGGCCGAGACCTTGATGGGCGAGCAGAACCTGACGTTCGCCGAATTGAGCGTCGATCGACTGGCAGGGGCCGCCGGCATCTCCCGGGCGTCGTTCTATCTGTACTTCGAGGACAAGGGCCAACTCCTGCGCCGGCTGGCGCATCAGGCGCTCACCGAGATATCCGAAGCAGCCAAGACCTGGTGGCAGGCCGCCGAGCGGAACAATCCCGATGACCTGCGGCAAGCGATGAAGAACGTGCTCGCGACCTATCGACGCCGACGTCTGATCTTGTCCGCGGTCGTCGAGGAAGCCGCCTACGACGCGGGCATCGCCGAAGTCTTCAACGGACTGATCGATGACGTCCGCAGCACCACTCGCAAGATCATCGAGCGCGGACAGGCCAGCGGCCGTATCCGCCCCATGCCCACCGACGAGATCGCCGACGCCCTGACCTGGATGGTCGAACGCGTCTGCTACCAGATGATCCGCAATTCCGATCCGGAGAACGACGAGACGCTCGCCACCGCCCTCACCCAAATCATCTGGAACACCCTCTATCTCGCTGATCCGACGAAATGAACCGGCCTGCGGCCGGTCAGCCCGGTTGCCGTGGCCAAGCCGGGATCATGGCGGGAAGGTCGGCAGCGGGACCGAGCTGGAACACAGGCTTCCGCCGTTCCAGGAACGCGGCCACGCCCTCGGCGAAATCCTTGGAGCCGATGAGCGCCTGAAGCACCTGCGATTCCAGCCGGTGCGCGATCCACGGACCACCCTGCTCGGACATCGCCCACATCATCTGTTTGGCCGCGGCGAAAGCCACCGGGGCGATGTTCTCGGATATCTCGGCGGCGAGCGCCTTCGCCGTATCGAGTAAGGCGTCATCGGAGCACACCTGGGAGACCAGGCCGCCCGCGAGCGCTTCCGCCGCTCCGAACGTCCTGCCCGTCGTGACCCACTCCATCGCCCGCGACATACCGACCAGCCGCGGCAGGAACCAGCTCGACGCGGCTTCGGGAACCAGACAGCGCCGAGTGAAGACGAATCCGAATCGCGCACTCTCGGAAGCGATTCGGATGTCCATCGGCAAGGTTATCGTCGAACCGATCCCGATCGCGGGGCCGTTGATCGCTCCGATCACCGGCTTCTTCATGGCGGCGATACGAAGGGACGCGTAGCCGCCGCCGTCGCGCGGAGTGCCGTCGTCGAAGAGCGGAACGGCGTTTCGGGTCTGGTCGAACTCCCCCGCTTCGGGATCGAGGTCGGCGCCCGCGCAGAACGCGCGCCCTCGCCCCGTCACGATCACGGCCCGAACCGAGTCGTCGGCATCGGCCAGATCGCACGCGGCAACGATCTCACGCGCCATCCGGTACGTGTATGCGTTGAGTCTGCCGGGCCGTTCCAAGGTGATCGTTGCCGTTCCGTCCGCGACGGCATAGTCGATTTCGGTGAATTGCATGGCTCATACCTCCAATTCGCGCTGTTCCGCCATTACCCGGGTAGCTCAATCCACCAGTAGCAGCAGCCATTCGGCCACACAGGCCGGCTTGGCGCCGCCGTCGATCTCGACGGTCACGGTGACCGTCATCTGCGTTCCCGCGGGAGTCGGCGCGACCGTGCTGAGCTCCGCGCCGGCGCGGACCCGGTCACCCACCTTCACCGCCGAAGGGAATCGAACCTTGTTGCAGCCGTAGTTGATTCCCATCTTCAATCCCTCGACGCGCCAAATCTGCGCGGTGAGCAGCGACACCAGCGACAACGTCAGGAATCCATGCGCGATCGGGGCTCCGAACGGCCCCGCGGCCGCCGCTTCCGGGTCGACGTGGATCCACTGGTGGTCGCCGGTCGCGTCGGCGAAGAGATCGACCCGCTGCTGGGTGACGGTCAGCCAATCGCCGTAGCCGAGATGCGTGCCGACCGCGGACGGCAGCTCGGCGATTCCATTGAAAATCATCATCCTTCGTCCTTCTGACAGATCAGTCGGCCGGGCCGCCCGCGACATACAGCACCTGACCGGAGACGTATCCGGCGCCCTCCCCCGCAAGGAAGGTGACCGCGTTCGCGATGTCCTCGGGCTTGCCCGCCCGGCCGACCGGGATCTGCTTCACCACCGCGTCCCGGAAATCCTCGAAGGACAGTCCCATGCGTGCGGCGGTCGCCGCGGTCATCTCGGTTTCGATGAAGCCCGGTGCGATCGCGTTGACAGTGACGCCGAACTTGCCCAGCTCGATCGCGAGCGTCTTGGTGAAGCCCTGCAGACCGGCCTTCGCGGCGGAGTAATTGGCCTGGCCGCGGTTGCCGAGCGCCGACGTGCTGGACAGATTGATGATCCGTCCCCACTTGGCGCTCGTCATGTAGGACTGCACCGCTCGGCTCATCAGGAACGCGCCCCGCAGATGTACGTTCATCACCGCGTCCCAGTCGCCCGTGGTCATCTTGAAAAGCATGTTGTCGCGGATGATCCCGGCATTGTTCACCAGTACGGTGGGTGTACCGAGGTCGGCGGCAACTCGCTGCACCGCAGCAGCCACACCGTCTTCATCGGAGACGTCGGCGGCGACCGCGAGCGCACGGCCACCCGTCACCTCGATCTCCGCGACGACCGTCTTGCATGCCGCCTCGTCGAGATCGAGAACCGCGACGGCGTATCCCGCGGCGGCCAGCGCCTTCGCGGTGGCCGCGCCGATGCCGCGTGCGGCTCCGGTGACGATGGCGGTCCGGGCATTGTCGGCACTCATCTTCTCTGCTCCTGAACTCATTTCTTGCTCCTGAAGTTGGCTGGATGGTCCATATCCGTCGTCACGATCAGTCCGGGAAGTACCGGCGCAGTTCGCCTTTGAGCACCTTGCCGCTCGGATTGCGCGGGAGGGAATCGATGATCACAACCCGGCGCGGGCGGCGGAAACCGGCTATGCGGGGGCGCGCCCAATCGATCAGGGCGGCCTCACCCAGTTGTGCCCCTTCGCGGAGCGCGACGATCGCTGCGACGGCTTCACCCCAGGTGCGGTCGGGTACGCCGATAACGGCGACCTCGGCAACCTGGGGATGTGTCACGAGCACCCGCTCCACTTCGGCCGGGTAGACGTTCTCGCCGCCGGTGATGATCATGTCCTTGAGCCGGTCGGTGATGAACAGGTAGCCCGAGTCGTCGAAATGGCCGACATCGCCGGTGCGCAGCCAGCCGTCCGGGGCTCGAAGCCGCGCCGTTGCTTCCGGGCGCCGCCAGTATCCTTCGGCGCATTGCCGAGAACGCACCCAGATCTCACCGTCACTGCCGCTGGGCAGCCGCGACTCGGTGTGGGGATCGCGGATTTCGACCTCCACCCACGGGTATGGCTTGCCGACCGAGGTCAGCAGGTCGCCGTGGTGATCCTCGGGTTCCAGTTGCACGATGGCACCGCAGGTTTCGGTCAGGCCGAACACCTGGATCAACGGCGCGTCGAGCCGGTTCTGGACCTGCCGCAGCAGCGGCATCGATATCGGTGCGGCCCCGTAGACGATCGATCGCAGAGCCGGGAATTCCGCCTTCCCGCTGCCGAGGACGTCGACCATCATCTGCAGCATCGACGGTGCGACAAGCACATTCGTGATGTTCAACCGTCCGATATCCGCGACCAAGGCCGCGGCATCGAATTCGGGGGCGACAACGCATTGCGCCCCACGGAACAGAGCCACGAACGCCCACGCCGAACCCCCCATGTGGAACAGCGGCATCACAACGGACACAACGGATTCCGCATCGACACGCCAGTATCGAGCCGCATGGAACAACTGGGCCAGGTTGCCGTTGGTGATGACCACGGCCTTGGGAAGGCCCGTGGTGCCCGATGTGTAGAACTGGATGAAGGCGTCGTCGGGTCCCGAGACGATCGCCGAGTCCACCGGGTTCTCGGCATCGCGCCATGCCTCGTAGCCCGCACCGATGATCAATCTGGTCACCCGGGGCGGCGCCGCATCGGCGAACTCGCTGTCGGTCACGACAATCCGCGCCTCGGCGTCCGAGATCAATTCGGCGAGATCCGCAGCGGTCAACCGCCAGTTCAACGGGGCGAGCACCGCCCCGATCTGCGCGCATCCGAACAGCACCTCGAAGAACTCCGGCCAGTTGCGACCGAGGTATCCGACGCGCTGTCCACGGGTGACGCCCGACCGCGAGAGCGCTCGGGCCACCCTGCCGGCCCGAGCGTCCAGCTCGGCGAACGTCAGCACCGAGCTCTCACCGCGCAGCGCGACGTCGTGCGGCCGGGCGCGGGCGAAATCACGAATGATCCGGACAGGGTCGAAGTCGCCGGGTGCGATCATGGCCGATTCCGTTCTACGCCTGTAGTTTTCGCCTCATTCAGAGCGAGGGTGGCACTGCCGAGGATGGCGCGGCGGCCATCCACGTCGGCCCACACATCGCATTCGACCGACAGGCCGGATCCGTCCTCGGTCACCGCGGTGACCTCGCCTCCGACGATGACATCGTCTCCGGCGAAGACATTGGCCCGGAAGGAGCAGTCGATCCGGCGCAGGGCGCTGCGCGTACCAGCCCATTCCGTGAGCAGATCCAGCACGTAGGCCATGGTCGCGCCGCCCTGATTGACTTCACGGTCGCCCAACCCGGCACGCGTCACCGCGTCGGGGTCGAAATGAATAGGATTCGAATCCCGCAGGACAAGAGCGACGATCATGATGTGGTCCGGGCTCACCGCGGCGATCCGGCGTTCGGGCAGCCGGGTTCCGACCCGCACCCCGTGCGCGAATGTCACTGCGCCCCTCCACGTTTGAACAAATAGACGCTGGTCACCGCGCCGACGCGGGCCCCCGATCCATCACAGATCTCCAAGCGCACGTCCACGTTGTCGAGCCGCGAACCGTCGCGCGCGGTGCGCGAGCCGGTCGCGGCGATGCGGCCCTGCGCGCTGTAGCGCGCCCCGACGCTCAGCGTTGCCCGCTGCT
Source organism: Nocardia yamanashiensis NBRC 100130 (assembly GCF_001613325.1). GTDB lineage: Bacteria > Actinomycetota > Actinomycetes > Mycobacteriales > Mycobacteriaceae > Nocardia > Nocardia yamanashiensis. The sequence goes on along the minus strand of NZ_BDCD01000002.1, from coordinate 384,106 downwards.
CGATCTCGCACCTGCCGAACAAGAGGGTGTCGTCCTCGGACTTGCCCGCCAGCTCGCACAGCTCGCTCACGCTGATCCCCGAGCAACGCAAGGAGATCACCACGAACCACATCGGATGGGCGATGCCGGGCTCGCCCCCTGGTGCGCGCACGGCGCGCTCCAGCATCGCGTTCTCGTGCGGTTCGATGACGAGGTCGCCACCGCGCAGCCGCGTTCCCTCGAGTTCGCGCAACTCGTCGAGAGTCATTGTCATGTCCCGCAACTCCTCAGTACGACCTCGGCAGCCCGAGGCCGTGCTGCGCGATGTGGTTGAGCACCATTTGCGTCGACACCGGCGCGACCTGCTGCAGCCGCACGATGCCCCACAGGTCCGCCAGACCGTACTCGTGCGACATGCCGTTGCCGCCGTGCATTTGTATGGCGGCGTCGAGAGCTTTGAAGCCCGCACGGGAAGCGAGGAATTTGGCCATGTTCGCCGTCTCGCCCGCCGGCAGGCCGGCATCGATCTCGGCCGCGGCACGCCAGACCATCGCGGCGGCCCCGGCCAGCTCGATGGCAGCCTCGGCAAGGGGGTGCTGGACGCCCTGGTACGTGCCGACCGGAACACCCCAGACATTGCGTTCCTTGACGTAGCGGACCGCCTTGTCGATCGCGTAACGACCCACGCCGAGACAGATGACGGCGCTGAGCACCCGCTCCGGATTCAGGCCGTCGAACAGTGCGGCGAGACCGTTGTCGACCTCGCCGACAACGGCTTCGGCGGGCAGCCGGACATCATCGAAGAACAGGGTGAACTGACGTTCGGGAGCGCCGAGGGCGGTCGGGATGAGCTGGCGGCTCAGGCCACGAACGGCTGGATCATCGACGATGAACAGGGTGAGCCGCCCACGTCCGGTCCGTTCGTCGGTGCCGGTGCGTGTCACCAGCAGGAAATGGTCGCAGTGATCAATTCCCGAGATGTAGTACTTGGTGCCGCGCACGATCCAGTCATCGCCGTCGCGCTTGGCCCAGGTAGTGACATTGTGCGAGTTCGAACCGGCGTCCGGCTCGGTCAGGGCGAAGACGAACTTCTCTGTGCCGCTGGCGATTCCGGGCAGATAGCGGCGCTTCTGCGCCTCGGTTCCGTGTCGTGACAGCACGCTGCCCGCGATGCCCTGCGACAACACCAGGGCGAGTTCCGGGCAACCGCCCGCGGACAGTTCTTCCAGCACGATGGCGAGTTCGGTGACCCCTGCGCCGCTGCCGCCGTATTCCTCGGGGATGCCGACCCCCAGATATCCCCCCTGCCCCAATCGCTCCCACAACTCGGTCATGGGTTCGCCGGTTGCCGCCTTGGACCGGTAGTACTCGTGACCGAACCGGCCGACAATTCCCGCGACGGCGGCCCGCAGCTCCTTTTCCTCATTACTCGGCCACAACGGCAGACAGAGGCTGTGGATGGACATGGTGATTGTTGTTCCTTCCAAATCCGCGGCCGACTACTGATAAATGGTCGGCAGGATTCGCTCAGTGATGCGACAACAGCTGCTCACAGGCGGTATCCGAGATTGAAATCATCCTGAACCACTACTGACATTTAGTCAAGAGTGTTAGGAATTGGACACAGGTAGCCCGCATTGTGCGGCGGATGAGCGCTGGTGGTGCGGACTGCTACGACAAATACTGACTATCAGTCAGCAGATCTCGCGTTCAGAAGATCGTGTAGCCACCGTCGACAACGACCTCGTTGCCGGTGTGGAAGGTCAGCGATGGGTCCGCGAGAAAGGCTGCGACCTCATAGAATTCCTCCGGATCGGCCCACCGGCGCGCCGGTGTGCGCGCCGTGGTCGCCTGCATGAACCGTTCGTCCGCCTGCAAATCGGAGTTCATGGCGGTGCGGGTCCAGCCCGGAATCAAGATATTGCACCGGACCCGGTGGCGGGCCAGCTCCACCGCCATGGTGCGGGCGAGCCCGACGAGACCAGTCTTGCTGGTCGCGTAGGCGGCCTGCCCCGCGCCCCCGTAACGACTGATCGTCGAGGAGACGACGATGATCGAACCGCCGTCTCCCTGCGTGACAAACCGACGGGCGGCGGCACGGCCGCACAGAAATCCACCGTCGAGATTGGTGCGCAGCACCCGATGCCAGGTATCGAGCGACATCTCGGTGATCGGTGCGGCCTCGGCGATACCCGCGTTGGCCACGAAACAGCCGAGCGGTCCCAGTTCGGCGACGGTGCGATCCATCGCGGTATCCACGGATCGTTCGTCCGCGATATCGCACTGCACCGCAATCGCTTTCACGCCGAGAGCCTGAATCTCCCCGACCACGGACGCACTCCGGTCGGCATTGCGCGCCCACACCGCGATATCGGCGCCGGCGCGGGCCAGGCCCACCGCCAGAGCGTGGCCGATACCGCTGTTGCCCCCGGTGACAACGGCGGTGCGCCCAGTGAGCTTGCCGGCGCTCATCGGCATGCCTCCACATCGGGCAACGCGATGTCCACCAGTTCGGCGAGAGCCGCGCGATGCCGCTCGGGTGTGCCCAGCGCTATCGCGCTGCTCTTGGCGCGTTTGAGATAGAGATGGGCCGGATGCTCCCAGGTGAACCCGATGCCGCCGTGGAACTGCACGCATTCCTCCGCGATCCGCTGGGAGACGGCAGAGCAGTGCGCTTTGGCCAGTGCTGCCGCGACCGGCAGATCCGGGGAACGGGTCGCGGCGCATTCGGCCGCGTACCGCGCCACCGCGCGCGCCTGGGTGAGCAGCACCCAGAGCTCCGCCAGCCGATGTTTGATCGCTTGGTAGGAGCCGATCACGCGGCCGAACTGACGTCGGATCCGCACGTATTCGATAGCCATCTCGAAGCAGCGCTCGGCCAGTCCCAATTGCTCCGAAGCCAGCAGTACAGCGCCGATCCGCAGTGACGCTCCGACTGCCTCCGGGATGTGCTCGCCTGCCGCGAGGAGTTCGGCCTCGACGCCGTCGAAGCGGAGGTCCACCAGGGGGCGAGTCATATCGAGCGACACCACCTCGGTGCGGCGCAGTCCGGCCGCGTCGGCCGCGACTTGGAAGACGGCATCGCCCGCGGGGACGAGGAGGATATCGGCTGCGGCCGCATCGGCGACCGAAGTCACTGTGCCGTAAAGCCTTCCGTCCCGGATTCGCACCGCGTCGAGGCGGTCACCCGCGGCGGTGCTGAACGGGAGCGCGACCGTCGCCATGGTCGCTCCGCTCGCTACCGCGCCGAGGAGATCGGTCCGGCCGAGCTCGAGCAGCAGGGCTACGGCTATGCCGGCCGACCCGAGGAAGGGCACGGCGGCAACTGCCCGCCCGAGTTCCTCGGCCACGATCGCCGCTTCACGCCAACTCGCTCCGGCGCCACCGGCGACTTCCGGCACAGCCAATGCGACACAACCGATTTCGACCGCCAGCGCGTTCCAGAGCTCCAGATCGGTGGTCGTGTCGCTTTCCGTTCGGGCGAGCACCGCATCCCAGGGGCTGCGTTTGCCGAGCAACGCCCGCACGCTCGCCCGCAAATCCTCCTCGACCTCCGAATAGAGCAGGTCACCGGTCGCCGGGGTCGTGATGTCGGTCATCGCGGCAGGTCCTTCCAGGGAATATCTTTGTCGGCCCGGGCCTCGGCAGGCAGTCCGAGTACGCGCTCGGCGATGATGTTGCGCATGATGTCGGAGGTGCCACCCTCGATCGAGTTGCCCTTGGCGCGTAGAAACCGCCAGCCGGCCGACTCCTCGGCCCAGTCGGCGACGATGACAGGTCGCCGCGCTGTGTAGTCGGAGTACCGAAGGCCCTCCGCGCCAAGGAGTTCCAGCTCGAACGAAGAGATCTGCTGGTTCAACCGAGCGTGGCTGAGTTTCGCTCCGGCCCCCTCGGGACCCGGTAGCCCGGCCGCCTGTTGCTGACGCAGGCGCTCGGCGGTCAGCCGAGCGGCTTCGGCCTCGACCCAGAACTGCACGACCTGGTCGTGAAGACCTGCCCGGCGCAGTTCGGGTCGATTGCGCCAGGTCTGCACCAACGTTCCGATCGTGCCGCTCTCGCGCGGAATCGTGCCCGCGCCGATCGCGACCCGCTCGTTCGCCAGGGTGTGACCGGCAACCGTCCAGCCCAGGCCGACCTCACCGAGCAGATGATCGCCGGCGATGCGCACGTCATCGAGGTAGACCTCGTTGAACTCGCTTTCGCCGGTGATCTGTCGCAGCGGCCGGACGTCGATTCCGGGGGCGTGCATGTCGCAAATGAAGTACGACAGTCCCCGGTGTTTCGGCTGCGCCGCGTCGGTGCGCACGAGCAGAATCGCCCAGTCCGCCTGGTGTGCGAGCGAGGTCCAGACCTTCTGGCCGTTGACGATCCAGCCATCATCATCACGGACGGCGGTCGTCCCTACATCGGCCAGGTCGGAACCGGCGCCCGGCTCGCTGAACAGCTGGCACCAGAGTTCTTCACCGGTCCACAGCGGGCGAAGCCAACGTCGCTGCTGCTCCGGAGTTCCGAAGCGCAGAAGGGTCGGCGCGGCCATATTGAGGCCGATGAAGTTCAACTCGGGCCGGTTGTCCGGAGCACCGGCGTCCGCGAGAAGAACGTCCACTTGGGGCTGCAGCGCCGGATCCAGCCCGAGTCCGCCGAGGCCTGCCGGATAGTGCACCCAGGCGAGCCCGGCGTCGAAGCGGGCGCGGAGGAATTCCCGCCGGTCGGTGGTGGCCGGGTCGTGCTCGCACAGGAATTCGCGCACATAGGCTGCGAGTCCCTTCGCGTCGAGAGCTCTCTCGGTGCTCACGAGTCCTCTTTCCTGGAATTGTTCAGATCGGCGCGAAATGCGAGATGTCGAGGATCTGGCCGGTGCGTTCCGCCGCCCAGACGGCCCGCACCCGCGTGCCCGGAGGTAGTTGTCCGCGAACGGAATTCGGATCGGCGAGATCCACCCCCCGCACGTAATGCATGAGCATCGTGCTCGCGCCGTCGAGCCGGATCGCCGCGATCGCGTACGGCGGGGTGGGGCCGCCGCGGAAGCTCTGCCAAGCCACGGTGAATGCTTCGACGGTCCCCTCGGGCGGCAGCTCGAGCCACTCGCCGGTGCGGACGAAGCAGGACTCGCAGTATGCCTGCGGCGGAACGAAGACCCGGGAGCAGTCCGGACAGCGGTTGGCCAGGATCCTCCGTTCGGTCAGCCCCGCCATGAAACGGCCCCAGGTCGCACCCAGATGAATGTCGTAATTCAGGTCCCAGTGGACCCGCTGCGTCGTGATGTTCATGGGCGCTCCTGTCTTTCGAGGATGGCGAGGTTCTCGAACTGGAAGAAGGTGCCGCCGGTGCCGTGAGCGAGACCGCGCCGGGCGCCGGCCACCTGTATCTCCTCCGGTGCGTCACCCATCAGTTGCAGGGCGACGTACACGTACGGGGCCAGTTCACCGGCAACTCCCGCATTGGTGCACAGCGGGCCGCCGGACAGGTTCGTCGGCAGGTCACCGTCGAATCCGGTTGCGCCGGAACGAATCAGGTCGACGCCCCCGCCCGGCGGGGCGAATCCGAGGGCCTCCAGTTGCATCGGCTGCATCGGTGCGTACGGCGAGAACAGTTCGACGACGTCGATTTCCTCGCGCGGGTTTCGAATATCGGCCAGCCGATAGACCTTCCGGGCCAGGATCGAAAGATTCTCCATGGCGGCGAAATCGTTTTTCCCACCACCCAGATACGGGTCGCTGGAGGTGGCCATCGCACGGATGACGATCGGCGGCGGACGCAGCTCGGCGGCGTTCTGCTCGGACGTGACCAGCAGGGCGTTGGCTGAGGTGGACACCGGGCAGACCATCGCCATCGTCATGGGATAGGACAGGGGTTTCGCCGCCACCACATCCTCGACACTGAGGACATTGCGCAAGTGCGCGTAGGGATTACGTGACGCGTGCTCGTGCGCTTGCACCACGCTCACCGCGAAATCCTCGACGGTCGCACCGAAGCGCTGCTGGTACGCGCTCGGATAGAACGCTCCCATGTGGTACGCGCCCATGCCGAGCGGCTGTTCGACGATCATCGGCGAATTGGTGTTGATGGCCGACTGCAGATCTTCCGCGCCGTAGAAGGTGGGACCGCCCACACAGAGCACGCGCCGGCGATCGCCGGACCGCACCTGCCGTGCCGCGAGCTGCATCAGGTTGCCGCCCGTGGTGCCGCCGGTATTGATGATCGACACCGGCAGATCTGCGCCGAGGCCGAGTCTGCGCACGAGATGCTTGGCGCCGAGCACGGTGCCCTCGAAGCCGTCGATATTGCCGATCACTATCCCGTCCAGTGAATTCGACGCGGCCCCCGAGTGCGCGAGCGCGCCCCACACCGCTTCCTGCACCAGCTCCAGCGAGGAGCTTTCCTGCTTGCGCGGTGAGGTGGCACGGGTGATACCCACCCCCGCGATCACTGCCCGCGTGGCCATCAAACCTCCTCCAGGACAAGGACTGTCGCGGTGTCCGCGACCGGTCCGGTGAGCAGATCGGTGGAATGCGAGACGACGCGCCCGCCGTGTTCCTCCAGCCACGACACGGCTTCCAGCACACGGAGTGCACCGTTGGCCACGCCCGGGTACGCGCTGAATGCCCCACCGGACGGGGACACCTCGACACCCGTCTTGCTCATGCCGAGTGCGTTGACGATCGGCGTGAGCAGAGCGGGGGTCGCCGCGGTGAGCTCGAGCGCCTGCACTTGATCACCGGGAGCCGTCAGACCTGCCCGGCCGTAGGCCTCCTGCCCGGCGCGACGCGTGGCCGCTGCCGGATCTTCAAGCCACTGGCCGCCGGCCGTGGTGTCGCCGGTCGACTGTCCCCAACCGGTGAGTACGGCGCGCGGGCACCGGGCACGTCGCGCCCTGCCCAGCGATCCCAGCACCACGGCGATAGCGCCGGTACATTCGGCCGGCAACATGAGTTCACGCAGCACGCCGTTGACCGGCGCGGAAGCCAGGACTTCGGCGGGGCCGACCGGAGTAGTACGGACAGACCGGGCGCGGTCGGCGCCTCGGGTGATCGCCGCCGCGGCGAGCGCGGCGAGTTGCTCCTCGGTGATCCGGCCGGAGTCGAGCAGGTAACCGGCGTGCAGGCCGAACATCGTCTCCGCGGTCAGGCCGACCGGCCGGTCGAAGTGGGGCTCGAAACCGAGATTGGAAATCTGCTGGAGGAACTGCCGCCGATCCGGCGCCGATACCTCGGGGTTGTATACGCCGACAGCGAGCGCCAGGTCGGCATCGCCCGCGGCAATGGTCTGCGCGGCGGCGACGATCGCCTGCCCGGCGTCACCCTCGATGCGGTACGACTGCGCCAGATAACCGCCACTGGCGGCATTGGTCAAACCGCTGGAAATGCTGCGACCGTCGTAGACGTCCAGCGAAGCGGTGATCGAGATACCGAGCTCGTGTTTGCGAACTCCGGCTTCGCGCAAAGCATTCGATACCGCGTCGAAGACCAGTTCGTCGAGAACGGCGTCACTCTCGGTGACGAGCGGCGTCGCCGCGATTCCCAGCACCGGGATCGGATCCCGAGCGGCGGACGAGGGATTGAGGCCGCTCATTTCGCCCCCTCGGGCCGATGAGCACGGATCGTCATGAGCATCAGAGCCTTTCGATGATCATCGCGTTGGCGAGGCCGCCGCCTTCGCACATCGTTTGCAGCCCGTATCGCTCCCCCGTGGCCTCGAGGTGGTTCACCAGGGTGGACAGCAGGCGCACACCGGATGCGCCGAGCGCGTGCCCCAGGGCGATCGCGCCGCCTCGTGGGTTGAGCTTGTCCGGATCCGCCCGCAGCTCGTGCTGCCAAGCCAGCGGAACAGGAGCGAACGCCTCATTGACTTCGTACGCACCGAGATCGTCGATCGAGAGGCCCGCGCGTGCCAGCACCTGCCGGGAAGCCGGGACGACGGCGGTCAGCATGAGCAGCGGATCAGCACCGGCGACGGCGAATTCGTGGAAGCGCGCCCGTGGACGCAGGCCGAGGCTCGCCGCGCGCTCCTCGCTCATGATCAGTGCGGCCGATGCGCCGTCGGTGAGCGGCGACGAGTTGCCGGCGGTAATGCTCCATGCGATTTCGGGGAAGCGCGCCCAGAGCGCATCGTCGGCGAAGGACGGTTTCAAGGCCGCCAGTCCTACGGCCGTGGTCTGCGCCCGCAGTGTCTGGTCACTGTCGTGCACCTGTCCGCCGACGGTGATCGGCACGATCTCGTTCGCGAACCCGCCCGCCGCGGCGATGGCCGCCGCGCGCTGGTGCGACCGCGCCGAGTAGGCGTCGAGGGTCTCGCGATCGAGCTTCCATCGGGCGGCGATCAACTCGGCCGCGACCCCCTGGTTGACGAGCCCCTCGGGAAAGCGTTCCGCCAGTGGCTCGATCGGGTTCTGCCCGATCGCTGCCGTGCCCATCGGCAGCCGGCTCATCGATTCGACACCGCAGGCCACCACGATGTCGTAGACGCCAGCCATGACGCCCTGCGCGGCGAAATGCACGGCCTGCTGGCTGGAACCGCATTGCCGGTCGATCGTGGTGCCCGGAACCGAATCCGGCCAGCCCGCCGCGAGTACCGCACCGCGGGCGATATTGCCGGTCTGCTCGCCGACCTGCTGGACACAGCCGGCGATCACATCGTCGATCCGGGCCGGGTCGATATCGGTGCGGGCCAGCAGAGCTTGCAGAGTGTCGGCCAGGAGCCGGACCGGATGCACGCCCGACAGCGCACCTCCGGGCTTGCCCCGGCCCGACGCCGTGCGCACGATGTCGATGATGACCGCGGATCTCATACGGCCGCCTCCGCGGAAATGGATCCTTCGGCTTCGGGCCACTGCCCAGCCGCGGCGGCCGCAATCAGACTCGCCGACGGTGCGAACCGCGGGCCGTACTTCGCGGCCAGTTCTTCGGCTCGGGCGACGAATCCGGCGACACCGCCCTCGTACCCGTTGATGTACTGAACGACGCCGCCGGTCCAGGACGGGTATCCGATGCCCAGAATCGAGCCGATATTGGCGTCGGCGACCGAACGGAGCACGCCCTCGTCGAAGCACTTCACCGTTTCGAGGGCTTCGATGAAGAGCATGCGCTCCTTCATGTCCTCGAACGGAATCTCGTACCCGGGCTTGCGGAAGTGCTCGTACAGGCCGGTCCACACGCCGGCGCGTCTGCCGTCCACGTAGTCGTAGAAACCGGCTCCGCTCGAACGACCACCGCGGCCGAATTCGTCGATCATGCGGTCCACGACGGAGTCCGAGCCGCTCTCGGACCACTCGCCGCCCGCGGCGAGCACGGCCGCTTTGGTCTCCTCCCTGGCCTTGCGGGCCAGGGTGAGGGTCAGCTCGTCCTGGAGCTGAAGCGGCGGGGCCGGATACCCGGCCTGAGCCCCAGCCTGTTCGATGGACGCCGGTTCCAAACCCTCGCCCAGCATGGTCAGCGCCTCCGCGGCGAACTGCATGATCACCCTGCTGGTGAAGAACCCGCGCCGATCGTTGACCACAATGGGTGTCTTGCCGATCGCGTGTGCGAGATCGATCGCCTTCGCCAACGTCGCGTCACTGGTCTTCGCACCGACCACGATCTCCAGCAACGCCATCTTGTCGACCGGCGAGAAGAAATGCATTCCGATGAAATCCTCTGGCCGCGAGACACTTTCGGCCAATCCGGTAATCGGCAACGTCGAGGTGTTCGAGCCCAGGACAGCATCGCCCGCGACCACGGGCTCAATCTCGCCGAACACCTTGCCCTTGATCGCCGGGTCTTCGAAGACCGCCTCGATCACCAGATCCGCACCAGCAGCATCCGCGTACGCGTCGGTCGGATGGATCCGGCCCAGGATCTCCTCGCCCCGCTCCCGGCTGATCTGTCCGCGGGAGATTGCCTTCTCGACCAGTGCGACCGAGTAATCCCTGCCGCGTTTCGCGGCGTCCAGGCTGGTGTCCTTCAACACCACCTCGATGCCCGCGCGGGCACAGACGTAGGCGATGCCGGCGCCCATCATGCCCGCGCCGAGCACCGCGACCTTCGTGAAGGAATGCGCGGGATAGCCCTCGGGCCGGGAGCCCCCGGATTTGATGTGCCGCATATCGAAGAAGAACGCCTGGATCATGTTCTTCGCGACCTGACCGGTGGCCAGCTCGGTGAGGTAGCGCGACTCGATGGTGGACGCCATGTCGAATCCGACCTGACTACCCTCGACCGCGGCGGCCAGAATGGCGCGCGGCGCAGGCAGATTCGCGCCTTTGAGCTGTTTGCGAAGGCCGGCTGTCACCAGCGGCAGGGTCGCGGCGAAGCTTGCCTCGGCAGGCGTGCCGCCCGGGATCCGATATCCCCTCACGTCCCACGGCTGCACCGGAGCGGGGTTTTCGAAGATCCATTTGCGGGCAGCGGCGAGCAACTCCTGCGGGCTCTCGACCACTTCGTCGACCAGGCCCACCTGCAATGCCCGCGCTGGGCTCATCCGCGGGCCCTGCAACAGGACGTCGGTAAGCGCCTTGTGTACACCCAGCATCCGCACCGTGCGTGCGATCCCGCCGCCGCCGGGTAGCAGCCCCAGCCCTACCTCGGGCAGGCCTATCTGAACATGATTGTCCGACAGCGTGATTCGGTGATGCGTAGCAAGAGCGATCTCCAGCCCGCCGCCGAGCGCGGCGCCGTTGATCGCGGCGACCACAGGCTTGCCGAGCAGCTCCAGCCGACGCAGGTCGGCCTTGATCGCCTCGATGCCCGCGAAGAATTCGGCGGCATTCTCCTTGCGCGTCGTGATCAGGTCGTTGAGATCACCACCGGCGAAGAAGGTCTTCTTCGCCGAGGTCAGGATCACCCCGGTGATCGAGTCACGCTCGGATACCAGCCGGTCGATGACGGTACGCATGGAGGTGATGTGGCGGTCGTTCATGGTGTTGGCGGACTGAGCCGGATCGTCCATGGTCAGCAGTACGATGCCGTCGGATCCGGACTCCCAGCGAATGGTGTTGTCGCTCATGTCGGGGTCGATCTTCCTTTTCTTGTGGAGAGTCACACTCGTTCGATGAGGGTCGCGATGCCCATGCCGCCGCCGATACACAGCGTGACGACGGCGCGACGGGCCTGGCGGCGTTCCAGCTCGTCCACCATCGTTCCGAGGATCATCGCGCCGGTGGCGCCCAATGGGTGGCCCATGGCGATGGCACCGCCGTTGACATTGAGCTTTTCGTCCGGAATGCCCAGATCCTTCCGATACTTGAGCGCCACGGCCGCGAAAGCCTCGTTGATTTCGAACAAGTCGATGTCGTCGACGGTCAACCCGGTGTGCGCCAGCAACTTTCGCGTCGCCGGGGTCGGGCCCGTGAGCATGATCGTGTTGTCCGCGCCGGAGGCTGCCGACGCCACGACGCGCGCCCGCGGTACGAGCCCGAAGGTCTTGCCCGCCAGCTCGGTCCCGATCAGTACCAGCGCCGCGCCGTCGACGATCCCCGAGGAATTGCCCCCGTGGTGGACGTGGTCGATCTTCTCGACCCAGTGATACTTCTGCAACGCGACGGCGTCGAATCCCATGTCCCCCATGGCCGCGAACGACGGACGCAGACCGGCCAGATCCTCGACCGTGGTTCCCGGGCGTATGTGCTCGTCCCGATCCAGCACGGTGACGCCGTTCTGATCCAGCACGGGGAGCACCGAGCGACCGAAGTGACCGTCGGCCCAGGCCCCGGCCGCCAGCCGTTGCGAGCGCGCCGCGTAGGAATCGACAATCTCTCGCGAGAAGCCCTCCATCGTAGCGATGAGATCGGCGCCGATGCCCTGGGCGACGAAGTAGGTGTCGTAGGCCGTGGCCGGGTCGTTCATCATGGCGCCACCGTCGGAACCCATCGGCACCCGGGACATCGATTCGACGCCGCCGCCGATCACCAGCTGCTCGAACCCGGATCGCACCTTCTGGGCCGCGACATTGACCGCTTCCAGACCGGAACCACAGAACCGGTTGAGCTGAAACCCAGGAACGGTTTCCGGCAGCCCGGCAGCCATCGCGGCCGTCCGTGCGATGCATCCGCCCTGGTCGCCCAGGGGGCTGACAACGCCGAGCACGACGTCCTCGATCGCTGCGGGGTCGAGGCCCGGGTGCCGCTCGCGCAGTCCGTCGATCAGCCCGACCAGCAGCGAAACCGGCTTGATCCCGTGGAGCGAACCGTCCTGCTTGCCGCGCCCGCGCGGCGTGCGGATGGCGTCGTAGATGAATGCCTCGGCAGTCACACCAGCAAACCTTTCTGTCTTAGAGTCAGTAACAACTCCTGATTCCCCACTGACTATGGACCATTTACTGACATTCGGTCAATATAAATGTCGAGACGTCCCAAGTAAGGTGGACTGATGGCTGCGACTCCAACTACCGATGACTCCAAGTCACGCCGCGTTCGAATGGCGAGCGACGAGCGCCGCCGGCAGATCGTGGAGGTCGCCCAGCGCCTCTTCTCACAACGCCCCTACTCCGAGGTATCGACCGCGGACATCGCCGAAGCCGCCGGAATCGGGCGCCCCAACCTGCACTACCACTTCGGCACGAAGCGAGAGCTGTACGTCGAGGTAGTCCGCAATTTCGCCCGGCTCCCACCCATTCCTCGAGTTCGGCGGCAGCACGGAAACCTCGAGGAAAGGATCCACCACACCATCGACCGATGGCTCGACACGGTGTGGGAGAACCGCGGCACGTTCATGACCATCTTCGAAGGTGGTCCGATCAACAACGACAGAGAGATCGAAGACCTCCTCGAAGAAGGGCGAGAGGCCTGGGCCGCGCGGCTGGCGGAACTGCTCGAACTGCCCGGCGGCGCCACCCGGCCCGCGCGGGCGCTGATTCGAAGCTTTCAGTCGATGGCGGAGACCACTGTCGACGAATGGTTGCGCAGGGACCGGTTGTCCCGCGACGAGGCACTGCTGCTGCTCACCAAAACATTGCGGGCGGTCGCAGTGGATGTGGCACCGAGCATTCTCGATCCGGCGACGAGTCCGAAATCGAAGTAGGACAACAGATCAGGTTCGGCGCACGGACACCGACAGGTGCTCCCCGACCCGATCCACCACTCGGTTGACCTCGTAAGCCGCCATCCCGAGGTCGGCGTTCTCGTCGGTGAGCAGGGCCAGACAGGCGTTGGGACCCGCAGCAGTGATGAAAAGGACACCGTGATCGAGCTCGATCACGGTCTGGCAGACGCCGCCCGCCTGGAAATGCCGGCCGGCGCCGCGGGCGAGGCCGTGCATAGCGGAAGCCATGGCGCAGAAGCGTTCCGCGTCATCGCGGGCGAGAGCGGCCGAGCGGCCCAGCAGCAGGCCGTCGGTGGATAGCACCACCGAGCAGCGAACGCCGGAAAGCCGACCGATCATGTCGTCGAGCAACCAGTCCAGGGAGTTTGCGGCGGTCATCGTCACCTTTCGTGGGTAGGTGTGGCGGGTGAGTCCGGGTCTCGCCGATGGGCGCCACGGCGGGCCCTGCGACTGGCGTCCATCACCGCGGAGATGCGGGCGCGTGCTTCGTCGGCGGTCCGCTGCCGTGGCGGCCGGGGCTGTTGAGCAGGCGGTTCGGCGGCACCCGAGCGACGGCTGCGTTGCGGGAGCTGTGGTCGATCGCCGGACGACCGAGGTGGCCCCGCGGCGGGCATCGGCGTGCCGGAGATTTGGTGATCATCTGGGTCCGGGGTGCTGATCACGGTGGCGGGAATCAGCACGACGGCTCGGACACCGCCGAACATCGACTCCCCCAGGCGGACCGAAATACCGTGTTTGGCAGCGAGTTTCGCGACAACGAACAGTCCGAGCCGGATGTCATCGGTCAGTGCCGCCACGCTGAAGTCGGGTGGATACGCCAGAAGTTCGTTGCGTTCGGCCAGTTGCGCGGTCGCCATTCCGAGGCCCTGGTCCTCGATTTCGACCACCACACCCCGGCCGACGACGGCTCCCGACACCGCGACCTGCGCGTGCGGCGGCGAGAACGCGGTGGCGTTGTCCATCAGCTCCGCCAAGGCGTGAATGAGATCCGCGACGACCGTTCCGGCGATATCGACCTCGGGCAGGCGGCCTGTCCGAATCCTGGGGTAGTCCAGGCTCTCCGCTACCGCGCCGCGCACGACATCGACAAGTGGCACCGGGGTTCGCCATCGCCGACCCGGTTGCGCGCCGCCGAGAATGATGAGGTTTTCCGCGTTGCGCCGCGCTCGGGTGGCCAGATGGTCGAGCTGGAACAGCAGGTCGAGATGTGACGGATTCTCTTCGGTCCGTTCGGCTTCGTCGAGCAGAGCCAGCTGGCGGTGCACCACGATCTGGCTGCGGTGTGCGATATCGAGAAAGACCGCGTTCACGCCCGCACGGGTTTTGGACTCGGTGACCGCGGCGGAGACCGCGGCCAGCTGGGCTCGGTGGAAAGCCGCTGCCACCTGGCCGATTTCGTCATTGCCGAATCCGGGGCCATCGACTTCCGCATCGGGATCGACCTGTTCGCCGGCGTCCAGGCGGCGCATGAGGTCGGGCAGTCGCCGGTCGGCCAGCTCGAGGGTGTGGCGGCGCAGGCGCTGCATCCGCGCGATGACCCGATTCGCCATCGTGAGCGCGACGACGAAGGCCAGTACGGCCACCAGCAACACCGCAGCGCCCGCATACATCGAATTGGTAGCGACGCGCTCGCCGTGCGCACGAGCCAGAGCGTGCGCGTCGAGGCTCTGGTCCTGCCAGAGTTTCAGCAGGGCGGAACGGACCCGGGTCGCGACATTCCGCCACTCCGCTCTCTCGGTCGCGGTGAGCGCTTCCGAGGATCGCGCTCTCTCCTCGCTCGCGGCGAGCAGCTGCCAGTCGGAACCCGTTGTGATGCTTTCGAGTTGAACCAGTCGCTCGTCGCGAAGGACCATCGCTGCGTAGACCGCCTCGCGACGATACTCGCCGACATAGTCTGCGAATTCGCGGAGCTGCTGTGCTTCCGGACGATCCGAGGCGAGGACGACCGCCCCCAACGCCACCGCGCGCGAGAGCGCTTCGGCGGTGCGCAGCGGTGCGATGGCATAGGAGAACTCCACGGCGATCGCGGAATCCGGCGCGACCCGAGCCGCCAGCATCACAGCGGAGAACGCGCTGCCGATCACCTTGCCGAAGAGGTCGAAGACCTGTCCCGTGCTCGCTTGGCGAGAATCGATCGAACTCCGTAGCGACGGAAATCGTTCGTACAGTTCGCGATAGCCGGAGATCTCATCGGCCGAATCGTCCGGATCGATTTCCCGGCCCACCTCCAGCAGCACTTTCACCTGCGCGATCGCGGCATCGGTGCGCCCGCGGACGGCGGTCAGTTCGGCTACGGCCGTCGGTTCGCCGCAGAGGTATCGCAGCGATTGGAGGCGCTCGTCTTGGAACGCTTCGATCATCGTGAGCGCCGGATCGATGATGCGGCTGGCCAACTCGGCCCAATTCTCGGCCTCTCGGCCGGTTTTCACCAGATAGGTGGCTGCCCCCACCCCCAGGCTGAGCAGCGTGATGCTGGAAACGAGCACGATCGCCAGCAGCCGTGCGCGCAGTCCCATGCGCGCAGGGGATTTCCAGTGGGGCATCCGGTTCGATCGCAGTCTCATTTCACCGGCAGCGCGTTGTCCATGCCGCCGACTTCGGTGATCTTCCAGCCGGCGTTCTTGTCGATGGTCAGCGCGTAGGTGACGGTGGATTGGCCGCCCTGAGGGGTCTGAGCGCTGGTGGTGATGACGTTGAGGAAGGCGCTGACCTTGTAGATTCCACCGGATTCGGAAGTGACGACGGCGGCGATCGGGGTGGCCTTGGAGGTCCATTGCAGCGGCAGGAGGATCTGGTCGAGCTGGGCGGAGGTGGCGTCGAATTTGGCGGCCAGCTGAGTTGTGGTGTCGGCCTTGAGTTTTCCGTACCAGGCCTTGGTGTCGTGGTAGTCGATCGTGGACGCGCCGACGGCGTAGTCCAGGGCGACCTGACGAGCGTGCTGCTCGTCGCCGGCGCCGGCATCGCGGGCGGAGAGGTCGCCGCGGGCCGAGATCAGCAGGACGGTCAGGGTCGCGATGACGATGACCACGAGGGCGACGGAGAGGGTGATGACGGCGGTGGAGAGACGGATCGCCAATCGCCGGGGTTCGGTGGACGGCGCCGGTTCCGCGGGGGCGGTGGGGTCGGTCTTCTCGTCGGTGAGGGTACTCATTGTCGTTCTCCTGCGGGTTATTTGAGGTTGATCCGGAGGTGGACCGCGCCGTCGGACCCGACGGTGGCGAGGGCCTGCGAGATGAGAGCGCCGATGTCGATCCGGCTTCCGGCCTGGGCGGTGGTGTCCATCAGCGGGCGTAAGGCGGGAGCGAGACCGGTCAGCTGCGGGCCGATCTTCCCAAGCACGGCGTCGAGCCGTTGCAGGAAGGGGACGATGCCGTCGCCGGTGTCGTAGTCGGCGGGCGAGTTGCCGACCGCGTACAGACCGGCGGCGGCGACGATGAGCCGGTCCAGGGAGGCGCCGAAGCCCGTCCACTGCGGGCCGGAAGTGGTCAGCGCGGGTCCGGCCCAATCCATATCGCCGCCGATGGTCTGCATATCGGTGAGCAGCCGATGGATGAGATCGGTGCGGCTGAGGATGGTGGCGGCCAGCAGGGTGGAGGCGTGTTCGATGGCGGGCAGGTCGCCGCGGGTTCCGGTGATGGCGGTGTCGATGGTGCCGACCAGGGAGGAGATGGCCTGTGGATCGAACTGCCGCATGAGCTGGACCGCGCGCACCGCCACCTGCGGAATGGACATGGGTAGCGCGGTGGTGCGGGCGTCGATGAGCTGGCCGTCGAAGAGATAGGGGCCGCTCTGGTTCGGCGGATCGAATTCCACGTAGGGTTCGCCCAGCGCCGAGAGCGCTTCGATGCGCAATTCGCTGGCCGCCGGAATCCGGTAGCGCGTGTGCAGATCCAGCCGTAGCTCCACTCCGGACTCGACGGTGGACACGGAGGCGACCTTGCCGACGGTGACCCCGCTCAACAGCACCGGCGAGCCGGCGCCGACACCACCGGAGTTGGCCAGCAGAATCCGCACCGCGTGCCGCTCGCGAAATGGATCCACCTGCAGCACACCGAAACTCAGGTAGCCGATGCCCAGGATGAGCACACCGGCGATGGCTGCCAGCGACAGTATGGACCCGGGTTCGACGGCGCGAGGCCGCCACCGCATCGGGCTCATCGGACGGCTCCGATCATGCGCAGGGTTTCGAGTATGCGCTGGACCTGGTCGTTCTCGGAGACAGCGGGGGTGTCCGTGTCGCCGATGGTCGCGCCGACGATGTTCACCCTCGGACCGTGTTCGGCGAAGGGAATGATCTTGTCGCGCAGCAATGCCACCAGGGCGTTGAGGTTCGAGGGTGCGTTCAGGTCCAGGGGACGGTTGGTGAACAGCAACGGCACCAGGGCTTTCGCTGTGTCGTCGAGTCCAGCGACGGTCGGCGCCAGCCAAGCCGCGTTGGTCGCCACCGGGGCCAGGGCCGACATGATGATCAGCACACCGACCACCGAATTCACCACGGCCGTGACGTGTTCGACGCCGTAGTCGGCAAGCAGCTTGCTCAGCATGGGATCGTCGTCGAGGACCTGCCGGGCGTTGGCCTCCAGCCCGTTCAGGAAGGAGTCGACATCATCGAGGTGGGCGGCCACATCGGTGAAATCGGCGCCCAGGACGGCGAACATCCGCGCGGTCTGCTCGGGATGTTCGGGCAGCGCGGTATTCAATTGCCGGACGATCTTCTGCAGGTCGAGGATCGCGCCACTGCCCATCGCGGTGGCCAGCCCGGCGAGCGTGTCCTCCACCTGCAATGGGGCGACAGTCTGTTTCAAGGGGATGGTCGCCCCATCGGTGAGCGTCGGCCCGG
This sequence comes from Nocardia yamanashiensis NBRC 100130, assembly GCF_001613325.1. Classification (GTDB taxonomy): domain Bacteria; phylum Actinomycetota; class Actinomycetes; order Mycobacteriales; family Mycobacteriaceae; genus Nocardia; species Nocardia yamanashiensis. The sequence continues at coordinate 366,274 of NZ_BDCD01000002.1, read as the reverse complement.
TCGCATCCGGAGGGGAGGTGAGCGCGATGTGGACATCACCGAGCGGGGTGGCCTGCCGCAGCTCGGCGGCGACGTTCGCGGGCAAGCGCACCGATTCGGTGATGTCCACCGTCGCGACGACGAAACCCTCACCCGCCGTGCCCCTTCCTGGCTCGATGATCTCGAGACGGTCGAGGTTCCCCGCGAGCACGCCGTTGGCGATCACCTTCGCCCCCGGCGGCAGGTTCAGCGCATTCGGGAATTCGATCCGCAGGGTGTAGGTCGGTCCGCCCACCCGAGTACCGGGAACGGTGACCCGCGCCGGATCGAAACCGCATGCGGCGGTGGCGAGTACGCCGGTCAGGACCGCGATCGCGGTCTTACGGATTCTCATCGCGCACCTGCCGATCCGAGAACGAGCTGGATCACCTGCACCCGCGCGAGCCCGTCGGCTTCGGTGCAACGACCGGCAGCGAGAGCGTTGACAGCGGCACACACATCGGCCGCGGCCGCATCCGGCAGCGCCACGGCCGGGGGCGCATAGGCGATCGCCGCCTGCCCGGTGGCGGGGTCGACGGCGGTCGAGAAGGCTTGTGCCAGTGGCGGAATCATGGCGATGAGCTCACGCAGGGAACCGATTCCCGCGAGCAGCATAGGCAGTCGGTCGGCGGCGGAGTCGAGGCGTCGCAGCAGCGGCCCGCCGAGCATGACAATTGCCTCGTTGGCGGCGGGCAGCACATCGCGCAGTCCTTCGACCACGTCCACGATGGGCGGTACGACCTGATCGTTGGCGGCCTGCAGGGCAGCGGTGAGCCGGGTCAGCATGTCCTTCACGTCGCCCCAGCCGTCGGCGGCGCTGTGCGCCAGGTCGGCCAGCGCGTCGATGAGACCGCCCAGGTGACCGACGGCGGCATCGGGTGAATTCAATGCCGCGCCGAGCGTACGGACGATGTCGTTGATCTGCTGACCGCGGCCGGCGGTGGCATTGTCGAGGGCCGCGATGCCGTCCTTGATCAGGTCGGGCCGGTCCGGCCGCTCACCGCCATCGAGCGCGTCCGCCAGACCCGCGAGAGCGTTGAAGGTGGCGGTGAGGCTCTTGGGGGTCAGCGTCCGGGTGATGCAGTGCCGGTGATCCCAAGCCGGTGCGCCGTCGGCGGCGATGCCGAGGAGGGCCAGCTTGCGATCGGCGACCAGGGTGTCGGACAGCGTGGTCGCGCCCACCTCGGCCGAAAGCCTTTCACCGGAAGGGATCTCGAAATCGACCCGAGCACCGCTGCCGCTGGGTTCGATCCGGGTCACCCGGCCCACACGCAGGCCGAGCACGGTGACATCGCTCCCCTCGAAGAGCCCGATGCCGTCGGGCATGAGCGCACAGTAGCTCCGCATCTCGGGTGTCGGCTTCGCGATGCGATAGCCGACCACGGCCACCGCGCCCAGAACGAGAATCGTTGCGACGGAGAGAAATCCGCGCGACGCGAAAGTCCGTCTCAGCATCAGCACACCCGCCCCGGAACCGGGACGCAGATGGCTGCGCCGGTAATGGTGGTGGCGGACTGATCGAGCGAAAGCCCCTGCGCCGAGATCAGCGGCTGTAGTTGTGCGCCGATCCCCCGCAGCGAATCCAGTAGCGCCTGCAGCTTGGTTCCGATCTCGTCGAGCTTGGGCAGCGAATCGGCCAGCGGTACCGCCATCGGCCGCAGGGTGGTGTCCCACGCCTGCGCGAGCGGAGCCGCCCGGTCGAGCGTGCGCGCGAGCACCGTCATGGCCTGGTTCACCTCGAAGGTGTGGTTCTCCACCAGGGTTTCGAGAATGCGGAAGCTCTGAATGAGGGTGATGAGCACCTGTTTTCCACCGTTGAGCGCGTCGACGTACTCGTCGGCCAGCTGCAGCGACCGCGAGATGTCGGCGTTCTGCCGGTTCATGATGTCGACGATGGTGCCGACCGCGGTCAGCGTGGTGCCGATGGCGTGCGGGTTCTCGCTGACCGCGGATTCCAGCGCGGCCACATTCTGCCGCAGGACGGTGCCGTCGATCTCGCTGACGGGCCGGATCGCCTCCTGGAACACCTTGGGCAGGCTGTAGGGCAGCACCACCCGGTCGGCCGGAATCGGGTTGCCGCCGAGGGGTTCTGTGCCCGCGGGGACGACGGCGAGGTAGTGGCCGCCGACGATGGTGAGCATGCGGACGGCGAGAGTGGTCTGTGCGCCCAGGAATACGTCCTCGGCGACGGTGAACCGCATCTCGACCCGGTTCCCCTGGGCGGCCAGCGATTTCACTTCGCCGACGGTGACGCCGGCGATGCGCACCGGATCGCCGACCCGCACCGATCCCGCGTCGGTCAAATATGCCGTCTGCGTGCGCACATCGAAGTCGGACGCGTAGACGACGCCGAATCCGGCCGCCAGCACGACGACACCCGCCAGACCGGCCAGACCCCAGCGCCGGTCGGCGCGGGCGCGGGCCGCATCGCCGAGTGGTGTCCGATCCCGCGAGCCGAGTCGGCGCAGGGCCGACGGCACGCGCCCGGCGGTCTGCGCCAGGGCGCGGACAGACCGTGGCATCAGTTCTTGCACAGTGAGATCCTCTGTCCCGCGATGAGCAGCTGAAGTGGTTGCGGCGCTTGTGCATTCCCGTTAGAGCAGGCCGTTTGCAGGCCGGGCACCGACGACGGAATGGCCGCGCTCAGTTGTTGCAGCACCACGGGCAGCCTGCTCAGGGTCGCGACCGTCTCGTTGGGGTCGGGGAAGGCCACCCGGAGGAGGCTTTCCAGATCGGGGTTGGTTCCGGGCGTGAATCCCAAGGTGGCGAGAAGGTTTTCGGCGGGAACGAGGACGGGCGGAATCTTCTGGGAGAACTCGATGAGCCCGCCGACCTTCTGAGTGAGATTCACGAAGACCGCGGTCAACTGCGTCAGCAGTTGCACCGCATTACCCGATTTGCCGCCCAAATGGTCGGAGACCGTACCCAGATTGCGGACCAGCGTCGCGATGACGATCTGCCGGTCGGTGACATAGCCGCTCAGTTTCTCGATCGCTTCGAGTGCCGGGCCCATCCCGGTGCCGGACCCTTCGATGACGGCCAGCATGCTGGTGGCGAACTGGTTGAGATCCGCCGGTGTCAATTGCGCCAGTACCGGTTCCAGGCCGTTGAACACCGTGGTGATGTCGAACGCTGGAACCGTATGGTCGACGCCGATGATCTGTCCGGGTGCGCGCCGGTTGCCCGGCTGGTCGGGCTGCTGAATGTCGAGATACCGCTGACCGCTGAGGTTCTGGTATCGGATGGCGAGGGTGCTGTTGTCGAACACCCGGTGCTCACGTCCGACCGAGAACCGCACCGAGGCCAGACTTCCGGCCAGTCGGACTTCGGCGACCTTGCCGACGCGCACACCGTATACCCGAACGTCGTCGCCGGCCCCGAGTCCGTTGGCGTCGGTGAATTCGGCCGTATAGGAATCGGTGTCGCCGTCCATGGGACGTTCGATCACTTGGAAGACCACGATCAGCAGGACGATCATGGCCGCGGCGAAGGCTCCCAGTCGCAGCAGCAGCGAGCGGGCCGTCATCGCGCACCTCCCAGCAAGGGTACGGCCAGCGCCGGTACGCCACGCAGGTCGACCGCGAGGTTCAGGACCGGGCCGGCTCCCGAGTCGGGCATGGCCGCGCCGAGCCGCCGCAGCAGTTCGCCCAGCTCGGCGCCGGAACGGGCGGGATCGGGCACCGTGTGCGACAGCATCGACAGCACCGGCACGAGCGTGCTCGCCGATTCCGCCAAATGTGTTTCCGCCGTGGACAAGACGTTCGCCAGGGCGGGAATGAGCTCGGTCACGATCATCTGCGTGCTGGCGTCGAATCTCGCCAGATTCTCCGGCGAGCGCAGATATTCGGCGTCGTAGGCGGAGCTCAGCAAGCCGAGGAGCCCATGGGTGGTGGACGGCAGGCCCGCGAGCGTCGCACCATACTGCCCCAGCAGGAACGAACTGGGCAGCCGCTGGGTGTCCGCGACCGCGCGCACCATGGCGACGATCCCCTCGATGAGCGGCGTGAAAGCACTGGTGCCGCTGGATATCCGATCCAGGATCGAGATCAGGTCCGGGGTGAGGACCTCATTGCTGAAGGTGCCGACCGATCGCAGCAGCGTCGAAATGGTCGCGTCCCGCACCTGACCGGCGCGGGACCCGGTCAGGTCGATCACCGCGCCGTCGGCGAGCAGCGCTCCGCCCGAGGCGCGTTCGAGGGCGATCTCGGCGACGCCGAACAGGTTGCCGGGCACATAGTCCAGGCCGAACGCGTCGGTGAGCCCGAACAATTGGTCGCGACGCAGCCTCAAGGTGATGCGCTGGCGCCGACCGGACGGTTCGATGGCTTCGACACGGCCGACGGTCACGCCGTCGAGGCGCACGTCATTGCCGGTCTTCAGACCGGTTCCAACCTGGTCGGTGAGAACAGCCACCGACAGGGCGCCGTCGTCGCGTGCGGGCAGCACGTGCCATCCGGTCAGCACGAGCGCCGCCACCGTCACAACGACGACGCCGATGCGGCGCGAGCGGCGGGCGTCGGTCGCGACGCCGGGAAGTCCGTATGCGGGCATGCCCCTCACCCCGCGAACCGGACAGGTGAGGTGAACCCCCACAACGCCAGCGTCATGACCATATTGAGCGCGATGATCGCCACCAGGCTCGCCCGAATGGCCCGGCCGGAGGCGATGCCCACGCCCTCCGGACCACCGGTGGCGAAAAAGCCTTGGTAGCAATGGATCACGATCACGGCTACCGCGAAGACCGCGACCTTCACGACGGCGGCCACCACGTCCCAATTGGCGACGAACATGGTGAAGTAGTGGTCGTACACGCCCGCGGGCTGATCATGCAGCCGCACCACGATGAGCGCGCACGCGAAGTAGCTCAGGATCAGCGCGATCAGGAAGGTGGGCAGGATCGCGACGAGGCCCGCGATCACCCGGGTCGCCACCACGAACGCTACCGACCGCACCCCGAGGGACTCGATGGCGTCGATTTCCTCGGAGATACGCATGGACCCGATTTCGGCGGTCATTCGGCAGCCCGCCTGAGCGGCGAAACCCACCCCCGCGGCGATCGGCGCGAGCTCACGGGTATTGGCGAAGGCGGAGATCACGCCCGTGACCTGGCCCAGCGACACCAGATTCAGCGCACTGTAGGCCTCGATGCCGGTCGACGCACCGACCGCGGCTCCCATGATTCCCATGACGGCGGCGGTCCCGCCGCCGACGATGATCGAGCCGCGACCCCAGGTCATATCGGTGATCAGCATCATCGTCTGGCCGCGATAGTGCTCGAGCGCGAACGGAATCGACGACAGCACCTGCCAGCAGAAACCGAGTGCGAATCCGAGATTGTCGAGTGGGCGCAATGGCCGCACCCGGGTCCGCAAAATGCGGAGCCATCGAAATCCCTTGGGCGTGTATGGAGTCGCGATCATGCCAGCTCCACCGGCAGGAACATCGCGACGATCTGCGTAATGGCGACGTTCACCACCGCGATCGACACCACCGACAGGATCACGGCCGCGTTCACGCCGTCCGCGACACCGCGCGGGCCGCCCTTGGCTTCGAGCCCGCGATGGCAGGCGATGACCACCACGAGGAAGCCGAACACCATCGACTTGCCGAGCGATACCCACACATCTGCGCCGGAGGTGAAGGAACCGAACGACTCCCAGTAGCTACCGGGCGTGACGCCGAGCGCGGCGATGGCCACGACGTACCCGGCCAGCACGCCCATCACGATGATGAGGATGTTGAGCAGTGGTGCGACCAGGAGCATGGCGACCAGGCGCGGCGCGACCAGGCGCTGTACCGGATCGATGCCCATGACGCGCATGGCGTCGACCTCCTCGCGGACGGTGCGCGCGCCCAGATCGGCGGCGATGGCCGAAGCCGCCGCGCCACCGAGCAGCAATCCGGTAGCCAGTGGCGCCCCCTGCTTGATCACGCCGAGTCCGCCGGCCGCGCCGATCAGCGAGTCCGCGCCGAGCTGATTCACCATGTTCCCCACCTGCGCGGACACGATGACGCCGAACGGAATGGCCATGAGCACACCGGGAATCGCGGTCACGGTGACGACGAACCACGCCTGCGCCAGGGTCTCCCGCCATTGGAACCGTCCCCGCGCCAGATCCGTCACCACCACGCCCGTCGCTTCCACGCCCGAGCGCATGGCGCGACCGAAAGTTCCGACGCTCGACATCGTCGTGGCGGCGAAGTTGTCGCGTAATGCGTGCAACCCCAGGCGATCCGTCGAGATCGGCGGCCCCTCCTCCCCCGCGTGTACATCGGACTCCCGCATGCCATCCCCTAATTCAAGCTCTAGCCGTACGTACGGTCAGTAGGCTGTATGGGCAGCTATTGTGCACGGGGTCACACTTTCCGTCAACGGCATCGAGTTTTACAGGGCAAATACCGAGATAACGGCGCGGGTTCTTACTCGACAGTTCGGCGCCTGCACCGGAACAAGCCGAGAGTTCCGGCATTTTGACTGTCCGTACGGTTGTGCCTACCATCCGGATATCGGTGCGCCGAGGCATCGACGGGCAACGACGCCGAATGGAGCAACCCATGTGGAGCGCGGGATCGACAGCGCCATCGTTCACACGACTACCCGATTCCGGCGCCGGGATGTCGCACGCGCCGACCAGCCGGCCGAGTAGGCGAAGCGTCACTGCGAGAATCGTTTTCCGGTTGGCGGTCCGGCCGATGTTCCGGTTCGGCAGACCCGCGGGCGGCACCCTGTCCGCCATTCGGTTCGTCACCGATCGAGCCTCGGGCTCGGCGCGGAAAGTACCGCACGGGATATCGACCGCCACGCTGAACGGCGTACCGTGCACCTGGGTGCGCGCCGAGCGCGCCGCAGCCGGTGAGATCACCGTGCTGCACCTGCACGGCGGCGGTTTCATGGTGGGATCACCGCGGTCGCACACCGCGCTCGCGGCGCGGCTGTCCGCGGCCTGCGATGCCCGAGTTTGCCTGCCGGACTATCGGTTGTCGCCCGAACATCCGCATCCGGCCGGCGCCGACGATGTGCTGGCGGTCTATCGGGGTCTGCTCGCCGAGGGCGTGGATCCGGCGCGACTGGTCGTCACAGGCGATTCCGCGGGCGGACATCTGGCCACCGGCCTGGTGAACGAAGTCATTCGCACCGGGCTGCCGCGGCCCGCCGCGGTGGTGTTGCTCTCCCCCGTCATCGATCCGACCTCGGCCGGGGCCATAGCGCGGGACAACCGGCGTCGCGATCCGATTATCGCCGTGCCGTTCTGGGAGCCCGCCATCCGGGCTCACTTCGGCGGTGGGAGTAGCCGCGACCCGCGCATCACGCCTATACACGGCGTGGATCATCGCTGGCCGCCGACGTTCATCCAGGTCGGCACCCGCGAATGCCTGCTCGATGACGCGCGAGCCTTCGCGGTGGCGCTGGAAGACGCCGGCGTGCCTAGCGAATTGCAGATCTGGCCGGGCCAGATGCACGTCTTCCAGACTCTCGCGGGATTCGTGCCCGAGGGGAAGGCCGCCATCACGGAAATCGCGCGCTTCATACAGCGCACGTGCCGCGCCGCGTAGCCGACCCGATCACCGAGGGGGGAACCGATGAACTGGTCGAAGGTCGCCGATGACATACACGAAAACTGGCATCTGTATACGCTGATGCTTTTCGTCGCCGCCGCGATCGGGTGGTTCACCAAGCTGGTCGCGGTCGAGATGCTTTTCCGTCCTTTGGAATTCAAGGGCATCCCGCCGTATCTCGGCTGGCAGGGTCTGGTTCCGCGGTATTCGGCGCGGATGGCGACCGTGGCGGTGGATCTCATGCTGGCTCGGCTGATCGATCCGCAGGAGATCATCGACCGCATCGATCCGGAGGAACTGGCCAGGCAGATTCGGGAGCCGATGCTCGACACGGTCACCGACGTGGTGCACGAGCTGATGATGCGCCATCAGCCCGGGATCTGGGAGTTGCTGCCGGATCAGGTGCGGCGCATGCTGATCCGCCGGATTCAGAGCGACTCGCCGCAGCTGATCACGCAGATGATGGACGACCTCAAGGTCAATGTGGATCTGGTCTTCGATCTGCGCTCCATGGCGATCGACGCGCTCATGCGCGACAAGGCCTTGACCGTCCGCATGATTCGTGAGATCGCGGCGCCGGAGATGCGGTTCATCGTCTGCTCAGGTCTGGTGTTCGGGTTCGTGCTGGGCGTCGTACAGGCCGTCATCTGGACGTTCACCCACTCCGCGCTGATCATGCCGTTGTTCGGTGCGTTCGTCGGCTATTCCACCGACTGGCTGGCCCTGCAGATGGTGTTCCGGCCCATCGAGCCGAAGCGCTACCTCGGCGTATTCCGTTGGCAGGGACTCTTTCACAAGCGCCGTGACGAGGTCGCCGTGGACTACGGCGGCCTCATCGCCAACGAGATCCTCACCCCCGCCAACATCATTCACGCCATGCTGACCGGCCCGCAGTCCGATCGGCTGTTCTCCCTCGTCGAATACGAGGTCCAGCGGGTGCTCGATCAGCAACTCGGCCGCGCCAAGCCCCTCGTCGAGTTCGCCTTCGGCCCGAGCCTCGAGGCCATGAAGCACGATGTGGTCGACACCGTGCGCGCTCGGCTGCCCGAGAGCACCCGGCAGCTCGAGGAGTACGCCCTCCGCGCCCTCGACGTCCACGCCATGATCATCGAGAAGATGCGGCTCATGACCAATGACGAATACGAGAACATCCTGCGCCCGGCCTTCAAACAGGACGAGTGGAAAATCGTGACGGTCGGGGCGGTCCTGGGCTTCCTCGTCGGCGAGCTGCAGGTCCTGCTCCTGCTGCACTGACCCCGCAGGTGATACCGTCGGGGTGACCGTCCGTGCGGTGAGTTAACGAGGAGGTACCGAAGTGGCAGGCCGACCCGGACGCCGGGGTCTGATTCTGGAGACGTTCATCCGTCACGTCGCCGAACGCGGCTACGACCAGACCAATCTCGGCGATATCGCCAGCGAACTCGGTATGTCCAAGGGCACCATCGTGCACCACTTCGGCACCAAGGCGCAGATGCTGCGTGAGCTCGAGGACAACTACATGTCCCAGCGTAAACGCGAGCTGACGCTGATCTTCGAGCGCCTGCAGTCGCCCGCCGAGCGCGTGGCCGCCATGATCTACGCTGGCGTCTTCTACCAGATCGAGGATCGCGACGCGACCATCGCCAGCCAGCGCGAATTCGTCCAGCTGACAGACGATCCCGAAATGCTCAAGATCCGCGAGCACCGCTCCGACGTACAGCGCCTGATGCAGCAGGAGATCCGTGCCGGCATCGACGCCGCCGTCTTCCGCGACCTGGACGAAGCCCTCGCCACCCTCCAGATCTTCGGTTCCATGCAATGGATGTGGACGTGGTTCAACCCCAAGGGCCGCCGCACCCCGAACGAGGTCGGCGCGGCCTTCGTCGACCTGGCCCTCGGCGGCCTGCTGATCGACCGCTTCACCCTGACCGCCCTGTCCGATCCGGCCGGCCGGGTGCCGGAGATCGTCCGAGAATGCATGCAGCAGGCGGCCGCCGGTCAAGGCTGACGAGGCTGTCGCTGGGTGGTGGTGAACCCTGCCTCAGGTTCGGATTCGTCGTCCACGCCGACCGACGCCGTCGGCGTCCCGCCGGAGTCAGGCTGAGATTCTCCTTCTCGATCGGCTTCGACCACTGCCCCACATACGGGGCCGGGTTCGGTACTTGCATCGACGTTTTCGAGAAACCTCCAGCGCGACCGTTTTCCGGAGGCATCAGCGCGCGGAGAACGGCCACGACGTCAAGCGCCAGGCGCGCTCCGTTGATCGGCAGAAGAAGCGAAATCAGAAGCAGCACAGGCCGATTCGTGCCAAGGTGGGCGAACGTCAACAACTTCCCGTCGTCGTGAGGCACGGGAGTGCAGATTCTCCCGTGGTCTAGCGCTCACTGAGTGTCAGACGGGAAGCCGACGGTGTGGCAAGGAAATTGATGATCATCGGCAACAACGCCGAAAGCCGGTGCGCCAGCAGCGTACATACTTCCACGCCACACCCGCGTCCGCCATGACCGGCTCTGAATCACGAAGCCGCGGGGCCGAATCGACTGCACTGCCGGCTATCAGAACGCCGCTGTGTCGAGTCGCATCATGTCATTGTCGAGATCGGCGAGCACGGTGCGGACCGCGGACAGCATCGGGAGCACCTGTTTGGCGAAGAAGGAGGCCACGGCGGCCTTGCCGGAGTAGTAGGCCACGTCCGGTGGCTCGGCGCTGCCGGACTGCAGTGCGGTCGCCGCGATTTCGGCCTGACGGACCAGCAGCCAGCCGATCACGAGGTCGCCGACCGCGAACAGGAACCGGACCGAACCGATGCCGACCTTGTAGACCTCCTCGGGATGCTGCTTCGAGGCAGCCAGGTAGCCGGTCAGCGCCGCGGCCATAGCGCGGACGTCCTCGACGGCATCTCCGAGTAGCCGGCGCTCGACAGTGAGCCCTGCCTCCTCGCCGGCGGTTTCGCCGATCATCCCGAGGAGGAATTCCAGTGTCGCGCCGCCGTCGCGGGCGACCTTGCGGAAGAAGAAGTCCTGGGCCTGGATGGCGGTGGTGCCCTCATAGAGGGAGTCGATCTTGGCGTCGCGGATGTACTGCTCGATCGGGTAGTCCTGGAGGTAGCCGGAACCGCCTAGGATTTGCAGGGATTCGGTGAGCATGGCGTAGGCGCGTTCGCTGCCGACGCCCTTGACGATCGGCAGGAGGAGGTCGTTGACGCGTGCTGCCAGGGCGGGGTCTGCGCCTGAGACCTGCTGCGCTGCTTCGGGATCGTGGTGGGCGGCGGTGAAGAGGTAGAGCGCGCGGAGGCCCTCGGCGTAGGCCTTCTGCAACATCAGGGACCGGCGGACGTCGGGGTGCCGGATGATCGGGACGCGTGGGGCCGTCTTGTCGGTCATGGCGGTGAGGTCGCCGCCCTGGATGCGGTGGCGGGCGTAGTCGAGGGCGTTGAGATAACCGGTCGACAGGGTGGCGATGGCCTTGGTGCCGACCATCATTCGGGCGGTTTCGATGATCCGGAACATTTGGGCGATGCCGTTGTGAATGTCGCCGATGAGCCAGCCTTGGGCGGGGATGCCGTGGGCGCCGAAGGTGATTTCACAGGTTGCCGAGACCTTCAGGCCCATTTTGTGTTCCAGGCCGGTGACGAAGGCGCCGTTGCGCGCACCGGGTTCGCCGGTGTGGGTGTCGAAGTGGAACTTGGGGACGTAGAAGAGGCTGAGGCCCTTGGTGCCCGGGCCCGCCCCGATCGGGCGGGCCAGGACCAGGTGGGCGATGTTCTCGAAGAGGTCGTCGGAGTCGGCGGAGGTGATGAATCGTTTGACGCCTTCGATGTGCCAGGAGCCGTCGTCTTGCGGGATGGCGCGGGTGCGGCCGGCACCGACGTCGGAGCCCGCGTCCGGTTCGGTGAGCACCATGGTGGTGCCCCAATTGCGTTCCACGGCAAGGGTTGCCCAGCGCTGTTGCTCCACGGTGCCGATGCCGTGCAGGATGCTGGAGAACACCGGGCCGGTCAGGTAGAAATAGATACCGGGCTGGGCGCCGAGCAGGAATTCGGTGATGGCCCAGGTGACCATGGCGGGGGCGGGCACGCCGCCGACTTCCTCGCGGAGGCCGACGCGGAACCATTCGGCGTCCCGCCAGGCGCGCAGGGCCTTCTTGAAGGACTCGGGGATACGGACGGTGTGCGTGGCCGGGTCGAAGGTCGGCGGGGTGCGGTCGGCATCCGAAAACCCTTCCGCCACCGGACCTTCCGCCAGCTTCGCGGCTTCGGCGAGCATCTGGCGCACCGTCGCGCCGTCCAAGTCACCGAAGCCGCCCGAGGCGAGGATCTTGTCGAGTCCGAACATCTCGAAGAGGTTGAATTCGAGGTCGCGGACGTTGCTGCGATAGTGCCCCACTCGGGTTGCCTTTCGTAATCCGTTGTCGCTGTTCAGTTGTCGAGGCCGAGCGATTCGGCGATGACCTCGTTCATGATTTCGGTGGAACCGCCGCCGATGGTGAGGATGCGGCTGTCGCGGTAGAGACGCTCGACCTCGTTCTCGTGGATGTAGCCCATGCCGCCGAAGATCTGCACGGCTTCGTTGACGACGTATTCGCAGGTCATGGCGGCCGTGTTCTTGGCCATGGCGACTTCGCTGCCGACCGGTTCGCCGGTGACGTAGCGGGTCAGCACATCCCGGACGTAGACGCGGGCCACGGTGACGCGCCGGGACATTTCGGCGAGTTTGTGGCGGATGACCTGGCGCTGCGCGAGCGGCTGGCCGAAGGTGGAGCGCTCGCGTACCCAGGGCACGGTGCGGTCGTAGGCGCGCTGTGCGGTCGCATAGGCCTGGACGGCGAGGTTCAGGCGTTCCCCGTCGAGCCTGGTCATAAGCTGGGCGAAGGCGCTGTTCTCCGGGCCGACCAGGTTCGAAACCGGTACGCGCACACCGTCATAGGACAGTTCGGCGGTGTCGGAACACAGGCAGCCCATCTTCTCGAGCTTGCGACCGACGGTGAAGCCGGGCGTATCGGTGTCCACGATCAGCAGCGACAGTCCCCGGTGGCCGGGGCCGCCGGTGCGGACGACGGTCGTGACGTAGTCGGCGCGGGCGCCGGAGGTGATGTAGGTTTTCGCGCCGTCGACGATGTAGTGGTCACCGTCGCGCACCGCCCGGGTGCCGACGGACGCGACATCGGAGCCGGTGCCAGGTTCCGTGATCGCCAGCGATCCGATCTTCGTGCCCGCCAATGTCGGCCGCACGTACTTCTCGACCTGCTCCGGTTCCCCGGCCGCCGCGATATGCGGTGCGGCGATGGTGTGGGTGAGCAGCGACCCGCACAGGCCCGGGCTGCCGCCGTTGCCGATGAGCTCCTCGATCAGGATCGCCAGATCGATGTAATCACCTGCACCGCCGACCGATTCGGGGAAGGCCAGCTCCAGTAGTCCCAGCTCGCCCGCCTTGGCGTGCAACTCGCGTGGCAGTTCGCCCGCTCGTTCCCAGACGTCCATGTTCGGGGCGATGTCGCGAAGGGTGAAGTCGCGCACCAGCTTGCGCAGGTCCTGTCGTTCCGGCGTGGACCAGAGATCGGAAGGCACCTACTGTCCCTCCGCGCGCGAAAGCCGCACGGGCAGTTCGGTGACGCCGTTGACGAAGTTGGACCGCAATCGCGCCGGTTCGCCGATCACTTCGATGCTCGGGAATCGGTCGAACAGCTTGGTGAGCAGCACTCGCCCTTCGAGCCGCGCCACGCCGCTGCCGAGGCAGAAGTGAGTGCCGAAGCCGAAGGAGACGTGCGGGTTCTGCTTGCGGGTGATGTCGAAGGTGTCCGGGTTCTCGAAGACCGTCTCGTCCCGGTTGGCGGCGGCATAGGACAGCACCACCTTGTCACCGGCTTTGAGCTGCTGTCCGCCGAATTCGATGTCCTGCACGCAGGTTCGCCGGAACTGCAGGATGGGCGGGAACATGCGCAGGATCTCCTCGACCGCCTGCGGCATCAGGCTCGGGTCCGCACGCAACAGCCGCCACTGTTCCGGGTTCTCCGCCAGCAGCAGCACCGCGCCGTTGAGCATATTGCGGGTGGTCTCGTTGCCCGCGATGACCAGCAGTTGGAAGAAGCGGTCGAGTTCGTCGTCGGTGAGGGTGCGGCCGTCGACCTCGGCATTGACGACCAGGCTCCACACATCGTCGGTCGGGTCGGCGCGCTTGGCCGCGGTCTGGCTGCGGGCGTAGGCGAACAGCTCGTAGAACGCCGAGACGTAGGACTTCTTGTCCACCGCCGCCGGATCGTCGAAACCCACCATGCGGTTGGTCCAGTCGAACAGCAGATGCCGTTCCTCCGACGGGATGCCGAGAATATCGGCCAGCACGAGCAGGGGCATTTCCGAGGAGACGCGCTCCACCCAGTCCAGCTCGCCGCCGTCGCCGAGCGATTCGACGATCCGATCGGCATGCGCGGCAATGGATTCCATCATGCCGTTGACCACGCGCGGCGTGAACGCCTTGCTGATGATCTTGCGCATCTGGGTGTGCATGGGCGGGTCGATGTTGAGCATGGCCTGCCGCTGGATCTCGAGCTCGGCGGGCGACACCTCACGGACCCAGGTGCCGCCCTCGTAAGAGCTGAACACCTCGGGGCGCTTGCCGGCCGCCATGACGTCGGCGTGCCGGGTGACGTACCAGAAGCCGGGACCACCGGCGAAGTCGTCGGTGGCGGGTTCGGGCACCCAGAAGACCGGGGATTCACGGCGCAGCCGGGCGACCGCGTCATACGGGAAACCGGATACGTAGGTGGCCGGATTGCCTAGATCGGGAATGAGGGCGGTGTCGGTCATCGTGTCTCCTGTGCCGTGCTGGTCGCCGCCGCGTTGGCCCACGCGTAATCGGTCTTGCCGTTCGCGTGCCGTCCGATGCGGTCGACGCGAATGAACGATTTGGGAATCTTGTAGCCCGCCAAGGCTTCTCGGCAGCCGTCGCGCAACTGCTGGTCGGTGACGGTGAGGTCGGCGGGCTGGTACAGCGCCACCACCTCCTGGCCCCATTTCTCGCTGGGCCGGCCGACCACGACCGCGTCGGCGACGCCGGGCAGGCCCCGCACGACGAGTTCGACTTCCTCGGCGAAGACCTTCTCGCCGCCGGTGTTGATGGTGGTGGCTTCGCGGCCGAGGAATTCGAAGGTGCCGTCGGCGGTGACGCGCGCTTTGTCGCCGGGGACCGAGTAGCGGCGGCCGTCTATGGTGACGAAGGTGGCCGCGGTCTTGTCCGGGTCGCCGAGATAGCCCACGGGGATGGCGCCGCCCTGGGCGAGCCAGCCGATCTCGTCGGAGCCCGGTTCGACCACGCGGGTGCGGGTTTCGTCGATGAGGGCGGTGTTCCCGCGCGCGGCGAAGGTCTTGCCGTCCGCGCCGCGCTTGGCGTGCAGGCCGGTTTCGGAGGAGCCGAGCATATCGCTGACGCGGACCTGCGGCAGGAGCTCTCGCAGCCGGTCCTTCAGCGATTCACGCAGGGCTGCACCGCTGTTGACGATCAGGCGCAGCGGCCGGAGATCGCGGGGACTGTGCTCCAGTTCGGTCACCAGCGGGACACCGAAGGCGTCGCCGACGATGGCCATGGAGGTCACGCCGTGCTGTGCACAGGTATCGAGCAGGGTGGCGGCATCGAGGCGTTCCGGGTGCGGTTGAATGACCACGGTGGCGCCGGACAGCCAGCCGCCCAGGGCGATTCCGGTGCCCGCGCCGTGCATGAGCGGCGGGGCCGGGAGCACTCGCCCGCGGATGCGCATGGCCCGCGCGACGGCGTCGGGGAGGGTCTCGACATTGCGGACGCCGAGCGGTCCGGCGACCAGGTCACCGACTCGCCAGATCACGCCCTTGGGCATGCCGGTGGTGCCGCCGGTGTAGAGCAGATGCCGGTCATCGGGTCCGGCCGCGGGGATGCCGTCGGCGGGATCGGCTGCCGCCAAGGCGGATTCATAGTCCAGCGCACCGTCGAGGAGTGCCGCCCCGCTGCCGTCGTCCACCTGGAGCAGCACCAGCGTGTGGTCGAGCTCTTTCAGCGCCTCGGCCAAGGTGGGCGCGAAGTGCCCGCCGAAGACGACAACTTTGGCTTCGGCGTCTCGCAACAGGTACGCCAGCTCGGTCGGCGTGTACCGATAGTTGATGTTGAACGGCGCCACCGACGCCTTGTGCGCGCCGAGCACCGCCTCCAGGTATTCGGGCCCGTTGTAGAGATAGACCCCGAGGTGGTCCTGCCCGGTCTCCCAACCGTTCTCCACCTCGCGCCGCTCGCCCAGCCCGTGCCCGCGCAGCACGGCGGCCAGGCGGCGGGTGCGGTCGGTGGTCTCGCGCCAGGTGTAGGTCCGCTGGGCGATCACGCACGGTTCCTCGGCGAGTACGTCGGCGATGGCTTCGTGTAGTGTCGCCAGGTCGAATTCGGCCATATCAGTTGTCGCTCTCTGTGGCTGCGCCGGTTCCGGTGGTCCAGATCGGGTAGCTCTCCCCCGCTGCGGGGTGCTCGAACGCGACCCGCACAGGTACCGCCGCGCCGGGCGTTCCGACGATGCGCGCGTAAATCCACGGCCCTTCGGCCAGTTCGACGACGCCGACCGTGTAGGGCACCAGCTCGGCGTAGGCCCGGTTGGGCGCACGGTGGACCACGGTCCAGGTGATCAGAGTGCCCGTCCCCGCCGCGGGCACCCAGGTGAGTTCGGTGCCGCCGCAGGTGGTGCACACCGCGGCTTCGGGAGCGAGGAGTTCCCCGCAGCCACCGCACTTCTTGATCACCAGCTCGCCACGCCGGGCGGCATCGAAGAATTCGGCGCTCTTGCTGTCCCGCTGCATGGGTGGCCAGATCGCCACTGTCGCTTGGTCGCTCATCGTCCGGCTCCGCTCAGCACGAGGGTGGCGTGATGTTCCAGGACACCGCCGCTGCCGCTGACCATCACCACATCCGTCTTGTCGATCTGGCGTGCGCCCGCGTGGCCGCGGGCCTGGGTGACGGCCTCCACGATGGGGGTGAATCCGGTCAGGTAGTAGCTGGAGAGCTGGCCGCCACCGGTATTGCAGGGCAGACCGCCGCCGGGCCCCAGCTTGCCGTCGGCGACGAACGCACCGCCCTCGCCCTTGGCGCAGAATCCGTAGTCCTCCAAGGTGACCAGGACGGTGAAGGTGTAGCTGTCGTAGAGCTCGAGCAGGTCCACATCCTCGACCCCGACTCCGGCCATCCGCAGCGCGGCGGGTCCGGCGACGGCAGCCCCGGTGCGCAACCCGAACTGCGAATCGCGGTGCATGAGCTGACCGGGATGCGCTTGCCCCCAGCCCAAAATATCGACCGGCGGCTGCGCCAGCTCGCGGGCCCGCTCGGCGGAGGTGACGATGACGGCCGCGCCGCCATTGGACACGAGGCAGCAGTCGAGCAGGTGCAGCGGATCTGCGATCAGCGGTGAGGACTGGTGATCGTCCAGGGTGATCGGCGCGGTGAACTGGGCCACCGGATTGCCGGCCGCCCACGCCCGCTGCCCGACCGCGATGGCTCCCAGCTGTGTGCTGGTGGTGCCGTAGGTCTCGAAATGCCGTCGAGCGGCCATGGCGTAGAACAGATTCGGCGTGATCGCGCCGATTCCCAGGTGATAAGCGGAGAACCCGCTGGGCACAGCGCGCTGTTTGCCGAAAGCGTCACGCGCCGAACCCTTCTCCTTCAGCGGAGCGTCGGCGAACACGCATGCCACCGCGGTCGCCTCGCCACCGGCGACGGCCTGCGCCGCGAGGGCGATCATGGCGGCCGGGCTCGCGCCCAGCGCGACGACCTCGGCGAGCAGTCGCAGGTCCCGCAGCCCGAGAACTTTCTGCAACGACAGCTTCGGCGAGCCCTGTGTGCCCGGACTGACGAGCAGCCCGTCGATATCGGTGACCGCGAGCCCGGCGTCGGCCGCCGCGAGACGAACGGCTTCCGCGGCGAAATCCGTTGCGCTGCGCCCATACACCTTGCCGACCTCGGTCAAACCAAGCCCGGCGATGGCGGCGCGACCGGTTCCCGCGTTCATCGCGCCTCCCACTGCGGGGCCCGCTTCTGCGCGAAAGCACGCGGGCCTTCCTTCGCATCGGCGGTCTTCATGATCAGCCGCGCCGCCTGATCGGACAGCCGCCAGGCGTCCTCGCCCCAATCCGACAGCGCCGCGGCCTGATACAGCACCCGCTTGCTCGCCTGGACCGCCAGCGGCGCATTGCGTGTGATCTTGTTTGCCAGTTCCAGCGCCGTCGCGAAAACCTGGTCGGCGGGCACCACGCGGTTGACCAGACCCCACCGCAGCGCCTCTTCGGGAGCGATCGGCGAACCCGTGAGCAGCGCCTCCAGCGCGATCGCCGGCGGCACCTTGCGCGCCAACCGCAGCAACCCGCCACCGGCGGCGATGATGCCGTGCCGCACCTCCGGCAAACCCAGGGTGGCGTCGGCGCTCATGACCGCCAGATCACAGGCGAGCACGAATTCGGTGCCGCCGCCGAGCGCGTAACCGTTCACGGCCGCAATGAGCGGCTTGTCGATGATCCGCTTCACGATGCCGCCGAAGCCGCGCTCACGCTGATCCGGCCCGATCAGCGAACGCCCCGCCGCGACCTCCTTCAGGTCGGCGCCGGCGCAGAACGCCTTGCCGGCCCCGGTGAGGATGCCGACGCGCAGTTCCGGGTCGGCGAGGAATTCGTCCACCGCTGCTTGCAGCGCGATCGACATGGCGGCGTTGACCGCGTTCATGACGTGCGGGCGGTTCATCGTGATGATCGCGACGTGACCTTCTTTGCGGAGGAACGCCGGCTGCTCTTCGTTGGGCTGGATCATCTGCCCATTATCATGACCGTACGTCCGGTCAGTCAAGTTCTCCATCGAGATCACCGATCAACCCGGTCAGCGAATGCCGCCGTCGAGCCGCAGAATCGACCCGGTGCAGAAGGAGGATGCATCGGAGGCGAAGTACAGCGCGGCCCCGATGATCTCGTCGGGACGGCCCGGCCGGCCCAGCGCGACGGTGGTGGCGAACTGGGCGCGGAACGCCTCCGGCCAGTGGGCGGCGATATCGGTCTCGAACGGCCCGCATTGAATCGCATTGACCCGCACGGTGGGACCGAATGCCTGCGCGAACCCTTCGGTGAGATTGTTCAGCCCGGCTTTGGCGGCCGAATACGGCAGTGCGATGACATCGGAACGGGTGGCGGCCACCGAGGTGATGTTGACGATCGACCCGCCGCCGGCTGCGGCCATCCGGGTGCCGATCTCCGCCGTGAGCCGGAACGGGCCCTTCAGGTTCACCCCGATCACCTTGTCGAACAACGACTCCCCCACCTCGGCCAGGCTCGGATACAGCGGCGCGATACCGGCATTGTTGACCAGCACGTCGATCCGGCCGAATTCGGCGTAGGCGGACTCGATCAGCGCGTCGCAGTCGGCCCAGTCGCCGACATTGGCAGCCACCGGCAGTACGCGGCAGCCGTATTTCTCACTCAGCCGCGCGGCCAGGTCACGACAGCTGTCGATGCGGCGGCCGGCGATCACCAGATCCGCGCCCGCGGCGGCGAACGCCTGGGCCATCTCTTTGCCCAGACCGCGGCTGCCGCCGGTGATCAGGGCGATACGGCCCGCAAGCACGCCATTGTTCTCACTCACCACAGGTCCTCTTTTCTACTGGGTAGGTATGACGCATTATTGTGACCGTACGGGCGGTCAGTCAATCGCTCGACCAGACGCCTACCGAGGAGCGCCATGGCCTACGTCATCACGCAGCGCTGCTGCAACGACGCCACCTGCATTGCCGAATGCCCCGTGGACTGCATTCGCCCGACCCCGGATCAGCCGGAGTTCGCCACGGCCGAGATGCTCTACATCGACCCGGACACCTGTATCGACTGCGGAGCCTGTGCCGACAGCTGCCCGGTGCAGGCGATCTTCCCCGAAGACGAGCTCACCGCGTCCCTGACGCGGTACCGGGACATCAACGCCGCCTACTTCGAACGGCATCCCCTCGAAGCGGACCTCGCACCACTGCCCGTGGCGACGCGACCGGCAAAGGAACTGGGCACCTTACGCGTCGCCATCGTGGGCGCGGGACCGGCAGCCTGCTACGCGGCACTGGAGCTGCGTGCCCGCGCCGACGTCGAAGTCGAGATATTCGACAAACTGCCCACGCCATGGGGTCTCGTGCGCGCGGGCGTGGCTCCGGACCACTCGGTCACCAAAACGGTGACCGACGCCTTCGACGCCGGGTTCGGCCGCGAAGCCATCCGTATGCACCTGAATGTGGAAGTCGGTAAGCACATCTCACAGGAGGAGCTGCTCGAGCACCACCATGCGGTGATCTACGCGGTGGGCGCGAGCACCGATCGCCGCCTGGGCATCCCCGGCGAGGATCTGCCCGGCAGCCATTCGGCCACCGAGTTCGTCGCCTGGTACAACGGGCATCCCGAGTACTCGGACCGCCGGTTCGATCTGTCCGGAGAACGCGCGGTCATCGTCGGCAACGGCAATGTGGCCCTCGATATCGCGCGCGTCCTCACCATGAATCCCGTGCAGCTGGAAGCAACCGATATCGCCGATCATGCGCTGGAAGCACTGCGGCACAGCGCTGTGCGTGAGGTCGTCCTGCTGGGCCGGCGCGGCCCGGCGCAGGCCGCGTACACCACGCCGGAATTCCTGGCGCTGGGTCATCTGCCGGGCGTGGACATCGTCGTCGACGAGCGGGACCTCGAGCTCGATCCCGTCACCCGGGCCCGGATCGACGATCCCGAAGCCGAGCCGTCACTGGTGTTGAAGGTCGATCTCGCGGGCGAGTACGCCGACCGGCTCCCGATCGCAGGAAACAAGCGAATCATCTTCCGCTACTTGACTTCTCCCACCTCGCTCCGGGGCGGCGACCGGGTCGAAACCGTGGAAATCGTGCGCAACGCTCTGGTGGGCGATGCGGACCGGCTGCGCGCCGAACCAATCGGATCCACCGAATCGCTGCCGGCCGGGCTGGTGCTGCGCTCGATCGGCTATCGCGGCGAACCGATCGATGGTCTGCCGTTCGACCACACCCGAGGTGTGGTGCCGCACGAGCGCGGCCGGGTTACCCCCGGCGTCTACGTGACCGGGTGGATCAAGCGTGGCCCGCGCGGGGTCATCGGCACCAACAAGACGGACTCGAAAGAGACTGTCGACCAGCTGATCTCCGATTTCGTCGCGGGCGCACTGCGGGCTCCGAGCGCGGGCCGGGAAGCGCTGGCCGACCTGGTGGTGCAGCGTCAGCCGGAGGTCGTGAACCGCGAAGGGTGGGCCGCCATCGACGCCACGGAACGAGCAGCGGGCGCCGCGGCGGGCCGACCCCGGGTCAAGCTCACCGACACCGCGGCGTTCTTGCGGGCGGTGCGGGGCTGAATACAGCGGTGGGGCGGTGATCCCGGGTCAGGATCACCGCCCCACGCCGTCGCGGCCTCAGCCGATGAGTGCGGCCGCCTCGGCGAACAACTGCACGGTGATCCCGTGCAACTTGTCGCCTATCTCCCGGGGCGCTTTGCCCGCCGCGGCGCGCGCGTACGTGCCCTCCAGGATGATTCCCAGCTTGAATCCCGCCAGCACGGTGTACCAGCTGATCGCACTCAGATCCCGATCGGAGAATCGCGCATAGTGCTCGATCATCTCCGCGGCGGTCGGCACTCCCCCGGCGGCAGCCAACGCCGGGGTCACCGCCGCACCCGCCGCACCGGCCGGGCTCGTCGCGATCTGCCAGCCGAGATCCAGAAGTGGATCACCGATGGTAGACATCTCCCAGTCGACCATCGCCGCCAATTCCGGTACGTCCCAACGGAACATCATATTGGCCAGGTGGCAGTCGCCGTGCATGATGCCCGGCCGCCAGCTCCGCGGGCGGTTGCCCTCCAGCCAGCGCGCGACCCGGTCCAGATGCGGGATATCCGGCCCGCTATAGCCATCGTTGGTGCCGTAACCCTCGAGCTCACGCAGCCAACGTGACACCTGACGCTCCAGGAACCCGTCGGGTTTGCCGAAATCGGCCAGCCCCAGAGCTTCGTAGTCGACATTCCCGAGCCGGGCAATGCCCTCGACCGCCGACAGCGCCATCGCATGCCGCATCGAGTCGTCTCCGGCGTACGCGTCAGGCAGCTCCGCCCCCGGATTGAAGCCGTCCACCGGGTCCATCAGATAGAACACCGAGCCGCCGAGCACGGACTCATCCATACAGGCCGCGATCAAACGTGGTGTGGTCACGTCGGTTTCGCGCAGCGCGCCGAGCAGACGCGCCTCCCGACGCAGCACCTCGTTGCTCACCGCTCGGGGATGTTTCGGCGGGCGGCGCATGACGAACTCACGGCCGCCACGCGCGAACCGCAGCATGATGTTCTGCGTGCCGCCGCCCAGCGGGGCGAGATCGGTGATCTCCCCCTCTGGCAGCCCCTGCGCATCCATCCACCCGCCGAGCGCCGACAGGTCCACGATCTCGGCCCAATCGCCGATCATCCGAACGGTCATCTCTTCCTCATGTCTTCCATCCGTCACATACCCGCCGAAACCATTGGGCGGCTGCAGCTTTCACACAGTTGGTCGATCAGTCGATTCGACCGATCTTGCGGGCGGCCAGCAGGGCCCGGGGCCGCAGGTTCGCGCCCTTGCCCGCCCGCTCGCCTCGCTTGCGGTCGCGGGTCGGATCGTCGCGGCGAGACCATATTTCGAGTCGTTGGCCGGCCGCAGGGCTTCCTCCGCATCGGCGACCTTCACGATGGGGATGAGTGGCCCGAAGCGCCCCGGACCGTCGATGGCGAACTTCCCGCGTTCGGCGAGTGCGGCGACCTCGGCGGCGTCCGGACGGGAACGGTACCGATCTGTGTCCCGGTCGCCGGGTTGACAACGATGAGTTCGGCCGGACCCTGTGGTTCGGCGCCGGTTTGTCTCACGGTGGTTGATACTTCGCCTGTCGCCCCCTCAACATCACGGCAGATAGATCGACTTGTACTGCTGGTACGCGGCCAGGCCCTCGGGTCCGAGCTCGCGGCCCAGGCCGCTGTCCTTGACACCGCCGAACGGTGCGCCATGGTCCATCGTGTAGCCGTTGACGCCGATGCTGCCGGTCTGCACCCGGCGGGCCAGGGCCGCACCGCGTTCCGCGTCGGAGGTCCAGACGGTGCCGCCGAGGCCGTAGGGTGAGTCGTTGGCCTGGCGCACCGCGTCCGCGTCGTCGTCGAAGGGGATGACCGCGAGCACGGGGCCGAAGATCTCCTCGCGCGCGATGGTGGAGTTGTTGTCCACGTCCGCGAAGACGGTCGGCTCGACGTACCAGCCGCGGTCGAACCCGGCGGGGCGGCTGCCGCCGACGGTGATGCGCCCGCCTTCGGCCTTGCCCTTGGCGATGTAGCCCTCGATGATCTCCCGCTGCGCGGCGCTGGCCACCGGGCCGATGACCGTCGAACGGTCCAGGGGGTCACCGATTTTCAGTGAGCGCACCATATCGCTGAGCGCGTCCACGACCTCGCCGTAGCGGCTGCGCGGCGCGAGAATGCGGGTGCAGATGTAGCAGCTCTGGCCCTGGTTCATGAGGCTGGCCGCGAACAGGTTCGGGATGACGGCCGAGAGGTCGGCATCCTCGAGGATCAAGGCCGCGGACTTGCCGCCGAGCTCCAAGGTGACCGGCTTCAGCAGTCGCCCACAGGTTTCCGCAATCGCGCGCCCGGCATCGGTGGAGCCGGTGAACGCGATCTTGTCCACGCCCGGATGGGCGACCAGGTGCGCGCCTGCCGTGCGTCCTGAGCCGGGAACGATATTCAGCACGCCCGCAGGCAGTTCCGCCGCCGCGGCGGCCTCGGCGACCAGCATGGCGTCGAGCACGGTCTCCGAGGATGGTTTCATCACGACAGTGCAGCCGGCGGCCAGTGCGGGGGCGATCTTGAAGAAGGCAAGGGTCTGCGGGAAGTTCCACGGCACGATCGCGCCGACCACGCCGAGGGGTTCGCGGCGCACCTCGGTCTTGCCGACTACGAGCGATCGGCGCACCTCGGCGGTGGGCAGCTGCCGGATGAGCTCGGCGTAGTAGCGGAGCATGGTCGCCGGGACGGTGCCCTCGACGGGTTTGCCGAAGCGAATCGGCATACCGTTCTGTCCACTCACCCGGCGCACCATTTCATCACTGCGCGCGAGCAATTCGACCGCGAAGCGCTCCAGGACCGTAGCGCGGCGCGCCGGTTCCCAGGTCGCCCATCCGTTCGGATCGTCGAAAGCCCGCCGCGCGGCGGCCACCGCCGCATCGATATCGGCCGGGCCGCCGGCGGGCACGGTGCCCAGCAGCTCCTCGGTGCTCGCCGAATACGCTTCGATCCGCCGCTCCGACGACGGCCGGGTCCACACCCCTCCGATGTACAGCGAGCCGTAATCCACGGTCATTGGGTGTCCTTTCCTGGAACCAGTACGGGTTTGATCACCGCACCGGATTTCATGGCCTGCTCGGCGGCATCGATGCGCGTGAGCGGGAAGAATTCGATCAGTTCGTGGAACGGGAAGCGGTCCTGCCGCCACAGCTCGATCAGCTTGGGAATCATCAGTTTCGGCACGCTGTCGCCTTCGAGAATGCCTTTGACGGTGCGACCGAGGGCCAGCTGATCCGGGCGGACCGTCAATGGTTTCAGCTGCACACCGACACAGCCGCACACCCCGCGCAGCCGCAACACGTCGATGGCGCTCGACACCACCTCCGGCACTCCCGTGGTGTCGAGGGAGAAGTCCAGCCCGCCGGGGACCAGCGCCTTGATCGTCTCCGTCAGATTGTCCGCATCAGCTACGAAAGCGTGTGTGGCCCCGAGCTTTTCGGCCAGAATCAGCCGATCCGGATTGCGGTCGACCGCGACGATGGTGCCGGCCCCGGCCACCTTGGCCGCCATGACGGCCGACAGTCCCACCGTGCCGGTGCCGAAGACCGCCAGCGAGTCTCCGGCGCCGACGCCGAGGGAGGTGAAAACCGAACCCGCGCCGGTCAATATGCCGCAGGACAGCGGTCCCAGCAGCTCGATCGGCAGCGCCGGATCGACCTTGATGGCATTGCGCGCCGACACCACACTGAGTCCGGCGAACGACGACTGCCCGAACCAATTGCCCATGACCGGCTCCCCGGCGGCATCCCGCACGGTGGTCGGCCGGCCCGGGCGGAAGCCGGACATATTGCGCGGCCAGAAGGATTCGCAGTAGGCGGGCTGGGCATCGAGGCAATTGCGGCAGGCGCCGCAGAAGTCGAACGACAGCACCACATGGTCGCCCACCGCGAGGTCGGTGACGCCGGGCCCCAGATCGATGACCTCGCCCGCCCCCTCGTGCCCCGCGATGATCGGCGGCTTGCACATCGGGGTGCGGGGCAGGAAGTCGCTGTGGCAGATGCCGGTTCCCGCGATGCGAACGAGAACCTGCCCATATCCGGGTGCGTCGAGCTCGACATCCTCGATCCGGAAGGGACCGTCGGCGGCGCGCAGTACCGCCGCACGCGTGCGAACGGATGTCATGACGCGCTATGGGAACGAGCGGGCGCGCTGGAGAAAGAGGCCACGTTGCCACACCTTTCGGAGATTCGTGTGCACTGCACACATAATACGATACTGACCGCCCGTACAGTCAATAGCTATGTCGTGGCCTCTCCGGGACGACGGGCGACCTACCGCTGCCGACGCTGGGCCGCTGCCCGTGCGGCGATCTGCGCGCCGTAGAGGTCGGGGTAGCCTCCCGCGGCCTGAATCGCCGCGCTCCAGCGGCCGACCGCATCGAGCAGCTCGCCGATGTCGCCGCGCAGCGCCTCGATCGCAGGTCGCAGCTGGCGGTCGGTTGCCGTTTCGATCTCCTCACGCGCCACCCGTCCGGCCGAGGACAGCCGTTCACCGTCGAGCAGGCCACGTTCGCGCAGGCGGCACGTGGCGGCATCTAGTTGCGCGTCGGTCCAGGCCCTGGTGTGCATGTAGGTGCGGGGCGGCAAATCCCACCACCGCTCGCTGAGGAGCCCGATCTCGACTGCGTCGAACCCCGCCGCGAGCCAGGCCGCGGTGTGCGAGTCACCGCGGTACTCACGGAGCCGGTCGGCCAGCACCCAAGCCCGACCGAGTGGGTCGCCGGGCAGATCGAGCGCGCACAGTCCGGCGAACAGCGGCCGGCCCGCCACCGGCAAGGGTTCGATTGCGCGAGTGAGCAGTTCGATCACGCGATCGAGGCCGCCGGGTTTCGCGCCGATCATCCGGCGCAAAGAGTTCGTGGCCCCGCGCCGGCGGGCGGCGGCGATCGAGGCGGGATCGGTGATCATCCAGCCACGCTCGACCGCTGCCGTGACCATGTCCGGTTCGAATACGGCGAACGCCGCGGCGACGACCGCGCCGGAGGCGTACCCGAGGGCCGAGCCGCGACTGGTGTTGTACGCATCGCGATTCGAGGTCTGCACGCCGCCGGGCAGCGCCCCGCGGCCCGCGCCGAATCCGAGCGCCGTGTATTCGGCATTCGCTTCGGCGGAGAAGTACACCTGCCCGGCGAACGGCTCGAGTGCGGCCCACAAGGCGCGCGCTCGGGCACTGACTTCGGCATCGGTGATCATTCGCTCGAACCCGTTCCGTAGCTGACGATCCGGGCCGACTCGAACCGAGCCGCACCGCTCAGATCGGGATAGCTGCCCACCTTCAGCGCCGCGCCCCAGGCTTCCAGCACACCGATGAGCTCGTCGAGGTCGTCACCCAATGCCTCTGTCGCGCTGTGCAATTGCCGATCCGTCGCGATCTCGACGGCTTCCCGCGCCCGCACGCCCGCCGCGGTGAGCCCCTCGGCATCGACGTGGCCACGTGCCATCAGTCGCTCGTGCGCCGCATCGAGCTGCCGCGTCGTCCAACCGCGCGACCGGACGTAAGTACGCGGGGGCAACCCGCGCACCAGCTCGCCGACCAGACCGATCTCGGCGGCGTCGTATCCGGCCGCATTCCAGGCCGCCGTATGCGAGTCGCCGCGATACTCCCGCAAGCAATCGGCCAGCCGCCAGGCGCGACCGAGCGGTCCGTCGGGCAGGTCGAGCGAACACATACCAGCGAACAGCGGCCGCCCTTCCGGCCGTAGCGGTTCCACCGCTCGCGCCAGCAGGGCGGCCACGCGCTCGATCCCGGCGGGACGCGGTCCCAGCACCCGTTCGAGTTGTGCGATCGCGCCGGCGGTACGCGCCGCGGATATCGTCGCCGCGTCGGTGAGCCGCCAACCCTGTTCGACACCCGCCATGACAACGCCCGGCTCGAACACTGCGAAGGCCGCGGCGACCACGTGGCCGGCGACCTGGCCCATCGCCGCGCCGCGACTCGTGAAATACGCTGCAGCATCAGGGGTCCGGACATTGCCCAGTGATCCGCCGGGCGCGAAACCGAGACGTTCGTAGGCGGCGTGGCACTCCGGCGCGAAGTACACCTGCCCGGCGAACGGCTCGACCGCGCCACGCAGGGCACGCGCTCGATGGATCGACTCGTCGGTCTCCGTATACAGAACCACCCGGGCCTCCCTTCCTCGGATGGTTCACAACCTGTTCGCGGACAACATCATTCGGCGTACAGCGCTTCGATATCCGCCGCGTACTTGGCGTTGATGGGCTTGCGCCGCAACTTTCCGGTCGGGGTCAGCTCGTCCCCGCCCTCGTTCCAGAGAGTCGGGAGCACGGCGAATTTCTTGATCTGCTCCACCCGGGCGAGTTTGGCATTGCCCTGGTCCACGCCTTGCCGCACGACCTCGAGCACCCGGGCGTCCTTGGCCAGCACTGCCGGATCGGGTTCGATCCCGAACTTCTCCGCGAACGCCGGCACCGCTGCGCCGTCCAGCGTGATGAGGGCGACGTTGTAGGGCCGCCCGTCACCGATCGCGATCACCTTGTCGATGAGGATCGAGGAGGTGGAGATGGCGCTCTCGATATTGCTGGGCGACATGTTCTTGCCGCCCGCGTTGATGATGAGCTCCTTCTTGCGGTCGACGATGGTGTAGTAACCCTCATCGTCCACCGTCACCACGTCGCCGGTGTGTACCCAGCCGTCGGCATCCTTGGCCTCGGCGGTCTGCACCGGGTCGTTGCGATAGCCCTTCATGGTGAACGGCGCGCGGATCAACAGCTCGCCGTCCTCGAGCACCCGGCCTTCGTAGCCGGGCAGCAGGGTGCCGATGGTGCCGGGTTTGGCCAGTTCCGGCGGTGCGGCGGTGGCCAGGCCGATCTCGGACATGCCCCAGATGTCGGTGACCGGAATGCGTAGCTTTCGCAGGAAATCGAAGACGCCCAGCGGGCAGGCCGCAGCACCGGACATCGCCCACCGCACCTGGTCGAGTCCGAGCTCGGCGCGGATCGCGTCGATCACCTGCGGAACGTCGGCCTCGAATCCGGCACGCAACTGGTCATCACCCGCGAGCTGCAATTCCACGCCCGCCTTGAGCTTCTCCCACACGCGCGGAACTGCCGAGAACACCGTCGGCCGCACCTGCGCCAGCGTCTGCGGCAGCTTGGACAGATCATTGAGGGTCGTCAGTCGAACGCCGTAGACGACACCGAAGTAGTAAGTGACGCATCGGTCGGCGGCGTGTGCCGACGGCAGATACGAGATGACGCGGTCACCGCTTTCGAGCGGGAAAGCACTCGTGACCGCTGCCGCCATCGCCAGCACACCGCGGTGGGTGTGCTCGACGCCCTTCGGCGGACCGGTGGTGCCGGAGGTGTAGATCATGCACAGCACATCGTCGGGCAGTACCGCGTTCCACGCTGCTTCGAAGTCGAAATCCGGTGTGGGTTCGAGCCTGTCGAGGTCGCCGTCCTCCACGACCAGGACGTGGTCGATGTCGGCGCCGGACTCGTGCAGCCTGGCAAGGTACTGGCGCTCGGTCACGAGGATCCTCGCACCCGAGTGGGCGAGCAGATAGTTGATCTGCTCGGGGGCGGAGGTGTTGTAGATCGAGAAGGTCGTCGCGCCAAGATGGTTGGCGGCCATCTCAGCGAGGTTGAACTCGGGCCGGTTGGTGAGCAGGGAGGCGAAAACGTCACCTCGACGGAGTCCGAGGGCCGCCAGCCCGCCGGCGATACGGCGCACTTCGGCATCGAACTCGGCCCACGTATAGCTCTTCGCACCGTCGTAGCTGCGAAGTGCGACGGTATCGGGGTGGGCGGCCACCTGGCGCTGGAATGCCTGTGGCATGGTCTGTGGATCGGGCACGGATACTCCTGGTGAATCACTGTATTGAAGGACTTTTGTCAGTTCGCGGCGGCCTCTGTGACCGTTCGTACAGTCGGCCCGGGAAACGGCGTCAGAAGCTGGTCAGGCCGATCGGCCGTGACGACAATCCACGCAGGCGAACGATCTCGGCATTGAAGTCGTCGGCGTTCTGCATATTGCTGCTGTGCCCGCTGTCGGCCAGTACGACTTCCCGGTCGAGGTGCCCGGCCGCGCGGAACAGTTCCGCAGTGCGCGCCGATTCACGTGGCGGCAGCAGGCCGTCGAGAGCGCCGTACAGCACGGTTGTCGGCACCCGCAGTGCTTTTACACCCTCCGAAGCGTCGATGCGCTGCACCACTTTGGCCCACTGCGACCGCACCCGCCGAGGGCAGGTCGCACCCAACCGCTGAACGAAGTCGACCATGTTCGACGGCGCTTGCGGGGTCAGCGCAGTCCTGCGGACCATCGACCTGGTCAACCGGCGCGGCGGCGCGGGCAAGGGCGCGATAGCCATGGCGGTCAGCCACCGCGACAAGCGATCCTGATGCCTGCTCATGCTTTCCGGGCCCTCCGACAGCCCGGTCGCGGTGTTGGCGAGCAGGGCCGAATCCACGTAGCGCAGGACATCGTCACGGAAATACTTCGCCCAGGCGAGCACCGACGCACCGCCCATGCTGTGCCCGACCACCGTGGCGGGCGCTTCGGGCACGATCGTCGCGGCCAGCACGGCCGACAGATCCTCCGCGAGCACACGGTCGCTGAACGGGCGCGTACCCGCGTCGCTGCGGCCATGGCCGCGCTGATCGTAGGCGATCACTCGGTTGCCGCTCGCCAGTGCGTTGATCTGCGGATTCCAGAACTCGATGGCGACCGACCACCCGTGGACCAGCACGATCGGGTCCAGTGCCGGGTGCCCGTACTCGCGAACATGCAGCGCGGTTCCGTCCGCGGAGTACACCGTTCGAGCCTCCCGCGGTTCCGGGTGCGCCAAAATTCCGCTGCATCCGGCGTCCGGCGGGGCTTTCTTGAATTTCGGCATGCGGCACTCCCTTGTACTCAGCATCAGCCCGACCACGCTTGACGTGAGCGCGGTCACGTGGCAAGACTAAAACTAACCGCACGTACAGTCAATAATGGGAGCTTCGATGTCCGACCCGGTATCGACACAGCAGAATGTCGTCCGAATCGAGCGGCCGACCGAGGGGGTCACGGTGGTGGTACTCGACCGCCCGGCGCGGCTCAATGCCATGAACCCATCGAGCATTCCCCTGGTGACACAGGCGATCCGCCCGGTGGCCGAGGATCCGGAGACGCGAGTAGTGGTTCTGACCGGCGCAGGGCGCGGCTTCTGCACCGGCATGGATCTGAGCAGCCTGGATGAGATGGCGCCGCGCGAGGTGGACGCCACCATCGCGTGGATGCGGGAGCTGCACAGCTTCTCGCTGGAACTGGCTCGGCTACCGCAACCCACGATCGCCGCGGTCAACGGCCCGGCCATCGGCGGCGGCCTCGGTATGGCGCTGGGTTGCGACCTGCGCATCGCCGGGCCGGGCGCGAAGTTCGGAGCGACCTTCGCCAGGATGGCGATCGGGCCGGATACCGGTGTCTCCCATACCCTTCCAGCCACCATCGGGCACGCTGCCGCACTCGAATTGCTGCTGAGCTGCGAACCCATCGGCCCGGATGCGGCCTTGCGCCTCGGCCTGGTCAGCCGGGTCGCCGACGATGCGCTCGCGGCCTCTATCGAGCTCGCCGAACGGTGGGCGCGCATCCCCGCCCATGCGTCGCGCACGATCAAGGAAACCCTGCGCCTGTCGGTGCGCGCCGACCTCGAGACCACCCTGCTCGATATCGAGCCCCGAGCCCAGGCCGAGTTGATCTGCCACCCCGACTTCTTCGCCAACGCACAGGCGTGGCTCGCCGGTCACCACTGAATCATCCTGGGGCGAAATGACTTCGGAGCGCTACCCGGCAGCGGATTCCCGGTAGGCGGCGACCACCGGCGCCAGCTCGCTCGGCGTGGCACCGTGCATGATCACAGCGTCCGCGCCCGCGCTCAACTGGGCGCGGACGGCCGCCGCGCACTGCCGCGCGCTCCCCCGCGCCGCGGCGCTCAGCCATTCCGCGGGCAGTAGACCCGAAATGTGCTCGAGCTGATCATCACTCGCGACCGCGTCGATCGCCCCACGAACGCCGGCGACCACCGGATCGGATCGAAAACGGGTGAGGACAACGGGATCCCAGCGATTGGTGGAGACCAGCAGGTCCCCGTAGAGCTGGAGGTAGGTCGCCAGCCTGCCGACGGTCGCACGCAGGCGGCGGGACTCCGGAATGTGGTCACCGATGGTCGCGTAGCAGGACCACACCCGCACCGACGCCGGATCCCGCCCCGCGCGTTCGGCCGCCTCCTTCACAATGCGCACCGAACGCGCCAAGGTCTCGTCGGTGAAGTAGGTGTGCAGCACGACCTCGTCGAACGCCCGGCCGCCGAGCGCGAGAGTCTGCGGGCCGAAGGCCACCAAGCCGAGTGGAATCGGCTCGTCGAAGCGCGGATCGAGCCGCAGGCGGGTGTAGCGACCTGCCGGGCCGTCGTGATCACGGACGGTCTCGCCGCGCCACAGCCGCCGCATGAGGCCGGCGAAATCCTCCAGTTGCGCGGTCGTCACCGCGGGGAGGTTCCAGGCAGCGAAGGCCTGTGCGCCACCGCGCCCGAGTCCGAGCATGAAGCGCCCCCGGGTCAGCCGATGCATCGTGGTCGCGTAGGAGGCGGTCACCATGGGATGGCGGGTGTTGTGATTGGTTGCCGCCGTGGCGATCCGGATGCGCTCGGAGGCGGCGCCGGCGGCCCCGGACAGCGTGACGGCCTCCTTGACGTCGAACCGCTCGGACAGGAAGGCCGTGCCGAGGTTCAACTCCTCCGCGGCATGGACTTCCTCGATGATCTTGCGCGGATCGGCGCTCGCGCCCGCGAGCAGATAGCAGCCCAGCTCACGATTCACGACAGCGCCTCCGCCGAGTTCAGTTCGAGCACCTGGCGCGCGTATCGCTGCGCCATGGTGAGAAACATCCGATCCCCACGTTCCGTGCGCCGGGCGAGCATGGCGGCATTGATCGACATCAGCATTCCGTGCCACGCGCCACGGCGGTAGTCCCGCCAGCACTCGGCCCACGAATAGCCGCCGACGCCGAGCTCGACAATGCGGTCGTGGTAGCGCCTGACCAGGTCTTCCTCCAGCGTGTGCCGCAGCTCGGCAGGCAGACCGCTACCGAGAAAGTAGGCCACGTCCTCCGGACCGGACCCGATAGCGCACGTCTGCCAGTCGACGACGGCCATCGA
The DNA here is from genome assembly GCF_001613325.1 of Nocardia yamanashiensis NBRC 100130. GTDB lineage: Bacteria > Actinomycetota > Actinomycetes > Mycobacteriales > Mycobacteriaceae > Nocardia > Nocardia yamanashiensis. The sequence continues at coordinate 334,205 of NZ_BDCD01000002.1, read as the reverse complement.
GCCCTGTTCTCCGATCAGGACATTGTCCAACCGGAAGTCACGATGCACCACGGTTCGATGGCCTGTCTCACACGACAGCCAGGAGTCGAGGTGTTCGACGAAAAGTTCCCCGGCACAGCGGATCTCCTCACTGATCAGCCCCGAGTACCGGTCTTGAAAGCCCGCCCACAGGCGCGGGGTCACCGCGGCGATACCGGGTCGATCCCGGCGCAGCCACGGCAGCTCCCGCCAGCGGTCCTCACCCCAGCACGGAGCATGCAGGCCGGCGATCTGGTCCATCGCCGTGGCAGCTACTTCGGCGGTGCAGCCGGCCAACTGGTCACCCTGCCGCGCGGGGGTCAGATCCTCGAGCAGCAGCAGGAAATCACCTGTCCCGGAGGAGAATTCGGCCGCGTGGACGTTCGGTGTGCACACCTGCACCCGCGGCGCGAGCTCACGATAGAAGCGCACCTCTCGTTCGTATGCGCCCTCCCGCCGCACTTGTCGCCGGCGTTCGGGATCCGGGTCGGCGAACTTCGCGATCAGGCGCCGAGGCGCCACCGTCGGCCGGTCGTAGTCGATGGTGAGCCGCACGCTCACCGCCACCTGACCGGTGCCGACCGCGACGCTCGACAATCCGACGACCTTCGCATCGCCCCGAACGCCCGCGAGCGCCTCGTCGAGCAGGTCTGTGGTCAGACAGGTCGTGGGATCAACGTTCTTCAGCACGATCCCAGAGTGACATACTGACCGTCCGTACGGCCACTCTGTTAGCATCGCGAGCGGTCCATCCCTTGCGACCGAAAGGAACTACGACGTGCCGACCGAGGCATTCATATTCGAGGCGCTCCGTACGCCACGCGGCAAAGTCAAAAAGGGCGCACTGCATTCGGTGAAGCCTGTCGATCTGGTCGTCGGGCTGATCGAGGAACTCCGGAGCCGATTCCCCGATCTGGACGAGGATCGCATCTCCGACGTCCTGCTCGGCGTCGTCTCCCCGCTCGGCGACCAGGGCGGTGACATCGCGCGCACCGCGGTCCTCGCCGCGAAGATGCCGAACACGGTGGGCGGCGTGCAGCTGAACCGCTTCTGCGGGTCGGGCCTCGAGACGGTCAATCTGGCCGCGCAGAAGGTCCGTTCGGGCTTCGACGATCTCGTGCTCGCCGGTGGCGTCGAGTCCATGTCGCGGGTCCCGATGGGCTCGGATGGCGGGGCCATCGTGGCCGATCCGGCGACCAACTACGACATCGGTTTCGCGCCGCAGGGCATCGGCGCCGACTTGATCGCCACCATGGAAGGCTTCAGCCGCGAAGACGTCGATACCTACGCGGCGCGCTCGCAGGAACTCGCGCACGCAGCCTGGACCGGCGGCTACTTCGCCAAGAGTGTGGTCCCGGTCAAGGACATCAACGGCCTGATCGTGCTCGACCACGATGAGCACATGCGTCCCGGCACCACCGCCGCGGATCTCGCGAAACTGAAGCCTTCCTTCGCCGCCCTCGGCGAGACGGGCGGATTCGACGCGGTGGCGCTGCAGAAGTACCACTGGGTCGAACGGATCGAGCACGTGCACCACGGCGGTAACAGCTCGGGCATCGTCGACGGCGCAGCGCTGCTGCTGCTCGGTACCGAGGAAGCCGGGCGGGCCTCGGGCCTGACCCCGCGGGCCCGCGTCGTCGCGACCGCGGTCAGCGGCGCGGACGCCACCATCATGCTGACCGGTCCGACACCGGCCACCGAGAAGGCGCTCGCCCTCGCGGGATTGACGGTCGAGGACATCGATCTCTTCGAGATCAACGAGGCGTTCGCCGCTGTCGTCCTGAAGTACCAGAGGGATCTGAACATCCCGGACGAGAAGCTGAACGTCAACGGCGGCGCGATCGCGATGGGCCATCCGCTCGGCGCTACCGGCGCGATGATCACCGGCACCATGATCGACGAGCTCGAGCGCCGCAACGGCAGGTACGCGCTGCTCACGCTCTGTGTGGCGGGCGGTATGGGCGTCGCCACGATCATCGAGAGGGTTTGATTCGCCATGACGGACAACATGATCGGCTGGGAGCGCGACGCCGACGGCATCGTCGTGCTGACCATGGACGACCCGAATCAGGGCGCCAACACCATGAACGACTTGTACAAGGCGTCGATGACCGCGACGGTCGACCGGCTCGAAGCCGAGCGCGACGACATCACCGGCGTCGTGCTCACCTCGGCGAAGAAGACCTTCTTCGCGGGCGGGGACATCAAGGACATGATCCGTACTACGCCGGACCAGGCGCAGGCGGTCATGGATGAGCTCGCCCAGATCAAGGGAGCGCTGCGCCGGCTCGAACTACTCGGCAAGCCGGTCGTCGCGGCCGTCAACGGTGCGGCGCTCGGCGGCGGCCTCGAGATCGCGCTCGCCTGCCACCACCGCATCGCGGCCGAGGTGAAAGGCAGCCAGATCGGCCTGCCGGAAGTCACCCTCGGGCTGCTTCCGGCAGGCGGCGGCATCACTCGCACCGTGCGGATGCTCGGCATCCAGAACGCACTGATGGGCGTGCTGCTGCAGGGCCCGCGCCACAGCCCGGCGAAAGCGAAGGATCTCGGGCTGGTCGACGAGCTGGTCGCCTCCGTCGAGGAGCTCGTGCCCGCCGCGAAGACGTGGATCAAGGCGAACCCGGACCGGTGCGTGCAACCGTGGGACGCCAAGGGATTCAAGATCCCGGGCGGCGATCCGTCGACGCCCGCGCTCGCGGCGAGCCTCCCCGCCTACCCGGCCAACCTGCGCAAGCAGCTCAAGGGCACGAACATGCCCGCACCGCGGGCCATCATGGCGGCCGCGGTAGAGGGCTCGCAGGTCGGTTTCGACGACGCGTCGCTGATCGAGTCGCGCTACTTCGTCTCCCTGGTGACCGGCCCGGTCGCGAAGAACATGATGCAGGCGTTCTTCCTCGACCTGCAGTCGATCAACAATGGCGGCTCCCGCCCGAAAGGCGTTCGCACACGCGAAATCCGGAAGATCGGCGTCCTCGGCGCGGGCATGATGGGCGCGGGCATCGCCTACGTCTCCGCACAGGCAGGCTACGAAGTCGTCCTCAAGGACGTCACGCTCGAAGCTGCCGAGCGCGGCAAGAACTACAGCGAGAAGCTCGAGGCCAAAGCGCTCGCCCGGGGCAAGACCACCGAGCAGAAGTCGAAAACGCTCCTGGACCGCATCACCCCGACAGCATCGGCAGCCGACCTCGCAGGCGTCGACTTCGTCATCGAAGCAGTCTTCGAGAACACCGAACTCAAACACAAGGTGTTCCAAGAGATCGAGGACATCGTCGAGCCGGACGCGCTTCTGGGATCGAACACCTCCACCCTGCCGATCACCGGACTCGCGACCGGGGTGAAGCGTCAGCAGGATTTCATCGGCATCCACTTCTTCTCACCGGTCGACAAGATGCCGCTCGTCGAAATCATCAGGGGTGAGCAGACTTCCGACGAAGCCCTGGCCCGCGTCTTCGACTACACCCTGTCGATCCGCAAGACGCCGATCGTCGTCAACGACAGCCGTGGATTCTTCACCTCACGTGTCATCGGCACCTTCATCCACGAGGCGATCGCGATGCTGGCCGAGGGCATCGAACCGGCGACCATCGAACAAGCCGGTTCGCAAGCCGGATACCCCGCCGCCCCACTGCAACTCGCCGACGAGCTCAACTTGAAGCTCATGCAGAAGGTCGCGCTCGAGGCCCGCGAAGCCGCGGAACGCGGCGACGCGACGTTGCCGTCGGACCACCCCGCCCACCACGTCATGGAGTTCATGCTGGAGCAGGGCCGTCCCGGCCGACTCGAGAAGGCGGGCTTCTACGAGTACGACGAACACGGCAAGCGACTCAGGTTGTGGCCGGGCCTGCGCACGCGCTACAACACGACCGCAGGCGAGACCACGCCGATCCGTGATCTCATCGACCGGATGCTGTTCGTCGAGGCCATCGAAACCCAGAAGTGTTTCGACGAGGGCGTGCTCACCGCCTCGGCCGACGCCAATATCGGCTCGATCTTCGGAATCGGCTATCCGGCATGGACCGGTGGTGTGCACCAGTTCATCTCCGGCTACGCCGCCGAGGGCAGGGCCGCGTTCGTACGTCGCGCCGACGAACTCGCTGCCAAGTACGGCGACCGATTCCAGGTGCCTGTTTCCCTCCGCGACTGACGACAGAAGCCGAGCCCGTGCTCTGTGAACTTTCAGTTCCAGGGCACGGGCCGGACGCGAAAATGCACCAGGCGGAATCGCGTCGCTGGCACCCCAGGCAATGACTACAACGCAGCCCTCCAACTCTCGATAGGTCAGGCGCACGATGCACCGCCACTCGTCGATGCGCCGTACCACCGGAGCTAGCGCCGGGTCCGGTTCGAAGTTCGAGAAATTGGGCCGCCGCAAGAACACGGACGGCAGCGACTGGGACTACCCAGATATGGCGTGTGAGTCGATCCACCAGGGCCTTCGTCGCATGGTGGCGGGGCCGAAACCTCTGGATTCCCACCATTCCGGCCGCAGAATGGCACTCAAAATGGCACTGCTTTCCTCCCAGGTCCCACCGATTCGCCCTGTCAGGTTGCCGAATCTGCCCGGTCATGGACGAATAGATTCGCTCGGGCCGGGGTTGTCGTGGAAGTTACGTTTGAGTACCTTCCCAGCAGGGTTGTGCGGCAGAGCGTCGAGGAAGATGGCGTCGCGAGAGATCTTGTAGCAGGCGAAGAGCCCGCACACGATGTGCGCACGCAGATCAGCCCACGGCTGCTGGTAAATCCTGACACCAGGTCGCAGAACTCATATGCGCCCAGGACCCTGCGCGGCGCCGTGACTCGCAGATCTCTCGCGAGATGAACCACAGTCGCTCGAGCATCAGCCGGGCACAGGACCTGGTAGGCAATCACGCGCTACCCGCGCTCAATACATCGCCTAGCCGGGCACACCGGGCTTCACAGTGAGCAATTCGCCCACCATAGCAATCTGTCAGCAATCTGGCGCGCGTTCCGGTTCACCGCGACCTGAGACCACCCGAGGACCTCACCAACCGGATCAGGACCGACTCCGTGCCCCGGCACGACAGCGGACCGCGTGCACGCCGAGTGTCAACTCCCCGCCCAATACCTCAGATCACTAGAAGTTCGCGGGCTTCGAGATACAAACGGGCAGATGGTGATTCGAGTTGGTTTCCAGGAATTCCTCCAACACGATTCGCCATCCGTGTCCGCCGTTGCGGTCGACCGCATCGTCCGGGGCCGACGCCGGTGCGAACCGCTCATTTGATGGAATCGCACCGGCGAGCACCGATTCAGCCGAAGTGGACGTTGGAAATCGGCATGCTCGCGCTGCGCGTGGTGCCCGCGATGCAGGAGGGTGCCGCGGCCAGGCTCTCCGGATATCCGAGCGGATGACATCAAAAGGTACCCTCCGCCCGAACAAAGCCACGCATAGCTCCCTGAACAGCAGAAACAGTCAGTCTTTCAGCATCCACCCACTGAACCCCCAAGATCATCCGCTGACCGGGCGATCTTGGGGGTTCTACCTATTCTGACCTGCCATTTCACCATCTCAACGCATCCCATCCAAGCCGACTGAAACCCTTCGATTCCCACCGTTCCGGCCGCAAAATGGCACTCAAAATGGCACTGCGGTTCCCGCCACATCCCGACATTCCGGGCCCCTCCTCCGGCCAAGCACAGTCGAGAACCGCTCCCCTGCAACTGAAACGACGACCAACAGCCAAAACCGCCACCCCCACTCGAATCGCGCGAGTTCCTGAACGCCCGGGTCGCGGCTAGTGCGTTGTCGGAGCACGTCCAGCGTCACGAGCGAACTCCCATCCTTTGCAGAACGAGCACGCACAACGTGGTCCTCCCGAACAGGACGAGCAAAATACGCCTTCAGGATCGCCGTATGCCTTGACGTGGGATCACCATGGTCGACAGCACTGAGGCCAACAAACCACCGAAGCCTTTGGAACGCACCGAAAATGACACTCACCCTGTCAGGTTGCCGTTTCTGTTGCCGGAACCACCTCCAGGAGCTGATGAAGAACATCAAAATGGCACTCCGCGACCCAACGAAGCCGCACACAACGCCTTGAACAGCAGAAACAGCCAGTCCTTCATCATCCACCCACCGATGAAGAAGGAATCGGCCGCAACGGGCCACTTTGGAACCCGCTGGAAGTGGCACTCAAAGTGGCACTCCACAGCCACAAAACGCCCATCGAGCGGGCGAAATGCCTGGTCCTAGCGCGTCACTTCTTCATCATTTCGTAGATGCGCTTGCACTCCTGGCAGACCGGGGAGCCGGGCTTGGGGGACTTGGTGACCGGGAAGACTTCACCGCAGAGGGCTACTACGTGGGTGCCCATGACCGCGCTTTCGGCGATCTTGTTCTTCTTGACGTAGTGGAAGACCTTGGGGGTGTCGTTGTCGGTCGACTCGTCGGTGGTCGTATCCGGGCGTACGAGGGTGTCTGTGCTCACCAGTACATGATGCCAAATGAGATGCGATCGCCGGCGGCATGTGCATCCTACGCGTCGTAGTGGAAGACTCGGGGGTATGCAAGGTGACGGCGAATCCCAGGCCGAAGTACCAGGTGGCGGCGATCGCCCACAGTTCGAATTCCGCCCGGCTGGTTCGGTTCCCAAGCCCGAGCGGCCTTCCCAGGGGTATTTCCCGGGTGAGAAGGACCACCCGGCGCTGATCACCGAGGCCGCGACGTCGCTCGAGCAGCAGCATCACGACCGGGTGAAGCGGTACACGATCATTATGGCGTTCCGGATTCCGTGCCTGGTGCTGTCGGCGGTGGCCTACTCGCTGTGGGGGAACTGGGTCATCTCGCTGCTGATCATCGGGGTGTCGATTCCGCTGCCCTGGATCGCGGTGCTGATCGCGAACGACCGGCCGCCGCGGACCAAGGACGAGCCCAGCCGGTGGGACGGGCGGCGGAATCAGAAGGAATTGGAGTCACGCCCGCACAACGCCATCGACGGGTGAGGTCGCGGGCTTGCGGCGGATGCTCGCGGACATGAGGGCCGCCACCCCGCACAGCGCGCCCGCGATGTACCAGGCCAGGGTGTAGCTGCCATTCAGGTCGCGAATCACGCCCGCGCCGAAGGCCGCGACGGCCGCGCCGACCTGATGGGAGGCGAAGACCCAGCCGAACGCCACGGGGCCGTCGTCGCCGAAATGCTCGCGGCACAGGGCCACGGTGGGCGGGACGGTGGCGATCCAGTCCAGGCCGTAGAAGATGATGAACGCCCACATGCTCGGTTCCACGTCCGGCGCGAACAGGGCGGGCAGGATCAGCAGCGACAGGCCGCGCAGGGTGTAGTAGCCGACCAGCAGGTAGCGGGAATCGACGCGGTCGGTGAGCCAGCCCGAGGCGATGGTGCCGGCCACATCGAAAACGCCGACCAGGGCGAGCAATCCCGCGGCGGTGGTGGCGGGCATGCCGTGATCGTGGGCGGCGCTCACGAAATGGGTGCCGATAAGACCGTTGGTGGACATGCCACAGATGGCGAATCCGCCCGCCAGGAACCAGAACACGGGTTTGCGGGCCACGGTGAACAGCACGGTCAGCGCCCGCGACGCGCCGCCTTTCGCGGTGGTGCGGACCCCGACCTGGCTGCCCGGTTCCGCGCCGTAGGCGGTGACGCCCAGATCACTGGGGAAATCGCGGATGAACAGCAGCACCAGCGGCACCACCGCCAGCGCCAGCCCGGCCACCACCAGAGCCGGTGTGCGCCAGCCGTGTTCATTGGCCAGGCGCGCCACCAGCGGCAGGAAGATCAGCTGGCCTGTCGCGCCGGCCGCGGTGAGCACACCGGTGACCAGGCCGCGCTGTTGCACGAACCAGCGCCCGGTGATGGTCGCCACGAACGGCATGGACATCGATCCGACGCCGATGCCGACCAGCAGACCCCAGGTCGCCATCAGTTGCCAGGGCTGGGTCATGAACACCGTGAGTCCACTGCCCGCGGCGATGAGCAGCAGCGCGCACGCCACCACCCGGCGGATCCCGAAGCGGTCCATGAGCGCGGCCGCGAACGGTGAAATGAGGCCGTAGAGCAGCACATTGACCGATACCGCCGCGCCGATGGTGCCGTGCGACCAGCCGAATTCCCGATGCAGCGGATCCATCAGCACGCTCGGCACGGAACGGAATCCGGCCGCGCCGATCAGCGCGACGAAGCCGACGGCCGCGACGATCCAGGCCGGATGCAATCGCCTGGACGGTTTCTGGTCCCCGCCGTGCGGCGCGCTGCCGTCGACCGTGTGGGGCGATGCCGGTGCGCCGGGCTGCGATTCGAAGGCGGGATCGGTCCGGATTTCACTCACCGCTGAAGCGTGCCGGATGACGGGCTGGCGATCGAGTGGCCTGGATGCCACAATGCGTCAAGATCTGGCCAACCATTCGAGGAGGCGCCGTGCCGCATCTGGTCGCCGTGCTCGCGCTCGAGCCCATCGTGGGCTTCGATATGACGATTCCCCCCACCGTGCTCGGCTCGGCCAAGGACGCCGACGGGAATCCGCTGTACGAAGTGCACATCTGCGGCGTCAGCCGCGAAACCGTCCAGTCCACCACCGGTTACGGCATCGTGCCCGCCTTCGGCCCGGAACTGTTGGCCCGCGCGGACACGGTGATCATCCCGGGCACCCAGATCCCCGGCCCGCGCACACAGGGCATCCTGCCGCCGGAACTCGCCGAGGCCCTGGCCACCATCCGGCCCGATGCCCGCATCGTCTCGATCTGCACCGGCGCGTTCGTGCTCGGTGCGGCCGGCCTGCTCGACGATCGTCACGCCACCACGCACTGGAAGTTCGCCGACATGTTCCGCTCGCTGTATCCGCGGGTGCGGCTGGACGAGAACCAGCTCTTCGTCCAGGACGGAAACCTCTGGACCGCAGCGGGTCTGGCCGCGGGCATCGACCTGTGCCTGCATCTCATCCGCTCCGATCACGGCAGCGCGGTGGCCAATCGCTCGGCCCGCTACTGCGTGGTGCCGCCGTGGCGCGAGGGCGGGCAATCGCAGTTCATCGAACGGCATCTGCCCGAGCCGGGCGCCGACGGCACCGCGCCCACCCGGATGTGGGCGCTGCGCCATCTCGATCACGAACTGGACCTGAATTCCCTTGCCACGCACGCGTGTATGAGCGTGCGCACCTTCACCCGCCGGTTCAAGGCCGAGACCGGGATGGCGCCCGGCGCGTGGGTATTGCAACAGCGGTTGCGGCACGCCCGGCACCTGCTGGAGTCCACCGATCTGGCCGTCGATGCCGTGGCCCGGTCGGCCGGCATGGGCACCGCCGCCTCGCTGCGCCATCACATGCGCGCCGAGGTCGGGGTGTCGCCGCAGGTCTACCGCAAGACCTTCCGGGCGCATTAGCGTCGAGACGGCTATTCGCGAAAGATGGGAGACAGCATGACGATTCGCTGGATGTGGGCGTTCCTGGACCGTCCCGCCGCGCAATTCGACGAATGCGCCGAGTTCTGGTCGGCGGTGACCGGCACCACCGTCTCGGCGAAACGCGGCGAGAACTCCGAATTCGTGACGCTGCTACCGGATTCGGGCGGGGCGACGGTGAAGATGCAGGCGGTGCCGGACGCGGCCCGGGTGCATCTCGATCTGGACGTGGACGATGTCGCCGCCGCGACCGAGCGTGCGATCGGCCTGGGGGCCACGCTGGTGCTGGAGCATCCGGACTACATGGTCCTGAAATCGCCGCACGGCATGACGTTCTGCTTCACCCCGTCCGGGCGCGGCGCGGGTGAGCTCGCGCCGACCGTGCGTGGTCCGGCGGGCGATCGCAGCCGGCTGGATCAGGTGTGCGTGGATATCGGCGCGTCCGACTACGAGGACGAGGTCCGGTTCTGGACCGAAGTGACCGGGTGGCACTGGACAGCGGGTAGCCTGCCCGAATTCTCCCGGCTCACCGCCGATCCGCGGCTGCCCATCGGCATGCTGCTGCAACGGCTTACGGAAGACCGGCCGACGTCGGCGCATGTGGATCTGGCGTGCACCGATATCGAGGCCACCGGCGCCTGGCACGAGAAGCTGGGCGCGCGGCAGGTGGAGCGCGGTCGCCATTGGCTGGTCATGGCTGATCCGGCCGGGCAGGCGTATTGCCTGACCGGCCGGGAACCGGCCTGACACCTACGTGTTCAGTTGCGCTTCGGCTGTGTCGGACGTTGCACGGCCGGAGCGGAATTGGCCAGGGCTTCGAGATCGTCGAGGAATTTCTCGATGCTCTCGGAGCGGGCTTGCGGGGTGCTGATGTGCTCGCGCACTTTCTCCTCGGTGAGCGCCAGCATGGCGGCCGAGAGATCGACCTCCAGGTCCCGGATCAGCTGCCTGCGGAATTGCAGGATCTGATCGCGGCCCTGGCGGCGCACCCGTTCGACTTCGGCGGCGGCGGCCTCCCGCATCTGAGCGATGATGCGATCGGCGTCGACGCGCGCCTCCTCCCGCATGCGCTCGAGTTCGGCCTGGGCTTCCGACATCGCGCTGTCGTACGCCGCTTTGGCGTTCTCCAGCCGGGTCGCCGCTTCGGCGCTCTCCTCGAGTTGTTTGCGGATGATGTCCTGGGACTTGGTCATCGTCTTTCTGACAAAGGGCGCAACGTATTTCACGATGAACCAGACGATGACGACGAACCCGAATAGCTGACTGAAGAAGACGGGCCAATCGAAGGTGATGTCGTACAGTCCTTCGGCGACATAGCTGTCGTCGGTGAGGATCACGATGACCCCCGTCCTCTCTGGTGGCCGGCACTGGTCCGGGCACGGTCGTTCACGCCGAGCATCCGATCGGCCAGGTTCTGGGCGAGCGGTTCGACTGATTCGCGTAGTTCGGCGGCGACCTGGTCGGCCTCGGCACGCAGGTGTGCCGTGGACTCGGCCACGATGTGGTCGGCCTCCTGCTGCGCTTCGGCGCGCAATTCCTCGAGAATGGCCCGGCCTTCGGCACGCGCTTGATTGCGTATCTCGGCGGCCTCGGATCGGGCCTTCTCCATTGCGGTCTGGTAGCGCTCTTGCGCGTCGCCGAATATCTCGTTGGCTTCCTTGGCGGTCGCCGTCGTGCGTTCGACCCGTGCCTCCCGTTCCGCCAATACCTTCCGGATCGGCGGGACGACGAAGAACCAGATGACTCCGAGCACGATCAGGAAGATCGCCAGCTCGGCGAAGAAGGTGCCGTTGGGGATCAGGAAGTTCCCCGCGGCCTCCACATCCGTTCTTGGAGACATGATTTCGCCTATGCTCCCGGGGTGGCGAAGACGAACAACGCCATGAACGCGAGATTGATGAAGTACGCCGCTTCCACCAGACCGACGGTCAGGAAGAAGTTGCCGCGCAGTTTGCCCTCGGCCTCGGGTTGCCGGGTGACGCCATTGATGAGCGCGGCGCCGGCGAGACCGTCACCGATTCCCGCGCCGATGGCACCGCCCGCCAGGATGATGCCGCCGCCGATGAGAGCGCCCTGGACGATTGCCGGATCTGCTGCCATTTTTCACTTCCTTATCGGAATTAATCCCCGAACGACTGTGCCGTTCAGTGTTTCTCATGCTCCAGCGACATCGACTGGCTGAAGTACAGGACGGTCAGCAGGGAGAAGATGAACGCCTGAATGGCTCCGACGAAGAGGTCGAAGAGTTTCCATACGGCATTCGGACCCCAGCTGATCCAGAACGGGAACAAGGTGATGACGGCGACCATCACACCGCCGGCGAACATATTGCCGAAGAGTCGCAGGGACAGCGACAGCGGTTTGGCGATCTCCTCGATCACATTGATGAAAATCATGGGGCCCCAGCCGGTGTGGCCCTTGAGCAATTGTTTGGCGTGATTGCCCGCGCCGCGCCGCCAGATGCCCGCGCCTTGGTAGAACAGGAAGACGAACAGCGCCAGCGCGTAGACGAAATTCACGTCCGAGGCGGGCGGGGCGATGAGCTCACCGTCGCCGTATTGCACCGGCAGGATGGACAGCCAGTTCGACAGCAGGATGAAGGTGAACAGGGTGACCGCCAGCGGCAGCGCGAACGGCGCGACCTTCATGCCGATGGCGCCCTCGACCTGGTTCCGCATTGCGATCGTGACGGATTCGAAGAACAGCTGCACACCGTTGGGCACGCCCGAGGTGAGCTTGATCCGCAGGTAGAAGGCCAGGCCGAGCACGATGAGCGCGGCTACCGAGGTGGAGACGATGGTGTCCACGTTGAACTCGAGACCCCACAGCTCGGCGACGGCGTGTTCGCCCACGTGGATCTTCGGCTCCGAGTCCCCTTCGGCGGCCAGAGTCGTGGTTACGGTCGTCTGAGCTATCGGAGCAATGGGAGGCGTCATGAGGATTGCCGAAGTCCTTTCACCTCGGGCACCACGGTGTGGAGTACCAGGATGATCTGAAATAGCGCCAGGCCGAAGAAGATTCCGATGCCGTAGGGCCGGGTGAACATGGCGATCACGATGGCCAGGCCGGTGAGCAGTAGCAAACGGGAAGCAGACGACAGGGCCATTTTCTGCTTGCTGGGTGTTTCCGAATCCGTGATGCGCACAATGGACATCCAGGTCACTTGGGCATTCAGCCAGCCGAGTCCTAAACCGGCGCTTATGAAAACACCCAGCAACAATCGTTCGAACACTCCAGCAGCCATCAACACCAGGACGCCGATCGCGAGTGCAATTGCAGTCGCGCGGCGCATTCGGAGCCTGTTGACGTCCACTTGCGACACCGCCTCGCCCTCATCCCACCTCGTAGTGGGGCCGTGCATGATCAATAGCATACACAGCCCAACCACGTTGCGCGGCAATAATTCTGATCTTCAATTTTTTGATCTTGATATTTATCAAGATCATTCAGTTAATTTTCCGCGACAATTTTCCGATATCAGTGCTGGACAGCCTTTTCCGCGCCCGCGCCGGTCAGCGAACGCACCTGCATCTCTTCGTACTTGGCGTCGTTTCGCTCCCTGGACAGCACGGTGCCCAGCCAGCCCAGGGCGAACGAGGCCGGGATGGAGACCAGGCCCGGATTGGCCAGCGGGAACCAGTGAAAGTCAACGGTTTTGAGCATGGCGGTGGGTGCGCCGGAGACCGCCGGCGAGAACACGATCAGTACGATGGTGATGGTCAGCCCGCCGTAGATACTCCACAGCGCTCCGGCGGTATTGAAGCGCCGCCAGAACAATGAATACAGAATGGTCGGTAGGTTTGCCGAGGCGGCCACCGCGAAGGCCAGGGCCACAAGGAAAGCCACGTTCTGATTCTTGGCCAGAATCCCGCCCACGATGGCGAGCGCCCCGATCACCACCGCCGTGATGCGAGCGACCCGCACTTCACTGTCCTTGCCCTCGCCGCTGCCCTTCTTGATCACATTGGCGTACACGTCGTGCGCGAACGACGCCGACGCCGTGATGGTCAGCCCCGCCACCACCGCCAGAATCGTCGCGAAGGCCACGGCCGCAACGAATCCCAGCAGCACCGGCCCGCCCAGTTCCAGGGCCAGCAGCGGGGCCGCGGCATTCTCCTTCCCGGGCGCTTTCGCGATCTTGTCCGGCCCGACCAGCGCCCCCGCGCCGTACCCGAGCACCAGGGTGAACAGATAGAACACCCCGATCAGCCCGATCGCCCACACCACCGAGCGCCGGGCGTCCTTGGCCGTCGGCACCGTGTAGAAGCGCATCAGCACATGCGGCAGGCCCGCCGTCCCGAGCACGAGAGCCAGTGCGAGGGACAGGAAGTCGATCTTCGTCGTACCGGTCTTGCCGTAACGCACGCCCGGTTCCAGGAGCTTCTCCCCCACCTTCCCGCCGTGATCGACCGCCGCCTGCAGCAGGCTCGACAGATTGAATCCGTACCGCCCGAGCACCCAGATGGTCATCGCCCCCGCCGCGCCGATCAGCAGTACCGCCTTCACGATCTGCACCCAGGTGGTGCCCTTCATCCCGCCGACGAGCACGTAGATGATCATGATTGCGCCCACCACGGCGATCACCAGATTCTGTCCGGCAGCACCGGATACGCCCAGCAGCAGCGAGACCAGCACACCCGCACCGGCCATCTGGGCCAGCAGATAGAACAGGCTGACCGCCAGCGTCGAGGTGGCGGCCGCCGCCCGCACCGGACGTTGTTTCATCCGGAAGGCCAGCACATCGCCGAGCGTGAATTTGCCGGTGTTCCTGAGCAATTCGGCCACCAGCAGCAGCGCCACCAGCCAGGCCACCAGGAAGCCGATCGAATAGAGGAAGCCGTCGTAGCCGTAGAGCGCGATGGCCCCCGCGATGCCCAGGAAGCTGGCCGCCGACAGATAGTCCCCCGAGATGGCGATGCCGTTCTGCGGTCCGGAGAAGGCCCGCCCGGCCGCGTAATAGTCGGCGGCCGTGCGGGTATCGCGGCTGGCGCGGAACACGATCACCAGGGTGATCACGACGAAGGCCGCGAAGATGGAGATATTGAGCAGCGGGCGGCTGCCCTCCACCGCGGCGGCGAGATTCGCGTTCATCGGACCGGTCCTTCCAGCTCACCGCGCAACTCGTCGGCGATGGGATCGAGCCGCCGGTCCGCGTAGCGCACGTACAGGCCGGTGATGACGAAGGTCGAGACAAACTGGAGCAGTCCGAGCACCAGCCCGACGGTGATGTTCCCGGCCAGCTTGTGCGACATGAACTCGTGCGCGTAGTCGGCGAGCAGCACGTAGAGCGCGTACCAGGCCAGGAAGAAACCGGTCATCGGGAAGACGAAGACGCGGAATCTGCGGCGGAGTCGCTGGAATTCGGGGCTGTCGTAGGTGTGTGACCAGTCGGGAGCCGGCCCGCCGGTTTCGGTTTCGGTAGTCAACTGCGATACCTCCTCGTGAGCCAGGTCACAGTAGCAACGATCACCCCGCCGAACGGGCGAAATAACCGCAGGTGAGACCACGATTCGGCGTCGATGTGAGGCTCGGTTCGCGTGGTTCATCCTCAGCAACCGACCGGTTTCGCGACGCCGTGGACCGCCGAACCCGCCCCGGCGGCGAATGCCGGAAGGTTGCGGTGGCAGAGTTCGCAGTCATGCCGACGAATCGCTCCCTCGACCTGCGCTCGCCGACCGCCCCGTCCCCGCTCGCCGACCTGGCGCCCGACCTGCGCGCGGCGCTGATCCGGGTCGGCTACGACGCCGACACCCTCCTCGCGGCGCTCGGTGACGACGCGCACGCCGCGCTCGGCCGTGGCGAACCGGTGCCGGTGCGCCGCGCCGCCGACGCGCTGGGCGACCTCGGCACCCTGGTGCGATTGCTGCTGCTCGGCGACACCCTGCCCGAAGACCGAGTGGCCGAAGCGCTCTCACCCGTCGGCATCGACTCCGCGATCGCGGCCGAACTGCTCGAACGACACGACGGCGGCGTCCGCGCGGCCCTGGACCTGCGCCCCCTGGATCTCGGCTACGGCACCCGCTGGGTGCTGTCGGACCTCGACGATTCCATGCGCCGCCGCGCCCTCGACGCCGATCATGTCCTCGGGGTGGGCCAGGCGTCGCTGTCGCTGCTGCGCGCCACGCCCACCCGCGCGACCGGCACCGTGCTCGATCTCGGCACCGGCTGCGGCGTACAGGCCGTGCACGCGGCCTCCTACGGTCAGGTGGTCACCGGCACCGACGTGAACGAGCGCGCGCTCTGGCTGGCGCGCGCCACCGCCGCGCTCAACGAGCTGGACATCGAATTCCTGGCCGGCTCCTGGTTCGAACCGGTCGCGGGCCGCCGCTTCGATCAGATCGTCGCCAATCCGCCGTTCGTGGTCGGCCCCGCGCGCGTCGAGCACACCTACCGCGATTCCGGCCTGCACCTCGACGGGGCCAGTGAATTGGTCATCTCCGGTATTCCGGAACTGCTGGCGCCCGGCGGCACCGCGGCGCTGCTCGCCTCGTGGGTGCACATCGAAGGCCAGGACTGGCGCAGCCGGGTCGCGAGCTGGCTGCCCGACAACGGCATCGACGCCTGGATCGTGCAGCGTGATGTCGCCGATCCCGCCCTCTATGTCGGAACCTGGTTGCGCGATGCCGGATTGGATCCGCGCGAGGAAGCCGCGCAATCCCGGGCCGCGCAATGGCTGGACGCCTTCGCCGCCGACGAGGTCGAGGGCATCGGGTTCGGATTCGTCTATCTGCGCGCGATCGACGGCCCGACCGAATTGCTCGCCGAGGATCTCACGCACGGCTTCGAGGATCCGCTGGGCGACGAGGCGCTCGCGTACTTCGAGCGTTCGGCCTGGCTGCGGGCCGTAGCCACCGATCCGGAGCTGATTCTCTCGACGCGGTTCGAGGTCGATCCGGCGACCGCGCTCGAGCGCGTGTATCTGCCGGGCGAGGACGGCTGGGAGCAGCGGGTGGTCCGGCTGCATCGTGGCAACGGCCCACGCTGGCAGCACGAGGTCGACGACACCACCGCCGCCCTGCTGGCCGGTATGCGCGCCGATGGCCTGCCGCTGCGAGAACTGGTGGAGCTGCTGGCCTTCAGCGAGACCGGCGATGCCGCGACCCCGGAGTTCGAAGCCGCGGTATTGGGCGTAGTGGTCGGTCTGGTTCGACACGGGCTCATCCACCCCCGCTGACCGGATCCGAATCCATGGGGACCGCCGGACGCGATCGCGTCCGGCGGTTTTCTTGTGCGCGGCGGTTCCCGGGCTGTGATACCGGTCACTCTGCGCCCGTGACGGCGTTTGCACCCGGAATGACCCTGGGCACTCAGTCGTTACACCAGCACTCGAATGGATATACGGCAGGGCACGGGCCCGATGACACGTAATCGATTGCCGTGAACCGAAGTTCGACGCCGGCGGTGGCAACCACCCGGACACCGAGGGCCGCTCGCCGGTGGCGCGTGTTCCGAAGGATACGCGCTTCTCAGGAACTTCTCAGCCGTGCGCCGTAAAAACCGCAGCTCAGATGCGGTTTATGAAAGCCCCGGCGGGGAACTTTCCTGATGTCGGGTCCGTTGAACGGAGCGAGACACCACCGACAGGAGGCAAGTCATGACAAGCCCCGCCACCACTGACGTGCGCACCAGCGAACAGGACCTCGACGCCCAGAGCCCCGCCGCCGACCTGGTACGCGTGTACCTGAACGGGATCGGCAAGACGGCGCTGCTCACGGCCGCCGACGAGGTCGAGCTGGCCAAGCGCATCGAGGCGGGCCTCTACGCGCAGCACGTGCTGGAGACGAACAAGCGCATCGCCGCGGCCAAGAAGAAAGACCTCGCCATCATCGTGCGCGAGGGTCAGGCCGCTCGTCAGCATCTGCTCGAAGCGAACCTCCGGCTCGTGGTCTCCCTGGCCAAGCGGTACACCGGTCGCGGCATGCCGCTGCTGGACCTGATCCAGGAAGGCAATCTGGGTCTGATCCGCGCCATGGAGAAGTTCGACTACACCAAGGGTTTCAAGTTCTCGACGTACGCCACCTGGTGGATTCGTCAGGCCATCACCCGCGGCATGGCCGATCAGTCGCGCACCATCCGTCTCCCCGTCCACCTGGTCGAACAGGTGAACAAGCTGGCCCGGATCAAGCGCGAACTGCATCAGCAGCTCGGGCGCGAGGCCACCGACGCGGAACTGGCTCGCGAGTCCGGCATCCCGGTCGAGAAGATCGCCGATCTGCTCGATCACAGTCGCGACCCGGTAAGCCTGGACATGCCGGTCGGCAATGACGAAGAGGCCCCGCTCGGCGACTTCATCGAGGACTCCGAGGCCACCTCCGCCGAATCGGCCGTCATCGCCGGGCTGCTGCACCGCGACGTGCGCACCGTGCTGGCCACCCTGGACGAGCGCGAACAGCAGGTCATCCGCCTGCGCTACGGCCTCGACGACGGCCAGCCGCGCACCCTCGACCAAATCGGCAAGCTCTTCGGGCTCTCCCGCGAGCGCGTCCGCCAGATCGAGCGCGAGGTCATGTCCAAGCTCCGCAAGGGCGAGCGCGCCGACCGCCTGCGCGCCTACGCCAGCTGACCGATCTCGGACAGCCCCGCAGCGTCGGGCCGTCTCGAGGCGCCGGCCCGATAACAGACGCCGGCTGGTTCTCGCATTCCATGTCCCCCTGCGGAATGCACGAACCAGCCGGCGTCTTCCTGTGTTCAGGCGGTTTTCCCCGCAATGGCCCGGCACGGCGTGGGAATCGGGAGATGGCCCTTGGCGAAGCGGCCCGGCGTGGTGCCCATGATGGCGCGGAAATCGGCGGCGAAGTGGGATTGGTCGTAATAGCCCGCGGCGGTGGCCCGGTCGGCCCACGGGGTGTCGGCGGCGGCGGTGAGCAGTTGGCGGACCCGGGTGATGCGGGCGAAATGCTTGGGCGAGACGCCGATTCCGGTGGTGAATAGATTACGGAGCTGGCGTTCGCTGATGGCTAGTTCGGATGCGAGCGCGGTGATCGAGGCCGGGGCGGTGGTGAGGGCGTCGACGGCGGACTCGAGCAGGCGGCGGTGATCGCGGCGGGTTGGATCGTCCGGGAGTTGCTGCGGGAGGGCGTCTTCCAGGAAGCCGAGCAGATCCTCGGAATCGAACTCGAGGAGCTCGCCGGCGAGCGCGGCGGCGGGGCCGGGCAGCTCGGCCAGCCGGTGCACCCGATCGGTCAGCTCGGCGGCGGGGACGCCCAGGACGGAATGGGTCGCGCCCGGAGCCAGCCGCAGGCGGACGCAGCCCGCTGGTTCGGCCGGGGCGGCGTAGGTGGCCTGGGTGTGCGGGCCGAGGACCAGGGCCTCGCGGCGGCCGGAGAGTTCGGTGCGCAGCACGATGGTGGTCACCGCGCGCGGCAGGTGGGTGAACGAGGGCGGCAGTTCGTGCAGCGTGGGAATGTGGCCTATCTCGGTGATCCAGGGGCGCAACGACTCCGGGAGCGGCAAGGCGCGCTCGTAGCGTTCGGAGGTGTCAGGGGCCTGGTCGAGCACGGTGGTCACCGGTTCACTCTAGGCAACCCGGGCGGCCGGTGTCTGTGCCGGTTTTTCCTATAACGCGAGGGGCCGGCGGCGGCAGAGTTCTCGGCATGATCGTGATTACGGGTGCTACGGGCACCATCGGGAGTGTGGCGGTTCGGATCCTGGCCGCGCGGGGCGTGCCGGTGCGGGCGGTGACGCGGAACCCGGAGACGGCCGCGTTTCCCGCCGAGGTGGAGGTGGTACGTGGTGATTACACCGATACCGCTTCCATGGCAGCGGCTTTCGCGGGCGCCGAGGCGGCGTTCCTGGTCGGCCTGCTGGGGCCGGATTTCATCGAGACCGAACAGGCGTTGATCGAGACCGCGCGGGCGGCGGGCGTGCGGCGGCTGGTGAAGCTGTCGGCCATCGGCACCGGCGATCCCGAATTGGGTCGCGTCGGCACCTGGCATCTACCCGGCGAACAGGCGGTGCGGGACAGCGGCGCGGCCTGGACCATCCTGCGGCCCAGCAGTTTCGCGTCCAATACGCGCAGCTGGGCCGCGATGGTCCGGGCCGGGCAGCCGGTGCCGAACATGACCGGCACGGGCACGCAGGGGGTCATCGATCCGCGTGATGTGTCCGAGGTCGCGGTCACGGCGCTGCTGTCGGATGCGCACGCCGGGCAGGTGTACACCCTCACCGGACCGGAGCTGCTCAGCACCGCCGATCAGGTCGCGGTGCTGGCCGAACTCACCGGGCGGCCGATCGAGGTGTTCGATATCGAGGAGCGGCAGGCGCGCGAATTCATGCTCGGCGCGGGGATGTCGGAGGAATTCGCGGACGGCTCCCTGGCGGGTCAGGCGTTCGTGCGCGCGGGCGGCAATGCCGTCGTGACCGGCGATGTCGAACGGGTGCTAGGCCGGGCGCCGCGCACCTACGCCGACTGGGCGCGCGACCACGCCGAGGCGTTCACCGGCGTCACGGTGGCGGGCTGACCAGCGCGGTCAGGCGGTGGCGGCGACCTCGGCGAGGCGGTCGAGCATGGCCGCCCAGCCGCCGCCCATGATGGTGCGGGAGCGCTGCATGACGGCATTGTCGGGGTCGAATCCGCTGTGGGTGAAGAGGATTCGGGTGCCGTGGCCTTCGGGGCGGAGGGTCCAGGTGATCACCCAGCCGGTCGGGGCGTCGGCCTGGGCGTCGTCCCAGGTGATGCTGAGCCGTTCGGGCGCAATGGCTTCCAGGACGGTGCCGCGGATCTGGCCGGAGAAGTCCTGGCCGGGCATGGGCTGGGTCTTCATCTCGAAGACATTGCCCGCGACGGGTTCGAAGCCGAACGGCTCCATCATCCATTTGCCCATGAGTTCGGGGGTGGTGATCGCCCGCCACACCTTCTCCGGCGGATGCGGGTAGTAGTGATCGAGTTCGATGGTGGTGAGGTCGTCGGTCATGGGTGGTCCTTGTCGTCGGGTTCGTCGGGTTCGTCGGGCATGGCGTCGAGCACCTCGCCCAGGGCGTGCAGCCGTTTCCGCCAGAAGCGTTCGAACGGGTCCAGCCAGGACTGCAGGTCGTGCAGTGGTTCGGGTTCGACGCGGTAGAAGCGCTGTCTGCCGCGTTTCTCCTCGGTGACCAGGCCGGCGTCCCGCAGCACCTTGAGGTGTTCGGAGACGCTCGGCCGGGCCATGTCGAAGCGTTCGGCGATGACCTGCACCGATTGCTCGTCCTCGAGCAACAGTTCGAGGATGTCGCGCCTGGTGGGGTTGGCCAGGGCTCCGAACACCTTGTCGGCGGTGCCGGATTTGAAGCGGTACGGCATGCATCGACAATAGGTAGGACTTTACCTACCTGTCAACCGTAGGAGATTTCCTACCTTAAGAGCGGAAAAGGGGCCGCGCGGCAAGTGCCGCGCGGCCCCGATCTCGTAGCCTCGCCCGCAGCGGCCACGCACCACCCGGCGCGCACAGGCCGGGCGCGCCGGATGCGGGGCTAGCCGGAGTTGCGCAGGGCGGTGGCCAGGCCGTTCATGGTGAGCAGGATGCCGCGCTCGACGAGTTCGGAGTCGTCTCCGGCGCGGCGGCGGCGCAGCAGTTCGACCTGGAGCTGGTTGATGGGCTCGAGGTAGGGGAAGCGGTTGTGAATGGATTCGGCCAGGGCCGGGTTGTCGGCGAGCAGTTCGTCGGTGCCGGTGATGGCCGCGTGCATGCGGGCGGTGCGGGTGAACTCGGCGCAGATCATGCCGAATACCTTGGCGCGCAAGGCTTCGTCGGGAACGAGTTCGGCGTAGTAGGAGGCGATGTCCATATCCGCCTTGGCCATGACCTGCGCCAGATTGGACATGACGGTGCGGAAGAACGGCCAGCGGCGGTAGAGATCGGCCAGGGTGGCCAGGCGGGCCGGATCGTCGCCGATCCATTCCTCGAACGCCGAACCCGTGCCGTACCAGCCGGGCAGCATGACGCGCGATTGGCTCCAGGCCATCACCCAGGGGATGGCGCGCAGGTCGTAGACGGAGTTGGTGGGCTTGCGGGAGGCGGGGCGGCTGCCCAGGTTCAGGTCCGCCACTTCCGCGATGGGCGTGGAGGCGCGGAAATACTCGACGAAGCCCGGGGTTTCGTGGACCAGGCGCGAATACGCCTGGCGCGCCAGCTCGGCCAGCTCGTCCAGCATTTCGTAGGCGGGTTCGGCATCGTCACCGAGGCCCTCCACATCGAGCAGGGTGGATTCCAGGGTGCCCGCTACCAGCGCTTCCAGATTGCGGTAGGCGGTGCCCGGGTCGGCGTACTTGGTGGAGATGACCTCGCCCTGTTCGGTCAGGCGCAGCGAGCCGCGCACCGCGCCCGCGGGCTGGGCCAGGATGGCGTCGTAGCTGCGGCCGCCGCCGCGGCCCACGGTGCCGCCGCGACCGTGGAAGAGCCGCAAGCGGATTCCGGTCTTGCGGGCGGTGTCGATCAGGTCCAGTTCGGCGCGGTAGAGCGCCCAGTTGGCCGCCAGGTACCCGCCGTCCTTGTTCGAATCGGAGTACCCGAGCATGACCTCCTGCTGCATGCCGCGGGCCTGGACCAGTCGCTGATAGGCGGGGACTTCCAGTGCGGCGGAGAGGATTTCCGCACCGTGCCGCAGATCGTCGATGGTTTCGAAGAGCGGCACCACGCCCACCGGGCTGGACGGCGGGGTCTCGGCGTCGCCCGGGTCGAGGATGCCGGCTTCCTTCAAAAGCAGTGCGGCTTCGAGCATGTCGCTGACCGAGGTGCACATGCTGATGATGTAGTTGGGCACGGTGTCTGGCCCGAGATCGTCGAGCGCGGTCTTGGCGGCGCGCACCACCGACAGTTCCTTGGTGGCCAGTTCGCTCAGGCGCGCATTGGCTCCGACCAGCGGGCGCCGGGTGGACAGTTCGGCGGCCAGCAGTTCGATCCGCTGCGCCTCATCGAGCGAGGCGTAGTCGGAATGCACTCCGGCCCAGGCGAAGAGCTCCGCCACCACCTGTTCGTGCATTTCCGAGTTCTGGCGCAGATCCAGGCCCTGCAGATGGAATCCGAAGGTTTCCACGGCGGCGCGCAAGGCGGCCAGTTGATCGTCGGCGAGCAGGCCGTCACCGGAGGCGCGCATGGAGGCGTCCACGATATTCAGATCGGCGAGCAGTTCGCCCGGCCCGGCATACGGCTCGGCGGCGACATCGATGCCGTCCGCGGGGATTTCACCGAGGGCCTGACGTGCGGCCGCGCTGAGCCGAGCCCGGATACCGCGCAGCGCCCGGCGATACGGTTCGTCCGCGCGCTGCGGCGAATCGTCGAATCCGGCATCGGCCAGGGCGGCCAGCTCGGGCGTGACCGGCACCAGCCGCGCGGACTGCGACAGCGACTTCTCCAGCTCCACCAGCGATTTCAGGTAGCGCTCGAACGCCACCGCACCCGCGCGATGGGTGGCGCGGTGCACCACGTCGGCGGTGACGAACGGATTTCCGTCCCGGTCGCCGCCGATCCACGAACCCGTCCGCAGAATGGGCCGGGTCAGCAGTTCCTGTTCGGGCCAGCGCGCCCGCAACGCCGCCCGCACCTGATCGTTGATCCGCGGGATCACATCGAACAGCGTCAGGTCGTAATATCGCAGCCCGACCTCGATCTCGTCCTGAATCCGCAAGCGCGCCAACCGGATCAGCGCCGCCCGCCACAATTGCAGCACCTGCCGCCGGATCTCGGTCTCCAGTTCCGCGAACTCCGGCTCGTGCGCGTCGTACCGCTGCCGCCGCCGCATGGCCTCGGTGATCCGCGCCTGCACGTCGAAGATGGTCCGCCGCCGAGTCTCGGTCGGATGCGCCGTGATCACCGGCGCGACCAGCGCGTCGGCCAGCAGATCCGCCACCACCGCACCGTCCGGCCCGGCGGCGTCCAGTTTGCGATAGGTGGCGGCCAGGCTGGAATCCTGCGGCTGCTCCCCCGCCGCGATATGCACCGCCCGCCGCCGATCCCGTTGCAGATCCTCGGC
Organism: Nocardia yamanashiensis NBRC 100130; assembly: GCF_001613325.1. Taxonomy (GTDB): domain Bacteria; phylum Actinomycetota; class Actinomycetes; order Mycobacteriales; family Mycobacteriaceae; genus Nocardia; species Nocardia yamanashiensis. The sequence continues at coordinate 310,863 of NZ_BDCD01000002.1, read as the reverse complement.
CAGATTGGCCAGCAGCAGGAAGTGACTGAACGCCCGGATCACCGGAATCGCCGTCCGGATGTCCACATCCCGCAGCATGCCGGCCACGGCATCGCGCTCCACCTCGGAGCGCCGCACCTTGAACGCCTCCACCCGCACGCGTTCGATCAGGTCGAAGACATCCGCTCCCTCGTGATCGCGAATGGTCTCGCCCAGGATGCCGCCCAGGAACCGGATATCGTCGCGCAGTGGCGCGGTCGCCGTCTCGATCTGGTCTTCCCGCAATCCCATCACCTCTCCGTTCCGACGAATGTCCTACTGTCTCAATCCCGATGGGCCGATTGCGGCCCGCGTGGCGGATATCTCAGCGAGTTCAGCCCATACGCCGCGGCCCCAGGTCGAAGCGGCTGGGCTCGGGGCCGATGCGGACCCGGCCGTAGAGGACGGCCGCGCCTTCGGCGGAGGCCAGCACCGGTTCGCAGAGCAGTTCCCGGACCTCGGGGAGGTCGTCGCAGAGGGCCGAGATGCGTTGTGCGACTTCGGCCAGGGCGGCGCGATCGACGGGTTTGCCGACCTCCCGGCCTTTGACGGTGCCCGACAGCAGCGGGGCGGCGCGGGGTGCGTCGATGAGTTCGGTGGATTCGGCTTCGGTGAGCGGCAGGGCGCGGTACACGCGGTCGCCGAGCAGGTCGATGATGGTGCCGGAGAGACCGAAGCTGATGACCGAACCGAAGGACGGATCGTCCTGCACCCGGAACATACAGCCGACGCCTTTGGTGGCCATGCGCTGGATATGCACCGGATTGCCGGAGATCTCGGCCAGGTCGGTGAAGGCCCGGCGGACCGCGTCGGGGCGCCACAGGTCCAGGCGGACGCCGGTGAGATCGGGGCGGTTGCGCCAGATCTCGCCGGTGGCCTTGGCCGCGACCGGGTAGCCGAGGTGTTCCGCGGCGTCGACGGCGGCGTCGGCGTCGCGGACCTCCCGGAACTCGACGACGCGGATGCCGTAGCAGCCCAGCAGTTCCGCGGCTTGCAGATCGGTGAGCCAGTGCGCCGCGTCCTCGGACATCCACTCCCCCACCAGTTCCCGGGCGCGGGCGGTGTCGAGGCCCTCGGGGCGGGCGATCGGGGAGATGGGGCGGGTGCGCCAGTCGGCGTAGCGGCGGACCCGGGCCAGGGTGCGGGCCGCCCGTTCCGGGTCGCCGAAGGCGGGGATGGAGCCGCGTTCCAGCATGCCGCCGAGGCCGCGGGTGGCCAGCAGGTTGGGCATGCCCTGGTCGGCCACGAAGGTGGTGAGAACCGGTGTGTCCGGGTCGGATTGGGCGCCGGAACGGATGGCTTCGGCGAAGGAGGCGACGGCGGTGGGAACGGGCGGGGAGTAGATGACGATGACCGCGTCCACGTCCGGATCCGAGACAGCCGCCGCGACCGCGGTGAGGTAGTCCGCCGGGCTGCCCTGCGGGCCGAGGTCGATGGGTTCGCCCACCTCCAGGCCCTCGACGCGGGCGGCGTCGACCGCGAGCCAGCTCAGGGCGGCGCTGTTGCCGATCACCGCGGCGCGACGGCCGGCCGGGAGCGGTTGATAGGCCAGCAGCATGGCGCAGTCGAAAAGCTCGGTGATGGAATCGACCTGGATGATGCCCGCCTGCGCGAACAGATTCCGCACCAGCGAACGGTCCAGATCCGGTTCCCCGTCCACCCGCACGCCGTGCCGGCCGCTGTTCACGGCCACAATGGGTTTGGTGTGCGCCACCCGGCGGGCGATGCGGGAGAACTTGCGCGGATTGCCGAAGGTCTCCAGGTACAGCAGCACCACATCGGTGTCCGGATCGTTGTCCCAGTACTGGAGCAGGTCGTTGCCGGACACGTCGGCGCGATTACCCGCCGAGACGAACGTGGACAGCCCGAGCTGCCGGGCGGCGGCCTCGCCGAGAATGGCAGCGCCCAAAGGTCCGGACTGGCAGAAGAATCCGATCCGCCCGCGTCCGGGCAGCACCGGGGCCAGGGTGGCATTGATGGCCACCGCCGGATCGGTGTTGGCGATACCGAGCGCGCTCGGCCCGACCACCCGCATGCCGTGGGAACGGGCCGCGTCCACCAGCTCGCGTTCGGCGGCCCAGCCGCGCGGGCCGGTCTCGGAGAACCCGGCGGTGAGCACCACCAGACCCTTGACGCCCTTGGCCATACAGTCGTCGAGCACGGACCCGATCTCGGTGGCGGGCACCGCGATCACCGCCAGATCGACCTCGTCCGGGATATCGCGCACGGTCGGATACGCCCGCACGCCGCGCACCGAGGTGCGAGTGCGGTTCACCGGAAACACCGGTCCGGGAAAGGATCCCGACAGCAGGTTGGCCAGCACCGCACCGCCCACCCGCGCGGTGGACGGCGTCGCGCCGATCACCGCGACCGATTTCGGGGTCAGCAGATTCCCGACACTGCGCGCCTCGGACGCGCGTTCCCGTGAATCCCGCACCGACTGCAGCGCTTCGGTGGGATCGATGGCGAATTCCAGATGCAGCACCGACCCGTCGCGGCTGCGCTCCACCTGATAGCCGGCGTCCCGGAACACCTGCACCATGGCATTGTTCTCGGCCAGCACCTCGGCGACGAAGCTCGCGATATCGTTCTCGGCCGCGGCGCCGTTGAGGTGCTCCAGCAGAATCGAACCCAGGCCGCGCCCCTGATGCTCGTCGGCCACCACGAATGCCACCTCGGCGGCGCGCGGCCCCGGCCGATCCGACAGGTACTCGTACCGGCCCACCGCGATGATCTCGTCTCCGAGCTCGATCACCAGGCCGACCCGGTCCCGATAATCCACATGCGTGGTGCGGTACAGGTCTTTCGGCGTCATCCGCGGATACGGACCGAAGTAGCGCAGATACCGCGTGCGGTCCGACAGCCGGGAGTGGAACCGCTCCATGCCTTCCGCGTCATCCGGTGTGATGGGCCGCAGCCGTACCACCCCGCCATCCGAGGCCAGCACATCCGCGAACCAATGTTCCGGCGGCGGAGGCGGATTCACCGGCGTCCCCGGCAGATCCCCGGTCGGCACCAGGCTTCCCGCCACCGACACCGACCCACCGGGTTTCGGAGCGGAAGCCCCCGCCGCGGCGGTGGAGTCGTGCGCTGCGGCCGTGCGATCGGGGTGTGCGGGCGCGGGTCCACCGGCGGGCTCGCCATTACCCGAGGGGCGGGTGGGCTCGGTGGGTTCAGTCACGGGGATCCTCCGGATCCAGGCCGAGCAGGCCGAAAGTCGCTCGGCGGGTAGCCAATACGGATGTGTCGAGGGCGCGGCGGGCCCGGTCGAAACGTTCGTCGCCGGTCTCGCGGCCGCCGCCGGGGCCGTCCCAGCGGTCGAAGTCCACCGGTGCGCCGTCGCCCATGGTGCGGGGCGGCGCGACGGTGGGGGCGTAGGCGGTGACCTGGTCGGTCCATGCCTGCGGAATGGGGGTGTCGGGGTCGATGTCGCGGTCCAGGGCGGCGGCCAGCAGGTGGGTCCAGGCGCGCGGGACCACGCGGATGAGGCCGTAACCGCCGCCGCCGACGGCGAGCCAGCGGCCCTCGGCGTAGCGGTCGGCCAAATCGCGCATGGCGATGAAGGCGGCGCGCTGGCCGTCGACGCTCAGGTCCAGATCCGCCAGCGGGTCTTCGCGGTGGGTGTCGACACCGCACTGGCTGATCACGATCTGCGGCCGGAAAGCGGCCAGCGCACCCGGTGCGACGGCGTGGAAACCGCGCAGCCACAACTGGTCCCGGGTGCCCGGCATGATCGGCAGATTGAGCTTGGTGCCCTCGGCCTTGCCGCCGCCGGTCTCCTCGGGCCAGCCGGTATTGGGCCACAGCGTCGCCGGATGCTGGTGGATCGAAAGCGTCAGCACCCGTGGGTCGCCGTAGAACATGCGCTGCACGCCGTCACCGTGATGCACGTCCACGTCGATATAGGCGATGCGGTCGAAGCCGTTGTCCAGTAGCCACGAGATCGCTACCGCCACATCGTTGTAGACGCAGAAGCCGGCCGCGGCATCCGGCATGGCGTGGTGCATGCCGCCGCCGATGCTCACCGCCCGCCGGGTCCGCCCCGCCGCGATCTCCTGGGCCGCGGCCAGAGTGCCGCCCACGATGACCGAGGCCGCCTCGTGCATGTGCGGGAAGACCGGGTTGTCGGCCGAGCCCAGGCCGTGCGGCGGATTCAGCGGGACCGCGCCGTTCGGCGGCGCCGCGTGCTTGACCGCCTCGATGTAGTCGTGGGTGTGCACCCGCAGCAGTTCGCCGTCCCCGGCCGCCGCCGGCGCCAGGGTCTCGACTCCGTCGAGCAACCCCAATCCCTGCGCCAAAGCCATGGTGAACTGCAATCGGACCGGCCGCATCGGGTGCTCCGGGGTCCAGGTGTAGTCGAGGAACCTGTCGGTCCACACAACGGTTCCGTCTCGACCCACCGCGCCAGCCATACCTGCCACGCTAGTGCGTGCCCCGCGCTCGTAGGCTGTTGACACCGCGACGCCGTCATAGCGAGGCAGCGCCGGCGTGACCCGGGAAACCCGAAGGGAACACGCAGGCCGTCATCGGTGTTGTCTCTGCGTTCGCGAAATATGCTGTCGCCCGGTGCAGCCGCCGTGCATGGGTAGAATTCGTGCCGACGAAGGGGTTAACAGGTGAAGGATCTGGTCGACACCACGGAGATGTATCTCCGTACCATCTACGACCTCGAGGAGGAGGGCGTCACGCCGTTGCGCGCCCGCATCGCCGAGCGTCTGGAGCAGAGCGGGCCGACGGTCAGCCAGACGGTGGCGCGGATGGAACGCGACGGTTTGCTGACCGTTGCCGGTGATCGCCATCTCGAACTGACCGACAAGGGCCGCGCCATGGCCGTGGCCGTGATGCGCAAGCACCGGCTCGCCGAACGGCTGCTGGTCGACATCATCGGACTGGACTGGCAGAACGTGCACGCCGAGGCGTGCCGCTGGGAGCACGTGATGAGCGAGGAGGTGGAGCGGCGCCTGATCCAGGTGCTGAACAACCCCACCACCTCCCCCTACGGCAATCCCATTCCGGGCCTGGACGAGCTGGGCGTGACGCCGAGCGCGGGCGGCGAGGAGAAGCTGGTGCGGCTGTCGGACCTGCCCGCCGGGCAGACCGTGGCGGTCGTGGTGCGCCGGCTGTCCGAGCACATCCAGACCGACCCCGAGGTGATCAATCAGCTGCGTGAGGCCGGCGTGGTGCCGGACGCGCGCGTCACCGTCGAGACCAAGCCGGGCGCCGTGATCATCTCGGTGCCGGGTCACGACGGCTTCGAACTGTCCGACGAGATGGCGCACGCCGTCCAGGTGAAGTTGGTCTGATACGTGAAGCTGCTGGTTACCGGAGGCGCGGGCTACGTCGGTAGCGTCTGCGCGCAGGTCCTGCTCGAGGACGGCCACGAGGTGGTGGTCGTCGACGATCTCAGCACCGGCAATGCCGACGGCGTGCCGGCCGGGGCGAAGTTCGTGGAGGGCGATATCGCCACCGCGGGCGTGGAGCTCATCGCGGCCGAAAACTTCGACGGCGTGCTGCATTTCGCGGCCCAGTCGCTGGTCGGCGAGTCGGTGGTGGCGCCGGAGAAGTACTGGCACGGCAATGTGGTGAAGACGCTGGCGTTGCTCGAGGCCATGCGGGCCGCGGGCACCCCGCGCTTGGTGTTCTCCTCGACCGCGGCCGTGTACGGCGAGCCGGAGCAGGTGCCGATCGTAGAGACCGCGCCGAAGCTGCCGACCAATCCCTACGGCGCGTCGAAGCTTTCGATCGACTACGCCATCACCTCGTACGCGGCGGCGCACGGGCTGGCGGCGACCAGCCTGCGCTACTTCAATGTGGCGGGCGCGTACGCCGGGCTCGGCGAGAACCGCGTGGTGGAAACCCATCTCATCCCCCTGGTGCTGCAGACGGCGCTGGGCCATCGTGAGTCGATCTCGGTGTTCGGCACCGACTACCCGACGCCGGACGGTTCGGCGGTACGCGACTACATCCACATTCGCGATCTGGCGCAGGCGCATCTGCTCGCGCTGGCCCAGTCGCAGCCCGGCGTGCACCGCATCTTCAATCTCGGCAGCGGCACCGGTTTCTCGGTGCGCGAGGTCATTTCGGCCTGCCGGCGGGTGACCGGGCTGCCGATCGCCTCGGTCGACGCGCCCCGGCGCGCCGGTGACCCGGCGGTGCTCGTGGCGGCCAGCGACCGCGCCATCGCCGAGCTGGGCTGGCGGCCGGAGCACACCGATCTCGACGAGATCGTCTCCGACGCCTGGGAATTCCTGCGCATGCTCGGCGATCGCGCGCACAGCGCCCGCTGAGTTCTCACGGCTGTTTCGCTTCGAAGCAGGTCGCGAGGTTGACGCCGAGATCGGCGGCGGCCTCGCGACCCGATTCGGCGAGCCGATGCAGCCGGCCGGGCCGCATGCCCGATTGCAGGCCGACATCCAGCAGCGTCGCCACCCGATGCGCCGGATCACAGCCCAGGGCGACTTCCAGGGCCACCCCCGCCAGCGGCCCGTCCCCGCGCGCATACGCGTGATAGGCCAGTAGCGCGGCCGCATCCGCCCGATCCGCGTCCGGCAGGGCGCGCGTGAGCTGCAACCACAATGCCTCGGCCGCGTGCGCGTGCGGATCCTCGGTGAGCGCGAACATGATGTCGCGCACGGCCGGATCCCGCAGCGCCACAGCCACTTCCGCGAGGTCGCCGGGTTCCAGCAGCGCACCGGTCCCGGCCGCGCCGATCCCCGCCACCACGCGCCGCAGGGCGCCCCGCGTGAACCGCTCGAGATCGCCGCATCGCAACGCGCCCGCCAGCCGCCCGGCCGCGTCCGCTCCGGCCCGCTCTATCCGACTCGAAACCCGTTCCCGCAGTTCGGCATCCACCGCGACCAAAGCGGTGAGCTCATCCCGCGACCCTCGCATCGGCCGCCCCTCGAGCACCTGCCGCACGGTGACCAGGGAGGCCGCCGGATCAGGCTGGATTCCCCGCCGCGCGGGTGGCATCACGCTCCACCACGCCTGCTCGGCCCCGATTCCCCGCACCGCCCACGCCCCCGCCAACGGCACCCCCTCCGCCTCCAGCCGATGCTCCAGCGCCGCAATCAAATTCCCGTGCTGCCGCGACCGCACCCCGCGATGCCGCCGCCCCGGCACCGTCGCCCGATCATCGACGATGAGCGCGATGGCGGCAGCCGCCCGCCGCTGCACACACAACCGAGCCACCCGATCCACCACCTCGGCCGTGGCCGCCCGCCCCGAACCGTCCATATCCACCCGCGCCACCACATCCACGGTCGCCGCACATCCCGGCCCGCTGCGCATCGTGGACTCGGACATGCTGTCCCGCTCCTGATCCGTCCCTTCGGGGTCGGCACGCAGCACGGTCACCACGAGGGACCGCTCGGGCATGAATCCGAGCATGGCCGGTACCGCCGCGATGAATTCTCCGGGGTCCCGGAGCCGTGGTTCCGGTTCACCCGATGTGGCCTCGGGTTCGGATGCTGTTGCCGGGCCGGGTGATTCACCGGGTCGGTGGCGGGGATCGGGCGTGGGTTCGGTCGGCGTCGTCATGGCATCGAGGGTGCGCCGGCGGTCGGTGGGGGCCGGGAGCTTCACCTGGGGTTTTGCGGGGGCTGTGGAGGGGCGGGCGGGTTGGGGACAACTCGGCGTGGCGTCGATCTTCGAGGGGTGAGGTTGTCGGTGGGGGATGCTATTTTGCGCGCTCGGCGATTGCGGCAGGTCATGCGCGAAAGGCATGGCTATGCAACGGTTTTCATTTCGCCCGACCGGTCGGCGTCGCGCTGTTACAGTCCGCCGTGGCGCTCATCGGGAGTGCCGGAAGGAAGTAGTACACGCAGATGAAGAGCACGACATTCACCGGCGTCGCGGCGGCCGCACTGGCAGCGGTCGCCGTGCCCGTGGCATTGGCCCCGTCGGCTGCGGCCAATACCGAACAGGTCCGGGTCGACAATGTGTCCGCGAGCGAGACCTGCGCGGTGGGCAAGGCCTGCTATGTGCGGGTGCGCCTGACCGGGGACAACCGCCTCGACGACGTCACGATCACGGTGAACGGCAATGTGATCGGCTATGCCGTGCCGCAACAGGAGACCTGGGACACCTCGGCGGCCACCGCCGAGGTCACCTGGGTGCCGTCGGACTACGGCAACTTCACGATCATCGCCAAGCAGGGTAGTTCGTCGGCGTCGGTGAACTACGAACTGAAGCGGCCGGCCGCGGCGGCGCCGTCGACCGGGTCGTTCGGCCTGGGCTGATCCCGGCCGGAACCGGGCTGGGCAGAGCCCGAGTTCCGCGTACCCCGGGCCCTGCCGTCGCATCCCGCTCCCCGATCGCCACCCCTAGGCGGGGCGGGTCTGCGCGAGGATCTCCAGATAGTGCGGGTTGGTCATGATGCCCAGCACGTTGCCGAACGGGTCCACCACCGACGCGGTGACGAATCCGGTCCCCTGCCCGCGCTCGGTGATCGGCTCGAACTCCTTCGCGCCCAATTCCAGCAGCCGTGCGAACGCGGCCTCGACATCGTCGACGTGCCAGTTCAGGATCTGGCCGCCCGGCCGATCCGGCCGGCTCGGCGCGTATTGGCCCTTGATGATGCCCAATTCGGCCTGGTAGTCACCGATCCGGAATTCGTAGTAGCCGCCGGGCACCTGGAAATACGGCTGCACGCCCAGCAATTCGGCGTACCAGTCCTTGGCGGCCTCGAGGTCGTCGGCGTAGTAGTTCACGGTCGCCATGCCACGCAGCATCGTCGTTCTCCTTCGAGCTCTTCCGTTGTGGATGTATTCAGTCTCGCGCCCAAAGTGCTCACCGAATGAGCACTTTTACGGGCAGAATTCCGAACCATGCGAGCGGATCGATTGGTGGCGACGCTGCTGTTCATGCAGCAGCGCGGACGCGTGACGGCGGGCGAGGTCGCGGCCGAACTGGAAATCTCGGTGGCCACCGCGCGCCGCGATCTCGAGGCCCTCTCCACCGCCGGGATCCCGGTGTACCCGCAGCCCGGCCGGGGCGGCGGCTGGCAGCTGGTCGGTGGCGCGCGGACCGATCTCAGCGGGCTCAACGCCGACGAGGCGCAAGCGCTGTTCCTGCTGCTCGGCCCGGTCGCGACCGCCGCGCCCGCTACCAGATCGGCACTGCGAAAACTGCTGCGCGCCTTGCCGCAGACCTTCCGAGCCGAGGCCGAGGCCGCCGCCGACGCCGTCGTGGTCGATCCGGCCCGCTGGGGTGCGCACGACGACCAACCGCCGCCGCTGGTCGCCGAGTTGCAACGAGCCGTTGTGCGCCGCCGCAGAATCCGATTCGAGTATCGGGGAGCCGCCCGCGGCAGAGCGAACGGCGGTCCCGCACGACCGGGCGATTCCGCGCCGAGCGCAGCGAGCACCGACCGCTCCCGACCCGATGCGGCGAGATCGGACGGGTCTCGATTCGAGGGCAGCGGCCCCGAGACCGGCCGAAGTCAGCGCCCCATCGACCGGAGTACCCCTACGCACCGCCGAAACGCGGAAGCGGACATACACACCGAGGGCCCGCGCGGCAGCCGGAGCGCCGATCCGTGGGGGCTCGTGGACAAGGACGGCATCTGGTACCTGGTCGCCGGAACGGACCACGGTCAGCGGGTTTTCCGAGTCGATCGGATGGACGCGGTGGAGGTCACCACCGAAACCGCGGCACGCCCGGCCGATTTCGATCTCGCGGCAGCCTGGTCGGCGGTGGTCGAGCAGGTGGAGGGGCAGCGCGCCCTGCTGGCGGCGACCGTGCTGGTTCCGGCGCAACTGCTGCCGGTCCTGCGCCACCAGCAGGGCCGCCATTGCGAGGTCGACGGCCCGGTTCCCGACGGCCGCATCCTGGTCCGCATCACCGCCCCGACCCCGCTCATGATCGCCCAGCAACTCGCCGGCTGGGGCGCCGCGCTGGAGGTGACCGGACCCGATTCCGTCCGTGCCGAATTGGCCCGGCTCGGAGCCGAACTCGTGGACCGCTACCGGCTGCCCTGAGCCGCGTCCGCCCGCGAAGCCCGGCCCCGGCCGCCGAACAGCACGCCCGGAATACCGCTCCGCACGCCGCTGACCACCGCTTTCTCCGCCCCCGATTCCACCGGCTTGCGGTCTGTGACCCGCACCGCTAACGCTGCCTATTCATACTCAAACCGAATCGCCTTGCAGCACTTCCGAATTCGCCGAAATGCCTGGTCCGGCGCTGGTACCGTCCGCCCCGGCGCCCTCCCCCGGCGCCGGAAGGAAGTTGGTAATGACGAAGTCCCTATTCACCCTCGGCGCGAGCGTGCTGGGCGCACTGGCCGTTTCGGCGCTCGCGGCCGCCCCGGCGTCGGCCGCCATCGAGAGCATCGCGGTCATCGGCCAGGGCTCCGGTTCCTGGTGCAAGACCGACAGCGGCGGCTGCTCGATCGTGGTCGAGCTGAGCGGTTCCACCAAATACGCCGACGCGGAGTTCATCGTCGACGGCGTCTCGCTCGGCACCGCGCCGGCCGTCACCGATCTGCTCGGCAAGACCACGGCAACCAAGCCGTGGAGTCCGACCGAGGCCAAGCTGTACACGGTGCAGGTCAAGCAGAGCGGCTCCATCTCGACCGTCACCTACTACGTGGGCAAGGGCAACGGCGGCGGCTGCTGGTGGATGCCCAGCGGCTCCGCGGGTTCCGGCTCGGCCGGGTCGGGTTCGGCCGGAAGCGGTTCCGCGAACTCGGGTTCGGGCACCGGCTCCTTCAATATGGGTTCGTCCACCGGATCGCTCTGCTGATTGCGGATGGCCGGGAGCCGAGAGGTGATAGGGGTCGGCTCCCTTCCGGCGGTCTCAGCCCTTGCGCACCTTGCTCACCGCGGTGGTGAACAGCGAATCCAGGGCCTCGGCATCGGTTCTGCCGTCGGCGAAAGACATGTAGGTGACATTGATCCGGACATCCCCGACCTGCCCCAGCAGCGTCTGCATGCTGCGCGTGGTGCCAGCGGAGCCGGTGCCGGAGCGCACGGTGCGCCGCAGCGCCAAGGTGTCGTCGGCGTCCAGCGGCGGCGGCGGATCCAGTTCGGTGGTGATGGTGGCGGTGGCGCCGGAATGCCCCACCTGCACGGTTCCGCAGCGCTGCAATTGATCTCGCAGCCCTGACAGCGGCTGATCGCTGCGGGTCAGCTCCACGGTGAGGGTGGCGCGGGTGGCATCGTCGGTGCCGACCATGACCGCGGGCCCGGCGGTCGGCGCGCTCGGCGCGCACGCGCTCGGATCCACCTGTGCGCCCGGCAGTATGCCGTCGAGGTCGTTGGCGGCCTGGGTGGCGGTATCGGCCGGCAGCGTGATCGCCGCGTACTTCTTGGGGAATTTCGCCGCGTCGGGCAGCAATCGCGACAGCGAGTCGTCCACGTGCGCGCTCGTCACCGGACCGCGCGCCGAGACCGGCTGGCCCGACACCTCGGTCCCGCAGGCGGCGAGCAGACAGCCGAGCACGGCGGCGCCCACGGCGCGGACGGGTTTGCGGGACAGGCTGCGAGCGGGTGTGCGGCTCGGTTCCGGCGCGGGCGTGGAACACCTCGGCACGAGTACTGAGACAAGCCGCGGACCCGGCGAATCGGGCGCGATCACGCGTCCACTATGCCGAATTTCGGCTGTTCACACCGAATGCCACGCCGCGCGGCGAGTCCCCGGAATGCGTGTCTCACGACACCCGGGGAATGCCGGTGACCCTGCGGCGTGTTGCAGCCGGGGTGCGGGCAGTGCACGTGCTGCCGACGCATGAGGGACAATATGAATGGTCCGGTACCGCGCCGAGAGCGAGTTGGCAGTCGCGGCAGATGGGTCGCCGCGTTCCTCGCACCGCGAGGCGGACCACGCAGGAGAGGAGTACGCGATGGCGGACTATGAGTCGCGCATGTATGAACTGGAGTTCCCGGCTCCCCAGTTGTCGTCCGAGGACGGCGCCGGCCCGGTGCTGGTGCACGGTCTGGAAGGTTTCACGGACGCGGGGCACGCGGTCCGGCTGGCGACCACCCACCTGCGGGAGAGCCTGGAGGCCGAACTGGTGGCCTCCTTCGATATGGACGAACTGCTCGACTACCGGTCGCGCCGTCCGCTCATGATGTTCAAGACCGATCATTTCTCCGATTACACCGAGCCCGAGCTCAATCTGTGGGCGCTCAAGGACACCGCCGGGACGCCGTTCCTGCTGCTGTCCGGACTGGAACCGGACCTGCGGTGGGAGAAGTTCGTCACCGCGGTGCGTTTGCTGTCCGAGCAGCTGGGGGTGCGCCGGACCATCGGCCTGAGCGCGATCCCGATGGCGATCCCGCACACCCGCCCGCTCGGGGTGACCGCGCACGCCAGCGACAGCGACCTGATCGGCGACCATCAGCGCTGGCCGGGCGAGCTGCAGGTGCCGGGCAGCGCCTCCTCGCTGCTGGAGTACCGGATGGCCCAGCACGGCCACGAATCGGTCGGCTTCTCGGTGCACGTGCCGCACTACCTGACCCAGACCGCCTACCCCGAGGCCGCGCAGACGCTGCTGGAGAACGTGGCCGAGAACGCGGGCCTGGAACTGCCCCTGGCAGCGCTGACCATCGAGGCCGCGAAGGTGCGCGAACAGGTCAACGAGCACATCGCCGGCAATTCCGAGGTCGAGACCGTGGTGCAGGCGCTGGAGCGCCAGTACGACAGCTTCGTCACCGCCCAGGAACGCCAGTCCAGCCTGCTGGCCAGCGAGAACGAACTGCCCACCGGTGACGAGCTGGGCGCGGAGTTCGAGAAGTTCCTCGCCGAGCAGGGCGGTTTCAGCGAAGGCGAAGGCGACAACCCGCTGCGTTAGTCCCGTCGCGTCGCCGGACGCGCGGCGCACCGATACCGGCCGCTCCAGGGCGGACCGGTAACGTTGGTCGCCGTGCAGCTGTCCGAATTGGTTCCCGACCGTGCCGTGCCCGATGTGGATCCGGAGTGGCTGTACGAGACATTCGCCGATTGGGCTTCCGGGGAAGGGTTCTCGCTGTACCCGGCGCAGGAAGAGGCGCTGCTGGAGCTGGTGACAGGGGCGAACGTCATCCTCAACACCCCGACCGGTTCGGGTAAGTCGATGGTCGCGCTGGGCGCGCATTTCGCGGCGCTGAACAAGGGTGAGCGCAGCTACTACACCGCGCCGATCAAGGCCCTGGTGAGCGAGAAGTTCTTCGCGCTGTGCGAGGTGTTCGGCGCGGACAAGGTCGGCATGGTGACCGGCGACGCCGCGGTCAACCCGGATGCGCCGATCATCTGCGCGACCGCCGAGATCCTGGCGAATCTGGCGCTGCGCGAAGGCGCGAGCGCACCGGTCGGCCAGGTCATCATGGACGAATTCCACTACTACGCCGATCCCGATCGCGGCTGGGCGTGGCAGGTGCCGCTGATCGAACTGCCGAACGCGCAATTCCTGCTCATGTCGGCCACGCTCGGCGAGGTCGACTTCTTCGCCGAGGATCTGACGAAACGCACCGGGCGGCCGACCGCGATCGTGTCCGGCACCGAACGTCCGGTGCCGCTGAGCTTTTCCTACGTCCGCACACCCATCACCGAGACCCTCGAGGATCTGGTCACCACCAGTCTCGCGCCGGTGTACGTCGTGCATTTCACCCAGGCCGCGGCCATGGAGCGGGCGCAGGCGCTGATGAGCGTGAACATGTCCTCCAAGACCGAGAAGGAGGCGATCGCGGAGGCGCTGGGCGAATTCCGGTTCGCCACCGGTTTCGGCAAGACGCTCTCGCGTTTCATCCGGCACGGCATCGGCGTGCATCACGCGGGCATGCTGCCCAAATACCGGCGGCTGGTGGAGAAACTCGCGCAGGACGGGCTGCTGAAAGTGGTGTGCGGCACCGACACCCTCGGAGTCGGCATCAATGTGCCGATTCGCACGGTGCTGCTGACCGGGCTCACCAAATACGACGGGGTGCGCACCCGGCGCTTGAACGCCCGCGAATTCCATCAGATCTCGGGGCGGGCCGGTCGCGCCGGATACGACACCCTCGGCACCGTCGTGGTGCAGGCGCCCGAACACGAAGTGGAGAACGCCAAGGCCATCGCCAAGGCCGGTGACGATCCCAAGAAGCTCAAGAAAGTCCAGAAACGCAAGCCGCCCGAAGGATTCGTGTCCTGGTCGGAGGAGACTTTCGACCGGCTGGTCGCGGCCTCGCCCGAGGCCATGCAATCCCGGTTCGATGTCACCAATGCCATGCTGCTGAATGTGATTGCGCGCAAAGGCAATTGCTTCTACGCCATGCGGCACCTGCTGGAAGAGAATCACGAACCGCGGGCAGCGCAGCGCAAACACATTCTCAAGGCCATCAAGCTGTACCGGGCGCTGCGCGACGCGGGCGTGGTGCAGCAGCTCGACGAGCCCGACGAATTCGGCCGGCACGCCCGGCTGATGGTCGATCTGCAACGCGATTTCGCCCTCGACCAGCCGCTTTCCCCCTTCGCGCTGGCGGCGTTCGAACTGCTGGACAGGGAATCGCCGACCTACACCCTCGATGTCATCTCGCTCATCGAATCCACCCTGGAGGATCCGCGCCAGCTGCTCATGGCCCAGCAGCACAAGGCGCGCGGGGCGGCCGTCGCGGAAATGAAGGCCGACGGGATCGAATACGAGGAACGCATGGAGCTCCTCGAAGAGGTCACCTGGCCCAAACCCCTGGCGGAACTCATCGAACCCGCCTTCGAGACCTACAAGGGCGGGCATCCGTGGGTCTCGGAATTCGAGCCGTCGCCCAAGTCCGTGGTGCGGGAAATGGTGGAGCGCTCGCTCACCTTCGCCGAACTGGTGTCGCAGTACGAACTCGCGCGCTCGGAAGGCGTGGTGCTGCGCTATCTCGCCGACGCCTATCGCGCCCTGCGGCGGACCGTGCCGGAACAGGCCCGCACCGAGGAACTCGACGACATCACCGAATGGCTCGGCGAGCTCATCCGCCAGGTCGATTCGAGCCTGCTGGACGAATGGGAACAGCTCACCAATCCGGGCGCGGAATCCGACGATCAGCAGATCGCCTTCGGCGCCGAGACCGTGCGGCCCATCTCCGCCAACGAACGCGCCTTCCGGGTGCTGGTGCGCAACGCCATGTTCCGCCGCGTCGAACTGGCCGCGCTGCAGCGCTGGGCGGCCCTGGACGAGTACGAGGACAACCTGGACTGGGAAACCGACCTGGCTCCTTATTTCGCCGAGTACGAGTCCATCGGCACCGGCCCGAACGCGCGCGGCCCGAAGCTGTTCCAGGTCGAGCAACGCCCTGGCTTCTGGCATGTGCGCCAGGTGCTCGACGACCCGGCCGGCGATCACGGCTGGTCCCTGGACGCGGTCGTCGACCTGGCCGAATCCGATGCCGCCGGTGAGGTCGTCTTCGACGAACTGAGCATCAGCGCGGGCTGATTCGCCCGATTCCCCGCGAACGCCGTCCCACCGGGGCGGCGTTCGTCGTTCACCCTTTTGTCAGGATTCGGACCCGATTACTGCACCGTCCGGGCGGTACCGTGACGAAGTCGACCGACCATCGGTTAGTTTTCCGCGGCCCATCACGTGTAGTGTCGCCCCCTGTTGCCTGTCGCCGCCTCAGCGCCCGATCGAAAAGAGTTCCCTTAGATTGACCGGCCGAAACCTGCCCGAATCGCCCTGCCTCGTCATCGACCTGGACCGGGTGCGCGCGAACTACCGCGCCCTGCAAGCCGCGCTACCCACCGCGCGAATTCGCTTCGCCGTCAAGGCGAGTCCCGTCCCGGAGATCATCCGGCTACTGAATGACGAGGGCGCAGAGTTCGACGTCGCGTCCATCGGAGAGATCGAGCTCTGCCTCGCGCAGGGCGTCGACCCGGCCGTCATGTGCTACGGCAATCCCATCAAGAAGGCCTCGCAGATCGCCACCGCGTACGCGCTCGGCGTGCGGCGCTACGCCTTCGACACCGAGGACGACGTGCAGCGCATCGCCGAGCACGCGCCCGGGTCCGAAGTGGAGTGCCGGTTCCTGGCTTCCGCGCCGCAGTCGCAGACGCCGTTCGGCACCAAGTTCGGTTGCGCGCCGGGCGAAGCCGTGCACCTGCTGGTGCGGGCGCGCGATCTCGGGCTGCGGGTCGCCGGGCCGTACTTCCACGTGGGCTCGCAGCAGCTCGATCCCATCGCCTGGCAGATCGGCATCGAGCAGGCCGGCGCCATCTCGGAAGCGTTGGCGGTCAAGGACATTCCGGTCACCTCCGTGAATATCGGTGGCGGCCTTCCCATTTCGTACGCGGACCCGGCTCCCGGTGTCGGCGAACTCGGTGCGGTGATCGCGGCTGCGGCCGCCGCGCACCTCCCGGAACACACCTCGCTCGTCGTGGAACCCGGTCGCGCCCTGGTGGGCAATACCGGCGTGATTCACGGCGAAGTGGTGAATGTTCGTGTGGCGCCGGACGGGCGGCGCTGGATATACCTCGACATCGGCCGGTACAACGGCATGGCCGAAACCGAGAACGAGTACATCGCATACCGTTTCCAGACCGATCGCGATGGCGATCCGGTGGACGAGGCGGTGGTCGCCGGACCGACGTGCGATGGCGACGATGTACTCTATCAACGCACGCGGGTCCTTCTTCCGACCACGTTGCGAGCCGGTGATTCCATTCGAATCCTCGAAACCGGCGCCTATACGGCGAGCTATTCGTCGGTGTCCTTCAACGGTTTTCCGCCTCTGACTGTTCATGTCATTGGCGCTGAGCGAGAGTGAGTTTAGCCATGACGGCAGAATTCACCGGCTGGCACGTGCTGGCCGAGTTCGGTGGTGTCGACGCTGGTCTCTGCGATGACATCGAACGACTCGAAACCGCGCTTCGAAAATCGTTGGTCGCCGCGGGGGTGACCATCTGCGATGTCGTGCGCAAGAAGTTCGAGCCGCAGGGTGCCACCATCCTGGCTCTGCTTTCCGAGTCGCATGCCTCGATTCACACCTACCCGGAATCGGGCGACATCTTCGTCGACGTATTCACTTGCGGCAGCATCGGAGCCGGCGCCACCAAGGCCGTCGAGCTGCTGCAGCAGGAGCTTTCGCCGAAGTCGGTGAACATGGAGGTCATCCAGCGCGGCCACAGCGCCCGCCGGATCCACGAGCCGGTCGGCGAGGGCCTGACCCGGGTGTGGAACATGTCCGAGGTCATCGTCGACACCAACACCCCGTACCAGCACATGGTGATCGCCGAGACCGAGCAGGGCCGGTCCCTGTTCTCCGACGACGATCGCCAGTCCACCGAGTTCTCGCAGCTCACCTACCACGAGGCCATGCTGGTCCCGGGGTACGCGCTGGCCGAGAAGCTGGAGAAGGTGCTCATCATCGGTTCCGGTGAGGGCGTCGCCTCGCAGATGTCGGTGGCCGCGGGCGCCTCGCTCGTCGATCACGTCGACATCGACCAGCTCGAGGTGGAGCTGTGCGCCGAGCACCTCCCCTACGGCTACAGCCAGGCCGACCTCGCCGAGGCCGTGGCGCAGACCGGCCCGATCAAGATGCACTATGCCGACGGCTGGGACTTCCTGGCCCAGGCCGAGGCGGCGGGCACCCGCTACGACCTCATCTGCATCGACCTCCCCGACGAGCGCGTCGAGGATGCCCAGCACAACCGCCTGTACGAGGACGACTTCCTCAACCGCTGTAAGGCGCTGCTGGCCGAGGGCGGCGTGCTCGCCGCCCAGGCCGGCTGTCAGACCATGTGGCGCAACGAGACCCTGAAGCGGTCGTGGACCCGGTTCCACAACCTCTTCGAGACCGTCGTCCCCTACGTCAGCGACGAGCACGAGTGGACCTTCATCTTCGGTACGCCGAAGGCCCTGGAGGATCCGGTCGCCAAGATGACCGCGACCCTGCCGACGCTGCCGTACCGGGCCGAGACCATCGACGAGCGGGCCCTGGTCCGCGGCGCCATCGAACCGCACGCCCTGCGCGTCGGTGTGAGCGTCTAGCCGATCGCAATACCCGAAGCGCCCCGCACGAATTTCGTGCGGGGCGTTTTTCATTTTCGAGGAACTCTCTGAAAAGAATTCCGGACCCGAAAATCAGGCGATTACTTTCGCGATTCCCGGAAAACCTGAATGCTGAGTAACAAGCACGACCGGTGTCCGATGTTTTCCACAACAACATCCAATTCAGGAGGTCGAAATGCTATCTGCGAAGCGGCTTGCTGCCGGCGCATTCGCCGTCACCGCCACCGCGGGCCTCGCACTGGCCGGCAGCGGTACAGCCCAGGCCGACGTTCCGGTATGGCAGGCCAACTGCCACGTCTACAACATCTTCAATACCGGCGGAATGGCCAATTGCGAGCTGCCGACCTGGCATCAGGTGAAACTCACCTGCGTCGCCTGGCCCGTGCCCTTCACCTACTGGAAGTACGGCCCGATCCAGTACGGGCAGAACCAGTCCTGGGCCAGCTGCGATTCCCTCGGCGCGCTGGTCAACGTCGAAGTGATCCAGGCCTGAACCGTCATCCGCGCACGCCACTAGCCCTCGGGGTATCCGTCTGAGACACTGAGGGCATGTGGCGTGCGCTGACGCGACGGCCCGGCGATGTGACCCGCAGCCGGATCGCGGACGGAATCCGGGACGAGTGCTCGACCTTCGTCGCAGCGCCCGTGGACGCGGTGTGGGCGATGGTCTCCGATGTCACCGGCATGGGGCGATGGAGTCCGGAAAACCGTGCGGCGCTGCGCATCTCATGGTCCGGTGCGCCGGAATCCGGCCGGTGGTTCGTGGGGTTCAACCGGATCGGGCCGGTGCCGTGGGCCACGCCGTGCGAGGTGACGGTGGTGGATCCGTTGCGGCACTTCGAATTCCGCGTTCATCTCATCGGCACTCGATGGGGGTACCGGTTGCGCCCGGAGAACGGCGGGACGGTGGTGACGGAGTACCGGGATTGGCCCGATACCGCGTTCCTGTCGAAACTGCTGCGCTGGTCGGGGCCGGTCGGCAAGCCGCGGGACAATCTCGCGCTGGACGGGATGTCACGTTCGCTGCGGCGGCTGCGCGTGATCGCCGAGGAACGCGCCGCCGGATAGGGCGGCTCAGGACTGCTGCGGGGGCACGGTCCAGGCGGGCAGCGGGGGCGTCATCGGGTTGGCGGTCGGTACGCCGCCGGCGCGGCGGGAGCGGGGCAGCCAGAGCGAGACGACCAGCGCGGTACGGTCGAAGACCTTGTGCGCGTTGAGGTTCGACGGCAGCAGCGCGCCCAGGGACGGCCGGGCGGCCAGATCGGCGATCGCGGATTCGGCCGCGGCCACCGGGTCCGGGCCGGGTGCGGCGGCGGCGACGGTGTGGATGGCGATCTGTCGCTCCTGCGGCTGGTAGAGCAGCCAGGCGGCGCCCAGCCCTTGTTCCTCGGCGGCGTCGCGCAGTCGCGGCCAGGATTCCTCGAGCACGGCGCGGGGGTCGCCGCCGTCGAAGGTGAAGCGTTCGAAGCGGTCGACGGCGTGATCGCCGATCGGGGTGAAGTTGTGCGCGCCGGCGACGCGCCAGATGTGCCGGTCCACGCCGAGGAAGAAGGGGCGGCTCCAGAACTTGACGCCGGGTTCGAACTCGAGTTCCTCGGCGGTGAAGCGGCGGTACTCCTCGACGTTCGCCCAGGTGTCGAACAGGTAGCGGCCGCCGGTGAGGATCCGGCCGGTGACGGCGTCGTAGCGGGCGGGCATGTACTTCATCAGCATGCCGGGGCGGTCGTCCATGATCCGGCGTTCGATCTCCTGCTTGTTCACCAGATCGGCCATCGGCACCTCGGGTGCGACGGCGAAATCGGAGGTGAAGGCGGCTTCGGCCGTGATCGGGCCGAGCTCGTAGCCACGAATATCCATGTTGATCCCAACTCTCCTAGAACTGACTGACGACTGAACAATAATTGAGCACTGCTCAACTTTCAACCGGCGATCGAAGTTCGGGCACTGTATGCTCGAGCACATGCCGCCCGCCACCCGCCGTGAACGCCGTCGTGCCGAGACCACCGCGGAGATCAAGGACACCGCGCTGCGCCATCTCGTCGCCGAGGGCGTGGACGCGGTGTCGCTGCGGGCCATCGCCCGGGAACTGGGGATGGCGTCCGGGAGTGCGTACACGTATTTCGCCACCCGCGAGGCGCTGCTGGCCGCCCTGGCCGTCGAGTTGCGTGCCGAGTTGAGCCGGGAGCTGGCCGCGGCCCGCGCCACCGCCGCGACGCCCGGTGCGCAGGTCATCGCGCACGGGCTGGCGTATCGCGCCTGGGCGTTGGCGCATCCGCACGAGTTCCGGCTGGTCTTCAGCGCCGCGGCCCAGCACGTCGACGCGACCGGTGATTACGAGCTGTGCCTCGGCTTGGTCGGCCTGGCAGCGGCGGCGCAGGTCGACGGCAGCGGTCACACCTACACCTGGGCGGAGATGGATCCGGCCTTCACCGCTGTGGCGCGGGAACGCTTCCCCGAGCTCGAGCCCGCGACTCTCGCTGTGGCGCTGCGTATCTGGGGCCGCATGCACGGCCTGGTCATTCTCGAACTCGACGGCGTGCTCGGCACGCAGATCACCGATCCCGCGGCGTTGTACCTGGACGAACTGCGCGCGCTGGTCGCCTCGCTGGGGCTCGGCGCCGCCGCTTGACTTGGAGTGCGCTCCAGGTCGTAGCGTCGCTGGGGTGAGCACGGCTCACCACAGACATTCCGGCTCTTTCAGGAGGATCTCCCGCATGATCGCGACCAGGAAACTCGGCGAGCTGACCGTGAGCGCCCAGGGGCTCGGCTGCATGGGCATGAGTCACGCGTACGGGGCGCACGACGACGAGGCCGAATCGATCGCCACCATCCATCGGGCGCTGGATCTCGGTGTGACGCTGCTGGATACGGCGAACGTGTACGGTCCGGAAACCAATGAGCGATTGGTCGGCAAGGCGATCGCCGGGCGGCGGGACGAGGTGGTGCTGGCCACCAAGTTCGGGATCGTCTGGGGCGAAGGCGGTTCCATGGGCGCGCGCGGCGACGCGGCGTACGTCAAGCAGTGCGCCGACGAATCCCTGACGCGGCTCGGCGTGGACCACATCGACCTCTACTACCAGCACCGCGTGGACCCGAACGTGCCCGTCGAGGAAACCTGGGGCGCACTGGCCGAACTGGTCCAGGCCGGAAAGGTCCGCTACCTGGGCATTTCCGAAGCCTCCCCCGACAGCATCCGCCGCGCCCACGCAATCCACCCGGTCACCGCCCTGCAATCGGAGTGGTCACTGTGGACCCGCGATATCGAAGCCGAAGTCGCGCCGGTCTGCCGTGAACTCGGCATCGGCATCGTCCCCTTCTCCCCCTTGGGCCGCGGATTCCTCACCGGCGCAATCACTTCCACCACCGACCTGGCCGCCGACGACCTCCGCCGCCGCCTCCCCCGCTTCACCGACGGCAACCTCGACACCAACCTCGCCATCGTCGAGGCCCTGCGCACCATCGCCGCCGAAAAAGACATCACCCCGGGCCAATTGGCCCTCGCCTGGGTCCAGAGCCGCGGCACCGACGTAGTCCCCATCCCCGGCACCAAACGCCGCACCTACCTCGAACAGAACGTGGCCGCCACCGAAATCACCCTCACCCCTGAGGATCTGGCCCGCATCGAAGCCGCCGCCCCCGCCGGCGCGGTAGCGGGCGCCCGCTACCCCGAAGAGCTGGCCCGCGCCGCCAACAACTGACCCCGGCCCGTCGACACGCCCTCCGGCCGAACATCCCGAGGGCGTGCCGGCCTCCGGCAAAATGTGGTCTTGGAGACCCAGGCAGAGGAATCCGACTCTCCCGCAATCTGATTCGAAAACCCGGACGACACGGACAGAAGCCGCCGACACCCCAACACATCTCGGCTTGAACCGTACGGTCACCCCATGCCTTCCCTGCTTCACGAGGTGTTGCTGGAGCTCTTCACCAACCAGCCGGAGTTGGCCGCGCGTCTGCTGAGCGCATTGGGTTGGCCGGTACCCGACTACGAACGCGCCAAGACCGACTGTGCTGATCTCACGGATACCGCACCGACGGAGTATCGCGCGGACCGCGTTGTCGTCCTGTCGAAAGCGAATCGACCGGTTCTCGCGGTCGTCGTCGAGGTCCAGCTACGGCCTGACAAGGACAAACCATGGGTCTGGCCGGTCTACGTGGCAACCCTACGCGCGCGGCTGCGCTGCCCTGTCGCTCTACTGGTGCTGAGCCCGGACAAGAACACAACCGCGTGGGCGTCGAAGGAGATCGATCTGGGACTCGGTGTCGCTACGCTTCAGCCGCTCGTACTCGGACCGGAACAGGTCCCGGCGGTGACCGACCCGGAGGCTGCAGCACGAATGCCGGAGCTGGCCGTGTTGTCAGCGATCGCGCATCGCAATGATTCGCAGCGGAAGCAGGTCTTCAAGGCCATGCTGGCCGCATTGGACGGACTCGCGTCCGAACCGGGTAGCCGCAGTTCAGAGCGGGCTAACATGTATTACGACCTCGTCCTCTCCACATTGTCCCGTGGTGCTCGTTCCACATTGGAGGCATTGATGACCACCTCACAGCGTGAATATCTGAGCGATACCTTCCGAGAGCTGGCCGCCAAGGGACATGCCAAAGGACATGCCAAAGGCCTCGCCGAAGGCCTCGCCGAAGGGGAAGCGAAAGGCCGCACGACCGAAGCGGCCCGAGCCCTGATCACGGTGCTCGAAGCTCGTGGGTTCGACCTGACCGACGAGGTGATGTCGAAGATCGAGAACTGTTCCGATGTAAATCAATTGGAGCAGTGGCTCAGGTTGGCCGTGGCTGCCGTCGATATCGCCGAAGTCCTCTGATCCTGCGGCCATGCGGATTTCGGTTGCGGCGGACGAGGACACCGGGGTGGCGGGGGCGGTGGTGGCGGAGTTGCGGGAGCGGGGGCACGAGGTGGTGGTGCACGGGGCGCTGGCTGCCGGGGAACGGGAGGATTGGGCTTGGGCCAGTGAGGTCGCGGCGCGGGATGTGGTGGAGGGGCGCGCGGACCAGGCGGTGGTGTGCTGCTGGACCGGTACGGGGGCGTCGATAGCGGCGAACAAGGTGGCGGGGATACGGGCGGCTTTGTGCGTCGATGCGTATACCGCCGGTGGCGCGCGGAAGTGGAATGACGCGAACGTGCTCGCGCTGAGCCTGCGTCTCACTTCACGGGCGCAGCTGAGCGAGATCCTCGATGCCTGGTTCGACGGTGTGGCCAGTACCGATCCCGTCGACGCGGCGAATGTGGCGCATGTGGACGGGATCGGTCAGGGCTGAGAGGCGGGCGGCCTACTCCTCGGCCAGATGCGCGTACTCGGTGCGTAGTTCGCGTTTGAGGATCTTGCCGCTGGGGTTCTTGGGCAGGGTGTCGGCGAAGGCTACGTGTTTGGGGACCTTGTAGCCTGCCATGCGCTGTTTGCAGTGCGCCACAATGGATTCGATGGTCGGGGTGGTGCCGGCGCGGGGGACTATGATGGCTGTGACCGCTTCGATCCAGTGTGGATGCGGGAGGCCGACTACGGCGGCTTCGGAGACGTCGGGGTGCTGGTAGAGGATCTCCTCGACTTCGCGGCTGGCCACGTTCTCGCCGCCGGTCTTGATCATGTCCTTCTTGCGGTCCACCACGCTGAGGTAGCCGTCGGCGTCGAGTACGCCCAGGTCACCGCTGTGGAACCAGCCGTCGCGGAAGGCTTCCGCGGTTTTGGCCGGGTCGTTCCAGTAGCCGAGCATGGCGTGCGGGGAGCGGTGCACGATCTCGCCGACGACGCCGGGAGGGACCGGGACGCCGTCGTCGTCCACCACGCGGGTTTCGACGTTCAGGCCCGCGCGGCCGGCCGAGCCGGGCTTGGCGAGCTGATCTTCGGGGGCGAGAATCGTTGCCAGCGGGGCCAATTCGGTTTGGCCGTAGAAGTTGGTGAGCGCCACGCCCGGCAGTCGTTCGGCCAGTTCGTGCAGGACTTCGACGGGCATGATGCTGGCGCCGTAGTAGCCCTTGCGCAGGGACGACAGGTCGTAGGTGTCGAAGTCGGGGTGGCGGAGCAGGGCCACCCAGACGGTGGGCGGGCAGAAGAGTTTGGTGGCGCGTTCGGCTTGGATGGTGCGCAGGATGGTCGCCGGATCGGGTCCTTGCAGCACGATGCTGGTCGCGCCCAGATAGATATCGGGGGTGAGGAAGCAGTGCAGCTGGGCGCAGTGGTAGAGCGGGAGGGCGTGAATCTCGATGTCGTCGGGGCTCATTCGGCCGTCGATCACCGTGGTCACGTACTGGGCGATGAGACTGCGGCTGGACAGGGTCGCGCCCTTGGGGCGGGATTCGGTGCCGGAGGTGTACATGATCTGGATCGGGTCGTCGTCGCCGACATGCACCTCGGGTTCGGTGGCTTCGGGGTGGGATTCCCAGGCGGAGACGTCTTCCCAGCCGATGGCGGCGGGTGTACCGGCGAGAGCGATCCACCCGCGTAGCCGAACCGCGTTGCCGTCGAGCTGCTTCAGCGCGGCTTCCGCCTCACCGGCCAGGGCGTCCTCGGTGATCAGGCCGATCGCGCCGGAATGACCCAGAATGTAGGCGACCTCGTCGGCGGTGAGCATGAAGTTGATGGGCACCGAGATCGCGCCGAGCCGGGCCAGGGCGAAGTACAACAGCACGTAGTCGCGGCAGTTGTGCGAGTACAACGCGATCCGATCGCCCTGCGTCACACCGCGATCGGCGAGGCTGTGCGCGACGCGGTTCACGGCGGCATCGAGTTCGGCGAAGGTCTCCCGCTGCTCCCGCCACACCAGCGCGAGCTTGTCCGGTTGCCGGGCGGCGCTGCGCCGCAGCAGATCCCCGAGGGCCTGGCGGCGCGCGCCCGCGACGGTATCGCTGGGATCGGGGTGTGCGGAGACTGCGGTGTCCATGCGATCACGTTCTACCGCAGGAGTGTGTCCCGTGTCACGCAGTCTCGGTCAGCAGGACCAACTCCCGGCGCCACGCAGCGCATTTTTCCGCGTACCGGGGCAGGTGATCGGTGGTGAAGGCTGCGGCCGACCAGTTCTCGGGCAGCACCTCCGGCAGCCAGGAGTAGGTCCACGCGTACACCTCCCGGTCGCCCGCGTGCACCGAGACCGGAACCAGGTCGTAGTCGTCGTCCTCGAACGCGTCGAGCACCTGCCATTCGGTGGCGGTGAGACCGGTCAGGAGGAAGCCCGCCGCCGCATCCGATGGGGCCGCGACCAGTCCCGGATACACCCGTCCGGGCAAGGCCGCCGCTCGCCGTCCCGGCAGCACGGCCGGGGTGAGATCCGGTGTGCGCCCCAGCAATTCGTCGAGCACCCGCGGGAATTGCAGCGTCCCGTACACGAACAGCGCGTCCTCGGCGCGGGGCAGCCTGCGCCCCCAGCGTTCCATGGAGCTCATTCGGCGACCGCCCGCGCCAGGATCGCGCCGTCGTGCGAATTGATGATCTCGACCTGATGCCCGTGCAGGCGTTTGAGTTCGCTCAGCCGCCGCTGGTTCTCCCGATACGTCTCCCCCGCAACCGCATTGGTCTCGTACACCCGCCACCAGAACGGCGTGCGCGGCTGGACGGGATCGATGGAGCTCTCCACGAAGAACGCGTCACCGGCGTGCAGCAGCCAGCCGTCGCCGGTATCGACGGCCACGCCCGCATGCCCGCGGGTGTGGCCGGGCAGCGGGATCACCAGGATCTCCGGCGGTAGGCCGGGCAGGTCGCGGACCGCGCGGAAACCGAACCATTCCTCGCCGCCGGTGGCCTCGTTCACCATCCACTTGGGGCCGTGACCCCACTGCGCGGCGTGATAGCGCATCCGCTCGGACAGCGACGGCGTCGCGGTGGCCGCGCGGAATTCCGGGCCGTGCACGTGGATGGTGGCCTCGGGGAAGTCGGAGAGGCCGCCGGAGTGGTCGAGGTCCAGGTGGGTCAGGATGATGTGCCGCACATCGCGCGGATCGTGGCCGAGCGCTTCGATCTGCCGCACCGCGGTTTCCGATTCGAGCAGGCGCGCGCCCATCAGGAAACGGCTCGGACCCACCATCTTTCCCGGCTGCCGCACGCATCCCAGGCCGAATCCGGTGTCCACCAGGACGAGTTCGTCACGGGTCTCGACGAGCAGGCAGTGGTCGACCACGCCGAAGGACATGCTGCCGCAGTTCAGATGGTGAATCCGCATGGCCCGAGCGTCTCAGAAGGTGCCGAGCCGGTCAATTCACCGGAACTCTCGTGAGCTCTCCGGGGCTACTGCGGGCGGTGGGTGCGGAAGATCTTGGCGAGGTGTTCGTAGTCTTCGGTGCGGGCGGTGGAGGCGCGGAAGGCGAGGCCGAGGGTGCGGCCGGGGGCGGGGGTGGCGAAGCGGGCGATTTCCAGTGTGCCGCGGGAGGTTTCGGCGGGGACGGCCATTTCCGGGATGAGGGTGACGCCGAGATCGCCTGCCACGCACTGCACGACGGTGGCGAGGGAGGCCGCGCGGGTGTCGCCGACGGTGCTCGGGTGGGCGTCGTTGGCGCGGCACAGGTCCAGGGTCTGATCGCGCAGGCAGTGGCCTTCGTCGAGCAGCAGCAGGGGCAGGGCGTCGAGGTCGGCGGCCTTCAGGTCCTCGCGGCCGGCCAGCTGATGCCCGCGCGGGACGACGAGCACGAATTCCTCGGTGTACAAGGGGATTTCGATCAGGCCGGAGGCGTCGGTGGGCAGCGCCAGCAGCGCCACGTCCAGGACTCCCGAGCGCAATCCGTCGAGCAGGCGCGCGGTCTGATCCTCGATGACGTGCGGCACCAGCGCGGGCAGCTGGGTGCGCAGTTCGGGGAGCAGGGCGGGCAGCACGTAGGGGGCGACGGTGGGGATGATGCCCATGCGCAGCGTGCCGCCCAAACCGGATCCCGCCGCGGATGCGACAAATCGGTCAGCGGCCTCGAGCGTCGCCATCGCCTGCGGCAGTAGCCGTTTCCCGGCGGGGGTGACCAATACCCGGCGCGTGCTGCGTTCGATCAGCTGCAGCCCGAGTCCGTTTTCCAGTGATGCCAGGGCCTGCGATAACGTGGGCTGGCTCACGCTCAGCCGAGCCGCAGCGGTACCGAAGTGACGGTATTCCGCGATCGCTACGAACGCACGCAGCTGCGACAGGGTCGGCTGATAAGTTTGATCAGTCACGCCTATCAGTATAGTGCGACCGATCACCTTTACCTTTTACCGAGGTATGGGCATGATCGTTTGCAGAAGTCACGACACGATCGAATCGACTACGAAGAGGAGCAAGCATGGCCCTGCTGACCATCGGCGACCAGTTCCCCGCCTACAACCTGAAGGCTGTCATCGGCGGTGATCTCTCGAAGGTGAACGCTCAGCAGCCCGACGATTACTTCACCCAGATCTCGAGCGACGACTACGCCGGCAAGTGGCGCATCGTCTTCTTCTGGCCGAAGGACTTCACCTTCGTCTGCCCGACCGAGATCGCCGCGTTCGGCAAGCTGAACGAGGAGTTCGAAGATCGTGACGCGCAGGTCCTGGGCGCTTCCGTGGACAACGAGTTCGTGCACTTCCAGTGGCGGGCCCAGCACGAGGATCTGAAGACCCTCCCCTTCCCCATGCTGAGCGACCTGAAGCGCGAATTGGCCGCCGCCACCGGCGTTCTCAATGCCGACGGCGTCGCCGACCGCGCCACCTTCATCATCGACCCGAACAACGAGATCCAGTTCGTGTCCGTGACCGCGGGTTCCGTGGGCCGCAATGTCGACGAGGTGCTGCGCGTGCTCGACGCCCTGCAGTCCGACGAATTGTGCGCCTGCAACTGGAAGAAGGGCGACCCGACCATCAACGCCGGCGAACTGCTGTCCGCGTCGGTCTGAGTCCCGTTCTAAGAGGAGTTGTTTCGCTGTGACCATCGAGAACCTGAAGAACTCGCTGCCCGAGTACGCCAAGGACCTCAAGCTCAATCTGTCCTCGATCGCGCGCACCACCGTGCTGAACGAACAGCAGCTGTGGGGCACCCTGCTCGCGTCGGCCGCCGCCACCAAGTCGGCGACCACGCTGCGCGAGATCGCGGAGGAGGCCGCCGACACCCTGTCGGCGGAGGCGTACAACGCCGCCCTCGGCGCGGCCTCGATCATGGGTATGAACAATGTGTTCTACCGCGGCAAGGCGTTCCTGGAGGGTCGCTACGACGACCTGCGCGCCGGGCTGCGGATGAACATCATCGGCAACCCGGGCATCGACAAGGCCGATTTCGAGCTGTGGTCCTTCGCGGTCTCCTCGATCAACGGCTGCCAGCACTGCCTGGAGGCGCACGAGAACACCCTGCGCGAGGCGGGCGTGTCGCGTGAGGTGATCTTCGAATCGCTGCGCGTCGCGGCCATCGTGGCGGGCGTCGGCCAGGCTGTCGCCTCCACCGAGGCGCTCGCCACCGCGGCGGTCTGACCGGCCGTTCCCGGCAGAGTGTGAAAGGGGCCGCGTACCTTCGGGTGCGCGGCCCCTTTGCTTGCCCGGGGCCCACGATGCGACGGGCCCGCCGGCGACAGCATTAGCCAATGGTTAGCGGCAATCGGGTCACCGCTCGGCAACAATGCCCGGTTCGTCCGGAATCCGCCCCTAGACTCCCCCGCATGCCGCGTTCCCGGACCGCTTCCCGCCGCCGTTGGAACAAGCTCTTCGCCACCTCGGTGGTGGTCATCGCGATCGGCGCCGCCGGGATGGCGCTGTGGCTGAATCACACCGAACCGCAGCGCGCCGAACCACCCGCCGGACCCGATCCGACCGGTACGGCGCTTCCGGACGCCGAGCTCGCGCGCGCCGATCTGGAACGGCTCACGGTGGCCTGGAATCGCAATTGGGAATCCTATGACCGCAATGCCTTCGGACCCGGCTGGTCCGGGCGCGGCGGGGAACCGCGACTGTCCGACGGGTGCACCGCGCGCGAGGACGTGATGAAGCGGGATCTCACGGAAGTCCGCTTGGCGGACAGCAATTCGTGCCTGGTGCTGTCGGGCACCCTGCTCGATCCGTACAGCGGGGAACGGCTGCCCTACAACCGGTTCAAGGCCTCGGAGATCGAGATCGATCACGTGGTGGCGCTCGGTGACGCCTGGCGTTCGGGCGCGTCGGGCTGGAGCGCCGAACAGCGTGAGCGCTTCGCCAACGATCTCGGCAATCTGCTCGCGGTGCAGAAGCAGGCCAATCAGGACAAAGGGTCGAAGACGCCGGACCAGTGGCGGCCGCGCGAGGGGTACTGGTGTGATTACGCGCGGCGCTGGGTGGCGGTGAAGGCGCGCTGGCAGCTCACCGTGCAGCCCACCGAGAAGAGCGCCCTGGCCGACATGCTCGGCAGTTGCACTCCGCGCGCGATCCGGTAACCGTGGGTAAGCTCGGGGGTCATGGGCACCCCGGAGAGCGACGGCGCGCAGGTCGAAGTGGTTCGTGTATTCACCGATGCCGCGGGACGGTTCGGCAATCCGCTCGGCATCGCCCGCGCGGGCGATGTGGCGGACATCGATCACCAGGCGCTGGCGGCCCGGGTCGGGCACAGCGAAACCGTGGTGGTGGACCCGCCCGCCGAGGACCGCGCCCGCATGCGCATCTACACCCCCACCGTGGAGCTGCCGTTCGCGGGGCATCCCAGTGTCGGCACCGCGTGGTGGCTCAGCGATCAGCGCACGCCGGTCCGGGTGCTGGACGTGCCGGCCGGGCCGGTGGAGGTCTCGACCGACGACAGCGGGCTGACCTGGGCGCGCGCCCGCGCGGAATGGGCGCCTGCGTTCGAGTTCCACGAATTCGCGAGCGGCGAGGAGATGGCGACCCTGGATCCGGCCGATTTCCCGGAGGGCGCACACTACGTGTGGACCTGGACCGACGAATCGCGCAGCGCGGTGCGGACCCGAATGTTCGCGCCCGCCATGGGAATCGCGGAGGATCAGGCCACCGGCGCGGCGGCCATCGCGCTCACCGCACGGCTGCGGCGCGGACTGCACATCACCCAGGGCCTGGGGTCGCAGATCTTCACGCAATGGGATTCGGACGGCTGGGTGCGCTTGGGCGGACGCGTGGTCGCCGATCATCCCGTCGTGATCTGAACGGCCGCAGGCGAATCAGCGCGCGAGTCCACGGCAGGAACGCGCCGAGCAGCAGCACGGCCAGCCAGGGTGCGCGCCACCACCAGCGCACCGGCGGCACATCGGCGGTGATCGGTTCGGTGGTGAGCGGGCGGGCGGTCGCGGACCACACCAGGAACGCATCGCCGATGGGCAGCAGCCCGAAGGCATAACGCTTGGTGCCCGGCAGCGTGATCGGCAGCCCCAGCAGCTCACCCTCCGAACCGATTGCCGCAGCGAGGCTTCGGTCTCCGTTGACGCGCGCCGCGCCGAGCGCCACCACCGTGGCGGACAGGCTGATGCCGGCGATCAGCGGGCCGGAATCGACATCGCCGGAGCCGTCCCGGCCGTGCGGGAATTCACGGACGGCGGGGCCGAAACCGCCCGGGTAGGAAAGGAATCGGTCTCGGAAGCCGCGATACTGGTCGCGAGCGAACCCGGAATCGATCTCGGGCAGGAACCGGTTGATCACCGCGAGCGATGTCGCCCGCGCCCCTTCGACCGGGCTCCCGTCCGCCACCGAGACCCGGTGCGGCACCAGGCCGGTAGCCGGATCGAGCCGAGTCCGCACCGCCGCGAGCCAGTCCGCGGTCACCTGCCCGAAGCGCTGACCGAAAAGGTGGTCGTGCAATCGCAGGGAGGCGATGGCCACCACGGAGTCGACCGGCCACGCCTGGCCCGGATACGCCTGCAGGAACGGCGTTTTCGCCGACGTAGTGAACGCCCCGGCGATTTCGGCGCTCGCCGCCTCGAAGCGCCGGACCTCGTCGATATCGCTTGCGCCGGAGAGCGATACGACGGCCCCACGCAACCAATTCGCCCACCCCGCCCAGAACACCCCGTAGGCCGGTTGCAGCCCGGCACTGAAAGGCGCTCGTCCCCGGTCGGATTCGATCCGGCCCAATGCCCAGCGCGCCTGGCGCAACGCCTCCTCACGATGCCCAGGATCGCTCGACCCCGCCTGCACCCACGCCAACCCGTACAATGCATGACTGAAGAAATAGCCCTCGGGGAATTGAGTCTGCGCCGACTCCCCCGCCCCCGCATCCAATGCCGATCGCAGGAACGACAATTGCCGCCAGGTGTCCCCCGGCTGCTCATCGACCCCGGGCTGCGGCCACACCAACCGCACCACCCCGACAAGAAACGCCAAGGTCACCACGAGTCCGCAACCCCGCGACAGCCCCCGCACAATTCGCCCGCCCACAGCCCCACCCCGTCAGCTTCCCCAGCACGATCGGCCCGACACTACTCAGCCCGCGGCCCCTTCGCGACGCAGTATTCGCCGTTCGATGGCGGCGATGCGGGCCTGTGGTCGCGGGTGAGTCGCGGTCGAGGCGGCGAGCAGGTGCAGGGCGCGCGCGGTGGGGCCGGTCACGTGCAGGGGCAGCCGGTGGGCCGCACCGTGGTCGGCGGAGCGGATCTGCAGGTAGGACATCATGTTCGGGCCGTAGCCGAGGTCGGTGGCGACGCGGTCGGCGAGGCGCTCGCCCTGGCGGCGCAGGGCGTGGTGCAGGACCGGTTCGAGGGTGACGGGCACGGCGAAGGCGAGGGTGGGGAGCGGGCCGATCAGGTAGGCGGAGGCGGCGATCAGGGCGGCGCAGCAGGTCGCTCTGCGCAGGAGGCCCACTTCGGTCGCGTACACGCCGGCGTCGGGGAGGATGCGCAGGCGTTCGAGTTGGTCGACGGTCGAAAAGAGCAGTCTCAGAATGGTTTTCAGTGGGATCTTCAGGGCCGATGCCAGGATGCGGAGGCGGTTGCCGCCACTGCTGAGGGCGTGGCCGAGTTCGTGAGCCAGCACGCCGCGCAGGTCCCGGGCACGGAGGGTGCGGGCGGCGGCGTGGTCGATGGCGACCACGCCGCTGACCACGAAGGCTTCCACGCCGCGGTCCTGTTCGTTCACCCAGAGCGCGTGCCGCCGGGTCGGGGCGAGGCCGGCGGCGGTGAGGACTTCAGACCAGACCTTGGACAGTTTGGCCGGGTCGGTGTCCCGCAGCGGGCGCAGGACGGCCTTGGCGGCGATCCGCGAATTCATCAGCAGCAGAGCAAGACCGGCCAGCGCCCAGAGGGTGAAGAGCACATAGGCGATGCCGTGGCCGAGGCGGGCGTCGAGCTGCCGGATGAGCACGATGGTGAGGGCGGCGGACGGCAGTGCGATCACCAGGGTGAGGGTGGACAGCAGGTAACCGCGCGCCCGCAAGGCGGTGCGATAGGCGCGGCGCCGCCGAGGCGCTGATTCGAGTCGGAGTGAAAACATGAGCGGTCCCCCTGGACTCCAGGGTGCCAGCGGGGGCGGGGGTGGGCGTAACGGTTCGGCGGGGATCTGGAAACGGGATGAGCGGGATGGTTGCGGGCGGAAAATCGGTTGCCGTTTCTGTCGGTGGGCGATGAGATTCTGGATACCGCGACGTCTTCACCGGCAGTTGCCCGCATTCCCGATCGGAAGGAAATCTGCCGTGGAAACCACCACCGGACCCGTGTCGTCCGGGCTTTCCACCGAACCCCTCGCCGGGCGGCGAGAGTGGATCGGGCTCGGCGTGCTCGCCCTGGCCTGCCTGGTCTACGCCATGGATCTGACCGTGCTGCACCTGGCCGTACCGCAGATCAGCGCCACCCTGCACCCCACCGGCACCGAATTGCTGTGGATCATCGACGTTTACGGGTTCATGCTGGCCGGGCTGCTGATCACCATGGGCACCCTCGGGGATCAGATCGGGCGCCGGCGGCTGCTGCTGTCGGGGGCCGCGCTGTTCGGGGCGGTGTCGGTGCTGGCGGCGTTCGCGCCGAGCGCGGAATTGCTGATCCTGTGCCGGGCGCTGCTCGGGGTGGCGGGTGCGACCATCGCGCCGTCCACTTTGTCGTTGATCTTCAATATGTTTCGCGATGCGCGGCAGCGGTCCCTGGCGGTCGGCACCTGGGTGACCGCGTTCTCCGCCGGCGGCGTGGTCGGGCCGCTGCTGGGCGGACTGCTGCTGGAGCACTTCTGGTGGGGATCGGTGTTCCTGCTGGCCGTGCCCGTCATGGTGCTGCTGCTGGTGCTCGGGCCGCGGGTGCTGCCGGAGTTCCGGGACGAGAACGCGGGTCGGCTCGATCTGGTCAGCGCCGCACTGAGTGTGGTGACCATGGTGGCGCTGGTGCTGGCCATGAAGAAGGCGGCGCAGGACGGGTTCGGGACGGTGCCGCTGCTCGCACTGATCGTGGGCCTGGCCGCCGGGACGGTGTTCGCGCGGCGGCAGCTGCACCGGCCGGATCCGATGCTCGATCTGCGGCTGTTCCGGCTGAGCACCTTCCGGATCGGTTTGACCATCAACGTGCTCGCGGTGTTCGTGATGTTCGGATACTTCCTGTTCGTCGCGCAGTACTTTCAGCTGGTGCTCGGCCTATCGCCGATGCAGACCGGCTTGGTCATGGCGCCGTCCAGCCTCGGATTCATCATCGGCTCGCAGGCGGCCCCGCGCCTGGTGCGGGTGATCCGCCCGGCTTACCTGATCGGCGGCGGAACCGCCCTCGCCGCAATCGGATTGGCCATGCTGACCTTGCTGTCCACGAGCGGTTCGCTCGCGCTCGCGATGGTCGCCGCCCTGCTGGTGGCGCTCGGCACCGCACCGGTCTTCGGCATCACCACCGAACTCGTGGTGGGTTCCGCGCCGCCCGAACAGGCCGGAGCGGCATCGGGATTGTCCGAGACCGGGGCGGAACTCGGTGGTGCGCTGGGCATCTCGATCCTCGGCAGCATCAGCATCGCCATCTACCGCGGCGACCTGAACGACACCCTGCCGCACGGGCTACCCGGGGCCGACTCCATTCGAGACACCCTCGGTGCGGCGGTGGAGACGGCGAACACCCTGCCCGGACCGCTCGGGACCGCCGTGCTGGACGCCGCCCGCGCGGCCTTCGTGCACGGCGTGCACATCACCTCCGGTATCGCCGCCGTCGCGGCGGCACTGCTGGCCGTGCTCGCCGTGGTGAAACTACGGTCCATCCCGGCCGGTGAACTGACCGGAGCGCAAGAGCACTGAGCCACCCCGGCCGGAGTCACATGAAGGTGCTCTCCTTGGTCAGGCCCAGCGCGTCGTCGCCGCCGGTGATGATCGGCTGGCAGTTGCCATAGCCGACGCCGCCGCCCACCGGGTCGGTGACGCGCACGACGGTGTCGCGGATCTGGTGCAAGCGGCGGGCATTGTCGTAGGTCGAGCAGTCCTCGATGCGCTCACCGTCCAAATGGGTTCCGGGGCCGCGCCATTCACCGTGGTAGCGGCCTTCGAACCCGTGATACAGGCCCGCGCCGAGGTGGAAGCCGGTGTCGGAGACCACTTCCACCTCCAGGGTGCGGGCGACGCCGTCGACGTCGAGCGCGTGGATGCGGCCGCCGAGCAGCCGCCGATTGTCCGGGTCGAAGCGCAGTTCGGGGGTGAGGTCACGCCAGCGCACCGCCCGGCCGTCGGGGTATTGCAGACCGCCCATGACCGTTTTCGAGGAGTAGCCGGTGACCTCGATGATCTGATAATGCAGGTGCATGCCGTAACGGGTGCCGTCCGGGCGTTCCATCAACACCGGGGACCAGATCATCCGGAATGACACCTCGGGCGGCAATTCCACGGCCTGCACATCGGTGCGCGGCTGACCGACGTCGTAGCGCACGCCCCAGGAGTGGTCGCGGGTGGAAACCCAGTCCTGCGGGGTGATCTCGGTACGGACGCCGTCGATCTCCACCCAGCCCGAGGCGGTGCCGATCTGGTGATAGCGCACCAGATCCGCGTTGACCCGGTACATGCCGCGCATATGGGTGCGGTCCTCCAGATGCGCGGGCAGCTCGGCGGTGAACAGCCAGTCGAAGGCGATGGGCTGAATATCGTTGGGCTCCAGCACGAACCGGATCTGCCGCAGCGGTTCGACCACCTCGTAGCGGACCGGGCCGATGACGGTCAGATCCGGTTCGGGCTGCAGTTCGCGATTGGCGCGCACCGTGAGCTGTTCGACGCCGCGCGAGACGCCCGCGTAGCCGTCCATCACATTGCGATTGGTGTACTTGCCGAGCCCGAAACCCAATTGCAGGCTGCCGTCCCGGGCCGCCGCCATGGCGCACACCTTCTCCGTCCAGGACAGGTCGCTGCTGGAGACCGTCCCGAAGGTGTCGGCGATCTGGTGGTGGAAACCCTCGTCCGCGGGCAGCAGGGGGCCGATCGATTCACTCATGAGTCGGACTTACCGTGCCCGCGCGCCCGCCGCCCCCTCGTGTCCCGGCCACCGGCATCGGGATGGCGGCCACGAAAACGCCGCCCGGCGCGATGACCGGGCGGCGTTTTCGGATATCCGTACGGCTACGCGTCCAGGGCGCGTGCGAAGCCCGCCGCCATCTCGGCGACCTGCTCTTCGGTGATGACGAAGGACGGCGAGATCTGCAGGGCGCCCTGCCCGGCGGCGCGGGTCGAGATGCCGTGCGCGCGCAGGGTTTTCACGAACGGCAGTGCCTCGGCCGGATCGGCGAGCTGGACCGCGGCGACCGCGCCGAGCCCGCTGCGCACCTCGGCGACGCGCGGATGCGAGGCCAGCGGCGAGAAGTGCTCGTGCAGTAGCGATTCCAGGTTCTTGCTGGCGTCCAGCAGGTGCTCGCGCTCGATGATGTCCAGGTTCGCCATGGCCGCCGCAGCCGCACCTGCGTGCCCGCCGTAGGTGTAGCCGTGCCGGAACCAGACCCCGCCGGCGAAGAACGGCTCGGCCACGCGCGGGGCCACGAACACCGCGCCCATGGGCACGTATCCGGAGGTGAGGCCCTTGGCGGTGGTCATCAGATCCGGTTCCAGGTCGAATCGCGAAGAGGCGAACCAGGATCCGCCGATGCGGCCGAATCCGGTGACGACCTCGTCGGCGACGAACAGGATGTCGTTCTCGCGGCAGATGCGGCGCACCTCGGTCAGGTAGTCCTGCGGCGGCAGGTAGACCCCGCCCGCGCCGATGATCGGCTCGGCGAAGAAGGCGGCGATCCGGCCCGCGCCGACCTCGTCGATCAACGCCTGCAGCGAGGCCGCGTCGTCCCACGCCACCGTGCGGGCGTCGGCCATGAACTCGCCGGTGTAGCCCTCGCGATTGACCGGGATGCCGGCCAGCGCGGTGCCCGCGACGTGCATGCCGTGGTACGCCTTCTGCCGGCCGACGATCAGGGTCTTCTCCGGCTTGCCCATTTCGTTCCAGTACCGGCGGGCCAGCTTGGCGGCGGTATCGACGCCGTCGGAGCCGCCGGAGGTGAACAGCACCTTGCTGCCCGGCACGGGCGCGATGCCCGCCAGCCGCTCGGCCAGGTCGCGCAGCACCGGGGAGGCCAGGTCACCGAAGTTGGAGTAGTGGGCGACATTCGTCAGCTGCGCCGCGACCGCGTCGGCGATCTCGCGGCGGCCGTGCCCGACATTGGTGAACCACAGCCCGGCGGTGGCATCCAGGTAGCGGGCGCCACCCTCGTCCCAGATATACGCGCCTTCACCGCGTGCGACGACGAACGCGCCATCGCGTTCCACCGCACCCATATCCGCGAAGCCATGCCACAGCGAACCCATCCCGCACCTCCGTAACACCGACACCAGCCCGCCCTGTCACGCGGGCCGACCTAGCACCATCACACCATCACGACCGTGAGCAGCCCTAACGGACCCCCGTCTGGGCTGCTCGCGCGGCGGACAACGCGAAACGCGGTTCCGCCTCCCGTCGGAACCGCGCCCCCGCACCCGGCCTAACCGCCCCGGATCACCGCGCGGCCGAGTGCGCGTCTTTCGTTCGATTCATCCGATCACCACCGCGACCAGCATGAGCGCCGTGCCCAGGTCCATCACCACATGCGGGACCACGGCAAGGGGTCCCGCGCCCACCGGGTGCGGGAACAGATGGCGCAGTGCCCGGCGCGCCCCGGGCACCGCCATCACCACCGCGTCGACCGCGAAAACGCCCGCCAGCGCCAGCATGACGCCGGGTGCGGGCCCGCCGGAATGCCCGTGCGCGCCGTGCCCGCTCATGGCGTACCACATGGCGGCAGCCGCCAGCACGTGGTATCCGAATGCCGCAACCCCAGCGCCCGGCATCCGTACCGCGTTGCGCCACTGCACGATCCGGCCCAGCAGCAACGTCCCGTACACCACGGTCATAGCGGTCAGCACCCCGCGCACCGCGTGCGGGTCCGCCGTGGCCGGAAACACCAGCATCGCCACCATCACCAGGCACATCATCAGATGCGCCGCATCCGACTCCCGGTCGGTCGCCCGGGTTCCGCCACCCACCACTTCCACGCTCGCGCGCACCGCCGCGAGCCGCGCCAGCACGATCATCGCCGCGACCCCGAAGGCGGCGACCGCCACCCAGCGCAATACCCCGTACTCCTGCAGGAATACCGCCACACCCACCACCTCTCCGCGCGGCGACCGGACCC
This sequence comes from Nocardia yamanashiensis NBRC 100130, assembly GCF_001613325.1. GTDB lineage: Bacteria > Actinomycetota > Actinomycetes > Mycobacteriales > Mycobacteriaceae > Nocardia > Nocardia yamanashiensis. The sequence continues at coordinate 273,420 of NZ_BDCD01000002.1, read as the reverse complement.
TTCCATGCTCGCATCGCCCGGGCTCGCCGGGGCCCGCCTTTTCCCTGCCGAAAGCACTCCGTGACACCGCCACTCCGGGCCCGGCCGCGCCCGCCGCGGGACGGTGGCACCGGTGGTGACAGATAAACCGACCGATTCGCGGCCCGGAAACCCTTGCAAGCCTTCGGACCTGTGACCCACGATGCCGATGACCCGTTCACGGAATTGCGAGCCAGTATCGATCTGCTGCGCTTCTCGATGGACGCCATGAATTCGACGATGAAGGGCGTGCTGCAGGAGATGCGGGTGTTCGAGGCCCGCATCCGCGCGCTGGAGGGCAAGACCGCGCCGCGGGACCCGGGCGCGGCTTGACCTTCGACCTGCTCGAAGCCCGATGATCTTCGGGTGACCGATTCCGAATTGCTGCCGATTGGCCTGTTCGCCCAGCGCAGCGGGCTGACCGCGAGCGCCCTGCGCTTCTACGCGGACTCCGGGCTGCTGCCGCCCGCCGAGACCGACGCGGTCTCCGGCTACCGCTACTACAGTCCCGATCAACTCGAGCGGGCCGTCATGCTGCGCCGGTTGCGCGCCATCGCCATGCCGCTGACGGCGGTCGAAACCGTGCTGGCGGCCGGCGCGGACGAGGCCGTCCGGCTGATCGACGAGCATGTCGCCAAGGTCGCCGACGACGCCGCCCGGGCCCGGCGCACCGCCGCCGACATCAAGGCCGGGCTGCAGCCGGAGCAGGCCCGGTTCCTGGCCACGCTCAAAGGGCCGGTGCTCGCCGCGGCCATCGAACAGGTGCTGACCGCAACGGCTTTCGACGCCGAATTCCCGGTCCTGGGCGGACTGCTGCTCGAGGTCACGCCCGAGGCGGTCACGCTGACCGCCACCGATCGCTACCGGCTCGCCACCCGCACCCTGGCGCCGGTCGAACCCGCGAACGCCACCTGGTCGGGGACCGTGGACGGGAGCGAACTGCGGGCCGCGATTCCCGAAATCCGCCGGGGCGCAGTGGTTCACCTCGAAGCGAACCGGCACGGGCTCGCCCTGTTCCCGCAGGATCGCGAGGTCCGGCACTGCCGGTTGCTGCCCGAGTCCTTTCCCGACTTCCGCGCGATGCTGCGGGCGCTGCCGGCGGTCGGCACGCGCGTCACGATCGCCAAGGACGTGCTGCTGCGCGCGCTGGAGGAGCGCCCGGGCGATCGAATCCTCTTGCGGCTGAAAGGCGATGAGCTGCGCGTGATCGCGAGCCCCGGCGCCGCCGGTCCGGCGCTGCCCGTCACGAGCACCGGCCCGGACCTGGACGTGCGATTCGAGATGATCACGCTGTACCCGGCGATCAGCACCGCCCTCGGCCCGGATCTCATGATCGATCTGCGCGGCCCCGATCAGCCCGCCACCATCCGCTCCGCCGACAACGGCGACCTCACCACCCTGGCGATGCCGACCGCCTGATCTCAGCGGGCGCTGGTCCGGAACGGCGCGGCGGGAGCGTGCAGATTCGGTGCGCCCAAAAGGGATTCCGAGGACAGCGCGTAGATGCCGTCGTTGGTGAGCAGCCAGACGATATTGCGGTCGTATTCCACGTACACGCCGTGCGTCGGATTGCTGCGCGCCCAGTCGGCGGTCTCCGGTCCGAAGGTGGGCGGGGCGAAGTAGCCGGCGATCTTCGGCTGCTTCGGGTCGCTGACGTCGAAGAACTGGGCGCCCGCGTTGTAGAAGTCGTAGACGAGCAGGCCGTCGCGCGGATCGCCGGGCGAGGTGTAGTAGCCGCTGCGCTTGGGTCCGAAACTGCCGCCGCGCTGGCAGAAGTCGGTCAGCGCAGAGTCTTTCGGCGGGGTCGGCCGGGGCAGGCGTCCGACTATGCGCGGATGCGCCGGATCGGTGGCATCGACCTGGAAGATGTCCTTGTACGGCTCGTAGCAGTCCTCCGACAGCGGGTAGCCGCTCAGGTAGACCATGCCGGTGCGCTCGAACTGGGAGACGTCGACATTGTCGGCTTCGGTGCCGGAGACCGAGGGCGGAACGTCGAGATGGCCGACCTCGCGCAGGTTCGATGGATCGGAGATGTCGATGATGGACATGCCGAAACCGCCCATGGCCGCGAAGCCGTACTTGCCGCCCTGCTCGATCGGGGTGGGGATGTAGAGCGGATTGCGTGAGCCCATCCACGAAGTGCGGTTGCCGCAGCGCGGATTGGCGCGGTAGGCGGCTTCCTCGCCGCGCACCATGCCCTGCCGATGCCAGGTGTCGAGCAGGCGCGGCGTGGCCGGATCGGCCATGTCCCACACCTGGAAACCGTTGGCGTACAGGTAGGTCGGGTATTCGGTGAGCGACCAGTCGTCGCTGGGGGCGGTCGAGACGAACAGGTAGCGGCCGCCGTCCCAGTGCGGTACATCCAGGGAGCCCGAACCCTGTTGCGGTGCGGTGAAATCCGGGGCGAGCGGATCCCGCTGGTGTTCGTCGGTGCTCACCGTGGCCAGCAGTTCCCAGTCGCGCTTGCGCGGGCCGTTGAGCTTGTAGACCTTGAAACCCTTGAGCTGCTTGTCCGCTCGGGCCGCGGCCACGCCCTCGGGTGCGGCGTACTTGCTGTTCTCGGGGGTGTCGCCCATCCAGAAGGGCACCTGGCGGCGCATCTCGAAGCTCTGCACCATGATGTAGCCGTTGTAGCGGGGGCTCCATTGAATGGTGGACGCGCCCCAGAAATCACCTGCGGCCCAGTCTTTTCCGGCGACGGCCTCGTCATTGCCGGGCACGCCTGCCAGGTCCGCGCGCGACAGCGATTCGACGACCTGCACGTTCTGGACGTCGGTGATGTCGTAGACGCGGGCTTCGCTGCGGTCGTACTGGAACATGTAGCGGCGGCCGTCGAAGTCGACGATGTTCTGCCAGGAATGGAAGGGGTCGGGGGTGAACCGTTCACCGCCGTAATGCGCCTCCACCGTCACATTGGCGGACTTGTAGGTGTTCGGGTCGTACCCGCCGGTCGCGGGGAACATGTCCTTGCCGCCACCCGGGAACGGATGCTGTTCGTCCTCGTTCACGTAGGTCGCCGACGGATGCAGGAACGAGCCGTCGTTCTGCATGCCGTAACTACCCGGATCGACCTTGGACGGTCGCCGGTCGTCGCACACCATCGCCACATCGGGGTCCGTCGCCGCGACCGCGCTCCGCTCCCCGGCCACCCGCGCGGCCGTCACCCCGCCCGCCAGCACCATGACCGCCAGCCCGGCGATCCACATCTTTCGCGATTTCACAGCAGTCGAGTCTGGTCGGCGGCGGCCGGGCGCGACCCCTCCTCCGAGCCGCTCTCACCGGGCTGAATACGGGCCGCCGGGGTCTTGCGGAAGATCCGGAAGGCTGATATCAGCGCATGCGGAAGACCGGGCCGTGGGGTCGGAAGGGCAGGCCCGCGCCGGCGGGGATGAGGAAGGCGTGTTCGCGGCGGATGCGGACCACGTCGCACATGCCGTCGGTGATGACCAGGATGGGGGCGTCGGCGGGGAAATCGTCGGCGCGTTCCAGGAGACGGATGCCGGGTTGCAGGATGGTGCCGCCGCGGCCGCGCACCCTTACCCGGGAAGCGATTTCGTCCACGGGGAGATAGCCGGCGTCGTGGGCGGCGGCATCGCAGAACACCACGCGGGCGCGCGGGACGTCGCGGGCGCGGGAGTAGGCGGCGATGGCGCCCAGGCCCTTGCCCATGAGTTCACGCGACATGGAACCGGAGGTGTCCAGGACGACGCCGAAGGTGGGCAGGCGGACCGATTCCTCGGGGCGGGTCCAGGCGGGGCGCGGAATATCGGGTGTGGCGGATTGGCGGCGGGAGGCGCGGGCGTAGCTGCGGTGCTTCTCCACGGCGGGCACGTGCTCGTCGAACCATTGCGCCAGCTGGGCGTCCCACGGCAGCGGCGGTTGATCGAGGGCGCGGATCTCCTGTTCCAGTCCCGCGGGGAGGAATCCGCGGCCGCCCGACTGGTGGTAGACCAGGCCCGTGGCGAGCGCATTGCGGTAGTAGTCGTCCAGATCCAGGTAGCGGCCGGGCGCATTGCCGTGCGGCAGCGGTTCGCCGAAGATGTCGCCCGCGCCGCGGCCGCGCAGGGTGGCGAGTTTGCGCAGGCGGCGCAGGTCACCGGCGATGCGGTCGTAGATCTGTTCGGCGGAAAGACCTTTCAGCTGCGGGTCGTAGAGCAGACCCGACGGGAGTTCGCCCACCCCCATTTCGACCAGCCAGCCGTTGACCACGTAATCGCAGGCGACATTGAACAGGTAGTGGTCGCGCCAGCCCGCGCGTTCCCCGTGCCGCAGCGCGGCGTGCAGCATTTCGTGGGCGAGCACGAAACGCCATTCCTCGTCGGAGAGACCGGCGAAGGGGTTGATGTAGATCTCGGCGGCCTCGGCGTTGACGGCGGCGATCGAGATGTTCCAGCCGCGCGCCACGTCCGGGTCGGCCACGATCCGCATGCCGGCCGCGAGCGCGCCGAGCAGCGGGTAGGAGGAGACGAACCAGTTCAGGGCGCGATCCCAGACCTGCATGGTCTGCTGCCGGCCCCGGGTGACGTCGCGACCGGCGGCTTCCAGGGCGGCGCGGGCGGCCTCGCCGATACCGGTCGCGAAGCAGGTGCGATGGTCCAGGCGCTTCGCGGTGTCGCCGGTGCCGATGAAGAAGTCCGGGTACTCCTCGCGACGGTACGGCTCGGGAACGCCGGTGGTCCACCAGCGTTCGGTCAGGGCGTGCTCGTCGGTCCCGCCGGGCGGCGGCAGCACCTCGGGTGCGCGGCCGAACTTCAAGGTCAGCAGGTACTGATCGATGAGCGCGCAGCAGGCCGCCCGGTAGATCTGATGCGGCTGATGTGGCGCGGTGAGCCGGCTGCGTGCGAAACCGTTCTCCTCCAGCACCCGCGGCGGCAGCTCACGCGGATCGAGATGCCCGAATCCGGCGTGCAGCAGCAGATGCGCGAACACCCAGGCCCATTCCTCGGTGGCGCCACGGATTTTCGGGTTGTAGTGGATGCTGCCGAACGGATCGATGACGGCCCAGGTCCGCGGCGGCAGCCAATCGTCGTGCGCCTCGTGCAGGCCGTTCCACAGCCGCCGGAACATCGGATTGCCCTGCACCAGCGCCCAACCCGCGCGGCGATGCTCCACCCACGGATCGGCCGCCGCCCGGCGCTTGCGCGTCGCCCGCCCCGCCACGACTACCGCCGCGCCGCCAGCCGCGGCAGATCCCGGGTCACCTCGACCAGGAACCAGGACGGCAGCACCGGCGCGCCGTCGTCATCGGCGGCGATGACCAGCTGGGCGCACTCCACCGAGATCTCGGCGAGTTCGGTGAGCATCGTCTTCGCCCGCAGCACGAAGCGTTTCAGGCCCGCCGAGGCGTGTTCCCGGGAGGCGGGCAGTTCCTTGATCAGCCGGGCGCGGAAGGTCTCGGACAGGAAGTACAGCAGATCGCGGTCCGCCGGATCGCGCGGCCAGCCCGCGTCACCCTTGAGCACCGCCTCCAGATCGAAGGCGTGGCGCACCGTCTTCACGAACGCCCGGAACGCGGAAGCGTGCGCGGTGGTGAGGGTTCCGGACGCCAGCACCCACAGCGCCTCGTCCGCGATGTGCTCGCCGTAGGAGTGCAGGGCGTCGGAGAGCATGTGCCAGCCGCGCGGCGTGGAGAAGGGCTGCTCGGTCTTGGGCGGCGCGGACCACAGGTGATCCGGGCGCTGGGTCAGGTATTCGATGACCCACGGGTGAATATCGTTGCCCGCCGCCCACTTCAGCCAATCGTCGACATCGGCGCGCAAATGCACGTGCACCATGCGATTCACCAGGGCGGAGGCCATCGGGCGGGCCAGGGCATTGTCGGTGGCGCGATTTCCGGCCCCGATCACCACCGATCCCGCGGGCAGTTCGTAATTCCCCACCCGGCGATCGAGAATCAGCGAATAGAACGACTTCTGCACCTCGGCGGGCGCGGCATTCAATTCGTCCAGGAACAAGCAATACGGGTGCGGGCGCGCGATCATCTCCGGCGGCGCGAACCGGCTGCGATCGTCCACGATCTGCGGCACCCCGATGAGATCCTCGGGCGCGAGCTGCGTGCCCAGCAGCGTCACGCAATCCATTCCGAGCGCGTCGGCGAACGCGCGCACCAGCGAGCTCTTCCCGATTCCGGGCGCACCCCACAGAAATACCGGACGCACCACCGCGACGTGCAGCAACAACTCCGGCAACTGATCCGGGGTCACCGCGACAGTCGCTTCCAAATGCTTCCTTCCCTCCCCCGCCGCCATTTCCGGGCGGGCAATTCAGGGTAGGAAGCCGAACCGGTGCGCCGCCAGCGATTTTCGCCCGATGACCCGGCCGCCCACTCGGGCATAACATCGAAGCATGGCCAGTGAAGCGCCCGCACCGAACTGGGTGGCGATCGACGCGTGCACCCTGCCCACCGCGCAACAACCCCTGCGGGTCATCGAATTCGACGACCTGTTCGCGACCGCGCTGCGCGGCGTGGACCGTCTCTCGCCGACCCGGCTGCGGCTGGAACTCGATCCCGCCGCCGAGGCGCAGGCCCGCGACCTGGCGGACCGCGAGACGGCCTGCTGCGGGTTCTTCGGCTTCGAATTCACCACCGGCCCAACCGGTTCGGTGTGGATGGAGATCAGCGTCCCCGACCAGCGCGTGCATGTGCTGGACGGACTGGCGGCGCGCGCCCAGGCCGGCTGAGGCGGTCAGCGCCCGGAATCGGAGCTGAAGGTCACCGTGCCGCCCACGTCCATGCGCAGGAACTCGGTGATGCGGAAGAGTTTCGGCGGGTGGGCCGCGGCGGGCAGCAGTCGCAGCGCCTCGCCGGGCCCGATCAGGCGCGGGGCGGCCAGTTCGATATCGCGGCCGTCGATGCGCAGCGCCGCGCCGCCGGCGGCCAGCACATTGCGGACCCAGTCCGCGCGCGAGCCGTAGACCAGGACGAACAGGTAACCGCCTTCGACGGGGTAGGCGTCGAGGGGCGTGCGGTAGGTCGCGCCGGAGGTGCGGCCGGTGTGGGTCAGCACCGGCCATTTCCCGGCCGCGAGGGCGCGCGGGTTGAACACTCGCTTGTTCACCTGCCCCCACCATTTCGGCATCGGCATCGGAATCCCCTTCCCTTACGGGTGTAAGTGTGGCTTACAGCTGTAAGGTAGGCTTACGGATGTAAGCCTGTCAACCGTCGTCGAATCGGGAGCCGCCGTGCCACGTCCACCGCAACCGCTCAGCAGGGAACGCGTCCTGGCGGCCGCCGTCCGGGTCGCGGATCGCGGTGGCGCGGAATCGATCTCGATGCGGCGGGTGGCGCAAGAGCTGGGGGTGGAGGCCATGTCGCTCTATCACCACGTGCCGAACAAGGACGCCATGCTCGACGGCGTGGTCGACGCGGTGTTCGCGGCGATCGAACTGCCGGACGCCGAACAGGCGGATTGGCGCGAGGCCATCCGGGTGCGGGCGTACTCGGCGCGGGCGGTGCTGTCGCGGCATCGGTGGGCGCTCGGGCTGCTGGATTCGCGGCGCGATCCGGGACCGGCGACCCTGCGGCATCACGATGTGGTGCTCGGCGTGCTGAAGGCGGCCGGATTCGGGCTGGCCGATGCGGCGCACGCGGTCTCGCTCATCGACAGCTATATCGGCGGGTACGTGCTGCAGGAGGCGAATCTGCCCGCGAGCACCCCGGCCGAGGCCGAAGCGGTGGCCGAACACGTGCTCGAGCGGGTGCCGGCGGACCGGTTGCCGCATCTGCACGAGATGATCACCGGGCTCGCCTTGCGGGCGGACTACGACCACACCGCCGAATTCGGCTACGGCCTGGACCTGATCCTGGATGCGCTCGAAGCTCGCCGCGACCGCGGGCAAGGTCCTCGCCAACCTGACCGCATGCGCATCGTGCTCGACGATCTGACCGGCCCGGAAGTCATCAGCCTGCTCGAAACCCATGTTGCGGAGATGCTGGACAATTCGCCCGAGGAGAGCATGCACGCGCTCGACGTGGCGGCGCTGCGCAAGCCGGACATCACCTTCTGGTCGGTCTGGGAGGGTGCCGAACTCGCCGGATGCGGGGCGCTGAAGGAACTCGATCCGGCGCACGCGGAGATCAAATCGATGCGGACGGCTACGGCCTTCCGGGGGCGCGGGGTGGCGTCACGACTGCTCGCGCATCTGCTGGAGCAGGCGCGGCAACGCGGTTACCAGCGCGTCAGCCTGGAGACCGGATCCTCGGAGTTCTATCGGCCGGCGGTGCGGCTCTACGAGCGGTACGGATTCGAGCGCACCGGGCCGTTCGCCGAGTACACCGAGGACCCGCACAGCGTGTTCATGACCAGAACGCTGCCGTGATCAAGCCGCCCGGCGGCGCTCACGCCACCGGGCGGCCAGCTCGCCCAGCGCGATGACGGCGACCGCCAGGATCACGAAGGCGATCACCAGCACGACCAGGCCGATGGCCATCGAGAGATACCCCTGCGTGCGCGGGTCGATGAACGGGTACGGATACCAGTCCGCGATCGGGCCGCGAATCAGCGTGTAGACCCCGTACGCGATCGGATACGCCAGCCAGATCGAGATCAGCCGGGCCGAGACGCCCAGCGCCACCGGCACCAGCAGCCAGTCCACGAACAGGACCAGCGGCGTGATCCGGTGCAGCACATTGTTGGTCCACGGATAGGCGATGTCCACGTCGATGTTCTGCAACAGCAAGGTGTAGACCACGCCGGTGATGCAGATGTACAGCGTGCCCGCGCCCCGCACCCGCTGCCAGCCGATCCCCTGCGGATCCCGCAGCGCCACGATCAGCAGCACCGCGATAGCCAGCAGATTCGACTGAATCGTGAAGTAGCTGAAGAAGTTCACCACCGCGTTCCCGGCCACCGCCGGCCGCAGATGGGTGGCGGTCCACACCACCGCCGCGATATCCAGGATTCCGAACGCCAGCAACAGCAGCCGGCCCCACCACGGATGCACCGCTCGCTCGCCCATCCGCCGATGGTCGCATGCCGCGGCGAACACCGAGCGAATATCGCTCCGGCGTGGTGTCGCCCACCGCCCCGACCGGCGCGGCAACGACTTCGCTAGGCTTGACGGTGCAATGACCAGGACCGCCGCCACCTTTCGCGACCTTCGAACCCGCCTGGCCGATCTCTCGATCCGCGACGAACACCGTTTGCGTCGGCGGCTCGACAAGGCCCGCGGTACAGACCTCACCGATCTCGAGCGCGAGATCGACGCCGCCCGGCAACGCGTAGAGAACCGCCGCGCCGCCGTACCCGCGATCAGTTATCCCGAGCAGCTGCCGGTTTCGGCGCGCCGGGACGATATCGCGCAGGCGATCGCCGACCACCAGGTCGTGATCGTGGCCGGTGAGACCGGCTCGGGCAAGACCACCCAGATTCCGAAGATCTGCCTGGAACTCGGGCGCGGGATTCGCGGGACCATCGGGCACACCCAGCCGCGGCGGCTGGCCGCGCGCACGGTAGCCGAGCGGATCGCCGAGGAACTGGGCACCGAACTGGGCGATGTGGTCGGCTATACGGTGCGTTTCACCGATCAGGCCTCGGATCGCACGCTGGTCAAGCTGATGACGGACGGCATTCTGCTGGCCGAGATCCAGCGCGATCGCATGCTGCGGCGCTACGACACCATCATCATCGACGAGGCGCACGAGCGCAGTCTCAATATCGACTTCCTGCTCGGGTATCTGAAGCAGTTGCTGCCGAAGCGGCCGGATCTGAAGGTGATCATCACCTCGGCGACCATCGATCCGGAACTGTTCGCGCGGCACTTCAGCGATGAAAAGGGCTCGCCCGCACCGATCGTCGAGGTGTCGGGGCGCTCGTATCCGGTGGAGATCCGGTATCGCCCGCTGTCGCTGGAACTTCCGGTCACCTCCGAGGATCCCGACGACGAGGACACCGAGATCGTCGACCGCGATCCCACCGACGCCATCGCCGATTCGGTGCGCGAACTGCAGGCCGAGGGCGACGGCGACATCCTGGTGTTCCTGTCCGGCGAGCGCGAGATCCGCGATACCGCCGATTCGCTGCGCGATTTGCGTTTGCCGCGCACCGAAATCGTGCCGTTGTACGCGCGGCTGTCCGCGGCCGAACAGCACAAGGTGTTCGAGGCCCACACCGGGCGGCGCGTGGTGCTGGCGACCAACGTGGCCGAGACCTCGCTGACCGTGCCCGGCATCCGCTACGTCATCGATCCGGGCACCGCGCGAATCTCCCGCTACTCCATGCGCACCAAGGTGCAGCGGCTGCCCATCGAACCGGTGTCGCAGGCCTCGGCGCGGCAGCGGTCCGGTCGTTGCGGTCGTGTCGCGGACGGCATCGCCATCCGGCTGTACTCCGAGGACGATTTCGAATCCCGGCCGCAGTTCACCGAACCGGAGATCCTGCGCACCAATCTGGCCGCGGTCATTCTGCAGATGACCGCGCTCGGGCTGGGCGATATCGAGAGCTTCCCGTTCGTGGAGGCCCCCGACAATCGCGCCATTCGCGATGGCATCGCCCTGCTCGAGGAGCTCGGCGCGCTGGGGCGCAAGGCCGAGGACGGCGGGGCCGATATCCCGGACGCCGGGCTGGTGCTCACCGCCATCGGCCGGGAAATGGCGCAGCTGCCGGTCGATCCGCGCATGGCCCGCATGCTGGTGGAGGCGCAGCGCGGCGGCTGCCTGGCCGAGGTGCTGGTCATCGTGGCGGCGCTGTCCATCCAGGATGTGCGGGAACGCCCGGTCGAGCATCAGCAGGCCGCCGACACCAAGCACGCGCGATTCACCGTGGAGGGCTCGGATTTCCTGGCCTACCTGCGGCTCTGGGATTACCTGGGCGATCAGCGCAAAGCCCTGTCGTCCAATCAGTTCCGGCGCATGTGCCGCGACGAATTCCTGCACTACCTGCGCATCCGGGAATGGCAGGACCTGCACGGGCAGCTACGCACCATCACCCGCGGGCTGGGCTGGAACACCGACGCCTCGAACACCGAGCGCTCCACCCTCGACTCCGACGCGCTGCCCTGGGACATCACCTCGATCCATCAGGCGCTGCTGGCCGGCATGCTCTCGCATATCGGCGTCCGCGAGGCCGAGACCCGGGAATTCCTGGGCGCGCGCAATGCCAAGTTCATGATCTTCCCCGGCTCGTCGCTGGCCAAGAAGCCGCCGCGCTGGGTGATGGCCGCCGAACTGGTGGAGACCTCCCGGCTGTGGGGTCGCACCGCGGCCCGGGTGGAACCGGAATGGGCCGAACGGCTGGCCGGCGATCTGGTGAAACGCACCTACTCCGAACCGCATTGGTCGGCCAAGCGCGGCGCGGCGCTGGCCTACGAGCGGGTCACGCTGTACGGGATTCCGCTGGTCACCCAGCGCCGGGTGGATTTCGGGCGGATCGATCCGGAGCTGTCGCGCGAACTGTTCATCCGGCACGCGCTCGTACAGGGCGAATGGCAGACCCGGCACGAGTTCTTCGCGCGCAATCGCGAATTGCTCGACGATGTGGCCGATCTGGAGCATCGGGCCCGCCGCCGCGACATCCTGGTCGACGATCAGGTGCTGTTCGAGTTCTACGACCAGCGGATTCCGGCCGATGTGGTGTCGGTGCGGCATTTCGACAGCTGGTGGAAGAAGACGCAGCGCAAGGAACCGGCGCTGCTGGACTTCACCGCGTCCACCATCGTGAACGAGGATGCGGCGCTGCTGGATCCGACCGCGTATCCGGACAGCTGGCGGCAGGGTGAGCTGACCTTCCCGCTCACCTATCAATTCGAGCCCGGCCAGGCCGACGACGGTGTGACCGTGCACATTCCGATCGCGCAACTGGCGCATGTGCGGGCGGTCGGTTTCGACTGGCTGGTGCCCGGGATGCGCGAGGAGCTGGCGGCGGCGCTGATCAAAACGCTGCCGAAGCAGTTGCGGCGCATGGTGGTGCCCGCGCCGGACTTCGCGCAGGCGGCGCTGGCGCGACTGACGCCGCGGGCCGAACCGCTGCGCATCGGGCTGGCGCGGGAGCTGTCGCAGCTCGGGTCGGTGACCATTACCGCCGGTCAGCTGGATCCGGCGGGGCTGCCCGACCATTTGCGGATGACCTATGCCGCCGTGGACGCGGGCGGGGAAATCGTCGCGCGCAGCAAGGATCTGGCGGAGCTGAAGGCGAAGCTGGCCACCCAGGTGTCGAAATCGGTGGCGCGGGCCAACAATGCCGCCGAGCGCGCCCCGGCCACCGTGTGGACTTCCGAATCGCTGGGCACGCTGGAGAATTCGGTCAAACGCCAGGTCGGCGGGCAGACCATTACCGGGTATCCGGCGCTGGTGGCGGAGCCGGACGGGGTGGCGGTGCGGGTGCTCAGCTCGCCCGGCGCCCAGGCGGCGGCCATGCGGGTCGGCACCCGGACACTGCTGCTCAATGCCGTACCGACCAGTCCGCGCGCGGTGACCGCGAGCCTGAAACCGGCGGATCGGCTTGCGCTGAGCCAGAATCCGTACGGATCGCTGGACGCGCTGGTCGAGGACTGCCGGGCCTGCGCCGCCGATGAGCTGATCGCGGCCAATGGCGGGCCGGTGCGCAGCCCCGAGCAGTTCAAGGCGCTGGTGGAGAAGGTGCGGCCGCAATTCACCACGGCGGTGGCGAATGTGGTGCGCGCGGTGGTGCCGGTGCTGGCCGAGGCGCATCGGGTGCGGGCGGCGCTCACCGAGACCCGCGATCGCGATGCGGTGCAGGATGTGCGGCATCAGCTCGATGATCTGGTGTTCGCGGGCTTCATCTCCGAATGGGGCAGCGCCCGATTGCGGGAACTGCCACGGTATCTGGAGGCCGCGCGCCTGCGACTGGAGGCGCTACCCGCGTCGGCCAATCGCGATCAGGCGGGCATGGTCGAATTGGATCGGGTGCACGCCGCCTACGACCGGCTCGTCGATCAACTGCCCGAGGGGCGCAAGGGCGGGCGCGATGTGGTCGAAATCTGGTGGATGATCGAGGAATTGCGGGTCAGCCTGTTCGCGCAGCAGCTCGGGACGCCGTTCCCGGTGTCGGCCAAGCGCATCGAGAAGGCCATCGACGCGGCCCGGCGGCCGCCGCAGCAGCCGCGCCGCTGATCACCAGAACGGCCCGGAAACGCGACCGCTCGCGCTTCCGGGCCGTAAATGATTGTGCTCGTCGTTATTCGGCGGTGGCCCCGACCGCGTTCTCTTCGCGGTGCTTACGTAGCTCGGCGATCTCGCGTTCGAAATCCTCGGCGGAGGAGAAAGATCGGTAGACCGAGGCGAAGCGCAGGTAGGCGACCTCGTCCAGATCCCGCAGCGGGCCCAGAATCGCCAGGCCGACCTCGTGGCTGGGCACCTCGGGGGAACCCTTGGCGCGCACCGCATCCTCCACCTGCTGGGCCAGCAGGTTCAGGGCGTCCGAATCCACCTCGCGGCCCTGACAGGCGCGGCTCACCCCGCGGATCACCTTCTCGCGGCTGAACGGTTCGGTCACGCCGCTGCGCTTCACGACCGACAGGATCGCGTTCTCGACCGTGGTGAACCGTCGCCCACACTCCGGACAGGCACGCCGCCTCCTGATGGCGGTGCCTTCCTCGGCTTCACGCGAGTCGACCACCCTCGAATCGGGGTGGCGACAGTACGGGCAATGCATCCGGAATCCTTCGTCGATGCCTCGAGCTCCTCAGCAACCACAAGGATACCGGGGCGGTCGCAGTTCGGTTGCGCCCGCCCGGATACCAGGCCGGATTCGGGTCGTCAATGGGTGACGACTCAAACCGTGAGGCGCCACTCCGCGGTCAGGTCGGCGAGCAGATCCGGCAGCCGCGACAGCAGGCGGCCGTTCGCCAATTTCACCGAGAACGCTTCGGCCAGAACGGGTCTGGCCACAGCCTCGTTCGCGCACAGTTCCAGGTAGCGGGGCAGCAGGTCATTGGTGATGTAGTTCCAGCGGGTGTCGCGATCGGCCCAGTTGAAATCGGGCAGCGGGGTGCGCAGCGACATGGCGCCCGCGGTGAGGGTGGTGGGGGCGAAAACGCCGGGGGCGCGTACGCCCGGCACCGCCGCCTTGCCGGCCACCGTGCTGACGTAGGTCATCACCCGGCCCATGACGCCGCGGCCCGCCGAGGTGACGTCCCACTGGTCGGCGATGATCTGGTTCTGTTCGCGATCGGTCATGCGGACGGCGGCGTCGGCGCGGCCGGCCGGGGTGCCCGCGGCGATCTCGCGCCAGGCGGTGACGGCGTTCTCGTCCAGCACGCCGGCCTGGTACATCTCCTCGACGCCGGCCAGGCCATCGCTCACATAGGCCTCGTGCATGGGGACCTGGTCGATGAAGATGTGCTTCTGCATGATCAGCAGGCGGGTCTGGTACCAGATCAGGTCTTCGGCGGTGAGGCGTTCGCCTTCGGTGCCGAGCAGGCGGATGTCCTCGGGGAGGATGTTCAGCAGCTCGGCCGGGGTGCCGCGGAGCAGGTCGGCGACGGCGCCGCCCAATTGGTGCACGCCCGGCACGCTGACGACAGCCGAGACGTCGCCCATATCGAAGAAGCCCGAGGCGAAGGAGCCGCCCGCCAGCCCGGCCAGGCCGACCCAGTAGAAGTCGGGATGCTGGTTGTTCAGGCGCAGATAGTTCACGTACACCTGGGTGAAGGTGGCGCTGTTGGCGGCGACGCCGCGGTTCGGGTCCCAGGCCGACAGGTCGATCTCGGCATTGCGGGTGGCCGTCACCAGCCAATACTGGTGCAGCAGCGTCGCGTACCGGCGCGGGGCGATGCCCGCGGCGCGCGCCTGGTCCAGGGCGGTGCGCAATTCGGCCGGATCGAGCGGCAGCGCGGGATTGAGCCCGCCGCCGCCGGCGCCGTCGCCGTTCACCGCGGGGAGATCAAGATAGGCGGTGTAGGCGGATTCGGCGTGGACCGGTATCGAGACCGTGCCGAATATCAGGCCGGTCACCACCGCGGCCGTACCGATGATCCGGCTCGCGATGCCGCGCCGGTTCCTGCCCTGCGCCATCGCGCCCCCTGTTGCGAAGCGCGCCGACCCATTCCGGACCGGCGCGAATGTACCCACTGTCACACCTCGGGCACGCTAGCAACGCGTTTCAGTTATCAATCAACATTTCCGGCCGCAGTTTCAGCCGGGCGCGAGACATGAATGCGATCGCTACATTCCGGCTAACGACCTTGGCCGACCACACGAGGCACGATTGCGGCGCGTGGCGGCGGGGCCGGACTCGGCCACATCGCGCCAGCGTCACCGGCGAGGCGGTGGGGCGGCGAGGCCATGCTCGGCCGCATCGCACCGGCGGGACCGGCGGCGCGCCGCCTCAGCGCGCGGGGGCGGGCGCCGGGGCGGGCGCGTGCACGAGTTCGACTGCGGGCGGGGTGGTTTCGGTGCCGAAATCACCGGCGCGGAGCTGGGCGAGGGCGATGAGGCCGGTGACGGCGAGGGCGGTGAGCAGGGCGCTGAGGGCGAGCGCGGCGAAACCCATCTGGGCGCGGTGCACGCGGTGCAGGGGGTGCGGGCCGGCAGCGCGTCCCGCCACGCGGCGCGCGACGACATGGCCGCTTCGAACATTCGCGCGAGTGCGCGCGCCGGACTGCACACGGGCCGGGCAGGGGCGGCGGTAGACCGCGGGACGCCAGGCCGCGCCCGCGACGGCGGCGGGGGCACGGGTGCCGCGCAGCTCGGCGGGAAGGCTGTCGTAGCCGAGATCGCTTGCGGCAGAGCCGAGTTCCCGGCCGCGCGGGGCATCGAATTCGCTGACCACCGTACGCATCGAACAAACCTCCAAGTGGACTGACCGGATGATGCTGGACGATTGACTCGATCATGTGTTCGAAGAACTGATGTTCGAATTTCTACCACGGCCCACCGACAATGTCATCCGCCACGCCGACATGCGTCGAACAGATGTTTGATCACAGCGCCGCCTCGGACTACAGTCGAGGCACGAGTTCACCGGCGGCGTGATCGACACTGATCAGCAACCGCCCCGGGAACGAATTCCGGTGAGACACAGCAGTGAACGGGAGGACAGCGGCGGTGAGCGAACACGGTGGTGTGGACGGTGAGAACGGGCCGCTCGGCCTGCCCGGCGAGGGCACCGAAATCTCCGGCACCGGGACGGATCTCACGGTCCGCCAGCGCAAGGTCCTGGAGGTCATCCGCACTTCGGTGAGCGACCGCGGGTATCCGCCCAGCATCCGGGAGATCGGGGACGCCGTCGGGCTCACCTCGACTTCCTCTGTGGCGCACCAGCTCCGCGCGCTCGAGCGCAAGGGCTACCTACGCCGCGACCCGAACCGGCCGCGCGCCGTGGACGTGCGCGGGCTGGACGAGACCGCGGTGCGCGCCACCTCCGGCGTCGCCAAGCTGCGCGCGGTGGGCGCGGAAGCCGACTCCGGCGAGCACCCCATCCCCACCTACGTCCCGGTCCTGGGCCGGATCGCCGCCGGTGGGCCGATTCTGGCCGAGCAGGCGGTGGAGGACGTCTTCCCGCTGCCGCGCGAACTGGTCGGCGAGGGTTCGCTGTTCCTGCTGAAGGTCGTCGGTCAGTCCATGATCGACGCGGCCATCTGCGACGGCGACTGGGTCGTGGTCCGGCAGCAGAACGTGGCCGAGAACGGTGACATCGTGGCGGCCATGCTGGACGGCGAGGCCACCGTGAAGACGTTCAAGCACACCGGTTCCCAGGTGTGGCTGATGCCGCACAATCCGCTCTTCGAGCCGATTCCGGGCAATGACGCCCAGATCCTCGGCAAGGTCGTCACGGTCATCCGCAAGATCTGACCGTGCCGGACTGTCGTGACCCGGCGGCCGCCCGCAGACCGGGCGTCGGGTCACGACAGTCATGGATTCACCCGGCCAGCACCACAGTTCGGCCACCCGTGGCGGCCGGACTCAACTCCCGACGCCGCCCCAGACCGCCTGCGATCCGGAATCGCCGACCCGGTAGGTCTGCACGGTAGCCGCGGCTCCCGCCGCCACCACCAGCACCGCGACCACCGCCAGCGCCGCGCGCCCCACCGGCTTGCCGCGCCCCTCCAGCACCTGCACGGCCAGTAGCAGCAGGGCCGTGATCAGCAGCGGCACAACGTAGTACAGCATCTGATCGCCGAGATCGGCGTGCTTCTCGATGGCCGGGCTCTCCCCCAGCCGATGCTCGAGCCACTCCCCCGCCTCCGTCGTCAACGGCGTCAGCACGGTCACCACCACCGCGAGCACGGCCGCGAGCCAGATCAAGCGCCGCCGCGCCGCGGGCCAGACCGCGCTCACCATCA
Organism: Nocardia yamanashiensis NBRC 100130; assembly: GCF_001613325.1. Taxonomy (GTDB): domain Bacteria; phylum Actinomycetota; class Actinomycetes; order Mycobacteriales; family Mycobacteriaceae; genus Nocardia; species Nocardia yamanashiensis. The sequence continues at coordinate 256,161 of NZ_BDCD01000002.1, read as the reverse complement.
GCAGCACCGCCGTCAAGGGCACCAGCACGACGATGCCGTGCACCAGCAGTACATGCGCGGGCAATCCGTTCAACGTGGACATATCGGCACCTTCGATCCGTCACGTGGGCGATACGAGAACAACGTATGCCGTGAGTGTCCGGTTCGCGGCGAACCCCGATCAATCCGGTGGGGTCAAGCCCAGGGAACGGATCAGGTGGGTGATCTCGGCGCGATACAGCTTGCCGGCGTTCGCGGTCTGGATTCCCAGCCGGCCCAGCACTTCCAGCGCGACCAGGCCGTGCATGCGACCCCACAGGCGCAGGGCGATCGCGACCGCCGCCGGTGGCAGGCCGGGGAATTCCGCCCGGATGGTGGCGACCAGTTCCGGGCCGAAGTCCGCCCAGTCGAAATCGCCTTCGGCATAGGTCCGCTCGGCCCCGGGCCAGGCTCCGGCCACCAATCCGGTCAGCCCGGTGCAGGCGCGATGCTCGGCCTCGGGCGCGGGACCGCCGGGCGGCGGCTGATAACCGGGGACCGGATCGCCGTAGATGAGCCGGAAACCCTGTTCGTTCGCCAGGGACCACTCGCGAAAGGCGCACGCCCAGGCCAGGATTCGCCCGGCGGCATCATCGGCGGGGCGGGCGTCGCGGGCGGCTTCCACCGCATCGGCCAGCTGACCGTACACATCGGCGATGAGCGCCGTCACCAGGTCGTCGCGGGTGGCGAAATAGCTGTAGACCGCATTGGCGGTCATCCCCATCTCACGGGCGATGGCGCGCAGGGTGATCGCGCCGGGCCCGCCGTCGGCCATCAGCCGCAGCGCGACCGCCTTGATCTCGGCCGTCGTCTCCGAACGCCGTCGCTCCCGCCTGGTCGGCACCGCACTGCTCACGACGCAACTCTACAACAGTGTGAGATTACTCAACATTGTCACAAAACTTCACACCGTATAGTTTTCTCACACCGCATCCGTTCGGATCTCAGGAGAGTCTCGTGTTCATCGGAATCATCGGCGCCACCGGCAATATCGGCCGCGAAGTAGTGGCGGAGGCGGTGGGGCGCGGCCATCGGGTGCGCGCCTTCACCCGGAACCCGGCCGGCGCCCCGGACGCCCGGCCCGAGGTCGAATGGCGGGCGCTGGACGTGTTCGACAGCGCCGCCGTGGCGGCCGAGCTGCCGGGCCTGGACGTGCTGATCAGCTGCTACCAACCCGGTAATGCGGCACAGGATTTCGCGGCGACGGTGGCGCAGTCGATCGCCGATCCGACCGCGTACGCCACGGTGGCACGGTCGCTGCTGCGGGCCTTGGAGACCCGGCCGCGCACCCGGCTGATCGTGGTCGGCGGCGCGGGCAGTCTCGAATCCGCGCCCGGGCGCACGCCCGCCGATCTGGATCTCGACGAGCTCGGGGACGGACTCGAACGACTCGGCCTGCCGCGCGAATACGCGGTGGCGGTCAAGGGGCATCGCGCGGCGCTCGACACGCTGCGCACGTCGAATCGGCTGTGGACCTATCTCAGCCCGGCCGAGCAGATCGGCCCGGGCGAGCGCACCGGACGGTTCCGGATCGGCACCGATCAGCCGGTCCGGGACGCCGACGGACTGAGCCGCGTGTCCTATGCGGACGCGGCGGTGGCGCTGGTCGACGAGGCGGAACTGCCGCGATTCGTCCAGCGCCGCTTCACCATCGGATACTGACCGGCGGCTAGCGCTCGCTCGATTCGGCGGGGCGCGCCGGTTCGGCGATCGGCTCCACGATGCGCTGCAGCAGACGGGTCGGCGCCTCGTCGTCGGCCCGATCGACCGGCTGGGCGGCGGCGGGCTCCGAGGCGACCGGCGGCGCGTGCACGATGCGGCGGGTCGGGCCGTCCGGATCGAACGATTCCGCGCCGGCGGCGGACTGCTCGGCCGGGGCCGGGGCGGGGAGCGACGGGGCGAGCGAGGCCGGGGCGATGAAGCCCAGGACCTCGTACTGAGCGCCGATGGTCAGCGCGGCCGAGGACTTGCGCTGCGAGATGAAGCCCTGGTTCGGACCGATCACGCGGCGCAGGGACTCCAGCCAGCGGTGATCGAGCACCCGGCAGTCCGCCCACGGGAAGTACTCCAGGCCGGTGCGCAGGTAGAAGCGATCGCTGATATCGGCCTGGCGCAACAGGTCCAGCACCCACGCGTCGATGCTATTGGGCTGTGCGTTGCGATAGATGCGGGCGTGCGGCGCCACCGAGCCCGACGCGAATTCGTCGAAGGACTTCAGCAACTCTTCCGGAAACTCATCGACCCGCACGAAACCGACAACGTCGAGACCCTGCAATTGCTCCGGAAGTTGGGCGGCTAACCTGCGCTCGTCATGCAGTTTGAACTTCCTATTGATGTTCTCTGTGCGCATTTATCTCCGACTTCCCAACCTCTGTTCACCGAACAGTAGCATGAAGCCAACCGTTTCAAACCACGTTGATCAGTGGACCATTTAGGTGCTACAGAGCGTCCCGCAAAGAACCCGTTACCCATAGGTGGACTACGGGCGGCCGCAGCTCGCGGCCCTGTATTCAGCGGTCATAGGTTCCGGCAATAATTCGGCCCTGCGTATACAAGCCCGGATTGCCCGATTCCCAATATCTTCCGTGCACCCAGGGATCGAGTGGGACGCCGCGCAGCAACGGCAGATCCAGGGTCGGGGCCGCGGATTCGAAAACCCGGGCCCCGAAGTCCGGGTCGGCCGGGTCCGGTCCGTGCACGAACGGACCCAATACCGGAATCGGATCGCCGGGATCGGCGGTGGCGAACACGCGCTCGTGCACGTGCTCGCTCGCGATCCCGTCGAGATGCAGTTCGGTAACCCGCTCGGCCTCGACGCCGGGGCTGCCCGCGAGGACGACGGCGTCCGCCGCGAGCGATCCGGATCCGGCGGCCACCCCGATCACCGTGGTTCCGTAGGAGTGGCCGACCACGGTGTTGTGCGAGGGTGCACCGTCGTGGGTTGCGCGCAGCCCGTCCTGGAAGCGGTCGAGCAGGGGTGCGCCGTCGTCCGCGTACCGATCCTGGGTTGCCGCAGCCAAATCCGGCGGAGCCTGGTACCCGTACCAGGCAACGGCGGCGGTACGCGCCGACGCGTCCGCCCGTCCGGCGGCGGATACCAGGGCCGCGGCGCGGGCCGTTCCCCACCCGATATTCCGCAGCGGGGAATCGGTGCCGGGGACGAAGGTCGCGATATTGCGTGCCGCGTCGGGATTGTTGACCGCGATGGCTCCGCGCCCGCGATCATCGACCGCGAGCAGATACCGGCTTCCGGCATCCGCACCTATCTCACTCGCAACCGCCTGATAGTCGGCGAGCCGAGTTCGCAGCTCCACCCGTTGAGATTCCCAGCGCTGCAAATGATTCCATTCGCGCACGGTGTCGGGCAGCTCCTCGCGGCCGGCCCAGCCGGGATGCTGCGCGTCGAGCGCCGCGAGATCTCCCGTCGCGGCGGCGCGCAATCGCTCGAGATCCGCCCGGTTGTAATAGTCCCGCGCCACCACGGGAATCCCGTCCCGATTCCCGATCCCCGGATCGAATGCGAACAACGCGTCCTGCTCGGCCGGGGACAGCGTTTCCCAGAACGCGCACAATGCCTTCGGATCCTCCGGCAGCATGTCGGTCCCGTCGAGAATCCCTGTCACCCGGCTCCGCAAAGTTCCGCCCCGCGGCGCACCCGCGAGCTCCCCCAATGCCGTCACACCAGCGGCCAACCGCTCCCCCACCTCGCGGTCGGTATCCCCCGCGGTCTCGAGCAATGGCACCAGCCGCGCCTGCAAGGTCGCCGCCGTTTCATCGAAATGCCACTGCAGAGTGAGATCGGCCGCCGCATTGCCGGTCTCCACCCGTGGCGGCACGACGGTCCCGTCCTCCTCGACCACACACCCACCCGCCACGGCCTCGGCCTCGATCCCCCGCACCAGCGCACACACCTCACTCAATCCCGCAGCATCGGCCAGCGCATCCGCGATATCCACCACCGCCGCCCCGATGTGATTGGCCGCCAACTGCGATTCCAACGCCCGCAACGAAGCCGCCGTGGCAGCCGCCCCACTCCACTGCGCCATCGCCTGATCCACGGCCCGCCCAACCTCGTCCATCGCGGCACGAAACTCCCTCGCCGCCACCACAACCGCCTCGCTAGCGTCCCCCGCTCGTCCGGGAAACCACTCCCGCACCTGCGACAACCCTGCCCGCATTACGCCCCCTCCCAGCAAATCCGACCAAAACGCCGTCACGCAGTGACACTCGCACCCATCCGCCACCACCTCACCGAGAGTTGGACCGCGGTTCAGGCCGGGCCGGTTAGGTAGTCGTCGAGTTGGGTGCGGTAGGCGTGGTCGGTGGCCTCGTAGGTGTGGGCGGTGGAATCTGTGGTGGCGGCCAGGGTTTGGAGGCGGGTGGCCATGCGGGTGAGGAGGGCGCGGAGGGGTTCTCCGGCTCCGGAGGCGGCGGCGCCGATGGCGGAATTGGGCATGGCGCCGGCGGCTTCGGCTATCAGGGCCACCGGGTCTATGGCCGTGATGGTGTCGGCTTCGTTGCGGATGCGGGCCGCCATAATGCGTAAGGCGTCCAGGTCGGTGTGCAGCATGTCCCCCATGCGAGCCCCCTTTCCTCCGCGAGATTAGTCGGCGCGGGGCTCGGCGGCAGGGCGGGAAGTGAAGTTGTGGACAACTTCCGGGGTGTGGAGGAATCCGGTCGCGCGGGCTCAGCCGGAGTTGCGGGCGGCGCGGGCGGCGTCTCGGGCCAATGCTCGGTCGCGTTGTTCTTCGAAACGGATGACGTCCTTGGCGAGGGAATCGAGGTGGGCGGCCAGGGCGTCGCGGGTCTGCTCACCGGCGGGGCCGAAGTCGTTGCGGTCGAAGATGTTCCATTTGCGCAGGACAGGCAGGACGACTTCGTCGAGGTGCTGGCGCAGGTCGTAGATGCCGTGTTTGGCGATCAGGACGCTGTTGCGGCGGAAGTCGGGCATGCCCGCGCCGGGCATGCGGAAGTTGCGGATCACCGCGGCGATGGCCGACAGCGCCGCGTCGGGGACCAGGTCCAGGGCCGCGCCGCAGATATTGCGGTAGAAGACCATGTGCAGGTTCTCGTCGGCGGCGATGCGCGACAGCAGCCGGTCGGCTACCGGGTCCTGGCAGACGCGGCCGGTATTGCGGTGCGAGACGCGGGTGGCCAGTTCCTGGAAAGTCACGTAGGCGACGCCGGGCAGCACGGTGTGGTCGCCGGTGCCATTGGGGTTGTCGACGCCTTGCGAGACGCACGCCATACGGGCCTGTTCCAGCGCGACCGGGTCGACGCTGCGGGTGACCACCAGGTAGTCGCGCAACGCGATGCCGTGCCGGTTCTCCTCGGCGGTCCAGCGATCCACCCAGGTGCGCCAGGCGCCGTCGCGGGAGAACGCGGTGGAGATGAGGCGGTGGTAGGAGGGCAGATTGTCCTCGGTGAGCAGGTTGGTGACCACGGCGGCGCGCGCCACCTCCGACAGCCCGGATTGTTCCGGGCTCCAGTCGGTTCCGCCCATGGCGGCGAAATTGCGGCCCTGGCTCCACGGCACGTAGTCGTGGGGGTGCCAGTCCTTGGCCAGGGAGAGGTGCCGGTTCAGATTGGCTTCCGCGACCGGCTCGAGTTCACGCAGTATCTGCGCGGGAGTCATGGTCTTGCCCACAGTCGGGTCCTGCCTTCACGTCGACGGCCGCATCCCTGCTGACGAGCCTACGCCCGTGATCGGGTGGTCAGCTCGTACCCGCAGCAAGACGACCGTTCCGCAGGCTTCCGCCGGCGGGCCCCCAACCGAACCCGCCGACGGCGCCGGGACTACTTCGCGGGCTGGGTGGCGGGCAGTCCCGGCAGTCCGGCCCCGGGTTCACCGGTACCGGTCTTGGTGCCGATGTCCTTGTAGCTGAACACCTTCCATTGTCCGTCCACCTTCATCAGGTCGACGTATTCGGTGACCGATCCGGTGGTCGGTTCGGTCTGCCCCGGGGCGCTGCCGGTCAGCTTCACCACCGCCAGCATCCGGATCAGAGTGTCGTTCTGGCTGATGACCGCGGAGTCGGAGACCGTGCCCGTCATACTGGCGTTCGCCTCGGCGAGCAGGCTCAGCAGCGCTTTGGTCTGCCGCACTTGGTCTTTCAGCGTATCGGTGGTGGCGGCGAGCATGGCGGCATTCCATTTCGCCATACTCTTGTCACCTGCGGCGTCGACCGTATAGGCGGTGGCGAGAAAGCTCGCGCCGGCCTTCAGCGCGGCCTCCCGATCACCGGCCTGGGCGTCGAAGCCGCGCGCCGTCACTTCGAGATCGTGCCGCGCGGCGGCGTAATGCCATGCGCCGATGCCCATTCCGGCCGCCAGGACGGCGATCACCGCGGCCACGGCCGCCACGACCGGCACGCCGATTCGCCGCGGCCCGGTCGCGGACCGAGTCGCTGCCGACAACTTCGGCTCCTCGGTGTCCAACGCGGCCTCACTCTGAGTCGCGGTCTCAGCCTCAGTCGCGTTCTTTGCTTCAGTCGCGGTCTCGGGCTGGTCTGTTGTGGTCTTCATGTCTCGAGTTCTTTCGCGGTCAGCGCGGGGTCTGGTCGGGGGTGGGGGCGGGACTGGTGGCCGGTGCGGCGGGCGGCATGCCGCCGGCGGGGCCGTAGCCCTGCACCTTCCATTTCCCGTCGATCTGGCGCAGGTCGATCAGCGCCGAACTGGTGGTGATATTCGGTGCGGCGCTGTCGGGGCTGGTGCGACCGGTCGATTCGATGACCGCCAGCAGCGTCACCGCGTCCCCGGCTTGCGACACCACGCCTACGTCCTTGACCGTGCTGCTCATTTCCATGTTGGCCGATACCAGCTTCTGCAGCACGGTTTTCCATTGCGCCAGCTGTGCGTGCATGGAGTCGGTGGTGCCGGCCAGTACCGCGCTGTCCCAGTGTTCGAGGCTGCCGCTGTTCACGGTGAACATGGTGGTGAGGAATTCGGATCCGGCCTTGGCCGCCGAGTCCCGGTCGGCCGCGAGCGCCCGGGCGGCCACGACCTGGTCCGCGGCCCTCCCGTGCTCGTACGCGAAATATCCCAGCGCCGAACCGGTTCCACCGAGCAGCACCGCCGCCGCGATCCCCGTGGCCAGTCGCCGCCGCCCCGTCACCACGATGGACCGGTCCCGCCAGGACCGCTGTTTCGCCGTCTTCTCCATGATCGGTCCCTCCTTATCGCGGCTGTTCGGCCGGAGTGGTGGCGGTCGGCCCCGCGGGCTGGGCGGCGGTCAGATCACCTTTGAGCGCCTGATCCCCACGCCCCGAGTCGATGACTTTCCAAGCCCCGTCGACCTTCCCGAGTTCCGCCCATACCGCCGACGTGGTCTTGACCGGGTCGCTGACCTGGAAATTCTGGGTGCTCTCGTCGAGTTGCGCGATCACCCGCACCCCCGTGGCGGTCTGCAGCGCGCACGCCGCGTCCGCCACGGTGCTGGTCTTGCGCAGCTTCCCCGCCGTGATGAGAGCCGAATTGTCCTGCGCCACTTTGTCGGTGGCGAAATAGTCGTGCACGGGCCCGGTGGTCAGCGCGGCCATCCGCGTGGTCCATTCCTCCGGCTTGCGATAGTCGAAGTTATTGGCCGCCAGCAGGAAATCGGTCCCCGCCTGAATGGCCGCCACACAATCGGCTTCCTTGCGCCGCGCATCGGCGAGCGATGCGCCGAGATCGTCATTGCGCGCGGCCAGGTCCCAGTTGCGATACCCCATGACCCCCGCCAGCGTGACGACGGCCAGCACGGCCGCCGCCAGACCGAGCAGCGGAATCCGGATTCCGCCGGCGTCCATCTCTATCCAACGTGACTTCATCTGTACCCCTTCCGAAGCCGGATCAGTGCGGTATGTCGACGAGCAGCCGGAATCCCTTGCCCTCGGGGAACGCCGCGAGCAGCCCGTCCATGGTCTTGCCGAGATCGACCTCGGCGTGCTCGAGCGGGTCGAGCAGATACGGCCGGATGATCTCCAGCGCCGGCCCGCCCTTCTGCATGAACAACTGGAGGTAGTTCATCAGCCGTTTCAGCAACGGAATCAGCGGAATCACCTGGGTGCCACCGGAATCGACGGTGATGGAGATGAACTGGTCGAGCAGTCCGGGCAGTTCCGGCGCCAGCGTCGCGCCCAGCCGCTGCGCGGAACTGCGCAGCAAAGTCATCTTCTCGGTGGAGGATTCGGTGGCCGCGCCCGCCGCGAAGCTCAGCAGCCGCTGGATCAGCTCCCGGTTCTGCCGCAGCGTGGTGGAGAACATGCCGCCGGAGCTGACCAGTTTCTCGATGCTCGGCCCCACCCCGGCGATGGCGACGTCGGCCCCGCGCAGAATGGTGTTGATGCTGTCGGGATCGAGCTGCGCCATCACCCCCTGCAGCCCGCCCAGCGCCCGCGCGATGGTCAGCGGCTGCACCACCTGAGCGGCCGGCACCACCGCACCGTCCGAGAAATACGGCCCCGCAGTCGATTTCGGCGCGAAGTTGAGATACTGCTCCCCCACCGCCGACAGGTTGGCCACCGTCACGGCGGCGTCCATCGGGATCCGGTACTCCGATTCCACCGACAGCCGCGCCAGCACCCCGCTCTCGGCCTTTTCCAGCGCCGTGACCCGCCCGACCTGCAAGCCGTTCAGCGTGACCGGCGAAGTCTGCATGAGCCCACCGGAATTGGGCAGCACCACGCTGATCCCGTACACCCGCGCCCCGGGTTTGAAACCGAACACCCCGTAGGTGAGGTACAGCGTGGCGCTGACGGCCATGAGCACCATCGCCAGCGCCGAGACCATGATCTTGCGGGTCATCGCATCAACCCCACGAGTTTCAGGACCGGGCTCACCCGATCGCGGAACGCCTGCTCATTGGCCGCGACTATGCGCGCGTCCGCCTCCGGATCCCCGGTGAGCGCACTCGCCGGGGTCTGCGGGACCACATCGGAGAGTTCGATGCGCCCGCGCGCGGACAGGAACGGCACGATCTTGTTGGCCAGTAGCGCATTCACCGATTCCAGCGTGCGCGGCACCTGGTTCGGGGTGGCGATCATGGCCTGCGCCAATGGCGTCCACACGTCCAGGAACCGGTCGATCTTGGCCACCCGCGACGCCGATTTCGGATTGGCCGGATCGATCAGGTAGTCCCCCGCCCAGGCCGCGAGATCGCGAATGGAATCGACGAAGTACATGATCTCCGGCAGTACCTTCTGCACCACCCCGAGCAGCACCGGCGCCTGGTCGAAGACGAAGCGCCACACGTCTTCCGCCTGCCGGAACACATCCAGCGCCGCGGTGGCGTTGTTCAGGATGGCGCTGAGCTGCCCGGTGCTCTGCCCGATCCGTTCGATGGACACCGACAGTTTCGCCATGAACTCCCGCAGGTTCCCCGAATCGGCCGGGAACGCCTGGTTCACGCTGCTGACGAAGCTCTGCACGAACGGCACATTGCCGCCGGTGACCCACCCGACCACGGCCGTCATGTACTGCTCGACGCTGGTGGCCTGTTTGGTCTGCACGATCGGGATGACACCGCCCTGACCGAGCTCGCGGCCCGAAGTCTGTTGCGGGATGGTGAGTTTGACGAAGGTGTCGCCGAACAACGTGGTCTGCGCCATCTCGACCTCGGTCTCCACGGGCAGCCGCACATCCTCGTCGATGGCCAGGATGGCGGTCGGCTGATAGTAGGGCTGCTGATCGGCGGCCAGCGACGGCACGTTCGCGTCCGGCCGCGGCCGCACACTCACCGATTCCACGACGCCCACCTGCGCGCCGTTGAGCTCCACCTTGGTCTTGAGCGGCAGCGACAGCACATTGCCGAACTCCACCCGCACCTCGTAGGTGGGCTTCCCGTACCGCGTGCCCGGCAGCGGCAGATCCAGCGGCCGCACCGCACAACTCGAGACGGTGGCGACGGTCAGCACACCGAGAGTCACTGTGCGCCAAGGCTTCCGGTTCGTCGCGCTCATTTCCCACCCGCCGACAGCAGCAGTTGCACCAGTCCCAGGTCCACGGTTTCCCCGGCCGCGAAGTCGCGATCACACGGCTGATACCAGGGTTTGACCATGGAGCACACATCACGCGCGAGCGCCGGGTCGATACGGAAGCTCGGCGGCACGTACTGCAATTTGCCCGCCCCGAGGTTCTGATCGAACAGGTTCTTCGCCCCCTGCAATGCGTCCGGGACGCTCTTGGCGAAATCCACCATGCCCTGGGTGTGATCCAGGATCTGGAACAGCACCGGCATGAACCCGTCCAGGCCCAGCATGATGGTGCGAATCCACTTGTACCCCAATAGATTCGCCAGCGGCGGCACCCAGATCGAGATATCCCGGATGATGGCGGTCAGATCCGGCGCCATCCGATTGGCGATATTCAGCGCGTCGGTGGCGGCGTCGAGCAGGAATTCCGAATCCGACACCCCCTGATCGAGGTTCTGGCTGATCTTCCGGAATTCCTTGAGAATCGCCCCGAGCAGATAGTTCGCGCCCGCCGCCGAATCACCCAGGATCTCCGACACATTGCGAATCGCCCCGTTCAACGGGACCGCACTGTCGTCGACCTGCTGCGCGATCCGCGCCAGCGAATCCCCGAGCACATTCGGCGGGGCTTCCTGCAGCGGCGCGTCGTGCGCCTTGCCGGTGAGATCCTCCGACAGCGTCGCGATGGCACGCATGGCCTCGGTGAAGCCGACCGGAGTCTTGGTGCGGTCCTTGGGAATACAGTTCCGGTAGTCGAAGGTCCCGCCGCTGGTGTACGCGGGCCCGAGCTCGACCCGCCGGTCGGTGACAATGGAATTGGCGACGGTGACCGCGCCGAGCTGCTGCGGCAGTCGCACCTTGCGGTCCACCGTCATGTGCACCACGACGCCCTGATCACTGGGTTCGATGGATTCCACATTGCCGATCTGGATGCCCAGCATGGTGACCTTGTTGCCCTCGTACAGCCCGACGGCGTCCCGGAATTCGGCGCAGATGCTCAACGGCGCCTGCGTGGTGTCGTAGTACTGCTTGCCGGTCAGGGCCACGATGAGTCCCATGACCAGCGCCACCACTCCCACCCCGGCGGTGAGCCGCCCGGTCCGGGTGCGCGGCAGCACGCGACCGCGGAAGGCGCGCAATGGATTCGGCGTGTTCACGGTTCAGCACCCCTGCTTCCCGGCCGGGCACAAAGGCGTATCGGTGACGATGGCCCCCGAATGGTCGACCTTGACGTACGGGTTGTCGCTGTTGCGCGCGAACCACTCCAGCAGCCGCGCCAGGTTCTGGTTCATGCTCGCCAGCGCGTCCTTGTTGCCGACCAGATCGGCCACCGATTTGTCGATGGTGTCGTACAGCGGTTCCAGCGCCGGCCCGAGCTGATTCTGGGCCGCGTCGAAAATCGGTGTGACGTAATCGAACGCGCGCCGGATCTGCGCGGCCAGATTGACCAGCCCGTCCCGATTGGCCGCGATGACCCGGTACAGGTCCAGCACGTGCTGCCCGGCCAATTGCAGCCGGTCCAGCTTGTTCATCAGCGTCTCGAAGTACTCCTTGGCCACGTCCAGGGTGCGCGCGAATTCGGTGCGCCGCTGCACGATGATCGCGGACAAACTGTTGACGCTGTTCAGGATTCCGTTCAGCGCGGCCGGCTGCTGTTCGAACGCCCCCGCCAATTTCGCGATGGTCTCCCGCAGCTTCCCGGTATCGAGGGCCGACAGCGCCGGGGTCACCTGTTCCAGCGCCGCGGACAGGTCGTAGGGCGTCCTGGTGCGCTCGCGCGGAATGATCTTCCCGGCGGCGGTGCCGGGCCCGGCCGGTTCGACCGTGACGAAGCGCCCGCCGATCGGGGTGAGCAGCCGGACGGTGACCCGCGAGTCGACGCCGACGCGCACCTTGGAGTCGAGCCCGAAGGCGATCTCGGCGTGGTCCTCGACCAGGGTCACGCTGCGCACCTTGCCGACCGAGATGCCGGCCACCCGCACGTCGTCGCCGGTGCGCACGTCCCCGGAATTGCCGAATTCGGCGCGATAGACGGTCTCTCCGAACGGGATCACGAAGGCTCCGACGGCGGCCACCAGTGCCGCGACGGTGACCAGGATGGCGGCGATGCCGATCCGGAACTCGAACTTGGTCTGCGCCGCGGCACTGCGAACCGTCAAGCGCGGCAGCCTGATTCGCGGTACGGACAGCCTTTCGAAGGCGAAGCTCGGCGTTGGCAGGTTCACTTGCAGCTCTCCATCCGCTCGACGCCCATGACGACGGTGACCGGGATCGGCAGTCCGCTCAGGCAGCTCCAGCGCTCGCCCGCCTCGGGCTCGAGAATGAGGCCATTGACGGTCTGCATGGCGGTGGGCACGGCGGCCAGCACCTGCCGGATGAAGGTCACCATGTCGGGTCCGAGCAGGGTGTTGTACAGACGTTCCAGGCCGGGGAAGTTGTCGTAGTAGATGCCGACCAGGCGGTCGAACATCGGCATGGCGGCGTTCAGGCCCGGAATCGCCTTCTCGATCAGGCTGTTCAGCGTGTCGAGCTTGGCGTAGATGCCGTCCACCAGGCCCAGCACCTGGTCGATCATGAGGTCGATCTTGGGCGATTGACCCTCGAAGCGATTGAGCAGCCCGGACAGGTTGTCGGCCAGCAGGATCACCACCGGCTCCTGGCTGGAGGCCACCGCGATGATCTTGTCGAGGCTGTCCATCACCGGACCCAGCCCGCGCCCGTCCCCGGAGGCGACCAGCAGCAGGTTCTCCAGGAACTTGTCCACCGATCCGGTGGACAGCGTCTCGAAGATGGGCCGTACGGCGTCGAACAGTTCGGAGATGTCGAACGAGCCGTGCGTGCGCTCGATGGGAATGGTGCTGCCGGACGGCAGTTTCCGCCCCGGCGCGACCTTCTGTTGCAGGGCCAGGTAGCGGTCGCCGATGAGCGAGGAGAACAGCACCGCGGCCTCGGTATTGTCGTAGACCTCCTGCCCCTCGGCCACGGTGAATTCCACGTACGCCACCGCGCCGTCGAGGGTGATGGTGGTGACCTTGCCGACCTGCACGCCCGCCATGCGCACGTCCGAACCCTGTTTCAGGCCCGACACATCGCTGATGTGCGCGGCGAAAGCACGGGTGCCGCCCTTCACCGGCGTCTGCAGCGCGGTCCAGATCATGGCGCCCATGACGGCGATGACCAGGCCGACGACGATCAGCCGAACAGCCGCGGTACGAACCGATTTCACCGCTGTCCCCCGTCGGCCGGGGCGGGCGGGCCGAAGAGCCCGGGCGGAATCGGCAAGCCGGGTATCTGCGGCAGCCCGGGCAGTGCGGGAGCTCCCGAAACCGGCGCGGCCGCAACCACTTTGGGGTCACCCGCGAGATAGGGCAGCCCGGCCAGCAGCAGCTGGATCTTCATCGACACCGTCCCATCGGGATTGGCGACGAAGGACTTGTCGATCTGCTCGAGCAATTGCGGAATCCTGGTGTAGAAGCTGGTGAGACCGCCCGCCGCGCCGCCCACCGGCGTCAGCGCGCTGATCAGGGCATCCAGCACCGAGTCGGCGCCCGGCTGCGGGAGAATCTGCAGGGCGTCGCCGATGACCTGGGCGACCAGGGTCACGATGGCCTCGAGGTCTTCGTGCCGGTCGGTGAGGAAGGCGATACGGGCGGCCTGCGCCCGGAACAGCGCGAGCGCGTCGTGCGAGAGCTGCACCAGATCGGCGCTGGCCTCGGCCCCCTGCACCAATCCCGGTCGCGCGTCGAGCCCCACGAGAATCTCGTCGCCGACCTTCATCCGGCCCATCTCTATTGCCGTGGAGATCATCTTGCCGATGCCGTCGGCACTGCCCTCGAACGCCAGCACCTGGCCGATCCGGCCGGCGGGCGCGGGATCGATCTTGCCGAGCTGTTCGCCGACCGCGCGAATGACGGTGGTGACGGTGACGGTCTGACTGTCCTTGGGCAGGGTGATGGTGGCCCCGGCCTCCAGCTGCTTGCCGCGCGGGCCGAGATAGAACAGTTCCAGCGCGGTCATGCCGAGCGTATTGGAGGAGACGAACCGGGCGCGCACGTTCTCGGCGAGGAATTTCGCGTTCTCCGGCGCCAGCGACAATTGCACGAATTGACTTTCCGCGCCGCGGCTTTCGATCCGGCTGACCTGTCCGATGCGCAGCCCGTCCATCTTGACGTCCGCGCCTTCGACAATGCCCTCGCCGACCTGCTCGGCCTGGATATTGACAATGAACTCGGGCGCGAATCCGCCTTTCACCGCGGTGGTGAACAGCAGCGATACGGCGAGCAGCACCGCACCGCCGGCCACTCCGGTGAGCAGCAGCTGCCACGGTTTGGGGCCGCGCCCGTTGATGGCCTGGTATCTGGCAGTTCCCATGCGCTATCCCGTAATTCGTATATCGCTGACGAGCATTCCCCACAGCGCCGTGGTCAGCGTCAGATCCAGCACGATGATCAGCACCAGGCTGGCGCGAATGGCGCGCCCGGAAGCCACCCCGACCCCCTCCGGCCCGCCCGAGGCGTAGAAGCCGTAGTAGGAGTGCACCAGGATGATGACGATGACGAACACCACCGCCTTGAACAGCGACAGGAACACGTCCTTCGGGTTCAGGAAGGCCTGGAAGTAGTGGTCGTAGGTGCCGCCGGCCTGGCCGTGCACCACCTTGATGAAGAATGCCGTCGCGAAATAGCTGCACGCCAGCGACGCCAGGTAGACCGGCACCACGATCAGCACCCCGGCGATGACGCGGGTGGTCACCACGAACGGAATCGGTTCCACCGCGGTGGCTTCCAGCGCGTCGATCTCCTCGGAGATGCGCATGGAACCGATTTCGGCGGTGATCCGGCAGCCGGCCTGGGCGGCGAACGCGATGGCGGCGATGAGCGGGGCCAGCTCGCGGGTATTGGCGAAGGAGGAGATGAAACCGGTGAGCGGGCCCATGGCGAGCATGTCCAGGAGCCGGAAGGCCTCGATGCCGATCATGGCCCCGGTCATCAGGCCCATGAACACCACCACGCCGACGGTGCCGCCGCCCACGATGACCCGGCCGTTGCCCCAGCCGATATCCATGAACACCACGCCGATCTGGCGGCGATAGCGGTGCAGGGTACGCGGCACCGCGCGCAGCACGTGATAAGCGAAGGCGAATTGATGCCCGAGTCCCACCAGCGGCACCGCGATATCGGCGGCTCGCTGTGCCGAATGCAGGCCCAGCGCACGGTATTTCGACGGAATCACCATGTCAGATCCCCTGATCCGGGAACCAGATGGTGAGCAGCTGGGTGATGAGCACATTGGCGGCGAAGGTCGTCATGACGCCCAGCACCACCGTGGCGTTCACGCAGTCGGCCACCCCTTTGGGCCCGCCCGATGCCTCGAAGCCGCGCTGACTCGCCACCAGCACCACCAGAATTCCGAAGACGACGGTCTTGACGACGGCGATGATCAGATCGGTGGTACTCGAGAAGGCCGCGAAGGAATTGAAGAACGCGCCCGGCACGCCGCCCTGCACCAGCGTCATCATGTAGATCGTCGACATGCCGACGAATACCACCAGCACGCACATGAGCGGGCCGACCAGGAACATGGCGGCCAAACGCGGCGCGACCAGGCGGTGATTGGGATTGATGCCCAGGGTGCGAATGGCGTCGATCTCCTCGCGGATCTTGCGCGCGCCCAGATCGGCCGCCACCGCCGCGCCGACCGCGCCGCCCATGAGAATGCCCGAAATCATCGGGGCCGCTTGCCGGATGACGCCGAGGCCGCCCGCCGCGCCGGCCTGCGAGGTGGCCCCCACCTGCGCGGCGAGCGAACCGGCCTGGATCTGGATGATGGCGCCCAGCGGCACCGAGATGAGAATGGCGGGCCAGCCCGACACGCTCATCATGAACCAGGCCTGGGTGAGCGTTTCGCGCCACGGATGCCGCAGTTTCACCGCATCCCGCACCAGCCCGTACAGGGCGTCGGCGGCCAGCAGCACGAATCGGCCGAAAGTGCCGATGGAGCCGAGCAGTGTATTCCAGGCCCACAGCGCCAGATCGACGAACGGGCGCAGCATCGGCGGGGCCGTATCGCGGAAGCCGGCTGCGAATTCGGCTTCGAGATCGGGCTCCGGCACGGTTGTTTCCAGCTGCACAGTAGTCCTCCCCACAACATTGTCTGAGACAGACAATGCGTCGAACTGTATCGGAATCGGACCGCGCTGTCCGCCGATTCGATCAAGGGCAGCCGATTACGGCTGCCACCACTCGACCACCGGCTGCACGACGGGATCGCCGCCGCGCTCCAGGGTCAGGGCGTCGCGGGTGAGCCGGATCGAAATCCCCTCGCCCGCACCGGTCCAGCTGCCGCCGCCCCCGGCGATACCGGTCCGGATCGGCGCGCCGGAAGCCAATTCGTAAGCCTTGAAATAGGTTCCGCACACCACGAACAGGGTCTGCACCGTGGAGCCCACCACGGTGGCCCGATTCCACTCGTCACAGCGCGCGGAAACCCCGTCACCACCGAACCAGCCGTAATGGTTGGCCGATTTGTTGACGAAGTCCGGCATGGCGCCGCCCGGCGCAGCGGTGTAGGCCGACGCGTCCGGCCCGGTCGGCGGAATGCGTTCCGGCGCAACGACGGGCCGCGCCGTGGCGGTGGCCGCGGGCCGGGTGGTCGGCACCGGCGGCGACGTGCTCGTCTCGGGCCCCGGCGCGACCACGATGATCGGCGGCGGCCCGCCCTCGTGGGTGCGGAACCAGGCGACCAGACCCGCTCCCCCGCCGATCAAGGCCGCCGCGATGACCAAGGCCGCACCGTAGGCGAACCCCGGCCCCGGCGGCTTGCGCGAGCCCCCCACCGTCACCTCCTCCAGAAACCGTGCCTACCGACTCAGACAGTTGTTAGCATACTGTGACCCAAGACCCAATGAAACGCAACTTGCGATCACGATCACACCGGAGGGGACATGAAAGTACGCATGAGAGCGGCTATTTCACTTGCGACAATGGGAGCCGCACTGTCTCTGACACTCACCGCGTGCGGCGGCAGCAATGTTCGCAGCAGTGATGTCACCATTACCGTCGCCCCGACCAGCGCGGCCGCGTCCACCGCGGCCGACGGGAAGATCCCGGCGGCGCTCACCGCCGAGCAGCTCGACAAGAAATTGCAGGATCTGTTCGGCAAGGGCAAGCAGGTCAGCGACGATCAGCGGCTGTCCATCGTGGCGGGCGGGGAGAAATTCCGTTCGGATCTGCCGGAATTGTCGAAGGCGCTGTCGGAGAACCCGAATGCCAAGTTCGGCGTGGTCGCCGGTTCGGTGGTGATCAACGGCGAGGTGCTCGAGGCCGAATTCTGGCTGGACAAGGACGGCAATGGCAATCGCCGCTCCGCGCCGCTGAATCTCACCCCGGTGAACGGGGAGTGGAAGATTCCGGTCAGCGAGATCTGCGGAATCCTGGCCCAGACCGACTACAAGTCGCCGGCCTGCACGTCCTAGGCGGCTCGTCGGAGGGGAGATCCGATGTTCCAATGGCTAGGGCGCTGGACATATCGCGCCCGCTACACGGTCATCGCCGGATTCGTTGCGCTCATGGGGGTTTCGGGGTTCCTGGGGCTGGGATATCAAGATGAACTGACCGCACAGGGATTCTTCGACGACACCAGTGAATCGGTGGCGGGCACCGAACTCGCCGACGACACCTTCGGGCGGGATTTCGACGGCGATGTGATCGCGCTGTACACCGCGCCCGCCGGCAAGCGCATCACCGACCCGGATATCGAGGCGGCCGGTAAACGGCTCACCCAGACCCTGCTCACCGACTATCGCACCCAGATCAAGGATGTCAGCGGTTACTGGAACGGGAGCCTGGGCAAGACCCGGTTCCTGGACGAGTCCAAGACCCGGGTGTTCCTGTCCATCGGCCTGCAGGGCGAGGGCGATCAGGACAGCGTGGACTACTACCACCAGATCGCGGACAAGCTGGCGATTCCCGGGCTGTCGCTGCAGATCGCCGGCCGGGTGCCGGTCGCCGACGCGGTCGGGCTGACCATGCAGGCCGATATCGATCGCATGCACCTGATCGCGCTGCCGGTGGTGGCGGTGGTGCTGTTCTTCGTCTTCGGCGGCGTGGTCGCGGCGGCGCTGCCGATGATCGTGGGCGGGCTGACCATCGCCGGGTCGTGGGGGGTGATGCGCCTGCTGACCGGGGTGATGCAGGTGCACCAGTTCGCGGACGCGGTGATCTCGCTGATCGGGCTGGGGCTGGCCATCGACTACGGGCTGTTCATGGTGAGCCGGTTCCGGGAGGAGATCGCGGAGGGGAAATCCACCGAAGCGGCGGTGCGCGTGACGGTTTCGACGGCCGGGCGGACCATCGTGTTCTCGGCGACCATCATCGTGGTGTGCGTGGCGGGAGTGCTGATCTTCCCCATGACGTTCCTGCGATCGGTGGCATTAGGGGCACTGACCGCCGTGGTGCTGGCGGCGCTGCTGTCGGTCACGGTGCTGCCGGCCATGCTGGCGGTGCTGGGCAAGCGAGTGGATGCCTTCGGCCTGAAAGCATTTTCGCGCACCAGGACGACCGCGCAGATCGATGCCTCGTTCTGGTCGCGGCTGGCCACCTGGGCCATGAAGCGGCCCGCGCTGCTGGCGTATCCGATCATGCTGGTGCTGCTCGGGCTGATCCTGCCGTTTCTGCACGTGGAGTTCGCCGGGCTGACCGAGAAGTATCTGCCGCCGGGCAATGAAACCCGTACGGCGCAGCAGGATTTCGACGCGGTGTTCCCGAAGGAACGGGTGTCGCCGGTGAAGCTGGTGATCGCAGGCGCGGACCGGGCGGTGCTCGGCGCGATCGTCGAGGCGGCGAACCAGGTGCCCGGCCGCACCGGCGATTTCGAGAAACCGTTCTCCAATGGCGTGGCCAAGGACGGCGTGAACGTCAAGGTGTACCAATCGGGGCTGGCCGATCCGAAGAACGCCGACGAGGTGATCGCGGGGCTGCGCGCCATCGACCCGCCCGCCGGCGTGCGCGTGTACGTCACGGGACTGCCGGTGCTGGAACGGGATTCGATCCACGGCGTGCTCGACCGGCTGCCGTGGCTGCTGGCCATTCTGGTGCTGGCCTCGTTCCTGATGATGTTCCTGGCCTTCGGTTCCTTCGTACTGCCGCTCAAGGCGGTGGTGGTGAGCGCGCTGAGCCTGACCGCCACCCTCGGCTTCCTGTCCTTCGTCTTCTACGACGGGCACGGCGCCGGGTTACTGGATTTCACGCCGCAGCCCTTGAGCTTCCCGGTGCTGGTGATCATCATCGCCATCATCTTCGGGCTCTCCACCGACTACGAGATCTTCCTGATGTCCCGCATGGCCGAGGCCCGGGCCAAGGGCGCGCACACCCCGGAGGCCATCCGGTACGGGACCGCGCACACCGGCGGCATCATCACCGCGGCGGCCCTGGTGCTGATCGTGGTGACCGGGGCGTTCGGGCTCTCGGATCTGGTGCTCATGAAATACATCGCCTACGGCATGATCGTCGCGCTCGTCCTGGACGCCAGCGTGATTCGCCTGCTGCTGGTACCGGCGATCATGCGCATCCTGGGCGATCGGTGCTGGTGGGCCCCGCGCTGGGCGCAGCGGCTGCACGCCCGGATCGGGCTGGCCGAATACGAGACCGGCAAACCGGCGCCGGACGAAACCACTACCCGAGAGGTGACGGTATGAGACGCACCGGTTGGCTCGTCATGACCGCGGCGGCGCTGCCGACCGCGACCGGACTGCTCGCCGCGCCCGCCGCGGCCGCGCCGGATTCGGCCGCCACGGTCGACTGCGCGGGCACGCGCACCTACGGGTCGCGACTGGAAGTCAGTTGCTACAACCCCGATTCGGCCGCGGGCGTGGTCGACGTGTTCTACGTGTGCAGCACACCCCTGGATTTCGATCGGCGGATCGTGTTCGACGAACCCGGCAACTACATCGCGGCGGGTTCGATGCTGATCCTGGCGCGCGACTGCGGCGCGCAACAGCGGGTGATCACCTACCAGGTGCAGGGCTACACCGAGTTCCAGCGCGACGACATGTCCCAACGGCAGCAACAGATTCGAGAGAAACGAGACCGGGCGGCCGGTAGGTAGTTCGTTTTGCGCAGGCATTCGGTGTCTGGGACACTTTTCCTGTTGCTCGTCGCGGACGAGCGGGAAAAGGGGACATGCGATGGCGAAACATGTGGCGGGCGAAATCGACGTGGACGCCGTTTCCGGGCGACTGACGGAGGCGGCGGTCGCGTACATCGTCGATCAGATCACCGGTGCAGCGCTGATCGAGCACACGGATTCGATTCTGCGCGATACCTTCGAGGTCGCCGAGACCATGAAGGTCGCCGATGTGCTGGCGCCGGAATCGGTCCAGCAGACCGCCTTGTCGATCATCGAATTACTCAATAGCAGCGCACTGAACCGGCAGTTGTTCGAGGCATTGGCGGACGCGGTCTACGATCTGTCCGCCAATGACGAATTCCGGCTCGGCGATGTGGTGGATCGCGACGGCGTCGCGAAACTGATCGCGACCGTGCTCGGCATGCACACCATGTTCGAGCGCGGTCTGGACCGTTTCGCCCAGAGCCCGCTGGTCGGCACCGTCGCCGCCACCTTCGTCAATCGCATCGTCTCCGGCGCGGCCGACGCCGCCCGCACCCGGGCCGAGCGGATTCCGGTGGTGAAATCCGCGCTCTCACTGGGCGATCGGACCGTCGGCAAGGTACTCAGCGCGGGCGACAAGGCATTCGGCGAGCGGCTCGGCGAGGCCGGCGCGGCGGCGGCGCAGTACGCGGTGAAGCGCACCAATCACGCCATCCTGACGGTGATCAAGGAGACGCCGCTGACCGATGCGGCGCTCGAGGTGTACGACCTTTTCGCCGGCGAACCGGTCAGCGACCTGCGCGAGTTCATCGAGGTCGAGGAACTGCGGGCGCTCATCGGCGCGGTGTTCGATCTGGTCACCACCGTCAAGAACCGGGATTATCTGGCGGAATTGATCGGCGATGCGGCCGGAATTCTCCTGGAATACTACGGCGATTACACCGTGGCCGGGTTGTGGAAAGAAGTCGGGGTGACGCCCCAGCTGCTGCGCGACGAATTCGTCCGGCACGCGCCGCCGGTCATCGAAATCGCCAAGCGGGACGGCGTATTGGCCGAACTGATCCGGCAGCGCGTGGAGCCGTTCTTCCGTTCCGAGACCGGCCGGGAAATTCTCACGGGCGCGTGAAACGAAATACGGCGGGGCACAGCGCAATTGCCCAGCCTTCATTGCAATCCGTCTGAGACACATATAGTCTGACCGTGGCTCGTTCCCCCGATGCGTACCCCACCGGGGGAACGAGCCCTCCGAGGCGGCCCGCACCCAACCCTCCTGTTTTCCGGTAAAGTGCCCACTGTTGTGCCGGAACGCGGGTCGCCTCCTCGGGATCCGGGTTAATGTCGATCGGCACCTTCGCGATTCATATCTCAACCGATCCGCAGCGCCGCGGACCCCAGCATGTCCGCGATACAAGGAGAGTCGATGGCGGCAGTTCCCGCCGTTCCTGTTCCCGGCAGTGAGCTGCAAGGCCCAGCCAGTGATGTTCCCGCCGCCGCGGCGCCCGCGCCCGGAGCCCTCCGCAAGGCGCTGCCGACCGTGGTGTGCACGGCCGTCATCGCCGCCGCCGTGGTGTGGCAGCGCGACGCCGTCGGCACCGGCATTCACACGCTCCTGACCGCCGATCCGAAATGGCTGGTCGTGGCGCTGCTGGCCACGCTGGGACTGTGGCCCACGTCGGTGCTCATGCTGCGCGGTTCGATTCCCGCCCAGACCTGTTCGCGGCGGCTGTTCGCCTTGCAGCTGGCGGTGCCTGCCATCGGGCTGATTCCGGCGGCCGCGCTGCTCATCCGGCTGCGCTTCCTGCGTCGGGCCGGGCTCAGCCACACCGCGGCCGTGGCGTCGATGACGCTGTTCGGTTTCGCGGCCTTCGCGGTGCGCATTCCGCTCGTCGTCGTGGCGCTGCTGGCCACCCCGGCGCTGATCGATCGCACCGGCGCGCAAGCCCCCTGGCACGATCTGGGTTCGAAGCCATCCGGGCTGTGGCATTCGGTCATCGACAATCCGTGGCGCACCGCCGCGTTCGTCGCCGTGAGTGTGCTGGTCGCGACCGGTCTGTTCGTCACCGGCGCCCTGATGCTGCGCCGCCGCATCGCCGCGCAGGGCGGCTGGCGCGGTATGTTCGCCCGCCTGCGGCACGCCCGCCATGACGCCGCGCACGCGTGGAAGTCGGTGGCGAGCACCGCTTTCCGGCCCCGTCGCGCCGCCGCCCTGTGGCTGTGCGCGCTGGCTCAGCCGCTGCTCATGGTGATCGCGCTGTGGGCGGTGCTGCACGCGGTCGGCGCGGATCTGAGCCTCGCCGACACCTTCGTGGTCGAACTGGTGACGGTCGCGCTGGCCCCGCTGCTGCCCTCGCCGAACGGGGTCGGCAGCAAGGAGATCACCATCGCCGCCGGTCTCACCGCCGTGGCGGGCCTGTCCGGCGGAGTGGCGGTCGCCGCGGCCCTCGGCTTCCGCCTACTCACCTTCTGGTGCCAGATCCCGCTCGGGGTGGCTTCTTTCGCCTGGCTGAGCCACCGCCGCGCGATCTAGCCCGTCAGTTCTTCTTGCAGTCGATGGTCGCGAACTTGGCGGTCCCGCGCCATTCGACCTTGGCCAGGCCCACGGCCTGCCGCTTGCCCTTGGGCGCTTCCACGGTCACGGCGGGCAGTTCCTCGCCCGCCCAGGTCTGGGCGGTGCAGGTGAAGATCTGCGCTCCCGCCTGGGCGGGCGCGGCGACGACCGCGTACATGGGCGCCATCGCCATGACGGCGACGGGCAAGCCAATAAAGAACTTCGAGCGCACTACAGCTCCTCATCTCGGGTGAGCAGGCCAATAGCGCCAGATTCTCGCACGCTCGCGGCGCTCGCGCCCGACACTCATCCGATCTCCCCGCGCCTGCGCTCCCCCGCACCGGTGCGCCGGTAGGTTGGAATGGACGCCCACGAAGGAGTCCCCCTTGCACGCGATCGGCATCCTGCTCGGCTACGCGCTGACCCTGTTCCTGCTGCTCCTGCTGGTGCGCCTGATCCTGGACTGGATCGGCGTGCTCGGCAATACGCCCGCCTGGGCCGACCGCGCCCGCCCCGTCGTCTACCGCCTCACCGAACCGGTGATCGGGCCGGTACGAAAAGTGCTGCGGCCCATCCGCCTCGGCGACGTCTCCATCGATCTGGCCTTCACCGCCGTGTTCATCGTGGTGCTGGTGTTGCGGGCGATCGCCTTCAGCCTCTAGCCCTGCCGGCGCACCATCTCGGCGATCCAGATGGGAGCGAACGGGGAGGTGCAGCCTGGTGCGGTGGGATAGTCCTTCAGTACTTCCAGGCGTTCCCCGATATCGAGTGCGCGGGCACGGTATTCGGGGTGTGCGATGCCGATCTGCGCCAGGCAGGTGTTCATCGCCCATTGCAGGCGTTCCGGGGCGTCCTTCATGTCGGCTTCGATGCGGTCGAGCAGGCCGGGCAGGTCCAGGCCGTCCGGGTCCTTGACCACGCGTTCGGCGGTCAGGGCCCAGCCGGCGCTCGCGACCATCGGATCGGGATCGGCGAACCAGACCTGCCGCAGTTCCTCGGCGTGCGGGTTCTTCTTCACCACGTAGTTCACCAGCCAGTCCTGCACCTTCGGGGTGCGGGCCTGCCGCAGCATGGCGTCCAGTTCGTCCCGCTCGAACGCCTTCGGCTTGCAGATCAGCAAGGCCAGCAGCCGGGCCGCGCTGTCACCGGTGCGCCACAGTTCCCGGGCCAGGTCCTGCTGGGTTTTCAGCCGTTTCGCCACCGCGCGCAGCTTGGTGAGGTTCACGCCGTGATCGTCGCCGTGCTTCTCGTTGACCGCGCGGACCTTGGGTTCCTCGAGCGCGGCCAGCTCGGCCAGCAGGTCGGCCACCGTCGTCTCGGGCATCCCGCCACCTTACTGGGCGGCGGTGCGGATCTGGGTGAGGAACTCGGTGTTGGAATCGGTCTGCCGCAGGCCGGTGAGCAGGAGTTCGAGGCCGTGCTGCGGTTCGCGACCGGCGAGGGTCTTGCGCAGTGAGCGGGTGGCGGTCAGCTCGTCGGCGGTCAGCAGCAGTTCTTCCTTGCGGGTGCTGGAACGGTCGATGTCGATGGCCGGGAACATGCGGCGGTCGGCCAGGTGCCGGTCCAGTTTGAGTTCGGCATTGCCGGTGCCCTTGTACTCCTCGAAGATCAGGGTGTCGGCGACCGAACCGGTCTCGACCAGGGCGGTGGCGATAATGGTGAGCGAACCGCCGCCTTCGATATTGCGGGCCGCGCCGAGGAACTTCTTGGGCGGCGCGAGGGCCGCGGCATCGACGCCGCCGGCGAGGGTGCGTCCGGAACCGGGGGCCGCGAGGTTGTAGGCGCGGGCCAGGCGGGTCAGCGAGTCGAGCAGCACGACCACGTCGCGGCCGGCTTCGACCAGGCGCTTGGCGTGCTCGATGGCCAGTTCCGCCAGCGCGATGTGATCGTGGGCGGGCAGGTCGAAGGTGGCGGCGGCGACCTCGGCGGGCACCGCGCGGGACAGATCGGTCACTTCTTCGGGGCGCTCGCCCACCAGCACCAGCAGCAGCTGGCATTCCGGATGGTTCTTGGCGATGCCGTGCGCGATCGATTGCAGCACAGAGGTTTTACCCGCTTTGGGCGGGGCGACGATCAGGGCGCGCTGCCCTTTGCCGATCGGCATCACCAGATCGGTGGCCCGGGTGATCAGATTGTGCGGTTCGGTCTCGAGCCGCAGCCGCTCGTCCGGGTAGATGGGCACCAGATCCTGAAAGTGCGGGCGCGCCTTGGCATTACCGGCCGGGAGCCCGTTGACGAGGTAGATCTCGGTCAGCGGCGCGAATTTGACCCCTTCTTTCTTGAATCCCACTGTGCCGGTGACGGTATCGCCGCGGCGCAGCCCGAATTCCCGCACGAGGCGGGTGGGCACGTGGGCGTCGTGCGGTCCGGGCAGATACCCGTCGACCCGCAGCGTCGCATGGTTGTCCTTCAGGTCGAGGATCCCGGTGACCACGGTCCCCGAGCCGTCCTCGATCGAATGGTTCTGATTCTGAACAGTCTTGTCTTGCATGGTTTTTCCCCCTTGGGATGAGTTGCCGCTCGCGGCGCGAGCCGACAAGGGATGCGTGGCCGGGTATCGGTCCGGGCCGTACGCGAGATAGCGAACACGGGAGCAAGGCCACCGTGAGGAAAGGATTCTCGTGGGAGGGAGTCGACACCTACATCCACGAACTGGATACCGCACTTACGGTAACCGCAACTCTGGCAACACGCAACCATCCCGGTCTATTCCGCCGCGTCGGCCGCCGCCTCGAGGCAGGGTGGAATACCTGTGGATGCCGGAGGTTGGAGGACGGTATGACTAGTGCTGAGCTGTTGGTGGACGCGTTCGGGCGGGTACGGGAGAACGTGCACGGGGCGGTGGCCGGCCTGAGCCAGGAGGAACTGGCCGCCCGGGTGGAACCGGGGGCCAATTCGATCGCCTGGCTGATCTGGCATCTGACGCGGGTGCAGGACGATCACGTCGCGGAGGTGGCGGGAATCGAGCAGGTGTGGACCGCGGCGGGGTGGGCGAAGCGGTTCGAGCTGCCGTTCGACGACGCCGCGACCGGTTACGGGCACGGTTCGGCGGAAGTGGCCGAGCTGGGCGGCGTGTCGGCGGAGCTGCTGATCGGCTACTTCGACGCGGTGCACGCGCAGACCGTCGACTACGTGTCGAAGCTGGTGGACGCGGACCTGCCGCGCATCGTCGACACCCGCTGGGATCCGCCGGTGACCTTGGGCGTGCGGCTGATCAGCGTGGTCGACGACGATATCCAGCATTCCGGGCAGGCGGCGTTCATCCGCGGATTGCTGCTGCGCCGCATGTGAATCAGACCGTGGACACCCGCTGCCGCGGCCACTCGTAGCGGACCTCGGTGAGCCGCTCGCTCAGCCGCCACAGATTGGCGGCCTGTAAACGGCTGTAGGCCAAGGGATTACGCAGGGTACGGCGCGGGTAACCGAAGGTCTCGAACCCGGGTCCGAGGTAGGCGTTGCCGGGCAGCTCCGGCATGGTGGCGGCATAGAGCTGCGGTAGCGCGCCCATCCGGTCGGATTGCGAGAAGGCGTGAATCATGCGCTGCTGCAGCGCGGCCAGCCGGGCGCCCACCCCCTTCTCGCCGTCGGAGTCGTAGAGGTTGGTGTCGGACAGTCCGGGGTGCGCGGCCACCGCGGTCAGCAGCGTTCCAGCCGCGCGCGCCCGCCGATCCAGTTCGGCGGTGAACAACAGGTTGGCCAGCTTCGACTGGCTGTAGGCCAGCCAGCGCTGGTACAGCACATTCCAATTCGGATCGAGCCAGTTGATCGCTCCGCCCCAGGCCGCGATCGAGGACACCGTCACCACCCGCGGGGCGGCGGCGCGCAACAGGGCGGGCAGCAATAATCCGGTGAACGCGTAGTGACCCAGATGGTTGGTACCGAACTGCGCGTCGAATCCGTCCGCGGTGCGCAGATTTCGCGGCAGGGCCATCACCCCGGCATTGTTCACCAGCACATCGATGGCCGCGCCCCGCACATCGAGATGATCGGCCGCCCGCCGCACCGAGGTCAGATCGGCCAGATCCAGCGGCAGCACTTCGGGTTTCGGCCCGGTCGCCGCCGCCCGCACCCGCTCCAGCGCGACCGCCGCCTTGTGCTCGTTGCGGCATGCCATCAGCACATACGCGCCCTTGGCGGCGAGCGCTTCGGCCGTGCGCAGGCCGAGTCCGCTATTGGCTCCGGTCACCACCGCGGTCTTCCCGCGCTGGTCCGGGATATCGGCGGCGGTCCAGCGACGCGGCAGGATGGGGATGGAATTCGGTGTCGGCTGGGACATCCGGGCACGCTCCTCGGTTCGAATCTACCGTCTCAGACAATCTACGCGGTCGTGTTAGGATGCGACAGTTCCGGCGGCCCTCGGCCGCCGAATCCGAGATCGAACGAGGGGGCCGCGGGTGGCGAGCTACCAATCCGGTTACAGCACAACGGTCGAACTCCGGCCGGGCACATTCGAACGGCTGCTGCGCCACCTCGGCGCACTGTTGCTGGCCTGGCTCGGGCCGAAGGTCGAGAAGGCGGCGCGCTTCCTGTTCAAGGAGTTCGTCCGCGGCGCGGTCGCGGCGGCGGCCCTGCTGTTCGCGGTGATCGCGGCCGCCTACGGGCTCGCCTACTTCTTCTCGTTCCTGGTCGACGTCCTCGATATGCGCCTGCCGCATTGGGCCGCATTGCTGATCACCGCCGGCGGCATGCTGATTCCGGCCGGACTGGCCGCGTTGTTCGCGCTGTGGCAGCTCTACAAGATGCGCACGGTCCGCGCCACCGTGGCGGGCGCCGCCTACGCGGGCGTCACGGCCCGCACCTTCATTCGCAAAACCCGCGGCGCCCCGGCCGAATTCTGAACGGATATCGCAGCCATGCTCTCCACGATCCTCACCATCGCGGCGATCGCCGCGGTGCTGGGCGCGATCGGCGCCGGTATCGCCGCGCTCATCGGACGCAAATGGACAAAAGACGTACTGGCCGGTCGCGGTTTCGAATTGCGGCCGCTCACCGCCGGCAATTACGACGAATTCCGCACGCGCGGCGCCACCTTCGTCGTCACCGCCGAACGCGAATTCCCCTGCCCGCCGTCCAAGGTGTGGGATGCCTTGCAGCTCAATGGCACTTTCTCCTGGATTCCGCTGATCAACGGCGTGCGCTATCGCGACGACTACCGCCGGGAAGGCGCGCTGCGCACCCTGGACGGTCTACTTGTCGCCGCCGAGGAACGAGTCATCGTGCTGGCGCCGCATTCCCGGCTCACAGTGACCGGCACCAAGATCTCGATTCCACTGCTGGTGCGCAGCTTCACCGAGGACTACCGGCTCACCGAAACCGCGGGCGGCACCAGGCTGACCTGGACCATTGCCGGTCGTCCACGCGTCGGCGCCTTCCTGCCGCTGCGGTGGGCGGCCCCTTTCGTGCGCCCGTTCGCGCGCTTCGCGTTGCGCGGATTGGGCGCGCGTATCTGAGTGTCGTCCTGACCTGTCGGCACTTTCGGGTTAGCCTCGCAGGCGCTCCCAATTTCTCACCAGTGCTTGCCAATTGGTCGAAAAGGACGAAAAAGTGCATACGCTCGAAAGCTTCTCCACCCGCGCAGGCGGATTCCGCAATGTGGTGGTGACGGCCGTGGAAATGACCACGTCGATCGCACCGGACACCGAAGGGACCTGGCAGGGACTGCTTTCCGGAGCCAGCGGCATCAAAACCCTGACCGACCCGGAAATCACGCGACTGGGCCTGCCCGTCACCATCGGCGGCAAACTCGTCGCCGATCCGACCCTGGAAGTGGACCGGGTCAAGAAACGGCGCATGTGTTATGTCCAGCAAATGGCATATGTCATGGGAAAACGCCTGTGGGAGACCGCGGGTGCGCCCGAGGTCGACAAGGACCGGCTGGGCGTGTGCATCGGCACCGGACTGGGCGGGGCGGACAGCATCGTCGACGCCAATGACGCCATGCGCGATCACGGCTACCGCAAGGTGTCGCCGTTCGCGGTGCCGATGAGCATGCCCAACGGCGTGTCCGGCGTGGTCGGCCTGGATATCGGCGCGCGGGCGAGCCTGGTCACCCCGGTGTCCGCGTGCGCCTCCGGCAACGAGGCGCTGGTGCACGCCTGGCGCTCCATCATTCTCGGCGAGGCCGATATGGTGGTGGCCGGCGGCGTGGAGGGCTACATCAATCCGGTCGCCATCGCCGGATTCTCCATGGCCCGCGCGCTCAGCACCCGCGCCGACGAACCCGAACGTGCCTCCCGGCCGTTCGACAAGGATCGCGACGGATTCGTGTTCGGCGAGGCCGCGGCGCTACTGCTGATCGAGGCCGAGGACCACGCCCTGGCGCGCGGCGCGACACCCATCGCCCGGCTGCTGGGCGCGGGCCTGACCGCCGACGGATACCACATGGTCGCACCCGATCCCGAGGGTCTGGGCTGCGCCCGGGCCATGCGCCGGGCCATCCAGACCGCGGGCGTCAGCCCCGCCGAGGTCGATCACGTCAACGCGCACGCCACCGGCACCTCCATCGGAGATCTGGCCGAGGCCAAGGGCATAGCCGCGGCCGTCGGCAATCATCCGTCGGTGTACGCGCCCAAGGGCGCGCTGGGCCATTCGGTGGGCGCGGTCGGCGCGCTGGAGGCCATCATCTCCGTGCTCTCCCTGCGCGATCAGGTGATTCCGCCGACGCTCAATCTGGAAAACCTGGACCCCGAGGTCGATCTCGACGTGGTGCACGACAAACCCCGCTACGGCGATGTCGAATTCGCGCTCAACAATTCCTTCGGCTTCGGCGGCCACAATGCCGCCGTGCTGTTCGGGCGCTACTGAACCGCGCCCGCCCGCGCGCGAGGAGTTCCGTGGATCCCCCGCCGCCACGGAACATCTCACCTGCCTTCGAGCCGCTCCAGCTTGCGGGCCAGGTAGTCGTCGATGCGGGTGAGCACGGCCTGCCGTGTCACCTTCTCCCGGAATCCGGTCAGCCGGTGCGGTTTCAGCACCCGCGCCGCCAGCCGCGTCCCGCCGGGCGATACCCGCGAGGCCAGATACCAGGCCCGCGCCTCGATCGGCGTGGGCACCACCGCGGGATTGCGCGCCGCCACCCGGACGATGGTGCGCGCGATGCTGTCCGGATTGTGCGCCACGAACCGCTCGGCCAGCGCGGCCACGCGCAGCGTGCGCGCGGCCGCCGCGGCCGCCTCCGCATCCACGTCGCCGTCGTCGTAGATCCCGGTGGACACCAGCGACGGGCACACCGCCGTCACGCCCACCCCGGTGCCCGCGAACTCCAATCGCAGTCCCTCCGTGAGCATCTGGGCCGCGGCCTTGGTGGTGCAGTAGGGCGTGCTGAGCGGAATCGGGGTGAACGCGGCCACCGAGGTGACATTGATGATCCGCCCGCCGCGCCCCGATTCCACCATCTGCCGCCCGAAATACGTGGAGCCGTGCACCAGCCCCCACACGTTCACCCCCAGCAACCGCTCCCAGTCCTCGGTGGTGTGCTCGAGAAACGGCCCGGCCGTGGTGTATCCGGCATTGTTGACCAGTACCCGCGGCGTGCCGAATTCGGCGTGCACGTCCTCGGCGAAGCTCTCCATCGCCACCGCGTCGGCCACATCCACCGCGAAAGGCGTTGCGTCCCCGCCGAACTCCTCGATGCTCTCGACGGTCTGCTGCGCCCGCCGCTTGTCGATGTCGGCCGCGACGACGATCGCCCGTTTGCGCGCGAACCGTTGCGCCACCGCCCTGCCGATCCCGCCGCCCGCTCCGGTGATGACGACGACCTCGTTCTCGAAGCCTGCCATGAGGTCTCCCTGAATCCGCGGCTGCGACGCGGTAGTCTGTAATTAGTGTTTACTGTCCCAGACAGTGTACACTCTGACTCTCCAGAGGGAGGAGCGGACGAGGGATGAAACCCTTCCATCCGGAGCTCGCCGTGGTCACCGGCGCGGGCAGCGGCATCGGCCGCGGACTGGCCAGGGCACTCGCCGCGCGCGGCGCCGAGGTGATCGTCGCCGACATCAATTTCGCCACCGCGCAGGACACCGTGGCGGTGATCCGCGCCGCGGGCGGCAATGCCCACCCGTACGCCCTGGACGTCGGCGATCTGCCGTCCCTGGAAGCCTTCGCGGACTATGTGCGCACCGTGCACGGCGTACCGGACATCGTGGTCAACAATGCCGGAATCGTGGTCGGCGGACCGTTCTTCGATATTCGCGCCGGCGATCTGCGCCGCATCGTGGACGTGAACCTGATGGCGGTGGTGCACGGCTGCCGTCTGTTCGGCGCGCAGATGGTCGAACGCGGGCGCGGCGGGCAACTGGTCAATGTCTCCTCCATCGCCGCCTTCTCGCCCGTCCGGCTCGGCGTCCCCTACAGCTTCACCTCCGCAGGGGTGAAGCATTTCAGCGAAACCCTGCGCGCCGAAATGGCTTCCGAGGGCATCGGCGTCACCGTGATCTGCCCGGGGCTGATCGCCACCAATCTGGCCGCCACCGCCACCCTGGCCTCGCTCAGCGCCGAACAGGTGGCCATCACCCGCAAGATCGTGGTCAAGGCCATGACCCTGTTCGGCATGCACCCGGACAAGGCGGCGCGCCGGATCCTCGACGCGGTGGCGCGCAATCGGGCTTTGCTGGCCTTGCGATTCGAATCGTGGCTGGTCCACCGCCTGACACGGGCCTTCCCGCGCACCAGCCGCACATTCATGCGGTTGACCACCGGGCCGGAAGTCGAGAAAGTAGTGCGGTTCGTGATCGACCACCCGGCCGTCATCGGCGTCGCACGGGAGGCGGCCGAACGCATGCCGCAACGACCGGGTCTGCAAACCTATTGGGAACCACCGGAATACGACGACCCGCCGCCACCACCGATACCGCTGAGGAGATGACGCCAGATGGCCGATCGCCCACCCGCCCCCGCCGAACCGCCCACCGGCAAGAACCTGTTGATCCTGGCCATGATGGCGCTGGCCATCATCGGCGCGCTGGTCGCGGCGAGCATGATGGTGGGCGGTTGACTCAGGCCGCTTCACCTTCCTCGAGGTAGCCCGGCAGCCAGCAGCGCGCCAGGCCCAGAATCTCGATCTCGGCGTCCAATTGCGCCGCCACCCCGACGATCCCACCCAGCACCCGGCCCAGCATCACCAGATCGGGCAGTTCGGGCGGGACCCGGACGGCGAAAGTGTTGTTGACGGACATGTTCCGCACGTCCATGGCGCGAGCCATATTGTCCTGCAACAGCCTTCGGCTCAGGTGCAGGCGATCGCCGTCGAACTCCGCGATCACCGGGGCGACCAGGTTCGCGATCGGATCCAGGTCCAAGTCGTGGCCGGGGCGCACGAAACCGTTGGCACGCAGGCATCCCAGCAGCGCGTCGTAGTCCTCCTCGACCGCGTAGCGGGCCAGTTCGCCGACCACCGGCGGCAGGCCGTCGGGCAGTGCGATGCACGCCCCGAAGTCGATGACGCCGAGCCGGCCGTCCGCGAGCAGCTGGAAGTTACCGGGATGCGGATCGCAGTGCATGAGCCCCGCCAGTCGCGGTGAGCTGAGCGCGAATTCGGCCAGCAGCGCACCGGCGCGGTTCCGCTGGGCGGCCGTACCCTCGGCGATGACGCGCGCCAGCGGGGTGGCGTCCATCCATTCGGTGACCATCACCTTGGGCGCGCTGGCGACGACCTTCGGCACGAAGAAGCGCGGATCATCGGCGAAGGCGGCGGCGAAGCGGCGCTGATGCCCGGCCTCGATGCGGTAGTCGAGTTCGTCGGCGGTGCGCTCGACGAACTCCTCGATCAGCGCCTTCACGTTCACCCCGGGCAGGAAGACGCCGAAGGTGCTCGACAGCATCTGCAGCAGTTTGAGATCCGACATGAGCGCCGCGTCCGCGCCCGGGTACTGGATCTTCACCGCGACCACCCGGCCGTCCTTCCAGACCGCCCGGTGCACCTGGCCGATGCTGGCGGCGGCGACCGGCCGGTCCTCGAAACTCTCGAACCGGTCCCGCCAGCGGGTGCCGAGCTGCTCGTCGAGGACGCGATGGGCCTGGTGGGTGGGCATGGGCGGGGCCTGATTCTGCAGGCGGGCCAGGGCGTCCCGGTAGCGGTCGGCGAACCGGGGCGGCACGGCGGCCTCGGCGACGCTGAGCGCTTGGCCGAGTTTCATGGCGCCGCCCTTGAGTTCGCCCAGCACCCGGAAGACTTCCTCGGCGGCCTTGTCGATCAGCGCCTCGTCGACCGCGCCCCGCTCGGCGCCGGTGAGGATGGCCTTGCCGGTGGCGGTCATGCGCCGGGCCATGATGCCCATCGGCAACGCGGCCAGTTTCGCCGATCGCGCCAGACCCGTACGCCTCTTCCCCGCCATGGTGTGCCTCGCTTCGTTCCGGGTGCCCGAGCGGGCACACCCTGAACCTAGATTGTCCCAGACAGTTGGTCAATCCGGTTGTGAGGCAATCGATCAGGCGGTCGCCGCCCGGCGGCCGGACGCGCCCCGCCCGAGGCCGGCCAATTCGCCGAACCGCGCCACCACCTTCTCGTGGTAGAGCCCGAACAGGTCCTCGAACAGCGACAACTGCGCTGCCGACGGTCCGGCCTCCGATTCCCACACCGCCAGCAGCGCCTGCCAGACCAGCACGTGCAGATCCGGCGAGGCCGCGAAATACGCCTCCACCGCCGCCGGCACTTCGAACAGCATGTCCCCCACCGAGTTCAGCACCGCCCGCTGCATGGTGTGCCCGAGCGCGCCCAGCAGCGTGCGCACCAGCTCCAGTTCGACTTCCAGCAGCCGCGCGTACTCGGGGGCGTCCGCGCGCGCCAGGGTTTCCAGTTCTCCGATGGCGGCCCGCACCGCGTCCAGCTCGGCGGCCGGACCGGCATCGGTGTAGTCGAGCAGCGCCTCGAGCACGATGGCCCGTTCCGCCGCAACGATATTGCCGAACATCTCCGCGGCCGCCTCCGGCCCGGCGAGCCGGAACAGTCGGCGATACACGTCCACGCCCCCGGCCTGGTGCACATCGCGCACGGTGAACCCGCGGCCGCGGTGCGCGTCCACGAAGCCGTAGGACTCCAGCCGCCCCAGCACCAATTGGGCGGTGGCCCG
Source organism: Nocardia yamanashiensis NBRC 100130 (assembly GCF_001613325.1). GTDB lineage: Bacteria > Actinomycetota > Actinomycetes > Mycobacteriales > Mycobacteriaceae > Nocardia > Nocardia yamanashiensis. The sequence goes on along the minus strand of NZ_BDCD01000002.1, from coordinate 222,472 downwards.
GTTCATGTCGAATTCCTCGGCCACCTGCCGGACGGAGGGCATCAGGTCACCCGGCGCGTACTCTCCGGTCACGACGCGGCGAGCGAGCTCGTCCGCCACATCGGCGACGACCGTCTGGGCACCCATCCCGTCACCTTTCGACAACTATCGGATACGTCCCAGACAGTTTAAGCTCTGGTATGCCAAACTGCACGTGGCGCACTCGACGATGAGGTGAACAATGTCGAAGCGGTGGACCGGCGTTCGCACCGGGGGAACCGGGGGTGCACCACCCGTGGGCCGGGTCGCCCGCAATGCCAAACTGGCCGGACTGCCCATCGCCTATGCCGGGCGGCAGGCCGCGGGCGTCGGCAAACGCGCGCTCGGGCGCTCCCCCGCCGAGATCGACCTCGAGATCCAGATGCGCACGGCCCAGCACATTTTCGAGGTGCTCGGCGAACTCAAGGGCTGCGCCACCAAGCTCGGGCAGATCCTCTCGCTCTACGAACTCGCGCTGCCCGGCGATCTCGCGCAGCCGTACCGGACCGCCCTGACCCAGTTGCAGGATTCCGCGCCGATCATGCTGCCCGCCGCGGTGCACACGGCCATGGCGGCGGCGCTGGGACCGGACTGGCGGCGCTACTTCCTCGACTTCGACGACCGGCGCGCCGCGGCCGCCTCCATCGGGCAGGTGCATCGCGCCACCTGGCACGACGGCCGGTCGGTGGCGGTGAAGGTGATGTATCCCGGCGGGCGCACCGCGGTGCTCGACGATCTGCGGCAATTGCGCCGAATCTCGGTGCTGGCCAGCGTGTTCGCGCCCGGCACCGATGTGCCGGCGGTCACCGAGGCGCTGTGCAAGTGCGTGGCCGGGGAGCTCGACTACGCGGCCGAGGCCCGGCATCAGCAGGTGTTCGCGGGCGCGTACGCCGGCGATCCGGACTTCGTGGTGCCCGCGGTGATCCTGCAGCGCGAGGACGTGATCGTCAGCGAATGGCTCACGGGCACACCGGTTTCCCGCATCATCGAATCCGGCGCGCCGGCGGAGCGCAGCCGGGTCGGCATGCTGATCCTGCGGTTCATCGTGTCCACCTGGGAGCGCACCGAACTGCTCTACTGCGATCCGCATCCGGGCAATTTCCGGATCCTGCCGGACGGGCGGCTCGGCATCGTGGACTTCGGGGCGTGCGTGACCTGGCCGGAAGCCGGGTTCGAGGAGCTCATGGTCGACTTCCTGGATGCCGCGCTGAACGGCGGCATTCCGGCGCTGGACGCGGCCGTGCGCCGGCACGGGATCGTGGCGCCGGGGCGCGCCTACGATGTCGAAGCGCTGGCCGAGGGCCTGGCCATCGCGTGTGAACCGCTGGCGCAGCCGCATTTCCGGCTCACCACCGAATGGCTGCGCGGGCGGGTGCGGTACGTGCTGGAACCGCGGCTGTCGAACGTGCACCGGCAGGTGGGATTGCCCGCCTACGTCACGCCGTTCTCGCGGGCGTTCCTCACCGGGCTGGCGGTGCTGTGCCAGCTCGAGACCGAGGGGGCGATCCGGGAGGAGGTCGCGCACTGGGCGCCGGAGCTGGCGGCGGTGTTCGAGCGCTTCGACGCCCGGCACGGACAGCCGACCGATCTGGCCATCGCGCGGCAGGCGCGGTCGGCGGCGGTGGTGCGGCTGCCCGCGCGGCGGCTCTCCTGAGGCGTGCCAGCCCAGCGCTCTGGCCATAGAACGGCTCTATGCACCCATCGGCTCACAGTGGCTACCGGGGGCACGGTGAGGTCGCGATGCTGAATTCATGACCACAGTGACCTTCCGCAATCACTCCGATTCCACCCGATCGGTCAGCGGGACGTCGGCGGCGCTGCACCGCGCACCCCGAGGCGCCGCCGGTTCGAACAGCCTCGCCAAGCTGGCGCCGAACTGGTTCGCCGTGGTCATGGGCACCGGGATCGTGGCCAATGCGGCCGCCACCCTGCCCCTGCAGCTGCCCGGCATGCGCGGGGCCGCCACCCTGGTCTGGGCGCTGGCCGCCGCGCTGCTGACCGTGCTGGCCGTCGCCTGGGCGCTGCACTGGCGGCGCTATCCCGACCAGGCCCGCGCCCACGGCATGAATCCGGTCATGATGCAGTTCTACGGCGCTCCCCCGATGGCCCTGATGACCATCGGCGCGGGTGCGCTGCTGCTGGGTTCGGACGTGATCGGCATGCGGGCGGCGGTGGCCGTGGACTGGGTGCTGTGGTCCACCGGCACCGTGCTCGGCCTGCTCACCGCCGCCGCGATTCCCTACCGCATGTTCACCCGGCACAGCTTCGACCAGGACGCCGCGTTCGGCGGCTGGCTCATGCCCGTGGTGCCCCCGATGGTGTCGGCCGCCCTCGGCGCCCTGTTGATTCCCCATATCCCCGCCGGTCAGCCCCGGCTCACCATGCTGGTCGCCTGCCTGGCCATGTTCGGCCTGAGCTTGATCGCCGCCTTCGTGCTGATCACCATCCTGTGGTCGCGGCTGCTGCACCACGATCCGCTGCCCATGGGCATGGTCGCCACCGTGTGGCTGGTGCTCGGCCCGCTCGGCCAGTCGGTGACCGCCGCCGGCGCGCTGGCCAATGTGGCCCCCGGCGCGGTGCCCGAGAAGTATGCCGCCGGATTCGAGGTGTTCTCGGTGCTGTTCGGCATTCCCACCTGGGGTTTCGCCATGCTGTGGCTGGCCTTGGCGATCGCGGTGACCTGGCACTTCCGGCGCGCGATGCCCTTCAATATGACCTGGTGGGGCTTCACCTTCCCGCTCGGCACCTGCGTCACCGGCAGCAGCGCGCTGTACCTGCACACCGGGGCCGATCTGTTCGCCGTGGTCGCGGTGGCGCTGTACGCCCTGCTGCTCGCCGCGTTCACCGTGGTGGCCGCCAAGACCGTGCGCGGCGTGCGGTACGGAGACCTGCTGCGCGTGCGCTGATCGACTCCGAAGGAACCCACACTGGGGCGTGCCGATGAGGGGGAGGCACGCCCCAGTTTCCCTGAGCTCGTCATCCGATGAGGTGGATGACGCCCGCGCCGGGGTGGTCGACCGGCGCAAGTATTAATCTACTATCTACGTTCGTAGATAGTAGATAGCAAAGCGAAACGGCGCAACCACGTTTCGAACGAAAATGGCGGTAACCTACTAACCTGGGCAGTAACACGATGGTGTGCAGCAGCGCGGCGCACGGTGAACAGGAGGGAAAGCCTATGCCACCCCGCCGTTTTCGATCAGCCGCTGTGACGAGCCTGCTCGCGGTGCTCATCGTCATCCTGGCCGCCTGCGCCTCCTCCCCCACCACCGGCGGCGAGCCCGGCAAGTCCACGCCCGCCGCGCCCGTCATCACCGTGAGCCCGGCCCAGGGCGCCGCGGACGTCGATCCGGCCGCACCCGTCACCGTGAAGACCAGCAGCGGCATCCTCAGCTCCGTCACCATGACCAATGAAGACGGCCGGGTCATCGACGGCAGCCTCACCCCGGACAAGACCGGATGGCAGCCGAATATCCCGCTCGGCTACGGCCACGCCTATACCGTCACCGCCGAGGGCCTCGGCATGACCGGCGCCACCGGGCCGGTGACCAGCAGTTTCAGCACGCTCACGCCGTTCAATCAGACCAAGGTGTACCTGAACACCACCGGCGGCGCGGCGCTCGCGGACGGCGGGACCTACGGGGTCGGTACGGTCGTCGCGGCGCATTTCGACGAGGACATCCCGGATCGGGCGGCGGCCGAGAAACGCCTGGTGGTCACCACCGAACCGAAGGTGGAGGGCGCGTGGTACTGGATGGACGATCGCAACGTGCACTGGCGGCCACGCGAGTACTACCAGCCCGGGACGCGAGTCACGGTGGCGGCCAACATATTCGGCGCGGCCGTCGGGCCGGGGTTGTACGGGCAGGAGGACTCCCGGACCTCGTTCGTCATCGGGGACTCGCACGTGGCCATCGCCGATGACAACACCCATCAGATCGAGGTGTTCGAGAACGGGAATCTGGTGCGCACCATGCCCACCTCGATGGGAATGGGCGGCAGCACCACGGTCGCCGGGAAGACCATCACCTTCTGGACCCAGCCCGGGGTGTACACGGTGATGGACAAGGCCAATCCGGTGATCATGGACTCCTCCACCTACGGGCTGCCGGTCAATTCGCGGCTGGGATACAAGGAGGCCATCGGCTGGGCCACCCGGATCAGCACCGACGGAATCTATTTGCACGCACTGGATTCCACCATCTGGGCGCAGGGCAGCACCGATGTGTCGCACGGGTGCCTGAACCTGAGCACCGAGAACGCCAGCTGGTTCTTCGATTTCGCGGTGCCGGGGGACGTGGTGGAGATCCGCAATACCGGCGGTGCGCCCCTCGAGGTGTGGCAGAACGGCGACTGGAGCGTGCCGTGGGAGCAGTGGATCGCCGGTAGCGCGCTGCGGTAGTTCAGCCGACCGGCACCGCCTGGCGGTGCGCGCGTTCGCGGGCCGCCAATCGCGCGGTGCGGGCGAGATACCAGGCGGCGACGGTGAATTCGGCCGCCACCGCGCCCCAGACCAGGGTCCACACCGAATGGGTGCGCAAGGTCAGCCCGAGCGCGCCGGCCGCCACCGCGGTGCCGATGATCCCGCCGACCATGATGCCGACCGTGTCCTGGCGTACCGGGAGGATGGCGGTGGTGACGAAAGACGTGGTGGCGGTGGCGAACAGGATGAACACCTCCACCCGCAGCAACGGGACCACGCCGCGGAAATCGTCGTCGTAGATGAGCCGCACCGCGAACGGGGCGGCCACCCAGATACCGGCCACCGCGATACCCGCGACCGTGACGCAGGCGGCCAGCGCGATGATCTCGTGCCGCCAGAACCGGGCGTCGGCGCGTTCGTGGGCCATGCGCGGCAGCAGCGCCAGGCCGATCGGGTCCAGGAGCGATTGCACGGCGCGCACCAATTTGTCGCCCGCCGAATACAATCCGAGCGAGGCCGCGTTCAGGACCGAGGAGTAGACGGTGGCGGTGCCCTGGCCGTAGCTGGTGACCAGCAGGCGGGACGCCAGCACCGGGGCGCCCTTGCGCAGGATGAGCCGGACCCGGGCCGGGCGGCCCGGATTGCCGAAGTGGCGCAGCGCATCCCACCAGGTCAGGCCGACCGTCAGCGCCGAGGACAGCAGCAAGCACAGCAGTACGGTGCTCGCGCTCGGGAAATGGGCGAGCAGACCGACCAGCAGGCCGAGATAGGCCACCCGCCCGGCGATCTGATACGACATGGAGGCGGCGAAACGGCCCTGGCCGATCAGCAGCCAGTCCTCCGACATGGACAGGAAGCCGCCGACGAACATGCCGAGCAGGATCATCCAGACGTGTTCGCCCACTTGGAAAGACCACCCAGCGCCGAGCGCAACCGCGAGCGCGCCGAGGATGACGGCGCGCACCACGAGATAGCTGCCGCGCAGTTCGTCCAGGCCCTCTTCCTCGAGCAGGGCGGCCAGGAAGGCATTGATACCCAGGTCGACCAGCAGCGAGCCGATGAAATACGCCGACATCCCGATGGCCAGCAACCCGACCCCGCCGACCCCGAGCACCCGCGCCGTCAACGGCACCGTCACCGCGGTCACCAGATACTGCCCGTACTTGCCCAGGCTCACGTACCCGATATCCCGCAGCACCCCGGCGACCCCGCCCGCGGCCAGCCGCGCCCGCACCCGTTCCAGCATCGCACCCCACGACCCGTCGTCGATTCGGCATGACAACCCGCGCCGGTTCCCGCTGCCGACGCCGAAATTATCGCCCTGCCACCGCTTTCCCGCCACCCGAACGCCCGCCTTGGCCGGAAGTCACCGGTTGCCGCTGAGTGGGACACGCGCGCCGTTCCGCCCGGCCGACGCCGATGGCGGTCCACAATGTCCTCGTCGCCCACCGAAAGGTTTCGTCACCGATGAAGAGCACCCGCATCGTGCTGGCCTCCCGGCCGACCGGTATGCCCGAGCCGGAGAACTTCCGTACCGAGACGGTGGAACTGCCGCCGCCGAATCCCGGTGAGGCCCTGCTCCAGACGGTCTACCTGTCTCTCGATCCGTATATGCGCGGGCGCATGAGCGATGCGCCGTCCTACGCCCCGCCCGTGGAGGTCGACGACACCATGTGCGGCGCGACAGTGTCGCGGGTCCTCGAATCCACCGACCCGGCGCTGCAACCCGGTGACTTCGTGCTCGGTTACGCGGGCTGGCAGACGCATTCGGTGGAGCACACCGGTTATCTGCGCAAGCTGGATCCCGCGGTCGCGCCGCTCACCACGGCCCTCGGCGTGCTCGGCATGCCCGGGTTCACCGCGTATTCCGGGCTGCTCACCATCGGCCGCCCGCAACCGGGTGAGACGGTGGTGGTCGCGGCGGCGACCGGACCGGTCGGCGCCACCGTGGGCCAGATCGCCAAGATCAAGGGCGCGCGGGCGGTGGGCATCGCGGGCGGGCCGGAGAAGGTGGCGCTGCTGCGCGATCGGTTCGGCTTCGACGCCGCCCTCGATCACCGGGCGCCGGACTTCGCCGAACAGCTGGCCGCCGCCACCCCCGACGGCATCGACGTCTATTTCGAGAACGTGGGCGGAGCGGTCCTCGACGCCGTACTCCCCCGGCTCAACAAGTTCGCCCGAATCCCGGTGTGCGGCTTGGTCGCCCAGTACAACGACACCGAACTCCCGCCCGGCCCCGACCGCATGCCGCTGCTCATGTCCCTGATCCTGCGCAAGAGCCTGCAGCTGCGCGGTTTCATCCAGACCGAGTTCCTGGACCAGTTCGGCGAGTTCTATCCGGATGTCAGCGGCTGGATGGCCGAGGGGCGCATCGCGTACCTCGAGGATGTCGTCGACGGTCTCGACAATGCCCCCGAAGCGTTCCGCGGTCTGCTGACCGGCAAGAATCTGGGCAAGCTGGTGATCAAGGTCGCCGACTGACCGCCGGGGCGTCTCAGGCGTCGCCGGTGCGCCACCGGCGGGGCGGAATGCCGTTGTGGCGGCGGAACATCCGGGTGAAGTAGCCGGCGTCGGGGAAGCCCGTGCGGTGGGCGACCTCGGCGATCGGCAGGTCGGTATCGGCGAGCAGGCGGCGGGCTTCGGCCATCCGGCGTTCGGTGATCCAGTCCTGCACGGTGCGGCCGGTGCGGCGGCGGACGACCGTGGTGAGATGGCCCGGGGTGAGACCGACCGCCGCCGCGACATCACGGAGCGAGACCGGGGTGGCGTATTTCTGGTCGATCACCTCGAAGACCTTGGCCAGCAAGGGTTCTCCGCTGCGGCGCAGATCGCCGACCACGTCGGCGGCCAGCCGGGCGACCTCGATGAGCAGCAGGGTCAGGTGGGCGAGGGCGGCCTGCTGGTAGCCGTCGGCGCGGTGGGCGAGCTCGGATTCGATGGATTCGATGGTGGCGGACCAGAACCGGCGGCGGGAGCCGGGCACTTCCAGGCGCAGCAGGCCGTCGGCGCTGCCGTGCACGAAGGGGAACAGCAACGGGTGGCTGCGCCAGGCGGGCCACGGGGAGCGGGTGTCGGAACCGAGCGCGGCGGGATCGAAGTACACGCCGAGCCCGTGCCGAATCCCGTGCAGGGCAGGCGATTCGACGGACTGTCCCGGAGCGACCAGGTAAACGACACCCGGGTCGGGGACATACATCAGCACCGGGAACGCATGAATGTGCGGCCGGTCGCCGCCCTCCCGCTCGTGCCCGGCGATATGCAGCACCGATACCGGCGGCGTCCCGAACGCGGTCCGATACTCGTACACCGGCACCCCGCGCTCGTGCCGCACCAACCGCGCCGCGTGATCCATCCGACCAAAGATAGTCCAAGAACCGCGAACGATCCCCCAACTACGCAGGCACCGGCCCGATCACCATGAGTACATGCCCAAACTTGATCCTCAAACGCTGAGCCGCCGCCTAGGCAACCGCCACGACTACATCCCCGCCGCCGGTTTCGACTTCCTTCTCCCCACCTACGACCTGCTCACCCGCCTGCTGGGCGCACCCGCCGTCCACGCCGAACTGATCGCCGGCGCCGCCATCACCCCCGGCCAGCGCGTTCTCGATATCGGCTGCGGCACCGGCAATCTCACCCTCCTGGCCAAGAACACCCACCCCGACGCCGATCTGACCGGCTGCGATCCCGACCCCCTGGCATTGGCCCGCGCCCACCGGAAAGCCCACCCCGCCACCGGCATTCGCTTCGACCGCGCCTACGCCCAGGACCTCCCCTACCCCGACGCCGCTTTCGACCAGGTGCTGACCGCCCTGATGCTCCACCACCTGGACTCCGAAACCCAAGCCGCCGCAGCCTACGAGATGCGCCGGATCCTCCGCCCCGGCGGCGGCCTCCATATCGCCGACGTGCACGCCGACCGGCTCCCCCGCCTGCTCGAGGACGCCGGCCTGAGCTGTGACGAGATCACCCCCGTCCGCCAGGGCCACCTCGGCACGGTCACCTACATCCGCGCCCGATCGCCGCGATAACGCAAGCGGGTCAGTGCTTCATGGTGGCGATGTAGGGGCGCAGGCCCAGGGCGATGTCCGCGCACACGCCCAGCAGGATGTCGCGTTCGGCGGGATCGACGGGGCGGCGGGTGACCAAGCGGGTGCCGAGAACAGGGGTGGGGAGGGGCTGGCCGGCGCGGTCCCACCAGATGTAGCTGTCCGCCAGGTCGTTCGCCAGGTGGCCCGGGGTCCAGCCGTCGGGGGTGCGGATCACGTCGAGGCGGCCCGCTTCTTCGCCCATGCGATCGAGAATGCGCAGGCGGTAGCGGTCGGGGGTGGGGGCGGTGTCGGGGAGGGGGACGAAATGGAAGAGGGTGCCCGCGGTGGCGGCGACCGCGGTGGAGGTGTCGGCGCGCTGAACGGTGCCGATGGCGGTGCCGTCGGCGCGGGTGAGGACGGTGGGGGCGCTGTCCTTGGAGTGGACCCAGATGCTGGAACCGTCGGCGTAGGTGATGCGGTGGCGGCCGGTGCCGCCGTTCTTGAAGCCGAACAGGATGCCGAGTCTGGCGGTGAAACCGTCGCCCGCGCCCTGGACGCCGACGGCCAGGGGGTCGCCGGGGCCGCTGCGGAAGGTGATGCGCAGGGCGTTCGAGACAGAGTGGACGACTCGGCCTTCGATCATGGTGGAGCCGTCCCGTGGGTCCGACATGCGGTAGATGGTAGGCCCGACGGGACGGCCACAGCGGTGCTTTCCGGTGGTCAGTCGTGCGTGGTGATTTCCGCGAAGGCCGGGGTCGGGATCTTCAGCTGGGCGTGGATGTCGCCGCCGAGGCCGTGCCGGCCGATGGCGCCGCCGTAGTTCTGCTGGTAGCTCTGCCAGAGCACGACCACGCTGATGATCCGATTCGCGCCCGGCAGAGCGGGATCGGGGAACGGGTTGGGCAGCACGGCGCGGTAGGCGGCGCGACCGGATTCGTCGGTGACGAACACGTTCGGGACGCCGAGCGGGCCGGGCCGGGTGGGGGCGTCGGGGTCGAGATCCCTGGCGCGCAGGGACATGACCGTGTACAGGGAATCGGGGATGAGATCGGTGAATTCGAAACGGAATTCGGCGGTGCGGGCATCGTCGGCGACGCTCACCTCGAGGGTGCCGCGGGCCTTCAGCCAGTCGCCGAGAGTGACCGGGGTGGTGAGTTTGCGACCGTCTTCGGGACGCAGATCGGGGATCGGGGTGGCGTGGAACGGGTAGCTGGGCCGTTCCACCGAATGCGCGTCCGGCGCCTGATCGGGGGCGAACACGATCGGATAGTTGTTGGCGGGCAACGGCAATGGGAGCGTGTACAGCTCGATGGCCGCATCCGCCTCCGACAGTTCCGCGCCCAGCTCACGCACCACCGTGTACGGCAGGTTCTCCCCGAACTTGGGCAGCGGGGTGTCCGCGGCGACGAGGGCATTGCCCCAGCGCCGCGTCAACGTCCCGTCCGGTCCGGCCTCGTTGAGGAAGCCGGCGACGATGAAATTGCCCTCCGCGTCGACGGCTTCGCTCGGCGGATAGAGCGGCCCCTGGGTGGTCGGGGTCAGGTCATAGCGCTGGTTCACCATACGGAGACAGCCTCTTTCTCGGTCAGGATGCGGCCGGGTGCGCCGGGCGTGGCGGCGACCCGATCGCTCAAATGGGTCCAGCCCTCGGCGGCCGCGCGCGCCAGCAGCACCGGGTCGTCGCCGCGGAAGGCCCGCTGCGCGACGACTTCCAGGAACGGCAGGTCGCTGGCGTGATCGCCGTAGCCGTAGGTGTTCTCGAACGCGATGTCATGCTCGCGCAGGAACTCGGTGACGGCGCTCGCCTTGGCGGCCCCGATCATGGGCCGCCACACCTCGCCGGTCAGCACGCCGTTCTCATCGGTCACCGGGGTGGTGGCGATGACCTGGTCGGCCCCCAGCACCGCCGCGACGGGCGCGATCGCGGCGGCGAACGAACCGGACAGGAACACCACCCGGTCGCCCGAATCACGGTGTGCCGCAAGCGCTTCCACGGCATCTGAATAGTAGGCGGCCCCACCGGCCGCGAACTGCTCGAACCAGCGCTGCCCGGAAGCGGTCAGCTCCTCGGCCCGCACCCCGCGGTAATTCCGGTAGTACAGCCGGTTGACCTCCTCGCGCGCCAGCCCGCCGGCCGCCCGCTCCTTGATCTCCCAGGTCGCCCGCGCGTATTCCGTTCCGTCGTCACCGTTTTCGGCCAGCCAGAACCGCAGGAACGCGAACATGCTCTTGACCGTGATCAACGTCTCGTCGACGTCGAAGAACGCGGCCCCGCTCATGCCGCGGCGCCCAGGTACGCCGCGATCGCCTTGGCGGCCTTGTGCCGTTCGATCTGCGAGATGCGCTCGTTCGGCAAGGCGGCGTAGGAGATTCGCGTGGTCGCCACCACCTGTCCCGCCTGCCGCACCTCCACCTCGATGGCGAATTCCAGCTTGGCCGGATCCTCGATCGACACCGGGGTGAGCACCGCGTGCACGCTGGCGGGCAGCGGGAACAGGAACGACTTGAACTCCAATTCGATGCTGTTCCAGACGATGTAGAAGTGCTGCTCCGGCCACCGCCGCCCGTATTCCAGTTCGAACGCGCCGAGGAACAGCTGCCGCACGGCTTCCACGATCACGATGCCCTGCACGTGCTCGCCGGTCTGATGATCCAGCAGCAGTTCGTTGTCCCCGTGGATCCGCAGATCCGCCGAGAACTCGGTCGCCGATTCCCGGATCAGGTTGGCCAGCAGCACATTCGAGTTCTGATACTTGTGCACCTGGTGCCGCGGCGCCGGTTCGGCCACCTCACCCAGCACCCGCAATCCCGCCGGGGCGTGAATGGCCGCCACATGCTCGACATAGTCGAGATCGTGCCGGGTCACGCCCTGCCCGAGCCGTACCGTGACCGGCTGCTCGGATTCCCGCAGCCGGCCGCCGCGCAAGGCGGCGACCAGCCCGGAGACGGTGAAGGCCCGGTCGTCTTCGGCGATGCCCCGGAATCGATCGGCGACCAGTACGAGCTCGCTGATCACCGTGGTTTCCGCCGCCGGGTACGCCGAAGAGAGTTGGGCTACAGACATTGATTCCTCCGCGAGAATGACGCTTATGGCGACGCGTTCGCCGCCATCCGGTCGTCACCCGGAGCACCCCGCCGTCGTGGAGGGTTGCCGCCCAGCCAGCCGGGGCTTGACGCTGGAACTCATGACCGTGATCGAAAAGTTATGCGGGACAGTTGTTTACGAGCAACAGTTCAAACCAGGGTGGAGAAAACTCGCCGCCCGGGGTTCAGCGTGGGCGGATGGTGGAGGCGTAGGCGAGCGCGGAACCGGTCAGCGCGAGCACGGCGATGGCCGCCGCGACGGCCGGATATCCGGAGTGCGCGAAGAGATTCGCCAACTGCGGGCCCGCGCTCGCGCCGACGAACAGAGCGAAGGTGTAGAGCGCGGTGGCCGCGCCCCGGGCCGGTCCGGCCTGTGCGGCGATGGCCTGTACGGCCGCCGGGGCCGCGACGGCAATGGCGGTGACGAGTACGAACAACCACGCCGCGACCCAGATACCGCCGAGGGGTATCGCGGTGATACCGGCCGCGACCCCGGCGGTCGCCAGGGCGACGATCACCCGGCGATTCGGATCGATGGCCCCCAGCCGGCTCGCCAGGACGGGCACGGCGATCATGGCGGGAATCGCACTGGCGCGCAGGGCCAGCAGCGCGCCGTTGCTGGATCCGACGCCGTCCGGCGGCGACAGCTGAATGCCGGTGTAGATGCCGACGAAGGACCCCAGCACCGCCAGGCAGCTCAGATAGAGCAGCACCAGTTTCGGCTGCCGCAGCAAGTGCCCGAACGGCGCGAAGACCGCCCGGACCGTCGGAGCCGGTCCGGCAGTGCCGGAACGCCCGTCCTGCAACACGATCCGCAACAGCACCGCCGACAACCCGAACGCGATCGCGCCCGAGACGAAGATGGCATGCCATCCCAGCGCATTGCCGATCACTTGCGCCAGCACCTGCGCCACCACCCCCGCTCCCAGGAATGAACTGGTCAAGCAGGTCAACGCGAACACCCGCCGTTCGGGTGCGATGCGCTCGCTCAGATACGCGAACGCCGCGGGCGCGAAGAACGACGCGGTGAGCCCCTGCAAGATCCGCGCCGCCAGCCCGGTCCCCAATCCCGGCGCGACCGCGACGATCAGCGAACTGACCACCGTGGCCAGCAACCCGCCCACGATCACCGGCCGCCGCCCCCACCGATCCGACAGCGGCCCGGTGACCAGGAACCCGGCCCCGTACGCCAGCCCGAACGCCGTGGTCGTCCAGGTCGCCGCAGATTTGGAGGTATCCCAGTCCTGGGCCAGCCGATGCAACACCGGCAACACCACATACAGCTGCCCCACCACCAGAATCCCGACCGCACACACGGCCGCGACCGTCCGCCCGGTCGGCGCCCAGGCGGGAGCGCGTTCAATTTCGGTGGTCATCGAATCCCTTTCGCAGGCAACGAGGTCCACGTCTATCAACGACCGCACCGGTCCAACGAGGGTTAGGCGCGCCCTGAGGAAATCCCACAACGGGACCGGTCGGCATAAGCTGCGACCATGACGACCACCGCTACTCAGTCCGGCCGCGGCCGGGCCTTCCTGCTCGCCGCCGCCCTACTCGGCGCGGGCGCGACGCATTTCGCCGCGCCGAAGTTCTACGACGCCCTGATCCCGCCGGAGCTCCCCGGCGAACCCCGCACCTACACCTACGTCTCGGGCGTGGCCGAGCTCGGCATCGGCGCGCTGGTAGCGGTGCCGCGCACCCGCCGCCTGGGCGCCCGCCTGGCGGTCCTGCTGCTCATCGCGGTTTTCCCCGGCAATGTTCAGATGGCCCGGGACTGGCTGGCCAGCGACCGCCCGCTGCCCCTCAAGGCCGGCGCCCTCCTCCGCCTGCCGCTCCAGGTGCCCATGATCACGACGGCCCGCAAGGTCGCCAGCTCCGCCGCGTAGGTAGCTACCGGGCACCCGGACACCGGGCAATCTCCCTGCCGAAACCCCTCCTTCGTCATTCCGGCGCGGGGCGTGCGGCCACTCCGGGATGCCGAGCGCGCCCGTCTTCGTCAGGATGCTGGGCAGGCGGATCTGTGGGCCGGTTATCTGTCGAGCTTCGCGGTGATCGAGGCCGGTACAGGCACGCCGCGTTTGGCGATATCGGCCGTGAATCGGCGCACCAGGGGGTCGCTCGGATTGCCGAGCAGGCACACCAGGTCTCGTTCGAGGGGCGGGGTGAGGCGGGACAGGGCGGCTGACAGCCCGCTGGGGATGGCGGTGGCCGGGACCAGGGCGGGGGCGACGCCCGCCGCGGCGAGCTGGGCGGCGGTGACGGCCTGGCGGGTGCGCATGGCGATTCTCGGGGTGTGGCCGCCGCGGGCCAATTCGGTGTCGAGCCAGGCGGCGAGGCCGTTGCCGGGGTGGTAGTGGACGAGCGGTTCGCCGGTCAGGTCGGCGACTGTGAGCCGGGGGCGGTCGGCGAGTGGGTGTCCGGGAGCGAATACGGCGACGATTTCTTCGGTTCCGATGAGCTCCTCCGCCCCGGTCCAGCGTGTGGGGCGCGGGCAGATCGCCACGTCCGCGTCATTCGATTCCACCAGCGCTGCCAATTCGTCGGCACTGGTCGCTTCGGCGATATGCAAGCGCACCAGTGGATTTCGGCGGATCCAGGTGCGCAGGACAGGGGCGAGCAGACCGGCCGTCAAGCTCTCCGCACAGGCCACGCGCAGTTGACCTCCAGCGCCCCGGGCGGTGGCTTTGCCGGTGCCGACGACGCGATCGGCGGCGGCCAGCGCGGCCCGGGCATCGGCTTCGATCGCCCGGCCGACCGGGGTGGCGCGTACGCCGCGCGGCAGGCGTTCCACCACGGGCGCGCCGATTTCCTTCTCGAGCGCCGCCAATTGATGCGACAGCGCGGGCTGTGAGAGGTGCAGCGCCGCCGCGGCTTCGGTGATCGAACCGGCGTCCAGGACGGCGACCAGGCATTCCAGCGCACGCAAGGTAGGCATTCGCTGATTCTATGGATTGCATCGAAAACATTCGCATCGCGATGGGATGAGACGGGCGGCCGGGAACGCTGAGCGTGTCATGACAACTTTGCAGAACCAGAAGGTCCTGATCATCGGCGCGGGCTCCGGCATTGCCCGGCAGATCGAGCAGGACGCGAAAGAATCAGGGGCACAGGTTATTTCGGTCGGCCGCCCGGAAGTGGACCTGACCGACGAGGATTCGATCCGCGCCCTGGCCGAGCGCGTCGGCGAACTCGATCACCTCGTCTCCCTGGCCGCCGATCATGCCAACGGCCCGGTCACCGAACTCGATCGCGACGCCGTCCATCGCGCCTTCGACGCCAAGGTGATCGGCCCCATCCTGCTCGCCAAGCATTTCGCCCCGCGCTTCCGGCCCGGCGGTTCGATCCTGCTGTTCTCCGGCGTCGCCGCCTGGCGGCCTGCCCCGGGCCGCTCGGTCATGGCCGCCACCAATGCCGCCGCCGCGACCCTGGCCGAAGCCCTGGCGGTGGAACTGGCGCCATTGCGCGTGAACGCGCTGTCCCCCGGCATCATCGATTCCGGCGCGTGGGACGGCCCGGGCAAGGCCGCGTTCTTCGAAGGCGTCGCGGCCCGCAATCCCGCCCGCCGGGTCGGCGGCACCGCTGATGTCTCCGCGGCCGCACTCTTGGCCCTTACCAACCCGTTCCTGACCGGCGCCACCCTCCACGTGGACGGTGGCGGCCGGTTGGTCTGATCAGGCGAGGATGAACATCAGGGTCTGGGAGATGCCCCCGCCTTCCCGCCACCAGGAGTACCCGAACCAGACGCCGGGCGTGACCTCGCGGATCTCGTCGTAGACCTGCGGGACCGGTGACGGCGCGTAGTCGATGGCCCAGGTCGGGCCGCCGTCCAGCACCGCCGCCCCGGGATAGACGTTGGCCTGTATCGCCTCGATACCGGCCGGCGTCAACCGGTTCAGCAGGTACCCGCCGTCGGGTCCGGTGTAGAAGGTCTTGCCGATCCACAGTGCCGGGGCGATGGGCTTCACATCGCCCCGCGCCACCCACCCGTCCTTGACGCCCATGGGCACCGCACCGCGCGGGGCATCGCGGAAGATACTGTCCTGCTGGGCATTCGAGCAGCGGAAACGTAGTGAGTCGATGGTCGCGGCGCGATTGCCGGAGTAGAGCACGCACCCGCCGCCGTAGTCGGCGTCGGCCTGCGCGGCGGGCATGGCGACCGGTAGGGATAGGAATATTGCGCCGAGCGCGAGCGGGAGCACACACCTGGCGAGCGTGTTCCGGAGAAACTCAGAATTCATCTGCATCTGGGGCCTCCATCGGACGAACCCCGACCTATCGCGATGGTAGATCGCACACGATGAATCGAGCCGGGCCGACACCGAATCGAGACCGGCGAGGCAACCGCAGGGCATACCACGCGGCGGCGAGCCCGGTGATAGTTGACACATGCAGGAGAAGGGGCCGGGATCGGCGCGTATGCGGTGGCTGTGGCTGGCGGCCGCCGCTATCGTGGCGCTACTGGCGGCCAGGGCCGCCGCGACGGGAAACAACCCGACCGGACCGGTTCCGCTCTTGATCAAACCTCCGGCAACCATTGCCCCGGCCGCGCCGGCGGCGGCCGAATTGGCGCGGCGCATGCAAGAGGCGATCGAGACCATCGCCCCCGGCACCACCGCCGGGATCGACGTGGTCGATATCGCGACCGGCACGGTGATCGCGACCGTGAACGCGGGCAGCCAGTTCTACACGGCTTCGGTGGTGAAGGTGCTCATCGCCCTGGACGCACTGAAACGCGCTGACTGGCAACCAGATTCGAGTGCGGCCGAGCTGCTCACCGCCATGTTGGCCACCAGTGACGACGATATCGCCGACGCGCTCTGGGACGAGGGCGGGCGCGAGGCCATCATCACCCGCATGACGACGCTGATCGGACTGCCGGGCACGGTGCCGCCCGACGATCTCGATCAGTGGGGCGAAACCCTCACCACGCCAAGGGATGTGGTGGCGATGCTGACCTATCTGACCACCCGGGTCCCGGCGCCGGCACGCGATCTCATCCTCACGGCGCTGCGCGACACCGAGGAGATCTCGGCCGACGGCACCGACCAGTACTTCGGCATCCCGAGTGCGCTGTCCGGCCATCCGTGGGCCGTCAAACAGGGCTGGATGTATCTCGACGACTCGCTCACTTTGGCCACCACGGGCCTGGTAGCACCCGCCGACGACCGCCCGCTGCATTACGCCGTCGTCATCCTCACCACCCAGCCGGTCGAAACCTCTTGGGCCGATGCCGAATCCGCGCTCACGGCCGCCGTGACCCTGCTGCGGCCCGCCCTGACCTGAACCGTCCTCACGCCAGCCAGCGCCGCACCCAGGCGCGGGCGATACGCCGGCCGCGTTCGGGCGACACCCGATCGGGTTCGGTGAGGACGGCGATGGAGAGACCGTCGAGCAGCCCCAGCAGTTCGGTTGCGGCATCGGCGGATTCACCGGCGCGCGCCGGATTGGCGGCGGCGAGCAGGCGCGCCAGCAGCCCGGCGGTATCGGCCCACTGCTCGCGATGCAGGGCGGCGATTCCCGGATCGTGGGCGGCCCGCGCCACCAGCGCCAGCCACATCCGCGAGAGCCGATGTTCCGGGGTCGGCGTGAGCAGCAGCTCGGTGACGCCGAGCAGTTGTTCGCGCGGTTCCAGCTCCCCGATCCCGGATTGATGGAACCGTTCGAGCGCCTGATCGCGCACGTGATACCAAGCGGCCGTGAGCAGATCGGTCTTGGTGGAGAAGTAGTACTGGACGGTCCCGATGGACACCCCCGCCCGCTGCGCCAGATCCCGGATGCTCACCCCCTCGATCCCGCCTTCGGCAATGGCGTCGGCCAGCCGGTCCAGCAGCTGCGCGCGCCGGTCGGTGCTGTCGGCGGCGGTGCGGCTATCGCGCATGTCGGCCCCTCTGGCTGGAGTAGTAACGCCAGGCCGCGCCGATCAGTCGCTGCGCCAAGGCGGTCGGTTCGGGACGTTCGTCGTCGCGGGCGGGCCGGTCGGCCACGGCGGCGAAGAACAACAGCAGTATGCCCAGACCACCCAGTCCGAAATACACCGCCTCGCCCAGCATCGTCACTAGCACCCGCGGGAACCCGTGCTCCTCCCCCGCCACCCGGGGCGCGATCACGACCCCCTGAACCCAGTGCAGCCCCTCGGCCAGCAGCCACACGAACGCGCCCGCGGCAGTGCAATACCCAGCGGTCCGATGCCGCCGCGCCAGACGAAATCCGAACGCGGCGGTACCCACCGCGAGCACGACGACCACGGCCTCGGTGGCGGGAAACAGGGCGCTCATCGCCGAACCTCCGCACCCCGCGTGCGCGCGATGGCGACGAGCAGCAGCGCCCAGGCGCCGATCAGGAACAGATTGCGCAGTCCCGCACCCAGTTCCATGTGTTCGACGATGCCCTCCGCGTCGCCGCCGAACCAGCGCAGCCGGTCGGCGGCGAGGGCGATGCCGGAGGCGATGAGGGCCAGTAGCGAAGCGCCGAGGGCGAACGGGAAGGCCGTGGCGAGCCGGCGGCGGTAGTAGACGGCGAGTCCGGCGCCCGCGAGCGGGGCGCACAGGCCCAGCAGTTCCAATAACCTGAACACGATCGCTCCTAATACGTTCGTATAGCACCTTCAGATATTCACACCTTAATCCCTCATACGTTCGTATGGTAGCTTGAATTTCAACGGACCCGATCCGACCGGTCCCCGACCTCGATCCGAGCCGATCATGCTGCTCCCCGTCCCCCGCCGAGGACTCCGGTTCCTCTGGCTCGCACTGGATCTCGGCGTCTCCCCCGCCGCCTTCTACCTCACCCAGGCCGCCGGTTTCGGCGTGGTCCGCGCATTGATCACCGCCGCGACGGTGGCGACCTGCTGGCTGGCCGTCGGCACCCTCCGCACCCGGCAGCTGGATGCCGTGGCGCTCACCATGATCGTCACGTACGCCCTCATGCTGGCCATGGCACTCGCCACCCACGATCCGCGCCTGGTGCTGCTGCGCGACCCCGCCATCAGCGCGATCACCGGCCTGATCTTCCTGGCCAGCACGCGCACGGCCGTGCCGGTCACGGCCTATCTCGCCCAGCGCCTGCACGGCGCGGAAACCCTGTCCCCCGGGGAAATTCAGACCCACCGGCAGCGGACCACACTGTGGGGCGCGGTCCTCACCGCCGAGTCGGCTGTGCGCGCGGCCCTCGTCTTCCTGCTCCCGATCCCGGTCGTGGCCGGTATATCCCCATTGCTGGAGCTGGTCGTGCTGGCCGCCCTCGGCGGCTACGCCTACCGTCAGCACCGTCGCCACCGAAACCCCGTGGCGGAAATGGCCGAACCGGTCCCGGCTCGATGAGAATCAGCCCATGACCGATGACCCAGCCCGCGCCCGCCTGGCCGCCGGGGCCCTGTTCACCCGGGGCCGCGACGTCTTCCTGGTCCACAAGACCTACGGCAACGGCTGGGACATCCCCGGCGGCGGCGTGGATCGCGGCGAATCCCCCTCCGCCGCTTGCCGGCGCGAACTCCGCGAGGAACTCGGCCTGGACCGGCCGCCGCGCCGCCTGCTGGTCCACGACTGGGCGCCCAGCGACGCCGACGGCGACAAGATCCTCTACGTCTTCGATTGCGGGACCATCGAACTCGCGGACGAACGCGAAATCGTGCTGCAGGCCAGCGAATTGGACGGCTGGGCCTGGGTGCCGATCGAGCAGGTCGGCGACTATGTGATCCCCCGCCTGGCGCGCCGATTGCGCGAGGCGTTCCGGGCGGCCGGGCAGGACGCGCCCGGCTACCTCGAATACGGCGCGCCGTTCAGCGCCGGGTGACCGGCGGCTGCCGATCCGCCCACGGCACCGCCGTTTCCAGCTCGGCCGCCAATTGCAGCAGCAGGTATTCGCTCCCCGGCGGTCCGACGAACTGGGTCCCCAGCGGCAGATCCATGGCCGTCCAATGCGTCGGGACGCTCATGGCGGGCCGCCCGGTGATATTGGCCAGCTGCGTGAACGGAACCGCCGCCAGATTCGCGGTCACCAGCTCGCGATAGAAGTCGGTGCGCGGCAACACGTTTCCGGCTCCGAGCTTGAGCAGCGGCGGCAGCGCCCGTTCCAGCGCCGCGGGCGTCCGGTTCTGCCCGATCAGCAAGGGCGGCTCGGCCAAGGTCGGGGTCAGCAATAGGTCGAACCGTTCGTGGAACTCCGCCAGCGCCCGCGTGTACACATTCCAGCGCGCCTGCGCTTCGACCAGCGCGGGCGCGGACACCGCCCGGCCGACCGCCGCGAGCACCTGGGTATCGACATCGAATTCGCCCGGCCGCGCCCCGGTCCGGCGGCAGGCTTCGGCCAGTTCCGCGGCGGCCACGGCGGTCCACACCGTCATGAAGTCCGTGGCCATCTGCTTGCCGTCGAGCTGCGGCGTCGCGGATTCGACCCGGTGCCCGAGGGATTCGAGCAGTGCGGCCGTATTCTCCACGGCGCGAACGGCTTCCGCGTGCACCGGTGTGCCCAGCGGGGAGTCGTGGCTGAACCCGATCCGCAGCCGGCGCGGCGCATCGCTGACCGCATCGAAGTAGGGCCGCTCGGGCCGCTCGATATGGAACGGCGCGGCCGCGTCCGGCACCGCGAGAATGTCGAGCATGCGGGCGGTATCGCGCACCGACCGCGACAGCACGCCCTCCGACGCCGCCCCGAACAGCGGATCACCCAGCACCGGCCCGCTGGAGACCAGGCCGCGCCCGGGCTTGAGCCCGAACAGTCCGGTGTGCGCGGCCGGGATCCGGATCGACCCGCCGCCGTCGCTGGCGCCCGCCACCGGCACGATGCCGGCCGCGACCGCCGCCGCCGAACCACCGGACGACCCGCCCGGCGTGCGCCCCAGATCCCACGGATTCCGGGTGGCCCCGAAGGTCCGGGTCTCGGTGATGCCCTTGCTGCCGAATTCCGGGGTCGCCGTCTTGCCGAACACCACCAGCCCCGCGTCCAGCCACCGCCGCACCACCACGCTGTGCCGTTCGGCCGGAATGCGCCGCAGCGGACCGGTTCCCGCCGAGGTCGGGTATCCGGCGTAGTCCTGCACCAGGTCCTTGATCAGGAACGGCACGCCCGCGAACGCCCCGGACCGCTCCGGGCGATCGGCGAGTTCCTTGCCGACCTGGTCCATGAGCAGGCTCACCGCATTGATGGCCGGCCCGACCTGGGCGTGCCGGTCCAGGGCCGCCTGCAAGAGTTCGGTGGGGTGCGCCTCGCCGCGGGCGACCAATCCGGCCAGTCCGACGGCATCGTGGGCGCGGTACTCGTCGTACCTCATCGTCGTCTCCTCACGCGCGGGTTCCCGTTGCTCCCGCACCGACCACGATAGCCGTACCGATCGGTTACGTAACCGTTTGGAACGGAAAATTTCGCCGCGCACCCCGATCCCACTAGGCTTCCACCCGTGACCCCGGAACCGGCGGCGAATCCCGAAACCAGAATCGACGGCCGCAGGCTGCGGTTCCAGCATCGCCGCCCCGAATTGCTCGCCGCCGCTACCGAATACGTGCTCGAGAACGGGGTGCGGGATTTCTCGCTGCGCCCGGTCGCGCAGGCGCTGGGCGTCAGCCACGCCACCCTGATCCGGCATTTCGCGACCCGGGACGCGCTCATCGCCGAGGTGCTGGAGAACATTCGCGTCGATTTCGAGCGCCGCCTGTTCACCCCGGAGATCCGCACCGCCGAATCCGCCCAGGAGCTGCTGCGCGCCGCCTGGCGGCTGCTGTGCCAGCCGCGTGAGCAACGCCAGTTCCTGGTGCTGTTCGAACTGGTCGCGGCCGGCGCCCACACCCCCGCCGGTCCGCTGGCCCGGCTGGCCACCGATTGGCTCACGCTCATCGAGACCGAGCTGGAGCGTTACGGCTGGCCCGCCGAATCCGTTTCCAGCACCGCGACTTTCGTGCTCGCCCAGGTGCGCGGGCTGCAATTGGATCTACTCACCACGGGCGACCGGGAGCGGGTGGACGCGGCCTTCGAGCTGACCATCGACCTGCTCACCGCGTCGGCGGGGTGAGGGCTATTCCGGGCGCGGCCCGACCAGCGCGATGGCGGTTTCCACCGCGACGGGGATGATCTCGTCGATATCGCGCCCCGCCTCCACGGTGGAGGCGATCAGTTCCCGGAACCCGCCGTAGAGGATGGTCGCCATCTGCCGGGTCGGCGGATGCAGTCCGGCGGAGTGGAAAGCCGGTGTGGCGGTGAGGTTCTGGATCAGGTCGATGAACGCGTCGGCGGCTTCGTGATGCAGCTGGCTGGCCCGCTCCCCCAGCGCCGGGGTGTCGCGAATCCAGGCCAGGGTGATCGAGGTGTCCTGTTTGGACGCCCCGATCCACGCCTGCACCGCCTGCTGGATCTGGGTGCGCCAGGGCGCGGACGGATCCACCGCGGCGTAGATCTCGCGCACCGTGTCACCGTTGCGTTCGCCCAGCAGTGCGATGAAACAGGCCTGCTTGTCGGCGAAGTGCTCGTAGAAGGTGCGCCGCGAGGTGCGGGCGGCCCGCACCACGTCGGCGACCGTGGCGTCCTTGTAGCCGCGTTCGCGCACCGCCTCGGCCATGCCTTCCAACAGCCGCCGCCGGAAAGCGGATTCGGCGACGGCGTTGCTGATCGGCTCGGCTCGGGTCACGACGACCAGGGTAGTTTCTCCCTTTCCGGGACCGCGGTCCGGTGTGCGAACCGGACGGTGCCGTCCTCGATCCGGCCGTGCCGCAGGGTGAGCACGTCTTGCGCGTAGTTCATGCCCAGCCGCCACGGGGCCCGCGATCCGGCCTTCGGGAAGCGGTCGATGGCGCGCAGCACGTATCCGGCCTGGAAGTCCATCAGCGGCGCGGGCGTGACGGCGGGGTCGGGCCAGGGCGTGAAGTGGCTGTAGCCGTTGCGATCCAGATGGCGCAGCATGCGGCAGACGAATTCGGCGACCAGATCGGCCTTCAGCGTCCAGGAGGCATTGGTGTAGCCGATGGTGAAGGCGAAATTCGGGACGCCGCTGAGCATCATGCCCTTGTAGGCCATGGTCTCGGGCAGTTCGACGGTGCGGCCGTCGACTTCGAGGGTCATACCGCCGAAGGCGAGCATGTCGAGTCCGGTCGCGGTCACCACGATGTCGGCCGCGAGTTCGGCGCCCGATTCCAGCCGCAGCCCGGTGGGCGTGAACTTCTCGATGCGATCGGTGACCACATCCGCCTTGCCCGCCCGGATGGCCTTGAACAGGTCCGCGTCCGGCACCAGGCACAGCCGCTGATCCCACGGGTCGTAGACGGGATTGAAGTGGGTGTCCACGTCGTATCCGGCCGGCAGCTGCTTGACCGTCTGACCGCGAATGAACTTGCGCATCATGGCCGGTCGCCGCTGGCTGAGCTGATAGATGAGGGTGCCGACGGCGACGTTCTTCCACCGGGTGATCGCGTAGGCGCGGCGCGGGCCGAGCAGCTCCCGCAGCCGGGTCGCTACGGCGTCCACCGAGGGCAGCGACATGATGTAGGTCGGGGACCGCTGCAACATGGTGACCCGCGCGGCCTTTTCGGCCATGGCCGGTACCAGCGTGACCGCGGTGGCCCCGCTGCCGATCACCACCACCCGTTTCCCGGCGTAGTCGAGGTCTTCGGGCCACTGCTGCGGATGCACGAGTTGCCCACGGAAATCCTCGATTCCGTCGAATTCGGGGGTGAAGCCGCGGTCGTACCGGTAGTAGCCGCTGCACACGTACAGGAACGAGCAGGTGAGCTGTGAGCGCACGCCGCCGTGCTCGAACTCCACCGTCCAGCGTGCGTCCGCGCTCGACCAGGATGCCCGGATCACCTTGTGCCCGTATCGGATTCGCTTGTCGATGCCCGCGTCGGCGGCGGTATCGCGTATGTAGCCGAGAATCGCGGGCCCGTCCGCGATGGCTTCGGCTGCCACCCACGGCCGGAATCGATAGCCGAGGGTGTGCATATCGGAGTCCGAGCGCACGCCCGGGTAGCGGAACAGATCCCAAGTGCCGCCGCTGGTTTCGCGGGCTTCGAGGATGGCGTAGCTGCGCTGGGGGAACGCGTCCTGCAGGTGATGCGCCGCCCCGATGCCCGAGAGTCCGGCGCCGACGATCACCACGTCCACGTGTTCGGTCACTTCCCGGCTCCCTTCGCCGCCCGGCCCCGTGCCCGCGCCATGACGAAGCCGAGCACGTCGTAGTAGTGGGTGGGGGTCACCCGGGTGAGGATGTCGAACAGGTGGGCGTCGGGCCCGACCAGAATCCGGGCTTTGCCCTTTTCGACTCCGCCGCAGATGATTTCGGCCGCTTTCTCCGGCGAGGTCATGGTCATGGCCTCGAATTCGTCGGCCAGCTGGTCCTTGGTGCGGCCCAGCCCCTCCGGGTCGGTCCGGATCCGGGCACTGCGCGCGATATTGGTGGTGATGCCGCCCGGGTGCACGGTCACCGCCGACACCCCGGTCCCGCGCAGTTCGTGCCGTAGCGCCTCGGTGAAGCCGCGCACCGCGAATTTCGCAGCGCAGTAGGCGCTCTGGTACGGCATCCCGGCCAGCCCGTACACGCTGGAGGTGTTCACGATGGCCCCGCTGTCCTGCTCGAGCAGTATCGGCAGGAAGGCCCGGGTCCCGTTGACCACGCCGTCGAAGTTGATCTGCCGCAGCCACTCGTCGTCCTCCGGCAGCGCATCGGCGACCGAGGAGCCGAGCGCGACGCCGGCATTGTTGAACACCGCCGCCAAGGGCGCGGTCAGCCATTCCCGCACCTCGCCGGCGAAGGCGAGCTGATCGGCGGCATCGCGCACATCGAGCACGCGGGTCAGCACCGGGCCGCTCAGCGTGGCCGCGGTCTGCTTGAGCCCGTCGGCGTCGATATCGGCGATGGCCACCGGCGAGCCCCGGCGCGAAAGCAGTTGGGCGAGACCGCGCCCGATGCCGGAGGCCGCCCCGGTGATCATTACCGGGCGTCCGGACAGGGGCCTAGAGGTTCGGGGCATCGGTGCTCCTGGATTCGGCGGTGCGGATGTGGGTGTCGACGAGTTCGGCGAGCGTGGGCCACAGCGCGGCCGGCAGATCGTGCCCCATACCGGGCAGGGTGTGCAGCCGCGCACCCGGAACGGCCTGGGCGGTGACGGCCCCACCGGTCGGGTTGACCATTCGATCACGGTCACCGTGCAGGACCAGGGTAGGCGCGGTGATGGTGCGCAGTTCGCGAGTCCGGTCGCCGGATTTCAGGATGCCCGCGAGCTGGCGGCCCACGCCGGGTGACGGGCGCGGGTCGCGATCCCAGGTCTCGCCCGCGACGGCGCGCACCAGGGCTTCGTCGAACGGGTAACCGGCGGAACCGATATGGCGGTACATGCGCACGGCCGCGTCCAGGTGCTGTTCGCGGGTGCTGGACGGTTTGGCGACCATGCGCAGCCAGGTGGACAGTGCCGGACGGCCGACCCGGGCGGCGCCGCTGGTGGAGAAGATCGAGGTCAGCGACCGCACCCGGTGCGGTTGCCGGGCGGCGACGGTCTGGCCGATCATGCCGCCCATGGACATGCCGACCAGGTGCGCGGAGTCCCAGCCGAGCGCGTCGAGCAGTCCGGTGGCGTCATCGGCCAGCGCGCCGAGATCGTATTGCTCCGGATGCCAGCGCTTCCGCAGCAGATCCAGTCCGCCCGGCGGCCGGAAGGTAGCGTGGGTGGACGCGCCCACATCGCGATTGTCGAAGCGGACGACCTGGTAGCCGCGGCCGGTGAGCAGCCGCACCAGGCCGTCGTGCCATTCGTGACGCTGCTGCCCGAGTCCGGCGATGAGCAGCAGCGGGATGCCGTTGTCGTCGCCGAGTTGTTCGTAGGCCAGGGTGATGCCCCGGCCGACGTCGGCGAAGCGGTCGTTGCTCATGCGTTCACTTCCTCGGCGCGAGTCTCGCTGTCCACCAGGGGTTTCGGGGCGCGGCGGTACACCACCGCGCGGCCCTTCTTGGCGGGCACCAGGGCCACGCCCCGGAAGTGGACGCGTTCGTCCGGCGCGTCGGTGGGCTCGAGGGTGAAATCCCGTAGCAGCGTGCGCAGGACGATGTTCATCTCCATGGTCGCGAACGACGCCCCGATGCAGCGCCGCGCACCGCCGCCGAACGGAATCCAGCTGAACGTCCCGGGCCGCGCCCCGACGAACCGATCCGGGTCGAAGGCCTGCGCGTTCGGGAACAGTTCCTCGTTGTCGTGCATGAGCCGGATGCTGACCATCACGTGCTGCCCGCGCGGCAGCGTCCACCGGCCGAGCTGCATGGTCTCGGCGCGCACCTTGCGCAGCGTCGAATCGATCACCGGCCGCACCCGCTGCACTTCCAGCAGGGTGGCCTCGCGCAGCGCCGACCCGCCCGAATCGGCTTCCGCGACCAGCCGATTCAGCAGCTCGGGATGCCGCCGCAGCCGCTCGACGGTCCAGGCCAGCGAGGTGGCGGTGGTCTCGTGCCCGGCGGTCAGCAGGGTCAGCAGTTCGTCGGCGACCTCCTGTCGCGTCATGGCCGAACCGTCGTCGTAGCGCGCCTGCAACAGCATGGCGAGGATGTCGTGCCGTTCGCTCAGCGCGGGATCGGCCGCGCCGCGCGCGATCAGGCCCGCCACGATCTCGTCGTACTGCCGCCGGTACTCCGCGAACCGTCCCCACGGCCCGTACCGCCCGAGGAATCGCCGCGGCACCGGAATGGCCGCCAGCGCCGACCCGATCAACACCAGTTTCGGCAGCAGCGTCCGCAATTGCTCGAATTCGGTTCCCTCGGCGCCGAATACGGCGCGCAGGATCACGTTCAGGGTGATCCGCATCATCGAATCCATGGTCGCGAATTCGCGCCCGGACGGCCAGGCCGCCATTTCCCGGACGGCTTCCGCCTCGATGAGCTCTTCGTATACCGCCAGCCGCCGCCCGTGGAACGGCGGGGCGAGCAGCTTGCGTTCCTTCTTGTGCTCGTCGGCGCGCAGCGCGAAAAGCGAACCCGGACCGAGGAATTGGCCGAGATTGACGTCGATATTGTCGGCCAGGTCGCTGCTCGCGGTGAACAGCGTGCGCACCTCGGACGGTTCGGAGATCACCACCGTCGGCCCGAACCGCGGCATCCGGATCATGAACGCGGACCCGTATTTCCGATGCAGTCGCCGCCACGCCCGCGTCCGGCCCGCGAGAATCTCCACGGCCTGAACGATTCCCGGCGTCGACGGTCCCGCGGGCAATTTCACTGTGGTCATCAGCCACTCCCAGCCTGGTACCCCTATGTACCGCCCTCACGGTACGCCGACGTACCAACTGTGGCAAGGGTCACTCCGGGATCGGTCCGAAACCCGTCGGCTAGCCGACCACCAGCGTCCCGGTCATGCCCGAGTGGTAGCGGCAGTAGATGGCGTAGCTGCCGGCCGTGGCGGGCACGGCGAACGTCTTCGTCTCGCCGCCTTCGACTTCGACGTCGAACAGCCCGGACTGGGTGGAGGTGACGCTGTGCTCCACCTTGTCCTTGTTCACCAGGGTCACCGTCGCGCCCGGGGCGACGGTGGCGGGCACCTGGAACTTGTTGCCGCTCATGACGATCTGCACGGCCCCGGCCGCGGCGCTGGTCTCGGTGCTGTCGCCGCCACCGGAACCGCCGCACGCGACGGTCGCCAGCAACAGCAGAAATGCGAGCAGCCAGCCGGATAGCGTGCGGCGGGATTCGGGCGTGGTGCGCATGGTGTCCTCCTGCGGTCCCCCTCCTCCCCATCCACGGACGACGAGGGGCCGGAGTTCAATGCGCGCTAGGCCTTCCGGATGGTGCTGAACGGATCCGGCTCGGGCGGCAGCTCCGAGAGCAGCTGCCGCAACCGGGTATTGATCCCGCGCAGCCGGCTGTAGTCGTAGTTCGCGGCGGCGTCCCGTCCGTCCGCGATCAGCGCGTCGGCCGCGACGATGTCCACCATGGCGTGCCGGTGCTCGCAGAGGCTGTCGAAGATGATCACCTCCAGCTCACCGGTGTAGTCCAGGATCCGCCGCAGCAGCCCGGACAGTTCGGAGGTGCGCTGGCGCAGCAGATCCGGTTCGTGCGCCTCGATGGCGCTGCGCACCGAGACCTCGTGCTGGTCGAGTTCCAGCCGGTACATCTCCTCGCCGATCCGGTCCACCCGGCGGCGAATGTAATCGAGCATCTCGTTCGCCTTGGCCACCAGGCTCGGCCACAGCAGTTCGTCCTCGGCCTCGTCGATGGTGGCGCGCAGATCCCGCAGCCGCTGATCGGCGGCCACCGCGGCATCCGGGTCGGTGGCCGCGGCGGCGATCAGCTGTTCGGTGTCGGCGACCGTCTTCTCCTGTTCCAGCCGGAACAACAGCAGTTCCGACGTGGGATTGCCGACCTCGGCGTGCCGTTTGCGCACCGCCGCCAGCCGTTCCGCCTCGACCGCGGCCAGTTTGCGCAATTCGGCGGCGTCCGGGCGGGTTTCGGTGTGCAGGTCGATGACGTCCTCGAATTCGGCGTCCAGGTAGGGCAGGTAGGCGCGGGCGATCATCAGCCGGGAGGCGTCGATCTCCACCGTCACCTCGATCTCGCTGCCCGCCGGTACATTGCGCTCGATCTGGTCGGCGGTGATGTCGAGGCGGCCGATGGTGCGATTGCGGTCGGCGCGCGCGTATTCGCCCTCCAGCACCGGGATCCGGATGACACCCGCGCGGGTGGCGCCCCGGTTCAGCGGCACCGCGGTGCGCAGGCGTTTGCGCGCCCGGGTGGGCAGCGGGGTATTGCGCTCGATGAGCGGGACGGTGGTGTTGTCCGACAGCCCGACGCTGATGGTGTGGATGAGCGGCGGATTGGTCTCGACCGCGCCGACGGTATAGGTCAGCGTGTCGGGGGTGAGCGCGCGGCGCAGGCCGGAGGCGTCGGTGAGTTCGATGTCGAAGGTGTTGGCGCGCCCGGTATCCGCCCACAGGGTGGTGGCGAAGACGCCGGTGTCGGCGACCGGCACCTTGCCGCTGCGCCACGGCGGGCGGGCGGCGGCATTGACCAGTTCGACGCTCAGGCCGGCGGGGACGGTGGCGTCGGCGCCCGCGATCCGGCCGACCACCAGGGGTTCCCGGTCGGGTCCGACCGGCTGGTATTCCAATTGCACGGTGAACCCGCCGGGCGCGGCCACCGGTGCGGAATCCTGCGGAATCCGTTGCGTACCAGCGAAAATGGCCGCACCGCGCGCGACCACGGTCAGCGGGTCCTGGCTGAAGTCGAGCGGAATGCCCAGCCCGCGCGCCGGATCCGCGAGATGCTCGCGCAAGGTCGGCGACAGGGTGGGCCCGCCGACCAGGATGAGCTTGCCGATATCGCCGGGCGCGAGATGCGCCTCGTCGAGCGCCTTGCGGCACAGGTTCACCGAGCGGGTGAGCAGCGGTTCGGTCAGCCGCTCCACATCGGCGCGCTTCAGCTCGTAGTAGAACTCGAACCGCTGCCCGCTCTCGTCCTCGAGCTCGATCTCGATATCCGCCGACGCCGACCGCGACAGCGCGACCTTCGCCTTCTCGGCATTGAGCTTGAGCTTGCTCACCACCGCATGCCAGCGCGGATTGCCCCGGGACAGATCCGGCAGCCCGAATTCGGTGCGGGCGGCCGGAATCAGCAGCTCGTCCACGATCGCCCAGTCGATGAGCTTGCCGCCCAGATAGTTGTCGCCGCGATGGTTGAGCACCGTGAACTCACCGTCGCGCAACTGGATGATGGCGGCGTCGAAGGTGCCGCCGCCGAAGTCGTACACCAGCCAGCGCTCGTTGTCGCCGGCCGATTGGAAACCGTAGGCCAGGGCGGCGGCGGTCGGCTCCTGCAACAGCGGCGAGAAGCGCAGTCCGGCGGCCTGGGCGGCGGCGCGGGTGGCATCGCAGGCGCTCATGTCGAAGGCGGCCGGGACGGTCACCACCGCGGCTTCGATCTCCTCACCCAGGCGCTGCTGCACATCCGCGCGCAAGGACTTCAGCACCTCCGCCGACAGCTGTTGCGGGGTGAGTTCGCGTCCGGCGGCGGCGAATCGGACCGACTCCCCCGCGGTGCCCATACGCAGTTTGAACTCGGCGGCGGTGTTGTCCGGATCGGATTCGCCGCGCTCCTTGGCCGCCCGGCCCACCCGCAGGCGGTCGCGCTTGTCGATCCACACCGCCGAGGGGGTGGTATCGGCATCCTCGTTGTTCTTGATCACCTCGGCGTCGACGCCACGCAGCACCGCCACGGCGCTGTTGGTGGTGCCCAGATCGATACCGAAGTCAACCGTCGCCCGGCCCATCAACGTCCTTCCGAAAGTTCCTGCGCCACCGTCGAATCGGCGGGCGTGGCCACGATGATCTGCCCCATCTGCACCATGCGGTCGTCCACGTACACGGTGGGGGTGACGGTCTCGGCGACCGTCTCGCGCTGCACCGCCGCGGAAGCCTCGAAGGCGATCACCTCCACCGACTGCCCGGCGTCGAAGAATTCACCGGTGTGCGACTGCACCTGCACGCCCGCGTCGGCGAGCGCGTCCGTCATCGAATCCAATTGCCGCGCCACCGATCTCAGCAGCTTGCGCACATCCTCGTCCGGGCGCGCGCCGTCGAGCTTGCCGCGCAGCCGCCACACGCCGGTCGCCAGTTCTGCCAGAACCGGCCGGAAATCCTTGTCCATGCCCTTGTCCCCTCCTCGGCCGGTCAGGGCCGCTGCCCGTATTTCCAGCCCTTGTCCAGGTATTCGACCACCGGCGGGAAACGCAGCGCCTGTTCGTGGCCCTCTTCGTTCTTCATGGACGCGTTCATGCCGAACGCGATCAGGCCGACGACGCACAGTGCCGTGACCACGAACACCGCGTGCACCGCGAATCCGATGAACAGCGAGATCAAACCGGCAATCAGGCAGAACACCGCCGCGCCATCGGATTTGGACCGCGCTTCCTCGCTCGGCAGTTGCGTCTGCCGGCAGCCGGCGCAGCGCGGCACGTCGATGGTCATCGACTTCCATTGCGTGTGATTGCCGGTGCGCACCACCTCGCCGTACATCGGGACCGCCTTGTGCTGGCCCTCCGCGGCCCGGTTACTGCCGCAGAACCAGCAGGTTTCGCGCATCCGGGTGGCGGCCTCGCGGTCGCGGCGGATACCGGCGAGCGTGGTCTGCTGCTTGCCGATGAAGTCCTTGGCCTCCTGGCCCACCGCCAGCGCGGCGGTATCGGTCAGCACCGCGCCGGTGGGATCCAGTTCGCCGGTCTCGTTGAAATAGGCCACCGCGCAGTTGGTGGCGACGCGGGCCACGATGTCCTGGAATTTGGCGAGCCGCTCGGCCTCGGTCCCGGCCGCGCGCAGGCGCGAGAGGGGCACCTGCGCCTTGGACAGCAACTCGCGCGCCGCCGTCAGGGACTGCCGGGCGTCCCGGTCGCTCAGCTCTTGCGCTGCGTCACAGAGCTTTTCGATGCGCGCGCCCGCCATGCCTGACCATTCCCGGGTCAGCCGGTCGCGGGTGGCCGGGGTGGTGGCGAGCGGGCCGAGGCGCTGCAGCAGCGCCTCGGTGGCGGCCACATCCTTGGTCTCGTTGAAATGCCGGATATCGCAGCCGAGCGCGGACGGGACGATATCGTCGTGTGCGCCCGCCGCCACCGGATCGGTCCACGGGACCAGGCGGTCGATTACCTGGAAGGCGATGCGGGTGCGGTCCAGCATGCGATTCGCCGCGGCCGATCCCTGCTTAGGATCCTTCGCCACCACCGAGAACTCTTCGGCGGCAATCTCTTTCACCCAGACCGCCAGGGTGCGCACGGCGGCCGCGCGGGCCTCGCCGACCTGGGCGGCGGTGAAGGCGCTCGGATAGCCGCGCAGCTGTTCGGCGAAGCGATCCAGCACGAGCAGATGGATTTCGGCGGTGTCGATATCGCCGGCTCGGGCGGCGCGCACGATGGCGTCGGTGTGCGGGCGCAGCAGTGCGGCGGGCAGGGCGCGGCGCAGCTGGCCGATCACCGGCGCGCCGAGGCGGCGATCGTCGATATCGGTTCCGCGAGCGAGCAATCGGCTCCAGACGGCCGGATGGTTCAATGCGGCGTCCCACGCGGTCAGCGCGTCCAGCCAGGTCTCCGGCACCGCCCCGCGCGAGCCCTCGAGCGCGCGTATGTGCCGCACCACCGCGATATTGTGCGCGGCGATACCGGCGTCGGTTCCCTTGCCGTACAACAGTTCCAGCCAGTGCCGCTCCACGCCGTCGAGGTCGTTGCCCGCGAACAGGGCGGCATCGGTGGCGTCGATCGGCCACACCCACAGCAGCTCGTGCAGCAGCCGTTGCACCGGTTCCCGCAGCTGGTTGAGCGCGGCCTTCACATCGGCGATCTCCGGGGCGGGCGTCACCGGCAGCGACACCCGGAAGGTGGGCGGCGCGCCCAGCCGTTCACTGGCTTCGAGCTCGGTGGTCCGCTTGCGCAGCTGCCGGGCATCGGCGTCGGCGGACAGGCCGGCGAGCCGGAAAGGGTTGCGCCGGTAGGGCGCATCGTCGAACAGTGCGGCCAGCGCCGTCCCCACCGGGGTCGTGGTATCGGCCGCCGGCGGTGCGCCCGCCCAGCCGATCCGCGCGGCATCCACCAGCCGCGGGACCTCGGGCCGCACCGGAAGTTCTTCGATGCCGCGCAATCTCGCGAGATTGATCTTCGCGTTATTGCTCCCGAACACGACGGCGCGCTCGTACCACTCACGCGCCGCCGGCACATTCGGCGCCGTCCCCAGCTCGGCCTCGATCATCCGGCCGAGATTGTTCATCGCGAATCCGACACCGGCCGCCGCGGCCTCCTCGTATCGGAGCACCGCGGCCGCACGGTCTCCGTCGTCCTCGTCCAGGAGGCCGAGTTCGTAGGCCGAGTCGGCGTCCCCGGCCGCCGCGGAGCGCTCGAACCAGCGCCGCGCGGCCGCCCGATCCCGCGGTTCGAGCGAATACACGTGCAGCAGACCGAGATTGTGCAGCGCGACCTTGCTTCCCGCTTCGGCCGCCTTCTCGTACCACCCCTTGGCCCGGTGGTAATCGGGCGGATCGGAACGTACGGCCAGCAGATACGCGAGCTTGAAGTAGCTTTCCGCGTACCCCGCTTCCGCGGCCCGCTCATACCAGTATCGCGCGGCCGGAATTTCCGGCGGATCGACCCGATCCGCCAGCAGCCCGGCCAGATTGAACATCGCCAGCGAATCGCCGCCGACCGCCCCCTGCTCGTACCACCGCCGCGCCCCCGCCACATCCGGCGGATTCTCATTGATGGCGAGCACGCCGCGATTGTTCATCGAATTCACGTGCCCGGCCGCGGCCGCCTTCTCATACCACTGCCGCGCCCCCGCCACATCGGGCGGACTCGACGTCGCCAGATGGTAGGCGAACTCGTACATCGCCACGGCATCCCCATCGATCGCCGCCCGCTCGAGCTCTTCCCTGGTCCCCACGATCACGCCCCCGTTCCTTCGCGAGCACATGCTACCGAGCAAGCAGCTCAAACGTGAACGTGGCTAAGCAATTACACAGGAATGTAAAACACTTCGAGGCGGCGCCCGGATGGACGCCGCCTCGAAAAGTGCGGAGATCAGGACAGTTTCAGGCTGCGGCCGATGATTTCCTTCATGATTTCGGTGGTGCCGCCGTAGATGGTCTGGATGCGGGCGTCCATGTACGCCTTGGCGATCGGGTATTCGCGCATGTAGCCGTAGCCGCCGTGCAGTTGCAGGCAGCGGTTGATGAGGTCGAGCTGTTCCTCGGTGCTCCACCACTTGGCTTTGGCGGCGTCTTCGACGGAAAGCTTTTCGGCATTGAGCAATTCGATGCACTTGTCGACGAAGACGCGGACCGCGGTGGTCTTGGTGGCGAGTTCGGCGAGCACGAAGCGGGTGTTCTGCAGGGCGCCGATGGGCTTGCCGAACGCCTTGCGGTCGCGGACGTACTGGCAGGTCAGGTCCAGGCAGCTCTCCATGGCGGCGGCGGCCATGACGGCGATGGACAGGCGCTCCTGCGGGAGGTTCTGCATGAGGTGGATGAAGCCCTGGCCCTCGGTGCCGAGCAGGTTCTTGCCGGGCACCCGGACGTCGGTGAAGGACAGCTCGGCGGTGTCCTGCGCCTTGAGGCCGATCTTGTCGAGATTGCGGCCGCGCTCGAAACCGGGCATGCCGCGCTCCACGACGAGCAGCGAGAAGCCCATCGCGCCCTTCTCGGGATCGGTCTGCGCCACCACGATGACAATGTCGGCATTGATGCCGTTGGTGATGAAGGTCTTGGCGCCGTTGAGAATCCAGTCGTCGCCGTCGCGGACCGCGCGGGTCTTGATGCCCTGCAGGTCCGAACCGGTGCCCGGCTCGGTCATGGCGATCGCGGTGATGATCTCGCCGGAGCAGAAGCCGGGCAGCCAGCGCGCCTTCTGCTCATCGTTGGCCAGATCCAGCAGGTACGGCGCGATGACATCGTTGTGCAGGCCGAAACCCAGGCCCGAGTAGAAGCCCTTGGTGACCTCCTCGGTCACGATCGCGTTGTAGCGGAAGTCCTTCACGCCACCGCCGCCGAGTTCCTCCGGCACGGCCATGCCGAGGAAGCCCTGCTTACCGGCCTCGAGCCAGACCGACCGGTCGACGACGCCGGCCTGCTCCCACTCCTCGTGGTGGGGCGCCACGTGCTGATCCAGAAACTTTCGGAACGACTCCCGGAACAAATCGTGTTCGGGTTCGAAAAGGGTGCGTTCCACGCCAACCTCCATGAGTGACCACATCGGCACATCGCCTGTGCTCAATACAGTACCCGGAAGTCGAATCCCTGTTAACTTCCGACCCCGGGAAACCGGTCCGAACTGCGGCAGACTGCGGATATGCCGCGGTGCGGACCGGATGAACCCGGGTGAACGTTACCGTGACGTCAGAGCCCCAGGAAGCCCAGCGTGCGGCCGAGCAGGCTGCGCCCGCGATCCTTGGCGCGCTCGGCGAGCAGGAAGTCCAGTTCGCCTTCGAGTTCCTTCTTCACCACGGTCTGCAATTCGCTCGCGGCCTCTTCGACATCCTCGAAGTCCTGCCAGGCCGCGGTGTCGATGGGCGTGCCGAGGGAGTAGTAGAAGCGCTCCGGCTTGGGCAGCAGGGTGGGGCCGACGCCGCGGATCAGCGGCGGGGTCAGGTTGGCGCGCAGGCCCATGCCGACCACCAGGCGCTTGACCGGAGCCATGACCGGATGGTCGCCGTCGAAGACGATGTCGAAGATGTCGTCGCCGCCCACCATGGCCATGGGCACGATGGTCGCCCCGGTCTCGATCGCCATTCGCGCGAACCCGGTCCGCCCCTCCCAGATCAGCTGATACTTCTGCCCCTTGCCGCGCATGGCCTCGCGCCCGCCCCCGGGGAACACCGCCACGGCCTCGCCCTTGCGCAGCAGGGTCTGGCAGTTGTGCCGGTTCCCGCGCACGATTCCCAAGCGGTGCAACGCATCTCGCAGCACCGGGACATCGATGAGCACGTTCTCGGCCAGTCCCCGCACCAGCCGATCGCGCTGCACCAGAATCTCGTGCGCCAGCAGCGGCGCGTCGGTGCCGCCGGCCAGGGTGTGATTGCCGACCAGTAGCACCGGCCCCTCGGCGGGCAGATTGTCCAGGCCGTAGAAGCGCGGGCTGAACCAGGCGCGCTGCGGCGCGGTGAGCAGATCGATCACGCGGCGATCGGTATCGGTCAATTCGACGTGCAGCGGTGCGCCGTCGGTGAGTACTTCGTTTTCGGAACTATCCGTGTCATGACGAGACACAACAACCCTCCCTGCCGGAACTGCGATAACGGCATCGTAACGAGTTTCAGTTCCGGTCACCGGGCGCGGGGCTTGCCCCGGCGGCGGGAGGATGCCCGGCCGCCGGAGCAGGCAACTCACAGCAAGCGCTGCCGGCCGTGGTCGGCGAATTCCCGTTCCAAGTCCGCTTTGTCTGTTTCAGTCATGGGCCGGTATTCCGGATTCCCGCGCCCGGCCCACTGGTGGACCGGCTCATCGGTGCGCCAGCCCTGCTCGCGCAATTCCCGTTTGAGCACCTTGTTGGAGCCGGTGACCGGCAGGCTCGCCGAGACCCGGAGCAGGCGGGGCATATCCTTGGCGCCCAGATCGGCTTGGGCGCACAGGAATTCGGCGAACTTGACCAGATCGAACGCCACCGGATCGGCCACTTCGATCGCGGCCATCACCCGATCGCCGGAGCGCGGATCGGGCACCGCGTAGACCGCCGCCGCCACCACCTCCGGATAGCGCCGCAGCACCCGTTCGATGACCAGCGCGGAGATGTTCTCGCTGTCCACCCGGATCCAATCGCCTTGGCGGCCCGCGAAATAGATGAACCCGTCGGTGTCGATATAGCCGAGATCGCCGGTCCAATACCAGCCGTTGCGCAGGCGTTCGGCATCGGCGGCATCGTTCTTGTAGTAGCCCTCGAAGATCAGCGCCCCGGCCTTGTCGACCATTTCCCCGATGGCGGCGTCCGGATTCAGCACCCGTCCGTGCTCGTCCAGCACCGCCCGAGCACAGTCTTCGAGGGTGTCGGAATTCACCACGGCGACGCCCGGATGCGCGGGCCGGCCCAGCGCGCCGGGCGGGGCGTCGGGGGCCAGCGCCACCGACCCCGAGCCCTCGCTCGAGCCGTACCCCTCGAACAGCGGTGCGCCGAATCGCCGCCGGAATTCGGCCTGATCCTCCACCGAGGCCTCGGTGCCGAACCCGCGAGTGAGGCGATTGTCGGAATCCAGTTCGGTTTCCGGCGTGGCCAGCAGGTAGCCGAGCGCCTTGCCGACATAGGTGAAGAAGGTCGCGCCGAAGAACCGGATATCCGGAAGGAATTGCGAGGCCGAGAATTTCGGGGTGAGGCAGACCGTCGCGCCATTGGCCAGCGCCGGGGCCCACAGCGCCATGATGGCATTGCCGTGGAACAGCGGCATACAGCAGTAATCGACGTCCTCGCGCACATGCCCGAATTTGTCGGTCGCGCCGTAAGCGATGAAAGCCAGCCGCTGCTGACTGCACTTGACCGCTTTCGACGTACCGGTGGTTCCGGAGGTGAACAGCAGCAGGAGCAGCGATTCCGGCGTGGCGGTCACCGTCACCGGTTCGCCGCGATGGGAGTCCAGCAGTGCCAGATACCCCGGATCGTCCACCAGCAGCACACGATCCGGTTCCAGGCTCAGCTCCAGACCCCGCAGCCGTTCGAGCCCGGCGGCGTCGGTGACGATCAACTGGCAGTCGGTGTAGGCGATATCGGCCGCCAGCTGGGCGTCCCCGCGCGTCGGATTGATCCCGACGACGACGGCCCCGGCCAGCGCCGCACCGCCCAGCCAGAACACGAAATCCGGCACGTTCTCCAGCAGCACGCCGATATGGAACGGCCCGTGCCGCCGCAGTTTCCGGGCCAGCGCCGCCCGCGCCGCCGACTCGCGCACCACCTCGTCCCAGGTCCAATCCCGCTCCCGCGTGCGCAACCCGGGCCGGTCGTCGCCGCACCGGTCGAGCAACATGGTCGCGATATCCCTGCGCCGGTCGGTCATGTCATTCCGCCTCTCCCCGAACAGGTTCCAGTATCGTCACGCGTCCGCGTGCACGAGGGCGATATACGCGGCGGGCAGCTGGTCGCGGGTCAGCTTGGTGACCTCGACCGGGCCGGAATGGTAAGAATCCTCGCCGCGGATCAGGCCGTCCGCGTCGATCGGCCACAGCAGCAGCTGGCGCATGACGATCAGGTAGTCGCCGTCGGGATCGTCGACGAAACCGAGCGCGGCGGCGTATTCGCCGGGGTAGAGCTGGCGCAGATAGCCCTCGGTCACCACGCAGTGGTCGTCCACCACCAGGCGGTCCAGGGCGAATTCGAGGTAGTTGGAGCGGCTGGCGACGAAGGCGGCGTAGTAGTCGCGCACGCCCTGCGTGGTCTTCGGCCCGACGTCCTGTCCCTGCATCCAGAAGTGGTAGTCGGGGTTCGGGGCCAGGGTGGCCATGAGACCGTCCAGGTCGGTGGCGAATTCGGCCTTCATGTGCTGGATGACGATTTCCAGGACGACGCGGTGACGCGGGTTCGTGGTGGCGGCGAGGCGTTCCTCCAGCAGCCGCCAGGTATTGGCGGGATCGATGATGCTCATGGCGAGACTCCTTCTCGAGCAGGGGAAGTGCCCATCGATCTTCACGAGCGGGCCCGGGGCGGGGCAGCCGCCGGGCGTCGGGCGAATCCGGCGACGATCCGACGGGTGTCGGTTCCGTCAGCGCTCGCGCGCCAGTTCGGCCGAGGAGAGCGCGATGCGGCGCACGGTGAGCACCAGGGTCGCCAGGAAACGGTCCCGGGCTTCGTCGATATCCCAGCCCATCAGCGATTCCACCTGGGCGATGCGGGCCGCCACGGTGCTGTGATGCAGGTGCAGTTCGGTGGCGGTGCGGCGCAGCGAACCGTAGACACAGAACGCTTCCAGGGTGTCGACGGCCAGCGCACCGGATTCGGTGGCCGCGAATTCGTTGAGCCGCAGCACATCCGGGGTGGCGAGCAGGCGCTCCACCGGGACGTCGGCCAGCAGTTCGAGCGAGCCCAGCCGATCGAAGGCGACGGCGCGGCGGCCGTGCCAGGTGGACGAGGCGAACCGCAGTGCACGGCAGGCTTGATCCCACGACGCGGGCGCGGCCAGTGCGGGCACCCGCGCCCCGATCCCCATCCACGGCCCGCCGCCGCCCGACCGCGACGCCGGAAACGCCTCGGCGATAGCGGCATTCACCGTGTCCGAGAACGCCCGCCCGTCCAGCCAATCCTGGGTGAGCACCGCCGTGATCTCCCCGATCACCGCCACCCGGCACACCGGCACCCGCTCGGCCACCATCCGCACGGCGTCCTGCGCGCAGGGCCCGGTCACCGCCACCACCCGCACCTCACGCGCCTGATCCAGCCCGAGCAATCGCATCGCCCGCACCCGATCCTCGGCGCGCTCCTTCTCCGACAACACCACCTCGAGCAGCGCCGGATCCCCCAGCCGCAGTGCACCGTTCGCCGCCTGCCGCGCCGCCACCACCCGCAGGCAGTGCCGCAACCGATCCAGCACCACGGGATCCAGGGGATGCTCCCCACCACGCCGCTCCAGCCACACCTTCGGTTCGGCGCCCAGGTCGGCGTGCGCGGATGCCCCGGCCGGGTCCGCGGTGTGGCGTGGCAGCGGTGCACCACTCGCGTCATAGCGAATGACGGTGCCACTGGGCCACGTGGCGGTGACCGCGCATTCGGCCAACAGCGCTGCACCGCGGATCACCGCGGCGGCGTCGGCTGCGGATTCGTCCAGGCGGTCGAAAAAGCCGATGACCCTGAGCGCCGAGGCCGGGTCGGAGCCCAGCGCGGACAGGCGGATCGAAAGCTGGTTCGGCGCTTGCTCACTCACGACAACCTCACTCCGGCGAAACTGTCCGATCAGAGTGCCAAGGAGTGTGCGCGGGCGGGGCGGTTCCACCGAATCAGCCGACTGACCGGGATCATTCGGCTGATTCGGGGCTTTACTCCTCGGTGGATTCGGCTCCGGCGTGCGCGAATTCGGTGAGCTGGCCGGCCAGGGCATTCGGGACCCGGGCGCGCACGCGCGTACCGGTTTCCACGTGCTCCTCGGTGATGATCTTACCGTCGGCGTGGATGCGCGCCAGCAGATCGCCGCGGGTGTAGGGCAGCAGCACGCTGACCTCCACGTCCAGACCGCCGAGCACGGTGTCCAGGCGGGCTTTCAGATCGTCGAGACCCTGGCCGGTCTGCGCGGAGACGAAGACCGCGTCCGGCAGCCAGCCGCGTAGCTGGGTCAGTTCCATCGGATCGAGGGCGTCGATCTTGTTGACCACCAGCAGCTCCGGCGGGGCGGGGGTCTTGGTCTCGCGCAGCACGTCGGTGACGACTTCGCGCACCGCCTTGATCTGCTGATCCGGCAGCGGGTCCGAACCGTCCACCACGTGCAGCAGCAGGTCCGCGCCCGTCACCTCTTCCAGGGTGGAGCGGAACGCCTCGACCAGCTGGGTGGGCAGGTGGCGCACGAAACCGACGGTGTCGGTGAACACCACCTCGCGGCCGTCTTCCAGGGCCGCCTTGCGGGTGGTCGGGTCGAGGGTGGCGAACA
Source organism: Nocardia yamanashiensis NBRC 100130 (assembly GCF_001613325.1). Lineage (GTDB taxonomy): Bacteria > Actinomycetota > Actinomycetes > Mycobacteriales > Mycobacteriaceae > Nocardia > Nocardia yamanashiensis. The sequence goes on along the minus strand of NZ_BDCD01000002.1, from coordinate 182,881 downwards.
GCGCGTCCTGCACCAGGATGCCCGCGCCGGTCAGCGCGTTCATCAGGCTCGACTTGCCCGCGTTCGTGTAGCCGACGATGGCGACCTGCGGGATACCGCTCGAGGTGCGCCGGGCGCGCTTGGTGTCGCGCGCGGTCTTCATCTCGCGGATCTCGCGGCGCAGCTTGGCCATCCGCTCACGAATGCGGCGACGGTCGGTTTCGATCTTCGTCTCACCGGGACCGCGCAGACCCACGCCGCCATTGCTGCCGGCGCGGCCACCGGCCTGCCGGGACATGGACTCACCCCAGCCGCGCAGTCGCGGCAGCATGTATTCCATCTGGGCGAGGGACACCTGCGCCTTGCCCTCGCGGGAGGTGGCGTGCTGGGCGAAGATATCGAGAATCAGGGCGGTGCGGTCGATGACCTTGACCTTGACGACCTTCTCCAGTGCGGTCAGCTGCGCGGGCGAGAGCTCACCGTCGGCGATCACGGTATCCGCACCGGTCTCGAGCACGATGGCGCGCAGTTCCTCGGTCTTACCGGAACCGATATAGGTGGCCTTGTCCGGTTTGTCGCGGCGCTGCACCAGCGAATCGAGCACCTCGGAACCGGCGGTCTCGGCGAGTGCGGTCAGTTCCGCCATGTTCGCCTCGGCCTGCGCGGCCGTGCCCTCGGTCCAGACGCCGACCAGCACGACCCGTTCCAGTCGCAGCTGCCGGTACTCGACCTCGGTGACGTCCTCGAGCTCGGTGGACAGACCGGCTTGGCGGCGCAGCGAGGCGCGTTCCTCGAGCTGCAGCTCACCGACGGTCGGCGCGGCGGACCAGCCGTCCTGCGCACCGTCCTGGGCGTCGTCGTCGATCTCCTCGGCGGGAGTGAACTCGTAGGTTTCTTGTTTACTCATACGCCTCCATGGTCCCACGGACCGCCGAGCGCCCGCATTCGGTTATTTCCGGGCGAAGCGTTCGCCCGCCCGCACGATCACATCATCGAGCACTTCGCGGGATCGCAGCAGGTCGGCGATGGTGCGATCGATGCGGTCGCGTTCGAATCGCAATTCCTCGACCAGCTGGGGTGTGGCGCGCTCGTTCGCGCCGCCGTCGGTATCGCGCATGCAGGGCAGGATCTGGAAGATCTTCTTGCTGTTCAGGCCGGCCGCGAACAGTTCCTGGATGTGAATGACGCGATCGACCGCGAACTCCGGATAGTCGCGCTGCCCGCCGGGGGTCCGCGCGGCCACCAGGAGGTTCTGCTCCTCGTAGTACCGCAGGGACCGCTCGCTCACACCGGTACGTTTTGCCAGCTCACCGATTCGCATGGGGCACTCCGAAACTCAGCACTTGCAGCTCACATCAATGTCAGGTTTTACCTTACCGCCATGACGAAAACAGCCGCTCTCTTCAGCACCTACCGGTTCGCCGGACGGGACCTCGACCACCGCCTGGCGATGGCGCCGATGACCCGCAATCGCGCCGCCGCGGACGGCACCCCGACCGCCCTGATGCGCGAGTACTACACCCAGCGCGCCGGGGCGGGCCTGCTCATCGCCGAGGCCACCACCCCGAACCGGGTCGGCCAGACCTACGCCGACATCCCCGGCCTCTACACCGATGCGCATGTCGCGGGCTGGCGCGCGGTCACCGATTCGGTGCGCGCCGCCGGCGGCCGCATGTTCGTCCAGCTCCAGCACGGCGGGCGCGTCGGCCATCCCGGCAACAGCGGCCTGCACCCCATCGCGCCCTCCGCCATCCCGCTTCCCGAGGGCATTCACACCCCCTCCGGCCACCAGGACTCCGTCGTCCCGAAAGCCATGGACGCCGACGACATCGAGGCCACGATCGCCGATTTCGTCACCGCCGCCCGCAATGCCGTCGCCGCCGGTTTCGAAGGCGTCGAGATCCACAGCGCGAACGGCTATCTCCTGCACCAGTTCCTGTCCGCCAACACCAACCACCGCACCGACGAGTACGGCGGTTCCATCGCGGGCCGCATCCGCTTCACCCTCGCCGTCGTCGACGCCGTAGCCGCCGCCATCGGCCCCGACCGCGTCGGCATCCGCCTCTCCCCCGGCGTCACCGCCAACAGCATCGCCGAAACCGACACCGAAGCCCTCTACCCCGTCCTCGTCGCCGCCCTCGCCGAACGCCGCCTCGCCTACCTCCACCTGGTCTTCGCCGACCCGGAAAGCCCCCTCTTCCACCAGCTCCGCGCCCTCTGGCCGACCACCCTCATCGCCAACCCCAACCTCGGCTGGGGCGTCCCCCTCCCCGCCGACGGCGGCCGCGCCGCCGCCGAATCCCTCCTCACCGCCGGCGCCGACCTCATCTCCCTCGGCCGCTCCTTCCTAGCCAACCCCGACCTGATCACCCGCCTGCAAACCGGCGCTCCCCTGAACCCGGTCCGCGACGCCCACCTGATGTACACCGGCGGCCCCGAGGGCTACACCGACTACCCGGTCCTGGACCGCGAACCGGCCGCCGCTTGACCGGCCGTCACGGCCCTTCGTCCAGATGCGCCCGCCGCACCCGCTGGAGAAAGTCCTCCAGCGGGGCTTCGTTCGCCCGCTGCGGCAGCGCGGTCGTGGCGGAGTCGAACTTCTCCTCGTACTCCGCGATCAACGCCTTGGCGGCGGTCTCGCCCGACTCGGTCATCATCTGCCGCCCGAATTCGAAATACGGCTCCGGATCGGGCAATCGGATCGGCAGTACGCCGGTCGTGTACAGCTCGTAGCCCTGCCAGAGCAGTCGCCGCACATGGCGGGCGTGCTTGGCCAGCCGTACATCTCCCAGGCCCTGGGTCTCCCGCCGGTTCAGCATCCGCCGGAACTGCGCCATGGCGTATCCGAAGTAGGAATGCCGGACCCGTTGCGCCGAAAGGAAATTCGATCGCAGCGAGATCAACTCGCGGCCGAATTCCGTCGTCACGGTGTACTCGTCCAGCCACAGGATTTCGCTGGCGGTGGGGTTGCACGACAGGACGAGGCCCATCAGCTTGCCGACCTCGTGATACGTCGCGTCGGCGCCGTCCCGGCCCTGCCGGGTGCCGCGATCCCGCGTCGGGGGGTGCAGGCCGAGGAAGGTCCGGGTCGGTTCGACGTACACGCCCAGGTAGTCGAAATCGCTTGCGGGCGTGTTCAAACCGTAGGCGTGCGAACCGACCACGCCTTCGAGCAACAGGTCACTTCGGTCGGTCATCGCGCATCCTCTCCCCGCCTTCCGAGTGCAGGAAGTATCACTGGCGGATGCGAGGGGGACCAGCGAATATTCGGGTCAGGCGTCCTGCCACCACTTGGCGGCGATGCGGCCGGAGGCGACCAGGACGGAGGGGCCGCGGAGGGTGGCGGCGCCCTGGTCGATGGTGACGGTGACGGTGCCGCCGGGGATGTGGACCTGGATGTGGCCGGTGTCGGTGGCGAGGTCGAAGCCGGTACTGGCCAGAGCCGAGGCGGCTGCGGCTACGGTTCCGGTTCCGCAGGAACGGGTTTCGCCGACGCCGCGTTCGTAGACGCGCATGTTGACGGCTTTCCGGCCGTCGGAGTCGACGTGGAGGGGGGTGAGGATTTCGAGGTTGACGCCGTGGGGGAAGAGGGTGTGGTCGAAGCCGGGGGCGTGGGTGAAGTCGAGTTCGCGGAGGGCTTCGAGGGTGAGAGTCGGGTCCACGCAGGCGAGGTGGGGGTTGCCGACGTCGATGCCGAGGCCGGTGAACTGGCGGCCGTCGATGGAGCCGGCGGATTCGCCGAGGACGCGGACCCGGCCCATGGCGACCGTTACTTCGCCGTGGACGGGGTCGGCGTGGTGGACGACCACGGGGCGGGCGCCGGCGCGGGAGCCGACGACGAATTCGGTGCGGGTTTCCAGGCCGGTCGCCGCCAGGTAGTGGGCGAAGACGCGGACGCCGTTGCCGCACATTTCGGCGATGGAGCCGTCGGCATTGCGGTAGTCCATGAACCAGTCGGCGGGGGCGACGCCGTCGGGGAGGGCTTGCAGGACACCGGTTTCCAGGAGGGCGGCCGCGCGGGCCACCCGCAGCACGCCGTCGGCGCCGAGACCGCGCTGGCGGTCGCAGAGGGCGGCGACGCGGGATTCGGTGAGCTGCAGCCAGGCGTCGGCATCGGGGAGGATGACGAAATCGTTCTGGGTGCCGTGGCCCTTGGTGTACTCGATATCGGCTTCGCCGGTCAGGGGCGAGCCGTCGCTTACCGTGCCGTTGTCCATGCGCCTCATAGTCCTCACCGCAACGCCCGGCGCTGCCGGGCTATTTCGTACAGGGCCACCGCCGCCGCCGAGGGCGCACCGAGGGTGCCGTCGGTCGGGATGCAGACCAGCTCGTCGCACACCTGCCGCCAGGTGGGGGCGAGTGATTCGCTGTCGTCGCCGAGGACCAGGACGGTGGCGCCGTCGAAGTCGAGCTCGTCGAGGGCGATGCCGCCGTGATCGTCACCGCCGACGATACGGGTGGCGATGCCCCGGGCGTGTTGCCGGGTTCGGAAAGCGCCGACGGCGGCGGGCCCGGGGGCGCGCAGCACGGGCACGGCGAACAGCGCGCCGTCGGAGGCGCGGACGCTCTGCGGGTCGTAATGGTCTGCGCCGGTACCGGTCACGATGACGCCGCCCGCCCCGAACGCCGCCGCCGATCGGATGAGCGCGCCGAGCCGGGCTGCCGAGGAGGGCCGGTCGAAGACCACGACGGGAATCGGCCGCTCCGGCGTCCCGGGCGTGAAATCGTCGAGCTCCATCCGCCGGGTGACCGCCACCGCGACCAGATCGGGCACGGGTCCGGCGGGTTCGGCCAGTTCCGCCATCACCTCCGGCACCAGCCCGACACTCGGCACGCCGCTGGTGTCGAGTACTTCCCGCGCCCAGGACGGCGGTTCCGGCGCGCCGAGGCGATAGACGAGAGTTTCCAGCGGCCAACGGCATTCGAGCGCGCGGGCGATGGCCTGGCGTCCGTGCACCAGGAACCGGCCGTCACGCAGCCGGGTGGCGCGATTGTTGAGATATGCCTGCCATACCTGAACCGCGGCGGTGCGGGTGTTCATGCGGCGTGTCACTCAGCCGACTTCCTGTTCGTCCCTCGTCGTCGGGGAGCCGATGAGCGAGAGTGTGGTCGCCACCAGCTCCGGGTCCGCGCCGTTCACCCAGCGCACGCGCTGATCGCGGCGGAACCACGAGCGCTGCCGCCGGACATAGCGGCGGGTGCCGATGAACGTACGCTCCTGCGCTTCGTCCAGGTCGTATTCGTTGTCGAGATAGTCGAGGACTTGTGCGTAACCGATGGCACGGCGGGCGGTCTGACCATCCCGTAGCCCCTGCCCGATCAGCGTGCGCACCTCGTCGACGAGCCCGGATTCGAACATGAGCGCCGTGCGTAGTTCGATCCGGGCGTCGAGTTCCGCGGTCTCGCGGTCGACCCCGATGATCCGGGTCCCCCAGCGCGGTTCGCCGATCTGCGGCGCGGACGCGGCGAACGGCTGCCCGGTGATCTCGACGACCTCGAGCGCGCGCACCATGCGCCGGCCGTCGGTCGGCAGGATGGTGGCGGCGGCGACCGGATCGGCCTGTTTCAGCGCTTCGTGCACGGCCACGACGCCGCGTTCGTCGAGGACGGCCTCCCATTTCGCGCGAACCGACGGGTCGGTGGCCGGGAAGTCCCAATCATCAAGCAGCGCTTGCACATACATCATCGAACCACCGACGATGACCGGCGTGTGCCCGCGCGCCATAATCGCCTCGACATCCGCGCGCGCCGCGCTCTGATACGACGCGACCGTGGCGGTCTCGGTGATATCGAGAACGTCGAGCTGATGGTGCGGAATGCCCCGGCGTTCGGCGAGCGGCAGCTTCGCGGTGCCGATGTCCATCCCGCGATACAGCTGCATGGCGTCGATGTTCACGATCTCCCCGTGCAGGCGCTCGGCGAGCTCGAGGGCGAGGTCGGATTTCCCGGTGGCGGTGGGGCCGACGACGGCGATGGGGGTGATCACGCGCTCTCCCCGGGCAGCCAGACGCCGACGTGGTAGCCGACACCGAACGGGGCTGCGGCGTAACGGGTTTCGACCCGCGGGCCGGCGGCATCGGCGGCGAACAGCCCGGCCAGCACCTGATAGGCGGCGCGGCCGCCGACGGCGAGATCCGCGCAGAGTCCGGCATCCAGCGCCGCGAGCGCCTGCCGATCGCCCGCCGACAGGGCCCGGTCGATCCCGTCCTGCACGTCCTGCGCGCGCTCGTCGAAATAGCGCGGGGCGGCCAGCGACAAGGTGGCGGCGCCGTCGGCGACGACGAGCACGCCGCACGCTTCGGGCCGCGCGTCCAGTTCGGCGCGCAGCAGCCTGCCGTATTCGAGGCAGTCGGCGGGCGCGGCATCGGCGAAAAGGATCCGGGCCTCGGCAATGGCCTCCGGCGCGACGGCTGCGCGCAGCCAGCCGCCGATCAGCACCGGCAGCGGCAGATTCGGGTCGGCGACCGGCTCGCCACTCTCTCCCGGCGTCGCGCCCGCGTCGTTGGCGGATAGTTTGCTGACATCCCGGTCGGCCGAGCCGGCTAATCCGACGCGCACATCCACGCCGAATCCCCGGAAGGAACCGACGGTCTCCTTACCGAAGGCCCGCACCGGCCCGGGACCGGCGGCCTCCACTTCGCGCCCACTGGACACACCGACCGGTACGAACTCCGAGGTCACCTCGGCATCCACCCCGACCACGATCCAGTGCGTCGCCCGGCTCGCGAGCGCCTCCCCCGCACCCAGCACCGCGGCCCGTAACCCCGCCACCTCGCCGGACGCCGCCGCACCCGCCGCACCACCGAGTTCGGGGACCAGGACGGGCGGTGAGGGGACCAGCGACGCAACACGGAACACGCCGACAACCGTAGCGCTAACGCACCTCACCAGCCCCACCCCACCTGGGTCGCCGCGCCGCCGAAGCTGGCTCAAAGACAGCATTTCCCATCTCAGCCTGGTTGAATGGGATGCAGCTAGACCGATGAGCTAGGGCGTAACCAGGCAGCCGTGACGCGCGGCAGGGACGAGGAGCAATGACCGACAACAACGGAACCGAGAAGGCCACCCAGCCGGAGTCGACGACCCCGGAGGCCACCGAGCGTCCGTCACCGGCAGCCGCCGCCCAGCGACCGTCACCGGCAGCCGCCGCCGGTCCCCGACCGGGCGCCCAGGGCCGCAAACCGGAGTCTCCCAAACCACACGCCGTCAAACCCGCACCCGGCCCGGCCACCCCGCACCCGCATCCGGTGGTCGTGCCCACCGTGAGCGACCCGAGCCGCTGGGGCCGGGTCGACGAGGACGGCACGGCGTGGGTGAAAACCGCCGACGGCGAACGGGAGATCGGCTCCTGGCAGGCCGGTGACGCCGCCGAAGGGCTGGCCCATTTCGGCCGCCGCTTCGACGATCTGGCCACCGAGGTGGCGCTGCTGGAGGCCCGCCTGGCCGCCGGCACCGACGCGCGAAAGACGAAGGCCGCCGCGACCGCGCTTGCCGAGACATTGCCGACCGCCGCGGTGATCGGCGATCTCGACGGTCTCGCCGCCCGGCTACGCGCCATCATCGAACACTCCGACGAGGCGGCCGCGCACGCGAAGGAGGAGAAGGAGCGCACCCGGCACGAGCAGACCGAGCGGAAGGAAGCCCTCGCCGCCGAGGCCGAGCAGATCGCCGCGGAATCCACCCAGTGGAAGGCCGCCGGGGATCGCCTCCGCGAGATCCTCGACGAGTGGAAGACGATCCGCGGCGTGGACCGGAAGGTCGACGACGCGCTCTGGCGGCGGTTCTCGAAGGCGCGCGAGGCGTTCAATCGCCGGCGGGGCGCGCACTTCGCCGAACTCGACCGCGAGCGGGCCTCGGCGAAGACGCGCAAGGAAGAGCTGTGCGTACGCGCCGAAGAACTGTCCGGTTCGACCGACTGGTCGGGTACCGCGGCCGTCTTCCGGGACCTGCTGACCGAATGGAAGGCTGCCGGGCGCGCCCCGCGCGAGGCCGACGAACAGCTCTGGCGGCGGTTCAAGGCCGCGCAGGACGTCTTCTTCGCGGCACGTAATTCGGCCGCTTCCGAGCGGGACGCGGAATTCGAGCACAATGCGACGGCGAAGGAAGAACTGCTCCTCGCCTACGAGAACATCGATCCGGAAGCCGGACTCGATGCCGCGCGTACGGCGCTACGCGAACTCCAGGAGAAGTGGGACGCGATCGGGAAAGTCCCGCGCGAACGCATCCACGATCTCGAGGCGCGCCTGCGGACGATCGAGAAGCGGGTCCGGGAAGCCGTGGACGCGCAGTGGCGGCGCACCGATCCCGAAGCAATGGCCCGCGCCGCGCAGTTCCGGGAGCGAGTGGCGCAGTTCGAGGAGCAGGCCGCGAAAGCCCAGGCGGCGGGCAAGACTCGCGATGCCGAGAAGGCCCTGGAGCAGGCGAAGCAGTGGCGGGAATGGGCCGAGGCCGCCGAAGGCGCGGTCAGCCAGCGCTGAGCGGTACGGGTGGTCCGGCGCGAATCGGGCCGGACCACCCGTCCCTGCCCCGGCGCGTTCCGAACCTTCCGCCGCGGTAGGCGGCCCGCGAGTTTGCTTGCGGCGCAATCGGACCGCCGACGCGTACCGGCGATCGCGGTTAATGTCGATGCATGGGACCGAGCCGGGAAACCTTGATCGCGCATCTGCTCGCGACCGGAATGGCGGGGCGGGTAGCAACGCCGCGCGAGAACAACCTCGAGCATTTCCGGCGTCTCGCCGCGCGGGATCCGCACTACCTCTTCGGGCTGGATCCCGGTAGGCACTGGACCCCGGACACGATCCTGGATCTGATGGTCCGGAAGGTCGGCGTGAACCCGCGCCTGAACTACCGATTCGGCGTGGACACGATCGATCCGGAATTGACCGCCGACGCGCTCGACCGCTACGCCGCCCGGTTCGACACCGCGCTCCGGGAGAAGCAGCGGGTGCTGTTCGCGACCGGTCATCCGCGTACGCTCGCCCGGCTCTACCGGCATTTCGCGGCGGCGCTCGCCGAGGCCGGGGGCACGGTTCTCGAGGCCGGGGTGGGCCGGACCTACGAGGGCTTCACGAAGTACGGCCATCAGCGCCTCGAGATCGACTTCTTCCGCGGCGTGCATACGGCGGCGGACGCGGGCGGTTCGATCCATACCCACTCCCCCGCCCCGATCCTCCTAGCCCTCTCCGCCCTGAACGAGGCGGGCGAGCCGGCGCCCGATCTCGTTGTCGCCGACCATGGCTGGTGCGGCGGCGCGGCCCGGGCCGGAATCGACGCGATCGGTTTCGCGGACTGCAACGACCCCGCCCTCTTCGTCGGCGAGGAGGAGGGGACGGTCCGCGTCGCCGTCCCGATCGACGACGGCATCGACGCCGAAGAGTACGACCTCCTCGCCGCCTACGTCCTAGGCCGCGAATTCGCCACCGGCAAATAAGTCGACCTTGGTACACCACCGTGGAATTCGTCCGGATTCCCCACGGTGAGGTACCAAGGTCAGCTTTTGGAGCGGTTACTTGTCGCCGAAGAGCTTCTTGCGGTCGGCTTCTTCGGCTTTGGCGGCGTTGATGCGGCGCTGTTCCTCGGCGGCGAGGTGGACGGCGGTGCGGCTCCAGACGACGCGGATCCAGTGGAAGGTGAGGACCATGACGGCGATCGTCGCGAGGATCAGGCCTACGCCGGGGCCCGCGCCTTCGTAGTTGCCGAGGCCGGGGGTCTGGCGGTGCCAGATCGAGAAGACGCCGAAGACGCTCGCGATCGCGGAGCCGGCGACGGCGATCCAGGCGAGGGCCCAGCGGCGCGTGATCAGGGCCGCGAGGGAGAAGCCGATACCGAAGACGACGACGAACCATTCGAAGACGCGCGAGGGGAGGCCGATGTGCTCGGTCTGGGCGGCGGCGTCGTAGAGGAGGACGTCGAAGCCGCGCGCGGTGCCGGCGTGCGGGAGGACGAGCGAGAGGAGGAGGACGAAGACCGATCCGGCGACGACCATGGCGCGCACGCCCGGATCGATCTCCCCGGCGATCTTCCGCTCCACGGCCTCGAGCTCGGTGCGGAACTGCTCGAAGTCCTGACTGTCGTGCTCGGCCGCCTTCATGCTCTCCTCGTTCGCCTCGGGAGTCGCCGGGTCGCGCTCCGTATCGTCTTGCGCCGCAATCTCTTCGGGGTCGGCGTCGCGGCCCCGGGCGGGGTTCGCGCCGGACGCCTCGGCCGCCGTCGCCTCGGCCGCGCCGGATTCGCCAGGCGCGGTGGGTGAATCGGCCGCGCCGGGGTCGCCGGCCGGGGCGGGTGTATGAGCGGCACGCGGATTCGGCGATTCCTCGCCGGGGCGTGCGCGATCTACGTTGTCCGGATCGCTCATGCCCCGCAGCCTACGTCGCAACCGGCGGCGACGGGGGCGGGGGTCGGGACGCCGATGCTCGGCAGGCCGAGGCCGACGCCGATCGGGGCGGTCTTCGGGGTGATCCCCTTCTCGTGCGCGTCGCCCGCGCGAGTACGGCGGTGGGACAGGACCGCCCCGTCTGCGATGAGGTAGTGCGGGGCCGCGCCGGTGACATCGATGGTGATGACGTCGCCGGGGCGGATCTCGCTGCCGGGAGCCAGGTCGGCGGGCGGGCGGAAGTGCACGAGGCGGCCGTCGCGGGCGCGGCCGGACATGCGCGCGGTCGCGGCGTTCTTCTTGCCCGCGCCCTCGGCGACGAGGAGTTCGACGGTCGTCCCGATGAGCGCCTGATTCCCTTCCAGGGACACCTGCTCCTGGAGCGCGATGAGCCGGTCGTAGCGTTCCTGCACGACCGCCTTCGGCAGCTGATCGGGCATCGTCGCCGCGGGAGTGCCGGGGCGGATGGAGTATTGGAAGGTGAAGGCGCTGGTGAACCGCGCCTGCCGGACCACGTCGAGCGTCGCCTGGAAATCCTCCTCGGTCTCGCCGGGGAAGCCGACGATGATGTCGGTGGTGATCGCCGCGTGCGGCATGGCCGCGCGCACCTTCTCGATGATGCCGAGGAATTTCGCGCTGCGGTAGGAGCGGCGCATCGCCTTCAGGACGCGATCGGAACCGGACTGCAGCGGCATGTGCAGCTGCGGGCAGACGTTCGGCGTCTGCGCCATCGCCTCGATGACGTCGTCGGTGAATTCGGCCGGATGCGGGGAGGTGAAGCGGACCCGTTCGAGCCCTTCGATATTCCCGCACGCCCGCAGGAGTTTCGCGAAGGCGCCGCGATCGCGTTCCTCGTTCGGGTCGGCGAAGGAGACACCGTAGGAGTTCACGTTCTGCCCGAGCAGCGTCACCTCGCTGACGCCCTGCTCGACCAGCGCCTGCACTTCGGCGAGCACGTCACCGGGCCGGCGGTCGACTTCCTTGCCGCGCAGCGACGGCACGATGCAGAAGGTGCAGGTGTTGTTGCAGCCCACCGAGATCGACACCCAGCCGGCGTACGCGGATTCGCGCTTCGCGGGGAGGGTGGACGGGAACGCCTCGAGCGCCTCGATGATCTCGACCTGCGCCTGCTCGTTGTGCCGCGCCCGTTCCAGCAGCACCGGCAGCGAGCCGATGTTGTGGGTGCCGAAGACGACGTCCACCCACGGCGCCTTCTTGACCACGGTGTCGCGATCCTTCTGCGCCAGGCAGCCGCCGACCGCGATCTGCATGCCGGGCCGTTCCGCCTTGATCGGCGCGAGATGCCCGAGCGTGCCGTAGAGCTTGTTGTCGGCGTTCTCGCGCACCGCGCAGGTATTGAAGACGACCAGGTCGGCGGTCGCGCCGGGCTCGGCGCGGGTGTATCCGGCGTCCTCGAGCAGGCCCGACAGTCGTTCGGAGTCGTGCACGTTCATCTGACAGCCGTAGGTGCGGACCTCGTAGCTACGTGCTGAAACCTGCCCTGACGAATTCACCCAACCAGGGTAATGGCTGCCCCGTAGCGCCCATCCACCCCATCGGCTCCGCGTGACCTGGGTCTCGGCGATCTCCGCCGCGTCAATCCCCGGTTACGAGCGGGTGTCGAGTGACGGCACAGTGATGCCCGGAGCGGCCAAAGACGAGCATTTCGGGCACGGTGCGGCTAAGTTCACTGGTCATGACCGACGCTGCCGTATCCATGGACAAATCCGCGCCGATGATCTCGATGCGGAATGTGGACAAGCACTTCGGCTCGCTGCACGTTCTGCGTGACATCAATCTCGAAGTGCCCCGAGGGCAGGTCGTGATCGTGGTGGGACCGTCCGGATCCGGCAAGTCGACCCTGTGCCGCACCATCAACCGGTTGGAGACCATCGATTCCGGAGAGATCGCCATCGACGGGGTGACCCTCCCCGCCGAAGGCAAGGCCCTGGCGAAATTGCGCGCGGATGTGGGCATGGTGTTCCAGTCCTTCAATCTCTTCGCGCACAAGACGATCGTCGAGAACGTCATGCTCGCCCCCGTGAAGGTGCGCAAGCTCGACAAGGCCAAGGCCCGCGAAGAGGCGATGAAACTGCTGGAGCGGGTCGGTATCGCGAATCAGGCGGACAAGTATCCGGCCCAGCTGTCCGGCGGGCAGCAGCAACGCGTGGCGATCGCCCGCGCCCTCGCCATGAATCCGAAGGTGATGCTGTTCGACGAGCCCACCTCCGCGCTCGACCCGGAGATGGTGTCCGAGGTGCTCGAGGTGATGGTGCAGCTCGCCAAGGACGGTATGACGATGGTCGTGGTCACCCACGAGATGGGTTTCGCACGCCGGGCCGGCAATCGGGTGCTGTTCATGGCGGACGGCCAGATCGTCGAGGACACCGACCCGGACGCCTTCTTCACCGCCCCGAAATCCGATCGCGCCAAGGACTTCCTCGGCAAGATCCTCAGCCACTGACATTCGATTTTTCACGAGAGAAGAGGGACTTTCGATGAGGTTCAACAAGGCGCTGCGCGTCGCTGTCGGAGCGGTCGCGCTCGCGGTCGTGGCCAGCGGCTGTGGCGGCGGCAGCGACAAGACCGCCAGCGAGCACGCCGCCGACGGCAAGCTGACGGTCGGCATCAAGTTCGATCAGCCGGGCCTGGGCCTACGCAACAAGGACGGCTCCTACAGCGGTTTCGACGTGGACGTCGCGAAGTACGTGGGCGAGAAGCTGGGCGTGAAGCCGGACGCCATCGTGTTCAAGGAGTCGCCGTCGGGGCAGCGCGAGACGCTGATCCAGAACGGGCAGGTCGATTTCATCGTCGCCACCTACTCGATCACCGACAAGCGCAAGGAGAAGGTCGATTTCGCGGGCCCGTACTTCCAGACCGGTCAGTCGCTGCTGGTGCGTTCGGATAATGCCGACATCACCGGCGTGGAATCGCTGACCGGCAACAAGAAGCTGTGCTCGGTGAAGGGCTCCACCCCGGCGCAGAACGTGAAGGACAAGTACGCCAAGGAAGTTCAGCTCCAGGAGTACGACACCTACTCGCTGTGCGTGGAGGCGCTGAAGTCCGGTTCCGTGGACGCGGTCACCACCGACGACATCATCCTGCGCGGTTACGCGGCGCAGTCGCCGGGCGCGCTGAAGGTCGTCGGCGCGCCGTTCTCCACCGAGAAGTACGGCATCGGCGTGAAGAAGGGCGATTCCGAATCGCGCGGCAAGATCAATGACGCCATCGAGGCCATGATCACCTCCGGCGCCTGGAAGGCCGCGCTGGAGAAGAACTTCGCCGGCACGGGCTTCGCCGTCCCCGCGCCGCCGACGGTGGACCGCTACTGAGCTGACGTCGCGCGCCGGGTCCGACAGGCCCCGGCGCGCTTCGCTTTTCGATCGGAGGGACGCGTTCACCGTGACCGACTTGCTTTCGAACTATCACACCCAGTTGCTCGACGCGTTCTGGGTGACCATCAAACTGACGCTGTATTCGGGGCTGCTGGCGCTGATCCTGGGCACGATCGTGGCCGCCATGCGGGTCTCGCCGGTGCCCGTCGCGCGGTGGGTCGGCACGATGTACGTCACGATCTTCCGCAATACCCCGCTGACGCTGATCATCGTCTTCTGCTCGCTGGGGCTCTACCAGACGCTGGGCCTTAGGCTAGCGCCCGCCGGACCGAACGACCTGGCGGAGAACAACTTCCGGTTCGCGGTCATCGGATTGAGCGTCTACACGGCGGCTTTCGTGTGTGAATCGCTGCGCTCGGGCATCAATACGGTGCCGCTGGGCCAGTCCGAGGCGGGCCGCTCACTGGGCCTGACCTTCGGCCAGAATCTGCGGATGGTGGTGCTGCCGCAGGCGTTTCGCGCCGTCATCGGCCCGCTCGGCAGCGTGTTCATCGCCCTGACGAAGAACTCCACGGTGGCCTCGGTGATCGGCGTGGCCGAGGCCGCGCTGCTGATGGACACCATGACCGAGAACGAGGCCATGCCGCTGGCCATCGGCGCCATCTTCGCGGCCGGCTTCGTGATCCTGACGCTGCCCACCGGTCTGCTGTTCGGCTGGCTGGCCAAACGATACGAGGTGGCGCGATGAGCACGGCTTCGGTTCTCTACGACGCCCCCGGGCCCAAGGCGAAACTGCGGTACCGGCTCTACACGGTGCTGGTGCTGGCGGCGGTGCTGGCCGTCGGCTGGTTCCTCTACCACGGCCTGGACGAGAAGGGACAGTTCACCGCCGAGAAGTGGAAGCCGTTCCTGGAAGGGCAGATCTGGACCACCTACCTGCTGCCCGGCCTGCGCGGCACGGTGGTCGCGGCGGTGCTGTCGATCGTGCTGGCGCTGGTGATCGGCATGATCTTCGGCATTCTGCGGCTGTCCGAGCACCGGGTGGTGCGGGCGGTGGCGGGCACCATCGTGGAAGTGGCGCGGGCGATTCCCGTGCTGATCCTGATGATCTTCCTCTTCGCGATCTACGCCCAGTACAACGTCTTCCCGTCCGAACAGCTCGCGCTGGCGGCCGTGGTGACGGCGCTGACCATCTACAACGGCTCGGTCATCGCCGAGATCGTGCGCTCGGGCATCCGCTCGCTCCCGCGCGGCCAATCCGAAGCAGCGGTGGCCCTGGGCATGCGCAAGGGCCAGCTGATGCGGCTCATCCTGCTCCCGCAGGCCGTCACCGCCATGCTCCCGGCGCTGATCTCGCAGATGGTGGTGGCGCTCAAGGACTCCGCGCTCGGCTATGCGATCACCTATCCCGAAGTGGTCCGCGCCGGTAAGCAGCTCGGTGCGGCCGAGCAGAACACCATCCCGGCGCTGCTGGTGATCGCGATCATCATGATCGCCCTGAACTACGCGCTGAGCGTGTTCGCGACCGTGGTGGAACGCTGGCTGCGCACCCGCAAACGCGGTGGGCGCACGGTGGTTCCGGCGGGCAATGTGCCGCCGCCGCCCGGTATGAACGTGGTCACCGCCAACGACGGCAGCGCCTGACGCCCGCACGCACCTGATCGACGGCCCCGCGGCAGATCGGAGATCGAATGGCACATCGGCGCAAGACTGGAAACAGCTTCGCGCCGGTGTGCCATTCGTCGTTTCCCGGGCGGGGCGAAAGCCGCTGGGGCGGTTGGCATCGGCGGGAATGTCGGTAGGGTCGATCTGGTGAGTGGCTGGGTACGGCGGAAGTTTCAGCGGGTCGGGCGATTCGATCGGGCGATCGAACGCGGGGTGGGCGGACTGCCCCCCTCGGTGGTCGATCGGGGGCTGCTGCGGCTCACCGAGAGCGCGAATTACAGTGCGTTGTGGCTGGTCATCGCGGGGGTGCTGGCCGCGAACAAGGGGACTACGCGGCGGGCGGCCATGCGCGGGGTGGCGTCGGTCGGGGGCGCGAGCCTGGTCGTGAACGCCGGGCTGAAATCGCTGGTGGCGCGGCGGCGGCCGGCGGCGGAGGTGCTGCCCGCCTACCGGCAGCTGGTGCCGGTGCCGACCTCGTCGTCGTTCCCGTCCGGGCATGCGGCGTGCGCGGCGGCGTTCGCGACCGCGGTGGCGCTCGAAAGTCCGCGTACCGCTTTGGCTATCGCGCCGCTGGCGGCCACGGTCGCCTATTCGCGGGTGCACACCGGCGCGCACTGGACCTCCGATGTGCTGGTCGGGGCGGCGGTCGGATCCGGGGTCGCGCTCGCCACCCGGCGCTGGTGGCCGGTGCGGGAATCGGATGAGGCGCTGGCGCGGCTCGCGCTGGAAGCACCCGCCATGCCGGACGGCAAAGGGCTGCTGGTCATGGTGAATCCGGTGTCCGGGGACCCGAATTACGATCCGACCTTCGATATCGCGGCCGCGCTGCCCGCCGCGACCGTATTGCGGACGCGGCCGGATATCGATGTGGCCGATCAGCTCGAGGGGTTGCTCGCCGATCCGGCCGAACCCGTCCTGGCCGTCGGCGTCGCGGGCGGCGACGGCACCGTGGCGGCGGTCGCGGCGGTGGCCCTGCGGCACGAATTGCCGCTGGTGGTGGTGCCGACCGGGACGCTGAACCATTTCGCGCGCGATCTCGGGGTGTACGACCTGCAAGAGGTGGTCGATGCGACCGGGGCGGGCGAAGCCGTGTCCGTCGATATCGCGTGCGTGGAGTTCGACGACGGAACCGGTTCGCGCGTGCGGCATCTCATCAATACCTCCAGCCTCGGCACCTACCCGGATCTGGTGCAGTTGCGCGAGAAGTGGCAGCAGCGGTGGGGCAAGTGGCCCGCTTTCGCCGCCGCGCTGGTGGTGACGCTGCGGCGGGCCGAACCGGTCGAGATCTCCCTGGACGGGCGCTGGCAGCGGGTGTGGTTCCTGTTCGTCGGCAACGGCCCGTACCACCCGCACGGCGCGGTGCCCGCGTTCCGCGACCGGCTCGATTCCGGGCTGCTGGACGTACGCTGGCTGCGCGCCGATCTGCGCTGGTCGCGAACCCGCGCGGTGGTGGCGATGCTGCTGGCGGCGATCGGGCACAGCCGGGTGTACGGGGAACGCCAGATGCCCGAGCTGGCAGTGCAATTGCCCGCGCCGGAAGCGCTCGCCACCGACGGTGAAGTGGTCGGCAAGGCCACCCACTTGCGCTATTCCATGGCGGGCCGGATCGCGGTCTACCGCCGTGACGAATCCAATCCGCGCTGGTCCGACCGGATTCGGCCACATCACCGGCGTGCGCCGTGGCTCGGCGAGGTCTTCCGCTCGCGCTGATATTCGCATCGATCGCGCCCGGGGCGGGCGTTTCGGCACCTCCGTAACCCGCCGCCCCGCGGGCCGCGATCGCGTGTGCATTTCTTCTTGACAGTAACTGTCACATAGATAGACACTCTCCACAAGCGCTGTGGTGCCGCGAGAACGGCTCGGCGCGTTCGTATTACGAGAGGGAGTGTCCATGTCACTGCGGGAACGACAGCGGCGGCAGATCCGGGCGGAGATCCAGCGGGCGGCGTTCGAGCTGTTCGCGCGGAGCGGATTCGACGAGGTGACCACCGAGCAGATCGCGGCCGCGGCGGGGGTGTCGGCGAGCACCTATTTCCGGCATGTGCGCAGCAAGGAGGATCTGCTGCTGGATCCGGTGCGTGAGGGCGGGGCCGGGCTGGCGCTGCTGCTGGAGGAGCGGCCGTGTGACGAGCCCGCGGATATCGCGCTCGCACAGGCGATTCTGACGCGGTCGGCGACGCTCACGCCCGCGGATCTCGAGCAGTGGCGGGCCGCTTTCCGGACCGCGCCGCATCTGCTGGATCGGGTCGCGCTGGTCACCGCCGAGCATCGGGAACGCCTGGTCGAGCTGGTCGCGCAGCGCATGTCGCGCGATCCCGAGGCCGACAGCAATCCCGGGCTGCTGGTGCATCTCATGCTGGCCGCGGCCGAATTCGGCTATCTGCAATGGCTGCGGCGGCCCGATCAGCCGGGGGCCTCGCTGCGGGTGTGCGTCGAAGGCGCGGTGGACGCGGTGCGCGGGGCGCGCTGGCGGGACTGATCGCGGCGGCGATCGGGCGGCAACAGAACATCGGAGTGATGAAAAATGCGGTACGACAACGGCAATGACGAAATCTTCGATCTGATCGTGGTGGGGTCGGGGGCGGCCGGGATGGCGGCGGCGATCACCGCGGCCCGGCACGGGCTGTCCACGGTCATCGTGGAAAAGTCGCGGTACTGGGGCGGATCCTCGGCGCGATCCGGTGGCGGGGTGTGGATTCCGGGGAATTCGGTGCTGCGGCGGGAAGCGCCGGCCGACGATATCGAGGAGGCGCGGCGGTATCTGGCGGCGATCATCGGCACGGAGGTGGCATCCGAGCGGATCGACGCCTATCTCGATCGCGGGCCGGAAGCACTGGAGTTCCTGCTCGCCCATTCGCCGCTGAAACTCGAATGGGTGCAAGGGTATTCGGACTATCTCCCCGAAGCGCCGGGCGGGCGGGCCGGTGGGCGGTCGTGTGAACCGCTGCCGTTCGACGGCCGGGCATTGGGGGCCGATCTCGAGACGTTGCATCCGCCGTACGCCGAAGGGCCGGCGGGGGTGGTGTTCAAGCAGGGCGAATATCGCTGGATGAGCACCGGATTGCGGAATTGGCGGGGGCCGCGCACGATGCTGCGAGTCGGCATGCGGACGGCGCTGGGCCGGATTCGCGGGCAGAAGCTGCTCGGGCTGGGGTCGGCACTCATGGGGCCGCTCATGCTGGGCGTGCGGGCGGCGGGAGTGCCGGTGCGGTTGGACACCGGGATGATCGAGCTGGTCACCGAAGGCGGGCGGGTCAGCGGGATCGTGTTGGAGCACAACGGTATTCGCTCCACCCTGCGAGCTCGACGCGGTGTGGTGCTGGCCAGTGGCGGGTTCGATCACAATCCCGAGATGCGCACGAAATACCATCGCGAACCGGTGACCGCCGATCTGAGCCTGGGTGCGCCCACCAATACCGGCGATGGCATAACTGCGGCCCAAAGGGTCGGCGCCACGGTGTCTTTCATGTCCGATGCCTGGTGGGCGCCGTCCATTCCGATGCCCAAGGGCCCGTGGTTCGCGCTGTCCGAACGGTCGCTCCCGCGCAGCCTCATCGTGAACGACCGTGGCGTGCGGTTCATGAACGAATCGCTACCCTACGTCGAGGCCACGCATCGGATGTTCGGCGGCGAGCACGGCATCGGCGACGGGCCGGCCGAGAACCTGCCCGCGTGGCTGATCTTCGACCAGACCTATCGCAATCGGTACGTCTTCGCGGGAGTGCCTCCCCGGCAACGTCTTCCGCGATCGTGGGTGCGCTCCGGCGCGATCACGACCGCGGGCACGCTGACCGAACTGGCCGAGCGGATCGGTATTCCCGCTGCGGCGCTCGAGGCCACGGTCAGCCGGTTCAACGGTCACGCGCGCGGCGGCAGCGATCCCGATTTCGGGCGCGGTGAGAGCGCGTACGACCACTACTACGGCGATCTCGCGAACAAGCCCAATCCCAGTCTCGGCGAACTGACCAAGCCGCCGTTCTATGCGGCTCGCATGGTTCCCGGGGATCTCGGCACCAAGGGCGGTATCGACACCGATATCCATGCCCGTGCCCTGCGCGCGGACGGGTCGGTGATCGAAGGGCTTTATGCCGCGGGCAATACCAGCTCGCCGGTCATGGGGTACACGTATGCCGGTCCGGGCGCGACGATCGGTCCCGCGCTGGTGTTCGGCTATCTCGCCGCGCTCGACGCCGCGGGGGCGGCGCGGTAGCGGGATCGTTCACCAGAAGCCGGCGATATCGTGCGCGAGGGCGAGATCGCCGGCCCACGGCAGTTCGTGATCGCGTTCGTAAGCATGGAACAGGCGCTGCCGCACCGTGTCCCGGGCCAGCCAGGCCCGGACCGCGGACGCCGATCGATCCTGCGGGAGCGAACCGGAGACCAGCGCCGCCAGATGCCGGTCCGCGGCGCTGTCCGTGCGGGCGTCCCAAGCCGCGAGGAAGCCGTCCGGGGCGATGCCCGCCACCGCGACCGAGCGGAGGAAGTCCTCGGCCAGCGCGAAAGCGCCCAGACGAGAGGGGAATTCGCGCAGCAGAGCCGACCAGACCGCGTCGCAGTAGCCTTCGATGGCGCGCTGTTCCCCGTCCGGCCAGCTCCGCCAATCCTCCTGGGGCAGTTTGGCCAGCACCAGGTCGGCATCCAATTCCATGGAATTGACCAGGCATTCGAGCAGCATCGGCAGTAAGGCCTTCACATCGGAGCGAGTGCCGATGGTGTTGCCCAGTTTCAGCGTGAGCGAGAACAGATCGAATTCGTCGACCGGCACGGGCGGGCCGCAATGCGGGCAGCGGTCCAGGACCGGGCGGCGCGGATAGCTCGCGAAGACCCGGTTCAGGTCGGTCAAGGCCGCTGCGACGACACGGTCCATGTTCCGATTCTGGCAGCCGAGCGGTCGGGCTTCGAGCGGAAGAACATGTAGAGGCCGGTGCCCAGCAACAACGCGAGCGGGAACAGCGGCAGATAGGACACCCAGATCAGCGGATCCGGCAGCGCCAGCGCGATGAAGGTCGCGACGACGGTCAGCGTGAACACGACACCGGACCAGCGATGCGTGCGCCGGAGCGGGGACGCCGACGCGGTGGCCGGTTTCGTGTACGACCGGACCAGCAGGTACAGGCCCGAGAACAGCAGCAAGGCCAGGAACGGCAGCGGCAGATAGGAGAACCAGACCGGGCCGGACAGCGCCAGGGCGACGATCGTGACGACCACGCTCGCGGCGAAAACAATGGCCAGCCATCGGTGCGCCCGGCGGATTCGCGTACTCCAGTTCATCGAAACCCCTCTCGAATGCTCCGGCCCTGGCAATGCGCCGATCGGGCAATTGAGAAGAACGCTAGTTACCGGTCCGCGAACAATGCTTCTCGATTCCTGATCGATGCGGTCAGTCCGAAGAGTCGGTAGCCGCTTCGGCGGGGAAATGGATGGGGCTCAGCAGATAGCGGGTGCGGTCCGGAGTGGGCTGATTGGCCAGACGGGGCAGGATCACCCGGCGCAGGTCGGCGAGGAACTCCGCCAGTTCACCGGGATCGAGCCAGACGGCGTGCTGGCGATAGCCGACGAGATCGCGGACCGGGTCGGCGTCCGCACGGTCCAAGTACGCGTTGTATTCGGCGATCAGCACGGCCATGGCGGTCGCGAAGATGCGGCGATGGTCGTCCGGGCTCGCACCGGCCGCCGTCTCGTCATCGACGGCCGCGCGTTCGGCACGCAGCCGGTAGTGGCGCTCGACCGCACCCCGCACCCGGCGTTCCTGTGCGACCTCCAGAATTCCGGCCGTGGCCAGGGCCTCGACATGGCGATACACGGTGGCCTTGGAAATATCCGGCAGCAGGGCGCACAGGTCGGCGGTGGTGAGCGCGCGGTCGCCGCGCAGGGCGTGCACGATGCGCAGGCGGGCCGGGTGGGCGATCAGTTCGAGGGCATCCACTGGTCAATGTTCTCACACACTGATACCGTTCTCATTACGCGAGAATGGTCGCGAATTCGAGCAGACGGGGGTCGCCATGACGACGCGAATTGATCCGATAACCGCCGCGGCCGGCGTGCTGGACCTGTTGCGTGCCGAGCGGTTCGACGAATTGGCGGGACTGTTCTCGCCCGAGCTGAGCGCGGCGGCCTCGCCCGCTGCGGTGCGGGTCGGCTGGACCACCGAGGTCGGCCGGATCGGCGGGATCGGCGCGGTCGGACCGGCGGTCACCGAACCCCTGGACGGCGAACTGACGCTGGTGAAGGTTCCGGTAACGGGCGAACGGGGCGCGATCGAGGTGCGATTCTCGGTCGACACCGCGGGGGCGCTGCACGGCTTCCGGCTCGCACCACCGGCCGGATCGGCTTGGGCGGCACCGGGTTACGCGGTCGCACGCCGTTTCCGGGAACGGGACGTCACGCTCGGCTCCGGCGACCGCGCCGTCCCCGGCACGCTCACCCTGCCCACGCGCCGGGGCCGCCGCCCGGCAGTGATCCTGGTGTCCTCCGGTGCGATGGACCGCGACGTATCCTTCGGACCGAACAAGCCGTTCAAGGATCTCGCCTGGGGTCTGGCCAGCCGCGGCATCGCCGTATTGCGCTTCGACAAGGTCAATTTCGTGCACCCGGAACTGAACAGCCGCGACGGCTTCACCATGGTCGAGGAATACCTCCCCGCCAACCTCGCGGCCGTCGAACTGCTGCAACGGGAATCGCGCATCGACGCGCATCGCATCTTCGTCCTGGGCCACAGCGGCGGCGGCAAGGCGGTCCCGCGCATCGTCGCCGCCGAACCGTCCATAGCCGGTATGGCCATCCTCGCGGGCGACACCGTCCCCCTGCCGCAGTCCGCCGTCCGCGTCTTCGAATACCTGGCGGCACAGGACCCCCACCACGATCGCACCGAATCCCTCGCCGCCGTCACCCGCGCCGCCGAACTGACCGCAAACCCTGCCCTCTCCCCCGGCACCCCGCCCGCCGACCTACTGTTCGGCCTCCCCGCCTCCTACTGGCTCGACCTCCGCACCTACGACCAGGTGGCCACCGCCGCCGCCCTCCACAAACCCACCCTCATCCTGCAAGGCGGCCGCGACTACCAGGTCACCGCCGAAGCCGACCTCCCCAATTGGCAAGCGGCCCTGGCCGACAGACCCGAAGTCTCGATCCGCCTCCACCCGGCCGCCGACCACATGTTCTACCCCGGCAACGCCCCCTCCACCCCGGCCGACCTGGAAAAGCCCAACCACGTCTGCCCCGCCGTAATCGACGACCTCGCCCACTGGTTCACCACCACCGGCCGCCGCAACCCGATCACCCGCTTCCGGTCCCGCAGGCGCGATCAACCGACTCGATCGAACAGCGGCCCACGTGCATCGCGCGCCCAGTCGAGTTCGGAAGCGGCCGAGTAGTTCCCGGCCCCGCGAGGTAGTTCCCTCGCCCCGCGAGGTAGTTCCCGGCCCCGCGAGCTCGGCCCTGACCGCGGCATTCGCCATGCCGGACAGCGTCTCTTCGTCAGTCGAAAGCGCCGCGATCGAGGTCGTCGCCGACGGCCGCGAGTTCGGCTTTCACGACCGCGTACGCGGTGCCCGAGTTGTAGCCGCGACGAGCCAGCATCCCGACCAAGCGGCGAATCGCCTTCTCCCGGTCCAGATCCCGCGGCAACGAACGCAACTTACGCCGGACCAGATCCGCGGCCCGCTCCTGCTCGTCATCAGAGGTAATGGCGGACAGGGCTTCCTCGGCCTCCTCCTGCCCCACCCCTTTGCGCCGCAACTCCTGCGCCAACGCCCGCTTGCCTTTACCGGAAAAGGTATGCCGGGACTGCACCCACTGCTGCGCGAAAGCGGCGTCATCGATCAGCCCCACCTCGGTGAGCCGATCCAGCACCTTGTTCGCCACCGCCTCCGAATACCCTCTGTCGGCCAGCTTGGTAGCCAGCTCCGAACGGCTACGCGCACGATCGGTCAGCAACCGCAGGCAAACCTCCTTGGCCTGCGCTTCGGTCCCGCCTCCGGGCAGCCCGGTCTCGCCGGATTCGCCACCGCCCGCACGATATCCGCGCCGTCCGCTCCTGCCGCGCGTACGACGGCCGGACTCGCGCCCTGTCTCATCGGCTGTCTCGTCGGACTGTTCCGCGGTTCGCCCCTCGGCATATGCCCCGTAGCCGCGGCGAGCCCCGCCACCACGGCGACTCCGGCCGGGACGCGAAGGGAAATCGTCGGCAGCGCTGTCCGATTCGCGCTCCGCCAGATGCGATGCGGGGTCATCCGCACCATCCCGCGATGTCGCGTCGGAGCTGCGTCCACGGCGGGCCAGGCGCGACTCGCCATCCACCGACGTCTCGTGATCGTCCGCGCCGCCGGTGGGGGTCGGCGGCGCTTCCTCCCGCCGCCGACCCCATGTCGACCGGCTCTGGTCGGGTGAGGTGGTGCGCTGGGTTCGCGTCGCATTGCGTTGGGCGCGAACGGGTTTCGTAGGTGGTTCGGCGGACTCGGCGTCGCCGTCGGGTTCGGTGGCGGAGTCGGCGCTGTCGCCGGAAGCGGGTGTGGCGGTCCGGCGGCGGCGGAGTGTGCTGGGCGGATCCTCGTACGAATCGTCCGGCGCGGTCTCGTCGGCGTCGTTCGATTCGAAAGCGTCGCCGTATCGGGTGCCGTAGCTATCGCGAGTGGCGGTTCCATGGTCGGCGGGCTGAGTCGACCAGGTGTCGCGGGACGGGTTCGCGTAGGGGTCGGCGGTAGACCAGCTGTTGCGGGGTTCGTAGGAGTTCGGGTGGGAGTCGTAGGCGGCCTTGGCGTACGGGTCCGAGCCGAACAGCTGAGTCGAATCGGCGCCGCGGGTCGAACTGCGCGGAGCGCGGGGCTCGGTGCGGCGGCGAGACTTCGACTCCAGGGCGTCGAGTTGGCGGCGGAGGCGTTCGACGGCCTCGAGTTTGGGGGCGGGCCCCGGCGGATCCTGCCGGGGCCCTGCGGTTTCCCGATCGGTCATCGGTTAGAAGTCGGCGGCTCCGGCGTCGGCGGTGACATCGGCGCCGATGCCGAGCTTTTCCTTGATCTTCTTCTCGATCTCGTCGCGCACGTCGGTGTTCTCCAGCAGGAACTTGCGGGCGTTCTCCTTGCCCTGGCCGAGCTGGTCGCCCTCGTAGGTGTACCAGGACCCGGACTTGCGGATGAAGCCCTGATCGACACCCATATCGATGATCGACCCCTCCTTGGAGATGCCGACGCCGTAGAGGATGTCGAACTCGGCCTGCTTGAACGGCGGGGAGACCTTGTTCTTGACGACCTTGACGCGGGTGCGGTTGCCGACCGCGTCGGAACCGTCCTTCAGGGTCTCGATGCGGCGCACGTCCAGGCGCACGGAGGCGTAGAACTTCAGCGCCTTACCACCGGTCGTGGTCTCGGGCGAACCGAACATGACGCCGATCTTCTCGCGCAGCTGGTTGATGAAGATGGCGGTGGTGCCGGAGTTGTTGAGCGCCGAGGTCATCTTGCGCAGCGCCTGGCTCATCAGGCGGGCCTGCAGACCGACGTGGCTGTCACCCATCTCGCCTTCGATTTCCGCGCGCGGCACCAGGGCGGCCACGGAGTCGATGACGATGATGTCGATGGCGCCGGAACGCACCAGCATGTCGGCGATTTCGAGCGCCTGCTCACCGGTGTCGGGCTGCGAGACCAGCAGCGCGTCGGTGTCCACGCCGAGCTTGCGGGCGTAGTCCGGGTCGAGCGCGTGCTCGGCGTCGATGAAGGCGGCGACACCGCCGGCGGCCTGCGCGTTCGCGACGGCGTGCAGGGCGACGGTGGTCTTACCGGAGGATTCCGGACCGTAGATCTCGACGACGCGGCCGCGCGGCAGGCCGCCGAGGCCGAGCGCCACGTCGAGCGCGATGGAGCCGGTCGGAATGACCGAAATGGGCTGGCGGGCCTCTTCGCCGAGGCGCATCACGGCGCCCTTGCCGAAGCTCTTCTCGACCTGCGCCAATGCCAGTTCGAGCGCCTTGTCGCGATCGAAAGCCTGTGGTGCCATCGCTGGTTCCCCTTCTCGACGGGTGTGTCTCGTGCTGTGGTTGGCGCCCACGTTAGAGGGCCGCACCGACAAGTTCCGACGACGAGCATAAACGAACACGTGTTCGAGGCAAGCGACGCGCCCTCCGACACGCGGGCCGACCCGGCCGGCGCACGGCAATTCCGGGTCAGCGCCCGACCGTCGGCCGATTCGACAGCAACGTCTGCTGCTGTTTGAACACCCGCAGCGCCATGGTCACCTCCACCTCGTCGATCCCGTCGAGGGTTCCGAGGCTCTCGGTCACATAGCGGTACAGGTGCGAGATATCGGTACATTCCACCGACACGATGAGGTTCGCGGTGCCGGTGGTCGCGCCCACGAACGCCACTTCGGGATGATTCGACACCGCCGTCCCCACCGCTTCCAGCCGCGCGGGCCGCACCCGCAGCCACAGCATGCCGCGGGTGCGGAATCCCATGCGCTCCAAGGCGAAATCGAGGTCGAAGTACAGCACCCCGGCCGCGACGAGTTCCTGCATGCGCCGGGCGACACGGGTGGCGCTCCAGCCGGTGGCGGCGGCGAGTTGCGCGTAGGGCGCGCGCCCGTCCCGCGCCAGCAGGGTCAGCATGGCCTCGTCTTCCCGGGTCAGCGTGACCGCGCCCGCCGATTCCGGCCCGTCCCGGCGCGGCCGCGGCGGCCCGAGTTCGGCCACCTGTTCCGGGCTGAGCAGGCTGCCGTAGCGCGGCCATTCCTCCGCGCCCGGGAACGCCCGCATCACCTCGTAGACGTTCATGCCCTGCACCTGCCCGGCGTTCGGGATCAGGCGCAGCAGCAGTTCGTCGCGCCGTTCCACCGAGCGCGGCCGCCCCACGCAGGTCACCTCGAAGCCGGTGGACAGCAGCGACACCCAGCTCAGATCCGGTTGCCGCGCAAGCGATTCGGCCAATGCGACCGCTCGCGCCGGGGTGGTCCGGATGCGCAGCATCCAGCGCGCCTGTCCGAGCGGTGTCATGTTCACCTGCCCCGACACGTGCACGATGCCGCGCTGCCGCAGCGACCGGTAGCGCCGCGCCACGGTCTGTTCGGAGACGCCGAGAATGGCCCCGAGCCGGGCGAACGGGATGCGCGCGTCGACGACCAGGCCGTGCACGATCTGTTTGTCGAGCACATCCATGATGGCGGAATTCGCGTCGATTTCTCCGACCATAGGAGGAATCTACCGCAATCGGCGCTACGGCTATGTAGATCCGAGCGCGACCTCCACGCTTGGTGACGAAATCGTTCGTCTCTGCCGGAGGTTCCCATGCGGAAATGGCTTCCCCTCTTCGCGGCGTGCCTGGGCACGCTCATGCTGCTCATCGACGTCACCATCGTGAATGTCGCGCTCCCCGATATCGCCGTCGATCTCGGCACCGGCCTGTCCGGCCTGCAGTGGATCGTGGACGGCTATGCCCTCGCGCTGGCGGCCCTGCTGCTGGTGCTGGGCTCCCTCGCCGACCGGGTCGGTGCGAAGCCGGTCTATCTGGCCGGGCTGGCGGTCTTCACCGCCGCCTCGCTGGCCTGCGGAATGGCCGGTGACGCAAGCGTTCTGGTGGCCTCCCGGATCGCGCAGGGCATCGGCGGCGCGGCCATGTTCGCGACCACCCTGTCCCTGTTGCATGCCACCTACACCGGCCGCGATCGCGGGGTGGCGTTCGGCGCGTGGGGCGCGATCGCCGGTGTGGCAGCGGGTTTGGGCACCGTGCTCGGCGGCGTGCTCACCGATCTGCTGTCCTGGCGCTGGATCTTCTTCGTCAATCTGCCCCTCGCGGCGGTGACGATCACCTTGTCCGCCTTGGTGTTCCCGGCTTCGCCGCGGCACGCGGGCAGCAAGGTGGATCTGCCCGGCATGCTGGCCTTCGCGGCCGCCGCGACCGGCGTCACCTTCGGCATCATCCGGGCCGGTGAACACGGCTGGAGCGACGGTGGCGCGCTGACCGCGCTGGCGGCGGGCGCGCTGGCCGTCGCCGTGTTCGTGGCGATCGAATCCCGCAGCGCCGCACCGATGTTCCCCCTCGCGCTGCTGCGCAATCGCGTGTTCAGCGGCACCCTGCTGAACGCGTCCGGCCAGACCTTCGCCGCCTTCGCCTCCTCTCCACTGCTGTCGCTGTGGTTGCAGCAGCAGCTGCACCTGTCGCCGCTGCGCGCCGGCCTGGCCATGCTGCCGATGGCGCTGACCGCATTCCTGGTGTCGGGCCTGGCCGGTCGCCTCCTGCACGAGGTGCCCGCCGCGTACACGGTCGGCCTGGGCTTGGTGGTGGTCGGCGCGGGTTCGGCGCTGCTCACCTTCATCGACGCCGGATCTTCCTGGGCGGCAATCGTTCCCGGTTTCGTGGTGATCGGCGCGGGCATCGGCGTCAATGCCCCGGCCCTGGTCTCCACCGGCATGGCGGCCGTGGAACCCCGGCAGTCCGGTGTCGCGGCCGGTGCGGTGAACACCGCCCGTCAGCTCGGCATCGCACTGGGAGTCGCGGTGCTGGGCACCGTGTTCCGCGATGTGGCGGGGACCGCCCAGCCCCTGCCGCTGCCCGATTTCGTGAGCGGCCTGGACGCGGCCGTGGCGGTGGCGGGCGCGGTCGGCATCGCCTTCGGCCTAGTCTCGTTCGCCCTGTTGCGCCGCCCGCGCACCGGCGCTCCGGAAGCGCCGCAGCGTCCGGCACTGGTCGGCTGAAGCCGGTGGAACAACGGAAATGCCTGCCGGAGAAGGTTCTCCGGCAGGCATTCCGCTTTGCGGCGGCCCTACCTGACACACCTGCGCAGGATCGTCGAGTCGTCCACCGCCGCAAACCCGGCCGCCGTCCACATCGTCAGAATGCGGGCCACGGGGAAGATATAACCGATTCGGTTTGTTTGACAGGTTAGAAATTACCCACACACGGATACGACTGTCAACCTTCATAATGCATTTGACAGGTTAGAAAGGAGGCGTTGCGCCGATGCCGAGCCCGCGACGGTTACCCTCAGGCGTGCCCGATCCACGCCCTCACCTCGGCGAACCACTCGCCCTGGACCTGCTCAACACCCGCTACATCACGGCGGAGGGACCCCAGGATCTGCTCATCGACACCGATGGACTGGCCGCCTGGCTGGCCGACAACGACCTCGCCCTGCCCGCGGACGAGCAGACCTTGCGCGCCGTGGTCACCGCGCGCGAGGCGATTCTGCGCACGGTGCGCGGGGAGTCCAGCGACGAACTGAACGCCGTCCTGGACCACGGCCGCATCCGGCGCACCCTCACCGCCACCGGCCCCGCCGACACCCCCGACGTGCGGCAGCCGGAATGGCTACCGGGCTGGCTGGCCGCCGACAATCTGCTGCGACTGCTGGCCGACGCCCCCGACCGGATCAAGCAGTGCGCACACCCCAATTGCGTGCTGTGGTTCCACGACACCTCGAAGAACGGCACCCGCCGCTGGCATTCCATGGCCACCTGCGGCAATCGCGCGAAGGCCGCCCGCCACTACGCCCGCAACGCCTGATTCACCAGCGCGACTGCGGCACATCGAATTCCGCGCACAGTGCCCGCCACACGTCCCGCGGGTCCACCCCCGCCTCGATGGCGGCCGCCCCCGTCTTCCCGATCGAAGGCAATACATGATCGGCGAGCAGCGCATCACCCCGCGCCGTCCCGAACTCGCCATGCAACAGCTCCTGGAACACCGTCAATCGCACGGCCGCGAGCCTACGCCACCGGCGTGATCAGCCCACGAGTGGCACATGAGGGAGGGGATATGCCCGGATTCTCCGCGGTGGTGTGCCACTCGTTCAGCCGGCCCGGGTGGCGGTTCGGGCTTCGTGGCAGATCTGGATGGGGTCGGAGACCACGGACGCGCCGGCGGCGGCCGAGCGGGCGGCGGTGGTGAAGGAGTTCTCGGTGAGGATGCGGGAGACCGCGTCCCGGACCGCTTCGGGGGTGAGGGGGCGGATGAAGAGGGAACTGCCTTGGCGGGCTGCGCGATTCGCCAGTTCCCATTGGTCGCCGCCGCCGGGGACGGTGATGATGGGGACGCCGGACAGCAGGGATTTGGCGAGCAGGCCGTGACCGCCGCCGCCGATCACCAGGGCTGCGTGGCGCAGTAGTTCGTCCTGGCGGCCCAAACCCGCTGTGGCCCAGGGCGGCAGGTGCGCGGGCGGGGTGTCGAGGGTGGAGACGGCGACGCGGACGTTCGCGCCTTCGAGGGCTTCCAATACGAGGTCGGCCATGCCGGTGACGCCGGTGTGCGCGGTCGACGGGGCCACCATGATCAGGGGCTCGTCGCCGGGCGGCAGGTCCAGGATGTGATCGGTGGGCTCCCAGAGCAGCGGGCCGACCAGGTGGGCGTTGTCCGGCCAGTCGGGACGCGGGACCTCGAGCGCCGGGAGCGTGGCTACCAGCCGGGCGGCGGGTCCGGGATCCTCGGCGGGCAGCCCGATGCTCACCCGGGCCTGCTCACGTTGCAGTTCGCCGCGCCGCACGGCACGCGAGGACAGACCACGCAGTACGGAGTCGCGGGCGCGGCCACGCATGCCCTCCCCCGCCGCGAGCCCACTTCCGATGGGCGGCAGGGCTTTCGACTGGAGATACAGCGGATGCGGGGACAGCTCCACCCACGGCACGCCGAGCCGCTCCGCCGCCATCCCGCCACCGGCGGTCAGCACATCCGATACGACCAGCTCGGGGAGCATAGCGCTCAAATCGGGCAGGATCTCGGTCGAAATATGCGCCGCGCGTTGATGAATCCGCGCCCCCGCATCGGCGTCATCGTCCTCGGCCCGCGGCGCCAGCCCCTTCAGCCGCCGCACCCCGATCCCGGCATCGCGCGCCGCGTCGAACCAGCGCGGACTGGTGAACAGCACCGGATCATCGCCCGCCTGAAGAAACCGCAGGCACAACGCGATCGCCGGAAAGGCATGTCCCGGATCAGGCCCGGCCACCACAGCTACACGCACGCATGAAGGCTAACTCCCCCGCCTCCCCGGGACTTCAGCGCCCAGCCCGGGAGCCGTTCGCTGTTGGGGACGCGTGCCAGCGGTTGGGAGCCGAGACTATTTCGGGCGTTCCCGGGGAGTTACCCGCATCTTGCGAGATCAGTTGTTGCGTTTCGCAGGTCAGGCGCTGAAGTAGTACAGCTCGAAGCTGATCGCGTTGGGAGCGTCGAAGCCCTCCTTCGGTCCGGCGCTCATTTCGAGGACGGCGCGAGCCTGGGACTCAACGGGCTCGTCACTCAAGGCTTCGAGGTACCGGCGGTGGGCGGTGAGGGATTCGACGGCGATGTCCATGGTGGCGGAGACGTCAACCGCGTGGCTGCCGTCGGGGACGCCGTAGACAGCGGCCCAGCGCGGCGAATGCGGGGGCAGATCGGCGAGTTCGGGGTGGATCCACTCATTACCGGCGTCGGAGACGGCATCCAGGGCGGCGCGCCCGACAGCGCGATGGTCGGCACTGTTGGCGTAGCCGCGAGCCCAGACGTCCCCGAAGTTGAACAGCACCACCATTTCCGGGCGATGGCGGCGGATAGCGCCCGCGATATCGCGGCGCAGGCCCAGAGATTCCTCGATGCGGCCGTCGGCATGCTCGAGGAATTCGACCTCGCTCACCCCAACGATCTTGGCACTGGCCAGTTCCTCGGCCTCGCGCAGCGGCCCGGCCTCGGCAGGCGGCATCCCGGCAATACCCGCTTCACCGCGACTGGCCAGCAGATAGCGAATGTCCTTGCCCTGCCGCGTCCAGCGAGCCACCGCGGCGGCCGCCCCGTACTCGATGTCGTCAGGGTGCGCGACGATGATCAGTCCACGCTGCCAGTCCTCGGGAAGCTGCTCCATACCCGAAATTCAACCACCACCGGCCAAGGCAGCACCGCCGTCCACCGGATCGGAAAAGCGGCTCCGGATCCGTGCCCTAGCGCCTCGGCCCGGGGTTCATCCGAATCCGCTGTGGCTCAGAGCATTCCGAGGACGTCTTCGAAGGCGGCTTCGGCTGCGCCGAGGAGTTTCAGGTCGGGGCCGAGGGTGGACTTCTCGAGGCGGATGCCGCCGAGGGCGCGGCTGACCATGCTGCGGCGGCGGACCTCGTCGGCGACCTGGGCGATGGCCGGATCGGGCAGGGCGGCGAAGAGGTCGCCGAGGACGAGGAGTTCGGGGCCGAGGATGTTCACGACATTGACCAGGCCGAGGGTCATCCATTCGAGGTAGTCGGCCAGTTCGGGCGTGCAATCGCCGTGCCGGGTACGCAGTTCGGCGACGATCGCGCCGCGCGGGGCGTGTTCGGGCAGGCCGAGGGCGCGGCACAGGGCGGCTTGGCCGACCTCGGTTTCCCAGCAGCCGATATTGCCGCAATGGCAGGGACGACCGCCGGGCCGCACCGTCATATGGCCGATCTCGCCGAGGTATCCGGCGGAACCGCGCAGCGGCGAGCCTTGCGCGATGAGCCCGCCGCCCACGCCGATATCGGCCGTCACATAGACCGCGTCCGACGCGCCCTGCCCCGCACCGCGCAAATGCTCTGCGAGCGCACCCAATTCGGCATCGTTGCCGACCACCACCGGAACCCCCAGCACCGCCCGCATACGCTGCCCGAGCGCCACATCACCCCAGGCCAGATTGGCGGCGGTGTGCACCAGCCCGTCGGCGCGCCGCACCACACCGGGCACCGACACGCCCACCGCCACCGGCCGCAGCCCCAGATCCCCCGCCAGCAGCGCCGCCGATTCCGCGACATGGGTGATGACCTCGTCGGGTTCCCGTTGCCGCCCATGCAGATTCCAGCTGTTGCGGCCCAGGATCTGCCCGCCGAACCCGACCAGCGCGATCCCGGCGTGTTCGGCCGTCACATCCACCGCCAGCACCACCGCGGCCTGCGGCTGCGGCAGCACCAGCAGCGAGGGACGGCCCGCGCCGCGCGCCAGCCGCGGCACCTTCTCCTCCACCAGTCCGGCCTCGGCCAGCCCGTCCACCAGCATTTTGATGGTGGAACGGTTCAGGCCGAGCTCGGTGGCCAGGGCGGCCCGGGTGGCGGGGCCGCCGGCGTGCAGCAGGCGCAGCAGACTGGCGCGATTGAAACGGCGTACCTCGTCCGGGCGTGCGACGGTCATGAGTGCAGCGGGACGGTCATGGACTCAGGAATACCATTGCGGCGCTCACGATTGCGCGATCGCCGCGCGGCGTCTCGAGAGCGCGTCCACCGTGGCCGCCAGCAAAAGCACCAGACCGGTCACTATGGAAACCACGGCGGCGGGCTGCGAGAGCAGGCCGAGCCCGTTCGACACCACGGCCAGCACCGCACCGCCGATCACCGCGTCCGCCACCCGCCCGCGCCCGCCGAACAGCGAGGTCCCGCCGATCACGGCCGCGCCGACCGCGAACAGCAGCGTGTTCAGCCCGCCCGCCTGCGGATCGACCGAGCCGACCTTGGACGAGTAGACGATCGCGCCGACCGCCGCGCACGAGGAGCAGATGACGAAAACGCTTGCGCGCAAACGGGTCACGTCGATGCCCGCCCGCCGCGCCGCTTCGGCATTGCCGCCGACCGCGTAGATGTGGCGGCCGTAGGTGGTGCGGTTGAGCACGTAGGTACCCGCCACCAGCAGCACCAGCACGATCGGCACCACGTACGGCACGCCGGAGATCACGATGAGCGAGTTCGGTGACCGGTTCACGGTGAGCAGGGCGGTCACCACGATCGCGAATCCGCTGAGCGCCACCACTTTCGCGACCACCAGCGGCGTCGGCGCGGTGACCAGGCCCCGCCGCCGTCGCAGCAGATGCCCGCCCAGCGTGACCGCCGTATAGCCGCCGGCGGCCACCACGCACAGGATCCAGCTGCCGACGGTGGACAGATTCCCGTTCGCCACCTGATCGAGCACGTGCGAGGAGCTGATGCCCAATACCCCGCCCTCCCCGATCAATTGGAGGATCACGCCCTGCCAGGTCAGGAACAGCGCCAGGGTCACGACGAACGACGGCATCCCGATCTTCGCGATCAGGAACCCGGTGATGCACCCGATGGCCGCGCCCACGCACACCGCCAGCAGCATCTCCACCCACGGATTGGCCTTGAACCCGATCAGCGTCACCGCCATCCCGAGCAGCGACAACGCCACCCCCGGCCAGATCCGCAGCAGCGCCGCCAGTACCGCGCCCAGCACCAGCAGCGCGTTGAACACGAAGAACACCGTGGAACCCATGCCGTCGAGCAGGTTCCCGTCCTTCACGTAATGCATGGCCAGCACCGCCCCCGCCACCCCGGACGCGGTCCCCGCCGACAGATCGATCTCCCCGATCAGCAGCACGTACACGATCCCGATGGCGATGATCGTCTGCCCCGCGCCCTGCGCCAGCAGATTCGCGATGTTGTTGAGCGAGAAGAACACATCCGACATGATCGAGAACAGCACCACCAGCGCCACCAGCCCGAGCAGCGCCGGCAATGACCCGATCTCCCCGCCCCGCAACCGCATCACGTAGTCGCGCAAGGCTTCCCGCGTGGACAGGGTGGTGGTGTCGATCCCGAAATCGGTTACCGCGGTATTGCTTTCGGATTCGCCGGTCTTGTTCGCCAGATCGTCGCTCACAGGACCACCGCCTCGGGCCGGGCGAGGCCGAGGTCGCCGGAACGGCCGGCGGTGATCAGCTCCACCACTTGGGAGTGCGTGACGTCGGCGGTGCGTACCTCGGCGGCCATGCGCCCCAGGTAGAGCACCGCGATGCGGTCCGCGACCTCGAACACGTCGGCCAGGTTGTGGCTGATCAGCACCACGCCGAGGCCCTGTTCGGCGAGCCGCCGGACCAGGTCGAGCACCTGCCGGGTCTGCGCCACGCCGAGCGCGGCGGTCGGCTCGTCCAGCAGCACCAGATTGCTGTTCCACAGCACGGCTTTGGCGATGGCCACGGTCTGACGCTGCCCGCCGGACAGCGAGGCCACCGGCGTACGCACCGATTTCACGGTGCGCACGCCGAGCGAGGCGAGGGTGCGGCGGGCCGCCTCCTCCATGCTCGCCTCGTCCAGCAGCCACGGTTTCCCGCGTTCGCGGCCGAGGAACATATTGGCCACGATGTCGAGATTGTCGGCCAGCGCCAGATCCTGGTAGACCACCTCGATCCCGAGCGCCGCCGCGTCCTTGGGTCCGCGCAGGTGCACCGGTTCGCCCCGGAATCGCACCTCGCCGGAATCCGAATCATGGATTCCGGCAACGCATTTCACCAAGGTGGTCTTGCCCGCGCCATTGTCCCCGACCAGCGCGGTGACCTGCCCGGCGGGCACGGTGAAATCCACATCGTGCAGCACGTGCACCGGGCCGAAGCTCTTGTTCAGCCCGGTGATTCGCAGCAGCGGCTCGCTCATGGCCCTACCCCTCAGGCGATGCCGAGCTCGGTGCAGGCGGACTTGACGTCACCGGTGCACAGATCGCCGGCCTTCACGAAACCGGCGTCGGTGACCTGCTTGACGTCCGCGCGCAGGATGGTCTGCGGCGGCAGCAGCACCGATTTCACGTCCCGCTTGCCCTTGGGATCCTGGCTGACCGCGGTGGCCAACGCGTCCGCGGCGGATTTGTCGCCCTTGGCCAGCGCCACCGCGAGTTTCGCGGCCGCCTGCGCCTCTTCGCGGATCGGCTTGAACACCGTCATGTACTGGTCGCCGCGCAGTACCGCCTTGAGCCCGTCGGCGGTGGCGTCCTGTCCGGTCACCGGTACCTTGCCGTTGAGGCCGTTCTTCTTCAGCACGGTGATGACCGCGCCGGCCAGCCCGTCATTGGCCGCCACCACGCCGTCGACCTTGCCGCCGTTGCCGGTCAGGATCTGCTCGAAGGTGTTGCCGCCCTTCTGATTGTCCCAGCCGTCGATGGCCTGGCTGCGCACCAGTTTCAGGGTGCCCGCGTCGTAGAGCGGCTGCAGCACCTTCTGCTGGCCCTGATGGAACAGGGTGGCGTTGTTGTCGGTCGGCGCGCCCTCGATCTCGATGACCGAGGCGGCGGGCTTGTCCTTCAACGCGGTGGCGAGGGCCTGGCCCTGGAGTTCGCCGACCTTCACATTGTCGAAAGACACGTAGTAGTCGGAGGATCCGCCGAGATTGAGCCGGTCGTAGTCGATGGTCGGAATGCCCGACTTCTTGGCCTTGGCCGCGACGGCGCTGCCCACCTCGCTGTTGATCGAGGCGATGACCAGCACCTTCACCCCCTTGGCGATCATGCCGTCGGCGAGGGTGCTGAATTTCTGCACATCGCCCTGCGCGTTCTGCACGTCGGCGTCGAAACCCTCGGCGCGCAGGGCTTCCTGGAGCATCGGTTTGTCGAAGGATTCCCAGCGGGCCGAGGTGGCGGTCTCGGGCAGGATGACGCCGACCGTCCCGTTCCCGCCTCCCCCACCGGATGACGTTCCGGGCGTGTCGTTACTGCTGGAGTTGGAACCGCAGGCGGTGAGCGTGAGCAGTCCGGTGAGTGCCAGCGCGCAGCCCGCGAACAGCGGGCCGCGCCGGGTACGGGCGGAACCATGCTGTGTGAAGGGGGTTTTCGTCCTCATCAGGGTGACCTTTCGAGCGGCGGCCACCGGCTTGCGGCCGCACACCGATCAATATGTTGTGCCCGACAACATATGTGACTCGGTCCGCCCTGATGGGACGATTCACCGAATTCGCCTCGGCTATCCGCGCTTCGGCAGTAGAACGACCTTTCCACCCGCGTGTCCGTCGCGCACGAATTCGTGGGCGGCGGCGACTTCGTCCAAGGGGTAGGTCGCGGCGATGGTGACCTCGAGCTTGCCCGCGGCGGCGGCAGGCACCAGTTCGCGCCAGGCATTGCCGCGGATCTCGGTGCCCGGATCCGCGCCGGGGCCGGCGCCGAGGATCTGGATGCCGGTATCGGCGCGGCCGAAGGCGACGATGGTGGCGATGCGGGAACGGTCGGCCACCAGTTCCAGGGAGACGTCGACCGCCTCGTCACTGCCGACGGTGTCGATGGCGACGTCGACGCCGCCGGGGGCCAGCGCCCGCACCCGATCGCCCAGTCCCGGACCGTATTCCACCGGTTCCACGCCGTAGCCGCGCAGGCGTTCGTGCCGTCCGGCCGACGCGGTGCCGATGACGCGGGCGCCGCGGGCCACCGCGAGCTGCGCGGCGAGCGCGCCGACGCTGCCGGCCGCGCCGTGCACCAGGACCGTGTCACCGGCCGCGACCCGGGTGGCCGCGAGCAGGTGCACCGCCGTGCCGCCCGTGCTGAGCAGACCGGACGCCACCTCCCAGCTCAATTCGGCGGGCTTGGGCACGGTTTTGGCGGCGGGCAGCGTGACGACACCGGCGTAAGCGCCTTCGGCCCTGCCGATCACCTCGTCACCGACGCGCACCGGACCGGCGGGCCCTTCGGCATCGGGGCCGACCGCGGTGACCACGCCGGAGAATTCCAGGCCGAGCCGGAGGGGCAGGGCGTTCGGGTCGGTGCCGAACGCACCGCTGTAACGCTTGTAGTCGAACGGGTTCACGCCCGCCGCACGGACTTCCACGGTGACCTGACCGGTGCCCGGTTCGGGAACATCGACATCGATCAGCGACAACACTTCCGGGCCACCGTAGGCGGTGGCGACAACAGCAGTAGCCATGCCGCCGACAACGAACGGGCGGACGATCCGATTCCCGGGATGCGCCGCACCCGGCGAAAAGCCCGGGCACCCCCACTCTCGTGGGCGGCCCGGGCTTCCGATGTCCGGTCGCGCGGCCTGCGCTACAGCTTGCCGATGGGCGACTTGTCCGAGCCGGACAGCGCCTTGTACAGCAGGTAGAGGCCGAAGACGACGGCGCTGATCACCAGGATCGGGAACAGACCCTTGATCAGTGCGCCGATGATCGCGAGCGCGATCCAGATGACCGCGACAACGCCGATGATCTTCCACAGCATGACAATCCTCCCGAAGGTTTCCGAACCGGCGTCCGCGCGATCCGACACCTACCATCCTGACCGCTCCCGGCCAGGAAATCACCAGGTCAGCACCGATATCGGGGAAAGTTCAGGGTAGACCCTGAGGGGACGATCCGGCGTGCGCGAGCATTCCGGACAACAACCCCGAGGGCAGGATCTATGCCCGGTACCGCTCGTCGGCCAGATCGGTGAGCGCCTGCGCCCAGCCGTCCAGGCGATCGGCCGCATCCCGCAGATGCACCATCGCCCAGCCGAGATCATCTGCGATAGCGGCGCTCTCGGGCACCGCGAGCACCCGCGCCGCCGCCGCGACCATGCCCTCGAACTCGACCACCCCACCGTCGAGCCGGGTGGCGACGGCCTGAACATGGCCCACCAGAATCGAATCCCGGCCACCGAGCGCCCCCGCCGCCCGCTCCATGGCCACCATGTCGGCAGCCAAGGCATGCAACGCCGCCGCGCCCGAGGCCGCCGTCTCCAGGGTGTCGTTCAAATCGTCTTCGGGCAGCCGCCCCGATCGGGCGATCTGATCACCCAGGCCGTGCAGGGCACGTTCGGCACGAACCAATCGCGCGATGGACGCCCGAGCCGCCGACCGCAACGGCGGCAGCTTCCGAGGCGCGAACGACGCCTGCGGCAGGGGTTCCTTACGCAGCTGCAAATACCGCTTGGCTGTGACCGCGGTGCCGGTCACCAGGGCCACCGCACCACCGCCCACCACGATGACCGCCCAAGCCGGAGCCGAGATCAACACCAGCCCAACGGTTCCGGCGGTGGTCAACCCACCGGCAGTGCCCAGCCGCAAACTCCGCCGCCTAGTACGCCGCCGCTTCCGCAACTCCCGCTCCCGCGGATCGGCCCACTTCCGCACCGCGAACAGCGCATGCTCACCAACCTCCCGAAGCGTGTCCGGCACCCGCCGCGCCAACTCCTCCGGCTCGACTCCGCTGGGCGCCAGCATCTCCCGCACCACTTGCGTCGCCCGCTCCCGCCGCTTCACCGGATTGTCGTGCGGCGCAGCGAAGCTCGGTCCGCGGGAGCCGGTGTCGGCGCGAGCGGGGTCCGGGTAGCGCGGCGCGGGGGCCGGATTCGGCATCGGGTCGGTGAGGTGCGCCGGGTTCGGGAGCGGCGCGGTGGGGTTCGGCGGGCGAGCCGGGTCCGCGGGCATGCGGGCAGTATCGCGCGGGGGTACGACAGAAACCTCGGGCGCGGGATTCGCGGCCGGGAAGACGGTGGGGAGGCCGGGGATCGGCTCGGGGCGTTGCGGTTCGGGACGCGGGCGGCGGCGGAAACGCGCGCGGGAGACCGCGGGGTCGTTGTCGGCCCGCGATCTCCCCATCAGTGCAACGCCTTTCGAGAACTGCCGAGCTTACTGCTGGGCGGCCTGGCCCTTGTCGAACTGGGGCTGGGCCGGGTTGGCGGCGGTCTGGCCCTGGTTCAGCTGCTGCTGGTTGCCGGCGGCGGGCAGGGTGTCGCCGCGCATGGAGGCACGGATCTGCTCGAGACGGCTGTGGCCGGCCATCTGGATGGAGGCCTGCTGTACCTCCATCATGCGGCCCTGCACCGAGTTCTGGGCCAGTTCGGCGGCGCCGAGGGCATTGGCGTACCGGCGTTCGATCTTCTCGCGCACCGCGTCCAGGCTCGGGGTGGTGCCGGGGGCCGAGAGGGTGGAGTCCATCTGCTGCAAGGAGGCGGAGACCTGCTCCTGCATCTTGGCCTGCTCCAGCTGGGACAGCAGCTTGGTGCGCTCGGCGACCTTCTGCTGCAGCAGCATGGCGTTCTGCTCGACGGCCTTCTTGGCCTGCGCGGCGGCCTGCAGCGACTGATCGTGCAGCACCTTCAGGTCCTCGACGGCCTGCTCGGCGGTGACCAGCTGCGCGGCGAAAGCCTCGGCGGCATTGGTGTACTGGATGGCTTTCTCGGTGTCGCCCGCGCCCGCGGCCTGGTCGGCCAGCATGACCGCCTGGCGCGCATTGGCATTGAGCTTCTCGACCTCGTCCAGCTGGCGGTTGAGCTTCATCTCCAGCTGCCGCTGGTTGCCGATGACCGATGCGGCCTGCTGCGACAGGGCCTGATGCTGCCGCTGGGCTTCCTCGATGGCCTGCTGGATCTGCACCTTCGGATCCGCATGCTCTTCGATCTTGGAATCGAAGAGGGCCATCATGTACTTCCAGGCCTTGACGAACGGATTAGCCATCGATTGATCCCGCCTCCATGTGACGTGCCGCGCGCCGTCGTGGTGCGCGGCATGATGCGCGACCCTCACGCATCCCTGTTGTCCCTGTCCAACTGTTGCTCAGCAGCCGTGCCGGAGACTTTTGCGGCTGCACGACGTCTCCGGCACGAAGCCTACAGAGAATTTATCCCTTTCGGATCCACCGCACAGCGCTCACTTGGCGGCCACCAGCACCAGCCGGTCCGACTTGGGCGCCGGAATGACGATCCGGGGCGCGGCGGACAGGGCCGCGACCGCGGGCGTACTCGCCTTGGCCGCAGCCACACTCGCCTTGCGGTCGGCGTCCGCCATGGCGGAGCTGACGTCGAAGAGCACCTGGGCCAGCGGCACGTCCAGGGCCTGGCAGATGGCGGCCAGCAGTTCGCTGGAAGCCTCCTTGCGCCCGCGCTCCACCTCGGACAGATACCCCAGACTCACGCGCGCCGAGGTGGAGACCTCGCGCAAGGTCCGGCCCTGGGCGACCCGAGCGCGCCGCAGACTTTCCCCGATCGCTTCTCGCAGCAGCGTCATCTCGTTCTCCTCACACTCGTCTCGCCGGACCCAGCGTCTGACTGGACAACGTCCGGCGTCGGCCGCGCGTTCCCGGCCTGCTCACCCGCCCCGAATTCCCCGGACGAGCTCGGTGACCGCGGCACGGACCGCACCCACCCTGATCGTCCACCGGTCTCCCGACAGTTTCAACCGGATCACCTCGGTTCCCTCGGGTCCGGCTATACCCAGGAATACCGTGCCGACCGGGCATTCGTCTTGCGGTTCGGGTCCGGCGACGCCGGTGAGTCCCAAACCCCAGTCCGCGCCACAGCGATTGCGGGCGCCCACCGCCAGTTGCTCGGCGGTACTCGCCGCCACCGCTCCGTCGCTGGTCAGCGTGTCCGCACTCACATCGGCGAGGGTGCTTTTCAGGTCGGTGGCGTAGACGATCAGTCCACCCCGCAACACGGCGCTCGCCCCCGGAATTCCCGCGATGGTGGCGGACAGCAGCCCGGCGGTCAGCGATTCCGCGGTGGCGACGGTCTGCCCGGCGGCCTTCAGCGCGCCGACCAGCTCGGCGGCCTCGGGCACGTCGTCGAGCAACGGGTCACGGTGAACAGGTAACTGCCTGGCGTCCGGTGCGGTCGCCATATGCGGGGCGGGTACCTGTTCAGGCGGCACGGCGGCCGCCGGGCGAACCGAACCACAGCCGCGCGGCCTGGCCCACGTAGTCGAGCCCGGTGCCGACGGTGAGCACCACCGCCACGTACATCAATGCCGTTCCGGCCGTGGCGAATCCGCCGGAGAGCGGCAGCAACAGCGCGGCGATCGCCACCGACTGCACCAGCGTCTTGAGCTTGCCGCCGCGTCCGGCCGGGATCACGCCGCGGCGCACCACCGCCAGCCGCAGCAGCGTCACGCCCACTTCCCGGGCGATGATCACCAGCGTCATCCACCACGGCAGATCGCCCAGCATGGACAGCCCGATCAGCGCCGCCCCGATCAGGGCCTTGTCGGCGATCGGATCCATGAGTTTGCCGAAATCGGTGACCAGACCGTACTTCCGGGCCAGCTGCCCGTCGATGCGATCGGTGATGGCCGCGATGCCGAACAGCGCGGCCGCGCCCCAGCGCCAGCCCGGATCGTGCCCGCCGCCGGCGAACAACGCCATCAGGAACAGCGGCACGATCAGGATGCGTAGCACGGTCAGCACATTGGCGATATTCATCAGCGGCACCGCCGCCGGCTCTATCTGCTGGGTCGCCGCCGGCTCCACCCGGGGCCCCGGCTCCCCGTGGGTGATCGGCACGAACCCCGGCCGGCTCGGACCGGCATCGGCCCAGCGACCTTCCACCTCGTCACGCTGCACCGTCACCAGCGCCCCCACCGGCCGCGGCACCGGCCATGGTTTCCGGACCATTCCGGTATGCGAGGGGACTGGATGTACGACACACCACCAAGCCTATCGGTACGAGGGCCGACTACTGTGCACCCCATGACAACACGGGCACCTCACAGCGGTTCAGCGGACGGCGAGACGACGGCGCGGCCGCTCGTGCGCCGCGCGCGAACCTCGGATGTGCCGCAGATCAAGAACCTCATCGACATCTACGCCGGCAAGATCCTCCTGGAAAAGAACCTGGTCACGCTGTACGAGGCGGTTCAGGAGTTCTGGGTCGCGGAGCAGCACGGCACGCTGGTGGGCTGTGGGGCGCTGCACGTGCTGTGGGCGGATCTGGGCGAGGTGCGCACCGTGGCGGTGCACCCGGACATCAAGGGCACCGGCGCGGGCCGCCTGATCGTGGAACAGCTGGTGGCGGTCGCGCGGGAGCTGGAACTGAAGCGGTTGTTCGTACTGACCTTCGAGGTGGATTTCTTCGGCCGGCACGGGTTCGTGGAGATCGAGGGCACCCCGGTGACCGCCGAGGTCTACGCCGAGATGTGCCGCTCCTACGACACCGGTGTCGCGGAGTTCCTGGATTTGAGCTACGTCAAGCCGAACACGCTCGGGAATACTCGAATGCTGTTGACGCTCTGACTTCTTCGCATCACTCCACCGATCAGAAAGTTCGCATCGTGCCGATCTTCGCCGTCCACTACACCTACACCGATGCCACCGCCGCGGCCCGCCTGGAGAACCGCCCGGCCCATCGCGCCTTCCTCAACAATCTCGTCGACCAGGGCACCATCCTGACCAGCGGCCCGTACACCGACGGCAGCGGCGCGCTGATCCTGTTCCGCGCCGAGAACATCGAAGTGGTGGAGAAGCTGCTGCCGGAGGACCCGTTCGCCACCCTCGGCCTGATCGAGGCCAAGCGCGTGGTCGAGTGGCTGCCGGTGATGGGCACCTTCTCCGAGGAGTGAACCGGCCCGGCTAGCCGACCGCGACTGCGGTGAGCAGCGCGAGACGTTCGGCGTCCGCGCTGCCCGGCTCGGCGGTGTCGATCATGATCCGCAGATCGCAGCCCGCGACGGTCAGCACCGCGCAGTCCAGGGTGAGCTCACCGGCGGTCGGATGGTCGATGGTCTTGACCGTGACGTCGTAACCGGCGACCGTGCCGGATTCCCAGAGCGCGGCGAAGCGGGCGCTGTGCGTGCGCAGGTCGGCGACGAGTTCCCGGAGGCGACGGTCGGCGGGATAGCGCAGTCCGGCATCGCGCAGGTCGGAGACGAGCGCGGTTTCGAGAGCCGCCAGGGTTTCCGGCGCGTACCGGCCCACCGAGCCGGGGCCGACGAAATGCCGCCAGACGCGATTGCGGGCCCGGCCCTGCCAGTCCGCCGGATCGCCCAGTAGCGCCGCGCAGGCCGGATTCGCTTGCAGCAGGGTCCAGGACGCGTCGAAGACGGCGACCGGGATGCCCGCCAGCCGATCCAGCATGCGCTGCACGGCGGGCGGGATGACGGTGGGCACGGTGCCTGGTTCCGGCAGGACGAGCCCGGCCAGCCGGTAGAGGTGGCCGCGCTCGTCCGGCGACAGCCGCAGGGCCCGCGCCAGCGCTTCGACGACCTGCGGCGAGGGATTGGAAGCGCGACCCTGTTCGAGCCGGGTGACGTAGTCGACCGAGATCCCGGCCAGCAGCGCCAATTCCTCACGCCGCAATCCGGGCGCGCGCCGGGCGCCGACCGCGGGCAGTCCGGCGGCATCGGGCGATGCCTGATCACGCCAGCGCCGCAGCGCGATACCGAATTCCGCCGAAGCCATGGGATTCATTGTGCCCGCGCATCGTATCGGCGGTTCGGACTGCCTGGTATCGGCAGTCCCAGGAAGATCAGTCGACTGGTTGATCCGCCGGTGCGGCACGAGCC
This sequence comes from Nocardia yamanashiensis NBRC 100130, assembly GCF_001613325.1. Taxonomy (GTDB): domain Bacteria; phylum Actinomycetota; class Actinomycetes; order Mycobacteriales; family Mycobacteriaceae; genus Nocardia; species Nocardia yamanashiensis. The sequence continues at coordinate 139,630 of NZ_BDCD01000002.1, read as the reverse complement.
TGAATTCATGACGACGACACTCATCACCGGCGCGAACAAAGGCCTCGGATTCGAAACCGCCCGACGGCTCACCGAGGCGGGTCACACCGTCTACCTGGGCAGCCGTGATGCCGAACGAGGACAGGCCGCCGCCGCCCGAATCGGCGCTCGCGCAGTGCAATTGGACGTCACCGACGACTCATCTGTAGATGCGGCGGCGAAACTCATTGCGGCGGAGGGCGGCCTGGACGTGCTCATCAACAATGCCGGCATCGATGTCGAGGGCAACGGCGCGGTGGATCTCGCCGACGTCACCGCCGACATGCTGCGAACGGTCTTCGACACCAACGTCTTCGGCATAGTGCGCGTCGTGCACGCCTTCTTGCCGTTGCTCCGGAAATCACCCGCACCGGTCATCGTGAACGTCAGCAGTTCCCTGGCTTCGATGACACGCAGCACAACCCCGGGCACCAATGCCCACGCCTATCCCGGCCTGTCCTATCCCGCGTCGAAAACCGCGGTCAATCGCATCACCGTGCAATACGCGAAGGCCTTCCCCGATATCCGGATCAACGCGGTCGAACCCGGCTACACCGCAACCGATCTCAACGCCCACGCCGGACACCAGACCGTGCGCGAAGGCGCCGAAATCATCGTGCGAATGGCGCAGCTGGACCGCAACGGCCCGACCGGCGGCTATTTCGACGCCGCCGGCCCCCTGCCCTGGTGAAGCGCACCGTGCAGTGATGCTTGTGAGCGTCGTAGCCTGGAGCGGTGAGCATCCAGGACTTCGGCCTCGACCCGCGGATGAGCTGGGATTTCGCGGGTCCGGCCGCGGGCGCGCCCCCGGGGACCACGATCATCGGGTACCGCGATACCGGCGCGGCCGGGGTGGATCTGCGTGTGGCGGGGACGGCGGCGGTGACCGTGCTGATCGAGTTCGGCGGGCGCGGGCTGACGGTCGACGATGTGGCCGGGCGGCGGGAGCTCGGCGGGTTCGTGGCCGGGCTGCCCGTCGAGCCCATGCGGATTCGCGCCGACCGCGCGGAGTGCGTCGAGATTCGCCTGTCGCCGATCCAGGCGTATGCGTTCTTGGGTGTCGCCCCAAAGGATTTGGGCCGGGGCGCGCTCGACCTGGACGAGCTCTGGGGCGAGCGGGCCCGGCGGCTGCGGGAGCGGCTGGCAGCAGTACGGAGCTGGGAGGAACGGTTCACGGTGACGAAATCGTTTCTGGCACAGGGTGACCGGGCGCCCGCGATCGATCCGGAGGTGCTGGCGGGTTGGAATCGTATTCTCGGGTCCGGGGGCCAGGTGCGGATCGGTGAGCTGGCCGACTACGTGGGCTGGAGCCATAAGCGGTTGTGGTCGCGGTTCGAATCGCAGATCGGGCTGACCCCGAAGCGCGCCGCCATGCTGGTTCGCTTCCGGTCCGCGGTGGACGGTCTGCTGGCGGGTCGGCGGGCCGTCGACGTGGCCCTGGACTGCGGTTATACCGATCAAGCGCATCTGTGTCGCGACGTGGCGCTGTTCGCGAACCGCTCGCCCGGCGTGCTGGCCACCCATTACCTGCCCGATATCGCCCGGTACCGGTATCGGGCGTGGGGAAAATTCTTCCAATACCCGGAGCCCGCGCGCGCCCGATAGTCGGTGTGTGAACGACACCCTGAACCCCGAAAAGCTACAGTCCGCGCTCGATGCCATCCACCACGCGGGCATTCCCGGAGCCTTCGCCGAGGTCCGCCGTCGTGGTGAAATCTGGAGTGCCGCAAGCGGAGTCGCCGATCTCGACACCGGGCGTCCCGTCACCCCGGAGATGCGGCACCGCGTCGGCAGCATCACCAAGACCTTCACCGCCGCCGCCGTGCTGCGCCTGGTCGACGCCGGGGAGATCGGCCTCGACGATCCGATCGGCCGCTACCTGCCGCAGCTGGTGCCGGGTGATCGGGGCACGGCGATCACGGTCCGCATGCTGATCAACCACACCAGCGGTCTCGCCGAGTACCTCCCGCACGCCTACCCGTCCCTGGCGGCCTTCCCGATGGTGGCGAAAACGACCCCGGCCAGCCTCGACGACAGCCGCTTCACCCGGTTCGACCCCGAGGAGCTGATCGCCCCCGGCGTGGCCGCGCCCGCCGTCGGCGTCCCGGGCGGCTCCCCCGGCGTCTATTCGAACACCAACTACCTGCTCCTGTGCCGGCTCCTGGAGCTGATCACCGGCGCCTCGGCGGAGAAACACATCACCCGCGACGTCATCGAACGCGCCGGGCTGCGCGATACCGAACTGCCCACCGAGCCCGATATCCACGGCCCACATTCCCGCCATTACGAATCCTGGTTCGGCATGATCGACCCGCCGCGCGACTTCAGCGTCTACGACATGTCGTTCGTGGGCCCGGCCGCCTCGCTGATCTCCACCGTCGCGGACCTGAACACCTTCTTCGGCCTGCTGCTCGCGGGCGAAATCGTCAGCCGCGAGGCCCTGACCGCGATGCAGACCGCCGTCCCGGTCATCTCCTTCGAACTGAAGTCCATCGAATACGGTCTCGGCCTGCACAAACAGCACCTGCCCGGGCTCGGAATCCATTGGGGCCACGACGGTTCCGTATGGGGCGGCGGCGCGATAGCGCTGATCAGCGACAATGGCGAACGCCAGGTATCGCTGGCGGTGAACCTGCAACGCTGGAACCGCCTCGACGGCATCGGGGTGCCGCAACCCCATCCCATCGACAATGCGCTGCAGTCGTTCCTCCGGGCAGCGCTGGGCGATTGACCCCCGGGTGATCTTCACCTGCGCAATTCCGTCGCCTTCCGGTTGCCGGGGAAATACCATGGACCCACGCACGAGGGGAGGGCGGATTGTGATGTGGCACGATTCTCCGCTCCGGCCAGGCCGCGCCGACCAGGGGGTTATCAGCGCACGGACGGGGCTGGCGGTGGCGGTGGCGCGCTACGCCGAGGCGTGGGAAACGGGTCCGGGCATGCCGGACCCGGCCGCGTTCCTGCCCGAGACGGCCGGGCTGCGGACCGCGGTGCTGATCGAATTGATCAAGGTGGATCTCCAGCAGCGCGGGCGGCGCGGGGCGGTCAAACGGCTGTCCGAGTACGTGGCGGAATTCCCCGAATTGCAGCGCATTTCGCTGCCGCCGGATCTGCTGTACGAGGAATATCACTGCCTGCTGCACAGCGGCGTGACCGTCGACGCGACCGAGTACGCGGAGTCCATCCGGGTCGATCTCGCGACCGGCGACTATCGGAGCACGCTCATTTCCCAGCCGCGCGCCTTCGGTGAGATGGAGCAGCTGGCCGCCGGGGAGAACGTCGACGATTTCGAACTGCTGCTGATGCTCGGTTCCGGGGCGTTCGCGCGGGTCTTCCTGGCCCGGCAGCGCTCGATGGAGCGGCTGGTCGCCTTGAAGATCTCGCACAATCACGGCGTCGAACCGCAGATTCTCGCGCAGCTCGACCATCCGCATATCGTGCGCGTCTACGATATGCGGCTGCTCGCGGACCGCGATCTCAAGCTCATGTACATGGAGTACGTGGCGGGCGGGACGCTGCTGAACGTGCTGCGCCGGTGCGGGGATATTCCGCCGGAGAAACGCGACGGGCGGACTTTGCTGACGGCCATCGACGAAGTCCTCGAAGCGAAGGGCGTGCATCCGGCCGACACCGGGGTGCGGGACGAAATCGCGGCGCTGTCCTGGCCGGAAACCGTGGCCTGGCTGGGACGCGGACTGGCCGACGCCCTGGATTATTCGGCCGAGCACGGCATCCTGCACCGGGATATCAAACCCGCGAACGTGCTGTTGACGGCCGAGGGCGTGCCGAAACTGGCCGACTTCAATGTGGGATTCAGCAATCACATCGCCGGGGTCAGCCCGATCGCGTATTTCGGCGGTTCGCTGGCCTATATGTCGCCCGAGCAATTGGCGGCCTGCCATCCGCAATTGCCGGAGCGGGCCGAGGATCTGGATCAGCGCAGCGATATCTATTCTCTCGGCGTGCTGCTGTGGGAATTGCTCACCGGCCACCGGCCTTTCGCCGACGAGATCAATGCCGGGGACACCGCGAATTCGCTGGACGGCATGCTGCGGCGCCGGCACGACGGACTCGACGAGCACGCCTTCGCCGAACTGCCGGCCGACTGCCCGGCGACGCTGCGCCGCGTGCTGCGGACCTGTCTCGCGCCCGACCGCGAGGACCGCTGGGCGAGCAGCGCCGAACTGGTGCAGCAGTTCGAACTCTGCCTCGACACCCGCGCCCGCGATCTGGTCGATCCGCCGCGCGGCAGTGCGCGAGAACGCCTGGCGCCCTTGCCGATCGCCAGCGCCGCGCTGCTGGCCGGGCAGCTGCTCGCGGTGCTCTACCTGTACGCGCACAATCAGGTGCTGCTGGACATTCACCTGCCCGCCGCGCGGCGCTCCGGGTACATGACCTTCGCCTTCATCGCCGGCAGCATCATCCAGACGGTGTTCACCGGGCTCGTGCTGTATCTGGCGCGGGATGTGATCATCGTGCCGCGCGGTATGCGCCGGGGTATCCGCTACGACCCGGCCCGGGTGACCCACACCCGCGAATTGACCTTGCGCTGCGGCGATCTCATCGCGGTGATCGTCATGACCGGCTGGGTGCTGGCGCTGATCCCGCTCGGCGGCGCGGTATTGGTGATCGGCGACCTGCCCCCGCCGCTGCTGGCCGACATCTTCGCCTCGCACCTGGTGAGCGGCGCGGTGGCGGCCGTGTTCCCGTACTTCCTGGTCACCTTCCATGTGGTGCGCTGGTACTACCCCGGCCTGCTGCTGTACGGGACGAGCGGCGACACCGACACCCGGCAGCTGGCCGCGCTGTCCCGGCGGACGACGCGGAAACTGCTGCTGGCGGCCGTGATTCCGCCATTGGGCGCGGTGGCCGGTGCGATCTTCCTCGATGCGGCGGACCTGCACCGGGTGATCGGCCCGGTGCTGGCGCTGACGGCCATCGGCGCGGTGGTGTTCGTGCTGTCCTTCGGGCTGTATCGCATCCTGCAGGCGGATCTGGTGGCGCTGCGCTGGACCATGATGTCGGCCGGGCCGCACGGCCGGGTGCCGCGCGATATCCGGGCGGCCTGGCTGACTCAGGCCTGACGGTCCGTCAGCCGGGCAGGTTGGACTCCGTTCCCGCGCACAGGCTTTCGACGGCCGGTGGCTCGCCGAGCACGCGCGCGATGTGCCGGAGCGCGGTGTCGCTGGTCAGCTGCCAGTGCGTCACCGGGACCTGATGGTTGTGGATGCGCCCGGTGACGGCGCCGGTCCAGGTGTCGGCGTTCACCGATCCGGTCGGGTCGTCCGCGGCGGCGGTGAAGTAGGTGAGGTCACCGGCGAACGGTTCGGCACGGTAGTCCGCGGCCAGGGCGGCCGAGGCGACGGCGGCGGCGACCACCCGCTCGATGCGGGCGGGCCCGAAGGCGGCGAACGGCTCGGGCAGCGTGCTCAATCGCTGCGGCAGCTGATCGAGATCCGCGATGTCGTCCAGGCCCAGCGCGGCGGCCTGCTCGCCCAGGAGCCCGCCGAGCAGGTCGGCGACCGTGACGGCGCCGGCCTGGACCGGTCCGGCGCCGGTGCCGGTGCCGGGCAGGCGGCTGTCCAGCAGGGCCAGTACGGCGACTTCCGCACCCTCGCTCTGCAATTGCACCGCCATGGCGTGCGCGAGAATGCCGCCGAGGGACCAGCCCAGCAGGTGGTAGGGGCCTTCCGGCTGCACCGAGCGAATGTGCTTCACATACAGGCGCGCCCAGTCCTCGATCGAATCCGGCAGCGGCGCCGCCGAACTCAGCGCCGGGGACTGGAGGCCGTAGAGCGGCTGCCCCGGCGGCAGGTGCGCGGCCAGCCCCGCGAAGGACCAGGCGATGCCGCCGATGGGATGCACACAGAACAGCGGCGGGACGGCGCCGTCCCCGGCGCGCAACGGCAGCAGCACGTCGAAAGCGGCGTCCGGGCCGGTGCTTTCGCTGCCGCGGGTGCGCAGTTCGCCGATGATCGCGGCCGGGGTGGGTGCGGTGAACACCCACATGACCGGCACGGGTTCGGCGATCGCCGCGCTGAAGCGCGCCACCAGCTTGGTGGCCAGCAGCGAGTTGCCGCCGCGTTCGAAGAAGTTGTCGTCCAGGCCGATCCGATCCACGCACAGGACCTCGGCGAAGATATCGCAGACCGTGGTCTCGAGGCTGGTGCGCGGCGCGCGGTAGGACCGGGCCGCGAGCGCCGGTGCGGGCAGCGCGGCCCGGTCGAGTTTGCCGACCGGGGTCAGCGGGACCGCGTCCAGGACCACGATCGCGGTGGGCACCATGTGCGCGGGCAGCGCCCGGGCGGCGTGCTCGCGCAGGCGGTCCGGGTCGGCGGTGGCGTGCGGCGCGGCCACCACGTAGGACACCAGTATGGTTGCGCCCGCACTGTTCTCGCGGCCGACGGTGACGGCGAAGTCGACGGCCGGGTGGGCGGCCAGTACCGCGTCGATCTCGCCGAGTTCGATGCGGAAGCCGCGGATCTTGACCTGGAAGTCGGTGCGGCACCGGTAGTCGATGGTGCCGTCGGCATTCCAGGCGACCACGTCGCCGGTGCGGTACATCCGCGCGCCGGGCTGGAACGGATTGGCGACGAAGCGTTCCGCCGTGAGGTCGGCGCGGTCGAAGTAGCCGCGGGCCAGCTGCGCACCGGACAGGTACAGCTCCCCCGCGACGCCGGCCGGGACCGGTCGCAGGCGGGCGTCGAGTACATAGACCTGGCTGTTCCAGACCGGGCCGCCGATCGGCACGGCGGGGGCGGCGGTATCGCGTACCCGCTGGGCGGTGATCGATACCGCGGCCTCGGTCGGGCCGTACAGGTTGAACAGTTCGATGTGCGGTGCGGCCGTGGCGAATCGGCGGGCCAGGGCGGCGGGCAGGGTTTCACCGATGGCCAGCACCCGGCGCAGCGAATCGGGGAGCCGGCCGGTCAGCAGGGCATCGAGCATGGCGGGCACGGTGTGCAGGGTGGTCACGGACTCGCGGGCCATCAGGGCGTTGAGGTAGGCGGGATCGCGGTGACCGTCCGGTGCGGCGATCACCAGGCGGCCGCCGCAGGTCGCGGCCGACCAGAATTCCCACACCGACAGGTCGAAGGTCACCGCTGTTTTCAGCAGTACGGCATCGTCACCGCCGAGGCCGAACTCCGCTGTCTTCCAGAGCAATTGGTTCACGATCGCGCCGTGCGAGACGGCGACGCCCTTGGGTCGGCCGGTGGATCCGGACGTGAAGATCACGTAGGCGGTGTGCGCGGCGCGCAAGGGCGCACGGCGGTCGGCGTCCGTGATCGGAGCGGAGTCCAGCCGCTCGAGATCCAGCCGCTCCACGTTCAGCACCGTCGCCGCGTCGGTCACGAAATTCGTTGCGGTGTCGGTCAAGACGCAGATCGGCGCGGCCGTCTCCAGGATGTGCCCGGAGCGCTGGGCGGGCTGGTCGGGGTCCACCGGGACGTACGCGCCACCGGCCCGGCTCACCGCGTACATGGCGACGACCAGGTCCACCGATCGCCGGATGGCCAGCGCGACCCGCGATTCCGGTCCGACGCCGAGTGCGATGAGCGCGCGGGCGAGGCGATTGACCCGGGCGTCGAGTTCCCGGTAGGTCAGGCGGCTGCCGTCCGCGGCGATCAGCGCGACCGCGTCGGGTGCGGCGGCGACGGTGGCGTCCAGCAGGGATACCAGCGTGGTCTCGTCGGCTCGCGGCAGCGGGCGCGCGGTGTCGTTCCACGCCAGCAGGATTCGTTCGCGTTCCGCGGGCGCGAGCAGTTCGATCGCACCGACCGGTTGCCGCGGATCGGCGACGACGGCCGCCAGCACCCGCTGGAACCGGTCCGCGAAGCCGCGCACCGTCGACTCGTCGAACAGGTCCGTCGCATAGGTCAGGTACCCGCCGATCCCCGTCGGCGCGCCCTGCTCGTCGTAGGCGTCGGCCACGATCAAATGCAGATCGAACTGCGACAACTGCCGATCCAGCGACAGCCCCGCGACGCTCAATCCCGGCAGGTCCAGGGCGACCGGCGCCAGGTTCTGGAAGGACAGGCCGACCTGGAACAGCGGATGCCGCGCCGTCGAACGCGCCGGGTTCAGGATCTCGACCAGCCGCTCGAACGGCACGTCGGCGTGCGCGAACGCCTGCAGATCGGTATCGCGCTGGCGTTCCAGCAGTTCCGCGAATCCGGCCGCCGCGTCCACCCGGGTCCGGAACACCAGGGTGTTGACGAACATGCCGATCAGATCGTCCAGTTCCGCCGCGCCGCGCCCCGCCATGGGCGTGCCGATGGCGATGTCGCTGCTGCCCGAGAGCCGGGCCAGGGTGAGGGCGAACGCCGTGTGCACCGCCATGAACAGCGTCGCGCCGTGCGCCCGCGCCAATTCCATCAGCGCCGCATGGGTGGCCGCGTCGATGCCCACTTCCACCCGGCCGCCCGCGTAGGACTGCACGGCCGGTCGCGGCCGATCGCGCGGCAGCTCCAGCTGATCGGGCAGGCCGGCGAGCGCTTCGCGCCAGTAGGCGATCTGCGCGGCCGCGATCGAGCCCGGCTGGTCCTCGTCACCGAGCAGGGCGTGCTGCCAGAGCGCGTAATCGGCGTACTGCACGGGCAGCGGCGCCCAGGCCGGTGCGTGCCCGGCCGCGCGAGACACGTACGCGGACACCAGATCCCGGGTCAGCGGCCCGCCGGAGAAGCCGTCGGCGCAAATGTGGTGGACCGCCATGGCCAGCACGAAATCATCGTCGCCGACTCGCCACAGTGCGGCCCGCACCGGCACTTCGGCGGTGACGTCGAAGGTCGTCGACGCCAGCGCCAGCACGGCCGCTTCCACCTCGCCGACCGTGTCCACGGTGAGCGCCGGAACCTCGGAGTCGCCGGGCGGCAAGACGACCTGCACCGGTCCGCCGGCGGTCTGCGGGTACACGGTGCGCAGGATCTCGTGCCGTTCGACGAGGTCGGCGAACGCCAGCCGCATCGCCTCGACGTCGAGCGCACCGGTCAGCCGGATGGCCACCGGAATGTTGTAGGCCGTGGAGCCGGTGTCGAACCGGTTGAGGAACCACATTCGCCGTTGCGCGGGCGACAACGGAATCCGCTCCGGCCGCACACACGCCACCAGCGCCGGGCGGCCGCGCTCGCCGCCGAGTTTCGCTATCTCACAGGCCAATCCGGCGACGGTGGGGGCAGCGAACAGCATCCGCACCGGCACCTGAGCGCCGACCGCCATACCGAGGCGTGCGGTCACACGGGTGGCGAGCAGCGAATTGCCGCCGAGCGCGAAGAAGTCGTCGTCGGCGCCGACCGCACGCGGCCCGGTGGCGTCGCCGAATCCGAGCACGTCCGCGAAGACACCGGCCACGGTCCGCTCGGCGTCGGTCGCCGGTTCACGGAACGGCCGCGCCGCGAATTCCGGTGCGGGCAGCGCCTTTCGATCGAGCTTGCCCACCGCCGTCAACGGCAGCGCGCCGAGCACCACGACGGCGGCGGGAACCATATGCGACGGCAGCGTACGAGCCGCCCACTCGGTCAGATCCGCCGGTTCGAGGTTTTCACCGACCACATACGACACCAATACGGTGACGCCGTTGGGGTTCTCACGCCCCACCGTCACCACCTGCTCGACGGCCGGATGGGCGGCGAGCACCGCGTCGATCTCGCCGAGTTCGATCCGGAAGCCCCGGATCTTCACCTGGAAGTCCGTGCGCCCCAGGTACTCCAGGGTCTCACCGGCCGTCCCCGCGGCCCACCGCACCAGGTCGCCGGTCCGGTACATGCGGTCGCCGGGCGGCCCCCAAGGATTCGCGACGAACCGCTCCGAGGTCGCCCGGGTGCGCAGGTGATACCCGCGCGCAAGCGCCGGGCCGGACAGATACAGCTCACCCACGACCCCCGGCGGCACGGGCCGCAACCGGGCGTCGAGCACCAGCGCCCATCCACCCGGCACGGGACGGCCGATCGAGACCTGCTGTCCCGCGACCAAAGTCGTATAGGTGGCCCCGATGGTCGCCTCGGTGGGCCCGTATCCGTTGATGAACCGCCGCCCCGGCTGCCACCGCGCCAGCAGCTCGGCCGTGGTGGCCTCACCGCCCGCCGAGACCACCGCCAGATCATCCAGCCCACCCGGTTCGATGGTCCCGAGCAGCGCGGGGGTGATGATGGTGTGCGTCACCCGCTCCCGCCGCAGCAGGTCGTGCAGTTCCGCGCCACCGACGATCTCGGGATCGGCGATCACCAGCGTCGCCCCGCGGTACGCGGCCGTGGCGATCTCTTCCAGGGACTGGTCGAAACTCGGCGAACAGACGTGCAGCATCCGCGAATCCGGTTCGAGCCGCAGCAGTTCGGCCGAATGCGCGACCAGCCCTGCGAGACCCGCATGGGTGACGGTGACGCCCTTCGGCATCCCGGTCGAACCCGAGGTGTAGATGACGTACGCCAGGTTCGACACCCGCACCGGCGCGGTCCGCTCCGCAGCGGTCACCGTTGCCGGCGAGCGCACCGCACAATCGGCGAGCAGTTCGGGTGCGTCGAGCAGCAGCCAATCCACCGCACCGGCGGATCCACCGGACCGCTCGCCGGAGTCCGTCGCCTCGCCTGCCCGTGCCGCGCTGCCCGGCAGCAGATCCGCGTGCCGGGCGACCGTGATGCCCACTGCCGCCGCCGAATCGGCGAGCAGGTAGCGGACGCGCTCGGCCGGATAGGACGGGTCGATGGGCAGGTAGGCCGCGCCGGTCTTGGCGACCGCCCAGATGGCGGCGATCATGTCGTAGGAACGGCGCATGGCCAGTGCCACTACGGTTTCCGGGCCGATGCCACGTTCGATGAGGACGCGGGCGAGGCGGCTCGAGAAATCGTCGAGTTCGCCGTAGGTGTGGGTGCGGCCGGCGTCGCGGACGGCTATGCGGTCGCGGCCGAAATCGATACCGCGGGTGAGCAAGTCGGGCAGGAATCCGGTTTCGGCCGGGAGACCACCGCCCATGCGGGTGAGCCGGTGGTACTCATCCGCACCCAGCAATGGCAACTCGTCCACCCGAGTGTCAGGCCGGTCCGCAACCGCTGCCAGCACACGCACGAAGCGCCGGGCGAACGCCTGCGCCTCGGTGTCGTCGAACAGGCTGCGCGCGAAGGAAATCCGGCCATGCCCGCCGGACGATTCGCCTGCGATGACAGCGACCGACAGTGCCGGCTCGGCCGGACGAGCAGTGGCCGAAGCGGGCCGATGCACCTGCTGCACGTGTCCCGGCTGGTTCGGAAAGGCTAGCGTCACATGGAAGAGCGGATGCTGATCTAGTGGCCGGCCCGCGCCCAGCAGGGTGGCCAGGTCGTCCAAAGGGATTCCGGCGTGGGTGAATCCGCGACGTTCGATGTCGTGGGCCGCCGGTAGGAGGTCGATGAAGCGCGCGTGCTGATCCACGCGGGTTCGCAGCACCAGTTCTGCCTGGTCGCCCGTGATCGGGGAACCGATGGCGATGTCATCGGTGCCCGCCAGCCGGCCGAGCAGTGCCGACAGCGCGGTGCGGACCACCGACGTCCAGCTGACACCGGCCGTATCCGCCAGCCGCCGCAGGCCCTGCTGCACCTCGTCGGGAATCGAGAAGGCCAGTCGCCCAGGGGAATCGAGGAATACTCCGCCCGAGCGACCCGAGGGTAGCTCGAGCCGCTCCGGCAAGCCGGACAGGGCGGTGCGCCAGTAGCGGGTGCGGGTGATCGAGTCGTCGGATTCGGTGTCGAGTCGGCCCGGGATGTCGGCGGCGGAACCGGTGGCCGTGCGGAGTTCGGCGAGGGCGCGGCGCAGGCGTTCGCCGACCGCGCGGGCGGTGTCGTCGGCGACCAGGTCGCGGCGGTATTTCACCTGGACCAGGAGGGTGGCGTTCAGGAACACCATGACGGTGATCGGGTAGTGGGTGGAGTCGTCGCCGCGGACGTCTTCGATGCGCAGGCCGTCGATCGCCGTCCCGGCCTGGCGGAGACCTTCGGCGTCCACCGGGTAGGACTCGAAAACCAGCATGGTGTCGAAGAGTTCGCCGAGGCCGGCGGCCCGCTGGATGGCGCCGAGGCCGAGGTGGTGGTGATCCAGGAGGGCGGCCTGTTCGGCTTGCAGGCCGGCGATGACGGCGGGCAGCGGCTGGTCGGCGAACCGGACGCGGACGGGGATGGCGTCCACGAACAGGCCGATCATTTCGCCGATGCCGTCGAGCTGGGCGGGGCGGCCGGAGATGGTCGCGCCGAACACGATGTCGTCGCGGCCGGTGGCGGCGGCCAGGGTCAGGCCCCATGCGGTTTGGACGAGGGTGTTGGCGGTGACTTCGGCGGCGGCCGCGTGCGCGGTGAGGGCCGCGGTCTCGGCGGGGGTGAGTTCGAAGTCGTAGCGGCCGAAGCCGTTGCCGTCCGGGGCGGGCCAGGCCAGGCTGGGGGTGAGCATGGTCGGGGTGACCCCGGTGAGAACCTCGGCCCAGGCCGCGGTCGCGGCCGCGCGATCCTGGCGCGACAGCCAGTGCAGGTAGTCACGGTAGGGGCGCACGGCGGGCAGCGGCGCAGCATCGCCACCGGTCGCGTACAGGACCAGGAGTTCCTTCATCAGCAACGGCATCGACCAGCCGTCGAGCAGCATGTGATGGCCGGTGAGGAGCAGATCGATGCGGCCGGTCTCGGTGCGGCACACCGTCATACGCAGCAGCGGTGCGACAGCGGGGTCGAAGCCGCGGCGCTGTTCGGCGGCGGCGATATCGGCGAGCTCGGATGCGCGGACCTCGACGAGTTCGATCGGGATTTCGACGCGGTCCAGGAAGAGTTGCACGGCGGTGCCGTCGGCGGCGGGGACGAAGGCGGCGCGCAGGTTGGCATGCCGGTCCAGCAGGGTGCGGGCCGCGCGGCGCAGGCGCTCGAGGTCGAGATCGCCGGTCAGCTGCACGGCCAGCTGGATGATGTAGGCGTCGACCGAACCGTCCAGGAGTTCCATGAGCACGCGCAGGGAATCCTGGAGCGGGGACAGCGGCAGGACGTCGGTGAGCGTGGGATAGGTGCGCCGCCAACCGTCCAGCTCGGTCTGGGAGACCTTGACGAGCGGGACGTCCGACGGGGTCAGGCCGCCCGCTCCGGGGGTGCGAGCGTGCGCGGCTAGGGCGGTGAGCGCGGTGGTGAAATCGTCGGCGAGTTCCCGGACGGCGGCCTCGTCGAGAATGCCGCTCGCGTAGCCGAAGGACAGCTCGAGTTGTGGCCCGGCGGCGGTGTCGGCGGTGATCGCGTTGATGTCGAGTACGGTGCCGACGGGCAGCGCCGGATCGTATTCGTAGTCGAGTTCGCCCAGATCCGCTGTGGGCAGCCAACTCTGGTCGGTCAGGTCGGCGGGGACGCCGGTGCGGCCCAGGTAGTTGAAGCCGATCTGCGCGATGTCACCGGCGAGCAGGCCGGCGGATTCGGGATGGAGGTGACGCAGCAGACCGAAGCCGATGCCCTTGTCCGGCACCGCGATCAACTGTTCCTTGACCGACTTCAGCACCGTCGCGAGGGCGGTGCCGTCGCAGTCCACGGCAGCGGCGGGCGCGGCCGACAGATCGATCGCGATCGGATGGATGCTGGTGAACCAGCCGAGGGTGCGGGTCAGATCCGCGCCGGGCACCGCGGCTTCCTCGCGCCCGTGCCCTTCGAGCCGGATACGGGTGACGGGGGCGTCGATTCCGCGCCGGAACCGCCACATCCGCACCGCCAGTGCGAGCGCCGCGAGCAGGCCGTCGTTGACGCCGCCGCGATACAGCGCGGGCAGCAGCGTCAGCACGGCCTCGGTGTCCTCGACGGGAATCCGCACGGAGACCGATCGCACGGTGGCGTGGGTGTCGAGCGCGGGATCGAGGTCGCGACCGCCGAGCCGAGGGTCCGGGGTGGCGAGAATGCGCTGCCAGTAACCGATTTCGCCGGTTCGTTGCGCCGCTGTCTCGACCAGGCCGTGTGCCCAGCGCCGGAAGGAGGTGCCGACCGGCGGCAGCGCGATGGGCTGTCCCGCCGCGTGCTGTGCCCACGCCACCGCCAGGTCCGGGATCACGATGCGCCAGGAGACGCCGTCGATCACATAGTGGTGCGCGGCCACGATCAGCACATCGCGGGCCCCGGCCCGGCGCAGCCAGGTGAAGGCGATCATGCGGCCGGCGGCCGGGTCGAGCCGGTCGAGGGCGGAATCCATTGCGCTGCTACCGATTCGAGACAGCTCCGCGCCCGTCACCGCCTCGGCGATCTCGACTTCGGCGATCAGCTCGCCGGTCTCGGCGGGATCGCGCGGCAGCACCTCGAACCGCCACCCGGTCCCGTCGCGCCGGACTCGCGAATGCAGCACCTCGTGCCGATCCAGCACCGCCGAAATCGTCGCGATCAACCCGGCCCGGTCGATGCCTTCGGGCAGCGCCAGCACCATGGTCTGCGCGAACCGATCGGACGAACCGGTCGCCAGGAACTCGGCGAGCACCGGCGTCAGCGGCACCTCGCCGATCCCGCCACCCGGCAACTCCGCCAACACGATCGGCTTCGCGCTCTCCCCCACCGACGCGACCCGTGCCAGCGCCGCGACCGTCCGCTGCTCGAACACATCGCGCGCCGTGAAGGCGATCCCGGCCGCTTTGGCGAGCGACACCAACTGGATGGACATGATGCTGTCGCCGCCGATGGCGAAGAACGAATCGTCCACGCCCACCGACTGCACCCCGAGCACCCGCGCGAACAACGCGGCCAGTTCCGATTCGACCGCCCCCTGCGGAGCACGGCTGACCGTCGTAGCGAAAACCGGCTCCGGCAGAGCTTTTCGATCCAGCTTGCCGTTGGACGTCAGCGGCAGCTCGTCGAGAACAACAATGGCCGCCGGCACCATATGCGCGGGCAAGATGCCCTCCGCATACCGGATGAGCCCGGCCGTATCGACCTGTTCGCCCGATGCCGCGAGCACATAGGACACCAGCGCGGCTGCCCCGGACGGCAGCGTCGCGCCGAGAGTGACGGCGAAACCGACATCCTCGTGACCACCCAATACCGCATCGATCTCACCGAGTTCGACCCGGAAACCGCGCACCTTCACCTGGGCGTCGCTGCGTCCCACATAATCGAGCCGCCAATGTGCCGACGGTGCAACGCGATTCCCGCTCGCGGCAGCGCTCACATCTTCGGCAATGGAACCGAAGGCATCCGTGTCTGCGGAGACGGGTGCCGGGATCCAGCGCACCACGTCGCCCGTGCGGTACATGCGTGCACCAGGTCCACCCCAGGGGTCGGCGAGGAAGCGTTCGGCGGTGAGACCGGCTCGGTTGCGGTAGCCGCGGGCCAGGCCCCCGCCTGCCAGATACAGTTCGCCCGCGACACCCGGCGGGACGGGGTTCAGGCGGGCGTCGAGCACCAGTGCGGACATGCCGGTGACGGGTTCGCCGATCGTGATGCGTTGCCCGGCGGTCAATTCCGCATAGGTCGAGATGATGGTGGTCTCGGTGGGGCCGTAGGCATTGAAGTAGCTGCGGCCCGGCTGCCAGCGGGCCAGCAGTTCGGGGGTGGTGACGTCGCCGCCGACGGAGACGACCTCGAGGTGGTCGAGTCCGGCCGGATCGACGGTGCCGAGCACGGCCGGGGTGATGATGGCGTGCGTGACGGCCTCGTCGCGCAGCAGATCGCCCAGCTCGGCGCCGCCGACGATGGCGGGCGGCACGATGACCAGGGTCGCGCCGACGGAGAAGGCGCACAGCCATTCCAGGACCGAGGGATCGAAACTCGGTGAGCAGATGTGCAGGAAACGGTGGTGCGGTTCGAGCCGGTAGCGGCGGACGGCTTCGGCCACGAGCCCGCCGAGGCCGCCGTGCGTGACGGTGACGCCCTTCGGGAGCCCGGTCGAACCGGACGTGTAGATGACATAGGCGGGATGCTGAATGCGCAGGGGCGCAAGGCGTTCCGCATCGGTCACGGGCGCGTCGGGCTGAGCGTCGCAGAGTTCGGCGGTGGCGGCGTCGTCGAGCAGCAGCCAGTCGGTTCCGCCGGGCAGCCGCTCGGCGTATTCGGTGTCGGTGATGCCGAGTGCCGCACCGGAATCGGCGACCATGTGCCGCATCCGCTCGGCCGGGTAGCCCGGATCGATCGGGACGTGCGCGCCGCCCGCCTTGGCGATGGCCAGCACCGCGAGCACCAGTTCATAGGAGCGCGGCAGCCCGACGGCGACCAGGGTTTCCGGGCCGACGCCGCGCCGGATCAGCACCCGGGCCAATCGCGAACTGCGCGAATCGAGTTCGCCGTAGGTGATAGACCGGCCGCGATAACGCACCGCCACCCGGTCCCGGCCGGCGGCGACGCCCTGGGACAGCAGGTCCGGCAGCATTCCGGTCGCCATGACGGCATCGGGGCAGACCCGCGTCAGCCGCGCGAGTTCGTCGTCACCGAGCAGGGGCAGATCGCCGATCGGGCACTGCGGGCGCTGCACGGCGGCGGCCAGCAGTCGGGTGAATCGTTCGGCGAACACCTCGACGGTGCGCCGGTCGAACAGTTCGGCCGCATAGCTGAATTCCGCTGCGCCGCTGTCGGGTTGGATGTGCAGAGCGAGATCGAGCACCCCGGGCTCCAGGTCCGGCCGCGCGTCGACGGTCAGCATGGTCCGGACCATCGGGTGCCCGTCCCGCGCGCCGAGCAGTGCCGACAGCTCCTCGTACGCCAGACCCGCACGCTCGAATGCGTGCCGCGCAACGTCTTTCGCCTGCGCGACCAGATTCTCGAAGGAATCATCCCCCGTCACGGCGAGCCGCAGCACCAGCGTGTTCGCGGTATCCGAGTACGTGCCGACGGCGATATCACCGGTACCCGACAACCGAGCCAGCAGCACCGCGAACACCGAATGCGCGATGGTGAATACGGTGGTGTCCCGGCCTCCCGCGAACTCCCGTACCTGGTCGGCCAGTTCGCCATCGAGCGAGAAAACGACGCGCTCAACCGTCGACCGGTCCGCAACACCCGACCGCGGCCAGTCCACCGGCAGATTCAGCCCATCCGGCAAGTCCGCCAGCGCATTACGCCAATACCGCGTCTGCGCGATCAGGTCATGACGTCCGTCGAGAACCTCGTCCAGCTCCGCCGGCGTCCGCTCCGGCGCGGCGGCGAATTCGCCGATCAGCGCCCGCACCCGCTCCGCCAGCGCCTGCGCGGTAGCGCCGGTGACCATATCGCGCCGGTGCTGTACCGCGATCCGCAGCCGCGCACCCAGCTCGACCTCGACGGCCACCGGATAGTGCGTGAAGTTGACGGCCTGCACATCGCTGATCTCGAGGCCATCGATGGTGCCGTACGCCTCCCGCAGCCCCTCGGTATCGACCGGATAGGACTCGAACGCCAGCATGGTGTCGAAGAGCTCGCCCGCACCCGCCGCGCGCTGGATATCGGCCAAGCCCAGGTGATGGCAGTCGAGCAGCGAAACCTGTTCGGACTGAAGCCGTTTCACCAGCTCCCGGACCGGCTCGTCCGCCGCGAACCGCACCCGCACCGGAATGGTGTTCGCGAACAGGCCGACCATATCGTCGATGCCGTCGAGCTGCGGCGGCCGTCCGGACACCACCGCGCCGAAGGTCGCATCCGAGCCACCCGTGCATGCCGCGAGGGTGAGACCCCAGGCCGCCTGCACGACCGTATTGACGGTGACCTCGGCCGCACCGGCGAAGGCCAGCAGCGCTTCGGTTTCGGCGCCCGAAAGCTCCACGGTGCGAATGCCGTGCCCAGCTTCCGGCAGCGCGGGCGGGACCAGCGCGGTGGCCAGCCGGGTCGGCGTGACCCCGGTCAGCGCGGCACGCCATTTGCCGAGCGCGCCATCTCGGTCCTGACCCGCCAGCCACACCAGGTAGTCCCGGTAGGGCCGGGTACGCGGCAGCGCATCCCCGTCCATGGCGTAGGAAACCAGGATTTCCTTCATGAGCAGCGGCATCGACCAGCCGTCGAGCAACAGATGGTGCGCGGTCAGCGCGAGATGGGTGCGCCCGGATGCGGTGCGGTACACCGTGAATCGCAGCAAAGGCGCGATCCCGAGATCGAATCCGGTGCGCTGATCGGCCGCCAGCAGCGGCGCGGGATCGATGTCCGGGATGTCGAGGACCCGCCACGGCACCGGCACCCGGTCGGTGACGAGCTGCACCGGGGTGCCGTCGGCCGCGGAGCCGAACGCGGTGCGCAGGATGGCGTGCCGGTCCAGCATGCCCTGCGCGGCCCGCCGCAGCCGATCCAGATCCACGACCCCGGACAGTTCCATCGCCCATTGCAGCAGGTACGGGTCGGATTCCGCCGAAACCTGGGCCAGGAACAGCAATCCGGCTTGCAGCGGGGACAGCGGCAGGACGTCGGTCAGGCCGGGATGGTCCAGGTGCCAGGCGTCCAGTTCCGCCTGGGTGGTCCGGATCAGCGGCACATCGGCGGGGGTGAGACCACCGGCGGCGGGATGCCGCACGTGCCCGGCGAACAGCGCCAGCGCGGATGTCCAGGAATCGGCCAGGGCTCGGACCTCGTCCTCACCGAGAATCTCACCGGCATAGGTGAACGAGGCGGAAAGCCGTGCGCCCGAGTCGGTTTCGGTGACGATCGCATTGATGTCCACCACCGCCGCGGCGGGCAGCGCCGGATCCTGTCCGGCCGCGGGCTCGCCCCATTCGCCGGTGGGCAGCCAGCCGCCGTCGGCCAGCTCCTCCGGCACGCCCCCGGCGGCGATCCGGCCGAGATAGTTGAACCCGATCTGGCCGAGCGAACCGTCGAGTTCCCCGGCGGTCGCGTCGCCGAGATACCGCAGGATGCCGTATCCGATGCCGTTGTCCGGCACGGCGAGCAATTGCTCCTTCACCCGCTTGAGCACCGCGGCCGTTCCAGCGCCACCGTCCCAGGCGGCGGCGGTATCGAGGCCGGTCAGGTCGAGCGCCACCGGATACATGGTGGTGAACCAGCCGACGGTGCGGGTGAGGTCCGCGCCGGGCACGGCCTGCTCCTCACGGCCGTGGCCCTCCAGGCTGATTCGCGTGGCCGGCGCGTCGATGCCGCGGTCCGCGCGCCACGACCGCACGGCCATGGCGAGGGCGGCGAGCAGGGCGTCATTGACTCCGCCGCGATACAGCGCCGGCAGCTCGGTGAGTACGGCCCGGGTGATCTCGGGGGTCACCGCCACGCTGAAGTGGCGCACGGTGGCCGCGGTGTCGATGGCCGGATCGAGGGCCCGCGCACCCAGCACCGGGTCCGACACGGCCGAAACCTCACGCCAGTAAGGCAATTCGGCGCTGCGATCGGCATCGCGCAGACCGTGCGCCCACCGCCGGAACGACGTGCCGACCGCGGGCAGATCGATCGGCTGGCCATTGGCGTGCTGCGCCCACGCCGTCACCAGATCCGAGATCAGCACCCGCCACGAAACACCGTCGATCACATAGTGATTCGCGGCGACGAGCAGAGCGTCCGGGCCGTCCGGGCGGGACAGCCAGGCGAAGGCGATCATGCGCGCCGCCGCCGGATCCAGCGCACCGACGGCGGAATCCATTGCGGCACCGGCCAGTTCACCCAGCTCGTCGACGGTTCGCCCGGCCGGGACCTCGACTCGCACCAGCAGCTCTTCGATATCGACCGCGCCCGGCGGCAGCGTCAGCAGCTCCCACCGTCCGCCGCCCCCGGCCCCATCCACATCGCCGGTGAATCGCAGCCGGGCGCGCAGCATGTCGTGGTGATCCAGCACCGCGCGCAGCACCGTCAGCACCTGCGCCCGCTCGATCGACTCGGGCAATGCGAGCACCATCTGCTGGGTGAACCGCCCGAACGATCGCCCACCGGCCAGATGACCCGCCAGCACCGGCGTCAACGGGATGCCGCCGACTCCGCCGCCCGCGAGCTCCGTCAGGTTCGCCACGGGTTCGCCACCGGTCGCCGCGACCCGCGCCAGCCCGGCCACGGTGCGATGTTCGAAGACGTCTTTGGGGGTGAACAGGATTCCCGCCGCGCGCGCCCGCGACACCAGCTGAATCGACAGGATGCTGTCGCCGCCGACCGCGAAGAACGAATCCTCCGCCCCGACCTCCACACCCAGGACCTGCGTGAACAGCTCGGCCAGCCGGGTTTCGACGGGGCCTTCCGGAGCGCGCGAGGCCGCCGCCTCGAACACCGGCTCGGGCAGCGCCTGCCGGTCGAGCTTGCCGTTGGGGGTCAGCGGGATCGCCTCGAGCGCGATGACGGCGGACGGCACCATATGGCCCGGCAGCGTCGCGCCCGCATACCGCGTCAGCTCCGCGGCATCGACTTCGGTCCCGTTGCGCGGCAATACGTACGACACGAGCGCGGTCGCACCCGACGGCGCGACCCGGCCGAGGGTGGCGGCGAATTCGATATCGGGATGCGCGGCCAGCACGGCGTCGATCTCGCCGAGTTCGATCCGGAAACCGCGGATCTTCACCTGGAAATCCGAGCGCCCGACGTATTCGATCGCGGCGTCGGGCCGGCGGCGCACCAGGTCACCGGTGCGATACATGCGCGCCCCGCCGCCGTGCGGATCGGCCACGAAGCGTTCGGCGGTGAGCCCCGGCCGGCCTAGATAGCCCTGCGCTAGTGCGGGTCCGGACAGATACAGCTCGCCGATCACGCCTGCGGGCACCGGCCGCAGACGCGTATCCAGCACCATCGCGCCGATGCCCGGCAGCGCCGTGCCGATCGTGATCGGCTCTCCCACAACCATTTCGGCGCTCGTGGTCGCCAGAATGGTGGCTTCGGTCGGCCCGTAGCCATTGAAGAAGGACCGCCCCGCCGACCAGCGTTCGACCAGCCCGGGCCCGAAGGCGTCGCCCGCCACGACCACCACCCGCAGCGCGTCCAGGCCGTCCGGATCCACGGTCTCCAGCGCGGCGGGCGTGATGAGCATGTGGGTGACGCGTTCCCGGCGCAGCAGTTCGGCGAGTTCCGGCCCGCCGAACACCGTCGGCGGGGCGATCACCAGGGTCGCGCCGGAACCGAAGGCCAGCAGCAACTCCAGCACCGAGACGTCGAAGTTCGGCGAGCACACGTGCAGCACCCGCGCCCCGGCGTGCACGCCGTAGCGCTCCCGGGTGGCGGCGACCAGCGCGGCCAGCCCGGCGTGGGTGACCACGACGCCTTTGGGGCGGCCGGTCGAGCCGGAGGTGTAGATGAGATAGGCCGGATGCTGATCGTTGAGGGTGCGCACCCGGTCGAGATAGGAGATGGGATGCGCGGGCCGGGCCGCGATCGCCGCCGCCAACTCGGGGTCGTCGAGTTCGAGCCAGTCGATATCGGAACCGAACCGCTCCCGCTGAGCCGCATCGGTGAGCCCGAGCACCGCCCGTGAGTCGGTAGCGATGTACGCGCTGCGCTCGGCCGGCAGGTTCGGATCGATGGGCACGTACGCCGCACCCGTCTTGGCGACGGCCCACACCGCCGCGACGGACTCGATCGACCGCGTGAAACCGATGGCGACCACCGCGCCGGGACCGATGCCGCGGGCGATCAGCTCCCGCGCCAGCCGCGAGGACCGCTCGTCGAGTTCCCGATAGGTCAGCTCGCGCCGATCGCCCGCCCGCCCGGTCGAGTCATAGCTGATGGCAATCGAATCCGCCGACGCCTCGACCGTGCCGGTCAGTAACTGCACCAGCAGTGGGTTACCCGCCTTGCGACGGCCACGATCTCGGACGGTACGACGAGCTCTATCCATCCGGGTACTGCGGTCCTCTCATCACAAGCCCGCGGGTTGCGCCGCTCTGGCACGGAAACCGACGGTCGAGAAGACATCGATCTTTGGGGCGTTGAGCACATATGAGACCACAGGTCGGCACGGCATGTGATGTCGGCGTACCGCACTCCTGGTCAGACGCCCATGGATAGCCGGAATGTAGCCACTCTCGCGAATCGGAAGGACCGGCGTGATTTTTGTCGCTACCAGGAGTAACAGAAAAGGTCGCGGAATCCCGCTCACCAGCACCGGATCGGCGATTCGAGCGCTTCGAAACGCAGTGGAAACGCGGCGGCCATCGACCGACACGCACTGTGCCGCAATCTGATCCGGCGCGGTCCGGCTCGTGACCCGCAGCCGCCATCAAGGGGAAAGATCGATAATGACCAGGCTCGTCGCCACCCTGCTGCTCGCCGCCGCCCTCACCGGGTGCGCCTCGAAGACCGAGACCGCCGCACCGGCCACCGCGACGACGGCCGCCGGGCCCGCCTCGCCCGCCCGTGCCAAGGCGTGCCAGCAGTTCACGGCCTTCTTCACCTCGCTGCGCGAACAGGCCAAGAACTCCGGGTCCGGCTGGACCCCGGAGCAGGGCGCCGAGGAACTGCTGTCGACCATGCGCCAGTCCCCCAGCTGGGCGTCCACCTCCGAAGCGGACCGCACCGCCACCGAGGCGGGCATCAAGGACGCGGCGAACGGCACCAGCTGCGGCTGATGCCGTGCCGGTCCGCCGTCAAC
This sequence comes from Nocardia yamanashiensis NBRC 100130, assembly GCF_001613325.1. Lineage (GTDB taxonomy): Bacteria > Actinomycetota > Actinomycetes > Mycobacteriales > Mycobacteriaceae > Nocardia > Nocardia yamanashiensis. The sequence goes on along the minus strand of NZ_BDCD01000002.1, from coordinate 117,193 downwards.
GGGCGAGCAGGCCCTTGGCGATGTGGGTGACCTGGATTTCATTGCTGCCCGCGTAGATCATCAGCGACTTGGCGTCGCGGGCCAGCTGCTCCACCTTGTATTCGGCCATGTACCCGTTGCCGCCGAAGAGCTGCACGGCTTCCATGGCGACCTCGGTGGCGGCGCGCGAGGAGTACAGCTTCATGGCCGACGCCTCGGCGAGGGACACTTTCTCCCCCGCCGCGGTGCGCTCGATGGCATTGAAGACCATGTTCTGCACATTGATGCGCGCGATCTCCATTTCGGCCAGTTTGAGCTGGATGAGCTGGAACTGGGCGATCTCCTTGCCCCACAGCTTGCGCGACTTGGCGTAATCGACACTGAGCCGGTGGCATTCGTTGATGATGCCCAGCGCCAGCGACGCGATGCCGATGCGCTCGGCCGCGAAAGATTCCTTGGCGCTGTCCTTCCCGTCGCCCTTGGCCGGGTTCTCGGTCTCGCCGAGCAGCCGGTCCGGGGTGATGCGGACATTGTCGAAGAACAGTTCGCCGGTGGGCGAGGAGTTCATGCCCATCTTCTTGAACGCCGGGCTCTGCACGAATCCGGGCATGCCCTTGTCCAGCACGAAGGTCAGCACCTTGCGATCGCGGCGATCGGTGCCGTCCTCCTCGTCCAGCTTGGCGTAGACCACGGTGACATCGGCGTACGGCCCATTGGTAATGAAGGTCTTGCGCCCGTTGAGGATGTAGTCCTCCCCGTCCCGCCGCACATACGACTTCATGCCGCCGAAAGCGTCGGAGCCCGAATCCGGTTCGGTGATGGCCCAGGCCCCGACCTTCTCCATGGTGACCAGCTCGGGCAGCCACCGCTTCTTCTGGGCCAGGGTGCCGCGGGTGCGAATGGTGCCGACGGTCAGCCCGAGGCTCACGCCCATGGACGCGACCAGGCCGAGGCTGACCCCGGCCAGTTCGCTGTTGAGGATGACCCCCATGCTGCCCGACCCGCTGAACCCGCCGCCCGATTTGCCGGTGGTCCCGGCCTCCTCGCGCGCGAACGCCTTCTCCAGCCCCTCGCGCGCCATCTCGTCCAGCCCGAAGGTGGCGTACAGCTTGCGAATGATGTCGAACGGCGGCAGCGCTCCGCTCTCCAGCTGTTCGACGTGAGGCTTGATCTCCTTGTCGATGAACCCGCGCACCGCGTCACGGAACATCAGGTCTTCGTCGGACCACTGGTACATGTACTGAACTCCCGAGGGATCGCCGGAACGGTTACCCCGAATATAGAACAGGTTCTAATTCGGCCCGGGCTCGACTCGGTACTTCCATGACGGCTTCGGCTACCGCGAGGCGAACGTCGAGCCGGGGTGGGCGGCGGATGCCCGGATCGCCTTGCAGCAGCAGGCGGACGGCGGCCCAGGGGAGGTTGACGCCCGCGTGGGCGGATTGGAAGAGGCCGGCGGCGGGGCGGGGGTTGGCTTCCAGGAGGACGGGTTCGCCTTTGCGGTGGCGGAGTTGGATATTGGTCAGGTACGCGAGTTCGAAGTGTTTGACGAGGCGGGCGGCGATGTCCAGGGCGGCGGGATTGTCGAGGAGCATGCGGAAGCGGCCCTGTTTGGAGCGCGGGATGCCGATCAGGAGTTCACCGCCCGGGGCGGAGAGGCAGTCGATGCTGATCTCGGGGGCGTCCAGATAGGGCATGACGAGGAGTTCGGGGACGGGGCCGCCCTGTTCGGCGGCGCGGGCGAGCGCCCCGGCCACCGCGTCCACCGACGCCACGGGCAGCGGCGGGGCGAGCAGGGTGGCCATGGAGAGCGGGCCGTCGTCGAGGATGCGGAAGCCGAAGGCGGAGTACTCGCCGCTGGGTTTGATGCACAGTTTGTCGTCGGTGAGGGACAGTTCGGCGACCGCGGCGCGGAAGGCCTCGGCGGTCGAGACCACCCGCCAGGGCGGCACCGGAATGCCTGCCGCACCGGCCATTTCGTAGGTGCGAACCTTGCTCGTCAGCGCCGTCACGGCCGCGCGCGGCGAGCACATGACGGCGGTGCCGACCGCCGCGAAATCCATGTCCCGGCCCGCCAGCGCGGTCAGCCGGCGAGGCGGAATGAGCACGTCGATGCGATGGCGGCGGCAGAAGTCGAGCGCGAAGCGCGCGTACTCCTCGTCGCTGACGTGCCGGGGTTCCAGCTCGGCCACATCGCACACCGACAGCGCCACCGCCCCGGGATCGATATTGCTCGCGTAGACGGTGACGTCGACCTGATCGGGGTTCTCCCGCAACAACCGCATAACCTGCGCAGACGCCGCGCCGGCGCTGCTCAGCCAAATCCGAAGCGTTATGACAACGCTCCTCTCTCCTCCATGCTGCCGAGCGGTGTCAAACCTTGGCGCGATCCAGTGGTGCGCGGATCTTAGCCCGGTTCTGTGACGGGTGCGTGGCCGGCGGAAGGCACCCCGGTTTCGTTGCCGCCCAGCCCTATTCACCCAGCGTAGAACCCTTGCGCGGACGCCTCGCGGCAAACGGGTTATAGTGCGCTCATGTCGATCGCCGTCCGTCTCGCACCCGGTTGCCGCCCGCGCGGCTGCCGCGCGCCGGCGCGACGCGTGCACGGCCGCCGGGTGCGGTACGTGATCGGCTCCGAACCCGGTCAGGTGAACGGGATGCGATGGCTCCGCGAGCCGCACATCCTCCGGGGTAACTGAGACCGCCGCGCGCGGTCCGTCCCCGCCGTCCCCGCATCGGGATGACCGCTGCCACAGCGGATTCCGCGTGCGGTATGTGCGTGCTCGTCGTGACTTCTCCCAGTCCGGTCGCCGGGGCACGCCCCGGCCGCACAGTGAGCCGAACCATGACCGATCATTTCTTCGTCCCGGCCCCCGAGGGCCAATTACCCGATCCGGAAGGATATTTCGGCGGGTACGGCGGTAAATTCATTCCGGAAGCGCTGGTCGCCGCCGTGGACGAGGTGGCCGCCGCCTACGACAAAGCCAAAACCGATCCCGCCTTCGTCGCGGAACTCGAGGCGCTGCTCACCGACTACGCCGGTCGGCCCAGCGCGCTGACCGAAGCCTCCCGTTTCGCCGAATATGCCGGTGGCGCACGGGTTTTCCTCAAGCGTGAGGACCTCAATCACACCGGCTCGCACAAGGTGAACAATGTGCTGGGTCAGGCGCTGCTGGCCAAGCGCATGGGCAAACCGCGCGTGATCGCCGAGACCGGCGCGGGTTCGCACGGCGTCGCCACCGCCACCGCGTGCGCGCTGTTCGGGCTGGAATGCGTGGTCTATATGGGCGAGGTGGACACCCGGCGGCAGGCGTTGAACGTGGCGCGCATGGAAATGCTGGGCGCACAGGTCGTTCCGGTCACGTCCGGGTCGCGCACGCTCAAGGACGCCATCAACGAGACCTTCCGCGATTGGGTCGCCAATACCGACAGCACGCACTACATCTTCGGGACGGTGGCCGGGCCGCATCCGTTCCCCGCCATGATCCGCGATTTCCAGCGGGTGATCGGGGTGGAGGCGCGCCGGCAGCTGCTGGAGCGGACCGGGCGGCTGCCCGATGCGGCGGTGGCGTGTGTGGGCGGCGGATCGAACGCGATCGGGTTGTTCCACGCCTTCCTCGACGACCCCGGCGTGCGGCTCATCGGCTGTGAGGCGGCCGGGCACGGCATCGCGAGCGGGGAGCACGCGGCGTCCCTGTCGGCGGGCGAGCCCGGGATCCTGCACGGGTCGCGGTCCTATGTGCTGCAGGACGACGAGGGTCAGATCATCGAAGCCTGTTCGATTTCGGCGGGACTCGACTATCCGGGCGTCGGCCCCGAGCATTCGTACCTGCACGACAGCGGCCGCGGCGAATACCGGCCGATCACCGACGCGGCGGCCATGGATGCCTTCCGGCTGCTGTCCCGGACCGAGGGCATCATTCCCGCGATCGAGAGCGCGCACGCCCTGGCCGGGGCGCTCGAGGTCGGCCGGGAACTGGGACCGGAGGGATTGATCCTGGTGAATCTGTCCGGGCGCGGTGACAAGGATATGGAAACGGCCGCAGCGTATTTCGCCGGTCGCGAGGCGGAGGTGCGCGCATGACGAACGGGAACCTGCGACTGCTGACCGATACCCTCGAGACCGCCCGCCGTGAGAACCGGGCCGCGCTGGTGGCCTATGTGACCGCCGGCTATCCCAGCGTGGACGGCGGTATCGCGGCCGTCGAAGCGGTGGTCGCGGGCGGGGCCGATATCGTGGAAGTCGGCCTGCCGCACAGTGATCCGGTGATCGACGGCCCCGTCGTGCAGACCGCCGCCGGGCACGCACTGCGGGCCGGCGTACGAATCGCGGACGTCATGCGCACCGTCCGGGAGGCGTATCTGGCCACCGGCAAACCGATTCTGGTGATGACGTACTGGAATCCGGTCGAGCGCTACGGCGTCGAACGTTTCGCCGCCGAACTCGCCGCGGCGGGCGGTGCGGGCTGCATCCTGCCCGACCTCCCGGTTCAGGAGTCCGAGGCGTGGCGGCGCAGCGCCGCCGCCCACGACCTGGCCACCGTCTTCGTCGTCGCCCCGAGCAGCACCACGGAGCGCTTGGCCGAGATCACCTCGGCGGGAACCGGTTTCGTGTACGCCGCCTCGACCATGGGCGTCACCGGCACCAGGGCCACGCTCGACGCGGCAGCCCACACCCTGGTCCAGCGCCTGCGCGCACTGACCGAGCTCCCGGTCTGCGTCGGCATCGGAATCTCCGATGCCGACGCAGCGACCCAGGTGGCGAGCTTCGCCGACGGCGTCATCGTGGGCTCCCGCCTGGTCCGCGATCTGCTGGAAGCGCCGGACCCGGCAATCGGGCTGGCGGCCGTCCGGGCCCGCAGCACCGAACTGGCCGCCGCCGTCCGCACCCCGGTCAGCTGACCGACCGGGACTTCCAGGCCAGCAGGGCGGCCTGGACGACGAAGAACACGCCGCCGCCGGTGGCATAGACGGCCAGCACCGCCAAGGACGGCGCGGCTCCGGTGGCCTGTGCCACGTAGGTGACACCGACGAGGAACGACAGGCCACCGGAGATCAGCGTGGGCCACTGTTTGCCGAAGACCGGCCCACGCCGATAGATGCCGACGGCCAGCTGGGTCGCGCCGGAGAGACTGGCCCAGACCCCGAATACGGCCAGCACGACGGGGACGCCGCCCACCGTTCCGGCAACGCCCACCGCGACGGCGGCGACCGTGCTCAATATGCCGTTGAGCGCGGTGATCCGGCGTTCGGAGCCGTCGGGCACCGCGGCGAAGTCGATGGCGCAGGAGACGGCGTCGATGAGCGGGTAGGTCACCAGCAGGGTGAGCACGACGGCATTCAAGGGCTCGTGAGCAGCGGCGAAAGCGGCGGCCCACGCCAGCGCGACCAGGCCGCGGATCAGGGACAGGCGGATGACGGATGAGCGTCCGGAGGTGGCAGCGGGTAGCGCCACGGTGGCGGTGTTCATTTCGAGCCTTTCAGGAGATTCGGCACGCAGCGGCCACGAAAGCCCGTGGCCGGTGGTGGTTTACAGCGGATCGCTAACCGAGCAGATCCCGGACGGAGGGCCCTCGCCCGTGCAGTACGGCGAGTTCCGCCCAGATCCACAGGACGACCGGACCGGCGAAAGCCGTTGTCCCGCTGTACCGGCCGCCCTTGCGGAACGCATCGAACGAGGGCATGGCGATCATCTTCCCGGTGTGAGAACGAATTCCCGGACCGCGTCGGTGAAGCGCGCCGGTTCTTCCAGATGCCCCAGGTGCCCGCTGTGCTCCAGCATCAGCAGGCGCGAACCCGGGATCAGTTCGTGCAGTTCATTTCCCCAGCGCGGACCGCAGATGACATCGAAGCGGCCCACCACGATCAGCGCCGGCACGCTCAGCTTCGGCAGGTCGGCGCGGTCGTCGATCGGATCGGGTGAGCCGTCGGCGTGCGCACCCGAGATGTAGCTCGCCCGAATGCCTTCCCGGAACGCCGACCAGCGCGGCTCATCGCCCCAGTAGTCGGCGAAGTAGGAGGGCAGCACGCCGCGGGCCACCGCGAGGGTCTGATCATCGCTCGAAATGTCTTGCATTGCAGCGAAAGCCATGAGCACCTCGGACAGTTCCGGGCGATCCGCGTGGGCGGCGGCGAACTCCTGGAGCCGGCGGGCGGCCTCGGCCCCGTGTTCAGGACCGGTGACCGGCGCGCCCTCGTACAGCACGATGCCCGCGAGCCGCTCCGGCCGGTGTATCGCGTGGTAGGCGGTGACGAACGCCCCGTGCGAATGACCGAACAGGTACACCTGCGGCACGCCCAGGTGTTCGATGATCCGTTGCAGCGCAAGGCTGTAACGCTCCCGGGTGTACCCGTGCGGATGCGCCGGCAGCCGCCCGGATGCGCCGGTGCCGAGCGCTTCGACGTACACCATGGTCAGGTGGCGTTCGAGCTCCGGCATGCGCAGGTATTCCCAGAAGATTCCCGGACCGCCGGGCTGGGCCAGGCAGACCGGGCCGCTGCCGTACACGTGATAGCGCTGGGTGACGCCGTCGGAATCGAAGGTGTGGACACCGGGGGCGAGCGGCGCGAGGCCCGCCGTGTGCGGGGCCGCCATCACGCCGCCGCCCGCAGCGGGCCCGCGAAGGACTTGCGCAGGGAGGACGGGCCGACCAGCGGGAGCAGGGCGGCCAGTAGCTTGCCCTTGAAAGTGGCCGGGGTGCGGGTGAGTTCGACGTCTACGCGAGTGCCGGAGGCGTCGGGGGTGGCGCGGAAGATCCAGCCGCCGCCGGGGCCGAAGAGTTTGGAATCGAGGGTGGTGATGGTGACGGTGTCGCCGGCCGGGTCCCAGTCGTAGCGGGCGCGTTCCCAGGCGGCGGCGGTGCCCTCGGTGACCTCGGCCCAGTTCTCGCCGCCGGCGTGGACGGTGAAGTGGTCGGCGTCGATGGTCGGCCATGACTCGGTGCGGGTGGGTCCGAAGTCGGTGAGTACCCGCACGACCTCGGCGGGGGTCAGGGTGGACTGGAGATGAAAGCGAACGGTAGGCATGGAAATACCTTCGCTTTCGGGGCACCCGCGCCGAATCTGTCGGATGACGCTGGGGTGACGTAATCCGGTTCGCGGCCGGACGGCCGACGGCGTCACCGATTACGTCATGCGACGGTCGTGAGTGCCCGGGGGCGCTGCCTAGCGTCGAAGGCATGGAAATCAGCAGACGATTCTTCGGCGGCGCACTGGCGGCGGGAGCGGCGAGTTTGGCGGCGGCTTCAATGAGCGGGTGCGGTACGGACTCCGGGACCGCGGCAGCGCCCGCCGGGGAGAACTTCCGGGCGGGAGCGGGGGCCAATACCTCACTGGGCGTTATCAAACAGATCGATGCGGGGGTGCTGAATGTGGGCTACGCCGAATTCGGGCCCGGCACCGGGCAACCGGTGATTCTCTTGCACGGCTGGCCCTACGACCCGTACAGCTACGCCGATGTCGGGCCGATCCTGGCGGAGGCCGGATATCGCGTGCTGGTGCCGTTCCTGCGCGGCTACGGTTCCACGACTTTCCGGTCGCCGCAGACGATCCGGAACGGTCAGCAGTCGGCGATCGCCCGCGACATCGTGGATTTCATGGATGCCCTGCGCATCGACAAGGCGGTGCTCGGCGGATTCGATTGGGGCGCACGGACCGTCGATATCATCGCGGCGCTGTGGCCGGAACGGGTCAAGGCGATGGTGGCGGTGAGCGGCTACATCGTCACCCAGCAGGCGGCGCAGCAACTGCCGCTGTCGCCGGAAGCCGAACTGGGCTGGTGGTATCAGTACTATTTCGCCACCGAACGCGGGCGCGCCGGGTATGCGAAGAACCGGCACGATTTCAACAAGCTGATCTGGCAGCGCGCCTCCCCCACATGGCAATTCGACGACGCCACCTTCGATCGCAGCGCCGCCGCCTTCGACAATCCCGACCACGTCGATATCGTCATCTCGAATTACCGCTGGCGCTTGAGCCTGGCTCCGGGCGAACCGCAGTACGACGAATACGAACAGCGGCTCGCGGCCGGCCCGGCGATCACCGTGCCCGCCATCACCATCGCGAGCGATTTCGACGGCGCCGCCAAGGACGGAATGCCGTACCGCGGCAAATACACCGGAAAGTACGAGCATCGCGTCCTCGACGGCATCGGTCACAATGTGCCGCAGGAGGCGCCGCGCCCGTTCGCCCGGGCGATCATGGACGCGGATCGCCTCTGACGATCACAACGAGGCGCGTTGCCGGATACCGCCGTCCGCGGCCAATTCCAGGACGGTATCGAGCCCGATCCGCTCCAGGAACGGGTAATCGTGACTGACGATGAGCACCGCGCCTCGATAATCGCCCAGCGCTTCCACGAGCTGGTCGACGCTGGCGATATCGAGGTTGTTGGTGGGCTCGTCGAGAATCAGCAATTGCACCGGCGGATCGGCGAGCAGCAGGCGCGCCAGGGCGACCCGGAACCGTTCTCCGCCGGACAGCGTGGACACCGGGCGTTCGACGCTGTTGCCGCGCAACAGCAGCCGGGCCAGCTGATTGCGGATCTCGGCCGGCGGCGTGGTGACGGCCACCGCGTGCACATTGTCGAGCGCGCTGGCCTGCTCGTCCAGATTGTCCAGGCGCTGCGGCAGATACCCGACGCGGTCGGTGAGCAAGCTGCCGCGTTCGGGATGCCGCCCGTCCAGGAGCTGCTCGATCAGCGTCGACTTGCCCGCGCCGTTCCGGCCGATCAGGGCCACCCGTTCCGGCCCCTGAATGACAATGCTGCGGTCACCGTCGCGGAATTCCGCGATGCGCCGGCTGCGCGGCACATCCGGGTCCGGCAATTCCAGATGAATATGTTCCACCCGCCGCACCCGCGATTCCGCCGCGGTCAGCGCATCCTGCGCCGCAACGACTTTCGCGTCCATGGTGCCGCGCATGGCGCCGGCCGAGGCTTGCGCCTTGCTGGCGCGATTACCGGCGAGAATCCGTGGAATTCCACCGTCCCGCTGCGTCGATCGCGCGGTGCGCTCCCGCCGGGCGAGTTTGGTCTCCGCCTCGATCCGCTGCCGTTTCTCGACCTTCAACGCCTGCTCGGCCGTCCGTGCCGCCTGCGCCGCCGCGGCCTGTTCCTGTTCGATATGCCGCTGCCATTCGCTGTACGGCCCGCCGAACACCTCCAGCTGCGCGCCGTGCAATTCCGCGGTCGCGTCCATGTGTTCGAGCAGTTCGAGATCGTGGCTCACCACCACCAGGGTGCCGGGCCAGGTATCGACGAATTCGGCCAGCTTGGCCCGGGTTTCACGGTCGAGATTATTGGTCGGCTCGTCCAGCAGGGTGATCGGCGTCCGCCGCACCCGCAACCCGGTGATGGCGACCAACACGGCCTCACCGCCGGAGATCTCCCCCACCTTGCGATCGAGATCCGCCGCGCCGAAACCGATTTCGTGCAATGCCTGATCGGCGCGAGCCTCGATATCCCAATCGTCGCCGATGGTCTCGAAGTACCGCTCGTCGGTCTCCCCCGCCTCGATCGCGCGCAGGGCGGTGAGTTTCTCCTCGATCCCGAGCAGCCGGGCAATGGTGTCCGAGCGCCCGAGCGTCAAGGTCTGCGGCAGATACCCCACCGCGCCACTGGTTTCGACGCTGCCGGACGTCGGTTTCAATATTCCGGCGATCAGCCGCAGCAGCGTCGATTTACCGACGCCGTTGCGGCCGACCAATCCGGTGCGCCCGGCGGTCAAGACGCCGTCGACCCCGGCGAGCGCGATGCTGCCGTCGGGCCATTCGAAGGACAATTGCTGCAGGATGATCGCAGCCTGACTGGATGTGGACATGGTTCGTCGACTCTTTCCTGCTCGAAACGAGCAAGCGCAAGTGATTTCGGAAGTCGCTGAGACAGACGAAGGCAAAGGGGGCGCCGCCTTCGGCCGGGCGGCTACAGTCTGTCGACTTCCTCCATGATCACCCGTCCAGCCTACATCCCCGTCCGATCGCCCGGACCGGCCACCTGATCGCGATAGGTCTCCAGCAGGCGCAGCCACACCTCGCTGATGGTCGGGAACGACGGCACCGCATGCCAGAGGCGGTCGATCGGCACCTCGCCGGTGATCGCGATCGTGGCCGAATGCAGCAGTTCCGCCACGCCCGGCCCGGCGAAGGTGGCGCCGACGATCACCCGGCGTTCCGGATCGATCAGCACCCGGGCGCGACCGCGATAGGCCGGGTCGTACTGCAGCGCACCGGCGACCCGGCCGATCTCGTAATCGACCACGTCCACCGCCCGCCCGGCGCGCGCCGCGTCCGCGGTGGTGAGCCCGACCGCCGCGATCTCCGGATCGGTGAACACCACTTGCGGCACGGCCTCGAGGTCGGCGGTCCCGGTGTGGCGGCCCCAGCGCGCGGTGTCGAGGGTCAGGCCGCGCGCCCGGTCGGCGATCACCGCTCCGGCGATACGGGCCTGGTATTTGCCCTGATGGGTCAGCAGCGCACGGTGATTCACGTCGCCGACCGCATACAGCCAGTCGCCTTCGACGGCCTGGACGGTGAAGGTGTCGTCGGTGGGCAGCCACTCCCCCGGGTGCAGGCCGATGGTCTCCAGGCCGAGGTCGGCGGTGCGGGGCGCGCGTCCGGTGGCCAGGAGCAGTTCGTCGGCGACCAGGCGGGTGCCGTCGGCGAGGGTGAGGTGGACGGCGTCATCGGGTCCGCCGGCGCGTTCGGCGGCGCTGATGGTGGTGCCGAAACGCAGGTCCACACCCGCTTCCCGGAGCCGCTCGGCGACCAGGTCGGCGGCGAAGGGTTCCACCCGGCCCAGCAGGCTCGAGCCCCGGGCGATGAGCGTGACCCGCGACCCCAGCGCCTGCCAGGCGGCGGCCATTTCGGTGGCGACCACACCCGCTCCCAGGATCGCGAGCCGGTCCGGGACCGCGCGGGCACTGGTGGCCTCGCGGCTGGTCCACGGGCGCACCGCGTCCAGGCCGGGCAGCGGCGGCAGGACCGCCGAGGTGCCGGTGCACACCGCCACCGCGTGCCGGGCGGCCAGGCGCACCGTCTCACCGGACGGGGTTTCGACCGTCACCCGGCGCGGGCCGTCGAGGCGCCCGTGCCCCCGGATGAGCTCGACGTCAACCGATTCCAGCCAGGCGACCTGATCGTGGTCGTTCCAGTCGGCCACCATGCGGTCACGATGTTTCAGCACCGCCTGCGCGTCGAGCGGCCCGGTCACCGCGTCCGCGACGCCCGGGAAGCGCGCTGCCTCGCGGTAGAGCAGCGCCGGGCGCAGCAGCGCCTTGCTGGGTTCACAGGCCCAGTACGAGCATTCGCCGCCGACCAGTTCGGATTCGACGATCACGGTGCTGAGCCCGGCGGCCCGGGTCCGGTCGGCGACATTCTCACCGACCGGCCCGGCGCCGATCACCACGACGTCGTAGGTACGAATTTCGTTGTCGGACATGAATTCACTTTCTCGCGAGTCAGCGGCCGGGTGCGCGCTGGGTGATCTCCTGCAGGAACCAGCCGTTGCCATCGGGATCGGTGAAAGCGGCAAAAGAACCGTAACTGCGCCGCTGCGGATCGACGCCGGGCACCCGGCTTTCGGCGCCGGCGTGATGGAAGACGCCGGTGGCGTCGCGGAACGGGCCGTCGACGGTGACGCCGCGCCCGGTCAGTTCCGCGACGGTCTGCTCGATATCGGTGACGATCAGGTGCAGGCCCTGCAGCGAGCCGGGTGCGGCGGCGCTGACGCCGGTGCCGAAGATGATCGAGCACGCCGAGCCGGGCGGGGTCACCTGGACGACGCGGTAGCTCTCGTCCACGGGAAAGTCGGCGTCCAAACGGAATCCGAGACGTTCGGTGTAGAAGGCTTTGGCGCGGTCCACATCCGCGACGGGCAGGACGACGACTTCCAGTTTCAGATCCATGATGTGTTCTCCTCCAAGGTATTTCGCGAGCGGTCAGTGGGCGGCGGTGGAGCGGGCGGCCTGCTCGATCACGTTCGCGACCAGATCGGGATGCGAGACCGCGACCGAATGCGAGGCGTCGACCTCGGTGACCTGGGCGTGCGCTCGCTCGGCCATGAAGCGCTGGGCGGCGACCGGGATATTGAGGTCCTGGGTGGTGACGACATCCCAGCTGGGCTTGTCGGTCCAGGCGGCGACGGTGGCAGGCTCGGCCAGGGCGGATTGCAGGATCGGGCGTTGCGCGGCGGCGGCGAGGGCGGCCTGGTCGGCGGGGACGTCGGCGGCGAATTGGTCGCGGAACTTGGCCTGCTGGATGTACAGGTCGGTGCCGGTGCTGCCGTCCGGGTTGGTGAACGGCACCGGGTCGAGGGTGCCGGGCAGCGTGGAGCCCGGGTACTTGTTGGTCAGGTCCAGCGCGGTCTCACCAACCGCGGGCAGGAAGGCCGCCACGTAGACCAGCGCTTTCACCTGGTCGCTGCCCGCCGCCGCGGTGCTGATCACCGATCCGCCGTAGGAGTGCCCGACCAGCACGACCGGTCCGTTGATGTGGCTGATCAGCCCCTTCAGCGCGGTCGCGTCGGAAGCCGGTCCGCGCAAGGGATTGGCCGCCGCGACCACCGGATACTTGTCCTTGCGCAGTTTCTCGATGACGTCGTTCCAGGTGGACCCGTCCGCGAACGCGCCGTGCACCAGCACGATGGTGGGTCGCGGTGCGTCCTCGGTCGGCCCGGCATTGGTGGTCTTGCTGGCGGTGCAGGCGACCGCGAGGCTGCCGGCGGCCACCGCGGCCGTGAGGGTGGCGAGCGCCCGGCCCGCGCGGCGCATACCGTGACGTCGAATCTCGGCCATGTCGTTGTCCTTTCGGGGAAGCAGGTGGTGCGGTACCCACATTCGTCCGCACGGACCTGCCGCCACATCTGTCACCTGACGCCGACCATGACGTAGTCACCGCTGACGCCATCGGGCGTCGTCCCGGTGGCCGGGGAGTCGTCAGCGCCGGAAGACCAGCCAGCGCATCGACACGTAGAGATAGAGCCCTTCGCCCAGACCGGCGGCGATGCGAGCCAGCCGATAGTCGAGGCCCAGCGCCGCCAAACCGCTGGTCACGCCCAGTATGAACACCACGTAATTGATCACGACCACGAGCACGTACACCGCCAGCTGCGGGCCCACCGCGGCATGCGAGACGAAGTTCAGCGTGCGGTTCAGCAGGAAGCTGGTGGCGAACGCGCTGACGTACGCCACCGTCACCGCGATCGGCACCGGCAGGCCGAGCCCGCCGTGCAACGCGGTGAGCAGCACCAGATCCAGCCCGAATGTGCACGCGCTCAACAGCAGATAGCCCACGAAGGTCGGCGCGACCATCCGCGACAGCCCGAACGGCAGCAGTGCGGTCAACCGTTCGCAGAAACGGTGGAACCACCGCACCGGCCAGGGGCCGGCCGGGATGGCCGCTGTCTCGATCCGCACCCCACCACCGTGGCATCGGCAGATGACCCGCAGGTGATCACCGGCCCAATAAACAGTTGCGGGCGTCAGTGCCGGTACATGCCCTCGATGGCGTCGGCGAAACGCTCGGCCACGATGTGCCGCTTGACCTTCAAGGTCGCGGTGAGCTCCCCGGATTCCTCGGTGAGGTCGCGGTCGAGGATCACGAACTTCTTGATCGATTCGGCATGCGAGACAGCGCTGTTGGCGTCGTCGACGGCCAACTGCACCTCGGCCCGCAGCGCGGCATCGTCCCGCATTCCGGCGATGGTCGCGCTCGCCGGCACGCCGTGGTCGGCCTTCCACGCCTCGAACGCCTCCGGATCGATGGTGATCAGCGCGGTGATGAAGGAGCGGCCGTCGCCGAGCACCACGGCCTGCGAGATCAGGGTGTGCGAACGGATCCGGTCCTCCATCGGGCCGGGCGAGACGTTCTTGCCGCCCGCGGTGACCAGCAGATCCTTCTTGCGGCCGGTGATGGACAGGAAGCCGTCCGCGTCCAGTTCGCCGATATCGCCGGTGCGCAGCCAGCCGTCGTCCATGGCGGCCGCGGTGGCGTCGTCGTTGTGCCAGTACCCGGCGAACACCACGCCGCCGCGCAGCTCGATCTCACCGTCCTCGGCGATGCGAACGCCGTTGCCGCCCAGCGGTTTACCCACCGAGCCGATCTTGATCGCGCCGGGCACGTTGACGCAGTGCGCGGCGGTGGATTCGGTGAGCCCGTAGCCCTCGTAGATCGGCACGCCGAGGCCCCGGAAGAAGTGCCCGAGCCGCGGCGCGAGCGCACCGCCGCCGGAGATGGCGAACTCGCAGTGCCCGCCGAGCGCGGCGCGCAGCGGCCCGTACACCAGCCGATCACACAGCGCGTACTGCGCGCGCAGCAGCGGACTCGGCCGCCGGACGAATCCCCCTGTGTGGTCGAGGTTTTCGCTCCACCGGATGGCGGTGCGCTCGGCGAACCGGAAGATCGAACCCTTGACCTTGCCGCCCCCGCGCGCCTTCTTGTCCGCGCCGTCGCGCACCTTCTCGAATACCCGCGGCACGCCGAGAATGGTGTGCGGGGCGAAGCGCGCGAACTGCCCGGTAATGGTCTTGAAATCGGCCCAGTGCGCCTGTGTCATACCGCCTTCGAACGCGGCGAGGGAGACCGCGCGGGCGAGTACGTGTGCGAGCGGCAGGAAGGTGAGCATGCGCTGCCCCGGCCGGGCGACCTCGCCGATGCTGGCGGTCAGGATGCCGCGCACCTCGGACAGGAAATTGCGGTGGGTGAGCATGCAGCCCTTGGGGCGGCCGGTGGTGCCGGAGGTGTAGACCAGCGAGGCCAGGCCGTCGGCGCGCAGGCCGTCGATGCGTTCCTGCAAAAGCTCGTCGGCCACCTGCGCGCCGTCGGCGATCAAGGTGCCCTCGGCGGCATCGTCGATGACCAGCGACCGGCGCAGCGATTCCGGTGCGCCCGTGAGCAATTCCTTCTGCCGCGCCTTCTCCACGATGGCGAGCGCCGCGCCCGAATCCTCCAGAATCCACCGCACCTGCTCGGCCGAGGAGGAATCGTAGACCGGCACGGTGACCGCGCCCGCCGCCCAGATGGCGAAGTCGAGCAGCGTCCACTCGAACCGCGTCGCCGACAGCAGCACCACGCGATCGCCGGGCTGAATCCCGTTGGCGAGCAACCCTTTCGCGACATCCGATACCAGCCGCGCGAACTCCGCCGCGGTGACGTCGGCCCAGCGGTCGCCGATCGGCCGCGAGAACAGCACCCGTTCCGGCGCGTCCGCCGCCTGGGTGAACACCGAGCGGACGATGGTCTCGTCCGGCTCGATGGTGAACGTGTCTACCGCGGTGTATTCACGCATGGTCAGCTCCAGTCGTCGGGTCGAGGTGACGGAATCGCTTCAGGTCCCGGGCGAATTCGGTGATCTCCCGGGAGGTCCAGCCGGCCATGCGCTCGGCGAGCTGGGTGAGGTCACGTCCGGTGGCGGCGTCCAGGGCCTGCCGCCCCGCGCCGGTCAGGGTCAGGGGGTAGCCGCCGTGCAGCGTGCCCTCGCCCGCGGCCACCCAACCCGCGTCCACGCAGCCGCGCAATTGCCGCGACACCGTCGAGCGGTGCACCCCGAACGCCTCGGCGATCTCGGTGGCGCGGCAGCCGGGATGGCGATCGATGAACGACAGCGTGGACTGCTGGGTGAACGACGGAATGCCCGCGACGGCGGGCCGGCCCGCGATGATCTCGCGGACGATCTGCGTCAGCTCGTCGTGGACCGCGGCGATCTCCGGCGACCGCCCGGGTGGGTGTTGCATAGCGCAACTATAACCCCGGATCGGCGGGGCCCGCGCCAAGGGCGCTGTTCTAGAGTCGGGGCGACGAACGGTGCGCGAGCCGAGGTGCGGGAGGTTGGTTGTCCATGAGCTATCGAGCCGAACCGAAGCGGTACGACGGGACCATGCGGTATCGGCGGTGCGGGCGGTCCGGACTGGATCTGCCGGTGCTGTCGCTGGGGTTCTGGCACAACTTCGGGGATGACCGGCCGTACGCGACGCAGCGCGAGATCGCTTTGCGCGCTTTCGATCTCGGGGTGACGCATTTCGATCTGGCGAACAATTACGGGCCGCCGTACGGCTCGGCCGAGCGCAATGCGGGGCGGCTGCTGCGCGAGGATCTGGGCGGGTATCGGGACGAGCTGATCATTTCCACCAAGGCCGGGTGGGATATGTGGCCGGGGCCATACGGGCAGGGCGGCGGGTCCAGGAAGTACGTGCTGGCCTCGCTGGACCAGTCGCTGACGCGGCTCGGGCTGGATTACGTGGACATCTTCTATTCGCATCGGTTCGATCCGACGACGCCGCTGGAGGAGACCGCGGCGGCCTTGGATACGGCGGTGCGGCAGGGGAAAGCGCTGTACGTCGGGATCTCCTCGTACGACGCGGAGCATTCGGCGCGGATGGCCGGGCTGCTGCGGGAGTTGGGGACGCCGCTGCTGATCCATCAGCCGTCGTATTCGATGCTCAATCGGTGGATCGAAACCGAGGGGCTGCTGGATACCGCCGCCGCGGAGGGGTTCGGGGTCATCGGGTTCACCGCGCTGGCGCAGGGGTTGCTGACCGGGAAGTATCTCGACGGGGTGCCGGACGATTCGCGGGCTGCGCGCGGCGGATCGTTCCAGGCCGAATGGCTGACCGACCGGATGCTCGATCGGCTGCGGAAGTTGAATGCCGTCGCCGAGCGGCGCGGGCAGACCCTGGCGCAGCTCGCGCTGGCGTGGGCGTTGCGGGATCCGCGGGTGACGTCGCTGGTGATCGGGGCGTCCTCGACCGGGCAGCTCGAGCAGAACGTCGCGGCGCTGGATCGGCTGGATTTCGGTGCGGACGAGCTGAGCGAGATCGATGCGTTGCTCGATGACGACGGTGAGGTCGATCTGTGGCGGGCGGCTCGGGAGGGGACGCTCTGAGCCGGGTGATCACCGAATCAGGCTGGATAACAGTGGATTTCGGTGGCCTTCACCGCCGCCCACAGCCGCATGCCGGGTTCCAGGCGTAGCTCGGCGACGGCCGCCGGGGTGATGTCGGCCAGCACGGGCGGCGCGCCGTCGAGGCGGACGCGGGTGGTGTTGGCGTGCTGTTCCAGGCCGGTGACCGTGACGGGCCAGGTATTGCGCGGGCTGCCCGAGGGTTGTTCGGGGTGCAGGCTGACGGCGGTGGGCGGGAAGGCGAGGAAGACCGCGCCCGAGGTCGCATCGGCGGCGGTGAGGGTGCCGCCGGTATCGACGGCGACGCTGGTTCCGGTGGCGGTGCCGCGAAACAGGTTGAGGCCCACCAGGTTCGCGACGTATTCGGAGCGGGGTCGGCGGGCGACCTCGGCGGGTGCGCCCTCCTGCACCACCGCGCCCTGTTCGAGGATGATCAGGCGGTCGGCCAGCACCATGGCGTCTAGGGGGTCGTGGGTGACCAGCAGGGTGTGGCCGGTGTAATCGCGCAGATGGTGGGCGAGGTCGGCGCGGACCTGGAGGCGGGTGCTGGCGTCGAGCGCGGCCAGCGGTTCGTCCAGCAGTAGCAACTGGGGGTCTGTGGCCAGAGCGCGAGCCAAGGCCACCCGCTGGGCTTGGCCGCCGGACAGCGCGCGTGGACCGCGGTTCGCGTGTTCGGTGAGGCCGACGCGATCGAGCCAGGTCGCGGCGCGGGTGCGGGCGGCGGCGCGGCGCATGCCCCGGGCGCGCAGGCCGAAGGCCACGTTCTCCAGCGCCGAAAGATGCTGGAACAGCAGGTAATCCTGGAAGACGACGCCCACCTGACGGCGTTCGGCGGGGACGAACACCTCCGGCGGGGCATCCCAGACCTGATCCGCCACGGTGATGCGCCCGGCCGTGAGCGGGAGCAGCCCGGCCAGGGCGCGCAGGGCGGTGGATTTGCCCGCGCCATTGGGGCCGAGCAGCGCCACCACCTCCCCCGGTGCGGCGGTGACGTCCACGTCGAGGCGGAAAGGCCCACGGTCGACGCGCAATCGGGCCTGCAGGGTCACAGCGCTCCTCGCGATCCCCGAATCCAGCGCTCCCGCAAGGCGACCAGCACGCCGACCGAGACCACCAGCAGCACCAGGCTGAGCACGATCGCGGCATCGGGATCGGTTTCCAGGGCCAGGTAGACGGCCAGCGGCATGGTGGTGGTCTTGCCGGGGAAATTACCGGCGAAGGTGATGGTGGCGCCGAACTCGCCCAGCGCCCGCGCCCAGCACAGCACCGCGCCCGCGATCACGCCCGGCAGCACCGAAGGCAGGGTGACGCGGCGGAAGGTGTACCAGGCCGAAGCGCCCAGGGTCGCGGCGGCTTCCTCGTAGCGGGTGTCGGCGGCGCGCAGGGCGCCTTCGACCGAGATCACCAGGAACGGCATCGCCACAAAGGCTTCCGCGACGACCACGCCGGCGGTGGTGAACGGGAGCGAGATACCGAACCAGTCGTAAAGATACTGGCCGAACAAGCCCCGGCGGCCGAACACGAGCAGCAGCGCGACGCCGCCGACCACCGGAGGCAGTACCAGCGGCACCGTCACCAGCGCCCGGATCAAGCCCCGGCCCGGCACTTCCGCGCGGGCCAGCAGCCAGGCCAGTGGAATTCCCAGCACCAGGCAGATCACCGTGGCCAGGCTGGCGCACAGCAGCGAAAGCCGCAGCGCCTGACCGACTTCCGGGCTGAACAGCCGCTCACCCAGGGTGGGCCAGGGGGCGCGCACCAGCAGCCCGATCAGCGGGGCGATCAGGAAGGCCAGTGCGCAGACCGCGGGCAGCACCAGGACGATCGGCCGTCGTCCGCGCGCTGCCCGCCGCCGGGCCGAGGCGCCGCTCACCGGCGGCCCTCGGCGTGGATCGGCATGCGGTTCACGGGGTTTCGAATCCGGCGGCCGCGAAGACCTGCTTCGCCTGGGCGGACTTGATGTAGTCGACGTACGCGGTCGCGGCGGCCGAGTTGGGGGCCTTGGCCAGCGGGGCGATCGGATAGGTGTTGACCGCCTTGGCCGATTCGGGGAAGTCGATACCCTCGACCTTGTCACCGGCCGCCTGCACATCGGTGCGATACACCAGCGCGCCGTCGACCTCACCGAGGGTGACCTTGGTGAGCACCGCCTTCACATCCTGCTCGCGGGTATCGGGCTGCGGGGTGATGCCGGCGCTCTCGAACACCTTCTTGGCCGCCGCGCCACACGGCACCTGCTCGGCGCACAATGCCAGTTTGGGTTCGGTCCTGCCGAAGTCGGCCAGCCCGGTGATATGGCCCGGATTGCCCTTGGGCACTGCGATTTCCAGCCGATTGCTGACGAAGGTGGCGGGCTGTCCGGTCACCGCGCCGGCATCCACGACCTGCTGCATGTTCGCCGGTGCGGCCGAGGCGAACACATCCGCCGGGGCGCCCTGCTTGATCTGCTCGGCCAGCGCGGAGCTCGCGCCGAAGCTGTAGACCACCTTCACGCCCGGGTGCGCGGCCTCGAAGTCCTTGCCCAGCTTGGTGAACGTCTCGGTCAGCGACGCCGCCGCGAACACGGTGACGGTGCCGCTGATCTTCCGGTCGGCGCCGGCCAGCTCCGTCTTGTCGTCGGAACCGCATCCGGCGAGACCGGCGGTCACCGCGAGCACGGCCGTGATCGCGCCGAGCGAGCGGAACATCTTCATCCTCATCAACTTTCTGGTATCTCGACCACGACATGGGTCGATTTGACCGAGGCGACGGCGATGCTGCCCACCTCGAGACCGAGTTCGTCCACCGATTCCCGGCTCAGCAGCGACACCAGCCGGAACGGACCGGCCTGCATCTCCACCTGGGCCATCACCGTGTCCTTGACGATCCGCGTCACGATCCCGCGCATCCGATTGCGCGCCGACACCGCCACGGTCAGCCCCGGCTCCGGGGCCTCCGCATGGTTACTGCGCAGCACCTCCGCCAGGTCCTCCCCGCGCACACCCATCCGGCCGTTGTCGAGCTTGATCGCCGCCAGCCGCCCTTGGTCGATCCAGCGGCGCACGGTGTCATCGCTGACCCCCAGCAGCCCCGCCGCCTCACTGATCCGCAAGTTCGTCACGAGAAGGAGCATATTGCCGCGAACGCGGCTTGCAAAGCCCGAAATACCGGCAACAGCAGATATGGCCATGATCATTTTCGTTAGGTTGCGTAACGGACTGCGGGGCTCGGAGATAGACAGGACGGGTCGCGATCGTCCGAAACGCGCCGCAGCGAAAGGGATTTCACGAGTGATGCGTCATGCGAAGTCGAAGGGCGTCCTGATCTCCGCGCTCGGAGCGGCGCTCGTACTCAGCGGTTGCTCCAGCTCCGACGACAAAGGGGCGAGCGAGACGAAGAGTTCGGTGAGCACGTCCGCGGCGGCGCCGACCACCACGGCCGCCGGGTCGAGCACCGGCGGGGGCGAATCGACCCCCGGCGGCGGAAACGCCACGGTCGCACCGGAACTCACGCTGGCGACGACCAGCCCCGCGCAGACCGAATCGGGCAAGCCCGCCGCGATGTGGGACGCGTGCGGCATCGCCGACGCGGACATCACCCGGCTGGGGTTCCAGGCCGGCAGCAAGCAGGTGATCGACGGCGCCGACGGCGAGCGAAACTGCCGCTGGCAGTCCGCCTCCGGCAAGTCCGAGATAACCATCGGCTCCACCCGCCAGACCCTCGACGAATTCAAACAGTCCGGCCGCTACGTCGGCTTCACCCAGGTCCAAGCGGGCGGCCATGCCGCCACCCAATACCGCGCCGCCCAAGACACCAACAAAACCGGCTGCTACATCTCCTTCCCGGTAGCCGGCGGCCAAACCCTCTTCGTCACCCGCAACCTGAAATCCGACGCCCCCGAACCCTGCGAAGCCACCCTCCGCGTAGTGAACGGCCTGTCCCCCTACCTCAACTGAACCGCCTGAACCGGCCGATTAATTCAGTTTCCCAACACTTTTCCCGCTGCTACGGTAATCCCAACAAACCACCGAACCACTCACGGAAGGCCAGCCCAGTGAACCCCACCCTCACCTCGCCTCTCCGCCAGCGGCTTCGCAGCGACCCCCAGGTCTGACCAACCCCAGACCCCCAGGGCCGCTCCCCCGAACCCCCAACGGAGCGGCCCTTTTTCATACCCATTCCCTCGTAGCCCAATTGGCAGAGGCACCGGTCTCAGATATCGGCCAGTGCGAGTTCGACTCTCGCCGAGGGAACGACCAACCACAAATGCCCGTAGCTCAACCGGATAGAGCAACTCCCTTCGAAGGAGAAGGCTGGGGGTTCAATTCCTCCCGGGCATACCGATTACCGATGAAGCGTGGTGTAACGGCAGCACTACGGACTCTGACTCCGTCAACCCAGGTTCGAATCCTGGCGCTTCAGCAAAACCGGCACCTCCGGCCGTCGATTCAAGATCGTTATGCAATTCCGGAACGAAACCGCTACTCACCAGGTTAGCTGTCCGATAGCCAGCCTGATTGTCGATCGTTTCTCCCACCAGGAGGTGACGGCAATGGTTCAGATTCCGAAAGCTCTCGCCACCCTCGCACTCACCACACTCATGACAACCGCCACGGCAATCGGCACCGCTACCGCCGAACCCGGCCCCGATGGCCGCTACTACGGCTCCCTCGCCGCCGGCGACCTCGGCGACCGTTTCCAGGTCACCTGGGCCCTGAACTATCCCAACTGGGCCGACTCCGACAACTCGGCTCTCTCCCGCTGCGAATCCAGCACCTGTACCGTCCTGGCCCGCTTCGTCGACGGCTGCGGATCCATCGCCCAGCACAACCACCGCCTGCTGGGCGGCGTAGGCCCCACTCGAGCCGACGCCGAACGAGCCGCCCTCGACGCCTTCGGCCCGCCCGACCCCATCTCCCTCAGCGCCGGCAACCCTCCCGCCTCGATCGCCCACACCGAATGCACCGGAAACGCCGGCTGACATGACCGCCACCCGACACCGGACCGCGCCCCGGGTGCCCGCGAGAACAATCAGAATCTGCTCCGGCGCAATGCTTTCCGCCGTCCTGCCGGCCATGCCGGCAATCTCCGCGCCGACGGCCGCCGCCGAACTGACCGGCATCCAGGTCCTCGCCGGCCCGGAAGGCATCCTGACCGGCTGCCCTTACACAATCGCCGCCTCCGTCACCACACCACCGAACGTTCCAGGCGCGGTGACGTTCTACGACCACGCCACCCAGATCCCCGGATTCGGCGACTACCACCCCGACACCCGCACCGTCACCACGACCTGGACGCCGAGCTGGAAAGGCGAGCACATGATCGCCGCCATTCAGCTCGAACCCGGCGGCCTGGCGAGCGGCCGGGGCATCCCGTTCCAAGTCGTAGGCGATGGCCTCAACACCGGCAGTTCCTGCATCCGATTGTCCTGACGATGCCCGAGCTTGTGTATTCAGTCCGAACTCTCCGTCGGTGAATGACCTAACCTAGGTGGTGAGCCGGGTCCTCGCCCGGCCCCATTCTCTCGTCCAGGAGTGTCATGACCCGATCTCTAGACGACCTTTTCGAGGTCGTGGAGCGCATGAACATCCCGGCCGGGTTCCGTGCCGAAATCATCAACGGGGAGATCGTCATCAATCCGCAGCGGCAGGTTCACTGGACGATCATCCGACGCATGACGCGGACGATCGAGGATGCTCGCGGTATAGAAGCGATCATCCTGTCTGATGTGCGTCTGGACCTTCCCGGTGTGGACAACGGGTTCGCCCCGGACGTCTACCTGGTGTCCGCCGGCGCCGAGGCCGATGAGAAGGGCCGGTTCAGCTACCGGGATGTCGAGTTGGTCGCGGAGGTCGTATCCGAGAGCAGTCGGCGCGACGACTACGACGCCAAGCTCAAAACCTATGCACTGGCAGGCATTCCGGAGTACTTGATCATCGACCCCAAGACCGGCCTGGTCTGGGTCCGGAGCAAGCCGAAGGACGGCGAGTATTCCGATGAGGCCACCTACCCGTTCGGTGTTCGGTTCACGTTGCCCGTGAGTGGAATCGACGTGGACTCGTCGAGCTGGCCGAGGGATTGAGGGGCCTGCTCGGCAGGTGGCCGTGAAGCGATCGAGAAGGTTCGGATGATCGGCTCAGACGAGCAGGACTCGGCGGCCGCGGGTGTGTCCGGCTTGGCTGTCGGCGTGGGCGGATGCGGCTTCGGTGAGGGGGTATGAGCGGGCGATCGGGATGTGGAGTTTGCCGCGTGCGATGAGGTCGACGGCTTCGGCGAGGGCTTCGGGCGTGCTGCCGCCGACGCCGGCGAAACGGATTCCGAGCAGGGACGCTTCGAGGTCGGCGATGGTGACCACGGTGTCCGGGTTGCCGGTCA
This sequence comes from Nocardia yamanashiensis NBRC 100130, assembly GCF_001613325.1. Taxonomy (GTDB): domain Bacteria; phylum Actinomycetota; class Actinomycetes; order Mycobacteriales; family Mycobacteriaceae; genus Nocardia; species Nocardia yamanashiensis. The sequence continues at coordinate 93,972 of NZ_BDCD01000002.1, read as the reverse complement.
GGTCGAGGAGGTCGCGGAGGACGCCGGTGCCGTTGAGGTCCAGGGCGGCGTCGATGGGGCCGTGTCGGCGGGCTCGATCCGGCCAGCCGGCTTCGTAGGTCAGGGCGGTCGCGCCGAGGCTTCGCACGTAATCCTGGTTCGCGGGCCCGGCGGTGCCGATCACCTTGATTCCGCGTTCACGGGCGATCTGCAAGACCGCCGACCCGACTCCACCCGCTGCACCGCTGACCAGCAGCGTTTGCCCGGGCCGGACGCCGACCAGGCGGATGACCCGGAGCGCGGTCTCGACCACCGACGGGTATCCCGCCGCTTCGGCGAAGCTCAATCCCTCGGGTATGCGCGCCCACGAAGACAGCACGGCGAACTCCGCGTACGTGTTCGCCCCCCGCCCGAAGACGTGCTCTCCCACCTCGATACCGACCACCCCGTCACCGACCTCGTCCACCACGCCCGCCGCGTCCTGCCCAACCCCGGCAGGCAGTGGAATCGGCCGAACCCGCCGGAACTGCCCCTCACGAACCCGCCAATCATGCGGATTCACCCCCGCCGCTCGCACAGCGATGCGTATCTGCCCGGGACCGGGCCGGGGTACGCCCACCTCTGCCGGTTCCAGCACTTCCGGGCCGCCGTACTCGGCGAAGCGTATTGCCTTCATAACTCCACGCTAAGACTAACGGTTAGTGTTTTGCAACCGTTGCATCTTTGCGACTGATAGCCTCACGAGGTGACCGTCCCGACCGGGCGTCGCGAGCGCAAGAAGGCCGCGACCCGCCAGAAGATCGCCGAAACTGCCCTCACGCTGTTCCTGGAACGCGGCTACGACGCGGTCGGCATCCGCGACGTGGCCGCCGAAGCCGATGTCGCCGTCACCACCGTCTTCTCCCACTTCGCCTCCAAAGAGGCCCTCGTCTTCGCCCAAGACGAAAACTTCGAGGACCGCCTCGCCCGCGCAGTCACCGACAGACCAGCCGACGAACCACTGATCCCCGCTCTGCGCCGCGAGATCCACGCCATGGTGCAGCACTGCACCACCGACTCCGCCGCCCCCATCTGGCACCTGATCAACCAAACCCCCGCCCTCCGCGAATACGAGGAGTCGATGCGCCTACGCCACGCGAACTCGCTCGCAACCGCCATCGCCACCGATCTCGACCAACCTCCCGCCAGCCCGCCGTGCCGCGCGATCGCCCGCTTCGTAATCGACGCCTACTCCCTGGCCCGCGAAGCACCCGACCCACAAGCCGCGGTGAACGAGATCTTCCAGATGATCGAGGCAGCCTGGAAGGCAACCTCGCTCGCCACAGGGCACTGACCGACGAGGTCACAGCGGCCGAGCGAAGTCCGACGGCGCCGGTTATCTAGTTCGACGTGTCAGACCCAGTTCGGCATCGAGGTAGGACAGGGTCGGGTCGTCGGTCAAAGCCTCTGCGGTGAAGGTCAATTCGTTCGGATGGGCTACGCCGAAAATCTCCTGGAACGTGGTGACCACGCACGGAACGAGCTTGCCCATGTCTTCCCGCAATTGCCTACGATCGCGAGTCGATGGCGGGCCCACCAGACACACGCTGTGGATTCTGAACTCGTTGGTGAACTCGACGATGGTGTAATCGGGATCCGCTTCGGGCGCAAACAGTTTCAGAATCGCCCCATAAGGCAGGGTGTTTGATCGCCCATTCCAGCCGTTGAGCGAAATCGCCCCAGCTCGTACTGTTTTCAGCCGCGCCCCGGTGAGTCGGGCGGTCCGGAGCGACCGCTGTCAGCTCCGTGCCGATCCCGTACAGCGCGTTCTCGGGGCCCTTGTCGTTCCCCACTGTGTAGCGAACTGATCCGGCGGGTATGGATACAGATACAGCGGCAGTTCCTCGAGCAGCTGCTCCCAATTGTGGTCGACCACGTCTCCCCATAGTTCTCCGGACACCGAGCCTTCGGTTGCCCACAACATAACGAGGCCGACCGACAGCGAATCCAGTCCAATCTGCCGCATGTGGCCGATATCCTCCGTTATGTTGTTGAGCCGCAACGGTCTTGGAGGGGTGGAATGGTAGAACAGCTCGACGTCGGCAACGCCAAGGAGGGCTTCGGCAGGACCGTCGACAGTCTCGGCAAGGCGGCGCGGACCGCTTCATCCCAGCTCGCCGGGCAGGTCGGCAATGTCAAGGACGTTGCCAGGGGCAGGGTCGAGAAGCTGACTGCGAAAGTGCCGGACCCCTATGAAGTGGCAGTGGCGGAGTACAACGGCGTCTTCACGGCGATGGCCGACAAGGGCTTGTCGCTGTTGCGTCAGCGCGAACGTTCGACGGACCTGATCGAGATGATCGAGCAGTTGGTGAACAGCATCGCCAACACCCCGAAATCATTCGACACCGACTTCGACGAGATCGAGGTACATCGGAAAAGGTTCCTGAACGCCGAGGATTTCGCACAGAAGGAGCTGGAAGCGGCGCGGTTGTCGGCAGCAGGCGCCGGCGCCGGGTTCGCGGCGGGCACCGCGGTAGCGAGCCTGGCGCCGTCGGCGGCGATGTGGGTTGCGACCACCTTCGGGACCGCGTCGACCGGCACCGCGATCTCCACTCTTTCCGGGGCGGCGGCCAGCCAGGCGGCACTGGCGTGGCTCGGTGGAGGCGCGGTGGCCGCCGGTGGCGGTGGCACTGCGGCAGGTACCACACTGCTCGCGCTGGCCGGGCCGATCGGCTGGACCATCGCGGGCGCAACCCTGCTCGCGTCGATCGCGCTGTTCGCGAAGAAGAAATTCGAGAATCGAGAGGCGAAACACGAAGCGCTGACGGCGATCAAGCGCAACACCACCCTCGTCAAAGGCACAGACGCCCGAATCGATGAACTGCTGCAGCGCACGACCTTGCTCCGCGAAGAGCTGGTGAAGAGTTACGGCGATGCGCTGATGCACTTCCGCGCCGATTTCCAGACGCTCGCGCCTGCCGAGCGGTCGACACTGGCTGCGTTGGTGAACAACACGAAGTCGTGTGCGACCTTGCTGAGCATGCGCATCGAACAGGACGCCGATAGTGAGTGACGCTGCCGAGTTCGTCACGAACACCCAGGACCAGGCTGTTGCTTCCTGGGTGAGTTACCTCAACCAGCTCCGCGTAGACGCCCTGATGAATGCGCTCGAACAGCGGGACGAGCACCTCGGGAAAGCGCTGGCCAGTGTCGATGAGGCCGTCAGGAAGATCGACCTCGAGGTGGTCGCCGCCAACCGCGGCGGAAAGCACGGCATGCACGGCTTCATCGCCGAGATCGCCGAGGTCGGAATCGGCAACGCGCGCAAGCAGATCCTCGGTCACGAAACCGTCTACCGGTGGGTCAACGACAACGGACCCGTCGACCTGATGCGCGGAAATGTCGAGATCCAGCAGAAATTCGTTGCGGCGGGTGGCCGCTACTCACTGGGCGCGATCACCGAGCACCTCCAGAAATATCCCGAATACGTGCGCAACGGTGGGAAGTACCAGATCCCCCGTGATCACTTCGAGGTAATCCAGCGGCTGCACGCCTTGTCGCCCGAGGAAGCGAGCAAGCTGCTGTCACGCAGCGGCGATGGACCTTCGCTCAGAGACTGGCAACGGGTCCAGCTGTTCTTCCAAGGCGGATCGGTCGGGTTCGATTCGCTCGAACCCTCGGCGCTCGAGTACGACGAGGTCCAACGCGGTGTCTACGCCTCGACCATGGCGGCGGAAAAGGACTCGCTCCGAGCCACGGACCGCTCCCTGCGCGACGCCGCCTACCAGCGCAGTCGACCGACGCTGCGACAAGGAAGCACGGCCGCACTCACGGCCGCCGCGACGGCGGGCGGAACAACCTTCGTCCAGGCCGTGGTCGCCAAGCGCCGGGAAGGCAAGCGGCTCAATGAGTTCAGCGGGCGCGACTGGATCGACATCGCCGGCGATACCGGCTCGGGTTTCGGCGAAGGTGCTATCCGAGGACTGAGCATCTACACGCTCACCAACTTCACCGCGACCTCCGCAGCCGTCGCCGGCTCGATCGTGACCACATCATTCAGCATCGCCGAGCAAGCGAACAAGCTCCGCCGCAACGAAATCGACGAACTCGAGTTCATCGAAACCTCCGAGCTCATCGCCTTGGAGGCCGCCGTACGCGCGCTGTCCGCTTTCGTCGGCCAAGCGACCATCCCCATTCCCATTCTCGGCGCCGTCATCGGCACCACGGTCGGCACAGTGATGTACAAGGCCGTCGCATCGTCGTTGACGAAACGCGAGGCGGCGCTGATCGAGCGTTACCTCGACGAGCAGCGCACTCTCGACGAGCAACTCGCCACCGAATACCAGGCGATTCTGGACAAGCTGGACCAGAGCCTGTCGGGCTATCTCGAACTGCTGGAACGAGCCTTCTCCCCAGACGTAGAGGTCGCACTCGTCGGATCGGTCCAACTAGCAGTGGAACTCGGCGTGGCTTCGAACGAGATCCTGGATTCCACAGAGAAGGTCGACGCCTACTTCCTCGATTAGCGGGAGGAGTTCAGCCGGCGGCGCGGCGGGCTCGGGCATCCAATTCGCGGCGCAGGACCTTGCCGCTGGGATTGCGTGGAATCTCTTCCAGCACAAGGAATTCCTTCGGCACCTTGTAGCGTTCGAGACGGCCGCGGATATGCGACTTGAGGGCATCGGCGGATGGGATCTCCACACCGAGCACGGGAACGAGGTAGGCGCGGAGGACCTGGCCGTATTCCTGGTCGGGGACGCCTATTACGACTGCGTCGGCGATGGCGGGGTGGTCGGCCAGGACGTCTTCGACTTCTTTGGGGTAGATGTTCTCGCCGCCGGAGACGATCATGTCGTCGTCGCGGCCGTCTATGTAGAGCCGGCCGGCGGCGTCGAAATGGCCCATGTCGCCGGTGTTCACGTAACCGTCGACCACTTCCTTGGTCGGTGTCGGGGAGGACCGGTCGGCTACGTAGCCGTGATAGCCGATGCCGCCGCGGGCGAAAATGGTGCCGGTCTCGCCGGTCGGCGCGGGGGTGCGGTCGGCGCGCAGGATCCGCACCGATACCCCGATGGCGGGACGGCCGACGGTCTTGGGTGCGGCGGCCAGATCGGTGGTGGTCGCCAATGCCACCACGCCCGCTTCGGTCGAACCGTAGCCGTTGATCAGGATGGGGCCGAAGGCGTCGATGAACGCGCTGATCGTCGCCGGGGAGATGGGCGCCGCGCCGGTGACCGCCAAACGCAGTGAGCGGGTGTCGAATTCGCGGCGGCGGGCGGCGGGGACCGCCATCAGGCGTTGCAGCATGACGGGCACGCCGACGAGGACGGTGGCGCGGTGGCGTTCGATATCGGCCAGGGTCTGCAACGGGTCGAATCGCCTGCGCATCACCACGGTCGCGCCCAGCGCGAGTCCCCCGATGAGAATCGCGAGACCGAAACCGTGGAAGAAGGGCGGCGCGGCCACCAGCACATCGCGGCGGCTGAACCGGGTCGCCGACATGGCGGTGGCGGTCATCTCCGCGATGGCGTTCGCCGGCAATGGCCGGGACACGCCCTTTGCCAAGCCCGTGGTGCCGGAGGTCAGCAACGTGATCTTCACCGGTCCGCGCACCGGCGGCGGGGCCGGATGCGACTGTCGTGCAAGCGAATCCAGCGACAGCCCGGACGCGTTCTCCTGCCAGGCCAGCACGTGCACCTCGGGCGCGCCCGCCACCATCTCCCGGTATTCCTCGTCGTACACGAGAATGTCGGGACGATGCCGGTCGAGAATCTGCGTCAATTGCGCGGCGGGCAGGTCGGTATTGAGAAACACCAGCTCACAACCGAGTTGGGCCCCCGCCAGCGCCGCCTCCACGAAACCCCGGTGATTGCGGCACAATACGGCCAGCGTCCGCGCCTCCGGCCGCACGGCGTGCAGTGCCGCGGCGATCGCCTCCGAACGCGCTTGCAGCTCCGCGTAACTCACCGCTCCGCGCTCGTCCACGATGGCGATCCGATGCGGATAGCGCGCCGCCGACAATGCCACCACCATGGCCATGGAAGGCCCGAACTGGTACAGCGACTTGATGATCCGTACCGCTCCCCCGATGCCGACCGGCCGCAACGCACCCGATCCGACCAGCGGAACCACCGCGTCCCGCCACCGGAATCCCGCGATCTCAGGCGACATTACGATCCCCCTTCTCGATCCGCGCCAGCGAGGCCTGGGTATCGCCGAGGTACCGGTACAGCTGGGTGGTGAGCACCTCCAAGGTCGTCCGCAACAACGACACCAGCACCGCCGACGGCCGCCCGTAAGCGGGCGCGAGCACCCGCGGTTTGCGCACGATCGCCTTGGCGATCACATATCCCGCCTCCCGCGCGGATTGCCCGGGCAGCGCCGAGATCCACCCGCTCGGCGCGCTCATCCGCGTGAACATGGATCCGGCATACAGTGTGGTCAGCGTGACCCCGTCCGGCCGTGCCTCCATACCGACCGCGCGCATCCAGATATCGAACGCGGCCTTCGACGAGAGATAGAACCCCCATTTCGGGGCGACCGGGAACATGACCGCCACGGTCGACACATTCACGATGTGCCCGCACCCGCGCTCCCGCATGGCGGGCAGCAGCGCGAGGGTCAACCGCATCGGCCCGATGTAGTTGGCGGAGGTGGTGCTGTTGAGATCCTTGGGCCGGTCATAGGACAGGTGAATGGACCGGCGCAGCGACTTGCCCGCATTGTGCACCAGGTAGTCGACCTGCCCGAAGCGCGAAAGGATCTGCGCGGCAAAGGCTTCGATGGATTCCTCGGATGCCAGATCCAGCGGGATGGCGACCGCCCGGCCGCCCTCCGCCTCGATCTCGGCAACGATGAGCTCCAGCTGTTCGACCGAACGCGCGCCCAGCACCACGGTCGCCCCCGCGGCCGCCAGCATGCGCGAGGTGGCTTCGCCGAGGCCGTAGGACGCCCCCGTCACGACCGCGATCTTGCCCTGTACTTCGCGGTGCAGCCGGTCCGGATCCTTCAGTCCGCGTGGGCCGATGAGCCAGGCGATGCCGCGACCCAGCGGTCCGGCCGCGAGCCGGTTATTGGGCCCGGCGTCGAGTGACGTGGTCATTGGTGGTGCTCCGATATCCGATTGGCTTGGGGTTGAACTTGTTCGAGCAGGGCGTTGATCGCCCGGGAGGACAGTGGAGTGGTGGGGTCCATGGCCAGCACCGATTGCGCCGCCGAGAACAGCCCGGCCAGCAGCAGTTCGCGCAATTGGACGCGGGTGAGGTCGCGGTGGCGCAGCCAGTCGGCGACCGCGCCTTCCACGTACGCCATCCAGCCGGATACGGCGGTGCGCGCCAGAGCGGTTCCGAGGCCGCCGGTGGTTTCCTGCAGCATGGCGGTGATGAGCCGGTCGAAATGCTGTTCATGCAGGGCGCGCAGTTCCGGGTCGGCGACGCGGGTCGAAAGCGCCAGTGGGGAACCGTTTTCGGCTTCGGCGTGGTCGATGTAGAGGTCGAGGCCCTGGATGAGGCGGGCGACCGCCGGTCCGCGCAGGGCCTGCAGGGCGTCCCAGAACTCGGTGTATTCGGCTTCGGCCGCAGCGAGATACAGGCCGCGTTTGCCGCCGAAGTGGTAGTTGATCAAACCGATGGCGGTGCCGGCGCGCTGCGCGATCTCGGTGGTGGATACCTCGTCGAAGCGTTTGACGCCGAAGACCGCACGGGCGGTATGCACCAGCGCGGCACGCGATTCGTCGCTGCGGGTGCTCACCGGTCTCGACTTTGAAAACTTTTCAGTTCGAGCCGCGGCCGCGGCTTCTTGAACGTCTTTCAATGAAGCTGATGCGCCCGTGGCCGCCAACAGGGCCGGGATCAGATCGGCGATCAGATCGACCGAGATGGTCTCGTCCACCACGCGCTGCATGCTCACCCCGTAAGCGGTGCTGAACAGCACTTCTCCCGCTCGCGCAGTGCTTTCCGAGCCGGGTGCGCCCAGCAGCGAGGCCAGCAGTTCGGCGATCGCGGCGCGCAGGGCGGCCAGGTTGGCGGCCAGCTGGGCCCGCAATCGCGCGTCGTCCCGGCTGGCCAGGCTGAGTTCGAACTCCAGCCGGGTGGACCGGACGTCCTCGACCCGGGTGCGCGCCCACTCCCGCACGGCCGCGACCCGCTGTTCGGTCGTCCCCGGTGCGGCGTGCAATTCCTTGATCCGCGTGAGGTTCTCGGCGTGGATCAGCTCGAGAACCTCCAGACAGAGGTCGTTCTTACCGCGGAAATTCGAGTAGACGGCGCCTTTGGAGTACCCGGCCGCCTCGGCCACCTGAGCCAGTGACGTCCGGTCCAGCCCATCGGCGATGAACAGATCCCGGGCCGTGCGCACCAGATCGTCGCGCGTGCGGGCCTTGCTCTCCGGTCGGCTCATGCGTGCCATGCGCCGAAGATACCATCGGTATTCGAATACCGATAGGCTCAGTTCTGAGCGGCTCGCGGGACACGCGCGTAGACGGTGATAGCGGCGGCGAGAGCGATCGCGCCCGCGGCGAGGAGAGCCGTTGCCGCCCAGCCGAACCAGAGCACCGCCGCCGCGCCGAACGCGGTGCCCGCGCTGCCGCCGACGAAGTAGACCAGCATGTAGGCGCTGTTGAATCGCGCCGTCGCGGCCGGGTCGATGGCGAGCACCGTGCTCTGATTGGCGACCTGCGCGGCGAACAGTCCGGCATCGAACAGGCCCAGGCACAGCAGCGTGACGACGGTGCTCGAGAGGCTGGTCGCGAGGATCGCGGTCGCCGCGAACGCCAAGGCCAAGCCCGTCAGGATCACCCGGCGCGCGCCCACCCGGTCGGTCCAGGCACCCGCGATGCGCGTCGCCACGATGCCCAGCAGTCCGGCGCAGGCGTACAGGCCGATGCGTTCGGCGGAGTAGGAGTACGGCGGCTCGGACAAGGCCACCGCCAGCCCCGCCCAGATCGCGCAGAACGAGAAGAACCACAACATGCCGCGTCCGGCCGCCAGCCGCAGTACCGGGAACCGGACGAACAGACCCGGCAGTCCGCGCAGCAGCCCCAGATAGCCGGTGCGGTCCTCCCCCGCTTCGGCAGGCAGCACCGCACGCGCAGCGCCGGCGACGACCACGCACGCCACCGCCAGCAGGAGCAGCATGCCGCGCCAGCCGATCGCGTCGGCGAGCCATCCACCCACGATGCGTCCCAGCAGGATCCCCGCCGAAATCCCCGCGGTGACCACGCCCAGCACCGTGGCCCGTCGCGCCGGCTCCGCGAATCGCCCTGCCACCGAACTCAATTGCGCACCGACCGAGGACCCGGCCCCGATGACGCCGATGGACAGTCCGAGCAGCCACGGCGACCCGGCCGCCGCGGAAACGGCCAGTGCGATCCCCAATGCCAGGAACTGCGCCGCCACCACGGTCCGCGGCGGCACCCGATCCACCAGCGGCACCAGCAGCGCCAGCCCCAGCATGTAACCGACCGGTCCACACGCGAGAGCCGCTCCCACCTCCGCGAGCGATACCCCCAGCGATCCCGCCACTTCCGCGATAGCCGGTTGCAGCGGATAGATACTCGCGGTCCCCAGCGCCGCGGCGACAGCCATGAACCACACCACCGGCGTCCGCAACACCGGAATCCGTTCAACGCTAACCAGTTCCGTCTTCATGACTCCGACGCTATGAACGCCGCACCCGGGGAGCTGGCGGCAATCAGACATCACCGTTCGCGCAATCGCACGGTTACCGCTAGGGTCAGAGGCGACAGCGTATAGGGTTCCGCGCGCACACCGCCCGACCGACAACACAATCAGGTGTGCGTGGACTGGACCGAGCTACGCCTCGGCGGCCGGCAACGGGCCGGACGCCGACATCTGACGGGATAAAAGCCTGGAGGACTCCTATCACGCTGCCCTGAAACGGGGCACCGACTAGAGAGTCCCGCAATGGTTTTCGCGTCGTCCATCTCCGCCGTCTCCGCCGTTCCGCTCGCCGTGGTCATCGCCACGCTCGTAGCCGCGGTGTTGCACGCCAGCTGGAATGCCATCGCCCACTGGATCCCGGACAAGGTCGCCGCCATGACCCTGGTCCCGCTGGGTTGCGCACTGTGCGCACTGCCGCTGATATGGCTTGCCGCACCGCCGGATTCGGCGAGCTGGCCGTATCTCGCGGCCTCCTCCGTACTGCACGTCCTCTACAACGGCCTGCTCATGCTGGCCTACCGATTCGGTGATTTCAGCCAGACCTATCCCCTGGCACGCGGCACCGCCCCGCTGGTCGTGGCCTTGGTCGCGGCCACGATCCTCGGCGAAACACCCCGCCTCGCCCAGCTCGCCGGGGTCCTGCTCATCTCGATGGGCCTGGCGTTCCTGGTCTTCTGGGGCCACCGCACCAACCCGATCCGTCCCGCCGCCATCGGCGCGGCCATCGCCACCGGCCTGATCATCGCCTCCTACACCGTCGTCGACGGCATCGGAATCCGCCAATCGCACAGCACCCTCGGCTACATCGCCTGGCTGATGCTGCTCGGCGAGATCACCGTGCCCATCCTGGTCTTCGCCTGGCGCGGCCCGTCCCTGCTGCCGCAACTCCGCCCCGTCTGGCACATCGGCCTGCTCGGCGGCGCACTCAGCGTCACCGCCTACGGCCTGGTCCTGTGGTCCCAAACCCGCGGCGCCCTGGCCTCCATCGCCGCCATGCGCGAATCCAGCATCATCCTCGTCGCCGTCATCGGCGCGGTCTGGTTCAAGGAAGGCTTCGGCCGCGCCCGCATCCTCGCCACTGTCGCGGTAACCGCCGGCATCGCCGTCATGGTCCTGGCATGAACCGCTACTCGTCGTTGTAGCGAGCAGACAACGGCCACTTGCGCTGCCGCGCAATCAGCACGAGTTGCCGGCGTGCGCTGCAAGATTGGCGAATATGACCTTGCCCCGCAATGCAATGGCGATGCCGATCGAGGAGTTCTCGCACACCGCGTTCGTAACGAAGCTGGATATTGGAAGCAGCGATCTCGCGATGCGAAATCCTGGAGAAAGTACCGGAGATCATTTGATTCGATGCCGTCCTGTGCGGGGCGCTGTGATGGAGCGCTTGATGTACGGGTACGAGCTGGGGGTGTACGGATCCTGATTTGCGCGAAGGTCTTCCGCCACCGATCCGATCACGAAGAAAACGGCCAATACGAGCAGAACGCCTAAAACCCATGCTTCCCAGGGCATTACGACACTCCTTGCGGATCTCGTCGCCAGTGATGCTGCCTGTAAGTAGACACCTGGAATCCGGTGAAAGTGTGCCCGCTGCGGACATTCGCCGAAATATGATGGAGGTCCGCAAAGGGCATGTCCGCAACGGGCCTATCCCAGATAGCGAGGCTAACGAGAATGGCCGGATTGACTGTTTCCCGAATGGATTTCGGAAGGTTCATGCGGCGATTGCGGGAGCAGGCTCCGCGATCGGCTATGGCGGCCGCCGCCCTGCACGTCGAAGTGTCTCGGCAAGCTCTCGATCGGCTGGAGGACGGGCTGCCGACCAAGCTCGGCACGCTGCACATCAACGGGTTGCTCGAGTTCTACGGCTGTGGAGCCGAAGAGCGGTCCGAGGCGTTGAAGTTGTGGCAGGAGGTGCAGGCGGAGGACAAAGTCGCCAAGGCGCAGGGGAATTCGAAGGGATTCTGGAAGGCGTACTCGGACCAGGTCGCGCCGAATGTGCAGAAGCTGTTGCGGCTGGAGCGGGTGGCCGAGCAGGTCATCGCGCATCAGCCGGTGATCGTGCCGGGGTTGTTGCAGACGCCGGATTATCGCCGCGCGATCGATCGGATCAACGAGCCGGAGCTGTCGATCGTGGATCTGGAGCGACGGATCGAATTGACCACGAAAAGGCAAGCCCGGCTTGATGATCCGGAGTTCCGGCTGGAGGTCTTCTTGTCCGAGGCGGTGTTGCGCAATCGGCCGGGGACGGATCCGGTCATGGCGGAGCAGATGCGGTGGCTGATCGAGGCGGGTGAGCGCGACAACGTGGATGTTCACGTGATTCCGTTCGCCGCGGGGCCGCATCCGGGGCTCAAGATGTACGCGTTCACCTGGCTGCGGTTGCCGCGCGGGACGAGTGGAATGACGCTGCCGCCGGTGATTTACGCCGAAGGGGCGGTCGGGAGTGTGTTTCACGAGCACGACGACGAGGTGTCGCAATACGAGCAGGCGATCGCGGGGCTGCGGGCGGTAGCGTTGGCGACAGGGGGCACCAGGGATCTGGTGAACCGAGTGGCGAAGGAGTACGCGGCGTGACGAAGCCGAGCATGGGTCAGTGGTACAAATCGAGCCGCTCCGACGCCGGGAAGCAGTGTGTGGAGGTTCGGCACGATGCCGAAGTCACGCTGGTGCGGGACACCAAAGATCTTGGTGCTGGGCCGATTCTGAGCTTTCCGGCCGCTGCGTGGAGTGAATTCATCGACAGCGGGATTTGGCGGGGGTAGCTCCCGCGAGCTTGGAGCGCTGCGGAAAGCGCAGCGCTCCAAGGCTTCTCAGCCGAGGGGGTTGCGGCCCGGTTCGGCGTCGGTCATGTCGGTGATGCGGTCCCAGTTCGCCGCTACCTCGTCGATGGTGGGGGGCTGGGCGAAGAGGACCGGCTTGTTGGCGAAGAGCTGGACGCGCTGGACGGAGCCGCCGCCGACGACCAGGACGGTGGCGGTGTCGGTGCATTCCTCGCTGACCAGGTAGCCGACGACGGGGGCCACGTGGGCGGGGGCGAGGTGTTCCAGGACCTCGGCGGGGGCGATGTCGGCGGTCATGCGGGTGGCGGCGAGGGGGGCGACGGCGTTCGCGGTGATGTCGTATTTGCGGCCCTCGATGGCCAGGGTGTTGATCAGGCCGACCAGGCCGAGTTTGGCGGCGCCGTAGTTGGCTTGGCCGAAGTTGCCGTAGAGGCCGGAGGTGGAGGTGGCCACCACGACGCGGCCGAAGCCCTGTTCGCGGAAGTACGGCCAGGCGGCGCGGGTGACGTGGTAGCCGCCGGACAGGTGGACCTGCTGGACGGCGTTCCACTGGTCGGTGGTCATCTTGTGGAAGGACGTGTCGCGCAGGATGCCCGCGTTGTTGACCACGCCGTGCACGGCCCCGAAATTGTCGATCGCGGTCTTGATCAGCGCGGCCGCGCCTTCCTCGGTGGCGACGCTGTCGTAGTTGGCGACCGCCGTACCGCCGGCGGCGCGGATCTCCTCGACCACGGCATCGGCCATGGCGGTGCCCGCACCCGAGCCGTCGCGCGCGCCGCCCAGGTCGTTCACCACGACCAGCGCGCCCTCACTGGCCAGCAGCTTGGCGTACTCGCGGCCCAGGCCACCACCCGCACCCGTGACGACGACGACCCGATCGGTTACTCCCGGCATGACTCTCCTTACGCTCTGGTTTCCGGCCTCGATATAAGTGCAGGAACCTGCCCGGGTCAATCACCGCCCACGCACAGCTATCGTCTACAGGCGGGACAACTGCCGGAGATTCCGGGATTGCGGGGCTCGCGGGATGGAAGCGTCGGTGGCCGAAGTGGGTTCGACTATGCAGTCCGCGGCCGGGACTCGCCTGAATCGCAAGGGGCGGGAGACCCGGCAGCGGTTGCTGGAGGTTGCTATCGGGTGTCTGGCGGACGGGTCGGGGGAACCGTTGTCGGCCAATCGGGTCGCGCGGGAGGCGGGCGTGAGCTGGGGGACGCTCAAGCATCAATTCGGGGATATCGATGGGTTGTGGGCGGCGGTGCTGACCGAGCTGACCGATCGGACCGGAGCCAACAGTCCCGAGGTGTGGCCGGCGATCACGGGGTCGGTGCGGGATCGGGTGTGGGAGATGGTGGATGCCATCTGGACGATTCTGGATACGCCCGAGGGGCGGGCGGTGGAGACGCTGCGGGCCGGGCTGCCCAATGATCAGGCGGAGCGGCTGGCTACTTTCCCGCTTACCGCGGCGGCGTTCGCGCAGTACGAGGATGCCTGGCTGCGAGCGTTCGAATACGCGTTGGCGGACCTGTCGCTGGACGCGGACAAGGTGTCGCGGGTGCGATGCCTGATCCCTATGGCCATGCGCGGCATCAATAACGAGCGCCGGCTGTCCCCGGCCGCCGAAGTGACCGGAGCCCGCCATTGCCTGGTCGATGCGATAGCCGTTTACCTGCAATAACTTTGATTCTTTGAGAACCCTCGTTGACAATTTGGGGCGGGAGGTTCATGGTTACCCCCAGCTTCAATCAATGAGCCGAGGGTGATTCATGTCTCCATCTCCTACGCCCGACGAGCAGCGCATGCGCCTGCAGCGCAGCAGCCGCGACTCCGCCACGCTGCTCCCGCGACTGACCGAATGGCTGGCCGAACAGCTGCCCGCGCACGCCGCGCCGCAACTCACGCTGGGATCGGGCATCGACAGCAACGGCATGTCGGCGGAAACCCTGACCCTGACCCTGAATTGGCAGGAGGACGGGGTCGCGCGGACCGCCGAGCTGATCGCGCGGGTGGCGCCGGCGGCGGGCGATTTCCCGGTGTACGAGCACTACGACCTGCGCGGGCAGTTCGAGGTGATGCGGATCGTGGCCGAGGCGAGCGAGGTCGAGGTGCCGCGGGTGCGGTTCCTGGAACCGACCGGCGAGGTACTGGGCGCGCCGTTCCTGCTGATGGATCGCATCGACGGGCTGGTGCCGCCGGACGTCATGCCGTACACGTTCGGCAACAACTGGCTCTTCGACGCCGATCCCGAACAGCAGCGGCGGGTGCAGGACGGCACGGTCGAGGCGCTCGCCAAGATGCACGGGATTCCGGATGCGGCAACGACTTTCGCGTTCCTGGAGCCGCCGTATCCCGGTGCCACGCTGCTGGAGAAGAACCTGAACCGGGCGCGCGCGTGGTACGAGTTCGCGGCCCGCGACACCGGGCCGTCGCCGCTGGTGGAGCGGATCCTGAAATGGCTCGACACCAATATCCCGGAAGCCGGTGAGACCGTGCTGTCCTGGGGCGACGCGCGCCTGGGCAACATCATGTACCGGGACTTCACGCCGGTGGCGGTGCTCGACTGGGAGATGGCCACGATCGGCCCCCGCGAGCTCGATGTGGCGTGGATCCTGTTCGGGCACCGCGTCTTCCACGGCATCGCCGAGAACTTCGGCTTCCCCGGCATGCCGGACTTCTTCCGCGAGGCGGACGTGCGGGCCGCCTACGCCGAGCATTCGGGTGTGCAACTCGGCGATCTCACCTGGTACACCATGTTCGCCGCCCTGAACTACGCCGTGGTCTTCATGCGCGCCGGCGGCCGCCAGGTCCACTTCGGTGAGATGGAGCGGCCCGACGATGTCGAGGTCTTCCTCCATCACAAGGCGATCGTCGAAGCGATGCTCGCCGAGCTCGGCGCCTGAGCCCTCCCCTCTCGAAATCCATTGGAGAAGTAGCACTCTCATGCTCGAACAGTTGAACGAACTCGCCTACTACTGCATTACCCGGCATCCGGCCGACGCGCGCGTGCTGCTGCCGGAGGCCCGGGACGCGGAACGCCTCGGCCTCGGCTCGTGCATGATCGGCGAGCGGATGACCGTCAAGGATTCCGCGGTGCTGTCCGGCGGTCTGGCCGGATGTACCACCGAACTCGGAATCGCCGCCGCCGCAACGAATCACCACACCCGGCATCCGATGGTGACGGCCACCATGGGGTCCACCATGCAGGCCATCACCGAGGGCCGGTTCGCCATGGCGTTCGGGCGCGGTATGGCGGCGAACTGGAAGGCGATCGGCCTGCCCGCCGTCACCGAAGCGCAGTTGCGCGATTTCGTGGGCATTCTGCGGCGGCTCTGGGCGGGCGAGACCATCCTGAATCACGAGGGGCCCGCGGGGTCCTGGCCGGTGCTCTACCACCAGAACGGCCTGGACGACGCCCCGCCGATCGGCTTCGTGGCGGTGGGGCCGAAGACCATGGAGCTGGCCGGGGCGATCGGCGACTTCGTGGTGCTGCACACGTTCTTCTCCGACGAGGCGACCGCGAATTCCGTTGCGGCCGTGCGCCGAGGCGCGGAACGGGCGGGCAAGGATCCCGACAGCGTGCGCATCTGGTCGTGTCTGGCGACCGCCAGCGACGCCCTCACCCCGGAGGATCAGCTGCGCCGCCGGACCGGGCGGCTGGTGACCTACCTGCAGGCGTACGCCGATATTCTGATCGCCGCCAACGGGTGGGATCCGCAAGTGTGGGAACGGATTCGGGCGACCGAGCTGTACCAGAACGCGGCAGCGGCCGGGCCCATCGACGCATCCGCTTCGGTGGAGACCCTGGAGCAGATCGACGCGCTCATCCCCGACGAATGGCTCGCCTCCGCCGCCTACGGCACGCCCGAGCAGTGCGTGAAGAAGATCTCCCGCGAATACGACCTCGGCTGCCATTCGGTGATCATGCACGGCGCGAGCCCGCACGAACTGGAATCGGTGGTCGAGCACTATCGCGCCAACCGGCCGGTGCTGCGCCGGGCGGTGGCAGCCAATCCGGGCAAGTTCGCGTGAGCGCCGCTGACTGTTCGCCGGCGAGGAGGTGCCGATCAGGCGCATCGCGATTCATCCGGGCTACGAGATCGCCGATGCCGCCGACGGTGTCCGCCGGGTCCACAACGACGTGGCGATCGTCGAACTGTCGAAACCCGTTGCCGGACCGGTCCTTCCGATCGCCACCGTCGCCGACCCGGTCGGCACGCCGGTCACCGCGCTCGGGCACGGCAATACCGGAGTGATTGGGCCCTGTCCCCCACCCCGGTCTGGGCGCCCGCCCCGCTCGGAGATATTGCGCTGAAGGGTGATCCGCGTATCGGAAGCACCCTGACCTGCCATGCGCCGGAGTGGGACGGACACCCGGACGCCGTCGCCTACCAGTGGCTCGTCACCCGCGTCGACGAGCAGGGACGGGCGATCGACATCCCGGTATCGGGCGCGACCGATCAGCCCCGATTCACTGTCCCGGCCGAGGCGAGCGGCGCGACGGTCAGCTGCATCGTCACCGCTCAGAACGACGGCGGCACGGCCGGTGCGGGCAATGCGATCCAGATCCCCGGCGCGTAGCGCGAAAACTACTGGCAGGAACCGCTTTCCGCACGATCGAACGCTTCCGACCAATCCGCCGGAGAGCTGAGGAACGGCGGCGGCACCTGCGCACGCATGGCCGCGAGCCCGCCCGGGAACTTGTCCGCCTGATTGAGCAGGCCCTGGCAATAGCCGCGGACAGTGGCATCGTGCATGTCCCGGGGCGCCTGCGTCGTCGGATCCGGCGGCGCGGGTGCGGGTTCGGGCTCAGCGGGCTGCACCGTCGTCGGAGCGGGTCGCGTCGTCACCGGGGGCGGTTCGGGGGTCGGTGCCGGAGGCTCCGGCGGCGGCGGTTCAGGCGGCGGCGGAGGCGCGGGTGGGCTCGTAGTCACCGACGTGGCGACACTAGTAGTGACCGCCGTGGTCGTAGCCGGGGCCGAACTGACCGCGCGCGACGTGGTGCCGACAGTCGCCGCAGCGGGCGTTATCTCATCACCCTTCGCAGCGAGCACCACCACTCCGGTTGTCCCACCGGCGATCACAACGCCGAGAACAAGAGCAGCAGCCCAAATGCGCGGGGTACGAAAGACCGTCGGCTGCGGACCGAGCGCCGACGGAACCCGCACCGACCGTTTCGATTGCCGATGCCGCGCCGAGGAATCCGGCCGCTGATCCCGCGCTGATGAATCCGTCCGCTGATCCCGTCCCGAATGAGGCTGCTGCACTATCGGTTCTGAATCGGGCTGCCGCGCTACCGGTTGCGAATTGGGCTGCCGGGCGTGCGGTTCCGGCCGCGAAGGGGGTGGGGTTGGGTCTGGGCGCGGGTTCCGGCGGAGGAGTTCGGTTCGTAGGGGGCGGGGTGGGGGTGGGGCGAGCATGGCCAGTAGTGCGCCGCGGGCGGCGGCCAGGGCGGGGCCGTCGCCCAGGTGGGTGGGGTTGTGGGCGGTGGCGGTGGAGATCGGTAGGAGCCGTAGGGTATTCGCGGTGTAGCCGACGGTGGCGGCCGCGTGGGTGAGCAGGCCGGCTTGGTGGGGTAGCCAGTTGTCCGGGTAGGCGAGGACCAGGCCCAATGGCGGCGGGCCGCCTCGGGTGGACCAGGCGGCTTGCAGGGCGGTGCGGAGGACGCGGATCGCTATTTCCGGGTCGGGCGGGACGGCGGGGACGTCGAGGGGGAGTTCGAGCGGGATCACCTGTTGCACAGCGAGATCCAGGGTTGCGGCGGCTGTCGCGGTTGGACCGAAGCCGATGCCCAGTAGCCATTCGCCTGCCACCACGCGCCTCCTGGACGATCGTCAGACTGGCGCTCAGTATAGGCAAAACGGACACGCGTGGACCCGGATCGGCGAAGGCGGAGAGATCTTGGTCGGGGCGGTCAGCCGATCGGCAAGGCCGCGAGGATCGGGCCGTAGCCCCAGTTCAGCATGCGCTGGGCATCGTCTCGGGCGGCTGCGCCGCTGCCCGAAGAGCTGTGCAGGACAACGCCGATCATGGGAATGCCGGCGCGGACCGTCTCGAACAGCAGGCAGGCGCCGGCGGCGTCGGTGGAACCGGTCTTGATGCCGATCGCGCCGGGGTAGTCGTGGAGCAGCAGGTTGGTGGTTTCCCAGACGTGGTCGCGGTTCGCGGGGCCCGCGGGCAGGTGATAGCTTCGCGCACCGGCGATTTCGCGGAATACCGGGAGCACCATGGCGCGCACGCCGAGGGCGATCAGGTCGGCGGGGGTGGAGTAGGTGGAGTAGTCGTCGGGGATGGGCAAGCCGCTCGGATCAGTGAAGTGGGTTGCGGCCAAGCCCATTTGGCGGGCGGTGTCGTTCATTCGCGCGATGAAGCCGTCCTGTCCGGGCCCGTACGCCTCCGCGAGGGTGTAGGCGGCGTCGCAGCCCGAGGGCAGCATCATCGCGTAGAGCAGCTGGCGCGTGGTCAGCACCTCACCTGCGGACAGCCCGGCGGTGCTGCCGTCATTGCTGACGCAGTAGGAGATGCTCGCCGCCGGGACCGTGACCGCGCGCTCCAGGTCACCGGCATTGATCACCACCAGGGCGGTCATCACCTTGGTGATGCTGGCGATCGGCAACTGGGTGTGCAGTTCCCGCGACCACAGGATGGTGCCGGTGATCCCGTCCGCCAGCGCCGCCCCCGGAGCCCGCACGCCGTCCGGCTCGGAACCCACCCAGGGCAGCGGGAAGATCGGGGCGCTCTCGGCGGGTGCGGCGGTCACGGTCTGGCCGGCTCCGACGAGCAACGCCCCGGCGACGGCTACCTGCAGCAACTTCGCGAATGTCGGCACGCGCCACATTCTGCCTGCCGATCCCGCCGCCGCCCGGCCGACACGAGCGGATTCACGCCAGTGTCTCGTCCAGCCAATCGAACAGGTGGCGGTGCAGGGTGGCCCGGCCGCCGTAGCTGCAATGTTCGCCGCCGCCTTCGTTTTCCGGCATCTCCACCAGCGTGGCGGGGCATTTCAGCGCCGCGTGCAGCAGCTTCGGCTCGCCCGCGAACATATCGTCCTCGGGGTCGAAGATCAGGGTCGGGGCCACGATCCGGTCCGCGATGCCGACCAGGCTGTAGTCCTTGGTACGGCGCACATAGTCGGAGCAGGAGTCCGCGCCGAACGTCCACCGCCCGTTGCGCAGCGCCCAGCGAATGCTGGTGTTGTGGGCCATCATCAGCGCGATGACCGGCTCGGACAGCTCGTCGCGCCCGTCCATCACCCATTCGGCCAGGAACGGCGGGACCGCGCGCAGGTGGAAGGCGTGATAGTCGTACAGCCCGCCGTCGGTGATCAGCGCGGCGATGCGGTGCTCGAAAGCGGCGGCGCGGGCGACCAGGTAACCGCCGAGGCTGTAGCCGTGCACGGCGATTCGAGCCGGGTCGATCTCGGGGCGGGTGAGCGCGTAATCGATCACCGGGGTGAGCACGTTCTCCCAGTCGTGACGGAAGAACAGGTGCTGTTCACGCAGCGCCGCGCCCTGGCCGGGGCCATCGTAGGCCAGGCAGTTGTAGCCCCGGCGCAGCGCCGCCGCGGCGATCGCGAAGTACGCCTCTTCGACGATGGAATCGAAGCCGCTGGTGAAAACGACCGTGGGACGCGGGATTCCGGAATCGTCGACCAGGAAGAGATAGCCCGGAAGCGTGGTGTCCTCGTAGGGAATCTCCACGGCCCGCACCGGGGTGTCCATGAGTTCCGCCGCGGCGGCGAAGGTGGCGCGGGCGCGCTGTGACGAATCCTTGGCGTCGGCATCGTCGAATGGATTGTCGCGCAGGTAGAACTCGCTGGTGCGGTAGTAGTTCGAGGCTCGCAGCAGGGCCTCGCGGGCGCTGACGCGATGCCCGGCGGCGAGCGCGGCCTGCCCGGCGGCCTCGACGCGTGCCGCGGTCGCCTTCCACTCGCGGTACCAGGACGCTTCGTCGCCCTCGGCGATGGCGCGGGCGGTCACCAGTACCTCCCCCAGGTCCGCGCCGTCGTAGCTGGCGAAGCAGGCGGTGCGCAGGGTCTCGAAGGAGAAGGACTCGTCATCGAAGAGGAATTTCATGGTTTCGACGCTTCCATTTATCGAGTCGGAACGGTTCCGTCTCGTCTATGACTCGAACTGTAGCGCCGGATCAGTCGAGACGCAACCGTTCCGTCTCGTGCTAGATTGGGCGGCATGGCCAACCCCGTACGCCGCGCAGCCGGCGGCCCGGTCCTACAGGACGCCCTCACCGACGCCTTGACCAGCGCCTTCTTCGAGGAGCTGGCCGCGGTCGGCTACGGGCGGCTGTCCATCGAGGCGGTCGCGCGGCGGGCGGGGGCGGGCAAGGCGGCGGTGTATCGCCGCTGGCCCTCCAAACAGGCCATGGCCGCCGACCTGATCACCAAGGTCGCGGTGGCGGCGGCCGAGACGCCCGACACCGGCACCCTGCGCGGCGATCTGCGCGCCTACCTCGGCGCGGCGGCCGACGGGCTCCGGCATCCCTTGGCGTCGAAGATCATTCCCGATCTGCTGGCGGAAGCGGGCCGCGAACCGGCGCTGGCCGAGAGCCTCGCCGAGGGTGTGGGCGGCGCGCGCCGGGAACGAGCCGCGGACCTGCTGCGCCGGGCCATCGCCCGCGGTGAACTCCCGGCCGACCTGAATATCCCACTCGCCCTGGACTTTCTGGCGGGACCGCTCTACTGGCGGCTCACCGTCAATGCCGCCCCGCTCGAACCCGGCTATCTCGACGAGCTGATCACCATGCTGCTCACGGCCTTCCGCGCCACCTAGAGATTCCGCGCTCCCCCATCCGGATTCGCCGGATCGATATGCCACTGGTGCACGCGCTCCGGGTGGATGCGAATGATCTCGTGCGAGAACCACTGCGGAGCCACCGGAATGTCCTCGACGCTGATGATCTCCGCGCGCCCGCGAATCTCGATGCCGCGCCCCCAGCCCGGCTTCACCTCGGCGGGATCGTCCGGGGTCATATCGTCCACCACCAGGCTCACGTATTCGTTGGCCTTCACGTTCCGATACCGCTGGGCATTCGGGTTCGGGCCGCCGATATCGATGGTGTCGTCGGCATTGAGGCGGAAGCCGACCGCCACGATATTCGGCCGGTTGTGCTTGGTGACCGTCGCCAGGCGGGCCAGCCGCTGACCGGCGAGGTAGCTGCGTTCCACTTCGGTAAAAGGCATACGGCTCACCGTAGAAGCTCGAGCTGGGTTGAGGTCAAGCCGACCGCTCAGCGCGCCGCCCGCATCAGCCCGTGGGCGCTCGCGGAGGCCACCAGATCGCCTGTCCGCGTGAATATCTCGATCCGGCCGAACATCCGGCCGCTGCCGGCGAACGGGCTGCGGCAGCGCAGCAGCAGCCAATCGCGCACGTCGACCGGGCGATGCACGGTGACGGTCTGGGCCAGCATGGCCGAGGTGCCGATGCCGCCGAGCCGCTCGATTTCCGCTTGCGGATAGGGCCGCAGCGCGACCGGCCCCAGGAACGCCTCGCTGGCGTGGGCCAGCAGGGCGCGCGAGACGACGGGCTGCTCGGGCGCTTTGCCGCAGCGCATCCACACATCCAGCGATGGCGGGCCCGCCACGTCCGGCCCCAGCGCGTCCGCGCCGCCGAGGGTCCGGACCTCCCAGGGCAGCAGCGCGCACGGCAGTTCGGCGCAGTCCTCGGGCCCGGGCACCTCGGGCGGCAGGTCTGCATCGTGGGCGATGAAGTCCGGTTCCCCGGCGCTCAGCATCACCAGGGCGCGCGCGTGTTCGCGTTCCTGCTGCCGGAAACTCACCTGCACCGTCGCCAGCGCCCGGCCCGACTGCACGACCTCGACCTCCACATCCACAGGGCGATCGGCATATCCACCGCGCGGGAACACAGCGTGCAGGGACTGGACGGTCATCTGCGGCACCGTGCGCTCCGCCGCCACCACGGCCTGCGCGAGGGTCTGGCTGCCCAGCGTCGTCGGGAGCGTCGAAGTCACATTGCGGGCGCGGAACCGGCCCGGACCGGCCTCCTCGAGATCGAGCACGTCGAGCAGGTCGGTCAGGTCGACCACCGGCCACATTCGGGTACCACCAGCCATCGCGAAATGCTCGCACACCGCGGCTGTTTCGCTGTAGCCGAGGGTTCGCTCAGTGGCAGATCTTGCTCGCGACGTCCGCCGGAACGCCGAGTTCGGTGCAGCGCAGGGCACTCCCGAGATCCACCGGCTGCCAGCCGCCGCTGGTCGCCACATAGTGGAACAGCACCTGCGCCCGATTGACCGTGTTGTTGTGGGTGCCGCTGTGCGCCATGGCCCAGTCACCCGCGCATTCGATACCGTCCTCCAGCTCGATCGGCTTGGCCAGGCGGGATTCGACATCGGTGCCGCTCAAGGCTTCCAGCAGCTTGGCCTTGGTGACGGGGCAGGCCGAGCCGCCGGCGGGGCCGGGATCGGTTACCTGCGTGGGGAAATCGCGATCCGGGGTCACCGTGCGCCCGTCCGAGCCGAGGGTGAGCGTGACGACGACCGGCCCGCCCGAGGGGCAGCAGCTGGCGTCCTGGCCGGTCAGCCAACGGTATCGGACCTGCACGCTGCGATCGGAGGATCCGGTCACCGCGGTGTAGGAGGTCGATTTCTTGGTCGCCGTGCCCAGATAGCCGGCGTGGTTGAACAGCATCACGTGCCACGGCGAGCTGGCGGTGCCGCGCGGCGTGCCGGCCAGCACCCACAGCAGCGCCGGGCAGGAGCCGACGGCCGCGTCGGTGCCGCTGTCCGCGTAGAAGCCGTCGCCGCCGACGTTCGCGCCGAGCTTGGCCAGCGCCGCGGTGACCACCGGCGAACTCAGATCCACGCATTTGCCGTTTCCGGCGGTGGCGGGCGCGCTGTCACCGCTCGAAGTGGTGGCCGGTGGCTGTTGTGTGCCGGGGCCCGGTTCCGATGACGTCCCGCCGGTACCGGCCGGACTCGTCGCCGCTGTCGACGTGCCGCCCGACTGCGGCGACCCGTCGTCCTGACAGCCCGCCGCCAAGGTCAGCGCGGCCACCGCCATCACGATGCCGACGATCCTCTTCATGTCGATCCCCTTCCCTGGTCCTGACGAACACGTCGTACCCCGGACGAGGTTCGTTGCGCCCCAGCTTTCATGGGCATCGAATCATCCGACCGGCGGCCGGGGTTCTCGGAGATCATGGGTCAGGGACGTTTGCGCGGGGAGTGAAGACCATGTTGCTGATGCCGAGAACGGTTTCCTGCGGGGGTGCGGAACATGCGGTGGGGTATCTGAACGGCAAGCTGTGCGCGCCTGCGCACGATGCCGCCGAGATCGAGCGGGAGCAGGCGCTGCTCGCGTTCGGCGGGCGGGCGACCGGGTGCTTCGAGCAGTTGTTCGGGGCCTACCGGGATTGGATTCAGCGGCAGATGCAGATGGTGATGGAGAACCGGCACGCGCGGGGAGCGGGGTCGGTGGCGGAGCTGATCGAATTGGTGCGGTGCGGTGGCGGATTGGATACGCGGGCGGCACGGGACGGGTATACGCCGCTGGAAGTGGCTTGCGCGGTGGGGCATTCGGAGACGGTGCGCGGATTGCTGCGGTTGGGGGCGGATCCGCAGGCCAATGGCGCTCGGGCGCTGCGCGTCGCGGCCACGCACGGGTTCGGGGAGGTGGTGGGGATCCTGCTGTACGCGGGGGTGGCGGTCGATCACGCGGATGCGGCGGGGCGGACGGCCCTGCACGTGGCGGCCGCCAACGGGCAGGCCGGGGTGGTGCAATTCCTGATCGCGGCGGGGGCGGACCGGGACCGGGTGAACAAGCGCGGGGAGACGCCGTGGCAGGAGGCCATGGCGCACGCGCACTTCGATCTGGTGGTGTGGCTGTGCTGAATTCCGTTCAGTCCGAGCTGGTTTCGATTTCGACGGCTTCGATCCAGCCGGGCGGGCGCGGCGGGTTCTCGCCGATGAGGACGGCGATCACGCGCGCGCCGGGGGTGACGGCGGGCCAGTCGGTGTAGCCGTCGGTGAGGACGACGATCACCTGGGGTCGCTGCGGCAGGCGCAGGGCGGCGTCGATGCCGACGGTGAGATCCGTTCCGCCGCCGCCGCGTAGCTCGATCTCCTCGATGCGGGTCACCTTGCGGACGGTGTGCACGGCGGCGTCGCAGGTGAGCACGGTGACGCGTTCGGCGCCCAGGCCCACGCCGCGCAGGATGCCGGTGATCTCGGCGTAGGCGACGGCCAGATCGTCGGGGCTCATGGAGGCGGAGGTGTCGATGACCACGGCCACCCGGGGCAGCGGGCGGGCCAGGGCGGGCAGGATCACCTGGGGCACGGCCGCGCCGCGGCGGGCGGGACGGCGGCGGGTGTAGTCGACGGCCCCGCTGGCCCACGAAATCGCTTCGCGCAGACCACCGCTCAGCTTCAGGCGCCAATCGACCACCGGTTCCAGGGTGTGCTCGGCCCAGCGCAGCCAGCCTTCGGGGACCGAACCGGCGGTGCGTTCGTGGGCGCGGACCGCTTCGGCGGTGGCTTTGCGCAGGGCGGCGGCCTCGGTGGGATGCACGCCGGGGGTGTCGCGTTCGGCGTCGGCCTCCCAGGGGCGGCCGCCCGGGGTGGCGCCGCAGTCGGGTGCGGCGGCATCGAATCCGAAGCGCCGCGCCAATCGCCCCGGGACTTCGTCGTCGCCGAAATCGCCTGCGCTGGAGCCGAACTGCTCCTCCAGCGCAGCGCGGATGGTCCGCACGTACTCCTCGAACATGCGACCTTCGGGGAGATCGAACAGGCCCGGCAGCATCGCGCCCTCCGGCAGCACCAGTTCGTCCGCCACCAGATCGTCGTTGATCTCGCAGTCCTGGGCGATGTTCACCAGCATCGGGTGCACCGGTTCCGGCAGCTGTTCCGCGCGTTCGAAATGCGCGCGCAGCAGATGCGAGACCTCGTGGATGAGCACGCCCGCCAGCGCCGGAACCTCGTTGTGCGCAACGAATTCCGGACCGACGTAGCAGCGCCATTTCGCGTCCACGCCGATGGTCGGCACCAGCTTCGAGGGCACGAAGGTCAGGGCGTAGAGCGCCGTGGCCAGGTACGGGCGATCGGTGGCGGCGCGGAACCGGGCCGCCAGCAGTTTGGTGCGATCCACCTCGGCCGCGGCGGTCACGGCCGGGACGGCATTCGGCCGGCGAGGCGCAGCACCTCGATGAAGGCGTCCAGCACCGGCGGTGCGGGCCAATCGTTTCCGGCGCGCAGCGCGGCCAGATCGAAGGCGGCGCGGGCGGCCACATCCGGGGAACCGGCGTGCACCGCCTTGCCCAGCACCTCCCAGCCCGCCTCCCAGCGCGCCCGGGTCACCCGGCCCTGCACGGCCGCCACCACCGCGGTGAGGAAGGCCAATTGGCGATCGCCGCGCGCGGGCAGCGCGAACGCCGCCGGGTCGGCCAGCACCGCTTCCGGATCGGGCAGATCCAGCTCGTCGATGAAGGCCAGCAGTTCCAGCCCCGCGCCCGGGCCCACCGCACCGGAGACGGCCAGGGTGATCGCCTGCCGGTCCGTGCCCGCGGCGAAACCGAAGGCGAGCAGGCGCATCACCATCTCCCAGGTACGCGGGGACGGCCAGGCGCGGCCCCGGTCCTCGGTTTCGGCGGGCAGCCGATGGGTGAGCACCGGTCGCGCGGAAAGGAATCCGGCCACCAGGCCCCGTGCCCGCGCCACCGCGGACGGGCCCGCCGCCGGATCCACCTGCGGCACCGTCACGGCCGGCCAGGTGCCGGCCAGCCCCCTGGACACCACGGCCGGATCGTGCACCCAGTCCAGGTGCACGAAGCGGTTCGCCAGTGGCGGACTCAGATGCCAGCCGTCGGCCGCGCTCGCCGCCGGATTCGCCGCCGCCACGATCCGCACCGGCGGCGGCAGATCCAGGCTGCCCACCCGCCGTTCCAGCACCACCCGCAGCAGCGCCGCCTGCACCGCCGGTGGCGCGGAGGACAATTCGTCCAGGAACAACAGCCCGTGCCCGGCGCGCGCCAGTCGTACCGCCCAGTCCGGCGGCGCCATCGGCACCCCGTTCACCGTCGGATCCGCCCCCACGATCGGCAGGCCCGAGAAGTCCGACGGCTCGTGCACGCTCGCGATCACCGTCTCCACGCTCACCCCCAGCCCGACCCCCAGCTGCCGCAGCGCCGCCGTCTTCCCGATCCCCGGCTCACCCCACAGCAGCACCGGCAGATTCGCCCCCACCGCCAGCGCCAGCGCCGACACCGCCGCGTTCTCCGCGGGCTCGTAGCGATAGTCGGTGCAGCGCGCCAGCAGTGCGTCCGCCACCGCCAGCGCGTTCACCCCGGCCGCCCCCGCGCCGTTCGTCCCCGCCCCGTCACCGATATGCCCGTCCAGTTGCTCGACCATGTTCGGATCCTCCCTCCGTTTCCCCACTGTGCCAGAGGATTTCGCGGCTGCCCACGGCCGCTGTTCACGGGCGGCGCGGGCGCTGCGCCAGGGGGCTTGATACGCGGGGCTGCGAAATTCGTTTTACCGCTGTGGAAGCCGCTGCTACCGTGATTTCCACGCCTCCCCCGACGAACAGGAAAGGTGGCCCAGTGACCGAGCTCGTACAGCTCCCGTTCGATATCGTCCGCCGCCTCCGCGTCGGCGTACGGAACGTTTTCTGAAGGTTTCGGCGGACGCCGGATCACCTTTACCGCAGGCGAAATTCACCCGGCACGACCGGCCATCGCGCGTGTGAACGCCATTCCTCCCCCAGGGAAACCGACACCCCCGACAACCCCGCGCACCTCAGTGCCGAGTAGATGTCAAAGCCGACATCCGCGCGGGGTTCGAATGCCCGTGGCTCAATGGACAGAGCGCCTCGCTACGAACGAGGAGACTGGAAGTTCGATTCTTCCCGGGCATACCGTTCTTCGATGATCACCGCTCGGTGATCACCGCTCAGTGATCGTGGTCGTCCTCGCCGTGCGGGTGGCCGTGGGCGAGCTCGTCCTCGCTGGCGTCGCGGATCTCGACGACCTTCACCTTGAAATGCAGGCGCTGGCCGGCCAGCGGATGGTTGGCGTCGATGGTGACCTCGTCGCCGTCCACCTGCACCACGGTGACGATCTGCGATTCGCCGTCCGGGGCCTCGGCATGGAATTCCATCCCGGGCTCCAGCTCGTCGACCCCCTCGAACATGTCGCGATCCACGGTGCTGACCAGTTCGGCCAGGTATTCGCCGTAGCCGTCCTCCGGTTCGATGACGACCTCGAGCTCGTCACCGGCGGACTTGCCCTCCAGGGCCTGTTCCAGACCGGGGACGATGTTCTCCGCGCCGTGCAGGTAGACCAGCGGGGCCTCGCCCACCGAAGTGTCGAGCACCTCGTCATCGTCGCTGGTCAGCGTGTAGTCGATGGAGACGACTTTGTCGGTTGCGATCTGCATGAGGTGAGCCTAGCCAGCAATCAGCCCCGGGTGACGATCAGGTCCACCCGATATTCCGATTGCGCGACCGGCTGCTTGGACCGCGGCTCGGGATGCAGGGCGAGCAATCGCACCTGGTAGTCGCCGACCGAGGCATCCGGGGTGGCGTTGGCGGGACTGTGAAGTTCGAGCCGGGTGTCGGCATTCGCGACCGTGGCGGTCACGACGACGGTGGCCTCACCCGCCCAGACGCAATCGACGTCCACCGGGCAGCGGCTGTCCGAGGGGACCCCGGCCAAACGCAAGGTCAGGCGATCCTCGTCCAGGCGGACCGGGGCGTCGGGGCCGAGGGTGAAACGCGCGCCCAGCTCGGCTGACGACGGGACCGGCGGCGTCTCCGCCGACGACGAGCACGCGGAGGCGGCGAGCAGCCCGGCCAGCATTGCCCAGCGTGCGAAACGTATTGCGGCCATGCCTCATTGTGCCCTCCGATCTCGCCGTCGCCTCCCGGGCAAATGACCGGTACTGGGGCAAGATGGGGTTCGGATTGCCCATGCTAGGGGAGGTTCGATGCTGGAAGTCGCGCATCTGGTGCGCAGGTTCGGTGCGAAGACGGCGGTGGACGATGTGTCGTTCACGGTGCCGGACGGCGCGCTGACCGGGTTCGTGGGCGGCAACGGCGCCGGCAAGACCACCACCATGCGGATGATCATGGGGGTGCTGGCCGTGCACGGCGGGGAGGTGCGCTGGGCCGGACGGCCGGTGACCATCGCGGATCGGCGGCGGTTCGGGTACATGCCCGAGGAACGCGGGCTGTACCCGAAGCAGCCGGTCGCCGATCAGCTGGTGTATCTGGCGCGCTTGCGCGGGATGAGCGCCGAAGCGGCCAAGCAGCGCGCGCAGGAACTCCTGGACCGATTCGATCTCGGGGCGCGCGGCAAGGACAAACTGGAATCGCTGTCGCTGGGCAATCAACAGCGCGTGCAGATCGCCGCCGCGGTGATGGCCCGGCCCGAACTGCTGATCCTCGACGAACCGTTCTCCGGCCTGGACCCCGGCGCGGTCGACTCGATGGCCTCGCTGCTGAAAGAGTTCGCGGCCCAGGGCGTGCCGATCCTGTTCTCCTCCCATCAGCTGGATCTGGTGGAACGGCTGTGCGATCAGCTGGTCATCCTCGCCCAGGGGCGGGTGGTGGCGGCCGGATCGGCGGCCGAACTGACCGCGGGCGGGCCGCAACGCTATCGGTTGCGCCTGGACGGCGACCTGGAATGGCTGCGCGCGTTCGACGGCGTCGAGGTGCTCGAGCTCGCCGACCACACCGCGCTGCTGGAGCTGACCGGCGCCACCACCGACGAACTCCTCTCCAAGGCAATGACTTTCGGATCGATCAGGGAGCTGGCCGAAGTGCGACCCTCGGTGTCCGACATCTACCGCGAGGTGACGGCATGAACGACACGGCAACCGCGCGCGGCGTCTGGCGCATCGTGGCCCGGCGCGAAATCCTGGTCAAGCTGCGCGACCGCAACTTCCTCATCTCCACCGGCATCACCATGCTGCTGCTCATCGCCTCACTGGTGGTCAGCGCGTTCGTCAGCGGCCGCACCGAGACCGTGGACATCGCCGTCACCGGGCCGGGCGCGGTGCAGGTGGTCGAGCTGGCGGGCAAACTGGCCGACAAGGCCGACGCCAAGACCGCTTTCGCCATCCACCAGCTCGGCGATGCGGCCGCCGTCGAACAGCAGGTGCGGGACGGCGACGCCGACGCCGGACTGATGCCCGGGGCGTCGAACGGCTGGCAGCTGCTGGGCAAGACCGGCGAGAACGACACGGTGAACACGTACGTGAGCGCCGCCGCCGGTCAACTCGCGGTGCAGCGCAATGCCGCGGCCGCCGGCATCTCGCTGGAACAGCTCTCACAGGGCGCGGAAGTCAATTACACGGTGCTCGAACCGGATTCGGTGGACGCCGGGGTCGCCAAGATCGCGACGCTGGTCTTCGGTTTCCTGTTCTATCTGGCCTCGATCCTGTTCGGCCTGTCCATCGCGCAGAGCGTGGTCGAGGAGAAGCAGAACCGCATCGTGGAAATCCTGGCCAGCGCGATTCCGCTGCGGCAGTTGCTGGTCGGCAAGGTCATCGGCAATGCGGTGATGGCGTTCGGGCAGCTGCTGCTGTTCGTCGCCGCGGGCCTGGCCGGACTCGCCGCCACCGGCAAGGCCGATCAGATCCGCCAGGTGGGCGGGGCCGCGGGCTGGTTCGTGGTGTTCTTCGTCGTCGGCTTCCTCGCCCTGGCCAGCCTGTGGGCGGTGGCGGGCGCGGTGGCCACCCGCAACGAGGATCTGCAGGCCACCTCGACGCCGTTGACCATGTTCCTGATGGCGGTGCTGTTCGCCGGCATCTTCCTGTCCGGCACGGCCTTGACCATCGCGTCGTATGTGCCGATCGTCTCGGTGGTGGCCATGCCCAGCCGCCTGGCCGCCGGTACCGCCGCCTGGTGGGAGCCGTTGCTCGCCCTGGCCGTCATGGCCGCCGCGACCTACGGCACCGTGGTGCTCGCCGAGAAGATCTACCGCCGTTCGCTGATGCAGACCCAGGGCCGCATCAGCATCCGGCAGGCGCTCGCGCTGGAGGACTGAGGCGTCAGTCCTCGTCGTCCGCGGCGGACGGTTCGCCGCCGCCGCGGATCGACCACAAAACCCCGTCCAGCTCATCGGGTTTGATGAGCACATCGCGGGCCTTGGAGCCTTCGCTCGGGCCCACCACGCCGCGGGTCTCCATCAGATCCATCAGGCGGCCCGCCTTGGCGAAGCCGACCCGCAGCTTGCGCTGCAGCATGGAGGTGGAGCCGAACTGGGAGGTGACGACCAGTTCGGTGGCCTGCAGCAGCAGGTCCAGGTCGTCGCCGATATCCGGGTCGACGTCCTTCTTCTCCCCGGCCTTGGCGGCGGTGACGCCCTCCTGATAGTCGGGTTCCTTCTGATCCTTGGTGAATTCCACGATGGCGTGGATTTCCTCGTCGGAGATGAACGCGCCCTGCAGACGGGTCGGCTTGTTCGCGCCCATGGGCAGGAACAGGCCGTCGCCCATACCGATCAGCTTCTCCGCGCCGGGCTGATCGAGAATGACTCGCGAGTCGGTCAGCGACGAGGTCGCGAAGGCCAGGCGGGACGGCACATTGGTCTTGATCAGACCGGTGACCACGTCCACCGACGGGCGCTGGGTGGCCAGCACCAGGTGAATGCCTGCCGCACGGGCCTTCTGGGTGATGCGGACGATGGCGTCCTCGACGTCGCGCGGCGCGGTCATCATGAGGTCGGCGAGCTCGTCGACGATGGCCAGGATGTACGGGTACGGCTTGTACACCCGTTCACTGCCCAGCGGCGCGGTGATCTGCCCCGACTTGACCTTGCGGTTGAAGTCGTCGATATGGCGGACCTTGTTGGCCTGCATGTCCATGTACCGCTGTTCCATCTCCTCCACCAGCCAGGCCAGCGCGGCAGCGGCCTTCTTGGGCTGGGTGATGATGGGGGTGATCAGGTGCGGAATGCCTTCGTACGGGGTGAGTTCCACCATCTTGGGGTCGATGAGGATCATGCGCACCTCGTCCGGCGTCGCGCGCTGCAGCAGCGAAACCAGCATGGAGTTCACGAAACTCGACTTACCGGAACCGGTGGAGCCCGCCACCAGCAGGTGCGGCATCTTGGCCAGGTTGGCGCAGACGAACTCGCCCTCGATGTTCTTGCCCAGGCCGATCACCAAGGGGTGATGGTCGTTCCGGGTCGACGGGGCCTTGAGCACGTCGGCCAGGCGCACCAGTTCGCGATCGGAGTTCGGGACCTCGATGCCCACCGCGGACTTGCCGGGGATGGGGGCCAGCAGGCGGACGTTCTCGGTGGCCACGGCATAGGCGATATTGCGGGCCAGGGCGGTGATCTTCTCGACCTTGACGCCGGGGCCCAGTTCGACCTCGTAGCGGGTGACGGTCGGGCCGCGCACGAAACCGGTGACCGCGGCGTCGATCTTGAACTGCACCAGCACCTCGGTGATGGCCTCGATCATCGATTCGTTCGCCGCGCTGCGCTTCTTGGGCGGATCGCCGTCGGTGAGCAGGGTCAGCGGGGGCAGATGGTAGTCGCCCTCCACCTCGCGTTCGGTGACGAACTCCAGCTGCTGCGGTTCCGGCGGCGGCGGGGTCTGGTCGATGACCTTGGGGGCCTTGCGGGGCTTGGGTTTCGGCTGCTCCGGTTCCGGAGC
This sequence comes from Nocardia yamanashiensis NBRC 100130, assembly GCF_001613325.1. Taxonomy (GTDB): domain Bacteria; phylum Actinomycetota; class Actinomycetes; order Mycobacteriales; family Mycobacteriaceae; genus Nocardia; species Nocardia yamanashiensis. Next base: position 61,922 of record NZ_BDCD01000002.1, on the reverse strand, counting down.
GGTCTCCTTGGCAATGGATTTGGCGTCCTGCAAAGGCGGTTCGCCGATGACCTCGGTGGCCGCGTCGGAACCGCCGAACTCGTCCGGCGGATAGTTCTCCTTCGGGGTGCGCCCGCGCCGGCGCACCTCGGGGCGGTGCAGCGGGAAGCCGTCCGCGTCGTAGTTGGCGGGATCGTAGAGGCCCGGTTCGTCCGAATAGCGTTCGTATTCGTCGCCGCCCGCGCCCGTGCCGAAGATCTCGCGCAGCCGCTCGGGCACCTCGCGCACCGTGGTGCCGGTGACCAGCAGAATGCCGAAACCGATGGCCAGCAGCAGCAATGGCACGGCCAGCCAGCCGCTCAGACCGTCCCGCAACGGACCGCCGATCACGTAGCCGGCGAATCCGGCCGCGTGCGCGCGGCCGTGCGAATCGGTGGGCGCGCCGGCCGCCAGATGCCAGAGTCCCAGGACCGGCAGGCCCATGAGCAGGCCGCCCAGAATCAACCGGGGCCGGATCTCGGGCTGCGGTTCGGTGCGCATGAGGATCACCGCGATGGTCACCGCAACGAAAGGCAGCCCCGCCGAAGCGGATCCGGCCACCCACCGCACCACGGTATCGACCCAGCCGCCGACCGGACCGCCCGCCGCGAACCACACCGCCGCCGCGATCACCACCGCGAAAGCCACCAGCCCCAGCGCGATCCCGTCCCGCCGATGCCCGTGCTCGATCTCCCCCGCCCGGCTCACCGCTCGCGTACTCGCCCCCAGCCCGCGCGCCAGCATGTTCCATCCGCTGCTCACGCCCCGCCGCACCACCGCCAATGGCGCGGTGTTCGACTGCCGTCGCGGCGCCGGCCGCCGCGCCGCCGCGGACCTCCCCGCTGCCGGAGCGCGCTTACGCGCCGGAGCCTTCGCGGGCGTGCGCGGAGCCCGCGCCTGGGACCGTGCCGGAGCCTGCCCCCGCGCCGATCCCCCGCGCGAACGTGACGTTGCGGTGCCGCGGGCCTTACCTGCCATGCGGTCCAGGCTAGCCGCAACCGCCCCATACGGACCATCCGCAACACACGACCCACCCATTCCAGACATTGTCGAACCGGCCACACCCCCAGCCCGAAAACAATGACCTTTCGGCCTGTGACCGGGCGGGTGAGTCAGTGGACGGCGGGGAGGCGCGGGGCGCGTTCGGGCTTGCGGGCCATGGCCGTCCAGCGGGTGAGGGCGGCGTCGAAGTCGGGGATTTCGCTGGTGGCGGCTCGATAGCATTCGGCGGCATCGACATTGCGGCCGAGGCTGCGCAGGGCGGTGTAGCGGACCAGCATGTTGTAGGTGTGCAGGTGGTCGATGCGGCCGGAATCGCGGGTGGCTTCGGCGCGTTCGGCCTGTTCGGCGGCTTGGGAGAGGCGGCCGGCGCTGAGGTGGGCGAGGGCAGCGCGGGTGTGGATGGTGGATTCGAAACGGCTGCTGCCGGCGCGCTGGGCGGCGTGCAGGGCCAGATCGAACAGATGGGTGCCGAGTTCGGCTTCGCCTTCGCTGCTCATCACCCAGGCGGCTTCGGTGAGCGCCCACATGACATTGCGGCGGGTGCCGGGGTGACTGTCGCCGACCACCGCGCGGGCGGCGGCGGCCAGGGAATCGCGATTGCGGCCGGCGGCCGAATACGCCTGGGCGAGGAAGGAATACGCGACGCGCACGCATTCGGGGCTGGCGCCGGCGCGGTAGAGGCCGAGGGCGGCGGCGGAATGGGTGGCGGCGCGGTTGGGATCGTGCTGGTGCAGCGCGATCACACCGGCGAACAGGTGTGAACAGCCCGCGACCCAGGGTTCGGCGTCCGGGTTCACCTCCGTGAGGAGCCGCTGCACGTGGGCGTCCGCGCGCTGCGGTTCACCGAGTTCGGCGACCAGGGCGAAAACCAGGGCCAGGCGGGCCCGCTGCGCCGCAACCACATTGCCGTCGAGTTCGGCGGCGTGGATGAGTTCTTCCAGGGCCTTCTCGATATCGACCGTGGAGTCTCCGGCCAGCATGGTCTCCCCCACCGCCAGCGCGAGATCGGCGGCGAGCGTGCGGTGATGCGGTTCGCCCGCGGCGGCGAGGCGGTACAGCGCGATCAGATTGCGGCGTTCCACGTGCAGGAAATCACAGGTGGCATCCAGACCGACCGCCCGGGTTCCCGGATGCCCGGTCGGCGCGAGCGCCAGCCGCAGCCCCGGATGCCGCACGCGCAGCACGGTTTTCATGGTGGCCAGGTAGTAGTCCAGCAGCCGCGCGGTCACATCCACCCCCGCGTCGGCGCGATGCCCGAGCGCGAAAAGCCGCATCAGATCGTGATAGTGATACCGCCCGCGCCCCACGCTCTCGAGCATGCCGCGATCCACCAGCTCCTCGCACAGATCCTCGGCCATCGGCTCGGTGGTATCGAGCACCGCCGAAGTCGCCGCCAGCGACAGATCCGGCAGATCCGCCATGGCCAGCAACCGGAACGCCCGCGCCGCCTCCCCGGGCAACTGCGCATACCCCGCCCGGAACGCCGCGGTCAGCGCCAGATCCCCCACCCGGAACCGATCCAGATCATGCCGATCCGCGGCCAGCCGATCCGCCTCGGAAATCAACGTCCACCGCGGCCGCGCCGCCACCCGCGCCGCCACGATCCGCACCGCCATCGGCAACAGCCCACACAACTCCACAATCCGCCGCGCCGCCTCCGGCTCACCCGCCACCCGATCCGATCCGACGATCCGAGTGAAAAGCTCCACCCCCTCGGCAATATCGAGCACCTTGAGCGCAGCCGTCCGCACCCCCGGCAACGCAGTGAGCGGCCGCCGCGCGGTAACCAGCACCGCGCACCCCGGCTCCCCCGGCAACAACGGCACCACCTGCGCCGCATCAGCGGCATTATCGAGCAGAATCAGCATCCGCCGCCCGCTCATCGCAGACCGGAACAACGCAGCCCGCTCGGCTACACCCCCCGGCACCTCCCGCTGCGGCACCCCGAGCGCCCGCAGAAACGCCCCCAACACGTGCTCAGGATCAGCAGGCTCCTCCCCCGCGCCCTGCAGATCCACATAAAGCTGCCCGTCGCCATAGTGGTCCCGAACCCGGTGCGCCACATGCAAAGCCAACGTGGTCTTCCCGACGCCCCCCATCCCTGAGATGGCAACGATCGGCGGCGCACCGGCCTGCCCGCCCCGGTCGTCCCGCCACCCGCGCCCGTCACCGGCGATGGGCTCAGCCGCGGGTGCGGTCTCGGTGATGCGGACCGACGCCGTGGCAGAAGTGACGGTAGACGCCGTCACGCCCGCAGACGTGGCGGCAGGCCCCGTGACCGACGCGGCGCCGGCCACCGACGCGGGCGCAACTCCGGGCGCGACAGTCAGCCCCGTGGCCAACGGAGCGTCAGAAGCCGGTGCAGGCGCAACTCCGGACGTAGCAGCAGGCCGCGTGAGCGACGCGGCCTCGGACTCCGGCGCGGGCGCAACCCCGAGCGCGGCAGTCGGTTCCGAGGCAGGCGCGGTGGTCGGTGCGGTAGGGCTGGCGGTCAGGAGTGCGCAGAGTTCGCGGACCATATCTTGGCGGCCGGTGAAATCGGCTGCGTCCGGGGGCAATTGCGCGGGTTTGGGGGCGCTCGCCGTCGGCGGGGCGGTATCGGTGGCGGGGAGTTCGTCGGCCAGGATCTGGCGGTGCAGTTCCAGGAGGACCGGACCGGGTTCGATGCCTTGCTCCGACACCAGGAGGCGGCGGATGCGCTGGTATTCCTCTAGGGCTTCGGTGCGCCGCCCGGCTCGGTACAGGGCGGTCATCAGGAGGCCGCGCAGGCGTTCGCTGTGCGGGTCGGCGGCGATCAGGGCGGTCAGGTCGGCGATGGCGCGTGAGTAGTCGCCGCGGCGGACGGCGATTTCGAGGAGGTCCTCTTCCAGGCTGAGGCGCAGGCGGCGGAGGCGGGCGCGCTCGGTGGCGGCCCAGGGGCCGGGCACGCCGGTCAGCGGGTCGCCGCGCCAGAGGTCGAGGGCGGCGCGGATCGCGGCCTCGGAATGTTCGAGATGTCCTGCGGCGCGGGTGTGTTCGACTTCGGCGCGCAGGCTCTCGACCCGGTCGATATCGAGTTCGACGGGACCGGAGAGCCGGTATCCGCGCGTCTCCGAGGTCAATTCGAGGGTGCCGGGCCGCACGGCGAGCTGTTTGCGCAGCGCCCACGCGTAGTTGCGCAGGGCGCCCACCGCCGAGGACGGCCGGTCCGCGCCCCAGATGCCGTCGACCAGTTCCTCCACCGACACGGTGCGCCCGCGCCCGCACGCCAGCATGACCAGGGCGGCCTGCTGCTTGGGCGGCATGGGCGCGGTCGGCGCGCCGGCACACCTCAACTCGACCGGTCCGAGAACCGTCAGTTGCCAAGACATTGCGACCACCTCATCACAGCACGGGCTTCCTGCCGATCACGAAAGTTACCGTTCGTCGCGTGATCGTTTCATGATCGGTGTTCGCGCCGCCAACCGGATTGGGAATCCGATCCCGCCTGGTGGACGGTCAGACGCTGCGGTCCAGCGCGTGCACGATGTCGACGTCGGCCGGATCACCGGCGGCGGTCAAACGGACCTCGTTGCGGCCGAAGGCGTGCAGCAGCAGCTCCGACGGCGGGCCGGTCAGCACCACGGTGCGGTCGCCCGCCCGGTGCGCGACGGTGCGGTCACCGGCGGGGGTGGCCAGCTCGACGGTAACCGGCGATTTGCGATATGCCATGCGCGCCAAGCCCTTCAGGATCTTCCAGAGCTGGGCCTCGTCGGCGGCGGGCAGTTCGCGCGGCTCCCAGCCGGGCGCGCCGCGGCGCACGTCCTCGTGGTGCACGAACATCTCGGTGGTGTTCAGCAGGGCGTCCACCGGGCGCAGGTACCAGGGCGGGCCGCTGCTCACCACTTCCAGCAGCTGCGGGTAGGGACGCCGGGCGACCCGCTGCTGCACGCCGTCCAGGTAGGAGGCGAGGGGTTTGACCAGGATGCCGGCCGAGGCATCGGGGCGGCGTTCACGCACGATCAGGTGGGCGGCCAGGTCGCGAGTCGTCCACTCACCGCACAGGGTGGGGGCGTCCGGACCGGTGGCGGCCATCGCCTGCACCAGGGCTTGCCGTTCCCGTTGCGCCATGCTCATAAAGGTCACCCTAATCGGACACCGCCGGCGGTGCACAGCACGGGTTTCGAAGCGCCTGCTTCCGAATGGAAATGCCCCGGATCAGTCGCCGTTAAGCCAATGACCCCATGAACGACAAGCCGGCGCTCCGATCATGAAATCGGAAGGGGGATAAGCATATCCGGGCAAGGATGGCGAAAACCTCTTCTACGAGCGCCGTTTCGAATTGGCATCGGCCAATTCATATCGGTAGCTTGATCAGTCGGTCCATCGGGTCGTGGATCGTGTGTACATGAAGGGCAATATCTTGAAGAAGTTCGTCACCGGCGCGGTCGCCATCGCCGCGACCGCCGGTTCACTTTTGGTCAGCGCGGGCTCCGCCGGCGCGGCTCCGGTCTATTTCGGCGCGATCTCGGTCTCGCCGTCGACCGGCAATATCGGGACCAGCCTGGACTACTCGTCCATGGGGCAGGCGCGCAGCAATTCCCAGTCGACCTGCGGTCCCAGCGACTGCAAGACGCTCGCGTCGTGGTCCAACGGGTGCGGCGCCGTCGCCTACTCCCGGTCCGCCCGCCAGTACACGGGCGGGGCCGCGGCGAACGTGCGCGCGGCGCGGTCCGCGGCGGTGGCCGCGAACCGGGGCAATGACGCCACCATCGTCAAATGGGCGTGCACGTCCAACCACGCGGTCTAGGCCGGGCATTCCGAAATCACGGGGAGAAATTCGTTGAAGCACACCGTTTTCCGCGCCACCGCCGCGCTCGCACTGGCGGCCTCCGCCTTCGGCCTGGTCGCCTGTAGCACCAGCGAGGCCGAGTCCGGCAAGTCCGCCGCAACCTCGTCCGCCGCCGCCCAGTTCGAGAGCGGCGGGGGTGAGAACGCCGAGGGCGAGGCGCCGACCACCACCACGGTGCCCAACCTGCCCAAGCCCACCGTGCAGGAACTGAACGACAAGATCACCAAGGCCTTCGATCCGTCTGTCGACGCCAAGTCCAAGGCCGCCATGATCGAAAACGTGGACCTGGATCCCAACCTGGCCGTCAAACTCGTCGACGCCGCCAAGGCGAACAAGGTCAAGATCGAGATCACCGAGGTCGGCGAACCCTCCGACGGCAAACTCGTCGCCAAGGCCAAGGTCACCATGGACGGCAGCAATGTCGACGACGCCAAGGTCACCTTCGTGGCGTCCGGCACCGACTGGAAGATCGACCACAACTACGCCTGCAGCATCGTCAAGACCGCCAAGCTCGACTCGGCAGCCTGCCAGGACTGAGGTAGTAAGAGACACGGAGCGCCCCGCGGCTGATGCCGCGGGGCGCTTGTGTGTGTGGGGGGGGGGAGGGCGCAACGCCCGAAACGGCGGGATGACACGCAGGTCGCCTGGCAACCATTCGGCGGGGCGCCCTTCCCCACCCCTTACCGCCGAGGGCCCCGCAGCTACTGCTGCGGGGCCCCTCTTCTGCTTTACCTCAGACGCCGATCACCGTCGGAATGATCATCGGGCGGCGGCGGTAGGTTTCCGCGACCCAGCGGCCCACCACGCGGCGCACGCTCTGGGCTATGCGGTGGGTGTCGCTGACGCCCTCGGTGGCCAGGCGGTGCAGTTCGGATTCGACCAGCTGCTGGGCCGAGGACAGGGCGTCCGGATCGTCGGAGAAACCGCGACCGTGGACTTCCGGTGTGCTGACGGCCTTTCCGGTGGAGGAGTCGACCGCGACGGTGATGGAGATGAACCCGCCCTCACCGAGCACCAGGCGATCCGAGAGGGTGGACTCGCCGACGTCACCGACGGACAGGCCGTCGACGTAGACCTGCCCGACCGGCATCCGCCCGGTAATGGTCGCGATGCCGTCGACGAGATCGACCACGACGCCGTTCTCCGCCAGCACCACTCGCTCCTCGGGCACGCCGGTCGCCACCGCGAGCGCGCCATTGGCCCGCAGATGCCGCCATTCACCGTGCACCGGCATGGCATTGGTCGGCCGCACCGCGTTGTACAGGTACAGCAGCTCACCGGCCGAAGCATGCCCGGACACATGGACTTTCGCGCTGGCCTGCGTCACCACGGTCGCGCCCAGCCGCGCCAGCCCGTTGACCACGGTGAACACCGCGTTCTCATTGCCCGGGATGAGCGAGGAGGCCAGCACCACCAGATCGTCTTCGCGAATATTGATCTGGCGATGGTCGCCGCGCGCCATCCGCGACAGCGCCGAGAGCGGCTCGCCCTGCGACCCGGTCGAGATCAGCACCAGCTTGTGCACCGGCAGGTTCGCGGCCTGATCCAGATCGACCTCCAGGCCGTCCGGAATGTTCAGGTAGCCGAGGTCCTGCGCGATCTGCATATTGCGCACCATGGACCGCCCGACGAAGCAGATGCGGCGGTCGTAGCGCATGGCCACATCCACCACCTGCTGGATCCGGTGCACATGGGAGGCGAAGGACGCCACGATGACCCGGCCCTTGGCCTTGCCGATCACGCTGTCCAGCACCGGGCCGATCTCGCGTTCCGGCGTCACGAAGCCCGGCACCTCGGCATTGGTGGAGTCCACCAGGAACAGGTCCACGCCCTCGTCGCCCAGGCGGGAGAACCCGGCCAGGTCGGTGAGCCGGCCATCGAGCGGCAGCTGATCCAGCTTGATGTCGCCGGTGTGCAGCGCGATGCCGGCGGGCGTGCGAATCGCCACCGCGATCGCATCCGGGATGGAGTGGTTGACCGCGAAGTACTCGCAGTCGAACGGCCCGTGCTGGGTGCGCTGCCCCTCCACGACCTCGATCAGCTTGGGCTGCAGGCGATGTTCCCGGCACTTGGCCGCGACCAGCGCGAGGGTGAACTTGGCGCCGACGACCGGGATGTCCCGGCGTAGGCGCAGCAGGAACGGCACCGCGCCGATGTGATCCTCGTGCCCGTGGGTGAGGATGACGGCCGCGACATCGTCCATGCGGTCCTCGATGGGCCCGAAGTCCGGCAGGATCAGGTCGACGCCGGGCTGCTGATCCTCGGGGAACAGCACGCCGCAGTCGATGATCAGCAGCTTGCCGCCGTATTCGAAAACGGTCATATTGCGGCCGATTTCGCCGATGCCGCCGAGCGCGAAGACCCGCAGCCCGCCCTTGGGCGCGGCGGGCGGGGTGCCCATGGCGTGCGGATCGCGGCGGATCGGAGCGTCCTGCTGGCCCTGCCGGCCGCGGCCACCACCGCCACCACGGCGATTGCGGTCCTGGCGCGGACGGCCGGCGCCGGAATCGTCCTGACGCGAACGGGACTCGTCCTGACGCGCGGGCGCTTCCTCGGCCTGGGCCGCGGCGGCGCGGCCGCCCCGGCCGCCGATCGTGCCGTTGCGCCGGTCGCCGCGCGCGGTGCGGCTCGAACCCGACTGCGGCGCAGCCGGTTCCGCCTTGGTGGCCGGCGCCTCGGCGGGCGCTTCGACGGGTCTGGATTCCGGCGGCGTCACCGGGGTGGCGGGCGGCTCGGGAGCCGGTGCGGGCGCACCCGCGGCGCGGGAGGCGGTACGACGGGGACGGCGGGCTACCGGGTCGCTCATGCAAGCACCCCCGCAGCGCGGAGGTCCACCGCGAGTTCGTCGAGTTGATCGGGCGTCGGCATCACTTGTGGCAGGCGGGGTTCGCCGGTCTCGACGCCGAGCAGACGCAGTGCGCCCTTGGTCATAGCGACACCTCCCAGACGGGACATAACCCGGTTGAGCGGAATCATGCTGGCATTGATCTCACGCGCACGCACCACGTCGCCGGCCTGGTAGGCGGTGACGAGCGCGCGCAGCCGATCCGGCACGAGATGACCGATGACGGAGATGAATCCGGTCGCGCCGACCGACAGCCAAGGCAGGTTGAGCACATCGTCACCGGAGTAGAAGGCGAGCCCGGTTTCGGCGATGAGTTCCGCGCCGGCGTTCAGGTCGCCCTTGGCGTCCTTGACCGCGACGATGCGCGGGTGCTCGGCGAGCTTGCGAATGGTGTCCGGGGCGATGGCCACCACCGAACGCGGCGGAATGTCGTAGAGGGTGACCGGCAGGTCGGTCGCGTCCGCGATGGCGGTGAAGTGCGCGAGCAACCCGTCCTGGGTGGGCCGCGAGTAGTACGGGGTGACGACGAGCAAACCGTGCGCACCGGCGCGCTGCGCGTTGCGGGCGAGCTCGATGCTGTGGGCGGTGTCGTAGGTGCCGGCGCCCGCGATGACGGTGGCGCGGTCCCCGACGGCGTCGACGACGGCGCGCAGCAGGTCGAACTTCTCGGACTCGGTGGTGGTGGGCGACTCGCCGGTGGTGCCGGAGACGGCGAGCAGGTCGACGCCGCCGTCGATCAGACGGGCAGCGAGGGCGACACCGGCATCGACGTCGAGCTTGCCTTCGGCGGTAAAGGGGGTCACCATCGCGACACCTACTGTGCCGGACGCGTGCAGCTCGATTCGCGTCGATTCACCGTTCGTCATAGTCAGAAGGCTACAGCGTCACCGGAACGACTTTTGCACCGTTATACCCGAACCGTGCCCTCGGCGACGGTGATTCGCGCGACGCGCCTGCTGATGACGCCAATCTTCTCCTTGTATGACGTCAGAAATGACAGCACACTGGTGTCATGAACCTCGACAAGTACACCGCCCAGCTGCGCGAGAATCTGATTGCCGCGGCCGCGCTCGGTGACGAGAAAACCCAAGCCACCGCCGCCGCGCTGGCCGCCGCGACCGAACATTCCACCCGCCTGGTGCTGCTGGCCGCGCTGTCGGACCTGGCCGCCGAAGTCAACGCCACGCTCCCCGACCGCACCGTGCACGTCTCGGTCGACGGCACCGACGCGCACGTGGATGTGCGCAAGACCCCCGGCGAGGAGGAGCCCCAGCAACCCACCTTCGAGGAGATGACCGGCGATATCAGCCGCGTCACCCTGCGTCTGGTCGAGCAGATCAAATCCCGCGCCGAGGAAGCGGCCGCCCAGTCCGGGCAGAGCCTCAACTCCTGGCTCGGCGCCGCCGTCCAAGGCGCGCTCCGCGATCAGATGAAGCGCGCCAACGGCCCGCGCTGGGACCGGCCGAACAACTGGGACAAGCCGAGCGGCGGCGAGTGAAGACCGTCAGTCGATGACGGTGACGCGACCGTCGGTGTCGATCTCGGTGCGGTGATCGTTGTCGGGCGTGTCGGCCAGCACCGTCGCCAGCACGCGACGGCCGAGCGGCAGCACGCGGACGGTGATCGATCCCGAATTCGCCGCGTCCAATTCCCTTGTGGCGGCGTCGATCACCCGCTTGCGCACCCATTCCGGCACGCCGCCGAAGCCGCCGTCGTCGAGCAGCACGACCTCCACGCCGCGCGACCGCGCACCCCGCGCCGCACCGCTGAGCTCGTCGGTGACGAGTTGCGGCGCGCGCAGCCCGTCGCGGAGTTCGGCTTCCAGCAACCGGCATTCCTCGCGTTCGACCGCGGACAGTTCCGCGCCCTCGGCGATGCGTTCCAGGATCGGCCGCGCCACCCGGTCCAGCCGGGACAGCTGCCGGGTGCGTTCGTTGTCGGCGGCGGCCATGGTCGCCTCGGCGGCGGCGCGCAGCATGGCGTCCTCGCGCAGCAGCCGCAGTGAACGCTGCATGGGCCGCATGACCGCCGCGAACACGGTGATGGCGGTGACCGTGCCGACCGGAATCAGCGATCCCACAATGGTTCTGGATTCGAGATTGTCGCCCAGCCCGGCCAGCAGCAGCACGCCCGCGGTGGCGATCACGCCGACCCATGCGGTGCGCACCCGCCCGCGCAGCACCAGCACCGCGAACACATAGGACGACGCGAACGCCGACCACACCGACTGCTGCCCGTGCGGATGCACCGGCAACATGGTGGTCAGGGCAGTGGCCACGGGCGGTGCGGCCGCGGTGAACACCGCGATGGGCAGCGGCAGCGGATCCACCGGCACCACCAGCAGCAGCGCGGCCGCGCCCAGCATGAGCAGGGTGCCGAGCAGCGCCGCCCAGGTCGGCGACTCCCCGAAATTGCGGACCATATACAGGACGATGGTGGCCTGCAGGATCACCAGGAACAGCCAGGCGGCCCGCCCGCGCAGGCCGAGCAGATCGCGCAGCCCGAACCGGGGATCCAGTTCCGGTACGCGCACGTCAGCGGGAGCCATCGCCACCCCACACCAGGGTCACCGTGGTGCCCTCACCGGGCGCGGATTCCACGAATCCGGAACCGCCGGCCAGCTGCCGCATGCGCCCGAGAATGCTCATGGACACCCCGAGCCGGTCCGCCGAGACGGCCGCCAGGTCGAATCCCGCACCGTCGTCGTTGAATACGATCCGGATGCTGCCCGCCGACACCGTGGTGGTGACGGTGCGCCGCACTTCACGCCCGGTGACGTGCGCGTGCCGCAGGCTGTTGCGCACGGCTTCGCTGAGCGCGGCGGCGATGGTGCTGGCGGCGTGCACCGGCATGCGCAGGTCGTCGTAGCCCGGCCAGGTGCGGGTGGCGAAGCGAATGCTCGGATTGACCTCGTGTACGGCGGTGCGCAGGAACAGCACCGCCGAGCGGGCGTCGAGCAGATCCGGATCGCGTTCGGTGCTGTATTCGTCGAGTTGTTCCAGGGTGCGCTCGGATTGGCGGCGCAGCACATCGGATTGCGCGCCCGCGCGGGAGGCTTCGAGCAGGGTGGAGAGCACGGCGTCGTGAATGAGCGCGGCGAAGCGGGCGTGCTCGCGGTCGCGGGCCTGCGCGGCGGCAGCGGCGGCGGCGCGCCGGCTGGCGATGGCGGATTCCCGGTCCACCCGCGCCGCGGCCCCGGTCGCGGCGGTGCCGCACCAGACGAACAGCGCCGCCAATCCCGCTGCGCGCAGGAAGTTCTCGGCCACCAGCAGCGGCGTCACGTGCGCGACGGTGTAGACGGTGGACAGCGCCGCGGACCCGGTGGTCACCAGCAGATAGGTGATCGAGAGCCGGGTCGGCCAGGCCAGCACCGCCGCGGCCACCGCCAGCGCGGTCACCCGGTACGGCCACACCGTGGTGGCATCGACGCTGTGCGGGTCCAGGGCGAACGGAATGGTCGCGAGCGCGCCGAGGAAACTCACGGCGGCGCAACCGGACACCACTCGCACATACCGGGATCCGGCGAATGCCGACACCACCGCGATGATCGGATACCAGCCGAAGGCCAGCGCCGTCGAGACCACCGCCCACCAGGGCGAGGCCAGCCGGCCCTGTTCGGCGATCTCCGGTAATTCGAAGCAGCACACCAGGATTCCGGCGATGCCGACGGAAATCCCGAGCCGCCGCATGATCCGGTCGTAGGCGGCGGTGGCGGGATCGTCGGCCACGGTCAGGCCGCCGGTCACCCGCTGCACGAACTGGGACATGGCGGGCAGTGCGCGCCGGGCGGGCGCGGAGTCGAGAGTGCCCGATGCGGTCATGCGCGCGGATGCCGCTCGGGAACGGGCAGCCACCCGTCCTCGACCGCACGCTTGTACAGATCGGTCTTGGTCGGCGCCGGCCGTCCGGCATCGGCGTACTTCTGCCGGATCCGGCCCAGATAATCATTGACCGTCTGCTCGGACAGTCCCGTCATCCGGGCCACCCGCGAAGCCTTCTCCCCCGACGCGTACAACTGCAGCACCTGCTGCTGCCGCGGACTCAACCCCACATTCGACAATTGCGGATCGCCGTCGATGGCGGCCGCCCAGTCGGTGGTCACCACCTGCTCCCCGCCCGCGGCCCGCCGCACCGCACTGACCACGGTCTTGGCGTCCTCGGACTTGCGCACCACACCCAGCACGCCCGCCCGGGCCGCGGCCCGCACCATGAACGGATTATCGGCCCCGGTGAACACCAGCACCTCGATCCCCCGCGCCCGCAGCGCCCGCACATTGTCTTCCGGCGAGGACCCGTCCGCGAGCCGCAGATCCAGCACCACCAAATCCAGCCGCGGGGCAGCGGCCAGCAATTCCGCCACCGTCCCCGCGGTGGTGACCAACTCCAGATCGGCCTCGGGCGCGAGCATCGCACTCAACCCGATGGCAACCGACTCGTGGTCCTCGACCAGCCCGATACGACGAATCCCCGACTCTTGCCCCAGCACGGCGGCCGTCACCTCTTCCCACACTCCCACGAATCACTTGCCAAGCAGTATGCCGGTGATCGCCCCCGATCTGTCAGCCACCAGAATTCAGGGCGTCGAGCGTCCGGCGTGGTCACGGCACGCGAAGTTCACGCCATGAGCTGGGCGGCGACCGTCGCACCCAATTCCCAGCAGGCCTGGATATCGTCCTTGCCCGGTTTCCCCGAAACCGTCACGTAGTCGGCCGCTTTCACCCACCCCAGACCCGTCGTAATGGACGTGACGCCCTTTTCCGCTCCCTCGGTGCCTTCGTTGCCGTGGATGTAGAGCCCGAACGGGCGGCCGCGCGTCGAATCGAGGCACGGGTAATAGATGACGTCGAAGGCGTGTTTCAGGGCGCCGCTCATGTATCCGAGGTTGGCGGGGGTGCCCAGGAGATATCCGTCGGCTTCCAGCACGTCGGTCGGGGTGACCGCCAGGGCGGCGCGGCGGACCAGCTCCACTCCTTCGATCTCCGGGTCGGTCGCGCCGGAGACCACGGCCTCGAACATCGCCTGCGTGAACGGCGACGGCGTGTGATGGATCAGCAGCAGTTTCGGCACCACCCGAGCCTAGGACGTCACGGTTTCCCAGTCGAAGCGTTCTTCCCCGGCGAGCCCGCGCTCCAACTGCTCGTAGAACAGAGACTCCCCGACCCGCAGGCCCTCGATGGTGGACCCCAGATCCACGCCGTGCACGAACCGCGCCGACTCCCGGCCGACCTCGAGCGCCGCCAGCCATCCGTCCCAGTCCGCCCCGCACAACCCGCCACTGGTCTCGGCCCAGAAGAGCGCGATATCCGCCGCACCAGCCGTTTTGAATCGACCGGCCCCGGCCAGCGCAAGAAACGCGGTGAACACGTCCGATTCGATATATCCGATATCGAACAGGTACACGTGCAACGCCTCGTCTCGATGAACCAGCACGGTCACCATCGGCACGCCCCCACGCCCAATCTCCCGCCGCTTCCGAAAGAACTCCCGAGGCGTCACCCCCGTCTCGGCCCGCCCCCACGCCGAATCCGACGCTTTCCCATCCCAGAACCACCCGTCGAACACCGCGCCGGGATTCCCGACGACCTCCACCCCTGGAATCGGCGTATCGAGCCACTCCTCGAATCCGTCCCGGCTCATAGCGATTCGAGCCGCCACCATGAAACTGTCCGTCACGAGCCGAGGGTAAGCGAAGGGACCGACAAGCGCGGCGGCCGTATGATTTTCGTAAAGAAAAGACTCAGCGAATCGGGCCGGGACTAGCGTGATCTGGTCGGGCACCGGCAGCTCGGGGGTGAGGTTCATGGCGGCGGATGTGATCGGCAAGTATGCGCGAGTCACGGCTGCTATCAAGCCTGGACGCCTCGGGGAGGTTCTGATCGAGGTGCGGGCGGGGACCGAGCGGTTCCTGGCGCGGGCCGCGGACGGTGAAACGACGATTCCCAAGCACGCTCAGGTGCTCGTCATCGGGAGTCTGGGCGGTCGCACCGTTGAAGTCGCTCTTTTGGAATGAAGGTACATCGTGGACGCCCTGGTCTATGTCGCGGTCGGGTTGGCGTGTGTCGCAGTCGTATTGCTCGTGGTGCTGTTCCGTCTGTCCTGGCGAGTCGCCGAACCCGATGAGGCGCTGATCATTTCGGGGTTCCGGGCCGGTACGGGGCCGGGCGGGTCGGGTGAGAGCATGGGGTTCCGGATCGTCACCGGGCGGGGTTGCCTGGTCGCGCCCGGGCTGACCAAGGTGCGGCGGATCTCCTTGGAAGCGCACGAATCTCAGATCGTGGTGCCGTGCGTGAGTTGCCAGAAGATCAATCTCGCGCTCACCGGCGTCGTCATGTACAAGGTCGGGGACGACTATCCGTCGATCGCCAATGCGGCGCGGCGGTTCCTGGATCGGCCGGCCGACGAGCTGGAGACCAAGGTGCAGAACGTGTTCATCGGGCATCTGCGGGCGATCGCGGGATCGATGACCGTGGAGGACATGATCAGCGATCAGGACAAGTTCTCCGAGCAGGTGCGGGATCGGTGCTCGCAGGAGATGGAATCGTTCGGGCTGGTGATCGACTCGTTCCAGATCCAGTCGATCGCCAGCGAGTCGAATTACATTGCGAATCTGGCGATTCCGCACCAGGCACAGGTGGAGCAGCACGCGCGGATCGCCCGCGCCAATGCCGAGCGGGCGGCGATAGAACAGGAGCAGACCGCGCAGGCACAGATCGCGCTGTCGGTCCGCGACACCCAGATCAAGAAGGCCGGATATCAGGCCGAGGTGGATCGGGCCACCAAGGAATCGCAGCAGCAGGGGCCACTGGCCGAGGCCACCGCGCGGCAGGCCGTGGTGGAGGTGGCGACCCGGGTCGCGCAACTCGAGGCGCAACAACGGGAACAGCAGCTCCAGGTGGAGATCCGCAAACCGGCGGATGCCGAAGCCTATCGGCAGACCACGCTCGCCACCGCCGGACGCGATGCCCGGATCAGTCAGGCCGAGGCGGATGCGCAGGAAACCCGGTTGCGCGCCGAAGCCGCCGCGGCGCAGACGAAGTTGCAGGCACAAGCCGAGGCCGAGGCGATCAAGTTGCGCGCCGCCGCCCAGGCCGAGGCGACCCGGCTGACCGGGCAGGCCGAAGCCGATGCCATCCAGGCACGGGGCCTGGCCGAAGCCGAGGCGGTCCGCGCCCGGATGGCAGCCGAAGCCGCGGGCATCCAGCAGCGGGCGGAGGCGATGAGCAAGAACCAGGAGGCGGTGATCGCCCAGCAGGTCGCGGAGCATCTTCCCGAAATCGTGGCGGCCGCGGCGAAACCGTTCGAGCACGTGGGCCAGTTCACCGTGCTCAACGGCGCGCAGGGCGTGACCTCGGCGCTGGCCGAGATCATCCAGCAGGCCGGCACCCTCACCTCGATGGCCCGCGAATCCCTGCTGCCCGCACTCAAACCCGAAGCGGCGGCGGCGAACGGTGAGGTGCCGCAGCGCACTTAGGCCGCGCCGAGCCTGCGCTGCACCGGCCGGGGCAATGGCACTCGGCCGGTCGGGGTGGGCGTGCACTGGGCGGTGACGCGCGCGGCGAGATCGGGTAGGAACGGCGTCAGATGACCGGCGATGGCCCGGCACGACTCCCAGAGCGTGGCCAGCACCGCCTCCAGATCGGGGTGCCCCGCATCGAATTCCCATGGGCGGATGTCATTGACGTACCGGTTGGCCGCCGCCACGATTGCCCGTACCGCCTCGGTCGCCGCCCGGAAATCGTAGTCACCCAGCGCTGATTCGATCCGGGCATCCGCTGCGGCGAGCGCCTCGTAAAGCTTCTCGGACTGCGGCCCAAGAGAATTCGTGCTCGGCGCCCTGCCGTCCAGCTTGCGATGAACGAGACTCACAGTGCGGTTCAACAGATTTCCGAGTCCGTTGGCCAGCTCGTCGTCGGCACGATGTACCAGCCGCGCCTCGGTGAAGTCGGCGTCACCGAGCCGCGGCGGTTCCCGCAGCAACCACCAGCGCACCGCATCGACACCGTACTTCTCAACCAGATCCAGCGGATCGATGACGTTCCCGGTCGACTTGCTGATCTTCTTGCCGTCCAGGGTGAGGTAGTCGTGCACCAGGATCTCGGTGGGCAGCGGCAGGCCGGCCGATAGCAGCGCCGCGAGCCAGTACACGGCGTGGAATCGCAGTACCCCCTTGCCCACCAGATGGATTCGCCGATCCGCGCCGATCCACCAGCGCTGCAGCTCTGTCTCGTCGGTCCCGTACCCGAGCGCGGTGATGTAGTTGGCGAGCGCGTCCCACCATACGTAGACCACCTGCGTCGCATCCCCGGGCACCGGAATTCCCCATCCCCGCGCCCGCGCCACCGACCGCGAGATCGAAAGGTCTTCCAGCCCAGCGTCGAGAAACGCGAGGATCTCGTTGCGCCGCTCGATCGGTTCGATCCGTACCGTGCCGTCGGTCAGCACCCGCCGCACTTCGTCCTGGTATCGCGACAACCGGAAGAACCAGTTGTTCTCCGCCACCGGCTGCGGTGCGGTGCCGTGGTCGGGACATCGCCCGTCCACCAGTTCCCCGGGCGTATAGAACTGTTCGCACCCCACGCAATACAGCCCCTCGTAATGCCGCCGGTACAGGTCGCCCGCCGCCGCTCCGGCCCGCCACAGCTGCTCCACCCCCGGACGATGGCGCGGATCGGCGCTGGTGCGGATCACCGAGTCGATCGACAGCGAAAGTGGTTGCGCGAGTGCGGTGAACGCCGCCGCGTTGGCGTCCACGAACTCGCGCACTCCGACTCCGGCGGTCTCGGCCGCGAGCACGTTCTTGAGCGAATTGTCATCGGTCCCGGTGTGCAGCCGCACCGCGGCGCCGCGCCCGCGCAGATACCGCGCGAGCACATCGGCCTGTACCAGCTCGAGTACGAACCCCAGGTGCGGGCGCGCGTTGACGAACGGCAGCGTGGTGGTGAGGTAGACGGTCATCGGATCCTCCATGGACATGGCGGGGGCTCCGACCCCGAACACGAATCGAGGCCCCGGTGGTCAGGGCCTCGAAACGGTTGTCGCGCAGCGTCAGTGGCCCCGGGTGCGGGGCATCATGACGGTGTGCGCGGACGTGTTCACACCCGGAATGCTACCGGCGGAACCGAGGGTGCGACAGCGAGTTTTTCATGCGGCCCGCAACGCCCGCACTGTCATTCCGTGCCACCTTTCGAATACCAATAGGTATTCTTTTCGGCCTTCCGCAGGAAAGACATTGGGTGCGCGGAATTCTCGGGCAAACGCCGCACATTGATCATGAAGCGTGTGTAGCGTCGGGCTTGCTCGAAGGACCTACATTGAACAAGTGGTGGCGTGGTGCTCGGTATTGACGGCTGCTTGAAACGCATCGGGGAAATTCCCGGCGCCCGCAGCGTGACACTGGTAGATGGCGCGAGTGGCCTGGCGATAGCGGCGACCGGTCGGCACGAACTGGTGGATCCGGATGAAGACGCCGCTGCCACAACGGATGTCGTGCGCGCCGTGCTGGCCTGCCCGGCGCTGGCCAGCGGGGTGGACGGGGACGAGATCACCGAGATCATCGTGTGCGGCCCGCGTGGTTATCACCTGTTGAATTTGATCGACGGTGACTTCGACGGACGACTGTTCGTTCATGTCCTCTGCGACGAGGACGGCGGAAATCTGGCCCTCGCCAGATTCCAGCTCCGCACCATTC
Source organism: Nocardia yamanashiensis NBRC 100130 (assembly GCF_001613325.1). Lineage (GTDB taxonomy): Bacteria > Actinomycetota > Actinomycetes > Mycobacteriales > Mycobacteriaceae > Nocardia > Nocardia yamanashiensis. The sequence continues at coordinate 43,559 of NZ_BDCD01000002.1, read as the reverse complement.
TTGCGGAATTTGCTGGCGGGCCCGTCGAATTTGCTGAGGGCCGGCATGCGCGGTGAGCTGGCGGCCGAACTGGCCCGGCTGGAATCCGAACGGCTAACCGGAGTCCTGCGGACCGGCGACGGCGCCTTCCACCTCATCGAGGGCGTCGTCGCCGGTGCGGATTGCCGCCGCACCCCCGGCCTGGATCGCATGGTGATCGAGGCCGGGGTGGCGACCGCCGCGGACTGGCAGCGCGCCGGCCTCGGCGATCCGGGACACGTGCTGGAACGGCCGCGCCTGGAAGCCCTTGCGGTGCTGTCGATCTTCGACGCCGCCTACTTCCTGCTGTCGGCCCCGTCGCTCGCGGAATTCCAGCCCGCGCCCCCGCACTGGCTGGCCGGGGTCTGCCAGGTTCCGCCCCGGGCCCTGATCCACGAATGCGCCCGGCGCGGCGATCCCGGCCCCTGGTCCGCGAGCCTGGTGGACCGGGCCCCGGTGGTCCCGGTCCGCCGCACCCGATGCCGCCGCGTGGTGCTCACCGGCGGGCAGGCCGAGATCCTCGCCGCCGCCGACGCGCGCCGCAGCATCACCGCGATCGCTCAGGACCTGGGCCGCACCGCCTACGGCTGCCTGGTGGCGGTCCGCGAACTGACCGCGGCGGGCCTGATCGAACCGCCCGCCCCGCACACCCCGGTCGTGATGACCGACTCGGTGATCACCGAACCGGTGGTCGCCCCCGCCGTCACCGGTCCGGTACCGCTGCCCCGCCGCCGCCGTGGACAAGCGACCGCCGTCGCGCCGCCCGCGCCGCTGCCGGTGCCGGAGCTGTGGGAACCGGTGGACCGGGACATACTCGTCCGCCTGCGTGCGGCTTTGAAGGAGCTCGCGTGATCACGCGGAAGAAGAAGCTCGGCGATCTGATGGGAAGGTTGACCAAGGTGCCGATGCCCGAAACGAATACGCAGGTGCTGGCGGAGCTGAAGGCCCTGCGTGAGCGGGTACCCCAGGTGACCGGATCGCTGGTGGCGTCCAATGACGGACTGCTCATCGCGCACGATCTGCCCACCCATATCGAACCGACCGCCATGGCCGCCATGACGGCCGCGCATCTGTCCCTCTCGCACCGGCTCACCGTCACCGCGCACGGCGGCGGCTTCCACGAGGTGGTGGTGCGCGGCACCGGCGGCCACGTGGTCATCTACGCGGCGGGCTGGACCTCGCTGACCGTGCTCGCCGAACCCGAGATCAATATCGGCCGTCTGCATCTGGAGTCGCGCCCGGTGGCCCGCGCCATCGCCGACCATCTGGCCGTCACCGCCAAGAACGGCACCAAGGACCCGGCAACGAAAACCGAATGAAAGGAAAACGCATGTCCAGCATGGATATCGCACTCAAGGACATGATGGTGATAGACGGCTCCATAGGCGCGGCCGTCGTCGACTACAACAGCGGCATGGCGCTGGGGATGCTCGGCAGCTCCAAGCAGCTCGACCTGCAGGTCGCCGCCGCCGGCAATACCGAAGTGGTGCGCGCCAAGATGCGCACCATCGAACAGCTCGCGCTGGGCGAGACCATCGAGGACATTCTCATCACCCTCTCCAGCCAGTACCACATCATCCGCCCCATGACCGGGCGCAAGTCCAAGGGCCTGTTCCTCTACTTGGCCCTGGACCGGGACCGCGCGAACCTGGCGCTGGCCCGGCACCGGCTCAAGACCATCGAAGAGGAACTCGAGGTCTGAGCCAGGCGCGCACAGCGCCACAACGGAATCCGTCGGCTTGTAGGGTTTCGGGGACACCGGACGACTCCGGTGACCTGCGGGATGAAGGGATGGCCGAGGATGTCGGACGAGCCGTTCGAAGTACTACTGGACGACTTCGAGAAGAAGGACGAGTGGGAGGTGAGCGGAGCGGGCGCGGCCCGCACGCATCTCACCACTTTCGTGGAGGGCGCGCCGAACAAGGAGCCCGGAGTCTACGCGGATGGTGTTGCCGGGCGTGACATCCGGGCTCTGGTGCTGCTGGTGCGTTCGGCCACGGACGATTTCGAGGTGGAACTCGTCCGCACCGCGGGCGCGGACTACCCGATCGCCGGTGAGCTGGCGGCGGTGAACCTGTGGATCCGTTCACCGCACGCCGCGCTCTCGGTCTACGCGCACCTGCGCGATACCGCCGGGCAGACCCGGGAGCTGTTGCTGGGCAAGGTGTCCTGCGATCCGGAATGGAAGCGGATCGGCGCGCAGCCCGCCGACCCGATCACCGACGCCACCCTGACCGGCTTCACCCTCCGCCTCACCGAAGTGGTCAAGACCTCCGGCGAGGTGATGATCCTGCTGGACGATCTCACCGCGCGGACGCGTTCCTGAGCAGCACCGACAGCACCGCCGCGAGCAGCGACAGCCCGGTGATCCCGGCGAAGGCCAGCTGGTAGCCCGATACCGGAGCCCAGCCCGAAGCCGTTGCGCGGGACAGGATCACCGCGATGCCCGCGACGCCCACCGCACCGCCGATGCGCTGCACGATATTCACGAACGCGGTGGCGTCGGGCAGCTGCTCGCGCCGCACCGAGGCGTAGGCGGCCGAGACGAGCGGCATGGCGGCCACGCCGGTCGCCATCCCCGCCAGCAACAGCAGCACCTCCACCAGCAGCACGTTCGCGTTCACGGGCAGCAGCGCGAACGGCAGGAAAGCCAACGCCACCAGCAGATTTCCGGCGATGGCTACCCGGCCGCCGCCGAACCGGTCGGACAGCCGCCCGCCCAGCGGCAGCATGATCACGCCGCCCGCGCCGAACGCGATCAGCTCCACCCCGGTCCGGATCAGGCCGTCGCCGTGCAGGACCTGGAAGTACAAGGGCAGCAGGACCATCGCGCCGAACATGGAACCGCCCGCGAAGAATCCGGCGGTGTTCGCGGTGGCGAAGGCGCGATTGGCGAACAGCCGCAGCTCCAGCAGCGGAGCGCTCATGCGCAGGCCGCGCACCACGAATCCGGCCATACCGGCGAGGCCGAGCACGATCGGCAGCCACACCGAAAGCGCTGCGGCGGAACCCTTCTCACCGATCTCCGAGAGCCCGTACACCACCGCCGACACCCCGCCGCCGGCCAGCACCAGCCCGAGCACGTCCAGCGGCTGCGTGGCCGTGCCCCGGTCCAGCGGCAGATACCGCAGGCCCAGCGCCAGGCCGATCAGCCCGAACGGGATATTGATCAGGAACAGCCATTCCCAGCTCCAGTGCGCGAGCATGAGCCCGCCGATGGTCGGGCCGATGGCGGGCGCGCCCACCACCGCGATGCCGACCACGCCCATCACCCGGCCCATGCGCTGCGGTCCGGCCGCCTGACCGAGGATGGTCTGCCCCGCCGGGATCATCAGCCCCGCGGCCAGGCCCTGCAGAATCCGCAGTGCGATAAGCCAATTCGCGGTCGGCGCGAAGGCGCACGCCGCCGAGACCACGGTGAAGGCGGCCAGCGCCAGCAGCCACAGCCGCCCCACCCCGACGCGCCGGGCCAGCCAGCCGACGATGGTGAGCGAAACGCCCAGGGCCAGTAGATAACCGCTGGCCACCCATTGAATCGTGGCGAGCGAGGCGTGCAGGTCGGCCCCGATGGTGTGCAGGCCGATATTCACCAGCGAGGTGTCCAGCATGCCCATGACCGCGCCGAAGACGACGACGCCCGCGGTGCGCCAGACGTGGGCGGGGATCTTGCCGGAGTCGGCGGGTGGATTCGGAGCGATGGGGGTTGCGTCGTCCGTGCGCGTCCGCGACATCGGACCCCTCCTTCAGTTGTTGTTGAGCACTACAATTGCTGAGCTTAACAATGATTGAGTAGCTCAACAATAGGTAGAATCAACAGGTGATCGAGGACCGCGAGTACCACCCCCGGGGCCTGCTGCGTTTTCCCACCTACGCGCTCGGCAAGCTGCACAAGAAGGTGCACAGCGAAGTCGACTCCAACCTGCGCGAACACTGGGTGCTGACCTATCTCGCCGATGAAGGCGAGATCTCCCAGCAGGCCATGGCCGATGCCATGGAGATCGATCGCAGCGAAGTGGTGCGCCTGGTCGACAGCCTGGAGAAGGCCGGCCTGGTCACCCGGCAGCGCGATCCCGCGGACCGGCGGCGGAATTTCCTGGTCATCACCGCGGCCGGGAACCGCCTGCGGGAGCAGACCGACGCACAGCTCGCCGAGACCACCGATCGGCTGCTGCACCGCCTGACCCCGGCGGAACGCGCCACCCTGCACCGGCTTTCGCTCAAGGCCCTCGGCTACGAACCGGACGAGGCCGGACCGTAACGAACCCAGCGGTCTGGATACCCATTGCGCCCCGGCCGCGAACCGCTACCGTGTGCACGTGCCTTCTCGACCCCGGCTCCCCCGCCTGCCCGCGCTGACCCCGCCCCTGGACGCCCGGCGCGGCTACCACCAGGCGGAAATCCTCAACGAGCTGCGGCGACTGATCATGGAAGGCAATCTGCCGCCCGGGACCGGCATGCCGCTGGGCGAGCTGGCCCGCAGTTTCGGGGTGAGCGCCATCCCCGTGCGCGAGTCGTTGCAGACGCTGATCGGCGAAGGGCTGGTCGAGCACAAGCCCAATCTCGGATACCAGGTCACCCTGCTGACCACGCGCGAGCTGCGGGAGCTGTACGTGGTCCGGGAACGCCTCGAATCAGCGGCCCTCGCCGCCGCCGTCGACCGGGCCACCGCGGCCGATCACGACCTGGCCCGCGAGACCCACGGCCTGCTCGAACAGGCCATCCTGACCGAGAACGCGCTCGCCTATCACCGCGAGACCCGCAACTTCCATCTGGCGCTGGTCCGCCCGTCCGGCATGGCGCGCGTGGTGCACATGCTCGAATACGCCTGGAACATCACCGAACCCGTGCAGCCGATGGTGCACGCCAGCACCGCGGACCGCATCGTGCTGCACGCCGACCACTCCAAGCAGCTGGCCGCCTTCCTCGCCCGCGACGCCGAAGCGCTGCTGTCGGCAACCGATGAGCACCACCTGCGGTTGAACGGAGTAGTGTCGCGCCTACCTACCGATACCGGACTTTTTGCGGAACCTGACGATGTAAAAGATATATAGTTTCAGCAATATCCGGGCAATACCGACTCGATAGCGTCGCGCACACCTGTGGTTCCGATGACCGGGACCCGACGAGATCGGATGTGCGAGATGACCGAAACCGTTGCGCCGTCGGCAGCGCTGCCGGCGACCAACGCGCCGGATTACGATCCCCGGCTCACGAACGAAGACCTGGCCCCGCTGCGCAAGCAGACCTGGGGCACCTACAACATCTTCGCGTTCTGGATGTCCGACGTGCACAGCGTCGGCGGGTATGTAACCGCGGGCAGTCTCTTCGCGCTCGGCCTGCACTCCTGGCAGGTGCTCATCGCTCTGGTCGTGGGCATCACCATCGTGTACGGGCTGTGCAATCTCGTCGCCAAGCCGTCGCAGGTGACCGGAGTTCCGTATCCGGTCATGTGCCGCAGCTCGTTCGGCGTGCTCGGCGCGAACGTGCCCGCCATCATCCGCGGCCTGATCGCGGTGGCCTGGTACGGCATTCAGACCTTCCTGGCCTCGGCGGCCCTCGATGTGGTGCTGATCAAGCTGTTCCCGAGCCTGGGCAAGTACGCGGTGGTCGGCGACTACGGCTTCCTCGGACTGTCGGCGCTGGGCTGGGCCAGCTACCTGCTGCTGTGGGTGCTGCAGGCGGCGGTGTTCTGGCGGGGCATGGAATCGATCCGCAAGTTCATCGACTTCTGCGGGCCCGCGGTGTACGTGGTCATGTTCGTGCTGTGCGGCTACCTGATCTGGAAGGCCGGCTGGAGCGCCATCGACCTGAACCTGGGCCAGGCCACGCTGAGCGGCTGGTCGGCGGTGCCGGTCATGCTGGGCGCCATCGCGCTGGTGGTGTCGTACTTCTCCGGGCCGATGCTGAACTTCGGTGACTTCTCCCGCTACGGCAAGTCCTTCGCCGCGGTCAAGCGGGGCAATCTGCTCGGGCTGCCGGTGAACTTCCTGGTGTTCTCGCTGCTGGTGGTGGTGACGGCGTCGCTGACCATTCCGGTGTACGGGGAGCTGATCACCGATCCGGTGGAGACCGTCGCGCGCATCGACAACACCTTCGCGATCGTGCTGGGAGCGTTGACCTTCACCATCGCGACCATCGGCATCAATATCGTCGCCAACTTCATCTCGCCCGCCTTCGACTTCTCGAACGTGAACCCGCAGAAGATCAGCTGGCGGATGGGCGGCATGATCGCCGCCGTCGGGTCCGTGGTGATCACGCCGTGGAACATGTACAACAACCCCGACGTCATCCACTACACGCTGGAAACCCTCGGCGCGTTCATCGGTCCGCTGTTCGGCGTGCTCATCGCCGACTACTACCTGGTGCGCAAGCAGAAGATCATCGTGGACGACCTGTTCACCATGAGCGAGCGCGGAAGCTACTGGTACCGCAAGGGTTACAACCCGGCCGCCGTGCTCGCCACGGTGATCGGCGCGGCCGCCGCGGTCTTCCCCGTCATGACATCCGGCACCTTGACCGGTATGTACACCGCCGCGCAGTACAGCTGGTTCATCGGCTGCGGGCTGGGACTGATCTGCTATTACCTGCTGGCCACGCGCGGACCGCTGAAGCTGTCCGTCGCCGGAAATCGGTGAGGAACATGCGAATTCGAGTCATCAACCCGAACACCACCGCCGCCATGACCGCGGTGATCGAGGAATGCGCGAAATCGGTCGCCGCGCCGGGGGTGCTGATCGAGGGGATCACGCCGAGCATGGGGCCGGCGTCCATCGAGAGCCATTACGACGAGGCGCTCGCCGTGCCCGGGCTGCTCGCCGAGATCGCCGCGGGTGAGGCGGCGGGCGTGGACGGCTACGTGATCGCATGCTTCGGCGATCCCGGGCTGGACGCGGCGCGGGAACTGGCGCGCGGGCCGGTCATCGGGATCGCGGAGGCGGCCATGTACGCGGCCAGCCATCTGGGGCGGTCGTTCAGCGTGGTGACCACCCTGGCCCGCACCGCCGGGCGGGCCCACGATCTCGCGGAACGCTATGGGATGCAACGGTTCTGCGCGGGCGTGCACGCCTGCGAGATCCCGGTGCTGGAGCTGGAGGACCCCAAGGCGCGCCGGGTCATCGCCGACGCCTGCCGCGACGCCGTGCACGCCGACAATTCCGATGCCATCGTGCTGGGGTGCGCGGGCATGGCGGATCTGTGCGAATACTTGACCGAGGAGGTCGGGGTGCCGGTGGTGGACGGGGTCGCCGCCGCCACGCTGACCGTGCAATCGCTGGTGACCATGGGCTTGCGCAAGTCCGGGCGCGGGGAGTTCGCGGCTCCGCTGCCCAAACGGTACGTGGGATTGCTGACCGGATTCGGGATCGACGAGCAGGAGGATCGGGCGTGACATTGTCACCGGATGTGCTGGCCGGGTTGGGAACTCGGCTGACCGGCGTGGACGCGGAACTGGCGCGGGACTATCCGGGTGACCGGCCCGGGCAGCCGATCCACACCGCGTACATCAGCGGTGCCGATGCCGCGCCGGACATGCCCGCGGTGTGGGGTGCGGCGGCGGTGGAGCTCGCCGAGACGCATCGGGAGCTGCTGGGCGAGCTGGCCGGGACCGAAGTGGTGTGGCGGGTGCTGCATGTGCTGCGGGAGCGGCCGATTCAGGATCTGCGCTTCGACTTCGAGGACGGGTACGGGACGCGCGGGGACGAGGTCGAGGACGCCGATGCTTTGCGGGCCGGGGCGGCGTTGAAAGCGCTGCCGGCCGAGGTGATCTCGCGCGGCATCCGGATGAAGGGGCTCACCACGCTCGAATGGGCGCGGGCCGTGCGGACGCTGGAGAAGGTCCTCGAAGGCGCGGGCGGGGTCCCGGACGGGTTCGTGTTCACGGTGCCGAAGATCCGGCATATCTCGCAGGTGGATATCGCGGTCGAGCTGTGTGACGCAATGGAATCCGCGCACGGGCTCGCCGCCGGTTCGCTGAAGTTCGAGCTGCAGATCGAGAGCCCGCAGGCCGTCATCGCCGCCGACGGAAGCGCGCCGGTCGCCCAGGCGATTCACCGGTCAGCCGGACGCTGCACCGGATTGCATTACGGGACTTACGATTACAGCGCCGCGTGCGGGATCTCGCCGCAGTTCCAGTCGCTGGAGCATCCGGTGGCCGATCACGCCAAGGCCGTCATGCAGGCCGCCGCCGCGCAGACCGGGGTGTGGGTGTGCGACGGGTCCACCCAGGTACTGCCCATCGGCACCGAAACCGAAGTGCGGGCGGCGATCTCGCGGCACTTCCACCTCGTCACCCGCTCCCTGGAACGCGGCTACTACCAGGGCTGGGATATGGGCGCCGGGCATCTGGTCACCCGCTGGCTGGCCACCTTCAACTTCTTCCGCAACGCGCTGGGCGTCGCCGCGCCGCGCATCAGCCGCTACCTGGATCGCCAGGGCGGCGCGGTCATGGACGAACCCGCCACCGCGCAAGCCCTCGCCACCGTGGTGCTGCGCGGATTGGATTGCGGTGCGTTCGGATCCGACGAGGTCACCGCCCTCGCCCCCAAAGCCACCGTCGAGGTATTGCATCAATTGCGAGAAAGGAAGATTCCGGCGCTATGAGCGACGTCGATTTCACGCTGCTTCCCGACCTGGCCGTCCGCACCCTCGGGGGCGCGGTGGTGTGGGCCAATGACGAATCCTTCGCCGAGAAGGAGAACCTGATCCGCCCCGAGGAATCGGAGTACTCGCCCGCCACCTTCGGGCACAAGGGCCAGGTGTACGACGGGTGGGAGACCCGCCGCCGCCGTGGGGAGGTTGGCGCGTTTCCCGCCGACGACGACTGCGACACCGCCATCGTGCGGCTGGGCGTGCCCGGTGTGATCAAGGGCGTGGTGGTGGACACCGCGTGGTTCAAGGGCAATTACCCGCCCGAGGTGTCGGTGGAAGCCATTGCGGTGGAAGGGTATCCGTCGGTCGAGGAGCTGGTCGCCCTCGATGGCTGGACCACCATCGTCGATCGGGCCAAGGTCGAGGGCGATTCCAAGAACCCCTTCGGTGTCGATTCCGGCAAGCGCTGGACCCACGTCCGCCTGCGCATGTTCCCCGACGGCGGCGTGGCTCGGCTGCGCGTGCACGGGGTGGCGAAACCCGATCTGCGCCTGCTCGATTCGGGCCCGTTCGATCTGGCGGCGCTGGAGAACGGCGGCCTGGTCGCCGACTGCTCGAACCGCTTCTACTCGCATCCGCAGAACGTCCTCATGCCCGGCCGCGCCCGCGTCATGGGCGACGGCTGGGAAACCGCTCGCGGCCGCGACAAGAACACCAACGACTGGGTGCTGGTCCAGCTCGTCGAAGAGGGTGTCCTGAACATGGTCGAGATCGACACCTCCTACTTCCTGTTCAACAGCCCGGGCGCCGCCTCCCTCACCGGAATTCGCGCCGACGGCACCGAGGTCGAGCTACTCCCCCGCACCGTCCTGCAACCGGACACCCGCCATCGCTTCGGCATCTCCGTCGACTCCCCCGTCGTCCAGGTCCGCCTCGACGCCTACCCCGACGGCGGCTTGGCCCGCCTGCGCGTCATCGGCACCCTCACCGACGCGGCCCGCGACCGCCTGCGCGCAGCCCAGGAAGCGTGATCTCCCATGAGCGACTTCGACCTCACCTACCCCCGGGACATGGTGGGCTACGGCCCCAACCCGCCGCACCCGCACTGGCCCGGTGACGCCAATATCGCCGTCAACTTCGTCCTCAACTACGAAGAAGGCGGCGAGAACAACGTCCTCGACGGCGACCCGGCCTCGGAAACCTTCCTCTCCGACATCGTCCCCGCGGCGGCTTTCCCCGACCGCCACATGTCGATGGAATCCATCTACGAATACGGCTCCCGCGCCGGCCTGTGGCGAGTCCTGCGCCTCTTCGAAGAGCGCGACATCCCCCTCACCATCTTCGGCGTAGCCCGCGCCTTGGAGCGAAACCCCGAAGCCGTAGCCGCCTTCAAGCGTCTGGGCCATGAAATCGCCTGCCACGGCCTCCGCTGGATCTCCTACCAGTCGGTGGACGCCGCCACCGAGCGCAAGCACATGGAAGAGGCGGTGGGCATCATCACCCGGCTCTTCGGTGAGGCCCCGAAAGGCTGGTACACGGGTCGTGACTCGCCGCAAACCCGAGAATTGGTTGTAGAGCACGGCGGCTTCACCTACGACTCCGACTCTTACGCCGACGACCTTCCGTATTGGGTCAAGGTAGGCGACAGGGACCATCTGGTCCTTCCCTACACCCTCGAAACCAACGACATGCGCTTCTCCTCCCCCGCCGGCTTCGCCAACGGCGAGGAGTTCTTCACCTACCTGAAGGACGCGTTCGACGTCCTCTACGCCGAAGGCGAATCCGGCTCTCCCAAAATGCTTTCGGTCGGCCTCCACTGCCGAATCGTCGGGAAGCCTGCCCGCGCCAAGTCTCTCGAGCGTTTCCTCGACTACGTTCAATCTCATGAAAAGGTGTGGTTGACCCGCCGCGTCGATATCGCCGAGCATTGGCGGAAGGTGCATCCGGCTGGCTGAAACAGCTTGTGGTGCAGGATTTGCGGCCCGGAACCTTGACTGGTTTCGGGCCGCGGTCGAAGACAAAAGAAAAAAGATGGAAGTGTGGTTGCGTCGCCTGCCCTGCCGGGCCTTAGCTCACGCGACTTGGGAGCCTCGACCTGCGGTCTTCGACGGTGGTGGCTGCACGCATCACCTTTTCGAAATAAGAGATTCAAAGATTTCAAGATCGGTTGTGGTTGAAAAGGGTTGTATCACTTTGTGATTCACATATACCTCTGTGGAGCTCGTACGTAAAATAGAGGCATGGGGACGCAGGGGGAATTCATCGACGCGGTGGCGGACTTCGCCGACGCGGCGGCTTCCCTGTTGACCGCATCGTTGAATACGCTCACTGACGGTGAAATCACCGCGGTGTTGAAGAGTATCGAGGCTTCCAAGCGGCGGCTCGAAGCTGTGGGGCATCGGTTGACTATCGAGGTTTCGGATCGGTCTATGCCTGCGCGGGCTGGATGTGCCAATACTGCGGGGTTTCTTGCTGAGACGCTGACGCTGTCGCGTGCGGAGGCGAAAGCGCGGGTCAATGCGGCCACGCATGTCGGGGTGTTTCGGGATATGCATGGGGTCGAGCGGGAGCCGTTGTTGCCCGTTGCTGCTGCTGCGCAGGCTGAGGGAGACATCTCGGGGGATCAGGTGCGGGGAATCGTTAAGGTGCTCAACCGGATTCCGGCCGCCGCGCCCGTGGGGGCCAGGGGTGAGGCCGAAGGGATTCTGGTCGCGCATGCTCGGTCCGGCGGGTCGCCTGATGATCTGCCGAAGATCGGCGAGGCCATTCTGGCGCGGCTTGATCCCGACGGCACGCTGAGCGACGAGCGTGATCGCGCGCGGGTGCGGGATCTGACGCTGGGCAAGCAGCGCGTCGACGGGATGTCCACGCTCAAAGGGGAAATCGTTCCCGAGCTCCGGGCTCTGCTCGAACCTGTGCTGGCGAAGTACGCGCGGCCGGGTATGTGCAATCCTGCCGATCCGGAAAGCCCGACTGCCGCGGATGCCGACGGGACTGTGGATCGGGCGGTGCTGGATGCTGCTGCGGCGCGAGACACTCGCACCAGCGGACAGCGCAATCATGATGCGCTGCTGGCGCTTTTGGGTTCGAGCGTGTCGCTGGACGGGCTCGGTAGTCACCGCGGATTGCCTGTAGCCACCGTGATCACGATGAGTGTGGAGCAGCTCGAAGCCGTCGCCGGTGTGGCGACCACTGCCACCGGAGGTACCGTTCCGGTCGCGCAGGCGGTCAAGCTTGCGGCCGTGAAGGGGCCGCAATTCCTGGCCGTGATGGATCAGGCGGGAATGCCGTTGTACCTCGGGCGTTCTCGCCGCCTGGCCAGCTCCGCGCAGCGGATGGCGCTCATCGCCGCCGAGAAGGGCTGCACCCGCCCCGGGTGCGATGCTCCCGCTTCGATGACCGCTGTCCACCACGTCACCGAATGGTCCAAAGGCGGCAAGACCGACCTGGACAACCTGACATTGGCTTGCGATCGTTGTCACGCCCTGATCCATGACGGACCCGGCGGCTGGAAAACCGTTGTGATGCCGAAAGATTCACGCTACCCCGGACGAACAGGTTGGATAGCCCCTGCCCACATCGACCCCACCGGGACACCGAAGGTCAATCACCGACACCACGCCGGAGAAATGATGGAACGCGCCTTGGCGCGCTCCCACCCCCGCCCCTTCATCCCGAGATCCTGAAATTCCCGGAATCGGGAAAATCCCGGAACCCGGAAATCCCGGAACCGGGAAAATCTCTAAAAGGTGATGCGTGCAGCCACTACCGTCGAAAACCGCAGGTAGAGGCTCCCAAGTCGCGTGAGCTAAAGCCCGGCAGGGCACACGACGCAACCACACTTCCGGCTTTTAATCTTTTGATCTTTTGCTCTCCGCACCCACCCACGAACCGTCACCCCCGCTCCTGACGCTCCAACTCCACCGCCCGCTTCATCATCTCCCGAGCCCGAGTCCGATCCCCCGCATAGTCATAAGCCCGAGCAGCCCGATAAGACGACCGCCAATTCCCCGGATCAGCCTCGAACTCCAACTTCACCTTCTCGAAAAGCTCATCCGCAGCACCCTTCTCGATCCGCCCAGAAGGCCGCCGAGGCAGATCCGAGATATCGAGCTCCAGCCCCTCCTCATGAATCCGCCGAGCCAGATGCTGATGAGCGAACGCAGCCCGCACACTGCTGTAGACCACCCAGACCCCGACAGCCGGAAGAATGAGAATGCCGACGCCGAGCACAGCCGCAGGGACGGACCCATCGGAGATCAGGCTGAACGCCATCCGCCCGAGAATCACGAAGTAGAAGGCCAGCACGAGGACCAGGGCCGCGATGAAGCCGACCCGCTTCGCCACCTCGCGGCCGTTGTTCTCGGCGGGCGCGCTCACAGGTCCAGCAGCGCGTCGATGCCGACCGTGAGGCCGGGACGGTGCGGAGTCTTACGAACGCCGAGGACCACGCCGGGCACGAACGAGGTGCGGTCGATGGAGTCGTGGCGGATGGTGAGCGTCTCGCCCTGGGTACCGAACAGGACTTCCTGATGGGCGACCAGACCGGCCAGACGCACCGAGTGGACACGGACGCCGTCCACGTCGGCCCCGCGCGCACCTTCGAGTTCGGTGCTGGTGGCGTCCGGGCTGCGGCCCACGCCGGCCTTCTCACGGGCGGCGGCGATGATCCCGGCGGTGCGGTAGGCGGTGCCGGAGGGCGCGTCGGCCTTGTTGGGGTGATGCAGCTCGATGACCTCGACCGATTCGAACCAGCGCGCCGCCTGCTCGGCGAAACGCATGGACAGCACCGCGCCGATGGCGAAGTTCGGGGCGATCAGCACGCCGGTCTCGGGCGAGGCCGCCAGCCAGCCGCGGACCTGGTCCAGGCGTTCGGCGTCGAACCCGGTGGTGCCGACGACCGCATGGATGCCGTTCTCCACCAGCCACTTCAGGTTCGGCATGACCACATCGGGATGGGTGAAGTCGACGACGACCTCCGTGCCGGATTCGGTGAACGCCTCGAGCGAGTCGTCCTTGTCGACCTGGGCCACCAGTTCGAGATCCGGCGCCGCTTCGACACCCGCGCAGATCGCCTGCCCGACCTTGCCGCGCGCTCCGAGCACACCCACCCGGATCCGGTTCGTGGTCACCTGGTCTCCTCACCTACTTCGTCACGGATACCCCGAGAGCCTATCGGGTCGCCCCGCCACCCTGTCCGAGCCCGTTGACCTGGCGTCGAGCAAACGCGGTGAGCTGGTTCATAGTGCGGCGAGCGATTGTTCAGCTGCCGGACAACTGAGCGTCGGATCCGGGCGGTAGGCATCGCTGGTGAGAATTCGTCGTACCACCACCTGCGCACTCGCCGTCGCCGCCGCGTGCGCGTCCGTGCTGTCCGCCTGCTCTTCCGATTCCTCCGCCGATTTCACCGCGACCAAGGACCAGCCGCTGGTGATCTCGCTGGACGACCTGCTGGCCAAGACGGGCGGCAGCGCGGCGGTGGCCATCGCCGATCCCGAGCACGGGAAGATCACCCGGCGCACCGACGGCTCGGTGGTGTACACCCCGGCCGCCGGGTACACCGGCGCGGATTCCATCAAGGTCACCACCACCGATGCGGTACGGCTGTACACCACCGATATCAAGCCGCTCGGCGACTTCGGCGGAGTCACCGTGCTGGGCAGCGCGTTCGGCTCGGCCTTCACCCCGGTGCCCGGCAGCAAGGACGAGTTCTACGGCATGACCGACCGCGGGCCGAACGTGGACGGCAAGGGCAAGAACGAGAAGCTTTCCGTCATACCGGATTTCACCCCGGCCATCGCCAAGTTCAAGCTGGTGGGCAACAAGGCGGTGCTGGAATCGACCATCACGCTGAAGAATCCGGCGGGGCAGCCGTTCAACGGGCTGGTCGACTCCTCCGCGCCGACCGGGGAGACCATCAAGGATCTCAACGGCAATGTGCTGCCGCCGACCGACCACGGCATCGACAGTGAGGGCCTGGTCGCGCTGGCCGACGGCACCTTCTGGGTGTCCGACGAATACGGCCCGTTCCTGGTGCATTTCGATGCCAAGGGCACCGAGCTGGAGCGGCTCGCGCCGGGTCGCGGACTGCCGAAGGAGATCTCGGCGCGCACCCCCAATCAGGGTATGGAAGGGCTGACGGTCACGCCGGACGGCAGCACGCTGGTCGGCATCGTGCAGAGCGGGCTGAACCTGCCGGGCGTCGCCTCCGCGCGTGAGGTGCCGATGACCCGCATCGTGACGGTGGATCTGAAGACCCGCGCGGTGAAGGAATTCGCGTACCCGCTGGAGGATCCGAAGGAGAAGCTCGCCGTCTCCGAGATCACCGCGCTGAGCAACACCACGTTCGTGGTGGACGAGCGCGACGGCAACAAGGCCCCGAAGTCCAACAAGAAGCTGTGGACCATCGATATCTCGGGGGCCACCGATATCGGCCCGCAGGCGCAGGTTCCGGGCGCGACCTACGACGCCGACAAGGGGCTGCTGGTCGACGGCAAGCCGCTCGAGGCGTATGTGGGCGCGGTGCCGACCGCCGACGGCGTGGCCGCGCTGAAGAAGGCCGGGATCACCCCGGTCACCAAGAAGTCCAATCTCGATCTGAGCGCGCTGCTGGCCACGCTGAACGCCGACGGCAAGTTCTTCGGCCACGACAAGGTCGAAGGCGTCGCGACGGTGGACGGCGGCAAGACGCTGTACATCGCCAACGACTCCGACTTCGGGCTCGAGGGTGCGAACGGCGAGCAGCCGCCCTTCACCCTCAAGGCCAAGACCCTGCCGAACGGCGTGCAGGACAGCGGCGAGATCCTGCTGGTCGACACCACCAAGCTGCCCGCCCAGACGGCCACGAAGACCGTCACGCTGCAGGTGAAGTGATCAGTCGAACATGATGACCTGCCGCAGGGCATGCCCTGCGGCCAGCTCGTCCATGGCGGAATTGATGTCCTCCAGGCGGATTCGCGAGGACACCAGCCGCTCCACGGGCAGGCGGCCCTCGCGCCACATCTCCACGTACTGCGGGATATCGCGCGACGGGACCGCCGATCCCAGATAGCTGCCGATGATGGCCCGACCCTGCGCGACCAGGCCCAGCGGTGAGATGCTCGCGCGGGCGTCGGGGGCGGGCAGGCCGACGGTGACGGTGGTGCCGCCGGGCGCGGTGGCGGCCACCGCGGTTTCGAAGGCGCGCACATTGCCCGCCGCTTCGATGACGACCTCGGCGAGGATGCCCTGCTCGGCCACTTCGGCGGGCGTGTAGGCCGAGGTCGCGCCCAATTCGAGAGCGGCTTTGATCTTCTCGGGCACGGTGTCGACGGCGATGACCTCGCGACCGGTGCCCGCGCGGAGAGCAGCGGCGACCAGCACGGCGGCCATGCCGACACCGCCCAGACCCACCACCATGATGCGATCGGCCGGACCGGGTTTCGCCGAGTTCAGCAGCGCCCCACCGCCGGTCAGCACCGCGCAGCCGAGCACCGCCGCCACGTCCGGCGGGACATCGGCATCGACCGGGACCACCGAACGGCGATCCACCACCGCGTGCGTGGCGAACCCGGAGACGCCCAGGTGATGGTGCACCTCCGAACCGTCACGCAGCAATCGCCTACCGCCGCTGAGCAATTCGCCCGCATTGTTGGCCAGGCTGCCCGGCAGGCACGGGGTGCGGCCTTCGCTCATACAGCCCGCGCATTCACCGCAGCGCGGCAGGAACGTCATCACCACGCGCTGGCCGACCTCGAGATCGTTGTCGCCCTCCCCCACCGCTTCGACGATGCCGGCCGCCTCGTGACCGAGCAGCATGGGCACGGGGCGCACCCGATTGCCGTCCACCACGGACAGATCCGAATGGCACAGTCCGGCCGCTTCGATACGCACCAGCAGCTCGCCGGGACCGGGTTCGCCCAGGTCCAGTTCGCTGACGGTGATCGGCTTCGACGTGGCGAAGGGGGTTTCGGCCCCGATTCGCTCCAGGACAGCACCACGAATCCTCATGCGCCCGACGCTACTCCATCGACCCGGGGGCGGGCTCGGCGTCTTTCAGCGCCCGGGATCGTCGCCGCCGCGGAAACACACGGTCATGCGCCGTTTGTCCCACACCACCCAGACCGCGCCGCGGCCGTCGCGCGGGCAGCGGCTGCCGTCGACGGTGTCGGTCAGGACGGCGGTCGCCTGCACGATGTGCCGGCCGGAGGTATTGCAGTCGACCTTGGACGGTTCGTCCATGTGCGTGGTGTCGTAGCAGACGCCGACGCGCCAGTCGAAGGCCATGCACAAGTGGTAGACCAGCTTGCCGCTGCGGTCCTTGCGGCTCGACTCCAGTTTGTAGAGATTGCCGGTGCAGGCGTCGGGGCCGGTCTGCTCGACGCGGTAATTGGCTTCCAGCGCAGTGCAATCGGCGGGTTCGGGGGTGCTGGCCTTCCAGGTGGGCGCACCGGTGGCATCGGTGGTGCGTTCCATCGGGACCGAGACACAGTCGCCGGGTTTGAGCAGCGACAACGGGTCCGGCGGCGCGGGTTTGGCGCTGGTGGAAGGAAGCGGCAGGCCCGCTTGGACGAGACCCGGAGGGGGCGCGACGGCGGTGCCGGCGATCGTGTCGCCCGCGATGCCTTCCACGGCGGGCAGCAGTCCCCCGGCCAGCCCGAGCCAGCCCGGCACGGCCAGCACGGTGACCAGCACGGTCCAGATGCGCTGCTTGCGCAGCACGGCTCCGCCCGCCGCCAGCACGGCCAAGATCAGCAGTGCGATCGCCACCCCGACGACGCCCCAGTGCACGTACTGCCACCCCACCGACGAACCCCTACCTCGTTACCTTTGCGAGCTATTGCACCTTAGACGGGGAAGGCGACAGCAGAACGAATCCCATCTGTCGAACGCGCGCGGGGCGCGCAGGATGGAGGGATGCGTACTGCGTCGGTCCGGGTCGTGACGGTGCTGCTGCTCCTGCTGGGGGTGACGGCGGCGTGTGCGGGCGAGGAATCCACACCGGTCGCCACTTTCACCGCACCCAGTACACCGGGCCGCGAACCGGATTTCAATGCCGGAGAGCAAGTGGCACAGGGGATCACGACGCCGTGGGGGCTGGCGTTCCTGCCGGACGGGCGGGCGCTGGTGGCGGAACGGGATTCCGGTGTGGTGCTGCGGGTTTCGCCGGGGAGCGGGGTCGAGCAGGTGTATCGGGTGCCGGGGGTGGAGGCGACCGGGGAGGCGGGATTGCTGGGGCTGGCGGTATCGCCGGAGTATGCGCGGGACGGGCTCGTCTACGCGTATTTCACGACGGCGCAGGACAATCGGATCGTGCGGTTCCGGTTGGACGGGCAGCCGGAGGTGGTGTTCAGCGGGATCGCCAAGGGCTCGATTCACGATGGCGGGCGGATCGCGTTCGGGCCGGACGGAATGCTGTACGCGGGGACCGGGGATGCGGGGCAGGGCAATCGATCACAGGATTTCGCGGATCCGAACGGGAAGATACTGCGCTTGACGCCGGATGGCGCTGCGGCGCCGGGGAATCCGGTGGCGGGGTCGCCGTCGGGGATCGCGATCGCCGGGGACACGCTGTACATGGCGGCGTTGCGCGGGGAACGGCTGTGGACGGTGCCGTTGCGGGCGGGCGCGACCGGGAATCCGCGAGCGCTGCTGGCGGATCGGTACGGGCGGCTGCGCACGGTCGCCATCGCACCCGACGGGGCGCTGTGGCTGACCACCTCCAATACCGACGGGCGCGGGGACGAGCGGGCGGGTGACGACCGGATCATCCGGTTCCCGGCGCGCTGATCAGCCGGTCAGCTCGGGCGCGGTTTCGGCGGGGACGGGCGGCCAGGCCGTCGGTTCGATATTGGCGGGCTTGGTGGAAGGCGAGGCATCCCAGTCGAATTGGATGCCGACCCAGGCGCGCGGGCGTTCGAAGCTGATCGTGCGGGCATCGAAGGAGACACGGCGGAAGGAGATGTCGCCGAAGAAGTCGCTGCCGGTGAAACTCACCGAACGGCCGCTGAACACCACATCGGCGAAGGAGACCTTGCCGTGGTAGTCGGCGCGGGAGAAATTGGCTTCCAAGGTGCGGCCGGAACGCCAGCGGGCGGGCGCGCCCAGATGCGCACAGTCGAAGGAACTGGATCCGGCGTAGAAGCGGGCACCGGTGAAAGTGATTCGGATGCCCAGGAATTCGGCGCCGGTGAAGGTGATGCGCTCGCCGTCGAAGAGCGCGGATTCGAACGAGGTCAGGTCGGCGGTGAGCTTGGCATTGGCGAAAGTGGTGCGTTCACCGTTGAAGTTGGCGCGGACGAATTCGGTGCGGGCTCCGGCGAAATGGGCGGCTTCGAAGGTGGTGGCATTGCGGAAGACCGCGCCCTGGAAGGAAGTCCGGTCGCCGAGGAAGCGGGTGCGTTCGAAGCTGGTGCCGCGGATGCCGATGAACTGGGCGCCCGCGAAGCGGGTGACGCGGCCGGTGAAGACAGCTTCGTGGAAGTCGGCGTCTTCGAAGAGTACGTCGGAGAAGTCGAAATCACAGTCGGACCAGGAGATTTCGGCGCTGGGCCGAAGTCTGGCGCCGATCACCCGGACGATGGTGTCGCGGACCTGCCGGTCGTTCTGGCGGTAGTGGTAGATGCGTTCGACGGCGGTGCCGGAGTCCTCCACCCGCTGCGATTTGGAGCTCAGATGGCTGGCGCCCTCCTCGGGCAGATAGGGCAGGCGTAGGTAGCCGCACAGCACGTCCACGCACTGCTGCCGCCGCGAGCGCACCGAGAACTCGTCCGCCACACCGGCCATGGCGTAGACCCCGGCGACACGCACCGCCACATCCGGGTCGCCGAGTTGCCGGGCGGCCGCGCCGAACAGTTCCGCGAACCGCCCGCGTTCGGTGTCGCGCTGCCGCCGGTAGGCCACCACCAGCGCCACCGCGCCGCCGACGCCCGCGGTCACCCATAGCGCGATCTTGGTGAGGTCCAGCTGATTCGGCGTTTCCGCCCGGGCACCCAATAGTCGCCACAGCCCCCACCAGGTGAGCGCCCCGACGACCAACCCACCGAGCACCGCCGCCAGCACCGACAGCAACAACGCCGACCGCTCGAGCCTACGGTTCAGCGTCGAGCCGAACCTCCCCACACGCATAGCGGAAGGATAGCGACAGCGGGCCGCCAGCGCATCGCATGCACGTATTTTCCCTGCGTACAAGGACTTTCACTGCAACTCGCCGATCGCCACACCGCGACGCGCCCGGGAGGCCGCCTCGCCATCCGACCGCGTGGCCGAGGAGGTCAGGCGGTGGCCTTGCGGCGCAGGCCCAGTCCGGCGGCGATCAGGCACGCCACCGCCACGGCGATCACGAACCAGGGGAATACCGTGGTCAGGCCCCAGGTGGTGGCCGCCCAGCCCGCAACGACCGTCGGCAGCGCCAATGCCGTGTAGGCGAGCAGGTAGTAGGCCGACATGGTCTCGCCGCGCTTGTGTTGCGGCACAACATTGGACAGGTGCCGGATGGAGCCGCCGAAGCCGAGGCCGAAGGTCGCGCCGAGCGCCAGCCCCGCGATCAGCACCACCACCCAGTTGCCGGTGGCGAGCGCGGGCAGGGTCAGCACCAGCGCGGCCGCCATGCCCACATCGCCGATGATGGCGGCCCGGCGCGCCGGAATGCCGCCCGCGAACGCCTGCGCGAACGCGCCCGCCGTCGCGGTCGCGGCCACCACCGCACCGCCGAAGACCAGATTGTGGATGCCGGTCTCCTGCGCGGCCAGCGACGGATACAGCGACAGCAGCACGCCCAGCACCGACCAGGCCGCCATCACGCCGAGCGCGGAGAACCAGAAGTCGCTGCGGATCTCGTGCGGCACAGCCGGTTTGGCGATGGTGATGCGGGCCCGCACCCGCGCGGTGTGCGGTTCGCGCAGCAGCAGCACCCCGGCCGCGATGGCCAGGCAGGCGATGGTGATGGCCACGTACGGCGTGCGCAGCGGATGCGGCGCGTACTGTGCCAGCACCGCCGAGCCCAGGATCGCCACGGCCATACCGACATTGAAGGCCACGCCGGACAGCTGCCCCGAGCGCGCGCCGTGCGCCGGCCGCAGGTCCAGCAGCGCCGCCGCCCCGGCCACCACGGTCGCGCCGACCGCCGCGCCGTGCAGGGCGCGGGCCAGCAGCAGCATGGCCACATTGTCGGCGAGCAGGAACACCACCAGGCCGGCGATCATGATCGCGAAAGCGCCGAGCAGCACCGGCTTCCGGCCCACCACATCGGAGATGCGGCCGGACACCAGCACCGCGCCGAGCGCCGCCACCGCGTAGACGGCGAAGACGAAAGTGGTGGTGAGCGGCGAGAAATGCCACGCCTGCTGGTAGAGCCCGTAGAGCGGAGCGGGCGCGCCGGAGACGCCGAGCGCCACGCCGCTGGCGACCAGCACCAGCGCGTAGGCCCAGGTCTGGGTGCCCTGCTCGGATTCAGCCGCGACTGCCACAGGCGCTGCCATCCCATCCTCCATCAGGTAAGTTTGACTGTTATCGAACCTGACCCTACGCCAGGTTCGATGATCGTCAAACCACTAGTCGAGTGAGGTAAGTCATGACCGATCCGGCCGCCGCCCAGGCCGCCACCGGGGATGCGCTGCCCGAAGTGGCTCCGCTGCCCGCCGTGCTGGCCGCCCTGCAGGACCCGGTCCGGCTGGAGATGGTGCGCCGGCTCGACGCCGCCGAGGGGCCGCAGCGCTGTTCCTCGCTCTACGACTCGGTGAGCAAGTCCACCGCCGCCCATCATTTCAAGATCCTGCGCGAGGCCGGGATCACCTCCCGCTTCACCACCGACGGCAATACCTACGTCTCGCTGCGCGCCGAGGATGTCCGCCGCGCCCTGCCCGGACTGCTGGACGCCGTCATCGAGGCCGCCAATCGCGCCCGGACGGACGCCGAGCCCGCCGGCGCGAATCGCGCGGCAAAATAGCAAGCCGCGGCGGGTAGTGGAGCGCTACCGTCAGCCCATGCGCATTCGTGCCGCCACCGCCGAGGATCTGACCGCCCTGCAGGACATCGAGGTCGCCGCCGGCGAACCGTTCCGCGCCATCGGCATGCTCGAAATCGCCGACGATGAACCGCCGAGTCTGGAACGGCTCGAGGAGTACCGGCGTGCGGGCCGGGCCTGGGTCAGCGTCGATGAAAACGACACGCCCCTGGCGTATCTGGTGAGCGAGCCCGCCGATGACACCGAGCACATCGCCCAGGTGTCGGTGCATCCGGACGCCGCCCATCGCGGGCTGGGGCGGGCGCTGATCGAGCACCTCGCGGACCGCGCCCGCGCCGCCGGGCTGCCCGCGCTGTCGCTCACCACGTTCGTCGAAGTGCCGTGGAACGCACCGTATTACGAGCGTCTGGGGTTCCGGCGGCTCGCCGACGACGCACTCACCCCGGATCTGCACAAGATCCGCGTGCACGAAGCCGAACTGGGCCTGGATCGCTGGCCGCGCACGGCCATGCGCCTGGAGCTCTGAGCCCGGCGCTCAGCGCAGGATGCCCGCCTGCCCCGCGGCCCGCACATAGGACGGGAATTCCGAGAGCAGGCGGTCGTACAACTCGGCGTCGCTGACCGTGTCGATGTCGTCGACGGCGAAGAAGCCGACATTGTCGACGCGGCGGCCCGCCATGGTGTCGAGCTGTTCCAGCACCCCGTACCCGTTGCGGCTGCCGAGTCCGATGAACTGCCAGAAGATCGGCTCCTCGACCGCGGCCCGCAATTGCTGTTCGATCTCCCGGTTCTTGTAGACGCCGCCGTCGGAGAAGAACAGCACCAGCGTCGCGGACCGCTGCGGTGTGGCGTGCACGTACCCGCGCACCTCCTGGATCACCTTCTGCTCCTCGTTCTGGATGCCCACCTGACGCATATCCACCTGCCCCGGCTGCAGATTGCGGGCGCGCCCCGGCAGCAGCTTCAGCTGACCGCAGCGGACGTGCAGCTGCATCCACTGCGGGAGCTCGGCGATGGTCAGGTCCGGCAGCCGGGCGGGATTGCTGGCGAAGGTCCACGCCTGCATCGACCCGTTCTCGTCCAATTGCGCGGCGACAGCGGCCATTCGCTCCACCACGCGGTGAATGACGCCCTTCTCGTACAGCATCGTCATCGACCCGGACGCGTCCAGCACCAGAATCACTCGCGCCGTCAGCCCCTGCGCCCCTTGCTTGGCCAGGCTGACCGCGACCTGTTCCTTCCGCAGCGACAACCGCTTCCGCATATCGATGGGCAGGCGCTCCTCGCCTTTGGTCAGGCGAATATTGCCCGCACCCGAAGACTGTTGGCTCGGCGGCGGCGCATGCGTGACCGGCGTTGCCGCAGGCGCGTCGTCCACCGTGATACCGAAATCCGTTGCCAGCCCGGCCAGCCCGCTGGCCCACCCCTGCCCGACGGCCCGGAACTTCCACGCCCCGCCCCGCCGGTACAACTCACCGCCCAGCATCGCGGTCTCCGGCCCGGCGGCGATATCGAACCGCGCCAGCTGCGCCCCCGACGCCGCATCCAGCAACAACAGATGCAGCCCGGGCACCTGCCCGAACGTCCCGCCGTCGGCGGAAGCACACAACGCGACCCGGTCGATCTCCGCTTCCAGCCCAGCCAGATTCACATCCACGGCATCAGCGGTCCCCTGCTTCCCCGCATGCCGCACCGCCCCACCCGGATGCCCCGGCTGGTTGTAGAACACGAAATCCGCATCCGACCGCACCTTCCCGGACGCGGTGAGCAGCAACGCCGACGCATCGATCCCCGGCACCCCCGGCCCACCCGACCACGCGAGCACCGCCCGCACAGCAGCGGCGGCAACCGGCACATTGGCACCCTTGCTCAGATTCACGCTGCCAGTCTCCCCCACTTCCCGCCTCCGGTCTTTCCCAATGGGATGAATCGCCAGCACCCGACCGGATCGAGGCCGCCGGTGACGTAAATCAGCCGAGGGGCAGGGTTTTCCACCAGTCGACGACGCCGCTGGGGGTGGCGGGGTCGCCCTTGGTGAAGAGGAGGAACTTCTCGCGTTTGGGGTCGTCGAAGAAGGAGGTGAGGAAGACGGTGGAGGGTTTGTCGGGGGAACGGTCGAAGCGGCGGTTGGTGTAGGTCTTGCCGTTGTTGGTTTCGGTGAAGGTGGGCTCGTCGACGGTGGAGGAGGTGAGGCGGGCCTGGCTGGAGGCCCATTGGGCGGCAGCCACATTGCGGTAGGCGAAGAGGGCGTACTCCTGGACGTCGTGGCCGGCGGTGTAGGTGCACTGCCAGGCGGAGGTCCAGCCGTCGAAGGCCACGCGGGCTTTGAAGTCGGCGGTTTCGGGGTCCACCACGCGGCAGTTGGCGCCCGCAAAACCGGTGCCCGCGGTGCCTTCGCGGGGGACGACTTTGGGGAAAGCGGCCGACATTTCGACGATTTCGGGGGGCGCGGACTTCGTTTTCGCGGATTGGCCGGACGGCGAC
The DNA here is from genome assembly GCF_001613325.1 of Nocardia yamanashiensis NBRC 100130. Classification (GTDB taxonomy): domain Bacteria; phylum Actinomycetota; class Actinomycetes; order Mycobacteriales; family Mycobacteriaceae; genus Nocardia; species Nocardia yamanashiensis. The sequence continues at coordinate 19,528 of NZ_BDCD01000002.1, read as the reverse complement.
GTCAGCAGGATGGTGAGGCCGAGGACGGCGGCCAGGCAGGTGACGGCTACCGCGATGGCCCACAGGCGGGCGCGCCGGGCCCGTTCGGGTTCGGTGGCAGCCACTTTCAGATGGCGGCCGGAGCGCGGGGCGAACAGCTGGGCGATATTGACCATGCCGGTGCGGCCGGTGGACGGGCGGCGTCTGGCGCCGCCGGTCGCGCCGGTTCGGGTGACGGTACCGGTGGAGCCGTTACGGCCGGACGCTTCCGCCCGGCGGCCGGAATCGGTGCCCGGTCGTCCCGGGGTGGGGGGCCGGCCTGGTCTTCGGTGCGCGGCACCGGTTTCGGGGTTCGCGGCGGCGCGGCGGGGTGCGTTCGGGCCTTCCGGAACCCGGACCGATCCGGTCCCGCCGGCTCGCTGGACCGGGTTCCCGCCGGACCGCTGACCGGAGGTGTTCCCGCCGGGCCGCTGCCCGGCGCCACTCCCACCGGAGCGCGACCGCGCCGAATCCGGCGCCCGATGGTGCACACCCGAACTGCGGGTGGCGGTTTCGACCGGGCGCGGCGGCCCGGGCAAGCCCGCCGCGGCCTCCATGGCCCGCCAAGCCGCTGCCGCGAACTCGGCGCAGGTCCGGTACCGCTCGTCCGGCTTCTTGGCCAGCCCGCGCGCCAGCACCGGATCCAGCCCGACGGGCAACCCGGGCCGCAGGCTCGCGATCGGCAGCGGACTGTCGTACAGGTGCGCCTTGACGATCGCGCCCGGATCGGTGGCGGGGAACGGCATCGATCCGGTGAGCAGCCGGAACAGCGTGCACGCCAAGGCATATTGGTCGGAGCGCGAATCGACGGGCTGGTTCGACAGCTGTTCGGGCGAGGCGTAGGAGAGGGTCGCCATGACCGCGCCGGAATCGGTCAGCTGGGCGTTGTCCTCCTGCAGGCGGGCGATCCCGAAATCGGTGAGCAGCACGCCCGGCTGCTGTTCCCGGGTCTCGCGGGCCAGCAGGATATTGGCGGGCTTCACATCTCGATGCAGCACGCCGACCCGGTGCGCGTAGTCCAGGGCTTCGGCGGTGGCGGTGACGATCTCCACGGCCCGCGCGGGCGGCAGTTCCTCCACCGGAACGGATTCGGCTTCGACACCGTCCACGTACTGCATGGCGATCCACAGCCGCCCGTTCTCGACCCCGCGGTCGTAGACGGTCACGATGCCGGGATGGTTCAGGCGCGCGGCTAGATCGGCTTCGCGCTCGAAGCGCGCGTGAGTCTCGCTGTCTCCGTGGAATTCCGCGTTGAGCAGCTTCAAGGCGATCCAACGCGGCAGCCGGGGGTGACGGGCGAGGTACACCGCACCCATACCGCCACGACCCAACTCACGTTCGATCACATACCCGGCGAACTTCTCACCTGGTTCGAGCACATCCCCTCCAACAACCGGCCACGGCGATCATAGCCATGACCGGCCGAGGGGTGGCGGTCAGCACACAGGTGTTCGCTCAATCCACCAGATGGCGGACCGCCGCGGGCAGGTCACGCGTGCGCCGGTAGGGTCCGGCGACCGCGACACCGTAGGGGCGGGAGAGCAGCGCGGCCGCGATCTTCGAGACCTCCGCGGTGGTGACTTCGTCTATGCGAGCGAGGGTTTCGGACACGCTGCGATGGTTGCCGTAGCTGAGTTCGCTGCGCCCGATGCGGTTCATGCGGGAGCCGGAATCCTCCAGCCCGAGCACCAGTCCGCCGCGCAAAGAGCCCTTGGCACGCGCGCATTCGGCATCGGTGATGCCGTTGGCGGCCACCTCTTCCAGCACGCCGCGTGCCAAAGTCGCCACCCGCCCGAGGTTTTCGGGCTGGCAGCCGATGTAGACCGAGAACGCGCCGGTGTCGGCGAAGGTGTCGACGCTGGAGTACACCGAGTACGCCAGGCCGCGTTCTTCCCGGATGCGCTGGAACAAGCGTGAACTCAGTCCGCCGCCGAGCACGGTGTTGAGCACCGACAGCGGCCACCGCTTCTCGCCTTCGTGGCGGCCGAAGGCGCGGGTGCCGAACACCAGGTGCGCCTGTTCGCTGTCGCGGTGAATGCGCAGCAGTTCCGGATTCGTGCGCGGCCGGAACTTGCCTTCCCGGCGCGGCGCCGGTTCCTGCCCGCTGTCCAGGCGATCGGCGAAGGCCCGGTACACCAGTTCGACCACGTGATCGTGTTCGATATTGCCGGCCACCGCGACCACCATCCGGTCGGGCCGGTAGCGCCGCAGATGGAACGACCGCAGCTGGTGCGCCTGCATCGATTCGATGGTCTCGACGCTGCCGATCACCGGCCGCCCGATCGGATGATCGCCGAAGAGCGCGGTCAGGAACGCGTCCCCGACCATGTCCTCGGGATCGTCGTCGCGCATGCAGATCTCTTCCAGCACCACTTGACGTTCCACCGACACGTCCTCGGCCCGGCACAGCCCGCGCAGCACCACATCCGAGACCAGATCCACCGCCAGCGGCAGATCCTCGTCGATGACGTGGGCGTAATAGCAGGTCTGTTCCTTGGCCGTGAACGCATTCAGTTCACCGCCGACGGCATCCATGGCCTCGGCGATATCGAGCGCGGACCGCGTCGGCGTCGCCTTGAACAGCAGATGCTCGAGGAAGTGCGCGGCCCCGGCCACGGTCGGGCCTTCGTCGCGCGAACCGACGCCCACCCAGACGCCGACGGACGCCGAGCGCACGCCCGGCACATGTTCGGTCACTACCCGTAGTCCGCCGGGCAGCACGGTTTTCCGCACGCCGGTATCGGCGGACGGGAGGTCGGCGGAATGCTGGACAAGAGAGGAACCCCCCTGCTCCGAATTGCGGAGCGAGGGGGATTCCGACTTCTTCTTCGTCACACAGACAGTTTCTACTCGGCAGCGGCCTCGACCGCAGCTGCGGCGTCGGAGTTGTCCGCATCCTCGTCGATCGGGACGAGGGAGATCTTGCCGCGGTTGTCGATATCGGCGATCTCGACGCGGATCTTGTCACCCACGTTGACGACATCCTCGACCTTGGCGACGCGCTTGCCGTTGCCCAGCTTCGAGATGTGCACCAGGCCATCGCGTCCCGGCAGCAGCGAGACGAAAGCGCCGAAGGCGGTGGTCTTCACGACCGTGCCCAGGAAGCGCTCGCCGACCTTCGGCAGCTGCGGGTTGGCGATGGCGTTGATGGCGTCGATGGCGGCCTGCGCGGACGGGCCGTCGGTCGCGCCGACGAACACGGTGCCGTCGTCCTCGATGGAGATGTTCGCACCGGTGTCCTCGGTGATCTGGTTGATCACCTTGCCCTTGGGCCCGATCACCTCGCCGATCTTGTCCACCGGGATCTTGATGGCGGTGACGCGCGGAGCGTACGGGCTCATCTCGTCCGGGGTGTTGATGGCCTCGGCCATCACGTCGAGGATGGTGTAGCGGGCGTCCTTGGCCTGGTTCAGCGCACCGGCGAGAACCTGCGACGGGATGCCATCGAGCTTGGTGTCCAGCTGCAGCGCGGTCACGAACTCGCGGGTGCCGGCGACCTTGAAGTCCATGTCGCCGAAGGCATCCTCGGCGCCCAGGATGTCGGTGAGGGCCACGTAGCGGACCTCGTCCTCACCCTTGTCGTTCTTCACGGTGTCCGACACCAGGCCCATGGCGATACCGGCGACGGGGGCCTTCAGCGGCACACCGGCGTTCAGCAGCGACAGGGTGGAGGCGCAGACCGAGCCCATCGAGGTGGAACCGTTGGAGCCCAGCGCTTCCGACACCTGGCGGATGGCGTAGGGGAACTCCTCCTGCGACGGCAGCACCGGCATCAGGGCGCGCTCGGCGAGCGCGCCGTGGCCGATCTCGCGACGCTTGGGCGAGCCCACGCGACCGGTCTCACCGGTGGAGTAGGGCGGGAAGTTGTAGTGGTGCATGTAGCGCTTGGAGGTTTCCGGGCCGAGCGAGTCGACCTGCTGCGCCATCTTGACCATGTCGAGGGTGGTGACGCCCAGGATCTGGGTCTCGCCACGCTCGAACAGCGCCGAACCGTGGGCGCGCGGGATGACCGCGACCTCGGCCGAGAGCGCGCGGATGTCCGCCAGGCCACGGCCGTCGATGCGGAAGCTGTCGGTCAGGATGCGCTGGCGCACCAGCTTCTTGGTGAGCGAACGGAACGCCGCGCCCAGTTCCTTCTCGCGGCCCTCGAAGGACTCGGCGAGCGAGGACAGCACGGAGAGCTTGATCTCGTCGATCTTCTCCTCGCGCTCCTGCTTGCCCGCGATGGACAGCGCCTCGTTCAGCTCCGCCTTCGCGGTGCCTTCGACGGCCTGGAACGCGTCGGCCTCGTAGGGCAGGAAGAGCGGGAACTCCTCGGTGGGCTTGGACGCCAGGGCGGCCAGGTCCTGCTGCGCCTTGCACAGGCGGGCGATGAACGGCTTGGCGGCCTCGAGGCCTTCGGCCACAACGGCTTCCGTCGGCGCCGAGGCGCCGTCGGCGATCAGGGCCAGCACATTGTCGGTGGCCTCGGCCTCGACCATCATGATGGCGACGTCACCGTCGACCACGCGACCGGCGACGACCATGTCGAACACGGCCTTCTCCAGCTGCTCGACGGTCGGGAACGCGACCCACTGGCCCTCGATCAGGGCGACGCGCACGCCGCCGACCGGGCCGGAGAACGGCAGACCGGCGATCTGGGTGGAGGCCGACGCCGCGTTGATGGCGACCACGTCGTACAGATCCTGCGGATCGAGCGACATGACGGTCACGACGACCTGGATCTCGTTGCGCAGGCCGTCGACGAAGGACGGGCGCAGCGGCCGGTCGATCAGGCGGCAGGTCAGGATGGCGTCGGTGGAGGGGCGGCCCTCACGACGGAAGAACGAGCCCGGGATGCGGCCCGCGGCGTACATGCGCTCTTCGACGTCCACCGTCAGCGGGAAGAAATCGAACTGGTCCTTGGGGTGCTTGCCGGCGGTGGTCGCCGACAGCAGCATGGTCTCGTCGTCCAGGTAGGCGACGACCGAACCCGCGGCCTGCTTGGCCAGGCGGCCGGTCTCGAACCGGATGGTGCGGGTGCCGTAGGCGCCGTTGTCGATCAGGGCCACGGACTCGAAAACGCCGGGCTCGACCTCTACGGCCGACGACGTCACTGTGTCAGACATTTTTCTCTTCTCAACCTCTCGTCTTCGCCGGCTGCGCACGTACGGTGTGCGCGCAATCCGGCTCGTCAAGCCGTACCCGGCATGGGCGAACGGCGACCCTCGTGGTCGCTGTCAGCACACCCGGCCGAACCCCCTTGGGTACGGCGACGCGGAGGCGGTCATCGATCGAAGCCCTCCGGCAGCGCAATGTCCTCTTTACTGCGCGCTTGCCGAAAAGCCACTACCGAAGACCGACGCCACGCGGCGGGTGCATACGGCTTGTTCGTTGCCGCGTATCCGGCTGGATTCCCCCTGTGTTGGGGACTTCGGCCGAATACGCGAAAAAGCCAACGGGGAGATTCTAAGCCTCCTCGTTGGCTGGTTCGTCAACTACCTATGGCAGTCGGAGTGTGTCGCCGCGATCAGCGACGCAGGCCGAGACGCTCGATCAGCGAACGGTAACGCTCGATGTCGTTGTTCTGCAGGTACTTCGAGAGCCGCTTGCGACGACCGATCAGCGCCATCAGACCGTGGCGGGTGTGGTGGTCGTGCTTGTGCTTCTTGAGGTGCTCGGTGATGTCGGCGATACGCTTCGACAGCAGCGCGATCTGGGCTTCCGGGGAACCGGTGTCCTTCTCGTGCACGCCGTACTCGGCGAGGATCGCCTTCTTCTGCTCAGTGGTGAGAGCCACAGATAACTCCTGTTGTTTCAGTCCGCGCTCGGAATTGACCGGGAGACCCGGTTGGGCGCCGCCGCGGACCGCAGCAAACCCGACGGGCCAGTCTACACGTCGTCCGGAGTGAGGACTTTGCGGGCCTGGTCCACATCTCTCGCGATGGCCTGCACCAGCTCGTCGATGGATTCGAACTTGCGCATGCCGCGCAGCTGGTCGACGAAATCGACCGCTACGCGCTTGCCGTAGAGGTCGGCGTCGAAGTCCAGCAAATGCGGTTCGACGGTGCGGTTGCGGCCGTCGAAGGTGGGGTTGGTGCCGACCGAGATGGCGGCCATGAACTGCCGGCCCGCGAGCGGGTCGTCCTCGTTCAGGACGGTGAACCAGCCCGCGTAGACGCCGTCGGCCGGGATGGCCGCGTGCATGGTCGGCGCCACGTTCGCGGTCGGGAAGCCGAGCCCCTTGCCGCGCCCGTCGCCGTGCACGACCACGCCTTCCAGGCGATGCGGGCGGCCCAGCGCCTCGGCCGCGGCGGCGATATCGCCATCGGCCAGGCAGCGGCGAATGTAGCTGGAGGAGAAGGTGACCGCGTGCTCGCCGAGCAACTGCACCCCGTCCACGTCGAAGCCGAGTTCGCGGCCGAGCTCGCGCATGGTGTCCACGGTGCCCGCCGCCTGCTTGCCGAAGGTGAAGTTGTCCCCCACCACGACCTCGGCCACGTGCAGGCGGTTCACCAGCAGTTCCTGCACGTATTCCTGCGGAGTCAGCTTCATGAACTCGCGGGTGAACGGCATCACCACGAACACGTCGATGCCGAGCTCTTCGACCAGTTCCGCGCGCCGGTCCAGGGTGGACAGCTGCGCCGGATGCGAACCGGGCCGCACCACTTCCAGCGGATGCGGATCGAATGTCATGAGCACCGACGGAACGCCCCGCACCGCAGCGGATTTCACCGCACGGCTGATGAGCTGCGCGTGACCGCGGTGTACGCCATCGAACACGCCGATGGTGAGCACACACCGGCCCCACTCCGCGGGCATCTCATCGAGACTTCGCCATCTCTGCACAGTGGGAAGCCTACGCAAACCGCATCACGGACAATATTCGGCGGTGCGGATCTCGCACAGAAGAAGCACACCCGACACCCCGTGTTCACGTGCTCTTACCAGCGAGCGCGCCGATGTGGGAAACCGGACGTACTGTGCCTAAGCTCGGGTATGTGCCCGGAAAACGAGACATCGCCACGCGCCGCGAGCTGGCCGATCCGTCCGCCGCTTCCGCACCCGACGGAGACTCCGCGCCCGATGGCGTGAACATGGCGCCGGTGCTGTCCTCGGTCGCCCAGGACTACCTGAAGGTGATCTGGACCGCGCAGGAATGGTCACCGGAGAAGGTGTCCACCAAGCTGCTCGCGGAGAAGATCGGCGTCTCGGCCTCCACGGTGTCGGAGGCGGTCCGCAAGCTCGCCGATCAGGGACTGGTCGAGCACGCCCGGTACGGGTCCATCACGCTCACCGCGGACGGCCGCCGCGCCGCCGTCGCCATGGTGCGCCGGCATCGGCTCATCGAGACCTTCCTCGTCAACGAGCTCGGCTACGGGTGGGACGAGGTGCACGACGAGGCGGAAGTTCTGGAACACGCCGTCTCCGAGACCCTGATGGCGCGGATAGACGCCAAACTCGGCTACCCGGACCGGGATCCGCACGGCGACCCCATCCCGTCGGTGGACGGTGCGGTGCCGACGCCGCCGGCCAAGCAGCTCAGCGATTTCAACGACGGCCAAACCGGCAGGGTGGCACGGATTTCCGATTCGGATCCGGCCATGCTCCGGTACTTCGATTCCCTCGGCATCGCGCTCGATACGCCGATCACGGTCGAGGAGCGCCGCGATTTCGCCGGCACCATCGCCATCCGCCTCGACGAGCGCACCGTGGACCTCGGCAGCATCGCCGCCGAGGCCATCTGGCTGACCGAGGTCTAGACCAGGCGGTGCCCGCCGTCCACATGCAGGACGGTGCCGGTGATGAACGGATTGCGCACCAGCGAAAGCACCGCCGCCGCAATGTCTTCCGGTCGGCCCAGGCGACCGGCGGGCAGCTTCTCGGCCATCGCCCGGTGCCGTTCGTCCGTGTCGGGCCAGGGCATCTGATCCCATACCCCGGTCAGCACCCAGCCCGGGGAGACCACGTTCACCCGGTTCGGCGCCAGCTCGATGGCCAGCGCCCGCGCCAGCCCCTCCAGCGCGGCATTCACCGAGGCCACCATCGACCCGCCCGCCGCCGGACGGTACGCGGCGATTCCGGAAGTGAAGGTGAGCGAGCCGCCCGCCGCGATGCGCGCATGCTTGGCCAGCAGCATCGAGCCGATCAACTTGGACTCCAGAAACCCTCTCCCCGTATCGAAGTCGAACTCCCGCACCGGCCCGTACGCCCCGGCGACCTGCGCGGCGGTCGTAATCACATGATCGACTTCGCCGACCGTCTCGAACACCCGCGCCACCTGCGCCTCGTCACTCACATCCGCGGCAACGGCACTCAGTTTGCCGTCACCGAGCTCCCGCACCGCATCCGCCAACCGCGCCTGCGACCGCCCCACAATGGTCACCTCACCGCCCGCCGCCAGCAATGCGTCGGCGATAGCCTGCCCCATCCCGGACCCGCCGCCCACCACGACCACCCGCCCGATTTCCCGAATTCCGTTGTCCGTCATGCCTTTCAGCCAACAACGACAGCCGCCCCCGGTCCACGACGCATCATCTAACCCATATGTGGCCGAACCTAACAACCCAGCTCCCGACCATTCCGGCACCTTCTCGCGCTGGGGTTTCAGGGGCTTGCCCCTGAGAGCCACGAGAGTTGTTCAACCGGTTGCCAGTACCTGGGCGACCGCGCGGAGGACCGGGTTGCGGGCGGTGGCTCGCCAAGCGGCGATGTAGGTGACCACGAGTGGGGTGGGCAGCAGGGGGCGCCAGACCAGGCCGGGGGTGGTGGCGGTGCGGGCGGAACCGAGGCCGACGGCGGCGGGGCGGAGTGGGAGGAGGGCGAGCATTTGGGCGTGGCTCATGGCGCTGTCGCTCAGGGAGATCGCGGCGCCGCGCTGACGGAGCTGGGTGAGCAGGGAGTCGTGGAGGTCGGGGGCGGCATCGCGGGCGAACATGATGAGTTCGCGTCCCTTCAGGTGTGCGGGGGCGATCGCCTCGTAGGTCGCGAGTTCGTGTTCGCGCGACATGACCACGCCGAGTTCCTCGTCCGCCACGGGCGTGTGGGTGAGGTGGTCGGGCAGGCGGACCGGCATGCGCAATACCGCGAGATCCACTTCCTCGCGATCGAGCAGGCGCACCTGGTCCGCGCTCGGGCCGCCGGTGAGGATCACCCGCGCACCGGGCTGCCGCGACTTCAGCAGGGTTTCGATGCGGGCGGGCAACCAGGACGGGGCGCCGTTGACGACGCCGAGACGGAACACTGCCCGGCCCGGCTGGGCGATGGCGCGGGTTTCGCGCAGTGCGGTGTCCGCCACGTCCAGGACGGTGCGCGCGTTCTTCAGCAAAACCTCACCGGCAGCGGTCAATTCGACGCCTTGGGCGCCGCGGATCAGCAGCGGCCCACCCACTTCGCGTTCGATCGCCCGGATCTGCTGGCTCAGCGTCGGCGTCGAGATGAACAAGCGCTCCGCGGCGCGGCGGAAGTGCAATTCCTCCGCCACCGCCACGAAGTACCGCAACTGCCGCAATTCCACTCTCGAACTGTAGGCGGGTCCGGGCGCGCGGTCACTCAGCAGCTGGTGAAGTACTCCTTCAACCGGTCCGGCACACCGTCTTTCTGCGCTTTCGCCCAGCAGACATCGTGCGGGAATCCGACATAGGTGGTCCACCCGGAATTGGTGTGCTTGACGATGCGCTGACTGTCGCCCTGCACATCCCAGGCGATGACCGACCATTTCCCGTCGCACCCGGTCACCTTGGCGGTGGCGCTGCTGAGCCGCGACTCGACCTTCAGATCATGGTTGATGGTCTGCTGCGCGCACACCGGCTCGGGAGCCGGATCCTGGAAGCGCAGATTGCCGGTCACGGCTTGGCCGTCGGTCTCCACGAACAAGGTGTGCATGCCCTCGGGAACCGGATCGGTGCCCGGCACCGGCTCCATGTCGAATCCGTAGCAGCCCACCGGAACCGTGAACACGGCCTGCCCGCTGAGGTCGGTGACGCCGTCGAACCGTTGCACCTCCGGAGTGCCTTCGGTCCGATCGTGCCCGGCCGGGTCGCAAGGCTGATACAGCCGAAGATGCACCGGCACATAGGGAATCGCCACGCCCTTCAGCGAAGCGGTCTTGATGGTCACCTTGCCGTCGCCGGCCGGCTTCGACGCCGGTTTGGTAGCGATCACAGAGCTACTCGGAGATGAGCTCGGCGAGCTGGTTCCGGAGCCCGAGCTGGATTCGGCCGGTTCACATGCCGCCACCAATGCCAATGCGCTGAGCGCGATCCCGGTTCGCCACAGCCCCCACCTACGCATCACCGTCTACCTCCCTGCCGAATGCTCCGGTACGTACGTATCGCGATGCGGCAGAAGGCCATTACGCCCCCAGAACCAGGGTCATGGCAGTTCCGAGAAGGCGCTCAGAGATTGGCGGGGCGGACCACCATGACGGAGGCGGCGCGTTTGCCGCTTTCCTGGAGCAGGGCGATGGCGTGGCCCTCGGAATCGATTGCGGCGTAGACGCTCTTGATGCCGATGGGGTCCAGCCAGCGGCCGTTGCGGAGGTCCTCGGCCTGCTGGTCGGTGATGTCGCGGGTCGGGAAGGCGGCGCGGGCGGCCTCGTCGATGTCCAGGCTCAGCAGGGGGTCGCCGGATTCGGCGGCTTTGCTCAGCTGTTCGAGGGTGCGGGCGTGTTCGAGGGTGAACGGGCCGACCGCGGTGCGGCGCAGGGCGGTGAGATGGCCGCCGACGCCGAGCTTTTCGCCGAGATCGCGCGCCAGGGCGCGGATGTAGGTGCCGGAGGAGCATTCGACCTCGACGTCGAGATCTACGAAAGTGGTTGTGCCGGTGTCGATATCGCGGCGCGCCAGGATGTCGAAGCGGCTCACGGTGATCGGCCGGGCGGCCAGCTCCACATCCTCACCGGCGCGGGCGCGGGCGTAGGCGCGCTCACCGTTGATCTTGATGGCGCTGACGGTGGCGGGCACCTGCATGATGTCGCCGGTCAATTCGGCTACGCCCGAAGCGATTTCGGCATCGGTGAGATGTCCGGCGGCCGTGGTGGCGGTGGTCTCCCCCTCGGCGTCGTCGGTGACGGTGGCCTGCCCCAACCGAATGGTCGCCGAATACGCCTTGGTGGTGAGGATGAGCTGCCCGAGCATCTTGGTGGCGCGTTCCACGCCGAGCACGAGCACGCCGGTCGCCATCGGATCCAGGGTGCCGGCATGCCCGACCTTCTTGGTCCGCACGATGCCGCGGCATTTCGCCACCACATCGTGACTGGTCCAGCCGCCGTCCTTGTCGATGATCAGCAGGCCGCCGAGGGCATCGACCAGGGGTGTCCGCTTCTCTCGCATCAGGCCTCCACGATCGCGGTCAGGATGATGCCGTCGGTGATCACCCAGCGGCCGTCGAACGCGGTCAGCGGCGCGCCGCCGTCGGTGACGTGACCGGGCACCAGCAACCGGCTGTGGAACGTGCCCGCCCCGCCCGTGCCCGACTCCTCGTCCACGGTGAAGGTGATGTGCGCTTCCTCGAATCCCAGCCAGCGGCCGGTCAGCGGGAACCACGTCTTGTAGGTGGCCTCTTTGGCGCAGAACAGCAGTTTGTCCAGGTGCAGACCGGTTTCCGGGAGCACCGCGGCGAGCCATTCGCGTTCTTCCGGCAGGCTCGTCGCCTCCAGCACTCCCTCGTTCGGCAGGGCTTCGTGCGGTTCGGCATCGATGCCGATGGACCGGAACCGCAGCCGGTGCCCGAGCACCGCGGCCTGATATCCGGCGGTATGGGTGAGGCTGCCGACGATGCCGCGCGGGAACAACGGCTCCCCCGTCCCGCCCTTGCCGATGGCGACCGGCTGCTCCCCCAGCTGCGTCAGGGCCTGCCGCGCGCAGTGCCGCGCGCCGATGAAATCGCGGCGGCGCTTCTCCACCGCACGCTCGATCAGATGCGCTTCGCCGGGGTGCGGCTGCAGGCCCTCGGGGTAGGCGACCAGTTCGGCCGCGGCCACACCCTCGGGAAGAATTCTGCCGATCATGCGCGCCGACTCCGTCGCCGCGACTGCCCGCTCCTCGATGACCGCCTCCTGATCGCACCGCCACTTGCCGCAACGAGCCTACCGGCCGGGCGGATCCCGGTTCGCCGGTGTGTTCGGGTCCGGCTTTCGCCGCGCGCACCCCAGCGATGGTTGCTAGTCTTTTGCTGGTTCATATCCGAACGCGGTCCAGCACACATATCGCGGCCCATCGTGGCTTCGCGAGGCAGGAGGCGAGGTATGACAGTCGAACCCTCGACGGGACGCGGCAGTGCGCCGCCCGCCGAATTCATCGGGCCGGCGCGCACCATGACCACGCTGCGGGTCAACGGCCACGACCATTTCACCGTGCTCGAACCCCGCACCAGCCTGCTGGACGCCCTGCGCGAACACCTGCACCTGACCGGCACCAAGAAGGGCTGCGATCAGGGCGGTTGCGGGGCCTGCACGGTGTGGATCGACAATCGGCGGGTGCTGGCCTGCCTGACCCTGGCGCTGGCCGCCGAGGGACGCGAGGTCACCACCATCGAGGGCGTGGCCGACGGCGACGAACTGCATCCGGTGCAGCAGGCTTTCCTGGCGGCGGACGGATTCCAGTGCGGCTATTGCACTCCCGGGCAGATCATGTCGGCGATCAAATGCGTCGAGGAGGGTCACGCGGGGTCCGAGAGCGAGATCGCCGAGTGGATGAGCGGCAATATCTGCCGGTGCGCGGCCTACCAGAACATTCGCGAGGCGGTACGCGACGGACGAGATGCCATGGCGCGCAAGGGCGGTGAGCTGCCGTGAAACCCATCTCCTATGCCCGGCCCAGCACCGTGGAACAGGCGGTGAGCACCGTGACCGCGCGGCCCCGCACGGTTTTCCTGGCCGGCGGGACGACGCTGGTGGACATGCTCCGCACCGGGGCGATGGAACCGGACAATGTCGTGGACATCACCTGGCTGCCGCTGGGCGGGCTGGAGCATACGGCCGACGGCGGCTTGCGGATCGGCGCGCTGGCCACCATGAGCGAGGTCGCGGCGGAAGCCGGTGTGCGGGAACGGTATCCGTTCCTCGCGGTCGCCCTGGAGAAGGGGGCGTCGGCGCAGCTGCGGAATATGGCCACCATGGGCGGCAATCTCATGCAGCGGGTGCGGTGCGCGTACTTCCGGGAGCCCGGAAACGCCTGTAACAAACGGGATCCCGGGTCGGGGTGCGCGGCGGTGGACGGAATGCACCGGGGACACGCGATTCTCGGCACCAGCGCGTCCTGCTTCGCCACCCATCCCTCCGATGTGGCGATTCCGCTGGTGGCCCTGGATGCCACGGTGACGGTGTGGGGGCCGCGCGGTGAGCGGACCATCGCCTTCGACGACTTCTTCCTGCTCCCGGGCAGCACGCCGCAGCTCGAGCATCCGATCGCGGAGGACGAGCTGATCACGCGTATCGAGGTGCCCGCCCTGCCGTTCGCCAAGAATTCGCACTATCTGAAGGTGCGCGATCGCGAGTCCTACGAGTTCGCGCTCACCTCGGCGGCGGTGGCTTTGAACGTGGCCGACGGGACCGTGGTGGACGTGCGGATCGGGCTGGGCGGGGTGGGTACGAAGCCGTGGCGGGCGCGTACGGCCGAGGCGCAGCTCATCGGGAAGGCCGCCACCACAGCGAATTTCGCGAAGGCCGCGGCGGCGGAGCTGGAGGCGGCCGACGGATCGCATCCGATGAACGCCTTCAAGGTGGTGCTGGCGCAGCGGACCCTGGTGCGGGCGCTGGAGACCGTCAGACCGCGCGTCGATCCGCTGGGCGGTGCGCGATGACCGCCACGGTTCCCGATTCGCTGGTCGGGCGGGGCTTCGATCGGGTCGACGGGCGCGCCAAGATTACCGGGGCGGCGCGGTACACGGCGGAGGTGCCGTTGCAGGGGATCGCGCACGCGGTGCTCGTCGGTGCGCGGATCGGCAGCGGCACAGTGGTTTCCATCGATACGAGCGCGGCCCTGGCGGCCGGCGCGGTAGCCGTCTACACGCACGAGAACCTGCCCAAGGTGACCGCCGTGCCGCCGGTGTTCCCGTCCGCGTACGGCGGGCCCGCACCCGGTCAGACGTTCTTTCCTATGCAGGACAACACGATCCACTACTACGGGCAGCCGATAGCGGTTGTGCTGGCCGATACCTTCGAGGCCGCGCAACAGGCGGCCGAGTTGGTGGACGTGCGCTACGACCGGCGCGAGGCGGTGATCCGGCTGGACGACGGGCGCGCTGCGCAATACCAGCCGGACCAGATCTTCTGCGGCCTGGTTCCGGCGGTGCAGGCGCGCGGCGACTTCGAAGCGGCGGCCCGGGCAGCGGCCCACACCGTCGACGCCACTTTTCATTTCGCGGCCAACCATCACAATCCGATCGAATGCTCGGCCACCGCGGCGGAATGGGACGGCGACACCGTCACGATCTACGACGCCACCCAGGGCGTCACCGCCACCCAGGCCACCGTGGCCGCCTACCTCGGCATGTCGCCCAGCAATGTGCGGGTGATCGCGCACTATGTGGGCGGCGGATTCGGCGGCAAGGCCATGATGTGGCCGCACGTCACGCTCGCGCCCATGCTGGCGCGCGAACTCGGACGGCCGGTGAAGGTGGTGCTGAACCGGGAGCAGATGTTCTACGGCACCGGATTACGCGAGGAACAGGAACAGCGGGTCACTCTCACCGCCGACGCTGACGGCACGTTCACCGGGTTGCGGCATCACAAGCTCTCCGTCACTTCGACTTTCGACGATTGGGCGGAACTGTCGCTCAGCGTCGCCGGGCAGGCGTACGGAATTCCCAACTGGGAAGGGCGATATCGCCTCGTCCGCGGCAACACCATGACGCCGACGTTCATGCGCGGGCCGGGTGAGGCGTCCGGCATGGTGGCCATGGAATGCGCGGTGGAGGAGATGGCCGATCAGCTCGGCATGGATCCGGTGGCGTTGCGGTTGCGCAATCACGCCGTCATCGACCCGGAGAGCGGGCATCCATGGAGTTCGGACGGTTATGCCGCGTGTGTGCGGCAGGCCGCCCAGCGGTTCGGATGGTCGGCCGAACAGCGGCGGGCCGGGCCGGGACGGTCCGGGAACTGGCTGATCGGCTGGGGGATGGGGACGGCCGGGTATCCCGTGTACCAGCCCGGGCAGCCGCAGCGGGCGCATGTGCGGCTGCTGGCCGACGGATCGCTGATCGTGCAGGCGGGCACCCAGGACTTCGGGACCGGGGTGGCGACCACCATGGCGCAGGTGGCCGGGGATGTGCTGGGGATACCGTTCGAGCGCATCCGGGTGGATATCGGGGACACCGACTATCCGAATATCGCCGCGGCCGTGGGGTCCATGGGCGCGGGGATCATCAGTGCGGCGGTGCACACGGCGTGTGAGGATCTGCGCGGGCAGCTGATCGGGCTGGCGCTCGCCGATTCCGGGTCGCCGCTGCACGATCACGCCGTCGACAAGATCGAAGCCCGGGACGGGGCGCTGCGGTTGCGACTGGATCCCTTTGTGGGCGAGGAGTATTCGGAGCTGCTGAGCCGCAACCACCTCATCGATCTGGATGCCATCGGAGCCTGGTATCCGCCCGCGCAGGACATGCCGTACGGGTGCATGAGTTTCGGGGCGCAGTTCGCCGAAGTGGCGGTGGACGCCGACCTCGGACTGGTGCGGGTGCGGCGGATGGTGGGCGCGTTCGCGCCCGGGCGGGTGCTCAATGCCAAGCTGGCGCGCAGTCAGGTGCTGGGCGGGCTGAACTGGGGGCTGTCGCAGGCGCTGATGGAGGGCAGCATCGGCGATCCGCGGGACGGGCGGTGGTCGAACGCCTCGCTGCTGGAATACCTGCTGCCGGTGAATGCCGACGCGCCCGAAGTGGATATCTCGTTCGTGGAGGTCGAGGACTCGGTGGTGAACCCGCTGGGTGTGAAGGGGCTCGGCGAACTCGGGATGGTGGGTGCGGCGGCGGCCATCGTCAATGCGATCCGGCATGCCACCGGGAAGACGTTGCGCGAGATACCGGTGCGGATCGAACACCTGCTCTGACAACGGCATTCAGTGATGGATCGGGCCGTCCGTGGTGTTCAGCGGGCGGCCCGACGCACCGCCGGACTCCGCGATGATCTGCGCCGCGATGGATACCGCCGTCTCGTCCGGGGTTGAGGCGTTCAAGTCCAGCCCGACCGGGCTGCGCAACCGCCGCAACTGTTCTGGGCCGATTCCGCTCGCGCGCAACCGTTCTCGTCGATCGGCGTCGGTGCGGCGAGAACCGAGGGCACCGACGAAGCCGATCTCCTCGATGCCCAGCGCCACCGCCAGCGTCGGCACATCGAACTTCGTGTCATGGGTGAGGACGCACACCACCGTGCGCGCATCGATGCGACCGGCCAGCTGCTCCTGACGCAGATACCGGTCCGGCCAATCCACCACCACGGCATCGGCGGACGGGAAACGCGCTGTGGTGGTGAAGGTTTCGCGCGCGTCGACCACCGTGACGTGATATCCGAGTTGTGCGCCGAGCCGGCTCAGCGCACGCACGAAATCATTCGCACCCGCCAGAATCATGCGCGCGGGCGGGCCGAAACTCTGCACGAACGCTCGCGCCGGAAACGCGGTCCCCTCGCACTCGTCCGATCCGATCAGGCCGCTGCGCCCGGTGCGGGCCATATGCACGGCGTCGCGGCTCACTGCGACAGGATCTTTCTCGGAATCCGAATCGGCCGAACTGGATTCCACCCCGCCCGACTCCCGGGGGCCGGGCGGTGCTGTGCCCGAGTCTCCCGAATCGAGCTCGGACGAGCCGATGAGCCGCCACTGCGGGGTGGCGGCCAAGGTCGAGCTCAGGGCGACCGGGCGGGCGGCCGCGATATCGCGAGCGAGCGCCTCGAGTGCGGGCAGGCGGGCGGCGTCCACGCGTTCGATGAAGACCTCGAGTTCGCCGCCGCAGGTCAAGCCGATCGCCAGGCCGTCGGGGTCGGCTATGCCGAAATGTTCGAGCACCGCCTCGCCGGTGGTGAGCACGGTCGTCGCGGCGTCGACCACGGCCGATTCCACGCATCCGCCCGACAGGGAGCCGATGACCTCGTGCGCGTTCGTGACGACCATGGCCGCGCCGACCTCACGCGGGCCGGCCCCGCTCACCGCGACGATGCGCGCCAGTGCGACCGGGCCTCGGCGGACCCGATCGATCAACTGGGGCAGCACATCACGCACGACCCCATCATCACAGGTCAGCGTCCGATATGCACGTTTCGCCCCAATGTGGCAATGCGGCAGCAACCTGACGCTGGGCTCACTCCACCCCGCGCCGCTTCTGGATCTGCGCCTTCATCTGCGCCGCGGCGGCCGCCATCTCCGGCGTGATCTTGAAGTGGCCGCCCCACTCGTTCAGCGAATCCCCGTAATCCGGCACCGGCAGGATCTGCCGCAGCAACTGGTCCGGCAGCCCGCGCCGCTGCCACTCGCGCGGATAGCCGAGCGACACCTCCTCGAACCGCACCCCGTCGTACCAGGTGGTCCGCGGAATGTGCAGGTGCCCGTACACCATGGCCACCACGTTGTAGCTGGTGTGCCAATCCGAGGTCAGATCGGTCCCGCACCACAGCGCGAATTCCGGGTACCACATCATGTCCACCGGCTTGCGCACCAGCGGCCAATGATTGATCAGCACCACCGGCGTCTCCGGCGCGAGCGCGTCCAGCCGCCGCTGCGTGTACTGCACGCGCGCGTGACACCAGGCATCCCGGGTCAGATAGGGCTCGGACGACAGCAGGAACTCGTCGGTCGCCACCACATTGCGATCCTTGGCGATGGCCAGCCCCTCGGCCTTGTTCCGCGCCCCCTCCGGCAGCCACGAATAGTCGTACAACGTGAACATCGGCACCAGGGTCACCGCCCCGCCGAATTGCTCCGCCCCCGCCCCCGTCCACACCGGAAACGGATCCTCCGGCGTCAGCACATCCAAATCCCGGCAAATAGAAACCAGGTAGTCGTACCGAGCCGCCCCGAACATCTGCACGGGATCCTTTGCGGTAGTCCACAACTCGTGATTCCCCGGCACCCAGATGACCTTCGCGAACCGCCCCCGCAAAGTCTCCAGCGCCCACCGGAAATCGTCGGTCTTCTCCCCCACGTCCCCCGCCAGAATCAGCCAGTCCTCCGGCGAATCCGCCCGAATAGCCTCCACCACCGGCTTATTACCCTGATGCCCGACATGAATGTCGCTCACCGCCACCAGTTTCGCAACCACTCGGCTCCGCCTCTCTGCTCTCGCCCCGGACTACGCACCAACAGCCCCGGCTTCCCTCAGATTCCCACGCCCCCTCCCCCGCCCCCGCACCACCCCGCACAACCACGCCGCGACCAGGAGGGAACGAAGCACTCCCCGCAGTGCCACCAACCCGTTCCCGCCCACGACGCAGCCGAAGCCACACCACACTCGAGACACCGCTACCCTGCCTCGAACGCAATCACAACAGGAGCTCAGCGACGGGCAACGAGAAGAGCCGGCCCGTGATGCGGACGCCTCGACTCCGCGCGAATCACGCCGCGGCGAACGACGACGCAAGCAGCCGCACCGCACATGACCACACCGATTCGGAACCGAGCGTCCGTGGCGACACGAAATCTGTTGCGAAGGTGCACAACTCGAACCGCAACCGGCCCCCTGCGTTCAACAATCGAAACGACAAACACACCAGCGATCACGCTCTCAGGCACAGCTTCGGCCTGCTGGCCCGGCTGCGGTCAGCCGCCCCAGTGGATGTGAGCGGTCGAGGCGAAACCGGCAGCGACGGTGAAGGTTCCGGACGGATCGCGGCGGCACGAGGCGACGGCCAGGCGGCAGGGACGCAGGAGGTCAGATGGAAGTTTCACGCCGCCGGCGATCGAACGTCGAAGCGAGAGACGCACCAGCGATCACGCCGTCAGGGACAGCTTCGGCCTGCTGGGCCCGGCTGCGGTCAGCCGCCCCAGTGAATGTGAGCGGTCGAGGCGAAACCAGCAGCGACGGTAAGGGTTCCGGACGGATCGCGGCGGCACGAGGCGACGGCCAGGTGGCAGGGACGCGGGAGATCGGGCGGAAGTTTCACGCCGCCGTCGATCTGGTAGCGGGTGTTGGTGACCTTCCAGCTGCGAGCCTGGGAGTCCTTGGGGTCGATGGGCGGGGCGTCGGGCCGGGCTACAACCATGACTTCGGTGATGCCGGTGGGCCACTCGAAGGTGAGCAGGCCGCCGCTGACCGCGAGAGTCCGGACGGTCGGCATGCCGCTGGGGCTCGCGTCGGCTGCGGGCTGGGTGGCGTCCCGGCCGGGGTAGGAGTGGCGCGCGGACGTGGGGCCGGTGGCCGCTCCGGTCGAAGTACCGGCACCTGCGGCCGGGCTCGAGGCTCCGGGCGTGCTGCCCGCGTGGCCACGGCGATAGCCGGCCGCAGCCTCGTCGGGGCGCGTGCCGCCCGTAGTGGTCGCGGACCCGAAACCCGTTGGGGTACGGCCGGGGTGGACGTAGCCGCTGGGCGAGCTGGTTGCCGGAGT
>NZ_BDCD01000001.1 GCF_001613325.1 Nocardia yamanashiensis NBRC 100130 | reverse complement strand
GCTGGTTGCCGGAGTGCCGGTGCGCGTGGGTGCGGAGCGGTCGGGGTGGGAGTGGCCGGGTTGTGGGGTGGGGGCGTCGGAGCGGGTTGCTTCGGAGGCTTGGCCGGAGACGGAGGCTACGACGCCGTAGACGGGGAGGGGGCCGGTGGTGGCGCCGCCGTCTTCGAGGGCGGTGCCTCGGGTGCGGCCGACGACGCGCCAGGAGCCGTCGGGCTGGAGGCGGGTGACGCGGTATTCGGCTTGTTCGGTTGGGGACGGGGTCCAGCTGATGACGACGGTGCCGTCGGGTTTGCGGGCGGCGGTTACGCGGCCGGGTGGGCTGACCGCGACGGTGGCGAGGGCGGCGGTGGTGCCGGGGTGGTCGGCGCAGATGTCGAGGACGGCGAGCAGGGCGCGCATGCGGACGGCCGGTGGGGCGGGTGGGGCCGCCGCGAATTGGCGGTCGGCTTCGGTGAGGGCGGTGCGGGCCTGGGCCAGGAGGGCTTCGAGGGTCGGGCCGTGAGGAGCCGGGTTGGGGACGTCGGAGGCGGTGCGCTGCAAGTGTTCCAGGGCGGATATCGCTTCGGTGAAGCGGCGGGCGGCGCAGGCGGCGGTGGCGGTGCGCCAGTGCAGGGCAGCATCTTTGAGAACTTGATCGACCTGGTCGGAGACCGAGCGGACCGAAGTGAGACCGGCGCTGTCGCCGTACAGATTTCGCTGAGCGCGGTCCACATGCTGCGCGGCCTCGTTCGGGCGTCCCCGCCGCAGCGCCGCACGCGCCGCCTTCAGCGGCTCCTCCCACTCACGGGACGAGCCACCCGACCAGGAGCCGCCCTGGCTCGCGCCGCCGCCGGAAGAGCCAGTGCCCCAACTCGATCCACCCGCACCGCCGCCACCGGACGCCCCGCTGTACGAAGTACTTCCGCTCCAGCCCGATCCGCCGGTTTGGCCGGACGCACCGGTATGGCCAGACCCGCCGGTATAGCCGGATCCACCAGTATGGCCAGACCCGCCGGTATGGCCAGATCCACCAGTATGGCCAGACCCACCGTGCGAAGTGCTTCCGCCCCATTGCGATCCGCTGGAGGTTCCGGCGGGAGAACCGCCGCCGGTATGGGTAGCGCCGTGGCCGGATGTGGACCCGCTCCATGAACCGCCTTGCGGCACAGCAGAACCGCCCGGCCCGGACGAACTACCCGGCCCGGACGAGCCACCGCCCGGTGAACCGCCTCGTCCCGGGTGGCGGGTTCCGCCGGTCGCGCGGACGGGTATGGCGGGGCCGGCTTTGTGCTCGTGGCCTTCGACGGTGGTGCCGAGTTCGTTGGCGAGGAAGAAGATGATCTCTTCGGCGGTGGCGCGGTCGAGGCCGGCGGCGATGCCTTCGCCGATGAGGAAGTCGAAATCCGGTGCCACCAGGCGGTCTTCGACGAGGACGGCGGCGCGGAGCTGGGGGCGGAGGAGGTCGGTGGCGTCGTCGATGACGGCCTGGCGGTAGTCGTCCACCGTCGCGCCACCGGATTCGAGGAGGTCGCTGATGTGGACGAGGAGTTCGTCGAGGACCACGCGGATGCGGCCGGGCGGGAGTTCGCGGGTGCGGGCGCGCAGAGCGTCGGCGCGCAGGCGGATCTCGCCGGTCTGGTGGGCTTTGGTGTAGTCGAGGCCGAGCAGGACCAGGAGGGTGGGGACGGGGTCGCCGGGCAGGAGGCGTTCGTATTCGGCGAGCAGTTTGCGGATCTGCTGGCGGCGTTGCGGACTCACGCCTTCGGGGGCGAGCGCGGGGTCGGCGGCGGCCGGTTCGTCCAGGATGCGATGGCGGCGCACGCGGGCGGCGATATCGGCGGGGGTGAGACCGCTCATCTTGCCGATGTCCTCGAGCCCGGGAAGCTTGCTCGACGGCACCCCGCCGTAGCGCGCGACCAAGCGTTCGATGGCGGTGTCCAGCATTTCGAAACGTTCACCGTCGCGGCGTTCGCGCAACCGGCCCACGCGTTCGGCTTCGATCCGCCGCGAAGCGGCTTGCAGCAAAGGCGAACTCAGCTCGTCGTGTTCGTCGACCAGCAACCCGACCAGCACCCGGTATTTGGGATGGTCACGCTGCTTCTGCCAGAACGCCCACACCTCGTCCACGCGCGCCCGCACCTCGGCATCGCTGACCTGCCCCGCGGCCTCGAGCGGAATGTCGTACAGCTCGAACGCATCCGAGTGCTCGATGCCGCCGCGCTTCTCGACGGCGGCCAGCACCCGTTTGCGATAGTCGTTGGGATCGAAGGCGTGCATGGGCGCTCGCTCAGGCGGACCGGCGCCGGGTGCGCTGCAACTGGTCGAGCTCACGCGCCACATCGGCTTGCGACAGCGTGGCCCCGGTCTGCACCGACAGCGTCAGCGGGATATCGGCGTCCACGTGGTAGGCGGTCACGTGCAGCACCCCGTCGAATCCCATCTCGAAGGTCACCCGCACTTCGCTGCCCGCCGCGTACCCGGGCGGAATATCCCGGATCTTCCCTTCCACCAGGACTTTCGTATCCTCGGGCCGGGTCGAGGCGGCCTGCCCCTGCTGTTCGACGATGGTCAGCTCGATCTGATCCTGATCGGCGCGCACCGTCCCGTAGGACCGCCGCACCTTGATCGGCAGCGTCTGATTGCGATGCACCAGCCAGCTCGCCGCGAGCCCGTTGTACGGATCGAGGGCCAGCACCCCGAACCCGCGCGACACCACGGTGTCCACCTGGATCTCGAGCATGCGCCGCACCAGGCTCACCGGCTGCCCGAACGAGGAGGCGACGCGCGCGAGCGACTGTTCCAGTTCGCGCGGATCGGCGTCCTTCAGTTCGGCCCCGTCGCGCAGGCGGCCCCGGGTCACCAGGTCGGCGACCACCAGCCGTTCCATCTCCAGCTTCTCGCCGTACAGCGCCGCCCCGCGCGCCACCGACAGGTCCGGGTCGCGCAGTTCACCGGTGAGCCCGAGTTCGCGATGCAGTTCCCGCGCCACCATCGGCATCCGCGAGGACCCGCCGACCAGCAGCACCCGATCCACCTGATGCACCCCGCGCTCACCGGCCGCCGCCAGGCACGCCTTGGTCAGGTCGAGGGTGCGGCGCATGAGCGAGGCGGTCATGGCCTCGAGTTCGGCCCGGGTCAGCGTGATGACCGCGCGCGCACCGTCGTGCGCGACAACCACTTCGGTGCTCTCGGCATCGCTGAGTTCACGTTTGGCGCGTTCGGCCGCCAGCACCAGCATCTGCGATCCGGCGGAGTCGTCGAGCGGGTCCTCGGCGTCGGGGTTGGCCGCGCAGAACTGCTGCGAGAGATGCAGCGCGATGCGCTCGTCCCAGTCCGCGCCGCCGAGCTGATGGTCGCCTTCGACCGCGAGCACCGCGATGCGCCGGTCGGACAGTTCGATGACGGTGGCATCGAACGTGCCGCCGCCGAGGTCGTAGACGAGCACGGTTTCCCGTGCCCCGCCCTTGCCGATCTCGATGCTGCCGTCGAGCCGCCCGAAACCGTAGGACAGCGCCGCCGCGATGGGCTCGGACAGTACGCCCGCCACATCGAACCCGGCGTAGGTGCCGGCCTGGATGGTGGCCCGGCGTTCCTCGTCACCGAAATACGCGGGCACGGTGATGACGACCCGCCGCACGGTGCCGCCGCCGCCGAATTCCGCGTCCGCGGCCAAGCTCTTGAGGATCAGCGACGAGACGGCGGGCGCGGACCAGCGCTGCCCGTGCGCGCCGAAGCGCCATTCCGCATCGCCCATCCGGCGTTTGACCAGGGCGCATACGTGTTCGGGGTCCAGGCGGGCCTGCCGGCGCGCACCCTCGCCGACCACGTGGTCGTCGGCGGAGGCGAACAGCACCACCGACGGAACCGTCGGTTCGCCGTTCATTCCGACCAATACTTCCGGGCGGCCGTCCGCGTCGATCCGCGCGATAGCCGAATTCGTTGTGCCCAGGTCGATTCCGAAGACCCCCATGGCGGCGATCGTAGCAGCCGGAACCGACACCCGGGACTATGGTTCGGAGCATGACCGAACCAGCCGCGGCCACCGGGAATTTCGACTGTACCGACGATCCCGGCGGCGATGGCGGCAGCCCGCCCGGCCCCGCTCTCCCGGCCCCCGCGACCGACCCCGCGACGGACCGCATCACCGAGCGCATCGACGATCTGGCCCGGGTGATCGCCCGGCAGGCCGCCACCATCGAGCGGCTGGCCGACGATGCCAAGGCGCGCGACCGCCGCGAGCGCGCGGGCGCGGACGTGCCCCTGGTGGTGGAGCTGTTCGCCCTCTTCGACGATGCCCGCACGCTGGCCGCGACCGCCGGATCCGATACCGAGCGTGCGGCTTTCGAGACCTTCGCGAACCGCCTGGAGCGACTGCTCACCGGCCGCGGCGGTCAGACGGTGGAACCGAAGCCCGGCGCGCCGTTCGACGCGCTGACCATGGAAGCCGCCGATGTCCTGCCTACCGGCGAATCGGACCTGGACCGCACCGTTCACAGCGTCGTGCAACCAGGCCTCACCGTCGCCGGGCGTTCGGTGCGTCCCGCCAAGGTGGTCGTGCACCGGCATCGGCCCGTCCCGAAATCGGACGAATAAGAACAAACGCTTGTCCACTTAAGCATTAATGCTTAATCTCGGCCCATGACGTATTCCTCCGCGACCGCGGTCGTGACGGGCGCGGCGTCGGGCATGGGCCGGGCCCTGGTGACCCGGCTGCTCGCCCAGGGCGCCCGGGTCTACGCGGTCGACCGCGACGCCGCGGGCCTGGACGCGCTCGAACCCTTCGGCACCGGCCGCCTCACCACCATCACCGCGGATGTCTCGCAGCGCGCCGCCGTCGCGGAGTTCATCGATCGCGCCGCCGCCGAATCCGGCCGCCTGGACTACCTGTTCAACAATGCGGGCATCGTGGTCGGCGGCGACTTCGCGGAGATGACCGAGGACGCCTGGGAGAAGATCGTGGGCGTCAATTTCTGGGGCGTCGTGCACGGCACCCAGCTCGGCTACGCCCGCATGCGCAAGCTCGGCGGCGGGCACATCGTGAACACCGCCAGCAGCGCCGGAGTCATGCCCGTCGCGCGTTCGGCCGCGTACGCCGCGACCAAGCACGCGGTGGTCGGCTTGAGCACCTCGCTGCGTGTGGAGGCGGCCGAGTTCGGCATCCGGGTGAGCGTGGTACTGCCCGGTGTGGTCGATACCGGAATCTTCGACAGCGCGGTCAATCTGCGCGGGTACGACTATCGCGCCTCGATCGACAAGCTGCCGTTCGCCAAGGTGCGGCCCATCGACGCCGCCGACGCCATCCTGCACGGCGTCTCGAAGAACAAGCAGTTCATCACCTTTCCGGCCTACAACCGGATCATCATCGGACTCAATCGGATGCTGCCGAACGTGATGGCTCCGATCATCAATCGTGGAGGACGCAAATGAGTCAGCAGATTCGCACCATCGATGTCGGCGAACCGATGACGCGTTTCGCGCGCGGCTGGCACTGTCTCGGGCTGGCGGAATCGTTCCGGGACGGGGAGCCGCATTCCATCCAGGCGTTCGGCACCAAGCTGGTGATCTGGTCCGACAGCGCGGGGAAACTGCATGCGCTGGACGGGTATTGCCGGCACATGGGCGCGGACCTGTCCTACGGCACGGTCAAAGACGACAATATCGCCTGCCCGTTCCACGATTGGCGCTGGCGCGGGGACGGCAAGTGCGCGGGTATCCCGTACGCGAAACGCGTTCCGCCGCTGGCGCGCACCCGCTCGTGGATCACCTGCGAGGAGAACGGGCAGTTCTTCGTGTGGAACGATCCGGAAGGCAATCCGCCGCCGCCGGAGGTCGCGATCCCGCACATCGAGGGCATCGAGACCGACGAGTGGAGCGACTGGAACTGGAACTCGCTGCTCATCGAGGGCGCGCACTGCCGCGAGATCATCGACAACAACGTCGATATGGCGCACTTCTTCTACATTCACTTCGCGTACCCGGTGTACTTCAAGAACGTCTTCGAAGGGCATGTGGCGACCCAGTTCCTGCATTCCAAGGGCCGGCCGGATGTGCACACCAAGTCCAACTACTCGACCGAGATGCAGCTGTTGCGTTCGGAGGCTTCGTATTTCGGGCCGTCGTACATGATCAACTACCTGCACAACGACTTCGGCGAGCACACGGTGGAGGTGGCGCTGATCAACTGCCACTATCCGGTCACCCACAACTCGTTCATGCTGCAGTGGGGCGTGAGCGTGCAGCGCATCCCCGGGCTGCCGCCGGAGAAGTCGGGCAAGCTGGCCGCGGCGTTCGGCAAGAGCTTCGGGGTCGGGTTCCTGCAGGACGTCGAGATCTGGAAGCACAAGACGCGCATCGACAATCCGCTGCTCACCCAGGAGGACGGGCCGGTGTATCAGCACCGCCGCTGGTACGAGCAGTTCTATGTGGACGTCGCCGATATCACCCCGGATATGACGCAGCGGTTCGAGTTCGAGGTGGACACCACGCACGCCAATGAGAACTGGCAGGCGGAAGTGGCAGCCAACCTCGAAAAGCAGGCGGCGGCACGGGAATCCGAGGCGTCGTAGGCGGACGCCGGGCGCGGTGGGTCAGGCCGCGCGGCGTGGAATCTCCGCGCCGACGGTGGCCCACCGCCCCGATAGCGCGCGCCAGGCGACGGCGATGAGGCGCAGCAGCATGAAACAGACCAGGCCCGTCCAGATTCCGGCGATGCCCCAGTCGTAGGCCAGCGACAGCCAGATCAGCGGCAGGAAGCCGAGCAGGGCCGATCCCAGGGTGGCGTTGCGCAGGAACGCGGCGTCGCCCGCGCCGAGCAGCACCCCGTCGAGGGCGAAGACCACACCCGCCACGGGGATGATGGCCACGAAGAACCACCACGCCACGTGGGTCCGGTCCAGCACCGCTGGGTCATCGGTGAACAGGCGCGGGATGACCTGGTGCCCGGCAGCGAAGATCAGCGCCAGCGCGAGAGCGAATACGGTGGACCACAGCGTGATCCGGCGCGCCAAGCCCTGTGCGCCCCGGGCGTTCCCGGCGCCGAGCGCCGCGCCCACCAGGGTCTGGGCGGCGATCGCGAGCGAATCCAGCGTCAGCGCCAGGAAGTTCCACAGCTGCAATACCAGCTGATGCGCCGCCACCGAGGCCGCGCCGAACCGGGAGGCCACCGCCGCGGCGGAGACGAAACAGGCTTGGAAGGCCAAGCTGCGCAGAATCAGATCCCGGCCCAGCACCAGCTGCGCCTTCATGATCTCGACATGCGGCGCCAGCGGCACCCGGGCTCGCACCAGCGCGCTCAGGAACAGTGCCCCGGTCAGTGACTGCCCCACCAGGTTCGCGATGGCCGACCCTTCGAGTTCCAGCCGCGGCGCACCCAGCAGCCCGTGCACCAGCAACGGGCACAGCAGCGCCGAAACCAGCAGTCCCGCAACCACATACACCAGTGGCCGCCGAGTCTGCTGCACCCCGCGCATCCAGCCGTTCCCCGCCATGGACAGGAGGATCAACGGCACCCCGAACACGGCGATCCGCAACCACGGCTCGGCCGCCCCCGCGATATCCGCCCCGCCGGAAATCGCCCGCACGATGGGCCCGGCCAGCGCCTGCACCACCGCGACGATCACCAGCCCGAAGCCCACCGCGATCCAGCTGGCCTGCACCCCTTCCCCGACCGCCCCGCGCTCGTCCCCCGCCCCGTGCCGCCGCGCGGCCCGCGCCGTCGTCCCATAACTCAGGAACGTCAACTGCGTACTCACCTGCGCCAGAATCAATCCCCCCACCGCGAGCCCCGCCAGCGCCAGCGCCCCCAGCCGCCCGACCACGGCCATATCGAACAGCAGATAGATCGGCTCCGCGACCAGCACTCCGAGCGTCGGCAACGCGATTCCCAGAATCCGCCGCGGCCCGGCCTCCACCGCGTCCCGCTCCGCCACCCCCGGCACCCCGCCCACGTCACCGCTCATCCGCCCACCATCGCACACCCCGCCGACGATTCCGCCGAGCCGGCGCGGCATCGCACCATGCCGCGCCGACCACAGCTCGGTCAGACCGAGATCGATTCCGGTTCGTGGCGTGCGGGATCCGGCGAGCCGGTGACGGGGCGGGAGGGGCGGGACGGCCACCAGACGCGGTCGCCCGCGAGCAGGGTGAGGGCGGGGACCAGGATGGAGCGGACCAGGAGGGTGTCGAGGAGGACGCCGAAGGCTACCGCGAAACCGATCTGGGCCAGGGAGACCAGGGGGAGGGTGGTGAGGACGGCGAAGGTGCCCGCGAGGACGATGCCGGCGGAGGTGATGACGCCGCCGGTGACCGAAAGGCTACGGAGCATGCCGGCTCGGGTGCCGAGGTGGGCGGCTTCTTCGCGGGCTCGGCTGACCAGGAAGATGTTGTAGTCCACGCCGAGGGCGACCAGGAAGAGGAAGGCCATCAGGACCAGTCCGGAGTCCAGGCCCGCGAAGCCGAACAGGTGCTCGAAGGCGAAAACACTGGCGCCGAGGGCGGATCCGAAGGACAGGACCACGGTGGCCAGCAGGCCGAGCGGGGCGGCTATCGAGCGCAGGAGCAGGCCGAGGACCACGGTGACCACCAGCAGGACCAGGGGGATCACCACCCGGCGGTCGCGGTCGGAGGCGTGGGCGATATCCAGTTCGGCGGCGCTGGGGCCGCCGACCACCGTGCCGGGGGCGGTATCGGCGAGGGCGGTGCGCAATCGTTCGATGGTCGATCGTTCGGCGGGCGAGTTCGCCCGGTCGTGCGGGGTGGCGGTGATTTCCGAGAAGGCGGGCCCGGATCGGCCCGCTTCGGCCGCGGCGATGCCGGGGTCCGCGGCCACTACGCGCAAGGCGGCATCGCGAATATCGTTGGGGGCCATGATGAGCAGCGGTGTACCCGCGCGTTCGGGGTAGCGCTCGGCGAGCACGTGCTGCCCGCTCACCGACTCCGGCGGATTCACGAACAGATCGGCCCGCGACACCGCCGAGGTATTGCCCAGCAGGCCGAGGCTCAGCACGCCGAGTACCGCCAGCGCGGCCCCGGTGGCGAGCATGGGACGGCGGGCGATCACCGCGCCGATGCGATCCCACAGCGCGGTGCGGACCTGGGAATCGGTGTCCACGTGCGGGATTCGCGGCCAGAAGATCCAGCGTCCGCACAGCACCAGCAGAGCCGGGAACAGCGTCACCATGACCAGCAGCGTGCATACGATGCCCGCCGCACCGACCGGTCCCATACCGGCGGCATTGTTCATATCGGCGGCCAGCAGGCACAGCAGGCCCAGGCTCACGGTGGCCGCCGACGCGGCGATGGCCGGCACCGAGCGGCGCAGCGCCGCCAGCATGGCGGTCACCACCTCCGAATGCCGGTGCAGTTCTTCGCGATAGCGCGCCACGATGAGTAGCGCGTAGTCGGTACCCACCCCGAACACCAGGATGGTCAGCACGGCCGCGCTCTGATCGTTGACGGTGATGCCGAAGCCCTTCGCCAGCCCGTACACCGCCGCCATGGACAGCACGTTCGCGCCCGCCACCGCCAGCAACGGCACCAGCCACAGCAGCGGGCTGCGGTAGGTGAGCAGCAGGATCACCGTCACGACCAGCACCGTCACCAGCAGCAACCGCTCGTCGATGCCTTCGAACGCGCCCTCGAAATCGGCTTGCAGCGCACCGGGTCCGGCGACGTACACGGCCAGGCCGTCCGGGCGGTCGGCCACCATCGCACGGAATTCCGTGATGTAGGTGGCGGATTCGCCATAGGACTCCCCCACCATGACCGGATACAGCAGCGCCCGGCCGTCTTCCGAGCCGAGCGGGCGGTCCGGCCCGCCGGCACTCCCGTATTTCGCACGCAGCGCCGCGTACTGGGCGCTCGCGGTGGCGCGGTCCGCGTCCGTCACCCCGCTCGCGCGTTCGTAGACCACCAGGAACACATTCGCCGATCCGCCCGGCAGCGTCTGTTCCAGTTCCGCCGCCACGGTCGATTGCGCCGAGGCCGGCAGATAATCGGTTTCCTTGTCGGACTTCACCTCGTCGAGCCCGCCCGCGAACGGGACCAAGGCCGCGAGCACGGCTATCCACAGGCCGACGAGCAGCAAGGCTCTGGTTTTCGTTGTCATGACCGTCTCCCTCGTATCGGGTACGAGAAGCAGCCTCGCGAGATGCCGGCGCGAAAGCGTCCGCCCGTGGAGGGCTGTTGCGAATACTCCGCTGGGAGTACGCGAGCACGCGAGCACTATCGGACAATGTCGGCATGGGTGGACAGCGATGGGGCGATGCGGCGCTCACGGCGGCGCTGCTGATCGCCGAGCTCGCCATCGGCTATCTGACGTCCTTCGACCATCCGCTCGATGCCGTGGGCACCGCACTGCTGATCGCCGCGACCCTGCCCCTGCTGCTGCGCCGCCGCTATCCGCTCGCGGTGCTGATCGCGCACGGGGCGGTCGCGATGCCCTACCACTTCAACGACTTCCAGCACGAGGCGATCGTGCCCGCGACCATGGTGGCGCTGTACACGGTCGCCAGGCACGGCACCCGGCTGCGCACCGCGATCGTGGTGACCGTCGTGGTGGTGCTGGGCGTGTGCGGTATCGCGTTGTCCCCCACCGACGACGAGAGCACGTCGATCGCGGCATTCGGGGCGATCGGCTGGATCGTGCTGGCCTGCGTGGCCGGCGAGGCGGTGCGGTTGCAGCGCGCGTACATCGCCGAAGTGCTCGACCGGGCCGAACGCGCGGAACGCTCGCGCGACGAGGAGGCCCGCCGCCAGGTCGCCGAGGAACGTCTGCGCATCGCCCGCGACCTGCACGATCTGCTGGCCCATACGATCACCGTGATCCAGGTGCAGGCGGGCGTGGCGGCACATCTGCTCGACACCGAGACCGCCGGCGACGACACCGTGCGCGACGCCCTCGACACCATCTCCGCCGCCTGCGCCGACGCCCGCACCGAATTGAGCGCGACCGTCGGGGTGCTGCGCGCGCCCGGCGGCGCGGCCCGCGAACCGCTGCCCACCCTCGCCCGTCTGAAGCCCCTCGCCGAACCGGCCGAAGCCGCCGGTGCGACAGTCGAATTCGGCTCCGAAGGCGAAGTCCGCCCGCTGTCGCCCGCAGTGGAGATGGTCGGCTACCGCATCATCCAGGAAGCCCTGACCAACACCGCCAAGCACGCGGCCGCCACCCGAGTCCAGGTCCACCTGCGCTACCGCCCCGACTACCTCGTCGTGCGCATCGCCGACAACGGACGTGGAGCCAACGGCGGCGCAACGGGTTTCGGAATCCGAGGCATGTGTGAACGCGCGGCGGCGGTCGGCGGCAATCTCACCGCCCGCAGCACCGGCAACGGCTTCGAGGTGGTCGCGCGCCTGCCCCTGGACGGGCGACCGGGCGCCGCCACGACCGGTCGCAGCGGCGAAATCCCCGCCGTTCACCCGAACCCGAAGGCGGTGGGAACTTGATCCGGGTCGTCCTCGCCGATGATCAGGCGCTGGTGCGCGGTGCGTTCGCGCTGCTGGTGGCCTCGGCGCCGGATATGGAGGTGGTCGGTGAGGCCGGAACCGGTTCCGAGGCGGTCGAATTGGCGCGTAGTACCCGTGCCGATGTGGTGGTCATGGATATTCGCATGCCCGAACTGGACGGTATTGCCGCGACGGCGCGCATCGCCGCGGACGAGAATCTGGCCGGGGTGCGCGTGCTGGTGCTGACCACGTACGACACCGACGACAATGTGCTGGCGGCTCTGCGCGCCGGAGCCAGCGGATTCCTCATCAAGGACACGAAACCCGCTGCGCTGCTGGAGGCGATCCGCACCGTCGCCGCCGGTGAGGCGCTGCTCTCCCCCAGCGCCACCGCCGCCGTCATCACGCGCGTGCGCGCCCTGCCCGATCCGGCCCCGCGCCCGTCGGTCGCCACCCTCACCGATCGCGAACTGGATGTGCTGATCCTGGTCGCCCACGGGCTCACCAATGCCGAGATCGCCGAAACCCTGGTGGTCAGTCCGCTGACGGTGAAAACCCATGTCAGCCGGATTCTCGCGAAGCTGCTCGCCCGCGACCGGGTGCAGCTGGTGATCGCCGCCTACGAGGCCGGATTGATCACTCCCGCGACATGATTCGGGACCGCCGACGCGGACAATTCAGGTCAGTCGGTATGCAAAAGCCCCCGGCATACCCCACGGCCGCGACCGACCACCGGGCGGGCATTTCACAGAACGCCCGTCCGCGCGCTGTCGCGACCATCGCCCGTCCCCGCGCATCGGACAATCGATTCCGACCAGTCGCATTGAGCAGCAAGGCCCGGCGAACGGCACATCCCCAGCTCGGCGGCATTCTCGAGCGATCCAGCAATCACGGTGGCGATAGCGCGGACTCGGGTGCCGACCGGGCTCTATGGTTCATTCATGACCGATTCTCCCGCCACCGATCAACGCGCCGAGCCCGCGACCGCCGACCCCGCGATGCTCGGCGCGGCAGTGGACCGGATGAGTGAGCGCATCGACGATCTCACGCGCTTGCTATCCCGTCAGGCCGCAACCGTCGAGCGCCTCGCCGAGGCATATCTGACCAGGGCAGAGGGCACCGCACCGGGCGAAAACGCCGGGCGGGCAACATCTGTCGAAGCGACTCCGGCGACCGTGACCGCGGTCCGGAGCGCCGACGCGAGCGCGACTCTCACCCAGGAAGCCGCGCCGGCCGCGCCCCTGTCCGCCGCCGCGGCGGAGCTTGCGGCCGCGCCGGCCTCCAGTGAAACGGATGAACCGCTCATTCGGGATCTGTTCGCCTTGCACGCGCTGGCGCAGACCTTCGTCACCACCACCGAATCCGATGCCGACCGACCGGGATTCGAGGCCATCACCCGGCGGGTGGAGCGCATGCTGACCGATCGTGGCGGGCAGCTGGTCACGCCGTTCCGGGGTGCGCCGTTCGATCCGGAGACCATGCAGGCCGTCGAACTCTCCGATACCGATGACCCGGAAGCCGATCGGACCGTCGGTTCGGTGATTCAGCCCGGACTCACCGTCGGAACGTTGTCGCTTCGGCCCGCGAAGGTCGTCATCCGCCGCTACCGCAGGCCGATGACCCGCTACTCGGCCTAGCGGCGCGGGCTCAGGAGCGCGCGAGTTCCGCGGTGAGGGCGGCGATGAGCTGCTCGGGCGTGCCGGCGGTGGAATACCCTGCGGCATAACGGTGTCCGCCGCCGCCCAGCGCCATGGCCACCCGCGCCACGTCCACCCCGAGCGTGCCGTCGGCATTGTCATGGGAGCGCAGCGAGACCGTCCACTGTCCGGCCTGCTGCCGGGATTCCTTGAACACGGCGGCGACCTGCGCCTCGGCCGTGGTCCGGATCAGGTCGATCACGCTCTCGACCTCTTCCGAACGCACCCTCGCGAGATCCTCCTGCCGCACGAAGACATGGACCAGCCCGGCCCGCCCGGCCGCGTCCCGATCCAGCCGCGCCGAGCCCAGCACCCGCGAGAGCATCGGCAACCAGGCGAACGGATGGGTGTCCATGAGCGTGCGCGTGATGGCGGCCCCGTCGATCCCGGTGGCCAGCAGCCGTTCGGCCAGCGCGTGCGATCCGGGCCGCGCCCATTTGAACGAACCGGTATCGGTCACCAGCCCGGCGTAAAGACAGTGCGCCACATCGCGATCCAGCGGTTCGCCCCAGGCGTCCAGCACCCGGGCCATCAATCCCGCCGTGGAGTCGGCGGTCTCGTCGACCACGTTCACCGCCCCGAACCGGGTATTGGATCGATGATGGTCGAGCACCAGACTGATGCGCGCACCGGCCAATCGATCCCGCAGCGCCCCGAGCCGCCCCGCGCTGCCGCAGTCCACCGCCACCAGCACATCGACCTCGGCGGGCACCCGATCGGCGGAAACCAGAAAACCGGTCCCCGGCAGCGAGCGCATGGAGACCGGTAGTTCGGCGGGTTCGGCGAAGGACACCACCACGGGCACCCCGCGCCGATCCAGCACCTGAGCCAGCGCCAGCCCGCTGCCGAGGGTGTCGGCGTCGGGCTGGACGTGGCAGAGAATCGTCACCGACCGGGCGCTGTCGAGAATCTCGACCGCGGGGGTGACATCGACCTGAGTCCCGGCAGGCAGCACCGAGCCTCCTTCGTGCTCGGGGTCCGCCCGCCGGTGCTCGGTGGTCACTATGTGTCAGTTTTCGTCGTCTTCGTCTTCATCCGACTTGTACGGGTCGGCGTCGCCGGCGTAATTGGCGCCGACGGCCACCTGCGCCACCCGGGCGTCGGAGGCGCGGGCCTTGGCCAGCAGATCCTCCATTTCCCGCGCGGCGTTCGGAACAGTGTCGAGCACGAACGACAGGGTCGGGGTGAATTTCACGCCCGTGCCCGCGCCGACTTTGGAACGCAGGATGCCGGTGGCCTTCTTCAGACCGGCCGCGGCCTCCGCGTAGTCGGGTTCGGCGTCGATGGTTTCACCCATGACCGTGTAGTAGACGGTCGCCTCTCGCAGGTCGCCGGTCACCTTGGAATCGGTGACGGTGACGAACCGTAGTCGCGGATCCTTGATCTCGTACTCGATCGCGGTAGCCACGATCGAGGAGATCCGCTTGGCGAGTCGGCGTGCTCGGGCTTGGTCGACCATTGCCCAGCCCTCCTCTCAGTTAGTCTTCCGGTCCGAAGACGCGGCGGCGCACCGCCAGCAACTGTAACTCCGGACGCGCTGCGACGTGCCGTTCGCAACGGTCCAGCACTTCGGTCAAGTGCGCCATTCCGGCACTGACCATGGCTACACCCAGCAACGTACGCCGATAACGATCCTGTTCCCCGGCTTCCGCGGCGCTCACTCCGTAGCGCTGCAATTCGGCGAGGACGGGTCGGATGACGGAACGCTTCTCCTTCAGCGAATGCACATCGCCGAGCAGTATGTCGAACTCCAGCGCTCCGACAAACATCTTTTCGCTCATATGAACGCGCCCCGGGAAATGCGCGTCTGTTACCCGGAAGAGATTGGGATACACGACCTTTGCCGGGTCCGAGTCACCCCGGACCCGGCAGGTCGTGCACTTACGGGACTACTAGTCGCGCGGCTTCTCGCGCAGCTCGTAGGCCTCGATGATGTCGCCTTCCTTGATGTCGTTGAAGGTGACGGTCATACCGCACTCGTACCCTTCACGCACCTCGGTGGCGTCGTCCTTCTCACGCCGCAGCGACGCGATGGTCATGGTCTCGGCGATCACGACATTGTCGCGGATCAGGCGCGCCTTGGCGTTGCGCTTGACCGAGCCGGAGAGCACCCAGCAACCGGCGATATTGCCGAACTTCGAGGAGCGGAAGATCTGGCGGATTTCCGCCCGACCCAGTTCGTGCTCTTCGTAGATGGGCTTGAGCAGACCCTTGAGGGCCTTCTCGATCTCGTCGATGGCCTGGTAGATGACCGAGTAGTACCGGATGTCGACGCCCTCGCGGTTGGCCAGCTCGGTGGCCTTGCCCTCTGCACGGACGTTGAAGCCGATGATGATCGCGTTCGAGGCCGACGCCAGGTTGACGTTGGTCTCGGTGACGCCACCGACGCCGCGGTCGATGACGCGCAGGCGCACCTCGTCGCCGACATCGATACCGAGCAGCGCCTCTTCGAGGGCCTCGACGGTACCGGAGTTGTCGCCCTTGAGGATCAGGTTCAGCTCCGAGGTCTCCTTCAGAGCGGCATCCAGATCTTCCAGGGAGATCCGCTTGCGGCTGCGCGCGGCCAGGGCGTTGCGCTTGCGAGCGTTGCGGCGATCGGCGATCTGACGCGCGATCCGGTCTTCCTCGACCACGAGCAGGTTGTCGCCTGCACCCGGCACCGACGTGAAACCGATGACCTGGACGGGCCGCGACGGCAGCGCCGCCACGACGTCGTCGCCGTGCTCGTCGACCATGCGGCGGACGCGGCCGTAGGCGTCACCCGCCACGATCGAGTCGCCGACCCGCAGGGTGCCGCGCTGGATGAGCACGGTCGCCACGGGACCACGGCCACGGTCGAGGTGGGCTTCGATGGCCACACCCTGCGCGTCCATATCCGGGTTCGCCCGCAGATCCAGCGAGGCGTCGGCGGTCAGGACGACCGCCTCGAGCAGCGATTCGATATTCGTGCCCTGCTTCGCGGAGATGTCGACGAACATGGTGTCGCCACCGTATTCCTCGGCCACCAGACCGTATTCGGTCAGCTGCTGGCGAATCTTCTGCGGATTCGCGCCTTCCTTGTCGATCTTGTTGACCGCCACCACGATCGGCACGTCCGCGGCCTGCGCGTGGTTGATGGCCTCCACCGTCTGCGGCATGACGCCGTCGTCGGCCGCGACCACGAGGATCGCGATATCGGTGGCCTTCGCACCACGGGCACGCATGGCGGTGAACGCCTCGTGGCCCGGGGTATCGATGAAGGTGATGAGGCGGTCTTCACCGTTGACCTCGGCCAGCACCTGGTAGGCGCCGATGTGCTGGGTGATGCCGCCGGCCTCGCCCTCACGGACATTGGCCTTACGGATGGTGTCCAGCAGTCGGGTCTTACCGTGGTCGACGTGACCCATGACGGTCACGACCGGCGGGCGGACCTGCAGGTCTTCCTCGTCGCCGTCGTCCTCGCCGTAGGTGAGGTCGAAGTTGGCGAGCAGCTCGCGGTCCTCGTCCTCCGGGGAGACCACGTGCACGACGTAGTTCATCTCCGAACCCAGCAGCTCGAGGGTCTCCTCGTTCACCGACTGGGTGGCGGTGACCATCTCACCGAGGTTGAACAGCGCCTGGACCAGCGAGGCCGGGTTGGCGCCGATCTTCTCGGCGAAGTCGGACAGCGAGGCGCCACGGGCGAGGCGCACGACCTCGCCGTTACCGCGCGGCAGGCGGATGCCACCGGCGATCGGAGCCTGCTGGTTCTCGTACTCGGCGCGCTTCGCCCGCTTCGACTTGCGTCCCTTGCGAGGAGCGCCACCCGGACGTCCGAAGGCACCCGCGGCACCGCCGCGACCGCCACCCGAACCCGGGCGACCGCCACCGCCGCCACCGGGACGACCGCGGAAACCACCGGGCGCACCGGCACCCGCACCCGCGCCGCCACCGGCACCGGGAGCGCCACCGGGAGCACCGCCACCGCGGTAACCGCCGCCACCGCCACCGGGACGACCGCCGCCACCGGGACCACCCGGGCCACCCGGACGCGCGGGACGACCCGCACCACCCGGACCGGCCGGACGCTGCGCACGAGCGGGCATGGCACCCGGGTTCGGACGCGGCGGCATGGAGCCGGGGCTGGGACGCGGACCACCGGGACGGGGACCGCCCTGGCCGGGGGCCGGACGCGGACCACGCTGGTCGCCACCCGGACGGGGACCGCCCTGCGGTCCCGGACGCGGACCACCCTGGCCGGCACCCGGACGCGGACCGCCCTGCTGCTGACCCGGACGGGGAGCCGGACGCGGAGCGGGACGCTCAGGGGCCGACGAGAAGGGGTTGTTGCCGACACGCGGCGGCTTCGGACCCGGCTTCGGGCCACCCGGACGCGGGCCACCCTGAGCGGGAGCGCCGCCCTGGGCCGGAGCGCCGGACTGCGGCTGCGCCGGACGCGGAGCCGGAGCGCCCGGACGCGGAGCATCCTGACGCGGGGCCTGCGGAGCCGGAGCGGACGGGGCCGCCGGAGCGGAAGCCGCTGCGGGAGCGGCGGTTTCGCGGGCAGCGGGCTTGGGCGCGGGGCCCGGGCGAGCTGCGGACGCG